>CAVZEA010000001.1:0-8074 GCA_963774225.1 uncultured Thermoleophilia bacterium
GCTTGTCGAGCTGGTGCTCTCCCAACTGAGCTAACCGCCCTGCAGCACTCCCGCGAGCAGGAACGCTCGCAGGATACAGCGCCGCCCAGTCCTCTCCGCATAGCACCGATGCCTTCGAGCGAAGATGCCGTTTGTGCCTGACTCTCTCAGAGAGCTCGCCGCGGCACTCGTGGCGATCGACTCTGCCAATCCCGCGCTCGTACCCGGTGGCGCCGGCGAGCACGCGATTGCGTCCTTCGTCGCCGAATGGTGCTTAGGACGGGGATTCGAGGTCGAGATTCTCGGCGAGGACGCCCGAGGTTATCGCGAGGAAGTGCGGGGCGGGAGGTGGCCGGTCGCTGCTCCTTAACGGGCATCTCGACACCGTCGGCGTCGCGGGAATGGAGAGGCCGTTCGAGCCTCGTGTCGAAGGCGACCGACTGTATGGACGAGGCGCGTACGACATGAAGGGCGCGCTCGCTGCGATCCCTGCTCGCCGCGACGGAGGTCACGGGATTGCGCGGCGATGTGATCGTGACTCTGGTCGCCGACGAGGAGCTCGGATCGATCGGAACCGAGGAGATGCTCGAACGCATACAGGCCGATGCGGCAATCGTCGCGGAGCCGACCGAGTTACGCGTTGCGATCGCTCACCGTGGCTTCGTCGGCTTCGAGATCGAGACGACGGGTGTAGCTGCGCACGGCTCGAGACCGGACCTCGGTGTCGACGCAATCGCAAGATGGGACCGATCCTTGTCGCGCTCGCGGAACTCGATCAACGGCTGCAGCGAGGAGCTAGTCATCCGCTCGTCGGATCGGCCTCGCTTCACGCGTCACTGATCGAAGGTGGTCAAGAGCTGTCGAGCTTCCCCGCGCAATGCGTGGTTACCGGCGAGCGGCGAACGATCCCCGGTGAAACCGTCGATCAGGTTCAGCAAGAGTTGACCGCCATTGCGCAAGACTCCGCGCTGCGCATCATCGCGAGCAGAGATCCGCTCGCCCCAGAGTCCGACCACCCATTCGTCGAGCTGATAGGCACGGTCGCCGATGCCGGCGACTACGTGGGTGCGCTCTTCTGGACGGACGCCGCACTGATCGCCGACGCCGGGATCCCGACTGTCTTATACGGACCGGCCGGCGAAGGGGCACACGCTGCGGTCGAGTGGGTCAGCCTCGAGTCGCTCGAACGGGTCCGGAACGTGATCGGGCGCGTCGCTGCCGATTGGTGCGCGTGAACGACCAAGCTCTCACGGGTGGCCTCTATCATCCGTGACCACGGGTGACCAAGAACATCCTGACGCCGGAACGGCGGCGTGGCATGCCTCGCTGCATCACACGAGGCACGACGGGCTGAGCGAGGACACGGCGCAGACACCGGGGATGCGCCGTTATGAGGCGATCTCCGGAAAACGCAGCGGTTCGCGGAAGATCTGGATGGGGAAGACCGTCGTCGGCCCTGGTCTCGTGTCGGCCGACCACCACCATGGGAGGGCAGAAACCGGCATCTACGTTGTCTCGGGGCGCCCCGCTTTCGTCTTCCTGGAGAACGGCGAAGAACGAAGGATCGAGACCGTGCCGGGCGACTATGTTTATGTGCCGCCGTTCGTTCCGCACCGCGAGGAGAATCCGTCGCGCGACGAAGACGCAGTTGTCGTTATTGCCCGCAGCACGCAAGAAGGCATAGTCGTGAATCTCTCGAGCCTCCGCGAGCACGTGCCGGAGCTGGACGAGCTCATCGCTGAGTTCCCACCCGGCAACGAGTAGGCACCACCTCCGCACCTGCTGGAATGCGCGACATGGCACAGCAGCTCGAGCTCGGGCTCGACACGTTCGGCGACGTCACGGTCGATGCGCCGGGCACGGCTGCCTGACGGGCGCCAGGTGATCCGCAACGTCGTCGAGCAGGCAGTGCTCGCCGACCGCGCTCGGCATCGATGCGATCGGCGTCGGAGAGCACCACCGCGACGACTTCGCGATCTCTGCCCCGGAGGTCGTGCTCGCGGCGATCGCGCGCCGCACGCGAGCGCATCCAGCTCGGCACGGCGGTCACGGTGCTCAGCTCCGACGACCCGATCCGGGTGTACGAGCGCTTCGCGACGCTCGACGCGCTCTCGAACGGTCGCGCGGAGATCACGCTCGGCCGCGGCTCGTTCACCGAGTCGTTCCCGCTCTTCGGCTACGACCTCGCCGACTACGAGCGACTGTTCGCGGAGAAGCTCGATCTGTGTCGCGGCAGCTCGAACGGAGCAGCCGGTGACATGGGAGGGAACCGTGCGGTCGCCGCTCGACGAGCAGCAGACGTCTATCCGAAGACCGCGCTCGGGCATCGTTCCCGACCTGGATCGGCGTCGGCGGAGGCTCACCGGAGTCGGTCGTTCGCGCGGCGCGCTACCGGCTTCGGATTGATGCTCGCGATCATCGGCGGAGACCCCGAACGCTTTGCACCGTATGTCGAGCTCTACCGGCGTTCGCTTTCCGAGCTCGGCGCAGCGACCGTTGCCGATCGGCGTGCACTCGCCGGGCTTCGTCGCGGACACCGACGATGAGGCGGTCGAGCTGCTCTTCCCGTACTTCAAGGCACAGCGGGACCGCATCGGCGCCGAACGTGGGTGGCCGCCGACGACGCGCCGGCAATACGACGCCGAGGTCGAGTCAGGCGCCGTCTTCGCTGGGTCGCCCGAAACCGTCGCCGCGAAGATCGCACGCACAGCCCGCGCCCTTCAGCTCGATCGTTTCGACCTCAAGTACTCGAACGGCGCACTGCCGCACGAACACCTGATGCATGCGATCGAGCTCTACGGCACGGAAGTGATCCCTCGTGTTCGAGCGCTGCTCGTGGACGCTCGGGACAACGCTACGAAGTGAGAACCTCGGCGAGCCAGCCGTCCACCGCAGCGGCGACCTCCTGCCAATCGGAAGCGACCATGTGGAAGTGCGGTCGCCCCGGGAACTCCAGGTAGTCGGTCTTCGCAGATGAGTGCTCGTACCTCTTGTATTGCGCCATCTCGGCGTGCCTCCGGGCTCAGGCTGTAGCTACAACCAACGCCGAGCCGGCGTTTGCATCGAGAGACGGATCGGGGGCGCTGATCGAGAGCAACGGAACCCTCGAGTGGAAGTGGACATAGGCGTTGGCGCTCCCGAGGAGCTCTGAGCTCAGCCGGCCGTGACCGCGCGAGCCCAACACGACCAAGTCGTATCCACCGCTCTCGATTTCGGCGACGATCTCTTCGCCGATGTGTCCGCTTCGCTCGACCTTGCGGACCGTCAACCCTGCCGGAGCCGTTGCTGTGGCCTCCTCAGCCGTCCGATGTGCCCACTGCCCGAGCTCCGCGCTCAGCTGATCGACACTCACGCCTCCAAACGCAACGAGCGGCGCGACCGAAGGGGCAACGGTGAGCACCGTCACGCGGCCACTCTCTGTCTGCGCCAACGCGAACGCCTGCTGCACTGCCGCGCTGCTCGACGGTGAGCCGTCATATGCGACGAGGATGTTTGTGAACATGACCTCCGCCTCCTTCTTCTGGGCCTTTCTGGGGCAGAAAGAATGATTCGCGCTTCTTTCAACGCTGAAACGCTCGCTTCGATTCCGCAGGCGCGCGGCCCGCACGCACGCGCGGCTACCCTCCCGACCCGTGCCGACGACCCATTCAGCCCGCCGTGAGGATCTGCGTAACGTCGCGATCGTGGCGCACGTCGACCACGGCAAGACGACGCTCGTCGACGCGATGCTCTGGCAGTCGGGCTCGTTTCGCGAGAACCAGGACGTCGGTGAACGCGTCATGGACTCCACGGATCTCGAGCGCGAGAAGGGCATCACGATTCTCGCCAAGAACACCACGGTGCGCCTCGGCGCCACCAAGATCAACATCATCGACACGCCCGGCCACGCCGACTTCGGCGGCGAAGTCGAACGCGGGCTGACCATGGTCGACGGCGTGCTGTTGCTCGTCGACGCCTCCGAGGGACCGCTGCCGCAGACACGGTTCGTGCTGCGCAAGGCGCTCGAGGCGGCGCTGCCCGTCGTCCTCGTCGTCAACAAGGTCGATCGTCCCGACGCGCGCATCGAAGAAGTCGTCAACGAGGTCTACGAGCTGTTTCTCGACCTCGACGCACACGAGTCCCAGATCGAGTTCCCGATCGTGTACGCGAACGCGCGCGCCGGGCACGCCGGCCTCCAGCCGGATGCACTCGAGCCGAACCTGGGCCCGCTGTTCGACACGCTGCTCGCCGCCATCCCGCCGCCGAGTTACGACCCGAACCACCCACTGCAGGCGCTCGTCACGAACCTCGATGCGAGTCCCTACGTCGGACGGCTCGCGCTGCTGCGCATCCAACACGGCACGCTGCGCAAGGGTGAACGGATCGCCTGGTGTCGCGCCGACGGCACGACCGAGTACGCCCGCGTGACCGAGCTCTATCTCACCGAGGCACTGGAGCGGGTGCCGGCGCTCGAGGCGGGGCCCGGCGAGATCGTCGCGCTGGCAGGGCTGCCCGACGTGACGATCGGGGAGACGATCGCCGATCCCGACGACCCTCGCCCGCTACCGGTGACGAGAGTCGACGAGCCGAGCCTGTCGGTCACGATCGGCATCAACACCAGCGTGCTCGCCGGCACGGAGGAGACAAGCTGACGGCGAGCCAGATCAAGAACCGGCTCGACCAGGAGCTTGTCGGCAACGTCTCGCTGCGCGTTCTGCCGACGTCACGGCCGGACACCTGGGAGGTTCAGGGGCGCGGCGAGCTGCAGCTCGCGGTGCTCGTCGAGCTGATGCGTCGCGAAGGCTTCGAGCTGACCGTCGGCAAACCGGAGGTGCTGACTCGCGAGCTCGACGGCACGCGCTGCGAGCCCGTCGAGCGCGTCGCGATCGACGTGCCCGAGGAGTACGTGGGCGTCGTCACGCAGCTCCTCGCTCTGCGCAAAGGGCGGCTCCAGCAGATGGTCAACCACGGCACCGGTTGGGCGCGCATGGAGTACCTCGCGCCCGCGCGAGGACTGATCGGCTTCCGCACCGAGTTCCTCACCGAGACCCGCGGCACCGGCATCCTCCATCACGTCTTCGACGGCTGGGAGCCGTGGTACGGCGAGCTGCGCACGCGGCCGACGGGCAGCCTCGTGGCCGACCGCCGGGGCCAGGCAACCGACTACGCGATCCAGGCCCTTCAGGAACGCGGGACGCTCTTCGTCGAGCCGGGAGACGATCTCTACGAAGGGATGGTCGTCGGGGAAAACTCACGCTCCGACGACCTCGACGTCAACGCGTCGAAGCCGAAGAAGCTGACGAACGTGCGCGCTGCGTCTGCCGAGGTCTACGTGCGCCTGATCCCCGCGCGGATCCTCTCGCTCGAGCAGGCGCTCGAGTTCATCCGCGAGGACGAAGCGGTCGAAGTCACGCCGCGCTCGATCAGGCTGCGCAAGGTCGAGCTGTCGGCGTCGAAGCGCCAGACGACCGCGTCGCGCGCGAAGCGCGACCGGCTCGCAGCTCAGAACACCTAACGCAGAGCTACCAGCCGCCTTCGAGCTGTGCACGCAACGTTGCGACGTCACGCCGCAGCCGGTCGACGCCGAGCCCGCCGACGCCGGCGAGCTCCAGAGAACGGAGCTCGCCGGCGCGCGTGCGAAGCAGCGCGATTAGTGCTTTGTGCTCGAGCGAGCTCATTGGCCGATCTCCGGTCGGCCAATGAATGCCCGCTCCGGCGCCGGCAAAGCCGCCACCTTCGCTACCTGTGATCCTCCGTCGAGCCTACGGCTCATGCCGCCTCCTCGAAGGACGGCGTGAGCTCCTCGCGCTCCTGGCGCCGACGCGGTTCGAGCAGCGTGTAGGCCGCAACCGCGGAGGCGATGGCGAACGCCGCGAGCACGTAGAACGCGACCTGGAAGCCGTGCGTCAGGGCATTCGGGCCGAACGCCGTCGCACCAACGTGCGACGAGACGTAGTGGCTCGTCGCCGTGGTGGCCACCGTGGTCGCCACCGCGACGCCGATCGCACCGCCGATCTGCTGCCCGGTGTTGAAGAGGCCGGACGCGACTCCTGCGTCACTCTCCCCCACGCCCTCGAGCGCACCGATGGACATCGGCACGAACACGAACGCGAGGCTGATGCCGCCGACGAGCAGTGCCGGGAACAGATCCCAGAAGTAGTGACCATGCACCGGCACCCGCGTGTACGCGACGAGCGACAGCGCCGAGAACGCGAGACCAATCGGCATGACTGCTCTGATCCCGACGCGCGTGACGAGTGCCTGTGCGAAGCCGGAGAACACAACGACGGAGAGCGCGAACGCCAGATACGCGGCACCGGTCTGCATCGCCGAGTAGTGCAGGACCTGCTGCATGTAGAGCGTCAACAGGAAGAACTGCGAGAACAGCGAGGCGCTCGTCAGAAGCGACGCGAGGTTCGAGCCTGCGAGTGTCCGCAGCCGGAAGATCCGCAGCGGTAGCAACGGAGCCGGCGACCGCAGCTCGATGCCGATGAACCCGGCGAGGAGCACGCCGGATGCGGCAAGCGACACGATCGTGCGCGTCGAGCTCCAGCCGTGCTGGCTTGCGTACGTGAGCGCGTAGACGAGCAGCATCAGGCCGGAAGTGATCGAGAACGCACCTGCTGCGTCGAAGTGCCGGTGGGCCAGGCCACCGCGGCTCTCACGGAGAAGCCAAGGCGTCGCAGCAACACGAGCGCACCCACGGGGACGTTGATGAAGAAGATCCACGACCAGCCGAGCGAGCCTACGAGCACGCCGCCGAGCAGCACGCCCGCGGCTGCGCCTGAGCCCGAGACCGCGCCCCCGCACCGAGCGCAAGGTTCCGCTCACGGCCTTCCCGGAACGTCGTCATCAGGATGGACAGCGCCGCCGGTGAGCATCGCCGCGCCGAGACCCTGCAGCGCACGGAAGCCGATCAGCGGCGCGGACGGCCACGCGACACCGGTCGAGGAACGAGTCAAGTGAAGAGGCGGGGCCGGCGACGGAGCACGGCGTCGGCCCGCGCTCGGCCGCTCGGCCACCCAGCAGAGCACACCGCCGAAGAGGATCGCGTCGCCGTGATCACCCACTGCAGGCTCTCCTGGCTGAAGTCCAGGTCGGTCTTGATGGTGGGAAGCGCCACGTTCACGATCGCGACGTCCAGGACGACCGTGGACTCGGTCGCGACGAGGACGGCCAGCGCCCACCAGCACTTCTGTCTGTTCGGCCCCCTCCGAGCCGACCCAACGATTGATACGGCCATTCGCTGTCTCCTTAGATCATTGACTGGTTCAACGGTATATCACAACCACCGTTGGTCGCGCTCATCTCTGGAAATGGAGAACCCAGTCCTTCCGCTGCCCCAGGCCGTGACCCAATGCGTGCCGCGTGAGCTGCTGGAGAGCCCGCTCTTCCTGCTCGGCCGGCTCGGCTATGAGGTGAAGACCGAGGTGATGGAGGCATTCGAACACAGCTTCAGCGCCTATTGCTACAGCGTGCTCGCTGTGCTCGACGAAGGCGTTCGCGAGACGCAGGGGACGATCGCCGACACCCTGAAGATCGTCCGCGGGCAGCCAGTCGGAGTCTGGACGAGCTCGAGGAGCACGACTTCGTGAGCGGAAGCGATCCAACAACCGCCGCCGCCATCTCGTCAGCCTCACGCGCGAGGGAAGGCATCAGTTGACAGCGTACCGCCGCTCGCCCGGACGCTCGAAGACGACATCCTCACCCCGCTCGGGGAAGCCGAGCGCGCCCGCTACGCGATCTTCTCCAGCGCGTCGCGGGTGCGCGCGACGCACGCTACGTCCCGCGCGACTGAGCTTCAGCGACTCAGGCTCGCGCGACCGGCGTCGCAAGCTGCGACTCGACGAGTGCAACGGCGGATCGACAGCGTCGGCGAGCCGCTGCTCGTCGACGAGCGCTGTCGTGTCCTCGGGCAGGTGATACTGGCGTACGGGAATGCAGATGCTCATGGCGGACCCCACTTCGGCGAACGGCGGATGATCCGTGCCGGCCGCCTCGCCGATCTCGGTGACGACCTCGTAGCGCGAATGCAGCTCGAGACGCTCGACCTCGACGCGCTCGTTCGAGCAGCTCGGCGGGCGCGCAGAGCAGCTCCAGCTTCTCGCCGCGGCCG
>CAVZEA010000002.1:0-269448 GCA_963774225.1 uncultured Thermoleophilia bacterium
GCTATGCTCTCGCCGAGCATACCGCGCGCAGACCGAGGTCGTTTCGACCCATTGCGGTCAACACCCCGCCGAGCAGCATGAATCCCGATTGGAAGAGCGACGTGACCGCCATGGCGCGTAGCGGCCATGCGAGATCGGGCTTGCCCCACAGCGAGGCGACGACACCGGCGGAGAGGAAAAGCACGAGACAAACGCTGCCGGTCGTATAGAGCTTGAGTCGCAGGCTCGTGGCCGCGACGGCTGCGATCTCCTTCGGGTCCGAGTCGTGCTCCGCGACGAAGCGCGACGTGCTCTGGATGAGCCCGAAGTCGGCCGGGAGCAGAACGACGCCTGTGATCGCCGCCGCAAGCCCGAGCACGCCGTACGCGTGCACCGAGAGAGCGCGGACGAGGAAGAGCGTGAGAAAGGCTGCGAAGACGGAGTTGCCGGCCTGGCTGACGAGCGGAATCCGGCGTTCGCGCCGATCGTGCGGCGTTCTAGGGCGGCGTCTCTCCGGCTTCGCCCGCGTCCTGCACGCTTCAATCGTCCAACTCGGGCGTCCGGGTCACTGGGCCGCCGACACTAGCAGGCACTTCGCCGCGCGTCAGTGACCGACGGCACCGAGATCCGCGGTCGTGCGCGCCTTGCCGAAGAAGTCGGTTACCGGTGTGTATGCCGCGTCACCGGCACTGATCGCCGGCGAGCCAACGCCCAACCGATAGTCGCCGCTCGGCTCTCCGACCCACAACGGGTTGGAGCCAAGAATGTCCTTGCCGTAAGTCAGTCCTCGACGAGGTGCCGGCTTGAGTCGCGGTGCAACCGTCTCGTGGAAGAACAGGTTGTGATCCTCGGAGTTCCCGGTCGCTCCAGTTCCGGGCTCCATGTAGTAGTAGAGACCGTAGTAGCTGTTCTCGCCGACGTTGTTCTTGATCACGACGTTCTTCGGAAAGTCGGTCGTGATGCTCGAGCTGATCTCGATGCTGGCCGGGTAGTACGACGTCTTGAATCCGATCGGCTCCTCGTTCGCCGGCGAGCCGGAAGTCGTCGCGTCGCCCGCAGTTCCCCATCCGTCCAGCGTGTTGTTGACGACAATTGTTCCCCAGGGGGCGTTGTGCAGTGCGATATTGAAGTCGAACGAGTGGGCGATGATGTTGTTCGCGATCAACCCCCCGACTGCACCGGGCACCTGCCAGTCGCTCCCGCCGAAGTAGATGCCTTGATCGTGACCGAGTGGAGCGCCCGGACGGCTCGGATCGTTGGGTGCACACGTATAGCAACCGCTGTTGTGGATGTAATTGCCGATGATCTGCACGTTCGTCGAGGCGAGCATGCGGTCGCCGTCGGCGCCAACGTAGATCCCCTGCGAAACCGAGTTGCGAACCTCCAGACCGGAAACCTCGTAGTTCGCGACACCGATCAGCGAGACGCCGTTTCCGCCAGGGTGCAGTACCGGATATTCCTGGTCGAGCACGATCCCCGACCGGCCGTTCACAAAGCTCCCGTGAATCCGGACATTCGACGCATAGCTGCCAGAGATGAACTCCGAGTTGATCAGCACCCGCTCACCCGGGTAGTTCGTGATCGTCAACGGCGACGCCGCGGGCCACCGCCCGCGCACGTAGAGATACGGCGACGTGTACGGCGTGCTCGAGCCGGGCCCCGGATCAGCGATCACCGATCCCGCCGAGCGAATGAAGATCGTGGGGCCGCGCCTGCCTCTTGCAGCAAGCGCGCCGACAACGTCGAGCGCATGCTGGATCGTGCGCCAAGGCGTCGAAACAGACTGAGCCTTGAGCCTCGAGCGCGAATCCGAGCCGTGCGCCCCGTCGACGTAGTACGACGCCCCGATCGAGCGCGGCAGCCGAGCCGGCAACGCCGTCCCAAAGCTCAACGACGGCGGGCGGGGCGACGGCGCGGCGACGCCGGCGGAGAGGAAAAGCACGAGACAAACGCTGCCGGCCATGTAGAGCTTGCGTCGCAGGCTCGTGGCCGCGACGGCTGCCTGGCTGACGAGCGCGAATCCGGCGTTCGCGCCGATCGTGCGGCGTTCTAGGGCGGCGTCTCTCCGGCTTCGCCCGCGTCCTGCACGCTTCAATCGTCCAACTCGGGCGTCCGGGTCACTGGGCCGCCGACACTAGCAGGCACTTCGCCGCGCGTCAGTGACCGACGGCACCGAGATCCGCGGTCGTGCGCGCGTTGCCGAAGAAGTCGGTTACCGGTGTGTATGCCGCGTCACCGGCACTGATCGCCGGCGAGCCAACGCCCAACCGATAGTCGCCGCTCAACGCCCCGACCCAGAGAGGGTCCACGCCGACCAGGTCGGTTCCGTACGTCAGCCCGACGGGTGCCGGCGTGAGTCGCGGTGCAACCGTCTCGTGGAAGAACAGGTTGTGATCCTCGGAGTTCCCGGTCGCTCCAGTTCCGGGCTCCATGTAGTAGTAGAGACCGTAGTAGCTGTTCTCGCCGACGTTGTTCTTGATCACGACGTTCTTCGGAAAGTCGGTCGTGATGCTCGAGCTGATCTCGATGCTGGCCGGGTAGTACGACGTCTTGAATCCGATCGGCTCCTCGTTCGCCGGCGAGCCGGAAGTCGTCGCGTCGCCCGCAGTTCCCCATCCGTCCAGCGTGTTGTTGACGACAATTGTTCCCCAGGGGGCGTTGTGCAGTGCGATATTGAAGTCGAACGAGTGGGCGATGATGTTGTTCGCGATCAACCCCCCGACTGCACCAGGCACCTGCCAGTCGCTCCCGCCGAAGTAGATGCCTTGATCGTGACCGAGTGGAGCGCCCGGACGGCTCGGATCGTTGGGTGCACACGTATAGCAACCGCTGTTGTGGATGTAATTGCCGATGATCTGCACGTTCGTCGAGGCGAGCATGCGGTCGCCGTCGGCGCCAACGTAGATCCCCTGCGAAACCGAGTTGCGAACCTCCAGACCGGAAACCTCGTAGTTCGCGACACCGATCAGCGAGACGCCGTTTCCGCCAGGGTGCAGTACCGGATATTCCTGGTCGAGCACGATCCCCGACCGGCCGTTCACAAAGCTCCCGTGAATCCGGACATTCGACGCATAGCTGCCAGAGATGAACTCCGAGTTGATCAGCACCCGCTCACCCGGGTAGTTCGTGATCGTCAACGGCGACGCCGCGGGCCAGAGGCCGCCCACGTACAGATACTGCGACGTGTACGGCGTGCTCGAGCCGAGCCCCGGATCAGCGATCACCGATCCCGCCGAGCGGATGAAGATCGTCGGTCCCGGTATGCCGCTCGCCGCCAGAGAGCTCACCACGTCGAGGGCATGCTGGATCGTGCGCCAGGGCGTTGAGACCGACTGCGCCTGGAGCGTGGAGAACGAGTCGGAGCCGTTCGCACCGTCGACGTAATACGAAGCGCCGATGGACACCGGGAGCTGCGCCGGCAGCGCAGTCCCCAGGCTGGACGAGGGCGGCGTCGGTGACGGAGCCGGTGTGGGCGGAGACGGCGCCGGCGGCGTGGGCGCAGGCGCAGGCGGAGTCGGCGCCGGTGTGGGCGGAGACGGCGCCGGCGGGGACGGGGCGGGTGGCGGGGACGGCGACGGAGGCGGCGACCCCTTGTGCGGCGTGGGCAGCTTCGGCTTCGGTTTCGGCTTCGGCTGCCGCAGCGGTCCAGCGACCATCCGCGACAGGCTGATCGCCTTGATGTCGTAGGTGGCGTGCTGGCGCTTCCAGCCCGCAACAGTGATGACGAGCGACGACGCTTGCGCCGACGTCACGAAGCGAACCGAGTACTGCGACCAGCGACGAGGGCTCGGGTGGAACCGTGTGCCTGGGCCGTGAACGGCGGCGAAGCCCACCGGCTTTCCCCTGGAGTCGTGCATCCCGACCCTGATCCGCAGCGCCCCGCTTCCGCGCACCTGCGCCGTCAGCCGGTAGCGGGTCGTGCCGGTGACCGCCAGGCCGCTGCCGCTCCCGTCGAAGGCGGCCCCGCCGTGTGCGGTTGTGGGATTGAGCTCTGTCCGAACGACATTCGATGAGGTGCCGAGGCCCTTGACTGCACGAATGGTCGTTCCACGTCCGAACGCGTACCAGCCGGGGGAGCGCGACGTGATCCGCTGCACGACGACCGAGCGGACGACACGCGATGCGGATGCGGTATGTGCAGCGCGCGGTGCAGCAGCCGAGACCGTGGCAGCGGCAAAGAGCAGCCATGCCGTTGTCGCGACCAGCGCGACAGACGCAAAGCGTCCGAGTGGGTGCCGGCCGGTGGAAGAGCTCCGGGCGGCGGCGCGGCAACCTCTCACACCTACTGTTGTCGGTACGCGAGCTCAATTGCTCGTCGCCCGGACGAGTGGCCCGATCGAGGGAATGTCGGCCGACATCGCGTTCGTCCCACCCGCGAGCGCGAGCACAACCACGAGACACACGAACTGAGCGGCTATGAGCCGCAGTGCAAACAGTCGGCGAAGGCGCATCTTCGCCACCTGGTAGTCCCCGACCCGCTCAGCGAACGGGGGTGCGACCGGCATGACTCTTCAGCCTGCCGATGTGCTGACGCATCCGAACGCTTCGCTCGAGCAGGACCCGTGTCGGCAAGCTCGTCTTGACGCTCTGCTCGAGCGTCGAGTCGTCGCGCCAGAACCCGGTTCTCGGCAGACGGAAGCGATCCATCCGCAGGGAGCGCCCCGGCGCCCCGAATGCGGCCAGATACCCCTGCCGCTCGACCTCGCGACGGACGCGGCCGTCCTCCTCGCCGAACGGGTAGGCGAGGTAGCGCGCCTGCCGGCCAAGATTCTCCTCGATCGCCGCCTTCGAGCCTGCGACCTCTTCGCGCAGCCCCTGGTCGGAAAGCCTCGGGAGATGTGCGTGCGACTTCGTATGCGAGCCGACCTCGACCAGGCCGGTGTCCACCAGCTCGGCGAGTTGCTTCCAGTTCAGTGTTCGCAGCTCGTCGTTTCGAGAGCGAGCGCCGAGCTCGGGAATCGAAAGCACGCTGCCGTCGGTTGCGAGGTCCGTGCAGACGAAGATCGTGCACGGGATGTCGAGCCGCCGCAAGATCGGCATCGCCTGTGTGATGCTCGCAAACGCATCGTCGAACGTCACATGCAGCAGGTCCGCCTCGTTCGGATGAGCAAGCAGGTCGCGCGCGGTTGCGCCGCGGTAGCCACGATCGACCAGCGTCGTCAGCTGCTGCTCGAACGCGTCGACTCGTACGGCAAGCGGGTCATCCCAATCATCGGAGACCGCGTGGTACATGACTGTGAGCGATTTGACCATCAGGTTTCTGCCTAAACCTGCGAGCATCGCCAGCCGACCAGGCAATGCTGCTGAAGCGGAGCCTAACCGGTCACCCAACGTCCCTACCGAGGAACCCCCCGGCCTCCAGGTGAGCTTGGAGAAGCGACCGGAGCTCCCCCCGCTTGGCAGGCCTGGAAAACGTGTGGTCGGCTCCTGCGACGACCTCGAGACTGATGCCCTCGCGATCAGTGAGCCCGCCCAGATCTTCCCCGAGGTGCCGGGCCAGGTACGCAAGACCGCCGTCGCCCTCGGAGAAGACGAAGAGGACACGGCACCCGCGCGCCTCGAGGCGATCGAATGCACTCAAGATGAAACGCTGGATCGCCGGCGCTCCACCGTCCTTCTCGCGCCGGCGACGCAAACCGGAGAGGCGCGAGCCGAGATCTGACACGGCAGCTTCTCGAACGATCGGCAGGATCGCCCGCACGAGACCGGTGCGTTCGACGACGAGACGTTTCCAACTCGAAGCTCGGAAGATTCTCCGGCGGACCTCCGCAGCCCGCGCAGAGGCGGTCTCGTGGTCGGTCCACTGGAGCGTCTGGGCGTTGAGCAGAATCACATCGTCGATCGTCGGGTCGTCCAGGGCAGCGTGGAAGCCAACGTAGCCCCCCGAGCACAGCCCCACGACGGCGACGCGGCGTGCCCCATACGTCTCGCGCAGGAACGCCACGCTCCGCAGAACATCGACCACGCCATCGCGTGTGTACATGTCGCGGTCGGTCTCGTTGAGCGGGCCCCCGGCGTCGCCGGTGCCGTTGACGTCGATTCTCAGCGACGGAAGCCCGTTCGCCGCCCACTGCCGAGCCCATTCGGTGTACATCCGGTTCGAGCCGATCCGCCGCGTGTATCGGTTCGGCAGGAACACGAGCCACGAGTCGCCCGTGGGCGCATCCGCCGACGTCGTCACAACGCCCAGCATGGGGCTTCCGTCCTGGAGCGCGACCGTGTGCTCGTGCAGGCGGGTGCCCTCCACGACGAGCTCCGCTTCCACCCGCAACCCCGTCACCACCGGCTGCGCGCCGGGCTCGCCCGGTGCCAGCCAAGCCTCGATGCGCTCGAAGGCACTCGTCGGGACCTCCCGCTCGGTCCAACCCAGGTACACCTGGCGCAGCCCCTCGAGCTCAGCGGTCGTGACCTCATGGCCAAGCGAGCGAAGGTGCTCCGCGAAGGTTTCGTCGGCAGGGCGCTCGCCGCCCGCAAGCAGGAAGCGCCGCGGCGGGCCGAACTCGCTCGCCGAGAGGTCGATCGCGGCCAGGTCGGCCTGCGTCTCGGCGGTGATGACGAAGCCCGTTGCGAGCACAGCGCCCTCGGGAACGTCTCGGGTGGACTCCTCGCCCGTGTTCGAAAGCCGTTCGAATGCGCGCGCGGCCCGGACATACGCACGACCGGACATGAACGGGTCCCAGAGGACGACGTCCGAGACGTCGAGCCCGAGCGAGAGAGCATGGGCGGCGAGCGTCGCGCCCACGCGAAGGCCGATGACGTCGACCTCGACGACCCCGGTCGCCTCGCGCAGCTGCGAGACCGCATGCTGGATCGCCCCCAGGTACGCGGCTACCAGGTTCGGCTGCGTGTCGTCGCCGGCACTGTCACCGCAACCCGGCCAGTCGAAGCGCAGCACCGGACGGCCGTCGGCGGCGAGCCGCCGAGAGAGGATCCCGAGCTGACGGTAGTAGATGACGTTCTCGTAGCCGAGTGCAGGGCAGACGACGACGCCGCGGTTCATCGCGGTCGTGGGATCAGCCGGATGCAGGACGCCGAAGAGCGGCGCTGCCGGGTCTCCGAAGTAGAACGGCACCCCTGCGCTCAAGCCGGCCGATGGGTTCTGCTCTGCAGGCGCGACGCTCATCGCCACCGCACCAGTGTAGGTCGCAAGGAGGGGGAAGGCCGATCGGAAACGGTATCCGTCCGGTGCTCGATCACGGAATGCTCACCGCCAGCGGCTCGCTCAGGTCGAGTGCTCGAATCTCGAGCGTGGCGGCAGCCGAGTCGAGTCTGTGGATCCGAATCCGCCGCTCGGAGCCTGGTGCGAGATCGAATGCGTCTTCGCTCGGCACGAGACTGTCGCCGCCGAGCCGGATCCCGCGCATGGCCACGGCGCTTTCGAGCACGAGCTCGGTTGTCCCGTCCGAGCCGCCGAGCACTTGTGTGCGGAGCGATTCGGCACCGACCTTCGCGGCATCGACGGGGACCGGATAATGAAACGCTTCCGAGAGCAGCTCGCCGTCCCGTTCGAGGCTGAGAACGACGACATCCTGCTGAGGCTCGCCGAACCGGTAGGCGTAGGTCACGTCGACAAACCCGCCGAGCATCGCCTCGACATCGCGTTCGATCTGCGAGTGAGGAGCAAGTTCGATCGCCACCTCGGCCGAGGCGGTGAGCACACGGCCGTGCCGGTAGCACGCAACGCGGAGCGATCCACGGACACGTTCCGGTCCATCGTTCGCGACGTGCACGGACAGGCCGTTCAGTCCCTCGTCGACGATCCAGACCGCGACCGGAGCCAGTGCCCGCCGGAGAACGTGCCACGCGACCTTGGGTCGGCCCGCGGCGTCGAGCAGCCCCCACCCCGCGCCTTGCACCAGGTCGCGAAGCCACAGAACGATGCCGCCCGTACATGGAGAGGCGGCTCGCCGCCACTCGCCGAAGACCGCCGCCATCACCTCGCCGGTCGCAAATCGCGCGTGCTCCCAGTAGTCCGGATCGTCCGGCCCGATTCCGTGGAGCAGCCGCAGGTAGTGATCGCGCACGTCGGCAAAGTCCCAGTCGGCGCCGGCGTCCTTCATCACGCCGAGGGTGCGCTCGGATGGATCTTCGTCGGGAACGTTCGCGAACGCGAGACACTCCGACGCAAAGCGCACCTCGGCGCGGCGTACGTCTTCGAGGGGTCGCAGATAGGCGCCGACGCCGAAGTAGTTCGCCACGCCTCGACTCGTTCGAAACGGGAAGGTCCCGCCGCACGGCGCAGACGGGATGTAGTGCGCGTCGACGCCGCTCTCACGCATCAGGCTGGGCACAGTCGACGAGAAGAACGTGCTCCGAGCGAGCTCGGGGGCGAGGCCGAGCATCGACACCTGCTGCTCGATCTCGCTGTTCCCGCAGACGACCGCGAGACTCGGGCGCCCACCGATCTCACGCAACACCTGACGAGCCTCTGCCTCGACGAGCTCCGTGAACGACTCGTCCACGAACGGGTAGTCCAGGTTCGCGAACATCAAGTCCTGCCACACGAGCAAACCAAGCTCGTCGCAGACATCGTGAAACTCGACGCTCTCGTACATCATCGTTCCGACGACGCGGATCAGGTTGAGACCGGCGTCGCGGGCGCGTTCGAGCGTCGCGCGGACCTCGCCCGGCGGCACGGGAGTCCACACGGCGCCGCGTGCGAACACCGGCACACCGTTCACGTGCAGATCGAGCCCGTCGCGTTCCGGGTGAGGTGCGGCTGCAAGCCGTCGAAAGCCGACCCGCCGCACGAGCTCGTCCTCTCCGGTTCGGATGCGCAGAAGATGCAGCGCGGGGTCACCGTGCGTGTGTGGCCACCAAGGCTCGGGAGCGGTGACGCGAATCTGCCCACCGCCTGCCGCGAGCTGTGACGTCCCCCACTCCGTCACGACTTCGAGCTCGCCCGCGCTCTTTGGGCTGTGAATCGCGATCACGCCGTCACGCCCGTCGACCACGGTCCGCACGTCGGCGTGCACGCGAGGACGTTCGCGAAGCTCGACCGGCCGCCACGGCCCCACGAGCGGCGGCTCGGGCGCGAAGCCGGGCGCGCGTCCGAAGAATGAGGTTCGGACCCACCGCAGGTTCCCATCGGCGACGACGCGCGTCCGCCAGCGCGCACGCGGCCGACGGCTCTGTGCAAGCACCGGCGTCAGCGCACGTGCGCAGACAGCCAACTCGTGACGACCCGGTGCGACCGGTAGCTCGTGCGCGAGGAACATCGACTCGCTCCGCAGCACACGCTCGCCGTCGAGATACACGTCGCAGACCGTCGCGAGACCGCCAAGCTCGATCGTCGGCGCGGCGCCCGCTACCTCGACCACCGTGCGAAACCAGTGGTCGTCGTCGTCGCTGCCGCGGAACGGCGGTACTGCGTCGTTCCAGTCGAGATCGGTGTCGCTCGGAACGCGGTCGAACGCTCCGGGCACGGTCGACGCCGAGATCCAGCTGTCTACGCGCATCGACGACTCGCGTCAGCCAAGGAGACCGCCGAGGGCCGTAAAGGCCTCGTCCCAAGCATCGGCCAGCTCGCCCAGCGCCCGCTCCGGGTCGAACGCTCGCCGCCGCGCGAGCTTGAACGAGAGAGCCTTGGAGCCCGAGACGATGCGCGCGAGTGCTTGCTCAGCAGCAGCACCGTCGTCGCCGAAGAGCCACGTCACGTGCGCGCTGCACAGCTCGAACGCCGAGCCGGCCATGCGCACGGTCGCGAACGCGTACGCGTGATAGTCGGCGTGGCTCCGTTCGAGCAACCGCGGAAGATCGTCGCGCAGAGCCTCGGCGAAGCGCGTGAACGGATTTGCGGTCGGGCGTCGCTCGAAGTGGTACCGCAGTCTCCGCAGCGACTCGGCTCGAAGCTCGTCGCCGTCGAGCCGGCGCCCGGCATCGAACCGGACCACCTCGGCGTACGGCGGCAGGAAGCCGCTCTCGGGCGTCACCCCGACGCGCAGCGCACCGTCGAAGTCCTCGCCGGCGAGCTCGTACAGGCCGCGGTTGTGAAAGTAATGCAGCCTCTTCGCACCGACGTCGATCGCCTCCATGACGGCGGAGCTCTTCACATGTTCGCGCCGATACGCAGTCGACTCGGTGTCGGGCAGGAACCAGGAGTCGAGCTCCACGATCAGGGTTTGTCCCGCTTCGAGCTGCTCGGCGATCTGATCCGGCAGAGCGCGGTACGGCTGCGCCTCGTGGATGTCCAGCCCGAAGAGCGCTTCGAGGTCGTGCGGGTCCGGCTTGAAGAACGTCCACTGGTCGCCCTCGAAATCGGTGCGCACCGTGCGCCCGAGTGCTGCGAGAGGCTCGTCACCGCGGGCGTGCAGCAGCTCGATCAGGATGTCTGCGTAGCAGTTCGTCTCCGGATAGGCCCGATCGTCGGCGTGCAGATCGTGAGATGCGTAGCTCGCCGGATCGGCGCCGAAGAGACTGACCACGCCGGTCACTCCCCCTCGGGCCACAAACGTGCGCGAACCTCTCCGGGCCAGCCGGCCGGATCGAGGCCGTGTGCACTGAACAGCGCGAGCGTGATGCGCTCGAGCCCGAACCCGACGCACGCGGTGTGCGCGAGCTCGCCGTTCGCCTGCTGGATCCCGAAGACCGACGAGAAATGTTCGCGGTGGTAGTTGAACGACGCGACCGCGGTCGGTTCGTCGCCGCTGATCGGGACGGCGATCTCGAACTTGAGCGCCTGCGCTCGTTGACTGCGCGCAAGCATGCGCCCGCTGCGCCCGAAGAACGGATCCGACGCCACGTCGGGCGCCGGGTCGAGACCGAGCGATCCGAGGAGCGAGACGCCGTGGTCACACCACGCGTCGCGCCACGCGGCGACCGCATCCGGCTCGCCGAGCCGCACCATCTCGCGCTGATGGAACATCTGCCAGCGCGCAGGGTCGGGAGACGGCTCGCTGCGGAAGACGTACGAGCCACCGAGGTCGACAGTCAGGCCGCCCTCGGGCAGCGGCCCCCGCGCGGCCATCGCGGGATAGACGGGGTAGCAGGCCGCAGGCACGAGCACCAGGTCGGTTTGATGCTGGAACTCGCTCCAGTCGTCGTGCGCAGAGGCGCGGCGCTCCTGTTCCGCGGCGGCTTCCTCGTCGCCGTCGAACGAGAAGATCGTCCCGGCGAGGTGTGGGAACGACGACAGGTAGCCGATGCGCTCGAGCTGCTCTTTCGGGAAGAGCGGCGAGAACGCCATTCGCTGCACGTCCTCGTTGATCGTCTGCGACCAGATGAAGCGGTCGACCGCGGTGCGCGCCTCCTCGAAATGGGTGCCGCGACCGTACGCGCCCGGCACACCACTCGGGATGAGCAGCTGGTTCCTGATCAGGTCGTCGAGGAACGCAGCGCGATCGCGTCTCGCGGCCGCCACGTTACGTCTCTTTGGCGACGAGCAGGAGCGATGCGTTGGTCTGGTGAATGCGCTCGTTCGCGATCATCAGGGGCGCCGACATCGTGTCGCGCAGTTGACGGCCCACGCTGAACGGCGTGTCGTTCTTGAAGCCGACGATGCCGCAGACGCTCATCGCGCCCTGACACACGCGAGGCGCCTGTTCGGAGGCAGCGATCTTCAGGTTGTTGAAGCGAAGGGCGGCTGCCATCGTCGAGAGCCGCTCGCGGTTCGGCGACGCATCCGCGACGAGATATTCCTGCAGCGCCGACTCGACCTCGCCGCGAAGCAGCGACAGCTGCGTCATCAGATGCGAGAGACGAACAGCGGCGGGCACCGGCTCGCCCGGCGCTTTGCGCGCGGAGGCGCGCACGAAGGCACGTGCACGGTCGAACGCCTCGGTGGCGATGCCCAGCCACACGTGCGACCACAGCAAATGCGAATAGGGAACCATCGTCTGCGCGCTGACGGTCGAAAACGGCTCCGGCAGGATCTGTTCCGCCGGGAACGAGGCGCGCACGACGAATCCGGGCGAGCACGTTCCTCGCATGCCGAACGGATCCCACGTGCCCATCGGCTCGAGCTCGACCTGATCCTTGGAGGTGAGCACCGCGACCTGCTCGCCGCCTTCGGCATCCGGCGAGCGCCGAGCCGTCGTCAACAGGTCGTCGGCGAACGCGCCGTAGCTCACGGTCGGCGCCTGCTTCTCGAACGTGCAACCACCGTTTTCATCGGTCGTCACCGCAGCGATCGAACGGCCGGTGTCACCACCGGTGCCGACCTCCGACGTCACCGACGCGACCAGACGCTGCTCCGTCACGAGCGAGCGGAGGTAGTCCTCGAACCACTCGGCGTCGGCGAGGTGCCTGACGATGCACGCGACCTGAATCTGGTGCATCGCGAAGACCATTCCGCTGGCGCCGCAGCGCCGGCCGAGTGCGAAGCACGCGCCCGCGACCTCGGTGATCCCGAGCCCTCCGCCGCCGAAGCGCGTGGGCACGAGCGCAGAGAGCGCCTGCAGCTCCTTCAGGGCATCGACGGTCTCGTTCGGAAAGCGCGCATTCTGATCGACGTCGTCTGCGTGGGGTGCCGAGACCTCCTCGGCGACCCGCTCGGCGGACGCGACGAGGCCCTGCTCCTTGTCACTCGTTGTCGTCATCTCGTCAACTCACCCCCAGGCTGTTCAACGACGCTGCGATCGAATCGATGCTTTCGAAGGCGTTTCGCGTGAGCATCTCGTCCGGGAACTCGATGTCGAACTCCTCCTCCAGCGCAAGCATCACGTTCACGCTCGCGTGAGACGTCATGCCTGCCGAGTAGAGATTCGCCCCGTCCTCGAGAGTTCCCGCCGAGACAGGCATGCGCCCGTGGTCGTCGACGACTTTGCGGATGCGGTCTTTCATCGCGTTGCCACCACGACGGCTGCTGCGTACTCGGGCTCGTGCGTCAGGCTGAGCGCAAACCGCTCGAGACCCTGCCGCTTCGCGATCGAGGCTGCCGGCTCATCGAGGCGGACGAGCGGCTCGCCCTCGGGCCCATGCTCGACGCGGATCGACGTCCAGGGCAGCCGCAGGGCCTCGCCGCCGATCGCCTTGCGGACGGCCTCCTTCGCGGCGAAGCGGGCAGCCAGCCGACTCGGCTCGATGCCGGACGGTGTCGTGCAATCCAGGCGCTCGGACGGTGCGTAGACGAGCCGCAGGTACCGCTCGGCGCGACCCGAGGCAAGGGCGGCGGCCACATCGGCCACCTCGACAAGGTCGACACCCAGCCCGAGCGGGCGCGCCCCAGCGGCTCGCCGCCGGGCGAGCAGGAATGCGGCCAGCGTCAGAGCACCCACGGCCGCCAGCGAGCTGAGAATCGAAAATGCGAGCACGGGTGGCGATATCGGCAGGACAAGGGAAGAACTGGACCCAGCATAGACTCGACACCCCGCGCCACCGTCCAGGCCTGTGTCGTCCGCCCGCTGGGCTGTCACTCGTTGTCCGACCCGATTTTCAACACCCCACGCGAGCTCGAAGGCGCGGCCCCGCCTCCTCGCCGGGCGAGCGATCTGCTCGGTCGGAGCGACTTCCGCCGCGTATTCGCGGCCGTGGCAGCGAGTGAGCTCGGCGACTCGCTGCACTACATCGCGTTGATGTGGTTCGCGTTCGACGTCGCCGGTGCCGGCGGCGTGATCGCGGTCCGCCTCGCCGACAGCATCCCGGCGCTCGTGTTCGGTTTGCACGGCGGCCTCACCGCCGATCGCTTCTCACGCAAACGGCTGATGATCGGCGCGGACGTCGTGCGCGGGATCGTGCTCGTACCGGTCGCAGTCGCCGGTCTCGCGGGAAGCCTCTCGCTGTGGGAGCTCGTCGTCGCGTCATTCGTCCTCGAGGCCGCGACCAGCTACTTCGCGCCTGCCTACGGCGCGCTCATTCCTGCGCTCGTCGACCGGCAGAACGTCCAGCGCGCGAACGCGTTCATCCAGTCGTCCGTGCAGGCACTCTCGATCGGTGGCTGGGCCGTCGCAGCAGCGCTGCTCACGTTCATGCCGGTGAGCGTCTTCTTCGGAGTGAACGCGGTCTCGTTCTTCGTGTCGGCCGCCCTCGTCGCCGGGATCCGACACGGCGGAGAGCGCGACCCTCATGCCGCGCCGCCGCAACTGCGCGCGGGGATCGCTGCACTGCGACCGCGCCGGCTGCTCACAGCGGCCGTCGTCGCACTCGGCGTCGCCGTGACGATCACATCCGGAACGTGGATCGGCGGTGTCCCGAAGCTCGTCCGCGACACGCTGCACCACGGAGCCGGCGGGTTCTCGATCCTGATGGTCGGGTACGCGGCCGGCTCGATCGTGAGCGGTGTCGTGCTGGCGCGGCTCCAGGTGCGGCGCAAGGCGCTTGCAAGCCTGATCGCGTGGGTGATGTACCTGCCGGGATACGGGTTGCTCGCGCTCGCGTCGTCGCTGCCGCTCGCGGTGGCGGGTGCGTTCTTCGCGGCGACCGGACAGAGCACCGCCGTGGTGCTCGTCAACTCCGCAGCTCAGGAGGAGGTGCCGGACGAGGTGCTCGGCCGTGTGCTCGGTGTGATCTCACTCACGCACCGCGGCGCGCACGCAACGGGGCTGTTGCTGATCTCACCACTCTTCCTCGTCGCTGCCGCGCCGACCGTCTTCGGCGGTGCTGCGATCGCGGTGCCACTCGTGGGGCTCGCTGCGCTGGTCGCCGGCGTCGGCCTCAGTCGAGCAGCCGAAGCTCCAGCACGCGCGATGCGTCGAAGCCGTCGATCCTGAGCATCGCCCCCGCCGCGGCAGCGGCCGCGCCCGCCGGCATCAGCCCGACGAGCTCGGACCCCACGACCTCGGCGCCGTGGGCCTCCGCTTCGTGCGCGATGCGATCGACGATTTCGTGCAGGGCCACAGCCTCCCAATCCTCGACGTTCATCGAGACCTGGACGACACCGGCGCTCGGCAGGTCGAGCCCGAGCGCACGCACACCGGGGAAGCCGCCGCCGCGTTCCCGCACCACCGCGGCGATCGCCCGCGCGGCCTCGAGCGTTCCGCGCAGATTGACGTTGAAGGCGATCAAGGGCCGCCGCGCGCCCACCATCACCCCGCCGGCCGAGAGATGGAGCGCATGCGGGCCGAAGTCGGGCTCGAGCTCGCCCTCCGCCAGGCGCCGGGCGAGCTCGACCGTCCCGCCCCGGCGATAGAACGCCGGGCCGCGCTCCGGCGGCGCGTAGAGAAACACCGGGAGCGAGAGCTCGGCCGCAAGTCGCGCGGCGACCACGGGCGCGAGCGCGCGTGCGCGCTCCCAGTCGGACGGTCGCAGCGGCACGATCGGCACGACGTCGGTCGCCCCGATGCGCGGATGCGCACCGGCGTGCGCGCGAAGGTCGATCCGCTCGAGCGCCACGGCGCCGCCGGCGACAAGCGCCGCCGCGAGCTCGTCCTCGCTCCCGACGAGCGTGAACACCGACCGGTTGTGATCCGCGTCGGCATGGACGTCCAACACACGCGCGTGTGCCGCGAGCGCCGTGCCGATCGCGTCGACCGTTGCGGCGTCGCGGCCCTCGCTGAAGTTCGGCACCGACTCGAGCGGCAGCATGATCTCACTTACTCTAGGTGCCCGATGAAGGAGTACTACGACGCGCGGGCGCCCGAGTACGACGACTGGTATCTCGGCACCGGTCGCTTCGCCGATCGCGATCGTCCGGGTTGGAACGCCGAGATCGACGAGGTCGCCGCCGTGCTTGGGGCGCTACCGCCCATGCGGACGCTCGACGTCGCGTGCGGCACCGGGTTCCTGACGCGCCGGCTTCCGGGTGACCTCGTCGGGCTCGACCAGAGTCGTCGGATGCTCGACGAGGCAGCGCAGCAGGTTCCGCGAGCCACCTTTGTCGAGGGCGATGCGCTGTCGCTCCCGTTCGCCGACGGCAGCTTTGCGCGTCTCTTCACGGGACACTTCTACGGCCATCTCGACGTCGACGACAGGAAGCGCTTCCTTGCCGAAGCTGCCCGCGTTGCGCAAGAGCTCGTCGTCGTCGATTCCTCACGCGCGGCGAGCGAGGTCGACGAGGAGATGTCGCAGCGAGTCCTGAACGACGGCTCGATGTGGGAGGTCTACAAGCGGTGGTTCACCGCGACCGCGCTCGCCGACGAGCTCGGAGGCGGCGACGTCTTGCACGACGGGACGTGGTTCGTCGCGGTTCGCGCGTCCCTGTGACACGGCGTCGCACGTCGTACCGGTCGCTCGCCGCGATGAAGCGCGACCAGGAGGTGTGCCGCGCCTGCGTCGAAGCCGGGTTTCCGCTCGAGTCGCTGCCGGTGATCGCGCCCGGCGACCGGCAACGTGCGTATCTCTACGGCCAGGCGCCCGGCATCGTCGAGGGCGAGGAGCGCCGGCCGTGGCGCGGCCGTGCCGGCAAGACTCTCCGCCGCTGGCTCGAGCTGGACGAGGACGAGTTCTACGCGACCTTCCATTGCGCCTCGGTCACGCGCTGCTATCCGGGGCGTGCGCCGACGGGTCGCGGCGATCGCGCGCCGAGCCCTGTCGAGCAGCAACTCTGCGAGCTCTGGCGTGACAACGAGCTCCGCTTGTTGAAGCCGTCGCTCATCGTCACGGTCGGCGGGCTCGCGGCCCGCCGCCTGCTCGGCGTGAAGAGCATGAGCGAAGGAGTCGGCGTCCGGTACGAGCACCGCGGCGCGGTCGCGATCCCGCTCCCCCACCCTTCCGGCGCGTCGAGCTGGCTGAACGACCCCGTGAACCGCGCGCGCGTCGCGGAGGCAGCGGCGCTTGTGCGCAGGCTCGTGGCTACCCTCGACGAGTGACCGAGGAACCCCGCTATCGCACGACGTTCGTCCGGCTGCTCGGTTTCCTGCGCCCGTACAAGCTCTCGCTGGCGGTGTCGATCGTGCTCGCGATCGGCTCGCAGGCAGCGATCTTCGCGGCTATGTACCTCACGGCCTCGATTGCCACGGTGCTCCGGGATGGCGAGCGCCACCGGCTGCCGTGGCTCGTCGGTGCGATCCTCGTCCTCGGAGCGGTACGAGCGCTGATGATGGCCGGCCGCCGGTTGATCGCCGGCCGGCAGGCGCTCGGCGTGGAGCTCGACATGCGCACGACGATGTACGCGAGGCTGCTGCGTCTTTCATTCGGCTTCTACGACCGGCACCAGACCGGACAGCTGATGAGCCGCGCGACCGTCGATCTCCAGGGCGTTCGGTTTTTCCTCGGCTACGGACTCGTCTTCTTCTTTCAGAACCTCGTCACCGTCGTCGGGGTCGGCCTGTTCGTGTTCGTGATCTCGTGGAAGCTCGCTCTGGTCTCGATCGCGATCGTGCCGGCGCTGATCGCGGTCGCCTACCGCTACAGCCACGTCGCGCATCCTCTCCTACGGGACGTGCAGCAGAAGATGGCGGATGTCGCAACGGTCGCCGAGGAGAACATCGTCGGCGTCCACGTGGTCAAGTCGTTCGCGCAGGAGCACGCCGAGCAGGAGAAGTTCGAGCAGCGCTCCGAGCGTGTCTTCGACCTCAGCGTGCAGGCCAACCGCCAGCGCGCCTTCTACATTCCGATCCTCGGGTTCCTACCGCTGCTCGCGCAAGGCGCGATTCTGCTGCTCGGCGGTCGCATGGTCGCGAACCACTCGCTGCCGCTCGCGAGCTTCATCCGTTTCAACCTCTACCTCGCGCTGCTCGTCACACCGCTGCGGTCGCTCGGAATGTGGATCGGCCAAGCCCAGCGGGCCACGGCGTCCGGCGAGCGCATCTTCCAGGTGATCGACGAGCCGGAGGAGATCGCCGACCGGCCCGATGCCCGCGAGCTGCCCGCCGGCCCGGGCCGGATCGTCTTCGAGGACGTCACGTTCGGCTACGACGCCGCGCGGCCCGTTCTGCGCGACGTCAACCTCGAGCTCTCTGCCGGAACCGTCGTCGCGCTGATCGGCCACACCGGGGCGGGCAAGACGACACTCGCATCGCTCGTGCCTCGGTTCTACGACACCCAGCGCGGACGCGTGCTGATTGACGACATCGACGTGCGCAACGTCACACTGAGGTCGCTGCGCCGCGAGATCGGCGTCATCTCGCAGGATCCGTTCCTCTTCTCGGCGACGGTGCGCGAGAACATCGCGTTTGGGCGCGTGGACGCCACCGACGAGGAGGTCGAGCGCGCTGCGCGACTCGCACAGGCACACGAGTTCGTCGAGTTGCTGCCGGACGGATACGACACGGTGATCGGGGAGCGCGGGATCACGCTCTCCGGCGGGCAGCGGCAGCGCGTCGCGATCGCGCGTGCGCTCGTCGTCGACCCACGCATCCTGATCCTCGACGACGCGACAGCCTCGGTCGACGCGACGACCGAGTCGAAGATTCGCGAAGGGCTGCGCGAGGCGATGCGCAACCGAACCACGATCATCATCGCCCACCGCTTGTCGACGATCGCCCTCGCCGAGCGGATCGTCGTGATCGACGACGGCGGCATCGTGTTCAACGGGCCGAGAGACGGTGCCGGTTCCAACAGCGTCTACCGCGAGATCGCCGAGCACGGGAAGCTCGAGCGGATCTTCAGCGAGGAAGTGGCGTAATGCGCGTGCACCAGCCGGGCAGCCACCTCACGCGTGGCGGGCGGCCGGAGGTCGACGACTGGTCGTGGGCGCGCACGAAGCGCAGGCTTCGCGCCCTCTATCGGCTCGCACGCCCCTACAAGCTGCGCACCGCGGTCGCGATCGGCTCGCTGCTCGGCGCGACGGCCGTCGCACTCGCACCGCCGTACCTCGTCGGCCACACGGTCGACCTGGTCAACCACGGCTCGACTCACAAGCTGGTCCTGTTCGTCGTGCTCTTCGTCGGAGCCGGTGCGCTGGGAATCTTGTTCACCTACGCACAGACCTACTTCACCGGCTGGACCGGCGAGCGCATGTTGGCCGACCTGCGCGGCCATCTCTTCCGCCACCTGCAGCGGCTGTCGCTCGGCTTCTACGAGCGCAACCGCGCGGGCGTGATCATCAGCCGACTGACGAACGACGTCGAGGCCCTCGACCAACTCGTCACGGACGGCGTCACGTCGCTGGTGCAGAACACGCTCACGCTCGTGGGAACAGCGGTGATCCTGTTCCTCCTCGACTGGCGCCTGGCACTCGCATCGATGACGATCATCCCGGTCCTCGCGATTGCGACGGCAATCTTCCGCAAACGCTCCGGCCGGGCGTACCGGGCAGTGCGGGACACACTCGGCGCCGTCACAGCGACGCTCGCCGAGGACATCGCCGGCATGCGCGTCCTCCAGTCGTTCACGCGAGAGCGGGCGGCCCACGACAACTTCGTCCGGGTGAGCAACCGCTACCGCGACTCGAACATGGAGACCGTCGTCCTGAGCGGCGTGTACTTCCCCGTCGTCGACTTTCTCTCGTCAGTGGCGACGGCGATCGTGGTCGGCTACGGCGGCTGGCTCGCGTTCCACGGCAATGTCTCGATCGGCACGCTCGTCGCCTTCCTCGGGTACCTGACGAACTTCTTCGACCCGGTGCAGCAGCTGTCGCAGCTCTACAACACCTTTCTCTCCGCGGTGGCTGCGCTCGACAAGATCACCGACCTCCTCGACGAGGAGCCCGAGGTCGTCGACAAGCGGGACGCGCTGACGCTCGAGCGCATCGACGGCCGCGTCGCGTTCGAGGAGGTGCGCTTCGCCTACGGTCGCGGCCCGGAAGTGCTGCACGGCGTCGACCTCGAGATCGCCGCCGGCACGACCGTTGCGCTTGTCGGCCATACCGGCGCGGGCAAGTCGACGATCGCAAAGCTGCTCGCGCGCTTCTACGACCCGACGGCCGGGCGCATCACGATCGACGGCGTCGACCTGACGGAGCTCGCGCAGGAGTCGCTTCGCCGCCAGCTCGGGATCGTTCCGCAGGAGGGCTTTCTCTTCGCAGGCACGGTCGCCGAGAACGTCTCGTTCGGGCGCCGCGACGCGACGCTCGACGAGATCGAGGCCGCGATTCGTGCCGTCGGCGCCGACGAGTTCGTCGGCAAGCTCGAGCACGGGCTCGACACGCAGCTCGGCGAGCGCGGATCGCGTCTGTCGCTCGGTCAGCGCCAGCTGATCGCGTTCGCTCGCGCGTTGCTCGCAGATCCGCGGATCCTGATCCTCGACGAGGCGACCAGTTCGGTCGACATCGGCACGGAGCGCAAGATCGAGCAGGCGTTGCGCACCCTCCTGCAGGGCCGAACGGCCTTTGTGATCGCCCACCGGCTCTCCACGATCCGCGATGCGGACACGATCGTGGTGCTCGAGCACGGGCGCGTGGTCGAGCAAGGCACGCACGACGAGTTGATCGCGAAGCGCGGGCTCTACCTGTCGCTCTATGGCGACTGGGCGGACCAGGCTGCCTGAGCTGCCCTAAGCTCCCCTCGTGGGCCTCGACCCAGAGACCGAGAAGCGCATCGACCAGCCGGTCTCGGAGGAGGCTGAGCGCGAGACGCGCCTCACGCCTTCAGAAGCGGTCACCCAGATGCGCATTCGCGTTCCCGTGCGCGCGAACCGGAAGCTGCGGACAGTGATCGAGCGCGTCAACAAGGACGATCAGCTGAAGGGCTGGTGGCACGTCGCGAACGTGAATGCCGTGACGCGAATGGAGATCAACGACCACTCGTGGGTGCACATCCAGATCGTCACGAACATCGCACTCAAGCTGCTGCGCCAGTTGACGAAGCACGGTGTCGAACCGAACGTCGTGCGCGACTACGGCTACAGCCGCGACGACGCCGAGGTGATCGTGGCGCTCACAGCGCTCACCCACTGCGTCGGGATGGCCGTGCACCGGCACGGGCACGAGGACTTCAGCTTGTTCCTCTCGGAACCCAAGCTCCGCGAGCTCTTGCAGGGCATCTACGACGAGCCGGACCTGACCGTGGTCGTGTCCGAGGTGCTGCAGGGAATCATCAGCCACCGCTCCGACGGCGAGCCGCTGACTCTCGAAGCCGGCATCCTGCGTGTCGCGGACGCGCTCGACATGGAGCAGGGCCGCTCGCGGATCGCCTTCGAGCGCGGGCGCGTCGGCATCCACTCGCTGTCGGCCGCCGCAATTGAAGAGGTCGTGATCTCCGACGGTGAGTCGAAGCCGATCCGCATCTCGATCACGATGAACAACTCGTCGGGGATCTACCAGGTCGACGGGCTGCTGAAGGCGAAGCTGCGCGGATCCGGGCTCGAGCCGTACGTCGAGGTGATCGCACACATCGACACCGAGTCGGAGAAGAGCCTCGTGCCGCTGTACGAGCTCGAGCTGTGACGCTCGCGGCGAGCGCCTGAAGCGGGCACCGGGGCTACAATGCCGCCGCTCTGCGGGATCGTCTAATGGTAGGACGCCTGACTCTGGATCAGGTAGTCGAGGTTCGAGTCCTCGTCCCGCAGCCTCTCGAAAGCCCCGTAAACGCGGGGCTTTTGGCTTCTTGGAGACGACGGTAGGCGTCGGCTTTGCGGTTCAGAGAAAGTCGCGGAGGATGGTCTCGAGACGCGCCAGGTGAGCCGGCCACGCGGTGGGCTCGAGCGCCACGAAGTAGCGCGCAGCGCCGGGGGCACCGTCCTGCAGCAGCCGTCCGGTCGCCGCGATCCACTCTTCCACGCGCGGGTCGAGAGGCTCGTCGCGAAGCTCGCGTCCCGCAACGAGCTGAGTCTCGAGCCGCTCCCGCAAGTCGTCGACCACCGGCTCGTGCTCGGCGGCAGGCGCGACTGGCAGCTCGGCGACGACCTCGACCGGCGGAGGCGACCGGCGCAGCTCGACGAGTGCGAACGTGCCGAACGCGAACGCCATGCCGATGACGACGCCCGCGAGCGCAGCACCTACCCGCGCGGCGGGCGAGTCGTGGAGTGCGACACCGGACGTGATCGCCGCCGCGACCGCGGAGCAGAAGGCAACCCAGCATAGAAACACAGGTGACTCGAGTCGGCGCGTCACCGCAGTCAGGACTCCCGCTCGGGCCGCAGGCTGCGGACAACCTCTGCCACGTCCCCTCGTCCCTCGCCTGTCAGGCCGGCGATCACGCCGTCGATGTTGTCGTCGCGCTGGTTCTGGCTCATCTTGAACTTCGCCTCGACGCGGCCGATCACCAGTTCGATGCCGACGATCGCGCGCAGCTGGCCCGCGTGGAACTCCGGCGGTGCCTCGTCGACGCTCCACGGCCGTGCGCGGCCGGCCTCCTGACGCGCGGTCAAGCGGCGGACCAACGCATCGACCCACTCGACACTGTCATGGACGACGAGCTCCCCGTAGACGTGCGCGGTCGTGTAGTTCCACGTCGGGACGACCCTGCCGTGCTCCACCTTCGTCGGATACCACGATGGAGTGATGTAGGCGTCCTCGCCGTGCGCGATCACGAGCGCCTCGCCGGTCGGCGTGCGCGACCACTGATCGTTCTTGCGCGCGACGTGACCGAGCAGGACTCCGTGCTCGCCGACGTCGGGGTCGAAGATGAGCGGCAGATACGTCGCCACGAGCCCGCTCTCCGTCATCGTCACGAGGTCGGCGGCCCGGATCCCGGAGAGAAACACCGCCGCCTGCTCGTCGTCGACCGCGAAGTGCTTTGGCGTGTACACGGGGCAAGGGTATCCGTGTGCCCGGCGCTGTCAGCCGAGCGGCGGCGCGACGGCGCGCCCGGCACCGACTGCGGCGAGCAGCATCAAGGCGGCGGCCGCTGCGAACCACGAGCCGATCGCGAGCTCCCGCTGACTCCGCAGGATCGTGTCGGCGAGCTGTGAGTAGATCCGGTCGAGATGCCGCACCGAGCCGGCGCGGTAGCTGTCGCCGCCGGCTTCGTCCGCGATCGCCGCGAGGGTCCGCGTGTCGGGCGGCATCGGATTGGAGAGGCCGCCGTAGCCGAGCACGCTGGAGAGAGGGCCGCTCCCTCCACCCACTCCGCTCTGGTTCGGAACACCGTGGTCGGTGCCGAGTGCGACGGTGTCGACGCGAATGCCGGCAAGCCGCGCGAGTCGCGCGCCCGACAGCGGTGCGAGCCGGCCGGCGGTCTGGCTTCCGTCCGAGAGGAGCACGATCGCGGCCGATTGGCGTCTCCCCGTAGCCGTGCGCGCCTCGGTCGCGCGAACGAGGCGCACGGCCGCCGCGAGACCGTCACCGATCGCTGTGCCGGAGGCGGGCTGCAGCCACGGCAGGTTGTCGTCGAGCAGCGTCCTGTTCGTCGTGGGGCGCACGATCACGTCCGGCCAGTTGTTGAAGGCGATGAGCCCCACGCTGTAGCTCGGCGGGAGCTTTGCGAGAAAGACCGCGATCGCCTGCTGCGCGGCTTCGAGACGGGAAGGGAGAACGTCGGTCGAGCGCATCGAGCCGGAGGTGTCCACGAGGAGGACGACCATCGCCCCGCGCGCGGTGCTGCTGCGAGCGAGCTGCGGCTGCGCAACGGCGACCGCGGCCGCGACGACGGCGATGGCAAAGAGCGCTATCGGCACCACGCGTCGCCAGTTGCGCCGCGCCTCGACGACGCTCGCCAGGATCTCCAGGTTCGTGAACGCAACCGGATACCGGGCTGGGCGCCGCCGGAGGCGCGCGGCGACGAGTAGCGCGAGCGGCACGAGCGCTACGAGAACGAGTGCTACAGGTGAGCCGAATCCCATGCGCGGAGCCCGGTCCGGGACGACGCCAGCCGCCCGCGGGGGCCGGATGCGCCCGAGCGTAGCCGAGCCGGCGCGGCCGCGCTAGACCGGCTCTGGGGAGACGGGCACTGCGAACCAGCGCTTCTCGAACGCCGCTGCCAGCCAGATCGACGCCTCGAACAGCACGAGGAGCGGGATCGTCTCGATCGTCGTCGTCACGGGGTCGACGCCGGGAAGAGCGACACCGATCGCACACACGATCAGGTAGCCGAGCCGGCGGTTGCGCCGCAGCTTCGCCGAGGACAATGCACGCACGCGCACCAGCCCGAGCACCGCAATGGGCAGCTCGAAGACGACGCCGCACGCCATGAGCACGAGCACCGCGAACGAGATGTAGTCGGCCGCGCGGATCTGCACGTTGTAGACGGAGTTGTCGTAGTTCGTCAGAAAGCGAAGCGCGGCCGGCAACGCGACGCGATCGCCGAACCCGATCCCCACCAGCAGAAGTGCCGTCGCGAAGACGACGAACCCGACGATGCTCCGCTCCGTCTTCGGATCGAGTGCCGGCGCGACGAACGCCCACATCTGCCACATGACGACCGGCAGCGCGAAGAGCAGGCCCACCACGATGCTGAGCTTCAGCGAGGTCGTGAAGGGCTCGGCGACACCGAACGTCGTCAGCTTGCGATGGCCGGCCGGCAGGGCGTCGATCAGGAGACGGAGGATCCTTCGGTGGACGAGGTATCCGGCGATCGAGCCGACCACGACCGCTCCCCCTGCGACGAAGATGCGCGAGCGGAGCTCGGTCAGGTGATCGACCGCCGTCACCTCGTGCTGATGTGGGATGCGGCGCGGCAGCATCGAGCTACGCGACGTGCGTCTGGTCGAGCGGTTCTGCGACTGCGTGCACCACCGGCACTTCCACGGCCGATGTTGCAATCTCGTCCCGCGACTCGTGGCCGCTGATTGAGTCTTTGAACTCACGCATTCCCTTGCCGAGACCGCGACCCATCTCGGGGAGGCGCTTCGGTCCGAACAGGATCAAGGCAACTAGGCCGAGCAGGAGGAGCTCGGGCATACCGATGAATCCAGGCATCTTCTCTCCAGTCGTCGTGTTTTTCGTGACGCGCTTACGCAGCGCATTCGCCGCGGATGTCCGGCCGGTTCGCGGGACTCGCTTGCCGGGACGAGAAGCGGTACCGTCGCGGCGTGAGCAACGACGAGCGGCGCAAGGCGGCGAACGAGGCCGTCTTCCGCGAGGTCAACGAGCGGATCGAGGAGCTGCAGCGTCGCTTCTCGGCCGCCGAGCACGATTTGCTGCAGGTGGTCTGCGAGTGCGATCGTCTCGACTGCATGACGCACCTCACCGTCTCCGTTTCGACCTACGAGAACGTGCGCACCGACCCGGCTTCGTTCCTCGTCACGCCGGGGCACGAGGATCCAAGCGTCGAGGACGTCGTCGACAGCGGCGGCGACTATCTGATCGTCCGCAAGCACGCCGGCGAGCCGCGTCAGGTCGCCGCGAACACAGACCCGCGCGCCTGACTCTGTCGCTCAGCCTGTGACGGTGTCCGAGCTGCCGAGCACCCGGCCGTCCGCAGCGAGCGCGCGCACGAGGATCACGCGGGGCGGCGCGCCGATCGCGATCGCCGTCTCGAGGCCCGACCACGCCGCCCTCGCAACGTGCGTGAGGTGGTCCGCGTCCTCGCCGCCCAGAACCTCCCAGCGCGCAATGCCGACCTTGCCGTTCCAGCTTGCGTACACCGTGTCGCCCACGATCGCGGCGAGCGGTCGTCCGCCGGGGTTTCCCGACCACGGCAGGAGATAGGCGCGGTAGGTGTCACCGAACGGCAGCTTCAGCTGAAAACGCACTCTGCCGCGCGAATCGAAGTCGGTGAGCAGCGGTACGCCGCCCCAGCCGACGAATGCGCCTCCCCCAGGGAGGAGCTGCAGGCTGCCCTCATACGGCGACGCGATGGGGGCTGACGGCACGAGCGTCTTCTCGATCGTCGCCCGCTTCGTCGTCGAATCGAGCCGCAGGACAAGCAGGCGTGTGTCCTTCTCCGTTCGCGGGATGCCCCCGTTGTCGAAGAGGCTGAGAGTCCCGTTCGGGTTGAATCGCGCGTCGTGCTGGTAGAAGAAGCGCACGGCGGCTCTCGGGCCGAAATCGCTGTGTTTCCCGCCGAGGCGCCAGATGATCCGGCCGTCGCGCCCGATCAGGTAGAGCGTGCTCGTATTGCGTGCCGACACGAGAATCGTCCCGTTCGGGCCGTCCGAGACCGAGTTGATGTGGAAGTAGTCGAACGGCCGCTTTTTCGACGCATGCCGTGCGGGCTCTTGATCCGCGTCGAGCGACTCCGAGAGCGGCACATGGCCGAGGCTGTGCCATTCGAAGACGACCTTGCCGCTCGCGACATCGATCTCCTGGACGACGCTGTCGGAGACATAGCCCTTCTTCGGGCCGCCGACACTGCTCAGGTCGTAGGGAACCTCGTGGTAGGCCGTGATGTACGCCGTGCCCCGCGGGGTGAGCTGGAACTCGTGCAGATCGGCCGACAGGCCGTCGCCGGCCCGAACCGTCGCGATCCGGTGGTAGGAGGAGTCGTAGATGACGTCCTCGCCTACGCCGACACCACTCTTGTCGTCGAACCCCTGCCACCAGGTGAGCACCGGCTTCCCTCGATAGGTCTGGGCCCGGAAGTCCGTGGCCGTCACCTTTGAGGGCAGCTGCAGGAACCACACCACGCGCCCCTTGTCGTCGACGATCAGCGGGCCGCCGGGCTTCGTCTTCCCGCCGCCTTTCGGCGCCAGGAAGACCAGGCCGCGAACCGCCGAGGTCGCCCCGATCTCGAGGCGCAGGTGCGGTGGCTCGATGCCAGGCAGCGTGTGCAGCCCTACCGGGGTGCGTGTCGCGCCGGTGACGCACCCGGCCTCGACGAGGACGAGAGCGAGCACGGCGAGCAGGGCGATGCGGGTCACAGCCGACGATGCTAGAGGCGGGTGCGCAGCCCTCCTCCCATGTTCCTTTCGTTACGCGCGACTCCCTTCGGGTTGGCTCGTGCGGCGTCTCTATCTATGCTCTCGCGAGATTCCCCTGACCCCCCAGACAGGAGGACGAGTGAAGAAGCGCATCTACGTGGGCGCAGGCGCGTCCGCGGTGATCGCAATCGTCGCGCTCGCGACGACGGTGAGCGGCGCGATTGCCCGCGAGCGGCGCGACGCCGCTGCCGGCGTCGTCGTGCTCGGCGATCCAGAACGGGAGCGGCCAGATCCTGGTCGCGTCGGACCTGCCCCTCGAGGGCTCGGGCCGGACGCAGACGCACCAGATGACCCGTGCGATCAAGTTCATCTTCAACCAGCATGGCTGGAAGGCGGGCAAGTACTCGCATCGCCTACCAGAGCTGCGATGACGCGACGGCACAGGCCGGCAAGTGGGACTCGGGCAAGGCCTCGGCGAACGCGAACGCCTACGCGCAGAACTCGAGCGTCGGCGCCGTGATCGGGACCTTCAACTCCGGTGCGGCCGAGATCGAGATTCCGATCCTCAACCGCGCGCCGAACGGCCCGGTCGCGATGGTCAGCCCGGCGAACACCTACGTCGGCCTGACCCACCCGGGTCCGGGCACGGTCGCCGGTGAGCCGGGCAAGTACTACCCGACCGGCAAGCGCAACTACGCGCGTGTCGTGGCGGCGGACGACTACCAGGGCGCTGCTGACGCGGTGCTCGCGAAGTCGCTCGGCGTCAAGAAGGTGTTCATCCTGAACGACAAGGAGGCCTACGGCCTCGGCGTCGCGACGCAACTTCCGCAACGCTGCAGCGAAGCTCGGCATCAAGGTCGTCGGCTTCACGGCGTGGGACGGCAAGGCGTCGTCGTACGAGGCGCTTGCAGTCAAGATCAAGGCGTCGGGCGCGCAGGGCGTGTTCCTCGGCGGTCTGATCTGCGAGAACGGCGGCAAGCTGATCAAGGACATCCGCGCCGGTGTCGCCCGAGCGTCAAGATCATGATGCCGGACGGCTTCACCCCGGTCTCGGCGACGGTCCAGGGTGCCGGCACCGCTGCGAACGGCATGACCGTCTCGGTCGCCGGTCTCCCGAACTCGGCCCTCAAGGGCGCCGGCAAGGCGTTCGTCAAGGCGTTCACCGAAGGCCGACCATCAAGGCACCGGATCCCTACTCGGTGTACGCGGCGCAGGCCGCCGAGGTCGTCGTCGCGGCGATCGCGCAGTCGAACGGCACGCGTGCCGACATCACGAAGCAGCTCTTCAAGATCAATCTGAAGGGCTCGATCCTCGGCAACGTGTCGTTCAATGCGAACGGCGACGTGACCGCGAACCCGGTCACGATCTACAAGGTCGAGGGCGGCAAGTAGACGACCCTCAGGGTCATCGTTCCGCCCAAGTCGCTCGTGAAGGCCGCGTAAGCCGGGACCCCAGAACAGCAGTGACCCGAGGGGGAGGGCGAAAGCCCTCCCCGCTCCTTTCTATGCTTGGTGGATGCCACCGCTCGCATCGGTCCCCGATCTCGAGCGCGAGCTCGACGAGCTGTACGCCCTGCCGCTCGACGAGTTCACGAAGGCGCGCAACGATCTCGCGACGCGGTTGCGCAAGGCGCATCAGGCAGACGCCGCAGCCGAGGTGCGAAGCCTGCGCAAGCCGAGCGTCGTCGTCTGGACGGCGAATCGCCTCGCACACGAGCCGATCCGAAGCACATCGCCGCGCTGCTCGCCGCGGGCGAGCAGCTGCGCGAGGTGCAGCAGCGCGCGCTCGCGGGTGGCGCGGAGCCGGGCGAGATCGCCGAGGCGGCGAGCCGTGAGCGCGACGCCGTGCGGGCGCTGCTCGCCGCGGCACGCGAGGAGCTCGGCGCGCGCGCGACGGCCGCGATGCTCGACCGGCTCGCCCAGACCCTCCGCGCGCGCCGCCATCGACGATCAGCTGTCACGCAGACTTGCCGTCGGCCGGCTGACCGACGAGCTCGGGGCGGTCGGCTTCGGTCCGCTCGAGGCGGTGCAGAAACGCCCGAAGCGGGACGAGCTCCGCCGGGCCGCACGCGAACGGGTCGCAGAGCTCCGGGCAACCGCCACCCAGCTGGGTGCAGAGGCGGCCGAGGCGGAGCACTCCGCCGCGGAGGCCGAACGGGAGGCGGGCGCCTTGCGTGTCGCGGCGGAGGAGACGGCACGCCGCGCGGAGCTCGCTGCGGCGGAGCTGGAGGCGGCCGAGGCCGACCTGCGAACGCGCCGCTGACGCATCCAGTAGCTCAAGTGCCGCAGCGCGGCCGCCGATAGTGGACTACAGGCGGCGCGTGCTGCGGCGTGGGACTGACGGCAATCGCTCCCCTCGTTCGCCGCGCCGCCGATTTTCTCCTCCCACGCAAAGACGTCCCGCGAGGGTGGGCGTCGGCCCACCCTCGACGCGGGAGCCTCTCCCCCCGACCGCCACGCTACGCAGCGGGCGGAGCGACGCGGGTAAGACCTCCGTAAAGCGTCTCCGGCGCGCGGCCGGGCAGGAACGCAAGCACGACCGGCGCGACGAGCGCCACGGCTGCGACAGCGACCGTCGCGCCACCCACGAGGAGCGCCGCCATCCCGACCATCGTCGCGATCCCGAGATTCCGCACGCACATTGCGTCGGCCGCAGCGGGCGGAAGGGCATCACTCGATGCAGGGATCCGCAAAGCGGTCTACAGTCCTCCGTCACCGGTTGGAGGGGGCCGAGGGGTTGTTCCGTGAGCATTGGCGGTCGTTGCAGTTCTGGCGCTGGTGGTGGCGCACTTCGGTGAGCTCCGAGGTGAAATGGCTGCTCGCCGCGGCCCTGATCCCGACGCTCCTCGTCGGCGGGTACTTCGCATCGAGCAGCCTGAGCGGGGCAAGCGCGAGCACCTCTGGCGCAGGTGACTCGTACATCCTGCAGACGACGATTCGGAAGATCGTGACCGTACGCGCGAACGGGAAGACGGTCATCAAACGCGTTCCGGTGGTGGTCCGGAAGTCGATCGTCAAGGTGCGGTCGAGGACGCAGACCTCGATTCAGACCGTCGAGAACACGCGGACGATCACGTCCCCGGGCGGCGTGAGGACGATTCAGAAGAAGAAGGTCGTCACCACGTACGTGCCGGTGACGACCAAGGTGCAGCTCGTGAACGGGAGGACGACCACGGTCACCAACGTGCAGACGGTGACGAACCAGAGCACGGTGGTTCAGACCGTCACGGCGCCGGCGCCGCCGGCGCAAACCGTCACCGAGACACAGACGGTGGTGCAAACCGTGACGCAGCCGGCCGACACCGTCACCGTCACGGTGACGACGTCGAGCAGCCCCTAGCGTTCGGCTCGTATCCAACCGCACGACCAGTCCGACCTATCCGGAAGGCCGAAGGCGCCGGTCGGGTGCGGGCGCATGCTGATCTGGCGATGCCAGAGCATGACCATGAGTCCCGGAACGTCACCGATCTCGCTCGCGCGGTCTGCGGCGATTGCGGCCGTCAGAGCGATCCGTTCTGGCGCGGCTGGATCGCCTACCGCGTCGACGACCCGCTGACGGACACCGTGCCCGAGATCGGGTTCTTCTGCCCTGAGTGCGCCCGCAAGGGCGCCGGCGGCAGGCGCCGCTAGCGGCGACCGGTCACGGCGGGTGCGGGTGCCACTCACGGCGCCGGAAACGGGCGCGTCCGGAGAGCCCGCCCGCACCCGCGGTGCTCGGTCTTAAAGAACGTGGGGCAGGGCGATTCCACGCCGCCGCGAACCGGGAACTGGCGCCCGCGAGCCGCAGGCCGCGGCGTCACAGCGGCGGCGGACGGCCCCATTCTCTCCCCAGGGGCCCCCGCCGCCGTCTGTCTCTCGTTTTCAAAGCGGCGGCAGGCGAGGCGCGAGCGCTACAACGGTGGTGACCGCACGGCGGACGACTTCTCCCCCGCCCCGTCGTGGCGCGTCACGCCGGGCCCGCCGTTTCCAGCGCGGGCCCGCGCGTTCAGCGCTCTTGAAGGGCGGCGCCGGCTCGACCGACGCGGTCCGAGGTCGTGGGGGCTCGCGGGAACAATCGCGAACGGCATGCGTGGGTTGTCGCCGCCGGTCGCAAACGGCAAACGAGCGCGATGGGCCTACTTCAGCCGCACGATGCGGCGCCGGCCGCGGCAAATGCCTTGTTCGCCCGGGTGTCGTTGGCCCACTTCAGAAAGACCTTCGTGAAGGCGGCCCGCTTGCCGGCTTTCCAGTCCTGAATCGCGGTCGTGATCTCAGCGATGTCGGCCTGCGCGACACGCATTGCCTTCTGCGCGGCGGGTGGCGGGCTCCCGATCTTCTTCAACGCCGCGAGCTGTTGTTTCTCGAGCCCGACTGCCTTGACCGAGTAGCTGTACGCCTGCTTCGCGGTGTTCACCTGACGGTTGCCGAGCACCTTCGTCGCCTTCGCGCTCCACACGGTGCACACCTGATCCGCCTTCACCGCCCACGTCGTGTCACCGGCGTCGGCGACCGAGACGAAGAAGAGCGCCGTGGCGGCGAAGGCGCTGACGCTTGCGAAGACCCGCATTGCGCGACCCCCTGCGTTGTGACCCGGTGCCTGCCCCCAGTGGGCCGTCGGGCCGAGCAAAGCGTAGAACACCGACGCCGATCCTGGGCCAGCGCCACGCGGCCCGACGTCGCTCGTCGTCAGAACGCGTACGGGCGACCCACGGCGTGGCTAGACACCGGGGTCGCCCGGGCCCAACGTACCGCGTCTGAAGAATCGAGCCATTCGACTCTCCGGCACGCCTGTCCCACGTGGCTAAGCCAGAACCGTGGGTCAGACTCAGATAGGAAGGCCCATACGGGATTCGAACCCGTGCCGCCGCCGTGAGAGGGCGGTGTCCTAGGCCACTAGACGAATGGGCCGTACGCGGCGCGCAGTGTATCGAAGTGCCGTCGCAGCGCTTGCGCTACGCGCCGAGCTCGTGCAGCAGCGGCCCGCAATCGAGCGGGTCGAACCCGAGCCGTCCCGCGACCTGCTCGCTCGTCGGCTTCGTCCCCTCGGTAAACAGCGCGCGTAGCAACTCGCCGGTCTGCGGGCTGCGCCACCAGTCGTCGCCGATCTCGCGCACCAGATGCGAGCGCAACTGCGCAGACCGGATCCACGCGCGCAGATAGTCCGCCGAGTAGAAGCCCTCGTCCATGTCGGCGAGGTAGTTGTCACGCCGGTAGCGAACACCCGTCGCGTCCGTCAGATACTCCTCGTAGACCGAGGAGTCGCCCTCACCACCGTCGAACGCCGACCAGAACCCGAGCTCGAAGCGCAGCTTCGCCTCGTACCGGCGGTAGAGCAGCGCCTCGAGGAACACGGTCGCCTCGGCGTTCTCCGCCGCCTGCTCCGGCGACAGGCCGAAGTAAAGCTCGTGCCATTCCGGCTCGCGCGAGATTGCCTCGACGATGTACGAGTAGATCTCCGTCAGCGCATGGTCGCGCGAGATCCGCCTGAAGACATACGGCAGCGCGGGATCGCAGCCGGCGTAGTGCAACGCGTGCCCGGCCTCGTGCAGGAACGCCTGGTAGTCGTGCAGACCGCCCTGCGCACGGGTGATCAGATGCACGATCGTCGGCGGGTTGCTCGCGATCACGCACGCGCGTGGCGACTTCTGCGGCCTGTCATCGAGATCGAGCTTGATGTTCGGCTGCGCGTTCAGGTCGAAGCCGAGCGCAACCAGCGTTTGCAAGCAGACCTCCGTGGCGCGCTCCTTCGTGTAGGTCGCCTCGAGCGGCGAGAGCCTTCGCATGTACGCGGTGTGGAAGCTCGACGGAACCTCCGGGTGATCGGCGCCGAGCAGCCGCTCGAACCACCGGTCGCGGAGCTCGCCGTAGCGAGCCGTCGACGCGTCAGCCGCGGCATGCAGCGCGCGCGAGAGATCGCGGAGCGAGATGTCCTTCTCCTCCTCGTTGCGCTCGACTGCGTCGGCGATGCCAGAGAGATCGGCAGCCAGCTCCTCGCTCGCAGCGAGCAGAGCGAGCCGGTCGCCGTTGAACGCGGCGCTCGCATCGGCCTGGATCGCCCCCAGCTCGTCGCGGTCGGCATACGACGGCAGAACCGCGAGCTTCGCCTGTGCGCTGCGCAGCGGCAGCTCCTCGCCCTTGAACTCGACGCGGGCGGCCAGCAGCCTGTTCTCGAGCTCGTCCTCACGCTCGGCGAGCTCCGCAGCGATCAAGCCACCCTCGCACGTCTTCCGCAGGCGATAGAGCAGCTCGCGATCGTCTCCCGACGAGGCGAGCTCCGACTCGTGCAGAGCATCGAGCTGCTCACGGCTGAAGAGGTCCGCGTAACGCCGGACGATCTCCGCCTGCTCGGAGGTCTCCTTCTCCCCCACGCGCACCGCACGACCCTCCTCGGAGCGGTCGTAGAGGTACTGCTCGAGCCTCGCCTCGAAATCCTGCGCGCTCAACACACTCGTGCTGCTCACGTCCCCAGCCTAGCCAGACTGCGGGCGAGCTCGACGAGCGCCTGCGGGGAGAACGGCTTCGTCAGGATGCCGTCGGCCGCACCCCGCAGCTCGTCTGCGTCCACCGAGCCGGTGACGAGCGCGACCGGGATGCCCGCCGCCCGCAGGCGCGCAAGCAAGTCGTGCGTCTCCTGGCCGCCGAGGTGAACGTCGAGCAGCACGACATCGGGACGGACGTCGCGGACCGACGCGTCTGCGTCGTCGATCGTCGATGCCTCCGCCACCTCGAACCCCTCGAGCTCCAGGTTCACCCGGCTCAGCATCCGCAGCGCGGAGTCGTCGTCGACCACGAGCGCCCTGGGCATCGGTCGGCGATGGTAACGCACCCGGGCGACGGCGCTAGCATGAGGGTGTGGCGCCGAGAACCGGCACACCGGAGTACTACGCCGAGGAGATGGGCGAGCTCTGGACGGGGCTCACGCGCACGCTCGGACGGCTCGACCGGCTGGCAGCAGAGCCGGAGCGCCTGGGCGGCGACGAGGTCGAGTACGCACTACGGCGCCTCCAGTACTCGTTGCATCTCGCGGGCGAGCACGCGTACGGGGTCGAGCCGCCGGACGGATCGCAGACCGCGCACGCCGAGCTCGCGGACGCACTCCGCTGCGCGCGCGACGCGACCGCGGAGGTCGCAGACGCCGTGGAGGACGACGGTGCCGACGGAGCGAGGCCGCTGCTCCACGAGTGGCGCGGCGCGCTTTTCCGGCTGCGGCTCGCGCGCCTCCGGGTCGCCGCGCAGCCGGCCAAGCGGCAGCTGATCGAGCTACCGATCGACGAGCCCTTCAGACGGCCGCTCCTCGCCTTCCTGCTCGCGTTGGGTGGCGCGTTGCTGTTCGTCGCCGGAGCGACGCTCGCCGTGTGGCCGCTCTGGGTCCTCGGGATCGGCGCGGAGTGCGCGTCCGTGCTCGCGCTGCGGCCGTAACCGCGGCCACAGCCCACACGTTTACTACTTATAGATGGTACGCCAGCAGCAGGGCGGCGACTTCCCGCGTCCGACACTCCCGTTTCGCCTGCGCGCCTGGCAGCTGTTCCAGCGGGCGCTCGACCCGCTCGGACCGCCGCGTCCGCTCAGGCGCCAGCGACGACGGCCCTGAGCCGGCGAAGCGACTCGTCGCGCCCGAGCAGCTCGAGACTCTCGAAGAGACCGGGTGAGACCTTCGAGCCGGTCACCGCAAGGCGGATCGGCTGGAAGGCCGTGCGCGGCTTCTCCCCCAACTCTTCGACGAGCGCACGGAGCGCCTCCTCGATCGCGGTCGCCTCCCAGGGCTCGACGGTTGCCAGACGCTCCGCAGCAGCGCCGCAGATGCGTGGGTCGACACCAGCGGGCACCTCGACGTCCTCGAACAGAAAGCGAACGAACTCCGGGTAGAGCGCGAACCTCTCGATCTTCTCCTGCACGAGCGGAACGGTTGCGTTCACGCGCTCGGCGGGCCAGTCGATGCCCTGCTCCTGCAGGAAGCGGCGCAGATCGTGCGCATACTCGTCGGGCTGCAGCTCACGCAGATAGACGCCGTTCATCCAGTCGAGCTTCTTGTAGTCGAACGTGGCAGGGCTTGCTCCGACGCGTTCGAGCGAGAAGCGCTCGACCAGCTCGTGCCGCGACATGATCGTCGTCTTGTCGTCGTAGCTCCACCCGAGCAGCGCCAGGAAGTTGAAGAGCGCCGCGGGCAGGTACCCCTCGTTGCGAAACTCGTCGACGCTGATCGCGCCGTGCCGCTTCGACAGCTTGCGCCCGTCGTCGCCGTTGATGTTCGGCACGTGCGCGTAGACGGGAAGGTCGGCGCCGAGTGCGCGCAGGATGTTGATCTGCGACGGCGTGTTCGAGACGTGATCCTCGCCGCGGATCACGTGCGTGATCTCGTCGAACACGTCGTCGACCGGGCTGACGAAGTTGTAGGTCGGGCGGCCGTCCGAGCGCACGATCACGAGATCGGACAGCAGCTCGTTCTTGAACTCGATGTGCCCGCGCACGGCGTCCACCCACGAGACGACGCCCTCCTTGGGCTGACGGAAGCGGATCGCACCGTCGTCCTCGTACGCGTGGCCCTCGGCGACGAGCTTGTGCGCCAGCTCGCGCGCCTTGTCGGCGGTGTCGAGCTGGATACGTCACCGGGCCGTCCCAGTCGATCCCGAGCCAGCGAAGCGACGCCTGGATCTGCTCGGTCGCCTCGGCCACCTCGCGGCTCGTGTCGGTGTTCTCGATCCGCAGCAGGAGCTCGCCGTCGCTGCGCGCGCGCGAACAGCCAGTTGAAGAGGAACGTGCGGACGCCCCCGATGTGCAGGAAGCCGGTCGGGCTCGGAGCCATGCGGACGCGGACGGGAGGCATCTCGTCTCTATCGTAGGCAGCCGGTGGAATTCGGAGCGCACATGTCCTCGAGCGGCGGCATCGACACCGCGATCGACCGGATCGCCGCGGTCGGCGGCGACTGCGTTCAGGTGTTCACGCAGAGCCCGCGCATGTGGCGGCCGACGAACCACAAGCCCGAGGCGATCGAGCGCGTTCCGGCGCCAAGCGCGCCGAGCACGGCATCGGCGGCGTCGTCTGCCATGCGCTCTACCTGTGCAACCTCGCCGCGCCCGACGACGAGATCTACGAGAAGTCGTCGAGACGATGCGCGCGACGGTCGACGCGGCGACGGCGATCGGCGCCGACGGCGTCATCTTCCACGTCGGCTCGCATCTCGGCGCGGGCTTCGACGCCGGCCTCGACCGGACGTGCGCCGCGCTCGCGCGGATTCTCGAGCGGTGCGACGGCGACACCTGGCTCCTGATGGAGAACTCGGCCGGTGCGGGCGGCACGATCGGCCGGTCGCTCGAGGAGCTGCACACGCTGCTCGATCGGCTCGACCGCCACCCACGGCTCGGTCTCTGTCTCGACTCGTGCCATCTCTACGCGTCGGGCTACGACGTCATCGAGCCGCGAGGAGGTCGACGCGGCTCGTCGACGAGCTCGACAGCCGGATCGGCCTCGACCGCCTGCGCGCACTGCACGTGAACGACAGCGCCGCGCCGCTCGGCTCGAACCGCGACCGGCACGCGAACATCCTCGAAGGCGAGCTGGGCGAGGACCTCGGCGCGTTCCTCGCGCCACCCTGCCTTCCAGCAGCTGTCCGCCTACCTCGAGGTGCCGGGGAAGAACAAAAAGGGCCCGAACGCGGACGAGATCCAGAAGCTGCGCGACCTTCACGCCCGCTGGGCGTGACGCCCCGCCGACCGGCGGCGTACAACAAGCGAGATGACGTTCGCGCAGGCCGCAGAGGCGCACCTCGACGACGTGTATGGCTACCTCGCGTGGTTCACGTCCGACCGGTTCGCCGCCGAGGATCTGACCGCCGTCACGTTCGAGCGCGCGCTTCGTCTCTGGCATCGCTTCGACCCGGAACGCGGCAGTGCGCGCACCTGGCTCTGCCAGGTCGCCCGGACGGTCGCGCTCGATCACTTCCGCTCCGAGAAACGGCGTGTGCGCCGGGAGCAGCTCGCGGCGCCGTTCGAGGCCGTCGAGCCGCGCTTCGGCGAAGGGCTTTCCGCCGAGCTCGAGTCGGCGCTCGCACATCTGACGCCGGGTGAGCGGGAAGTGGTTGCGCTCCGCGTCCTGCTGGATCTCGACGCAGGCGCCGCCGGACGCATTCTCGGCATCTCAGCCACCAACTGCACGACGCGCCTGAACCGCGCGCTCAAGAAACTCGAGGAGGCACTCCATGTCGCAGCGTGACCTCGTCGCGGAGCTGCGCACCGCGCACCTGACCGCACCGCCCGAGCTGCGCGAGCGCGTGCGTCTGATCGTCGCCGAGCAGCGGCAGGCACCACGCCGAGTCACCTGGCGGAAGGCGCTGGTCGTCGCCGTTCCGGTGGCAGCCGCTTTGGCGGCAACCTTCGTCTTCACCCGCCCGGCCCACCACAACACTGCCGAGCGAGTGCTCGTGCCACCGACCCTGGCTCCGACGACGCACGGCGCGTCTGCGGGCGGCACCGGCTCTGCCGCCGTGCCGACACCGGCGCCGAGTGCGAAGGCGTTCGCGGTCCCCAACACGGCGAGCCGCGTAGAGACCTACGGCGCGACGCTCGGCCTTCGTCTCGAGACACCGGGCGCCGTGTCGAATGCCGTCAAGCGAGCGCTCGCGATCACCGAGTCGCTCGGCGGCTACCCCGTTTCGGTGCACGCGACGTCCCATGGCTCGGCCGCGAACGCAACACTCACGCTCAAGGTCCCGCGCGCCCACGTGAGCGAGGCGATCACCCGGCTCTCGGCGCTCGGCTCGATCCGCCAGGAGCACGTCGACGTTACGGACAAGCAGTCTGGTCTGAACGCGACCGACCGCCTGATCGCGCGGCTGCAGAAGCAGCTGACCGTGCTCAGGGCGGAGCCTGTGAGTGCAACAACCGCGGCGCAGATCGTCGCGCTCGAGGCGCGCATCGAGAAGCAGCAGCGTGGCGAGGCTGCAACACGGCTTGCTGCGCACTACGCCACGATTCATCTGTCGCTCGCGACGCCGCAGCCTGTGGCGCCCACCCACCACGGCCACGGACGCCTGCACGGAGTCGTCGTCGCGCTCACCTGGCTCGGAATCGGGGCCGTGTACGCGCTCGCGATCGGAGTGCCGGTGCTGCTCGTGCTCGCCGTGATCTGGTTCGCAGTGCGTCTGCTCCGCCGCCGGCGTGAGGACGCGCTCTTGGGGAGCTAGCTCGCGATCCGCGCGATCACGCGGAACGTGGGCACGCCGACCGGCAGCTCGTCGAACTCGGGGTTGATGCACCCGAGCTCGTCCTGGCGCGACTCATAGGTGCGCTCAACCTCCGACTTGCACATCGGCAAGGGCTGCCGTACCGCCCGGATCGCACCGAACCCGGGACGACGCTCCTCGGCGGCGCGCAGCATGTCCAGGTCGATCTCGACCTCGTAGACCTTCTGCATACAGCCGACGTAGGTATTGCCCCACGCCTCGTACGAGTAGACGAATGGGCAGCCGCGCGAAAGGCATGCGCCTGGATGGACGACCTTGTCGCAGTGGACGTCGCAGCGGCGGCACTCCATCTCGTCCTGCGGGTGCAGAGGGAGTGCCGGGGCGACGGTCTGCTGGGGCGTCATACGCGCATTGTCCGAACCACCACGGACAGCCGCAAGACTTGACTTTCCCCGCTCAGAGAGCTAGGCGCCGGACCGCGTTCAGGACGTCCATCGGCGTGAACGCCATGAAATCCGCCTCGATGCCCGGAGTGTCGTCTGCTCTGAACCACAGCGCCTGAACCGTCGTCATGCCCACCGCCCCGGCACCTTGCACATCGGCCACGAGATCGTCTCCCACGTACATCGCGTCGACCGGATCGACAGCGAGCACCTCGCATGTCTGCCGGAAGATCTCCGGGCTCGGCTTGCGGAGTCCGATCTCTTCGCTGAAGACGGCAACATCGACGAGATTGGTGAGCCCGAACGCCTCGAGATCCTTGCGGAGCACGCGCGCCGGGTCGGGCCAGGCATTCGCGATGATGCCGGTCTTCAGGCCGCGTGCGCGAAGGGCATCGAGCAGCGCGTGAGCCGACGACAACACTGCGTGCGCAGATCGCCATACTGCGTGCTCGGCGTCGATGAATGCGTCAGGGTCGTCGATGCCGAGCTCTCTGAGCAGCTCTGTGTACGGACGATGACCGTGGTCTCCGAACATCACCGCGCGCCAGCGCTCGGTGAACGCGGGATCGTCGCGGCCGAGCCCCGCTCGGTGTGCGGGCGCAACCAGCTCCTCGTCCCACGTGAACTCGACGAGGGTGTTGTTCCAGTCGAAGAGGACCGCGCGCAGCAAGCTGGCTAAGGTAGCGGCCGTGCGCAGGGTCCTCTGGTCGGCGCTCGTCCTGACGCCGGCCGTCCTCGTCGCCCGCTACGGACTGCACCTCGGATCGACGGCGCTGTTCGTCCTCTCGGCCGGCGCGCTCGTCCCGCTGGCGTGGCTGATCGGCGAGGCCACCGAGCATGCGGCCGAGCACACGGGCTCGGGTGTGGGCGGCTTCCTGAACGCGAGCTTCGGCAATGCGCCCGAGCTGATCATCGCGCTGATCGCAGTCGCCGACGGGCTCCCCCGCGTCGTGCGCGGCACGATCACCGGCTCGGTCGTGTCGAACATCCTGCTCGTGCTGGGCGCGGCGATGATCTTCGGAGGCGAAGGCAAGGTCGATGCCCGGTCGCTCAGGTGGCAGCTCGCCGGTGTCGGCGCAGGAGTGGCGCTGCTGCTTGCGGTTTCGATTCCCGGCTGGCACGGCTCCCCGAACCGCCATGACTTGACGCTGATCACCGTCCCCGTCGCCGTGATCCTGTTGGTCGCCTACGCCTGGATCACCGTTCGGAACCTGCGCATCCACCGTGGGGCGGAGCGAAGCGCACCGAGCGCGCACGCGTGGAGTCTGGCGCGGTCGCTCGGCGTCCTCAGCGTCGCAACGCTCGCCACCGCGTTCGTCTCGGAGATCCTCGTGCACTCGCTGCACGACTTCGGGAAGTCAGTGGGCCTCGGTGAGTTCTTCATCGCGGTCGTGATCGTCGCCCTGGTGGGCAACGCCGCAGAGCACGGCGGTGCCGTTGTGATCGCGAGCCGTGGCAACACCCAGCTGGCAACCGAGATCGCGATCACGTCCTCTATGCAGGTCGCGTTGTTCGTCGCGCCCGCCGTCGCGCTCGTGTCGCTCCTGCTCGCTCACCGCCTGACGCTCGCTTTCCGGCCGGTCGAGATCGCGACGATGGCACTCGCCGCCGGTCTTGCGTGGCTCGTCACACGCGACGGGCGCTCGCGCCGCTGGGAGGGTTTCCTGCTGACGGGCGCATACGCGGTCGCGGTCCTCGCGTACGCGCTCTTCCCTTAGGTCTTGAAGGGCTCCTGGACGCGCGTGAACGGGTAGCCCGCCCAGACGAGACTCGCCCCTTCGATGCGCAGGCGCTCGCCGCGCTCGCGTCCCTTCACGGCCAACCAGTCGTCGCCGTCGCGCTCGAACGTCGTCTCGGCACGTCCCGGTGGTGTGCCGGCGACCTTCGCCTGCAGCGTCCCGTCCTCCCACCAGAAGAGAAACTCGTTCCCCTCCGACCACCAGCGGCCGAGGATCGCGCGCACCTCGGCGGGCGGATCCACCTCGGGCCGCCACGGCTCGATCGGCTCGGGCCACACTTCCATCGCCTTCGCGGCGAGCTTGATGCAGAACAGGTCCAGGTCGCCGCGCGTGCCCGAATTGGTGAGCGCGGCGGCGCCGATCTGCGTCTTCCGGTGCACGTAGACACCGGCGAGGTGGCCGGCCATCGCGCCTCCGTGGCCGCCGTAGATCTTGCCGATCGATGTTGTAGAGCTCGAGGCCGAGGCCCCACCCGAGCACCCAGTCGTCCGGGTAGTACATGACCTGCGGGAACCACATCTCGTCGAGCGTCGACACGGCGAGGACGTCCGGGTGACCCGCTGCGAGAAACGCGGCCCAGCGCGCCAGGTCCTCGACGGTCGACCAGAGCTGTCCCATCGCCGCAACGCCGCCGAGGTCGGTCTCCGGCTCGCGCCAGACAGTGCGCGCGTACTCGTCGACGAGGTAGCCCTGCGCCTTCGGCGGCTCGGCGTACCAGGTCGTACGCCCGAGGCCGAGCGGGCGCAGCACCCGCTCGTCGACGTACTGCGTGTACGGGATGCCGCTCTTGGCCGAAACGACTCGCCCGAGCAGGCCGAACGCGAGGTTCGAGTAGTGGTGCGCGCGCGCCGGCGGGAGCGCGAACCCGATCTTGAGGTCCTCTTCGGTCGGAGTCGAGCCCTCCACGAACATCTCGCCCACCTCGCGCTGCAATCCCGAGAGATGCGAGAGCATGCGGCGGAGCGTCGGCGACCCGTTCTCGATCCCGGGCAGGTGCAGCTCGAGCCGGTCGTCCAGGTCGAAGGCGCCCGCGTCGCGGAGCTGCATGATCGCGGTGGCGGTGAAGGTCTTCGTGATCGAGCCAACGCGGTACTGCGTGCCCGGAGTCGCTGCCACGTCGCCGTCGTAGTCGGAGTAGCCGACCGCGTTCGACCAGACCGTCTCACCTTCGCGCACGACGGAGGCGGCAACCGACGGCAGTCGGTCGGCCTGCCGCTCCTGCAGCAGACGATCGAGCTGCTCAGACACGAACGCTCGATTCCAGCGCGCGCGCCACGGAGGTGACGGCGACCTCGACGTCGTCGTCGTCGATGTCGAGGTGGGTCACGGCACGGAGCACTCCCGGGCGCGTCTGCGACAGGAGCACACCCTGCTCGCGAATGCGCGCGAGTGCTTCGGCCTCGGCGAGGCCCAGCGACCCGACGTCGATCTGGACGAAGTTCGTGTCGACGAGCTCCGGCTCGACGGGTAGCCCGGCTTCTGCCCAGCCGTCGGCCAAGCGCCGCGCCCGCCGGTGGTCGTCGGCGAGCCGTTCGACGTTGTGGTCGAGCGCGTACAACGCGCTGGCCGCGACGATGCCGGCCTGGCGCATCGCACCGCCGAACCGGTGCTTCTCGATGCGCGCGCGGTGCATCAGCTCGTGCGAGCCTGCGATCACGGCGCCGAGCGGACAGCCGAGCCCCTTCGAGAAGCACAACGTGACGGTGTCGAAGCCGCGCGTGATCTCGGCGGCGGGCACGCCGCTCGCGACGACCGCGTTCATCAACCGAGCGCCGTCGAGATGCGTGCGCAGGCCGAGCTCGCGCCCGTGCGGCGACCGTCTCGCGCAACTCGTCGAGTGGCCACACCGTGCCGCCGGCAGTGTTGTGCGTGTTCTCGAGCGCGAGCACCGACATGCGCGGCGTCCAGAACTCGCCGTCCTTCCACGCCACCGCCCGCACCTGGGCCGGGGTGATGCGCCCGCGGAATCCAGGGACGCCGCGCGTCTGAAGGCCGGAGTGGTACGCCGCTCCGCCAAGCTCCGACGTCATGATGTGAGCGCGCTCTTCGACCACCAGCTCGCCCCCGGGCTCGCCGAGGATCGCGAGCGCGATCTGGTTCCCCATCAACGCGGTCGGGAGGTAGACGCTCTCGTCCTGCCCGAGGAGCTCGGCCGCGCGCTGCTCGAGCGCGAGCACCGTCGGATCCTCGCGCTCCTGCTCGTCACCGACCTCGGCGTACGCCATGGCCTCGCGCATCGCTTGCGACGGCTTCGTCTGTGTGTCGGAGCGGAGATCGACCACCGGGAGAGCCTAGAGGCTTGATGGGTATTGGGGTGTGCGCGGGGATGCGCCTGACCAAGCGGCTGGGACGTGGCGGGTGAAGCCCGTAGCGGTGGCTACGGGCAAGACCGACGCGGCACAGACGCGCCGCGTCAGGCGCACCAGCCGCGTACGCCCGCAAATGCCCATCAAGCCTCTCGCTACGGTGTTTCGGTGGACCTGACCCGCGTCGCAGAGCTCTTCGCCGACGAGCCCGCCTACCGCACGCGCCAGGTCTGGGAGTGGACCTCGCGCGGCGCGTCGTCCTACGACGAGATGACGAACCTGCCGTCTGCGGCCCGCGGGCTGCTCGCGGAACAGGTGCCGTTCTCGACACTGACGCTCACTGCCGAGGCGAAATCCGTCGACGGCACGGTCAAGGCGCTCTTCCACACCGGCGACGGGCACCCGGTCGAAGCGGTGCTGATGCGGTACCGCGACGGACGCCGGTCGGTGTGCGTCTCGTCTCAGTCCGGCTGCCCGCTCACGTGCTCGTTCTGTGCGACAGGGCAGATGCAGTTCCGGCGCAACCTCACCGCGTGGGAGATCCTCGACCAGGCGCTGCACTTCCGCCGTCGCGAGTCGATCGATCACGTCGTCTTCATGGGCATGGGCGAGCCGATGCTCAACGTCGACGCGGTCATCGACGCTGCGCGGCGGCTCCCCGATCTCGGCGTCACGCACCGTCGCACCACGATCTCGACGGTCGGCTGGCTCCCCGGGCTCACCCGCTTCGTCGACGAGGTGAGCGAGCCGATTCGCCTCGCGCTCTCGCTCCATGCACCGACGGACGCGCTGCGGAGCGAGCTCATGCCGGTCAACGACCGCTATCCGCTCGAAGACGTCGTCGCGGAATGCGCGCGGTACGTCGAGCTGCGCGGGCGGAAAGTGTTCGTCGAATACGTGATGCTCGCCGGCGTCAACGACGCGCCCGAGCATGGACGCGAGCTCGCGCGCCTTCTCAACCGGCACATCTTCAAGGTGAACCTCATCCCGTACAACCCGACGGGCATGTTCGACGGGTCGAGCCGCGACGCGATCGCGGCGTTCAAGGCGGAGCTCGACGCTGCGCGCCTACCGTCGACAGTACGGCTCACGCGCGGCCGCGACATTGCGGCAGCGTGCGGGCAACTCGCGGCGACGTCTTAGCGGCCGCGGGCCTAGCAGCGCTGGAAGTGAAAGCATCCGCAGCCGTAGTCCTCTTTGGTGACCAAGGCTGGGTCAGCATTGCGAATGAGCCCCTTGGGGCCACGTTGTGGGATGAGCGCAAACTCCACCAGCTTCAGCTCAGGCACGGCAGCAAGGATGTGCTGATAGCCGTAGATCCTGTGCGCGTTGAAGACGGTACGCGGTCGACCAACCGGAACGACGAGCAGAAGCGATCCGCCGGGGGCGAGCACTCTCTGCAGCTCGTGCATCGCTTTGACGTCACCGTCCCAATCGAGAGGGTCTCCGTAACGCCCTAGGCCGACGTGTTCGACAGTGTGCATGCACGACAACGAAGAAATACTCTGGGCAGCAAACGAAAGCGCCGTGAGATCGTCTCGGCCCGAGGTGAGGTTGTCGAGTTCAAGTTCTGCGGGTCGGTAGTCGTAGAACTCGACCGGAAGGAAAGCCGACAGCATCGTTGCGAAATGAAGGCTTGATCCGACGTCGACGTGCTTCGCCGGTCGGTTCGCGGCAATGACCCTTGAAGCCCAAGCGACGTGGTAGACGTAGTGACGATCGAAGGTGGTCGTCGAGGTTGCGTCCTCGGCAAGTAGCCACCGATCTTCCCAGCGAAGTGGAAGTCGACCGTCTGCCTCTCGCTGGAGTGTCTCGAAGGCGCTACGAAGGTCTCGCTCCCGACGCCGACGCCGCGCTTCAGCGCGCAGACGAATCAAAAACCGCCGCGGCCCCATCACGCCTCAGCCTACGTCGTAGCCACATAACGCGGCTTGCGTCGCCGCATGCGGGCAACTCGCGGCGACGTCTTAGCGGCCGCGGTCGTCGGTCGGGCGCTTCGGCGGCTCGGAAGCGAGCACGTAGCGAGGACCGGCAGGTGACGGGCTCTGGAGCGGCGAGAGCGAGTTCACCGGCCGTTCGCGGCGGACGGGCTTCGGCACGACGGACGGCTCGGGCGCTTCGCCCTCCCGCTCGACGACGCGCGCAAGTGCTTCGACGCATGTCTGATCGAACCCCTCCTGCTCGGTGACCCGAAGCAGCTCCATCGCCTGCTCGTGCGACCAGGCGGCGCGGTAGACACGCTTCGAGATGAGCGCGTCGTACACATCGCAGACCGCAAGGATCCGCGTGTCGAGGCTCAACCGCTCCTCGGTCAGCCCGCGCGGGTAGCCCTTGCCGTCGAGACGCTCATGGTGGTCGTGGACGAGCGAGCGCACCGAATCGCTGAATCCGCCGAGCTCACCGAGGAGCTTGTAGCCACGCTCGGCGTGTTCGCGGACGACGGCGTACTCGTGGTCGTCGAGCGGGCCCGGCTTCCGCAGAATCTCGTCCGGCACGGCGAGCTTGCCGATGTCGTGCACGAGCCCTCCGATCGCAAGCGTTCGCAGCCGGCTCGCCGAGAAGCCGAGCTCCTCGCCGACCTGCACCGCGCGTAGCGCAACCCTGCGCGTGTGCCGCTCCGTATACGTGTCCTTGTCTGCAAGCGTGACCGTCAGGGCGCGAACCTGCGAGCCGAGGAACGCGTCCTCGGCCGCCACGAGGTCGGCGCCGGTCAGGTCGCCGATGAGCGGGCGTGATTGCGCTGCGCGTGCGAGGTCGACCGCCACGGCGATGCCGACGACGACGATCCCGTCGAGCTCGAGCTCGTGCCCGATCCACCAGCCGAGCTGGTCGTAAGTCATCGTCAGGGCAGGCACGATCGCGGTCGCGAGCCAGACAAGACCGACGATCACCGCCAGATCGAGTGGCCGGCGCGTCAGGCCGTAGGTGCGGAACGCGCGCGCCGTGACGAGCAAGAAGGCGGCGAGCCCGATCGCGAGCAGCACGATTGCCTCCGGGCTCTTCGCGGCTGGGACGGCGGGCAGCAGCGACGGCCACGCCAGGGCGATGCCGCCGAGTCCGAAGACACCGGCGACCAGCACGGCCTGCACAACGAGCACCGGCTTGACGTTCGTGACCGTGCGCGGCAGCGGCAAGACCGATGAGGTCAGGATCAGCGCACCGATCGGAAGAGTCGCACCGCCGGTGATCGCGACGACGCCGTTGTTTCCGAAGATGACACCGGGGGTCGAGAATCCGTGCAGCGCCAGCAGGCTGGCCATCGCAACGAACGCGGTGCTCACGATCATGGTGCGCATGTCCCCGCGCCGGGCACCGACCACCGTCAGCCCGACGGCGGCGATCCAGGCGAGGAGGGCGCTGAAGCCGACGGAGTAGAAGTGGACCGTGCCGGTGAGCTCGACGGTATGGCCGCCGACAACGATGAGGATCGCGGCCGGAGCCAGAGCCAGCCCGACGCCCACCACGTCGATGGTCGAGAACCGCCGCACGTCCCCGTTTTCGGCAGTTTCGGGCGACAGCATTAGCCCGGCCGCCCGAACGGGCGTCAGCGAGCGGTGCCCGCGCCTGCGGCTGGGAGTGCCGTCCCCAGGCGCGGGCACCTCGTTCGCAGGCTACGAGCCGCGGTTACTTCTCTTCGAGCTTCAGTGCGGCCGAGTTGATGCAGTAGCGGAGGCCGGTCGGGCCTGGGCCGTCCGGGAACACGTGGCCGAGATGCCCCCCGCAGGCGGCGCACATGACCTCGGTGCGGACCATCCCGAAGCTCGAATCGGTCTCCTCATCGACGGCGTCGTTCGCAGCCGGCGCAGAGAACGCCGGCCAGCCGCACCCCGAGTTGTACTTCGCCTCGGAGCCGAACAGCTCGGCGCCGCAGCCGGCGCACTGGTAGACGCCGTCGTCGAACGTGTGGTCGTACTCGCCCGTGAACGGGCGCTCGGTGCCCTTCTCGCGCAGGACGCGGAACTGCTCGGGCGAAAGCTCGGCGCGCCACTCCTGCTCTGTCTTTTCGATTCTGTTGGTCACGTCTCTTCAGACCAATGCGCACGTCGATTGTTACAACGCGGATGCGGCATCCCACCGCGACTGTCGCTTACCTGGCGCGAAGTCAGTGCCTGGCACCATCCGATCTTCAAGAGCACGCTCCATGGTGCGCGAGCCCGACCCCGAGCGCAAGACCCGTGGATGAGTTGTCGCACTTCCGTGTCGGTGCCTGGCACCAACCGGGGTTCCAGGCCCGGCGCGGTTGGCGTGCTGCGACTCAGCTGCCCTTCTGGACTTCGAGCTCTCGGTCGAGCGGATCCGTGTTCGAACCGCCGAAACCGAAACGCACGACGGGTTGCTTGGCCGCCCGCACCTCGTCGAGCCGTCGCACCGGCCGCGTGTGCGGCGCATCGTGAAGGAGCTTCGGCTCTTCGGCTGCCTCGCGCGCGATCGCGAGCATCGCTTCGACGAACGCATCGAGCGTCTCCTTCGCCTCCGACTCGGTCGGCTCGATCATCAGCGCCTCCGGCACGACGAGCGGGAAGTAGATCGTCGGCGGATGGAACCCGTAGTCCATCAGGCGCTTCGCGACATCGAGCGCGCTCACGCCATGGTCGCGCTTCAACCGACGTGCGCTGAAGACGAACTCGTGCATGCACAGGCGCTCGTACGGCAGCTCGTACGCGTCCTTGAGCCGTGCGAGGAGATAGTTCGCGTTCAGCACCGCGACCTCGCTCATCTCACGCAGCCCGGGCCCGTACGAGCGCATGAACGCGTACGAGCGGACGAAGACGCCGAACGGGCCGCTGAACGCCCGAACCTTGCCGATCGTCTTCGGCCGGTCGAACTCGAGCCGGAACGACTCGCCGTCGCGGACGACGACCGGGACAGGCAGGAACGGCTCGAGGAGCTCGCGGACGGCGATCGGCCCGCCCCCCGGACCGCCGCCGCCGTGGGGCTGCGAGAACGTCTTGTGCAGATTGATGTGCACGACGTCGAACCCCATGTCGCCGGGTCGCGAGATCCCGCACACGGCGTTCAGATTCGCGCCGTCGTAGTACATGAGCGCCCCCGCGCCGTGGAAGATGCGCTCGATCTCCTCGATGTTCTCGTCGAACAAGCCGAGCGTCGACGGGTTCGTGAGCATCAGTCCGGCGGTCGACGTGTCGACCTTCGTACGCAGGTCGTCGAGGTCGATGTTCCCGCGCGCGTCCGTCTTCACCGGCGTCAGCTCGAACCCGGCCATCGTCACGCTCGCCGGGTTGGTGCCGTGGGCCGTGTCGGGAATCACGATCCGGCGGCGCGTCTCGTCTTCGCCCCGATCGCGGAAGTACGCGCGGAAGAGCATGAGACCGGTCAGCTCGCCCTGGCTGCCGGCGGCGGGCTGGAGCGACACGGCGTCGAGACCGGTCACCTCGCGCAGGATCTCCTGCAGGTGCCACTCGAGCTCGAGCGCACCCTGCGCCGCGTCGTCCTCGACGAGCGGATGAAGGCGCGCGAAGCCGGGCAGCCCCACCACCCGCTCGTTGATGCGCGGGTTGTACTTCATTGTGCAGCTCCCGAGCGGATAGAAGCCCGTGTCGATCCCGAAGTTCCGGGTCGAGAGCTCGGTGAAGTGGCGGAGCACCTCCGGCTCGGCGAGCTCCGGCAGACGAGGCGGGACCTTGCGCCGCAGCGCCTCGGGCACGTCGGGAACCGGCAGTCCCTCGGCGCGCGGCACGCCGATGCCTCGGCGACCCGGCTGCGACTTCTCATAGATGAGCTTCATGCGAGCGCCTCGACGAGCAGGTCGATCTCCGCAACAGTGCGCTGCTCCGTGACCGCGACGAGGAGCGAATCGTCGAGGCCCGGATAGTCGCGGCCGAGCGGATACCCCGCGTAGACGCCCTTCCCGCGCGCAGTCGTCAGCGCCTCGCGCGCATTGCGACCGGTGCGCACCGCGAACTCCTTGAACGTCGCGCGCTCGGGGAAGCGAAGCTCGAGGCCTGCGTCGACGAGCTTCCGCTGCGCGTGGTGTGCGAGCGCCATGCACGTCTCCCCCAGCTCGCGCAGCCCTTGCGGTCCGAGCAGGCTGAGCTGCACGAGCCCGGCGAGTGCGAGCAGCGTCTGGTTTGTCGTGATGTTCGACGTCGCCTTCTCGCGGCGGATGTGCTGCTCACGTGTCTGGAGGGTGAGCACGAACCCTCGCTTCCCCTCCAGGTCGACGGTCTCGCCGACGATGCGTCCCGGAAGTCGCCGCATGTAGTCGCTGCGCGCGGCGAGGAAGCCGTAGTGCGGCCCGCCGTAGCTCATTGCGTTGCCTGCCGACTGTCCTTCGCCGATCGCCATCGCACAGCCGTACGCGCCTGGCGCCTCGAGCACGCCGAGCGACACGAGGTCGACGTGGGCGATCGGCATCGCACCTGCCTCGTTCGCAGCCGACGCAAGATCGGGCGCGGACTCGAGCACGCCGAAGAAGTTCGGGTGCTGGAAGATCACCGCCGCCGCGCCGTCCGCTGCAGCGCGCACGCGCTCGGGATCGGTCCAGCCTTCGTCATGCGGAACCTCGACGATCTCGAGCCCGAACCCGGGGGCGTAGGTCTTCACGACCTGACGCACCTGCGGGTTCGTTGCCTCGGTGACGACGATCTTCGAGCGTCCGGTTGCGTGCTTGGCGACGAAGCAGGCGTCCGCGGCGACCGTCGTTCCGTCGTAGCCGGAGGCGTTCGCGACGTCCATGCCGGTGAGCTCGCAGATCGCGGTCTGGTACTCGAAGATCGCCTGGAGGACACCCTGGCTCATCTCCGGCTGGTACGGGGTGTACGCCGTCAGCAGCTCGCCGCGCTGCAACACGGCGTCGACGACAGCGGGGACGTAGTGGTCGTAGATGCCCGCACCGAGGAAGCAGACTTCGTCGACGACGTTGCGGCCGGCGAGGTCTTCGAGGTGCCGTTGCAGCTCCGCTTCGGTGAGCGCCGGCGGCACCGCGAGCTCGCGGTCGAAGCGCATGCCGGCCGGGATGTCCCGAAAGAGGTCCTCGACGGATGAGACGCCGATCGCCGCCAGCATCGCGCTGCGGTCGGCGTCGGTCACCGACAGATAGCTCATTGAGCTTCGAGAACCTTTCGGTACGCGTCGAGCGACAGGAGCTGATCGCGCTCGTCGGGGCTCGTCATTCGGACTCTGATCAGCCAGCCTGCGCCGTAGGGGTCCTCGTTGACCGTCTCGGGCGCATCGATGACCTGCTGATTCACTTCGAGCACCTCGCCCGAGAGCGGCGAGATCAGATCGGACACGGCTTTAACCGACTCCACCTCACCGTAGGACGTGTCTTTCGTGACCGTCGAGCCGACGTCGGGCGCCTCGTAGTGCACGAGCTCGCCGAGCGCGTCCTGCGCGAACCAGGTGACGCCGAGCGTCGCCTCGTCGCCCTCGATGCGCGCCCAGTCGTGCTCCGGGTGGTACAGCAGGCCGTCGGGATACGACTCGCTCGCGGTCACGATCTCTCCTTCGCGTAGAGGGGCTTCTTCCTCACCTGTGCGTGTCTCGGCTTCCCACGCACGTCGATCACGAGCTCCGTGCCCGCCTTCGAGACCGGCGTCGGGACGTAACCCAACCCGATTCCGATCTCGAGCATCGGCGACATCGTCCCGGACGTCACCTCGCCACCCCCCTCGATCGCCATTCCCTGGCGTGGGATCGCCTTGTCGGTCATTACGAACGGGACGAGCTTCTCGACGGGTCCGTCCGCCTTCACACGGCGAAGAGCCTCGACGCCCGTGAACGTCGTGTCGAGCGCGCAGGCCCACCCGAGACCCGACGAGATCGCGTCGCGATCGGGGCCGATGTCGTTGCCGTGCAGCGGGTAGCAGACCTCGAGGCGGAGCGTGTCGCGCGCGCCGAGGCCACAGGGAACGACGCCGCGCGCGAGCACGGCGTCCCAGAGTCGCTCCGCTGCGTCGGGGCGACATGCGAGCTCGACACCCTCCTCGCCCGTGTAACCGGTGCGATTGACCATCACGTCGACGCCGTCGAGCTCACCCGCCGCCCACGTGAACACCTTCGCGGGCGCCAGTCCGAGCCGTTCGAGCGATCGCGGCCCCTGCACCGCGAGCAGTGCGTAGTCGTCGGAGACATCGCGAACGTCGGAGCCGGGCAACTCGCGCTCCTTCAGCCATTCGTAGACGGTCCGCGCGTTCGACGCGTTCGCAACGACGAGATATCGCTCGGAGTCGAGGCGGTAGACGATCACGTCGTCGAGGATCCCGCCCGCGTCGTTCGTGACGAGCGTGTACTGAGCGTCGCCGGGCGCCAACCGATCGATGTCGTTCGAGAGCGTCGCTTGCAGGAGCTCGCTTGCGGCCGGGCCGTCGATCTCGATCTCGCCCATATGCGAGACGTCGAAGACGCCGGCGTCCGCGCGCACGGCCTTGTGCTCGGGGATCACTCCCTCGTACTGCACCGGCATCTCCCAGCCGGCGAACGGGACCAGGCGGGCGCCGAGCGCAACATGGCGGTCGTGCAGCGGAGTGCGGCGCAGCGTCTGCATGCCCGCGCGATGCTAACGCGCTCGGTGACCCGGAGGCCGAAGCCTCGTCGCTGCCCGCTCGCGCGGCGGCCAAGCCTCTATTCGTCGCGCAGGAACGAGGGCACGTCGAGCGCGTCGCCGGGGTCGAACTCGGCGGGACGGGTGCCGAGCGACGTGCCGGTCTCGCCGACGGCAGTGCGCGCCCGGCGACGGCGCTGCGTGCCGAAGCCGGTGGCGATCACCGTCACGCGAACCTCGTCCTTGAGCGCGTCGTCGATCACGGCGCCGAAGATCACGTTCGCGTTCTGGTCGGCGGCCCCGGTCACCACCTCGGCAGCCTCGTTCACCTCGAACAGACCGAGGTCGGGCGGCCCGCTGATGTTCAGCAGGATTCCTGTGGCCCCCTCGATCGACGACTCGAGCAGCGGCGAGCTGACCGCGGTGCGCGCAGCCTCGGTCGCACGGTTCTCACCGGTGCTGGTCCCGATGCCCATCAGCGCCGAGCCGGCGTCGCGCATGATCGTGCGGACGTCGGCGAAGTCGAGGTTGACGATGCCGGGGACCGTGATCAGGTCGGTGATCCCCTGCACGCCCTGGCGCAGGATGTCGTCGGCCATCTTGAATGCGTCGGAGAGCGGTGTCTTCTTCTCGACGACCTGCAGCAACCGGTCGTTCTCGATCACGATCAGCGTGTCCACCTTCTCGGCGAGCTCGGCGATGCCGGTCTCGGCCTGCTGTGAACGACGACGCCCTTCGAACGCGAACGGCCGAGTGACGACGCCAACGGTGAGCGCCTCGAGCTCGCGGCCGATCTCGGCGACGATCGGCGCACCGCCCGTGCCGGTGCCACCGCCTTCGCCGGCAGTGACGAAGATCATGTCGGCGCCCTTCAGCGCCTCTTTGAGCTCGTCGCGCGACTCGGTCGCCGCCTCGCGCCCGACCGCCGGATCGGCGCCCGCGCCGAGTCCTCGCGTCGCCTTTGCGCCGATGTGGATCTTCACGTCGGCGTCGCACATGAGGAGCGCCTGGGCGTCCGTGTTCACGGCGACGAATTCGACGCCGGTGAGGCCTGCGTCGACCATGCGGTTGACGGCGTTCGTGCCGCCGCCGCCGACGCCGACGACTTTGATCACGGCCAGATAGTTGCCGGAGCGCTCTCTCATCTCGATGTGGCTCGACCTCAAGCTCGAGTGCAGGGTGGGGCTGTCGAGCCTCTCCTTCCTTCGGCAGAGTAGGGACGGTTTCCTGCGCTGTCAACGAGGAATGCACGACTCTCGATGGTGGTAAGAGTCAAGCTCAACCTCCGACTTGAGACTTTGTGGCAAGCACCGAGCGGCCGGGCACGCTGACATCGAGATAGCCGGGAGCGCCGGCTGCGCCGGTTGCGTGCAGGATCCTGCGCGCGATCGCGAGCTTCAAATTGAGATCGCCGGAGTCGCCGAGCCGCACGAGGAAGCCGCTTGCGAGCTGAAGCGTGAGCTGCCCGTGCTGGAGGTTCACGTTGGTCACCCCGCGCGGCAGCGCCCCGGTCCGGACGGCACCGAGCGCTGCCGCCGCGGCGGCGACAGTGCCGGGCAGCCGGTCGCCGACCGCGACCGGCACGGTGCTCTTCACCCATACGCGCGGCAAACGTGAAAGCAGCGGGTGTGCGAGTTGCCGCAGCACCTTGCCGCTCGCTGCGACGAGGAATGCATCCTTCCCCGGCACGCGCCGTAAGACGAGCACCGGGTACTCGCGGCGAACGATGACGCGGAGTGTGTGCGGGTAGACGCGATCGAAGCTGAACGTGCGCACGTCGGGCAGCGCCTCGAGGCGCGATGCGACCGACCCGTCGCTCACCGAGAGCAGGCTTCGGCCCGCCTCGCCGGCCAGCGCAGCCCGCACGGACGCGCGCAACGCCGGCGTGCCACCTCGCACGTCGAACGTGCGGACGGCGAACATCGACGTCGTCCTGGCTGCGGCATACGCGCCGCCCGCGAGGACGATCAGCGCAAGCCCGATTGCGATCGACCGTCCCGACGGTAGGAACGGCCGGAGAGCGGGCACGCCGAGGCCCGCGGGCAGCGCCGCAGTGCGAGCGGTCGTCCTGCGCCGGGCGGCCACGCGGCATCCTTTCGCCGCGGACCGCCGTTCCCCTACAGCTCCAGCGGGCCGAGGAACCGGACTTCGTGCTCGAGCTCGACGCCGAAGCGCTCGAGCACGCGCGCCCGCGCCTCGGCCATCAGCGCGAGGCAGTCCGCTGAGGTCGCGCTCCCCGCGTTCTCGATGAAGTTGGCGTGACGCGGGGAAATGATCGCGCCGCCGACCCGATGCCCCTTCAACCCGCACTCCTCGATCGCGCGCCCCGCGCCGAGCTCGGCCGTCGGGTTCTTGAACACGCTGCCGAAGGTCCGCTTGTTCGTGGGTTGCGTCGCCTTGCGACGGGCGAGCAGATCGGCGACCGTCGCTTTGACGTCGGCCGGCGTGCTGGGCTTCAGCCGGAAGCGCACCTCGGCCACGACTTCCCCCGCGCTCAGGTTGGAGTGGCGGTAGGTGAGCTCTAGCTCGGCCGCGTCGAGCCGGCGCTCCCCGTCGGCATCGACGACGACCGCATCGATCAGCACGTCGCGCCATTCCTGTCCGTACGCGCCGGCATTCATGCGCACCCCTCCCCCGGCCGTGCCGGGAATCGCCGCCGCGAACTCGAAGCCGCTCAAGCCGGCGGCGCGCGCGCGATGAAGGGAGACCGCATTCGGCGCACCTCCGCCCGCGATCAGCGTGTCCCCGTCGACGCGCGCAGCGGCGAGCTCCCCGTCCAGCTTCAGCACGAGCGCATCGACCCCGTCGTCGTGGACGAGCACGTTCGACCCGAGCCCGAGCGTCTCCACCTGAACCGCGTGCTCGCGTGCCCAACGGAGGAGCTCCTGCAGCTCGGCTCGCGTCGCCGGGCGCGCGAAGAAACGCGCCGGCCCGCCGGTGCCGATCGTCGTCTGCCGGGCGAGCGAAACGTGCTCTTCCATCATTGGCTCAGCATCCCGACCGCGCGGTCGACATCCCCCGCCCCGAGCACCAGCAGTACGTCGCCGGGCCGCGCCCGCCGCTGGAGTCGGGCGACACCTTGCTCGAGCGCGGGGGTCCAACCGGCGAGGACACCCCGGTCTGAGAGCTGGTCGACGATCAGCTTCCCGGTCACTCCCGGCACCGGCTCTTCTCGCGCCGGGTAGACGTCGACGACCGTGACGTCGTCGGCCGCGGCGAGAGCGCCCGCAAACTCGGCCGCGAGATGGCGTGTCCGCGAATAGAGATGCGGCTGGAACAGCACGCGAACGGTCCTGCCCGGAAACCGCTCGCGCGCGCCCGCAATCGCGGCGGCGACCTCTGTCGGATGATGGCCGTAGTCGTCGACGAGCGTCACGTCCTGGAGCTCGTGCACCTCGAACCGCCGACCCGTGCCGGTGAAGTGCGCAAGGGCGGGTGCTGCCTCCTCGCGCGTGACGCCCGCGAGCTCGAGGGCCGCCAGCGCGGCGCCTGCATTGCGCCGGTTGTAGGCACCCGGAAGCGCAAGCTCACCGTCGTACGGAGGCGCGTCGCGCACGACGTGCGGTATGCCTGCGAGCCACGCCTCGAAGACACGTTCGAGCTCGCCGGCCGAGGCAAACTCCGTGTGATGGTCGAGCTCGATGTTCGTGACGACCGCGATCTTGGCCGGCAGTCCGAACGCGGTGCGATCCGACTCGTCCGCCTCGACGACCAGCAGGCCGCTCCCTGCGCCCGCGTTCGAGCCGAGCTGCGGGACCGTTGCGCCGATCAGCCACGCCGGGTCGTGACCGGTCTCGCGCAAGACGTAGGCGATCATCGCCGCGGTCGTGCCTTTCCCGTGCGTTCCCGCGACGGCGATCGAGTCCCGTGCCGCAACGAGCTCGCGCAGGAAGTCCTGGCGCGACGTCCCCGGTACGTCGGGGTACGCGGACGAGACGACCGCCTCGTACCCGTCCGGGACGACCGGCTCGGGCCCGATCTCGATGCGTACTCCCGCGAGCGGTTCGAGATACGGGGTGCGTGCCTTGTCCCAACCGCCGATCTCCGCTCCCCAGGCCCGCGCAAGCTGCGCGTAGGCCGACAAGCCGGCGCCGCCGATCCCGACGAACCAGAGGCGCCGCCCCTCCATCACCGGGCGAGCGCGATGAGCTCGTCGGCGATCTCGGCCGCGGCGTCGGGACGGGCCGCACCGCGCATCGCCGCGCCCATCTCCTCGAGCCGCGGCTCGTCGTCGAGCAGGGTGCGCACGAGCTCGGGCACGTCGTCAAGGTCGAGCTCGGGCACGAGGATCGCACCGCCCGCCTGCACGAAGTGCCGCGCGTTCTGGGTCTGGTGGTCGCCGGTTGCGAACGGGTACGGGACGAGGATCGCCGGTCTGCCGGCCGCGGCGATCTCCCACACGCTCGAGCCCGAGCGGGAGAGAACGAGGTCGGCGGCCGAGATCGCGGCGCCGAATCGCTCGGTCTCGTCGACGACCCGGTAGTCGTCGCGGCGCACCCGGCGCTTCACGAGGTCGTAGTCGCGCTTGCCGGTGACGTGGAGGATCGCCGGGCCCTGCGCGCCCCACGTGTCGACGACGAACTCGTTCAGCGCTCGCGCTCCGGCGAGCGCACCGAACACTCCGAGCACAGGCACGCCCGTCGGCAGTTCGAAGATCTCCCGTGCCTCGGCCTGAGATAGCTCGCGCGACCGTGCGGGTATCGGGCGGCCGACCACCCGCGTCTTTGACGCCCAACGGGTGTTCAGCGGGTACGCGAGGAACAGACGCTTTGCGAACGGCGCTGCGAGACGGTTGGCGAGCCCGAGGTGCGCGTCGGCCTCGGTGAGCGCAGACGGGATACGCAGGGTTGCGGCTGCGAAGACCATCGGGCCCGCGACAAAGCCGCCGCCGCCGAGGACGACGTCGGGCTTGCGCTCGCGCAGGATCTTCCGGCAGGCGCGTGGTGCGGCCCCGGCGAGCAGAGTCGCGCGTACGAGAGCGACGGACGGACGTCGCGGGAAGCCGCTGATGCGAAAGGTGTCGAGCTCGTAGCCCGCGTCAGGAACCAGTCGCGCTTCGACGCGATCCGGCGACCCTGCGAACGTCACGTGCACGCCGCGCTCGGTCAGCGCTTCCGCGACTGCGAGTGACGGCAGGACGTGTCCTGCCGTCCCCCCGGCTGCGATCAGACACCGAAGCTGCCGCTGTACTGCCACGTTCAGCGATGTTAAGGAGAATCCCGACGCCGGCGAGCAGCACCACGAGGCTCGAGCCGCCGTAGGAGAGGAACGGCAGCGGGATTCCGGTGAGCGGTGCGGCGCCCATCACCGCCAGGATGTTGACCGCCGCCTGCCCGCAGACGAGCACCGTCAGCCCGGCGGCGAGCCGCTTCCCGAACGGATCGGCGCACCGAACGGCGACGTCGAAGCCGGCGTAGGCGAAGAGCGCATAGGCCCCGATCACCGCAGCGACGCCGACAAGCCCGAGCTCCTCGCCGATGTTCGCGAGCATCATGTCGGTGTGGGCCTCCGGTAGATAGAAGATCTTCTGCACGCCCCGGCCGAGCCCCACGCCGAAGATCCCACCCGAGCCCATCCCGATCTGTGCCTGCAGGATCTGGTAGCCGGTGCCGGCGGCGTCGCGCGCCGGATGGAGAAACGCAAAGAAGCGGGCTCGGCTGTACGGCTTCTCCCAGATCGCGGCGAGCCCGGCCGCGGACGCGAGGGTAACGGCGGGAATGATCACGCGGAACGGCGTACCGCAGACGATCAGGATCCCGACGAGCATCAGCGCGAGCGCGATCGTCGTACCGAGATCCGGCTCGACGACCAGGAGCACGCCGAAGACCGTCGTCAGTGCGCCGAGCGGTCGCCAGAGCTCGCGCAGGCTGCGCGGCGCGCGCCTGCGCGCGAAGTACGCCGAGGCCCACACCGCGAGCGCGAGCTTGGCCAGCTCCGACGGCTGGAAGACCGCGGGACCGAACGAGAGCCAGCGCCGAGCGCCGTTCACGGGCGGACCGACGGCGAGCACCGCCGCGAGCAAGACGAGCGAGACGACGACGAGGAGCGGCGCGAGCGCCTTCAGGCGGCGATAGTCCCAATGCTGGATCGCGATCATCAACACGATCCCGAACGCCGCGTAGATCCCCTGGCGCTCCAGGTAGTAGTTCGGGTTGGTGCCGCCGACGGCGGCGGCCGCCGACGTCGCGCTGTAGACCATGACGAGACCGAAAGCGACCAGCGCGAGCGTCACCATGATCAACAGCCTCGAATCGAGCTCGCGGCGCTTCATCCCGTGCTCGTTTCTCCGGCACGGGGCCGACTCCTTGGGCACGGAGAGCGCCCGGACTAGGAGGGGTCGTGCGCGGGCTCGAAGCCCGGGGCCTGCGACTGGGCGCGCGCTCGCGGACGCCCGACCCGAACGTGCTCGGCGAGGATGTACGAGCCGATCACGAGGACGGCAGCGACGACCTGCGCGAGCAGGCCCTCGACCGTCGGGAACGTCGCGAACCAGAGCCCGACGAAGCCGGGAAACGAGATCCCGATCGAGTGGGTGGGCAGCCAGCCTGCGAGCTGCATCTCCTGAATGCTCTCACCCACCATCACGAGCAGCACGAACCCGAGCAGGACGCCGGTCGCGACGAGCATCCGTCTGTAGGGCAGGCGATGCTGTAGGACGAACGTGAGCACCCCGATCGCAACCGTGAAGAGCAACCCGAGCGCGACCCCTTCGAGGACCGTCGTCGATCCGGCCTTGACGCGCAGCGCCTGGAGAAACAGCACGACTTCGAAGCCCTCGCGATACACCGACGTGAAGCCGAGAATCGCGAGGCCGAGCATGGCGCTTCCGCCGCTCCCGAGCAGCGCGCGCCGGCGGCGGTTGTGGGCCGAGATCCACCCTGTCCAGTAGACCTTGTGGAAGAACCAGTTCATGACGACGAGCAGCACAGCAACCGCGAGCAGGCCCGTCCCGGCCTGGACGTCGAGCCCCGGCCCGCCGAGCGCACCGATGATCCCGATCGCGATGAACCACGTGGCGATCGAGGCGAGCAGCGCCACCCCTGCGCCCGCGGCGACCGGCTTACGGAAGCCCCGGTTCGCACCGACGAAGCTCGCGGTGAACGCCGCGAGCACGAGCACCGCCTCGAGCCCCTCCCGGAAGACGAGCAGCGCACTGTTCAGAACGACCGCGCCGTGGGCGAGGTGGGTGTTGGGCGCAGTCGGATCGGCTACACCGTCCGGTGACGTGATCGCCTTCCAGGTCAGCGCGCCGAGCGCCAGTGCCGCGACGAGCGACCAGGCGGACCGGCGCAGGACCAGCCTGCGACGGGCAAGCTCGTCGGCGGTGGGGCAGCGCAGCGACACTTGTAAGGCGAACCTTACAGAACTGGAGACGCTGTAAGGTGCCCCTTACGCCGTCGGGCTCCGAGCACACGCGCTTGGCGCGGGACCCGCAGCCGGCTCTTCGCGGTGGCTGCGGTCGGTGGCGCGTGGCTGCTTGCGCGCGGCCCGGCCGCCCGGGCGTTCTCCCGCCGGCTCCTGACGACGCTCCAGGTCGCAAACGACGGCGCCCCGTTCGTCGGCGATGGGCCGCTCCTCGCGACCCTCAGCCCGGCTGCGGGGGCGAACCGCGGCCCACCTCGCCTTCGGCCTCGAGCGCAGCGCGACAGTCACGCTCTCGATCCTCGAGACCGGCCAGGGCGTCGCCTCGGAACAGCCGTCGACCGTCGCCGAGACCGCGCTGCGGGAGAAGGACGGTGTCGCTCGAGCCCGCGGACAGCACGTCCTGTCGTGGGCGCCGCCGGCGACGCTGCCTCCCCGCACCTACATCGCGCGCGTCTCTGCGCAGGCATCGCGAGCCCCTGCGAGAGCATGCACGCGTCGTTCGCGTGCTCGGCGTCGACGCGGCGTTCGCTGAACGCAGCGCCATGCCGGGTGACGCCCGTCACGCTCGTCGTGCGCACCGACGCCCGCAAGCTGACCGTGCAGATGCTGCGCAGCGGGCCCGAGACCATACCCACGTACGCAAACAACGAGATCAAGGGCATTCCGATCGGCGACCCACTGACGGTCGACTGGCGCAAGCACGCGAACGCGCCCGCGCCGATCCCGCTCGTCGTCGGAGCCGACTGGCCGAGCGGCGTCTACGCCGCCCAGCTCACCGCCGACGACGGCAGGGCTCGGATTCGCACCGATTGTCGTGCGCCCGACCGCTCCTCGCCCGCGCGTCGCCGTCGTGATGCCGACGAGCACGTGGGGTGCCTACAACTTCTACGACGCCGACGGCGACGGCTGGGGCGACACGTGGTACGCGCGCTGGCACACGATGCACGTCGACCTCACGCGGCCGCACGCGACGCGCGGCGTGCCGTACCGCTACCGCAGCTACGACCTCTCCTTCCAGCATTGGCTCGTCACAGACGGCGCAGGACGTCGATGTCTACGCCGACGAGGACATCGAGACGTTCGCGTCGTCGACCGATCTCCGCACTGCGTACGACTTGCTGGTCTTCCCGGGCCACACGGAGTACGTCACCGAGGCGCTCTTCGACCTCGTCGAGGGCTTCCGCGACCTCGGCGGCAACCTGATGTTTCTCTCGGCCAACAACTTCTTCCGACGCGTCAATCGCACGGGCCATCGCCTGTCGCTGATCGACGAGTGGCGCGACCTCGGCCGCCCGGAATCGAGCCTGCTCGGGGTGCAGTACGTCGCCAGCGACCGCGGCCAACGGCGCGGGCCGTTCACCGTCGTCGGCGCCGACGTCGCACCGTGGGCGTTCTCGGGCACAGGGCTCCAGCAACGGCTCGACGTTCGGCAAGTACGGCATCGAGATCGATGCGCGGTCGGAATGGTTCAGCCCGGCGAACACGCAGGTGCTCGCAACGATCACGGATCTCTTCGGGCCCGGCCGCTCGGCGGAGATGACCTATTACGAGCACCCGAGCGGAGCGAAGGTCTTCAGCGCCGGCGTGCTCGACTTCGGCGGCCAGGTGCTGCTGTGGCCGCAGACGCAGCAGATACTCGCGAACGTCTGGCAGCGGCTGGCTTAAGAAACGAGGCTTCGGAAGCGCTCACCGCGCTCCTCGAAGTTCGCAAACTGGTCGAAGCTCGCGCAGGCAGGGCTGAGCAGCACGACATCCCCGGGCTCCGCCAAGGACCTCGCGTGTGCGACCGCGTCCTCGAGCGTGCCATCCCGGAAGCCGTCAATGACGGCGGCGAGTCTCTCTGCCTCGACGCCGATCAGATGCACGGAGCGCACGTTCGGCGCGAGCGCGGCCGCGAGAGGTGCGAAGTCCTCTCCCTTGGACGATCCGCCGAAGATGACGCGAACCGGCTCGTCGCGGTAGGCCGCCAGTGCACGGAGAGCGGCGGCGACGTTCGTCGCCTTCGAGTCGTTCACGAAGCGAACCCCATCGTGCTCGGCGACGAGCTCGAGCCTGTGCGGCACGCCCGCGAACGTCGTCAACGCTTCGGCGATCGCCGCGTCATCGATCCCGGCAGCGCGTGCCGCTGCCGTCGCAGCGGCCGCGTTCTCGCGATTGTGCACGCCACGGAGAAGCGGCTCGGCGGGCAGTGGGTCGTCGGCGGAGAACTCGATCCCTTCGAGGCCGAGGCCCCGGGGCACGACCTTCGCGCGCGCGCGCTCGAAGATGCGGAGCTTCGCGTCACGGTAGGCGTCGAAGCTGGGATAGCGGTCGAGATGGTCAGGCTCGAGGTTCACGAGCACGGCGACGTCGCAGGCGAGCTCGTGCACGTCCTCGAGCTGGAATGACGAGAGCTCGCACACCACCCAATCCGCATGCTCGATCGACGAAAGCGGGACGCCGATGTTCCCTGCAACTGCCACGTCGCGACCGGCAGCGCGGAAGATCGCGCCGAGCAGCGCGGTCGTGGTCGTCTTGCCGTTCGTGCCGGTAATGCCGACGATCCGCGTTCCGCCCGGCGCCAGCAGCCGGTAGCCGAGCTCGACCTCCGACCAGATCGGGACGCCGCGGCGACGCGCCTCGACGACGAGTGGCACGTCGCCCGGCACCCCGGGAGACTTGACGACGACATCAGCACCGTCGAGCAGCGACAGATCGTGCTCGTTGCCGAGGCTTCTGTCGACGAGCACCGCATCATCGAGGCGAGCCATCACCGATCGCCCCGAACGCGCAGCGCCGTAGACGACCGTTTTCACTGGCGGCCGGGAAAGTGGAGGAAGTACTTGTAGAAGAGTGCGAAACCCGCGGCACACAGGATCGCGGTGACGATCCAGAAGCGCACCATGATCTTCGTCTCCGACCAGGCCTTCATCTCGAAGTGGTGATGGATCGGCGCCATCAGGAAGATCCGTCGCTTCCAATACCTGAAGCTCACCACCTGCAACATCACCGAGATCGCCTCGACGGCGAAGATCCCGCCGACGAACAGCAGTAGGAGCTCGACCTTCATCATGATCGCCATCGCCGCCATCGCGCCGCCGAGCGCCATCGCGCCGGTGTCGCCCATGATCACCTCGGCGGGGAAGGCGTTGAACCAGAGGAAGCCGATTGCAGCGCCGATCAGCGCGGCGCCGATGAACGCAACGTCGAGGCGGTTCTCGACACGGCCGTGCGTCGTTGTCGCCGAGCGGATGAAGATCGTCACGGCCATCGCCGTCAGCGTCGCGAGAGCGATGATGGACGTGCCGGCTGCAAGCCCGTCGACACCGTCTGCGAGGTTCACGCCGTTTACGGCCCCGGCGATGATCAGAAACAACAGGCCGTACCAGACGGGCCCGAGCGGAATCGAGAAGTTCGCGACCGGCACGTAGACGTGATGCGAGAGGTGTTGGTGGTGCGCAGCAACGCCGACCGCGCACGTGATTCCGATCAGCATCAACATCTTCCACCGCCCGCGGAGCCCGAGCGAGCGCTTGTGCCGCAGCTTCGTGTAGTCGTCGAGGAAGCCCACGAGCCCACACGCGAGGGCGGTGCCGAAGATCGTCAGCGCCGGCGCCGTGTAGTCCGACAGGGGCAGAAACGCGATCGTCGCCGCGAGCAGGATCAGCAGGCCCCCCATCGTCGGGGTTCCCTGCTTTTCGAGGTGCCGTGCCGGCCCGTCCTCGCGGATGTGCTGGCCGAACTCGTTCTTGCGCAGGAAGGCGATGAACGTCGGGCCGCTGAGGATGGCGATGATCATCGCGACGAGCGCGGCGACGAGGACTCTGGCCATCGCTAACCCAAGTTCTCCGTGACGACCGCGAGTCCCACCGCGAGCGAGCCCTTGACGAGCACGACGTCTCCCGGGCGGAGCACCTCGCGGAGCCTCGTCGCCGCGTCCGCTGCGGCCGGCACCCAGTCGCCGCCGTAGCCTCGCGCCAGCTCGCCGACCGCGATCACCTGCTCGACACCCAGCTCGCGCACGAGCCGCCCGATCTCTTCGTGGTAGGCCGGCCCAGCGGGACCGAGCTCGCGCATGTCGCCGAGCACCGCCACGCGCCGCCGGCCGTCGGCACGGCTCGTCAGGTGCTCGAGCGCCGCCCGCATCGAGACCGGGTTTGCGTTGTAGCTGTCGTCCAGCAGCAGCCCCCCTCCTTCGAGCGGCCGTTCGACCTCGCGGCGCTTCGAGAACTCGACCTGCAGCTCATCGGTTGGCATGGGCACGCCGAGCGCGCGTGCCGCAGCCACCGCCAACCGGGTGTTCGCGAGCTGGTGCTTCGAGTCGTACGACGTTGCGAACGGCAGCGGCGCGCCCAGGTCGACACGCTCGATGCGGATGTCGTCGCGCTGCAAGTACGGCTCGAGCAGCGGCTCGGGCGGCACGATCGCGATGCCGTCGGCAGGCAGCGCCTCGATCAGCTCGGCCTTCGCGCGCGCGATGTTCTCGAGCGAGCCGAGGAACTCGAGGTGCGCCGGGCCGATGTTCGTGATCACCCCGATGGTCGGCCGTACAAAGCTGGCAAGCCACTCGATCTGTCCCGGTCCGCGCATCCCGAGCTCGCAGATGCAGATCTCGGTGTCGTCCTCGACCCGGCACAACGTCAGCGGAACGCCGATCTCGGTGTTGTAGTTGCCCTCGTTCGCGATTGTCCGCCGGTGTGGTGCGCAGAGCGCAAGGAGAATGTCCTTCGTCGACGTCTTGCCGGTCGATCCGGTGATGCCGACGAATGTCGCTCCCGAACGGCTTCGCACTTCGCCGGCGATCCTTGCTAGCGCAGGGAACGCGTCGTCCGGCACGAGCGCGGCGGCGGCTCCACGCGCGAGCGCGTGCTGGACGAAGTCGACCCCACCGCCGATCGCGACGAAGAGATCACCTTCGTCGATGAGTCGGGAGTCGACCTGCATCCCGGTGACGGCATCGGCCCACGGTCGCGCGATGAGGCGGCCGAGCGGCTCGAGCATGTCGAGCTCGAGCGCAATCATCCGAGAACCTCGCGCGCGACCGCGCGGTCGTCGAACGGCACGAAGCGCCCCGCGATCTCCATCTCCGTGTCTGCGCCCTTGCCCGCGATCACGACCACATCGTCTGGGCCGGCGTCGGACAGCGCGCGTTCGATCGCGTCGCGCCGGTCGAGCACGATCTCGAGCCGCCCCTCCCCCGCCGCGACCTGCTCGGCGATCGCCTGCGGATCCTCGCCGCGCGGATTGTCGGTCGTCACGATCGCACGGTCCGCAAGCTCGGCCGCGACCCGTCCCATCAACGGTCGCTTCTCGCGATCTCGGTCGCCGCCGGCGCCGAACACCGCGATCACTCGACCGCCGCCGAGACCGCGTGCGGCTCGCAGGACGTTTTCGAGCGAGTCGGGTGTGTGCGCGTAGTCGACGATGACGCTGAACGGCTGGCCGGCCTCGATGGACTCGAAGCGACCGGGCACTCCGGTCACCGCTTCGACGCCTGTGCGAATCGCGTCCTCGGCGATGCCGAGTGCACGCGCCGCGGCAACCGCGCCGGCGGCGTTTGCGCGGTTGAAAGAGCCGCGCAGCTTCAGATCCAGGTGGAGCGCGGCGTCCGGCTGAAAGGCAATTGCTCGCGGCAGCTGGTCGAGAAGGCGCTGTCCCCACGGGTCGGCGGCGTTGACGACCGCGACGTCGGCCTGCGCGAACAGCGCGCGCTTGGCTGCGAAGTACTCCTCCATCGTCCCGTGGAAGTCGAGGTGATCCTGCGTCAGGTTCGTGAAGACAAGCACGGCGAAGCGCGTACCGGCGAGTCGGCCCTTCGCCGAGGCGATCGAGGTTGCCTCCATCGCGCAGGAGCGGTCTCCCGCGTCGAGCATCTCGCGGAAGAGGCGCTGCAGATCGATCGCCTCGGGCGTGTTCAGGCCCGTTGGGCGCTCGTGACCGCCGACGATGCGCACGATGTTGGTGAGGAGCGCAGGACGTCGCCCCGCCGCCTCGAGAATCGAGCGAAGCAGGAATGCTGTTGTCGTCTTGCCGTTCGTGCCGGTGACGGCGGCGATCTCGAGCGCGCGGGAGGGATCGTCGAAGAACGCGACGGCCGCCTTCGGCATCGCCGACCGTACGTCGTCGACCTGAACGCAGGGGACGGCGAGCTCGAGCGGCCGCTCCGCGACCACGGCGGCGGCGCCGGCCGCAACCGCTTGAGCGGCCAGGTCGTGACCGTCGACGTTCGCCCCGCGGACGCAGAAGAAGAGTGCGCCCGGCTGCAGAGCTCTGGTGTCGTAGGCCAGGTCGTGGATCTCGAGCGGCGGGGCCCCTGCGACGCCCATCGCTTCGGCGAGGCGGGTCAGCTCCATCAGGGCTGAGATTAGTTCGCGGCGCTCTTGATCGGCGCGTCAGGCGGGATGTTGAGGTACTGCAGGTCGAACTGGGCGATCTGAGCGAAAGCGGGTGCCGCCACGGTGCCGCCGTAGATGTTGCGCCGCGGATTGTCGACGACGACCAGCACCACGAGACGCGGGTGCTTCACAGGCACCATCCCGATGAACGACGCGACGTACTTGCCGGTCGTGTACCCGTGCGGGCCCGGCACCTGCGCCGTGCCGGTCTTGCCGGCCACGGTGTACCCGGGAATGGCCGCTTGCGTGCCGGTCGCGTCGTGCTCGTCGACGACGCCCGTCAGCATTGTCTTGAGCTGGTTGTCGACCGCACGCGAGACGACGCGATGCCGCTTGAAGTGCGTCATCACCTGGCCGCCGATGCGCGACACCAGGTGCGGCTCCACCCACACGCCGTCGTTCGCGATGGCGGCGTACGCCGACACCATCTGAATCGCCGTCACGTCGATGCCCTGGCCGATCGGCACATTCCCGATCGTCGAGCCGTACCACTGATCGAGTGGCAACACGAAGCCGGGGCTTTCGCCGGGGAAGTCGATGCCGGTCGCCTTGCCGTAATTGAAGCGCTGGATCCAGTGCATGAGCCCTGACGGGCCGAGCTTCTCGGCGATCGTGATCGCACCGATGTTCGACGAGCGAGCGAGGATCTGCGAGACGGTCATCGTCTCGGTGTGGCGGAACTCGGCATCGTGGATCACGCGGTCCGCAACGTGGATCGAATACGGCAGCCTGAACTTCGTGTGCGGCGTGACGAGTCCGCTCGAGAGGGCGCCGGCGATGGTGACGAGCTTGAACGTCGAGCCCGGCTCGTACGTGTCGGTGATCGCGCGGTTCCGTTGGTACGAGAATGGCGTCGTCGATGTGTTGTTGGCGTTGTAGCCCGGCGCCTGCGCCATCGCGAGCACCGCGCCCGTCTTCGGGTCGAGGACGATCGCGGTCGCCGAGTCGGCGCCCCACGTCGCGACGGTCTTCCTCAGCACGGCCTCGGCGTTCGCCTGGATCGCGTGGTCGAGCGTCGTCAGCACGTTCTGTCCCTGGCGCTCCGGCCTCGACCTGATGACGTCGAGCGCGCGGCCGGCCGGGTCGCGGATCACCGTCTGCTTCCCCGGCTTACCGGCGAGCTGCTTGTTGTATTCGAGCTCCAAACCGCCGAGACCCTTGTTGTCGGTGCCGGCGAAGCCGATCACCTGGGCGGCGACGGTGTTCTGCGGATACGCGCGCCTCTGCTCGGGGTACGAGTTGATTCCGGCGAAGCGCTCTGCGAGGAAGCGGTTCGCGAGCTTGGAGTCGGCGAAGCGATCGAGGTACAGGAAGTGCGTCTTCTTCTGCACGAGCTCGGGGTAGAGGATGTTGGGGTCGATCCCGAGGATCTTCTCCGCCGCGATCGCTACGCCACGCGGATCGGTGACGAGGTGAGGGTCGGCGTAGATCGTCGTGGTTTCGACGCCGATCGCCAATTGCACGCCGCTCCGGTCGAGGATCGAGCCGCGCCCCGCGGGCGTGACGGTTGTCTCCTCGTGCATGCGCTGGGCGGCACGCGAGAGTGTCGCCGCATGCACGACCTGGAGCCACGCTGCTCGCCCGAGCGCCGCGGCGAACACCAGAACGAAGCAGGCGAGCAGCAGCCGAATTCGGCGGTTTGCCTGCTTGTCGCCTTTCACTTGGGCGCGAGGTTGACGTAGCCGTACTGCGACGGATCCTGGTACTCGAGCCCGAGCTGCTTGGTCGCAGCGGCCGAGATGCGAGGCGATGCGACGAGCTGCGAGTACTGCGTCTGGAGCGCGGCGGTCTGCGCGAGCAGCTTGGCGCGGTTCGCGTTCGTCGAGTCGAGGCGCAAGTTGAGCTGCAGGACGGCCACGTTCACGAATACGACGCCCGCGAGGAGAATCCCGCCGACCGCGATCCAGAGGATCCCGCCGCGGGCGCGAGGACGCGCCTTGCGGCGAGGTCTTGCGCGGACCCGCGTGACGGGCGCATCGGCGATCGTCGCGGCTTGTGCGTGCGTTGCGCTCGCCATCTCGATCAGACCTTCGTCCCGACCCGGAGTCGCGCCGACTGGGCGCGCGGGTTGCGTGCAATCTCGGCGGCGCTCGGGCGGATAGCGCGACGCGGAGTCGCGCGCATCGTGGGCCGCGACCCGCAGACGCAGACGGGGAAGTCGGGTGGGCACGTGCAGCCCTGCTCCTGCTTCCGCAGGAACTGCTTGACGATGCGGTCCTCGAGCGAATGGAACGAGATGACGCCGAGCCGCCCGCCTGGACGAAGCATCTCGAGTGCCGCCGGGAGTGCGCGCTCGAGCGCACCGAGCTCGTCGTTCGTCTCGATTCTGAGTGCCTGGAACACACGCTTGGCGGGGTGCCCCTCGCCGAAGCGTGCGGGGGCCGGGATCGCCTGCTTGATCACCTCGACGAGGTCGCCGGTCCGCTCGAACGGCACCTCGCGCCGCCGCGTGACGATCGCGCGCGCGATCTGGCGCGCAAAACGCTCTTCGCCGTAGCGTCGGAAGATGTCGGTGAGGTCGCGCTCGCTCGCCTCGTTCACGAGCTCACGGGCAGAGGCGGTCGCCGTTGTGTCCATGCGCATGTCGAGTGGTGCGTCGACGGCGTACGAGAAGCCACGGTCGGGGCGGTCGATCTGCATCGAAGAGACGCCGAGATCCAGCAGGATCACGTCGGCGCGCACGTCGTTGTCCGCGAGCTGGCGCAGTACTGCCGAGAACTCACCATGGTGCAGCCGCGCCTTCACGCCGTGCTCGCGCTTGAATCGGGCGAAGAACGGCGCGACGCTCGGGTCGCGATCGATTGCGATCAGCTTGCCGTCGCCCCGCAGCGGCGATGCGAGGAGGGACGCGTGGCCACCGGCGCCGAAGGTGCCGTCGACGATCGTCTCCCCCGGCCGCGGATCGAGGTTGGCGATCACCTCTTCCGCGAGGACAGGAACGTGTTCGATCTCAGTTGGCAAGACGCTCGGCAACATCTTCCGCGCTCCCTTCCACCTCGTGTAGCTGCTGCTGCCACTTCTGGCGGTCCCAGATCTCCAAGTGGTCGAAGACGCCTGCCACGGTCACCTCGCGCCCGATGCCGGCGCCGGTGAGGAGCGTTGTGGGCATGACGAGCCGTCCCTGCTTGTCGAGCTCGGCGTCGGTCGCTCCCGAGAAGAAGTGGCGGCGCATCCTGCGCGCGTCCTCCGCCAGCGGGTCGAGCGCCTGGATGCGGTCGGCGAGCGCCTGCCAGGCGTCGCGGGGATACGCATAGAGGCAGCCGTCGAGACCGCGCGTCACGACGACCCCATCCGCGAAGGCTCCGCGGAGCTTCGACGGGAGCGTGAGGCGGTTCTTCTCGTCAAGGGAATGCTCGTGCTCACCAAGCAGCATGGTCCACTTCAACCCACTTTAACCCACCAAGCCCCACTGTCAACCCCTACGGGCAAGCGGAAGCGAGCTTGTAACAGTCTGTTACAAGCTCGCGAGGGTCACCACCGCGCGCGTGCCGGTGTCGCGACCTGCTTGTAACAGACTGTTACAAGCAGGTCAGGCGGGCACAACAACGTCGCCCAGGCGGACGCGCCCGGGGACGACGACGGCCGCGTGCACCCCGAACGGGAGCGGCTCCGTCGTTTCGGCGTCGCCGCGGTAGCGGGCGAGCGCCTTCAGCGTGTCGAGGTCGGGCCGTCCCGTGTCCGGGTCCTGGGTCGTCACGGCACAGCGACCGACGTTCCCCGTCGGCACCACCACTGCGTCGCCGACCCGAACGCGGCAGCCGAGCCAGCCGTCCTCGGCGTGCGGCTCGAGCCCGTCGATCCCGAAGTTCATCCGGAAGCGCCGGCCGTCGACGGCCGCGACCCCGAGCTCGGCCGCCAGCGCCGCGAGCGACGCAACCCCGAGCAACGTCGCGGCGCCGTCCGCGCCGCGGTCGGGGGCCTGCTGCTCGGGCTCGACGAGCTGTACGTCGCGTCCGACGAAGGACGACACCGCCTCGCTCCACGGTCCTTCGACGAGGCGAGCAGCGCGAGGGTACCCGTGACACGTCGTCGCCACCTCCGCCCCGCGCTCGACGCGGTCCGCAACCTCGGCGCCATCCGGGAAGTGGAGCGCGAGCCGGTCCTCCTGTTCGTCGTACTCGGCGCGCACGAGCTGCAACACGCCACAGTCCTTGTCGTTCACGAGCCGCCCGCGCTCGTCGATCACGTAGAACAGGCGGTCGCCGCGCAACCCACTCTCCGCCAGGTCGGCTTCGTCGAGGTGCAGGAGCATCGTCCCCTTGACCGGCGTGAAGGCGATCCACGAAACGGTGGCCGTCATCCGGAACAGGCTAGTTGGCACTCGTACGGGCCGGCCCCACGAATCACAGCCGCGCCTGCGTCGGCCGCGAGTGCGACGGCGCGCCCGGGCGCGTCACCACGGGCGAGCGCGAACGCGAGCGCCGCAGCGAACGAATCGCCGGCACCGTAGGTGTCCGAGACCCGACCGGCTGCAACCGCCGCATACGGAACGCCGTCGAGAGTCCCTCCGGCTGCGCCGTCCGTCAGTGCGACATGCCGCGTCTCGAGCGAGCCGTCGTAGCGCTCGCCTTCGTCGTTGGCGCTGGCAACGAGCAGATCGATCGAGACGCCGGTCTCCTGCAACGTGGCGAGCTCGCGCACGGTCGCAGCGACGAAGTGCGCCGCGCGCGCTGCTCGGAGCGCAGTCGCGGTTCCCGAGACGAAGAACACGAGATCCGCGTCCGCGAGCTCCAGCGGGCCGTCCACGAGCAGCTTGTCCCCGAGCACTGTGATCGTCCGTTCGCCCGCCGCGTCGACGTGCGTCCACGCGCGGCGAGTCGGCGAGTCGTCGCGCCACTCGACGCGCAGATCGATCCCCAGCGCGGCGAGGCGTTCGGCTGACGCATGTCCGAGCGGATCGTCGCCGAGCGCGGTGTGGAGCGTGCAGCTGCCGGCGAGCAGCGCGAGCTGACGCGCGACGACGGCACCGCCGCCCGCCGGCTCCTCCCACACGCGTTCGGCGTGGACGATCTCGCCTGCTGCCGGCATCCGCGGGACGCGGGCGAATTCGACCCACTCAACGTGCCCGACGACAGCGCATCTCACGTGTTCGCACCTTTTCGCGTTTCAATCGATGATGGTGACCATGGCGACGGAGCCCGTCCCGCCGTTCGAGCGGTTCTACCTGGCGCACCGTGACGAGGTGCTGGGGTACCTGCGTCGACTGCTCGGCCAGCGCGCGGAGGATGCCTGGCAGGAGACGTTCCTGCGCGCCCTGCGCGCCTACGGACGGCTCGAGCACGGCCGCCAGCTCCGGGCCTGGGTGTTCACGATCGCGACGAACGTCGCGCTTGACGACCTACGCGCGAAGACGAAGCACCAAGAGCTCGCCGAGCACGAGCCGAGCGTCGAGCTTCGCCGCGATGCGTTTCGCGAGCTCGAGCATCTCACCGGCGAGCTGCCCCCGACCGAACGGGCGGCAGTCGTGCTCCGCTACGGCTACGACCTTCCCTATGCCCAGATCGGCGACGCGCTCGGCTCGTCCGAGGAGGCCGCCCGCGCGGCCGCGTCGTCCGGGGTGCGACGACTACGGAGGACACATGAACGTGACAGCTGAGCTCGATGCCCGGTTCCGGGCAGCTGCCCTCGCCAACGGACTCGTCGACGTGCGGTACGACGTCGTCGAGTCGCCCGTCGGCGAGCTCCACGTCGCAGCGACCGAACGCGGGCTCGCGCGGATCTCCTACCGCGGCGAGGGGCTCGAGGACGCTCTCGCCCAAACCTTCGGCGTTCGCGTGCTCCGCGCTCCGCTCGACGTGGTGAGGCGCGAGCTCGACGAGTACTTCGCCGGTCGTCGCCGTGTCTTCGACCTCGCCCTCGACCTGCGCGTTGCGCCGTTCCATGCCGACGTCCTGCGCGAGCTCGCGTCGGTCCCGTACGGGCAGACCGACACCTACGGAAGCCTCGCCGCCAAGGTCGGCCGGCCGCGAGCGGCGCGGGCGGTCGGCACGGTCATGAACCGAAACCCGATCCCGATCGTCCTGCCCTGTCACCGCATCATCGGGGCGAGCGGGGCCCTCACCGGCTACGCGGGCGGGCTCGACGTGAAGCGGCACCTGCTACGGCTCGAGGGCGTCGCGGTCGACTGACGCAGCACCGGCCTCCGGCTGCCTACGCTGGACAGCGATGAAACGTGTCGTGATCGTCGGCGGTGGATTCGGCGGGCTGCTCGCGGCACGCGGGTTGAAACGCGCCGAGTTCGAAGTCACCCTCGTCGACCGACAGAACTTCTTCCTCTTCCAGCCGCTCGTTTACCAGGTGGCGACAGGGTCCCTGTCGTCTGTCGAAGTGGCGTTCCCGCTCCGCCGTGCGCTCCGGCGGCAACGAAATGCGCACGTCGTTCTCGGCGAAGCCACGAACGTCGATCTGGAGCGTCGCACCGTCACCGTCTCCGACTTGCCGAGCGGTGGCTCCACCGAGCTGCCGTACGACGTGCTTGCCGTCGCGACCGGATCGCGCTACTCCTATTTCGGCCACGACGACTGGGCGGCGTTCGCACCCGAGCTGAAGACGCTCGAGGGCGCGCTCGACCTGCGCGATCGGATCCTGCTCGCCTTCGAAGCTGCCGAGCTCGAGCAGGATGCGACGGTGCGACGGAGCTGGCTCACCTTCGCCGTCGTCGGAGCGGGCACAACCGGTGTCGAGATGGCCGGCCAGATCGCGGAGCTCGCACGCGACGTGCTGCCGCGGGAGTACCGCTCCGCCGACACGCGCCAGGCGCGTGTGCTCCTCGTGGAGGCCGGAGACCGCGTGCTGCCCGGATACCCACCAGCACTATCGACGAGCGCCGCGCGTCAGCTGCGCTCGCTCGGCGTCACGCCGCTTCTGAGGACCACGGTCGTCGGCATGGACTCCGAACGGCTCGAGGTCGAGACACGCGACGGCGCCCGCGAGCAGATCCCCGCACGCACGAAGGTCTGGGCGGCGGGCGTCGCGGCCGCGCCGTTCGCGAGCGTGCTCGGGAAGGCGGCCGGAGCCGAGCTCGATCGTGCCGGCAGGCTTGTCGTCGAACCGGACTTGACCGTTCTCGGGCACGCCGAGGTCTTCGCCTTCGGAGACATGGTGTCGGTGCGCGGGGAGCAGTTGCACGGCGTAGCCCCGGTGGCGATGCAGCAAGGCAGGCACGTCGCGCGCTCGATCCGCGACGGCGCGCGCACACCGTTCCGCTACCACGACAAGGGCGAGCTCGCGACGATCGGACGAGCCCGTGCCGTCGGGACGGTCAGGGGAATACCGGTCAAGGGTTTCCCGGCCTGGGCGCTGTGGCTCGGGATCCACATCACGTACCTCGTGGGGTTCGAGAACCGCGTGCTCGTCCTCGTTCGCTGGGCGGTCTCATATCTCACGCGCGGGCGCGGCGCCCGCATCGTGCACCGGTCCTAGGAGTCGAGCGCGGCGCGCGCGATGCGCGTCGCTTCGTCGTACGCAGCAGTCGCGAGACCGGAGCCCCACGTCAGCCGCGCGACCCCGAGGTCCTGCAGATCCGTGGGACTCGGCGTGTCCCTCAGCGCGAGTACGTTCATCGGCCCGTCGATCCGGCGTGCGAGCTCCGCGATCGACACGACGGGAGCAAGGATCGGATACGTGCAATCCGCGCCTGCCGTGAGATAAGCGTTTGCGCGCTCGACCGCCTCGTCGACGTCACCGCGACCGATGCCGAGGAACACGTCGACTCGCGCGTTGATCACCAGCTCCGGGACGGCAGCGCGCATTGCCTTCAGCGTCGCGACCTGCTCCTCGAGGGGCAGAAGCCCCGAGCGTGTCGAGTCCTCGACGTTGATGCCGACGAGACCGGCAGCCCAGGCCGCGCGCGCGGTGCCGACCGGATCCCCATAGCCGCGCTCGAGGTCGGCGGTCACCGGGATGTCGACCGCAGCGGCAATCCGCCGTGCTGCCTCGACCATCTCAGCCGCCGGAGCGCGCTCGCCATCCTCATGGCCGAGCGAGCGCGCCACCGCAGCGCTCGAGGTCGCAAGCGCGCGACACCCGGGCAGAGCTGCGAGGGCCTTCGCGCTGGCGACGTCCCACGCGTTCGGCAGCACGAGAATCGGCGGCTCGAGATGCATCCGCCGGAAGGCAGTAGCTTCTTCGTGCTGATCCATGACCTGAGGCTACTCGTCCGGCAACTCCCCGAGCAGGCGATAGCCGACCCCCCACACATTCTCGATCAGCGCGACGGGTGATCCCGCGTCGCGAAGCTTGCGGCGGAGCCGAGAGGCGTGCGAGTCGAGCGTGCGTGTCCGCCCGGCGGCGCGGTACTGCCACACCTCGGCGAGCAGCTCCTCCTTCGTGAACACGCGCTCGGGCTCGCGCGCTAGGTGGAGGAGCAGCTCGAATTCCTTTTGCGCGAGCTGGATCCGCCGTCCGGCAACCCGTGCGTCGCGTGTGCGCGTGTCGATGCGCACCGGCCCCGCCTCGACGACATCGGCGGAACGAGGCCGCACTCGACGCAGCACGGCATGAATGCGCTCGACGAGCTCCTGGTAGTCGAACGCCCGCGGGACGTAGTCGTCGCACCCGCGCCGGAACGCGCGCACGCGGTCGACCGCGTCCGCCTCGACCGGCCCGATCACGATCACGGCCGCTCGTGCCGCCCAGCGGTCGACCTCGTCGGTGTCGCCGGCGAGCACGAGATCGAACGGCGCGTGCGCCGGCACCAGCTCGAAACCGTCCTCGGGCAGGTGCCGCTCGAGGAAGCCGCGGGTCTCGGGCTCGGCGTCTGCGAGGAGGAGCGCAGCGGTCATGGAACGACCGTAGCCTCGGCCTCGCGCACGGGCCACTCGTCCATTCGCACGATTGTGCGTCGATCGTTCCTCAGTCGTCCGTGCGAGGCACGTCGCGCTGTAGCGCTACAACCGTCCGGAGCGGACGACGCCCCAGAGCAGCCACACGCCGAGCACCGCGGACAGGAAGAACCCGAACGCGGCGACGACGTTCAGCCCGAGGATGTGTGGTCCGGTCTTCGCGAAGATCCCGATCAGACTCGAGCCGATCAGCCCACCGGTGACGATCAGCGCGATCACCAAGCGGTTGAAGAGCGTGTCGAGCTTTGCGAGCAGGTCGTCGAGCCCCTTGTGGACGAAGCCGACCTCGATCTGGCCGTCGCGCACCTGCTCGAGCGTTTCGTGGATCTGGTACGGCAGATCGGCTGCCATCTGCGTGAGACGCCACGACTCTCGCCGTGCGCGCGAGATGACGCGCCTCGGGGTGAAGCGCTCGAGCATGAGGTCTCGTGCGTATGGCTTCGCCACTTCGAACACGTTGAAGTCGGGATAGAGCTCGATGCCGACGCCGCCGAGCGTCGCGATTGCCTTGTCGAGCATCACGAACCGCGTGGGCAGCCGGAGGTTCATGGCGTAGATCACTCCGAACCCCTCGCGGATCAACTGGAGCGGATCGATCTCTTGCAGGCTCGCGCCGTAGTAGCGGTAGAAGAGCTCCCGCAGCACGCCGACGAACTCCTCCTCGCGTTCCTTCGGGTACCTCACGCCGAGGTCCGCGAGCCGCTTCGGCAGCATGTCGATGTTCTCCGAGGCCGCGTCGATGAACAGGCGCGTGAGCTTCGACATGTCGTCGTCGGTCAACCTGCCGGTGAGGCCGAAGTCGACGAGACCGATCCGCTCGGGCGTGAGCACGAGGATGTTCGCGGGGTGCGGGTCGCCGTGGAAGAACCCGTTGCGGAAGATCATCGTCATCCACGTCTCGGTGACGAGGTAGGCAAGGCGCCGGCGCTGGTCGAGCGTCCACAAGTCGAAGTCGAGGTCGGCGAGCTGCACACCGTCGAGTCGCTCGAGCGTCAGCACGCGCGAGCGTGTGTAGCTCCAGTAGACGAGCGGAACGGCGACATGCGGATGCCCGGCGAAGTCACGATGGAACGCAGCGGCGTTGCGCGCCTCGAGCCGGTAGTCGAGCTCTTGCCTGATCGAACGCGCGAACTCGTCGACGATGTCGTTCGTGTCGATGAAGTCGAGCGCGCGGATGCGCTCCTTCGCAAGGCGTGCCGCTTGGTAGAGCAGCGAGAGATCGGCATCGATCTGCTTCGGCGCATTCGGCCTCTGCACCTTCACCACGACCCGCCGGCCGTTCGGCAGAACCGCCCCGTGCACCTGCCCGATCGACGCGGCGGCGAGCGGCTGCTCGTCGAACTCGAGGAACAGGCGCTCGACCGGCTGCCCGAGCTCCTCGCGGATCGTGCGCTCGACATCCGCATACGGGAACGGGCGCACGTCGTCCTGCAGACCGCGAAGCTCAGTGATGATGTCCGGCGGCACGACGTCGGGGCGCGTCGACAGCAGCTGCCCGAACTTGACGAACGTCGGGCCGAGCTCGTCGAGCATCTCCCGCAAGTGGCGGCCACGCGCCGAACCCTCGAGAGCATCGGCACCGTGCCTTCGGCCCTCGACGATGTACCCGAAGCCGTGCCTGACCGCGACCTGCGCGATCTCGCTCAGGCGGCCGAGGTTGCGCTGCTTGGGCCGTGTGGCCACGGCGTCAGTGTGACAGCTAGTGGATACGGGCGACGGTCGCGCGCCAGGCGCCCTTTGGCGCCTGCACGTTGGCGCTCTCACCGATCTTCTTGCCGAGAATCGCTGAGCCGAGCGGCGAGGTCGGCGAGACGGTGCCCGCCCCGCCGACGGCACTGATCTCGACGGTCAGCTTCTGGCCACCGTCGCCTTCCACGTCGACAACTGACCCGACGCCCACTTTGTCGGCGGTGGCCTCCTCGACGATCACGGCGCCATCGAGCCGAGCGCGGAGCGTGCGGATGCGTGCCTCGAGCAGGCCCTGCTCGTTCTTCGCGGCGTGGTACTCGAAGTTCTCCGAGAGATCGCCGAATTCCCGCGCCTTCGCGATCGCCGCGATCACCTCCGTACGGCGGGGCCCTTCGAGCTCCGCGATCTCCTCGCGCAGCGCAGCCGCTTGCTTCTCCGTCAGTTGCTCGTGCTCTACCACTTGGAACGTCCTCCCCGGCGGCGCGACGTGTACAACAGCTTCGGCTTCGCGAGTGTCAGCCCGGCTCCCTCGTAGGCCTCGACCTGTCCCTGCATGCGAGCAACGCGCGAGACCTCCGCTTGCTGCTCGGGCAGCACGAGTGTGATGCCGACCCCACCTCGCCCGGCGCGCCCCGTCCGCCCCACTCTATGGGTATAGACGTCGGGCTCTTCCGGCGGGTCGAAGTTGATGACGTGAGTGATGTCGTCGACGTCGAGGCCGCGCGCCGCGACATCGGTCGCGACAAGGGTCTTCACCCGGCCGGCATCGAACCGCGCGAGCGCGCGCTCACGCTGCGCCTGCCCTTTGTCGCCGTGGATCGCGACTGCGTCGACCTCGTAGCGGTGGAGCTTCTCGACGAGCCTGTCGGCGCCGGCCTTCGTGCGCACGAACACGAGCGCGAGCCCGCGGTCCTCTTCGTTCAGGAGCTCGACGAGCGTCGACACCTTGTTGTCGGGTGTGACGGGGACGAAGCGATGATCGACATCGCCTGTCCGCCGATCAGCAGGCAGCTCGCCTTCGAAGCGTGCGGGGAAGTGCGTGTACCTCCGCGCGAGCTCGCCGACCTCCCCGTCGAGCGTCGCGGAGAAGAACATCGTCTGGCGCTCGTCGCGCAGGCGGCGCACGAGGCGATCGACCTGCGGCTTGAAGCCCATGTCCAGCATGCGGTCGGCCTCGTCGAGAACGAGCACGTTCACAGCATCGAGCGAGACGAGCCCGCGGTCGACGAGGTCCTGTAGGCGACCCGGCGTCGCGATGATCACGTGCGCCTTCTTCGCCTCGTTCGCCTGCGCCTTCAGTGGGACGCCGCCGTAGACGGATGCAACCGACACGCGGTCGCCGGCGATCAGCTCGAACTCCTCCGTGACCTGCGCGCACAGCTCGCGGGTCGGAACGAGCACGAGCGCGGTCGGCCTCTGGTCGGCGGTGTTCAGGCGCTCGATGATCGGGATTGCGAAGGCGAGTGTCTTGCCGGAGCCCGTTGGGCTCTTGGCCAGCACGTCACCGCCCTGCAGCGCCTCGGGAATGACGAGCGCCTGGATCTGGAACGGGGCGACGATGCCGCGCCGTTCGAGCAGATCGGCAATGGCCTCGGACACCCCGAGGGAACGAAAATCGGTCATGTTGACTCAACTCCTTCGGACTAGAAGATCGCGTCCGACTGAGGAATCGACAGCGATCTCACGGGAGCGCGGCCCATCCGCGGCTCCGTACGAACCACGGTAGCAGCCGTTACGGCTGTTGCTGCGGCGGGTCTTCGACGAGGCGGAGCCGATGCTCGAGCTGCGCCACACGGAGCTCGAGCTCGTCCCATTCCTCGCGCGTCACGATTCCGAGCTCGCGTGCGAGCGCTTGCACGCGGCGCCGGGAGCCCTCGCCGACGCGAACGGCGTCACCGCGCCAGCGGCCGCTGAAATCGTCCAGCAGCGCACGAACCTCGTCGAGACGCGGCCCGAGGAGTGCCAGCAGGCGGTCGAGCTCGCTACCGGGCGCGGCCATTGCTACCGGGCGCGGCCATGAGGACGTGACTTGCGCCGCTGCCGCCGAACCTCACGCTTCGCGGCTGCGTCCATGCCTTCTGTGACGACGGCCTGGACCACATCCACGGGCGTCGCCGGTGCAGGCTCGTCGGCGGCCGCCTTCTCGGCCTGCTCGAGCAGACCTTTCGATGCGAAGCCCTCGAGGCTCGAGCGCTGCTTGCGGCGTGCGTACTCGGGCTCACGCTGCTTCCACAGGTTGAGCAGCGGCGCTGCGATGAAGATCGACGAGTAGGCGCCCGACGTGACGCCGACGAGCAGCGCGAACGCGAAGTCCTTCAGTGTCGCGCCGCCGAAGAGGAACAGCGCGCCGACCGGCAGCAGCGTGATGAACGTCGTCGCCAGTGAGCGGCGGATCGTCTCCCACAGCGAGACGTTGACGATCGTCGCCAGCGGAGCACGCCGCATGATCGGCAGGTTTTCGCGCACACGGTCGAAGATGATGATCGTGTCGTAGATCGAGTAGCCCAGAACCGTCAGCACCGCGGCCACCGTTGCCTCCGTCACCTCCCGCCCCGTGACGGAGTAGACGCCCACGGTGATCAAGACGTCGTGGATCATCGCCGCGATCACCGGCACGGCGAACGCGAGGCCGTGGAATCTGATCGTGATGTAGAGCGTGATCACGAGCATCGAGAAGAGGATCGCGATGATCGCTGAACGCGCGATCTGGCGGCCGAAGCTCGACGAGACGTTCTTGATGCCTGTCGCCTGCGCCTTCACGTTCGACTTCAACAAATCGTCGAGCCTGTTCTGCGGACCTGCCTTCAGCTTCTTCAGCCGGATCTGGAAGCTCTTGTAGTCCTCGCCGCCGTTCTGCGACTTGCCGCGGCCCTGCACAACGGCGTCACCGCGGCCGATCGCCTTCGTCTGCGCGCGCACTGTGGAGAGCGAGGTGTACGTGGGAGTCCGGAACGTGATCTGGACACCGCCCTTGAAGTCGATGCCGAGGTTCAGGCCGCGAACCGCGAGCGAGCCGACGCCGATCAGCAGCACGATGCCGGAGATCGCGAACCACAACATCGTCCGTTTCATGAAGTCGAGCTGCAGGAACGCCCCGCGCTGCGAGTGATGTGCGCCCATGAACTTCGGGTTCTCGAACCAGCGGAAACCGGCGAGCAGGCCGAGCATCGCGCGCGTCGCAGCGACGGCGGTGACGAGCGACACGGCGGTGCCGATCAGCAGCATCAGCGCGAAGCCCTTCACCTCGGCCGTCGCGACCGCGAACAGGATCAGCGCGGTGATGGCGGTGACGACGTTCGCGTCGACGATCGTCCGGAAACCCTTCGCATACCCGGTGGCGATCGCGGCGCGCACCGACTTTCCGGCGCGCGCCTCTTCTTTGATGCGTTCGAAGATAACCACATTCGCATCCGCGGCTACGCCGATCGTCAGGATCAGGCCGGCGAAGCCCGGCAGGGTAAGCGTGACGTGGAAGAGCAGAATCGCCGCGTACATGAACGCTGCGTAGATGCCGAGGCCGAGCACCGCGACGAGGCCGAGGAAGCGGTACAGGAAGAGCAGGAACAGCGCGACGATGATCAGACCGCCGATCGCGGCGTTCTGCGCCTGCTTCAGCGAGTCCTTGCCGAGCGTCGCCGAGACATCGGTCTGCTCAACAGTGTTGAAGCGCACCGGCAGCGCGCCCGTCTCCAGCACGAGCGCGAGCTGCTTGGCCTCGGTGAGGCTGCCGATGTTGTTGATCTCGGCGCCTGTTCCCTTCGGGTTGATCCCGTCCGGGTTGGCCGACGGGCTGATCGCCGGCCACGAGCGAATCTCGTTGTCGAGCACGATCGCGAACGCGCACGGCGCGCTGCACTGGTTCGAGCTGTCCGAGCTCGTGAGGCCCAGGATCTTGCCGCGCGTCGCCTCGTTCCGCGTCACCTGCAGGAACGTCTTGTCGCCTTTGCCCTTGAACGAGAGCAGCACGATCGGCTCGTTCGTCGACGGGTCGAAGTCCTGGCGGACACCGGAGAGGTTCAGCTCCGCGCCGGTCATGTTCGGGTACAGCCCGTCGGTCGCGTAGCGATCGCCGGGATAGCTGCCGTGCTTGAAGAGGTAGTAGTCGACCTTCGTCCCGGGCGGCACGCCGCTCGCGTCTCCTGGGCAGACCGACGTCGTCGCCTTCGAGCACGTGATGACGACCGTCTTCGCGGGCACGTTCAGGACCTTCCAGCCCGGTGGAATCTTGCCGCCGTGCGCGTCGAGCAGCCCGGGGTTACCCGTGGTCGGATCGCGATGCAGCGTTCCGGTCGGGCCGCCGTTCTGCGCGACGACGTAGACCGTCTTCGTCGTCGTCTTCGCCTTCTTCCCGGTGCCGGTCGTCGAACTGATCTTCACCGGCCTGAAGAGCACGAAGCCGCTCGGGTTCGTCTTCGCCCTGGCCGCTACCGAGCTGAGCAGGTTGTAGAGATTCGTGTACGGGATCGCGTTCGACCCCGTGGCGTCGACAGAGGGCGACTCGAGCGCCGGAGTCATGTCGTAGAGCTCGAGCTGAGCGGTCTTGCCGATGATCGCCGCCGCCTGCGCCGGATCGTGAACGCCGGCGAGCTGGATCACGATCTCGTTCGGGCTCTGCTCGCGGATCTCCGGCGACGCCACGCCGAGCTTGTCGACGCGGTTGCGCATGATCGCCACCGACCGGTCGAGGTCGGACTTGACGAGCTTGTGGCCCTTCGGCGGCTCGGCTTTCAGAACGACCTCGAGACCACCCTGCAGGTCGAGGCCCTTATGGACGCCCCGGTGGAACGGCGATCCCTTGACCGCGAGCGAGGCGACGCCGACGAGCGCCACCACGATCAGCAGGACCAGGGTCAGATTGGAGCGACGAGAAGACACGCGCGCCTCAGGTTAGCGGGGTTCCGGGGGTTTTCTCGGGCTCGGAGGCGGGTTCCGGCTCATCGTCCGGCTCGACCTCGACTTCCGTAGCGACCGCGGCGACTGCCCGCCGGTCCAGCTTGACAACGACCGAAGGGGCGATCTCGAGCTCGATCAGGTCGTCCTCGTAGGCCTTCACGACGCCGTGAATCCCGCCGGCCGTGATCACCTCGTCGCCGACGTCAACCCCGTCCTGCATCGCCGAATGCGCGTTGCGACGACGTCGTGCGGGCACGGCAAGAAACAGCCACGCGGCGCCGAGCAGGATGACAATGATCAGGAATCCGCTCACTGAAGCTCTCCCAGGAGTTCGCGCTTGTACGCCGTGAACCCTCCACGTTCGATCGCGGCGCGCGCGCCGGTAGCGAGGTCGCAGGTGAAGCGTAGATTGTGGACCGAGAGCAGCCGCAGGCCAAGCAGCTCGTTCTGGTTCACGAGGTGGCGGATGTAGGCCCGCGTGAAGCGCCTGCAGGTCGCGCAGCCGCAGCGATCGTCGAGCGGGGACTGGTCGCGAGCGAAGCGCGCGTTTCGCAGGTTGAGGCGGCCCTGCCGCGTAAGGGCGCTCCCGGTGCGCGCGGTGCGGGTCGGCAGCACGCAGTCGAACATGTCGATGCCCGCTTCGATCACGCGCAGGATCCCTTCCGCGTCGCCGATCCCCATGAAGTAGCGGGGCTTGTGGCCGGGAAGCAGCGAGGCGGCGGCCGTTGTGGCCTCGAACATCGCGTCGCGATCCTCGCCGATCGCGAGGCCGCCGATCGCGTTTCCGTCGAACTCGAGCGCCGCGATCTCTTCCGTCGAACGGCGGCGGAGCTCGGAGTCGACACCGCCCTGCGTGATCCCGAAGCGGAGCTGCCCGTCGGCTCGCGCCGCGTGTCGCTGGCGTTCGGCCCACAGCGTCGTGCGGCGAACGGCCTCTTCGAGCTCACGTCGCCGGATGCCGGGCGGCGGCACCTGGTCGAGACACATCGCAATGTCGCTCCCGAGGTTCGCCTGAATCTGGGCCGCGAGCTCGGGCGTGAAGCGCGTCTGCCGCCCGTCGTAGACGTTCCGGAAGGTGACGCCGTCGTCGTCGACGCGCGCGATCGTGTCGCGCAGCGAGAACACTTGGAACCCGCCGGAGTCCGTGAGGATCGGGCCGTCCCACGCCATGAAGCGGTGCAGGCCGCCGAGCTCGCGGATCAGCTCGTCGCCCGGGCGAAAGTGCAGGTGGTACGTGTTCCCGAGGAGGATCTCCGCCCCGGCCGCACGTACCTCGGCCGGGTCGAGCGACTTCACCGTGCCTTTCGTCCCGACGGGCATGAACGCAGGCGTGCGAACCTCGCCGCGCATCGTCCGCAGCGTCCCCGCCCGGGCGTCACCGTCGGTCGCGTGCACCTCGAAGACGGGCTGATCCGGGGCCGAGCTCATAGAACGAGCATCGCATCGCCGAAGGAGTAGAAGCGGTAGCGCTCCTCGATTGCGACCTCATACAGTCGCCGTACCTCCTCCACACCGGCGAACGCCATCACGAGCGCGAGGAGCGTCGACCGCGGCAAGTGGAAGTTCGTCACGAGGTGGTCGACACGCTGGAAGCGGAAGCCCGGCGTGATGAAGAGCTCGGTTCGACCTGAAGCCGGACCGCCTGCCGCGAGCGTCTCGAGCACCCGCACCGTCGTCGTCCCGACCGCGAGCACCGCGGAGGCAGCTCGGATGCGCTGCCATGTCTGTGGCTCGACGTTGTACCGCTCACCGTGGATCCGATGGTGCTCGACGACCTCTTCCTGCAGCGGCCGGAACGTGTCGAGCCCGACGTGGAGCGTGACACGCTCCACGTCGAGCCGCGCGAGCAGCTCCGGTGTGAAATGCAGGCCCGGCCGTCGGCGCCGCGGCCGAGCCGCGTGCGCGCGCGTAGACCGTCTGGTAGCGCGCCGTCGTCGTCGAGCGGCTCCGTGATGTACGGAGGGAGCGGCGTATTGCCGGCCGGCTCACCGTCGAGCAGCACGCGCCACCGTCCTTCACCGAGATGCTCGAGCAGCTCGACCGGGCCGAAGCGCTGCCCCGGACGAAGCCTTCGCGTCGGCCGCGCCAGAGCCTCCCACTCGAGCCCACCGATGTTCTCGAGCAACAGAACCTCGCCGCGCGGGCGCTCGATTGGAATGCGTGCGGGAACGACCTGCGTGTCGTTCACGACCACCAGTGCGTCGACGAGCTCCGGCAGCTCGCTGAAAGCGTGATGCGACACGCGCTGCGTGGCCCGCTCGTAGACGAGCAGCCGAGATGCGTCGCGACGATCGAGCGGTCGCTGGGCGATCAGCTCCGGTGGCAGGTCGTAGTCGAGCTCGCGCGCGTCCATCCGATGCGGACGCTAGCGTCGCGTCCCATGGATGACGTCCGTGACGCCCTTCGCGAAGGGCTCCGCGAGGAGGCGGCGCCGATCGCGCGCCGGCTCGCCGAGGTCAAGGGTCTGTCCTGGAACACGGTCGGCCGCCTCGAGCGCATCGAGCAGACGGTGCTTTCCGAACGCGACGCCCGCGTCGACGACCTCGCCCTACTCGTCGAGCTCCTCACCGAGGGCTGGCGCACGCTGAACGCGCGCCTCGATCGCATCGAGGCTGCTCTCGAGCAGCCGTCGAACATCGTGCACCTGCGCGGCACCGCCGCCTAGCTACTCGACCAGCGCGGGCAGCACCAGCTCGAAGCGCGACCCGCGCCCCACCTCGGACTCGAGCTCGATCCGTCCCCCGAGCGCAGTCGAAAGCTCCTTCGCGATCGCAAGGCCGAGACCGGTCCCACCGCCGATCGCAGAGACGAACGGGCGGAAGAGCCGTTCGCGGATCTCCGTGGGGATACCCGGCCCGTTGTCCTCGACGACCACGTGCACGGTCCCGTTCTGTTGCGCGAGCTCGAGCGAGATCGCTCCGCCGTCCGGCGTCGCACGGAACGCATTCGAAAGCAGGTTGCCGACTACCTGCAGAACGCGATCGCCGTCGGAGACGATCACCGGCCTCGCCGCGATCTCCTGCCGGTAGTCGATCGACCGGCGACGCGCCTCTTCCCGGAAGCGCTCGTACGCCTGATCGACAAGCTGCGCCATGTCGACCTCCTCGCGCGTGACCGTGAACCGGTGCGTGTCGAGCTTCGCGAGATCGAGGATGTCGCCCACGAGCCTCTCGAGGCGCTGCGCCTCCGACTCGACTGTCTCGAGCGACACGGTGCGCTGCGCCGGGTCGAGGACGACGCCTTCGAGCAGCGCCGACACGTGACCGCGGATCGCCGTCAGCGGCGTGCGGAGCTCGTGCGACACCGACATGAGGAAGTTTCGCTCCATCACCTCGACCTCCGCGAGGCGTGCGGCCATCTCTCCGAATCGCTCGCTCAGGTGCCCGAGCTCGCCGGGAGCGTTCGCCGGCACGGCAACCGCATAGTCCCCGTGAGCGACCGCATCCGCTGCATCCGACAGTTGCAGCACCGGCCGGACAATGCGCCGTGACAGGTACCACGAGAGCAGACCGGCGACGAGCAGGCCGAGAATGCCGGCCACCGTCAGCCGCTCGATCAGCGAGTAGACACGCTTGCTCACGTCGGTCTTCGGCGTCGCGACGACGATCGCTGCAACGGTCTGACGCTCGCTCGCGCCTGAACCGAGCACGATCGGGTTCGCGACTGCGTAGTACACCTGGTGCGCGCCCGGCGGCGTGAACTCGAATGTCAGCGACTTCCCGGAGATCCAGTCGATCTTCGTCGACAGCCGTTTGAGACCGGGGATCGGCTGCTTCGACTGCCCAGGGAAGAGGCGGAATGGGCCCGTGTAGAAGATCTTGTCGCCGGTCGCCGTTTGCAGCAGCTCGGCCGTGACTTGCGCCGGCGCCCGGCGGTCGACCAGACGTGTTGCCGTAGCTCGCGGATACGGCCTGCGAATAGAGCTCGGCGATGCCGTGTGCCTCGCGGCTGAGCTTCGAGAGCGCCTGGTCGTGCGCCGTGTCCTGGAAGAGCCGAACGGCGATCAGCGTGGTGACGAGCCCCGCGAGGAGGATCCCCGCGACGAAGAGGAGCGGCAGCCGGACGCGTAGCGACCCGAGCACGATGTCCTACGTCTTCGCCGTGTCCTTGCTCGCGTCCTTCGCGGGCGACACCTTGTAGCCGACCCCCCAGACCGTGACGATCGGCGACGCGTCACCAAGCTTGCGACGCAACTGGCGCACGTGCACGTCGACCGTGCGCGTGTCGCCGGCGAACGTGTACCCCCACACGCGCTCGAGCAGCTGGTCTCGCGTTAACACGAGCCCGCGGTGGTCGAGCAGCTCCCACAGCAGGTCGAACTCCTTCGGGGCGAGCTGGATCTCTTCGTCGATCACGCGCACTTCACGGCGTCCGGCGTCGATGTGCAGATCGCCGTGGTCGATGGTCTCGCTCTCGAGCTGGCGTCGGTCGGGCGTCGAGCGACGCAGGATCGACTTGACGCGCGCGACGAGCTCGCGCGGGTTGAACGGCTTCGTGAGGTAGTCGTCGGCGCCGACCTCGAGGCCGATGATCTTGTCGACGTCCTCGTCGCGGGCGGTCAGCATCAGGATCGGCACGTCGCTCGTCTGGCGGATGCGCTTCGTGACCTCGATCCCGTCGATGTCCGGCAGCATCAAGTCGAGGATGATCAGGCTCGGCATCTCCTGCGCCACCTGATTGAGGGCGTCGCCGCCTGAGGACGCTGTGCGGACGGCGTAGCCGGCGTTCTTCATGTACAGCGCGACGAACGAGGCGATCGAGCTCTCGTCCTCGACCACCAGGATGTTGGGGGTCGGTGAGGAGCCCATTCGCTACGGGCTCTGCGTCTGTGTCTGAGTCGCCGTGGGGTCGCCGAACTGAACCGTCCGCGTGATGAGCGGGATCGCCAGCCACTTGCCCCCGTTCAACGCGTACTCGCCCTGTGTGTCCGCGACGGAGTAGCCCGTCAGCTGCGCGATGCCCACGCCGACTGCGGTGAGGTCGATGCCGTAGCCCTTGAGGACGAGCTTGTACTTGCCTCCCGTGACGCGGAAGTGAAGATTCGCGCCCGTATAGGTGGTCTGCCCGGGGTAGTCGGGGCTCGTCGACTTCTTCTCGTAGCCGCTCACGAGCACCTGGCCGTCTCCCACCACCGGATCGTAGACGCGCAGAGAGCCTTGATCCATCTGTCCCCAGAGGGCGCCCTTCGCGGGCTGAGCGAGCGTGCCGATCACCACGGTGCCCGAGACGGAGTCGAGCTCGAGGACACCGTCACCCACCGCGCCCGTGGCTGCGTAGGCCGCGGGTGCGACCACCAGGAAAGCGAGCAGCGTGAGGAGGAGCCGGCGCATCGACGTATCGAAGTATTTCCCGTCGAATTATGCCGCCAATGAGCGAAAGGTAAGAACTTTGGGAGCGGATCCGCGGGGAGGATTTCTGTTCAGGCGACGCGCTTCACGTGATGGATGAGGCCCGGGAGCTCCACGCGCTCGTAGGCATCGACGACGCGCACCGCCCCACCCGCACGGACAACCGGCTCGCAGACGACGCAAACAGCCCGGTCGCGCCTGCCCCACCGCCAGGTTCGGTACCGCTCGCCGACGAGGAGCGTTCGCCGGCAGACGTGGCACATCGCCATCGCTCCAGGCTAGGCGCCTCACCGGACACACCCTCAGAGCCGCTCGACGACGCCGGCGATCGCCATGCCGAATCCGACGCACATCGACGCGATGCCGTAGCGGGCGCCTCTCCGCTCGAGCTCCGAGAGCAGCGTCGCTGTGATCCGCGCCCCAGTCGCCCCCAGCGGATGGCCGAGCGAGATGCCGCCCCCGTTCGGGTTCACGTCACCGAGACGGTCACCGAGACCGAGATCGGCCACCGTCTGCAGGACGACCGACGCGAACGCCTCGTTCACCTCGATCACCTCGACGTCGTCGAGCGTGAGACCGGCACGCGTGAGCGCCTTCGTCATCGCCTCGGGGTTGCCGTGCAGCATGCGGGTCGGATCGACGCCCGCGAGACCGAACGAGACGAAGCGCGCGCGAGGCTCGAGACGAAGCCGGTCGACCGCGGCCTCGCTTGCGATCAGCACCGCCGCCGCACCGTCGACGATCTGCGACGAATTGCCGGCCGTGACGACCCCGTCGGGGCGAAACGCGGGCGCCAGCGCGGCCAGCGCCTCGGCCGAGGTGTCGCGTCGCGGCGCCTCGTCCGTCGCGAACACCGAGCCACCGAGGTCGATCGGAACGAGCTCCGTGTCGAAGCGGCCACCGTCGGCCGCCGCGACGGCGCGCCGGTGCGACTCGAGCGAGTACGCGTCGAGTGCTTCCCGGTCGAGGCTCCACTCCTCCGCGAGCAGTTCTGCGGACGTTCCCTGCATCACAATCTCGTGCCGGCTCGTGACTTGCTCGGAAAGCGAGCCACCGTTCGAGCCCATCGGCACACGCGACATCGACTCGACACCCGCTGACACGACCAGGTCGAGCTGGCCGGCGAGGACCGCGGCCGCCGCGTTGAAGTTCGTCTGCATCGACGAGCCGCACTGCCGATCCACCGTGGTGGCCGCAACGGTGACAGGCCAGCCGGCGGCGAGCACTGCCATCCGGCCGACGTTCCATCCCTGCTCGCCGATCTGAGTGACGCAGCCCATCTGCACGTCCTCGATCTCACCGGGGTCGACCCCGGCGCGCGAGACGAGCGCGTTCAGCACCTGCGCGGCGAGCTCGTCGCCGCGCGTTCCCGCCAGCGCGCCGTTCCGCCGGCCGATCGGCGAGCGCACAGCGTCGACGATGTACGCGGTCACTCCCAGCTCGGTAGCCACGGCTGTGCGTGGTGTGACAGGTGCACGCGGTTCGGCTTGAGCGCGTGGATGCGAAGGATCGACTCGGTCGCACCGTCGATCAGCTCGCGCATCGAGTACGTCACGTCACCTCCGAGCACGACGAGACCGTCGGGGCAATCGACGACAACGGACTGGTGGCCGGCCGAGTGGCCGGGCGTCGACAGCACCGAGATGCCCTCGAAGAGCTCGGCGTCGCCGTCGAGCTGCTCATACGTGCTGCCGTCGAAGTGCGCCCACTCCTCGAGGTAGTCGGGAGCGCGCGCCGCTTCCAACTCGGATCGCTGAACGTACGTCGGCGTGCCCGCGAAGCGGCGGTTGCCACCGCAGTGGTCGAAGTGAAGGTGCGTGTTGATCACGGCGACGACAGCGAGCTCCGGCCACGGATGCAGCACCGGGCCCCACTCGTCGTCGAGCTCGGGTGTCGAGTCGACCATCCCGGTGTCGACCAGCACGGTTCCCGCTGCGCTGTCGATCGCATAGGAGTAGACGGGCCACCGCTCGCCGGCGACAGTCACCTCGCACAGAAGTAGCGGTGTGATCTCGTTCAATCGACCAGCACCGGCTCGAATTGCGTGTGCCGCTCGGCACGCCATGCGAAGGCGCGTTCGACGACGAGGTACGTAGCGCCGGCGTAGACCCAGCCCGCAAGGCAATCGACGACGAAGTGCTCGCCGCTATAGACGAGTACGAACGCCATTGCGGGTGGATACAGCGCGAGCAGCGGCCGTGTCCATCGGGGCACGAGCCGCCAGAGGAAGAGCACGAGCAGCATCGAGTAGGCGGAGTGCAACGAGGGCATTGCGGCGACGTTGTTGGAGTACTTCTGACCGGTGTTGAAGAGCGAGCCGAACTGCGCGATCGGGATGTGCGGCCAGATGATCTTCATCGTGCGGTTCGCCTCGCCGATCGAGCCCTGCTGCGCGGCGAGCCACGGCGGGTCGGCTGGGTAGAGAACGTACGTGGCGAACCCTGCGAGCGCGAGGACGCACACCATGGTGGCAAAGCGGGCGAAGTGTTGGTGCGCCCAGGTCCACAGAACGGCTGCGACGATCAGCGTCGCGAGGAAGTACGTCAGGTAGACGAACCATGACGCGTAATCCCACCAGCGGAGGTCGTGCGGGCCGTGCCACAGGTGGGACTGCAGCCAGACGGTCGGGATCGGCTTGCCGAACAACGCCGCCTCGAGCCGGATCTGCGGCAGGTCCCGCGCGTGGAACAGTGCGCCGTCCGCGATGTTCCGCAAGCGGTCGTAGATGAGCAGGATGCCCATGAACGGCGACCACTCGACAATGAAGCGCGGCACCTTGCGCGGCAGCTCGGTGACCGCGGCCGCCGCCATCCCGGAGCCGATCCAGGCGAAGACGAGCAGGCGCGACGTCGGCACTCCGACTGCCGCGATCATCCCTGCGGACAAGAACAGCCAGAGCACCGGCGCGCCGATTTTCAACGCCCGCCGCGTCACCACGCGAGAACACTAATAGAGGCTTGATGTGCATCGAGGTGCACGCGGGGATGCGCCTGATCAAGCGGCTGGACGCGGCGGGTGCAGCCGGCGGCGGGGGCACGGCACCGCGCGGCACCATCCGCGTGTGCCTCTCAGATGCTCATCGAGCCTCTAAAGTGCGGAGGGTGGCGACGGCTACCGCAGACCACCCGCTCCTGATCGGCGGCGAGCGCGTCGAGACCGGCGAATGGACCGACGTGCGCTCCCCCTATTCGGGCGAGCTCGTCGGCCGCATCGCGAGAGGGGGCGCGACCGAGACGAGGCGCGCGCTCGACGCGGCGGAGGCTGCGCTGCGCGCTCCGCTTCCCGCACACCGTCGCGCCGCGATCCTGGATGCGACTGCGCGTCTGCTCGAAGAACGTCAGGAAGAGGCGGCTCAGGTGATCAGCGCCGAAGCCGGCAAGCCGCTGAAGGCCGCGCGCATCGAGGCCCAGCGGGCCGCGTCGACGTACATCTTCGCCGCGGTCGAGGCGCGGAAGCTCGCCGGCGACGTCGTGCCGATGGACGCATCGCCCGCAGGCGAGGGGAAGCTCGCGATCACTCTCCGCGTCCCGATCGGGGTCGTGGGCGCGATCTCGCCCTTCAACTTCCCGCTGAACCTCGTGGCGCACAAGATCGCCCCGGCGCTCGCCGCCGGCTGCCCCGTCGTCCTCAAGCCGGCGACGACGACACCGCTCTCGGCGCTCTTCCTCGCCGAGCTCGAGGAGGAGGCGGGCCTGCCGCCGGGCTGGCTGAACGTCGTCTCCGGCTGGAGCCTCCGCAGATCGGCGACGTGCTCGTCGAGGACGAGCGCGTGAAGCTGATCACGTTCACCGGCTCGGGCGAGGTGGGCTGGGGAATCGCCGAGCGCGCGCATCGCAAGCGCGTGAAGCTCGAGCTCGGAAACGCGACTCCCGCCATCGTGTGCGAGGACGCGCCGGCCGGTACCGGCGGCGAAGCTCGCCGCGAACGCCTTCTCGTTCGCAGGGCAGAGCTGCATCTCCGTGCAGCGCATCTTCGTCGTCGGTACCGCGTGGGACGCGTTCGTCGCGGAGTTCGTGCCGAAGGTCGAGCAGCTCGTCGTTGGCGATCCTGCTGACGAGGCGACCGACGTCGGGCCGGTGATCGGCGACAAGCGACCGCGAACGGATCCTCGAGTGGGTCCGCGAGATCGAAGGGCGAGGTGCTGACCGGTGGCGACGTGACGGGCGACGGCGTCATCCGGCCGACGGTGATCGCCGGCCCCGCGCCGCGAGGACAAGGTGCAGTGCGAAGAGGTCTTCGGCCCGGTCGTGACGCTCACGCGCGTCGGTTCGGTCGACGAAGCGGTCGAGCAGGCGAACGCGACGCGCTTCGGGCTTCAGGCGGCGGTCTTCAGCCGCGACCTCGCGACGTGCCTCGACGTTGCGCGCCGGCTCGAGTTCGGCGGCGTCACGGTCAACGAAGCGCCCACGTTCCGCGCCGACCAGATGCCGTACGGCGGCGTGAAGGCGTCCGGCAACACCAAGGAAGGGCCGGCCTGGTCGGTGCGCGAGATGACCGAAGAGCGGCTCGTCGTCCTTCAGCTTCCCTGACGGGAGCCGTACCCTCCGCTCGTTAGACTCGGGCCGATGGCCCAGCTCTCCGCCGCCAGGCGATCGACGCAGGTGTTTCACCGCGCCGCTCGCATGCCGGCATCCTGCGCCGCGAGCGGCGCGCACTCGTCAAGGCGCGCGCAGACGTCGTCGAGGACCTCGGAGCCCTGCTGGTGGAGATGTATCGCCGCGGCGGGTTCCGCGACGACCTGCTCGCCGAGCGTGCGGCGTCGGTCGTCGGGATCGACACACGGCTGGCGGAGATCGACGAGCTCCTCCATCGGAGCCGACAGGTGCCTCGGTGCACGTGCGGGACGCCGATCCTGCGTGGCTCGCATTTCTGCCCCAGCTGTGGCAGGGAGCTCGGCGAGACGGTCGACGAGCCCGTCGTCGAGCCCGCGCGGAATCGGTGAGCGCGACAGGCGCCGAGGCCCGCCTGGCGGCGATCGCAGCCGCCGACGGCACGTGCCCGCGCTGCGGCGCCTCGCGCAAAGAGACTGACCGCTACTGCCTGGACTGTGGGCTCGCCCTGCCCGAGGTGACCGGCCGCCTGCCGGCCTGGCGGCGGCGCTGGATCAAGCGCGTCGGCTGGTATCCAGGCGACTGGGTGTGGCTCGCGCTGCCGACACTCGCATTGGCAATCGCCGGCGCCGCCGGTGCGATCGCGATCAGCGACCACCGTGCCGATGCGCACGCGGTCGTCACCGCCGCTACACCCGGCTTCGGTCTCGCAGCGACCGCGCCGCTGCAACCCGTGACAACGCGTGCACCGGGCGGCAGCTCGTCGACGCTGCCCGTGCCGCCGGAGCCGGGCGCGGCTGCAGCGAAAAACGGGCGGCTGACCTGGCCGGTCGCCGAGACCGGGTGGACGATCGTGCTCGTCTCGTACCCGCGGACGACGGGCCACGACCCCGCGCTTGCGACCGCAACCCGTGCCGCCAAGGCGGGGCTGCCGCAGGTCGGCGTCCTCGACTCGAGCCGCTTCGCAAGCCTGCAGCCGGGTTACGACGTCGTCTTCACCGGCATCTACGGCTCCCAGCAGGACGCGGACGCGGCGGTCGCGACCGCGCGCCAGGCGGGGTTCGGTGGCGCCTATTCGCGCCAGATTGCCCGCTGAAGGCTCCCTGATTCGGGAGGTGTAAGCCGCGCCATGCGGGGGAAAGCCTCCTCTGTGGGCATGAACGGCGTTGACAAAAATGAAAACATTTGTGACAGACCCGGGAACCGTGTTATTGTCCTTCACGGGTCGAGTCGGATTGCGAGTTTTACCGGCTCTTAAAGGGCTTGCGGCTACAGTCGAAGGAGAAAGAGCGCAGCCGATGGACGAACAGATCCTGCACATTCAGCACTGCATGTATCAGTACTCGCGTGCGATCTACCGCTCGATCAAGGACCTCATCGACCCGTACGTCGGGGCTGACGAGCAACTCGAGTACCGTCGCGAGGTGCTGGCGGCGTGCGAGGGGACGATGGAGCGGCTCGCGCAGGATCCGCACTATTTTGCGAAGCCCGACAAGGCGCTCTTCCAGGACATCAGGCGCTATTTCCCGATCACCGTGCAGGCGCAAGTCGCGTGGGCGGTCATCGCACGGCATCGACGCGGCGGTCGGCTTCGTCGAGGATCAGATCGAAGCAGGTGCATTCGACGGCGGTGTTGCACGCTGCCGCGCAACGACACGCAAAGGCAAGGCGTGCCAGCGGACCCCGCTTCCGAACCGCGACTACTGCCCGAAGCCACCAGCATCTCGAGCGCAGCAAAGCTGCTGCGTGACGATGGAAGCGCGCGGCGACGCGCTTCAGACATTCCATCCTGGTTCCGGCTTCCCGGGCAACCAGGATAGGCTCATCCGTTAGGTGAGCCATGACACCGACAAGCTGATTCGTCAGCTCTCGCTGGTCGCGTTCCTGATGGCGGAGCGTCGTCCCCTCACTGCGCGCGACATCAAGTCGAACGTCGAGGGCTATCAGGAGATGAGCGACGAGGCGTTCGCGCGACGGTTCTATTCGGACCGCGCCGAGCTCGTGTCGCTCGGCGTGCCGCTCGACTCCCAGCGAGACGAGTTCACCGGCGAGGAGCTCTACACCCTGCGCTCCGAGCGGTACTTCCTGCCGGAGCTCGAGCTCGACGACGAGGAGCTCGCAGCACTGCAGACCTGCTTCTACCTCCTCGAGGGCCGCTTCGCGTACGCCGAGCCGCTGCGGCTCGCGCTGCAGAACCTGGCGCTTGGACGCTCGGCCGGCGCGCTCTCTGCGGCACCGACCGGCACGGCTGGTCGCGTCGAGGTGCGAGATCCCGACTACTCGCCCGAGCTCCAGGGACGGCTCGGGCAAGCTCGAAGGCGCGATCTCGAAACAGCGCACCGTCAAGTTTCGCTACTGGTCGATCTACCGCGATGCGGAACAAGAGCGCACGCTCAACCCGTACGCGCTGCTACCGGAGAACGGCTCCTGGTACGTGATCGGCCACGATCTCGAGCGCGACGACGTGAGAACGTTCCGTGTCTCGCGCATCCGCTCCGACATCCGCTTCGCAACGCGTCGCGAACGCGACTTCCGGCTTCCGCCCGAGTTCGACGTCGAGAAGTATCGTGGCCGCGCCGAATGGCAGTTCGGCGACATCGTCGGCGAGGCGCGCATCGAGGTTGCGCCCGACACGGCCTGGTGGGTCGAGCGCGCCTACGGCGGTGAGCGGAACCATGTCGAAGGCGACGTGTTCGTCACGCAGTACGCATCGTCGAACCTGCTCGCCCGCTGGATCCTGCGCCAGGACGGCCGCGCCGTTCCGCTCGAGCCCTCGGAGCTCCGCCGCCTCGTCGTCGAGGGCGCACGCGGCGCACGCGGCGCACACGAGGGCGCGCCACCGACCCCGGCCGGCGAGCTCGTGCTCAGCGCTGGGGACACCACTGCCGACCGGCCTGCGGGGCCGGTCGCACCAGAGCGCTTCGGCGTGCTGCAGGCGCTCCTCGCGTTCCTGCTCGCAGCGTGTGGCGACGAGCGTGAGGCGACGATCCCGGCGCACGAGTTCGTGGAGCGATTCTCGATCCCGCCGGAAGCGCTCGAGGAACATCTCTCGCTGCTCAACCTGGTCAACTTCGGCGGTGGTTGCTACGCCGTCTACGCCGAGCTGAACGGCGATGAAGTGCACGTCGACAAGGAGCTCTTCGGCGACACGTTCCGCCGGCCGCCGCGCCTGACGCCGCTCGAGGCGCGCGCGATCCGACTGGCCCTCGAGTTCGTCGGGCCCATGGTCGCCGCGGATGCACATTCGCCTCTCGATCGCGTGCGGGCGAAGCTCGAGGAGACGTTTGGCGCCTTCGAGCTGACCCAGACGCCCGCGCCACATGCCGGTGAGGAAGAGGGGCTCGTCGAGAAGCTGACCCACGCGATCGACGTTCACCAGCTCGTCTCGATCGAGTACCTGAAGCCTGAAGAGCAGGAAGTCGCGACCCGCATCGTGGAGCCGTACTCGATCGAGCGCCGGTTGCCGCACTGGTACGTCCACACCTGGGACACCGAGCGCGATCAGCCGCGCTCGTATCGCCTCGATCGCATGCGCAGCGCCTCCGTGCTGAAGACGACCTTCGTCCCGCGCGAGGGATTCGATCCTTCCGAGTTGCACACTGCGACCACCGCGCGCATCTGGTACTCGCCGGACGGTCGCGCGCTGGGAGGTCGAGAAGGGAGCCCGCCCACTCGTCGACGGCGCTGCGATCGCAGAGAAGTCCGTCGGGAGTGCCGAGTGGCTCGTCGGCGAGGTCGTCTCCTACCGCGGCGAGGCGATCGTGCTCGAGCCGCAGGAGCTACGGAGCCTCGTTGCGCTCCGCGCACGCGAGCTCGTGAGCGAGCTGCGTCCGGCCCGCGCGAAGGCCTGACCTCAACCGTCTACTCGACGGGCAGCGCAAGCGTGAATGTCGAGCCGCGACCGAGCGCCGACGAGACCGTCAGCTCACCACCGTGCGCCTCGGTGATCGATCGCGCGATGTAGAGCCCGAGCCCGGTGCCAGGCTTTGCACCGGGGCCGGCAACCCGTCCGAACTTCTCGAAGATCACGCGCTGGTCGTCGATGCCGATGCCCGGGCCGCGATCGGCGACGGAGATCCGCACCTCGCCGCCGCCCGGGACGATCCGCACTTCGACGGGACCGCCTGCGGGCGAGTACTTGACGGCGTTGTCGATCAGGTTGCCGAGCACTTGACGCAGCCGCTCTGGGTCACCGCGCACCGGCGGCACAGCGCCCGCCGCGTGCGCAAGCACCGGCACCTCGTCCTGCCCGAGTGTCGCGGCGGCCACGGAGTCGGCGACGAGCGCGGCGAGGTCGACGTCGGAGAAGCGGTACGTGAACGTTCCGGCGTCGATGCGCGACGTGTCGAGCACGTCGCCGACAAGCGCCGCGAGCCGCGTCGTCTCGTCGGCGATCAGCCCGAGGAACGCCTCGCGCTGTTCCGGCTGCAGCTCACGCCAGCGCTGCTGCAGCGTGCGCGAAGCCCCGATCACGGCCGCCATCGGGCTCCGCAGCTCGTGCGAGACGAGTGACACGAAATCGGCGCGCAGCGCCGAGAGCCTCCGCAGCTCCTCGACGGTCCGCCGTTCACTCTCGTACGCGCGCAGATTCTGCACGGCCGTCGCTACCAGCCGCCCGAGCAAGGTGACGAGCTCGACCTCGTGTGCATCGAAAGCATCCGGCTCGCTGCGACCGACCGAGAGCAACCCGATCGACCGCGCGCCGATCAGGAGCGGCGCGGCGACGCGAGAGCGAACACCGACCTCGAGTAGGTGCGGCTCCTCCGCGTACGCGGGCTCACTCATGTCGCGGCGGTAGACCGTCTGTCCGGTCGCGAGCACGTCGGCGAGCAGGTTGTTCTCCATGCCGATCAGCGAGCCCGGCGGCATCACCTCGTCCGCGAGCGAGCCCGACGTGGCGATCACGCGCGCGAAGCCCTCTTCGGCGAGCACGATGGCCATCCGCTCGAAGGGCACAAGCCCGCGCAGCTCGCGGATGAACGCACCGAATGCCTCGTCGAGGTCGAGCGACGAGCCGAGAGCCCGCGCGCAGCGGTTCGCGGCGTCGAGGAGGTCTGCGCGTCGTCCGAGCTCGTCGCGCAGCTGCTCCGCCTCGGCGGCACGCTGCTCAGCCATCGCACGCTGCTCGTCGACGCGGGCATACAACCAGCCGACCAGGAGCGCGAGCAGCACGCCTATCCCCGCCTGGAACGTGACGAAGTCGGACCGATAACGGACGTGGAAGAAGTGCGAGCGGCGCTGCTCGAACCAGGCCGAGATCGGCACGACGGCCACAGCGACCGCGAGCCCACCCTTCAAGCCGAAGCGCGCGGCGCCGACGACGATCGCAAACAGGAGCAGCTGGCGGGTCGGTGTGCCCGGCTCGAACGCGAACAGAATCGTGAAGGCGGCGATGACCGTGAAGTCGAACGCCATCGCAGCGCTCTGGAGCCAGACGGCCGGCTGCCCGTGTTGCACGGCGACGTAGAGCGCCACAGCGCCGATCGCGAGCGCGGCGGTGAGCCCCCACGCGATCGTCTCGTCCGCGCCGGGGTAGTCATGCGTCAGCGACACCTGCAGCACGGCGAACGGGATCGCGAGCAGACGAATCCGCGCGATCCACAATTCCAGCGGGCGAATGCTCACATATGCCTCTCCGCGATCCGCGCCAGCGCCCACGTCGCGTGCTCCGCGACGAGTGCGTCATCGTGCGCGGCCGCGAGCTCGAGTGCCGGGACGTGCTCGGGCCCGCCGACGTTGCCGAGCGCGACCGCGGCGTTTCGGCGCAGCCAGCGTGGATCGTTTCGTGGCACATAGAGGCGGTCGAGCTCGGCCACGAGCTCCCGCCCGTCGCGCTCGAGCCACGCGACGAGATCGACGTCGGCGCGTTGCTCGGGCAGGTGCGAGCGGCGCCCCTCGATGCCGCGGTTCCACGGGCAGACGTCCTGGCAGATGTCGCAGCCGTACACCTGCGCACCGAGCTCCGCGCGCATCTCGACCGGGATCGGATGGGGCGCCTGCGTCCAGTACGACAGGCAGCGCGTCGCGTCGAGGGTGCCGGGCTCGTCGAGCGCACCGGTCGGGCACGCCTCGATGCACAACGTGCAGGACCCGCAGTCCGTGCCGAGCGGCGGCGTCGACTCCAGCGTCACGTCGGTGATGAGCGTTCCCAGCACGACCCATGATCCATGCCGACGGGTGATCATCATCGTGTTCTTCCCGTAGAAGCCCACGCCACTCCGCGCCGCCGCTTCACGGTCGACGTGCTGATTCGCATCGACGAGCACGCGGTAGGCGCCGCCGAGCTCGCGTCCGAGCGCGTCGAGCCGCTCACGCAGCAGCGCGTACGCGTCCTCTCGCGTGTAGCGCGCGAGCCGACCGCGACCCGCTTGCAGCGGCGCCTCAGGTCGCCAATAGCAGAGCGCCGCCGAGACGACGCAGCGCGCAGCGGGCAACAACCGCTCGGGATGGCACGACTCCTCGGTCCTCGTCATCGTGAAGCGCATGTCCGCGAAGAGCCCACGCGCCCGGCGCTCCTTGATGTGCCGTTCGGTGCCGTCGTAGGCCTCCGCGCGTGTGACACCGACCGCATCGATGCCCAACCGCTCGGCCAACCGGCGAACGTCATCGGCGGTCATGCGAGGATTCTGCCCGTGAAGGCGGTTCGCATACATGAGGACGGCGGCCCCGAGGTTCTCCGCTACGAGGACGCCCCGGATCCCGAGCCCTCCGAGGGTGAAGTGCTCGTCGAGCTGCGCGCCGCGTCTCTCAACCACCTGGACGTGTGGATCCGCAAGGGTCTCCCCTCGGTGCCGAAGCCGCGGATCCTCGGTGCGGATGGAGCGGGCGTGATCGCAGGCACCGACGAACGGGTCGTGATCAACCCGGGAATCGTCTCGGGTGGGAGAGTTCACATCATCGGCGAGACGATGGACGGGACGCACGCCGAGCTGATCGCCGTGCCGCGGGATTACGTCCACCCCATCCCCGGGGACCTCAGCTTCGAAGAGGCGGCGGCCTTCCCGCTCGTGTTCGAAACGGCGTACCGCATGCTCGTCACGCGTGCACGCCTCGAGCCCGGCGAGTGGGTGCTCGTGTGGGGGATCGGCGGTGGGGTCGCGACCGCGTCGCTTGCGATCGCCAAGGCGCTCGGCGCCAACGTCGTCGTCACGTCGTCGAGCGACGAGAAGCTCGCCCGTGCGCGCGAGCTCGGCGCCGATGCGGGCGTGAACCACTCCACCGGCGACGTCGTTGCGGAGGTCAAGGAGCTCACCGGCGGCGGAGCGCACGTCGTGGTCGATGACGTCGGCGAGGCGACGTGGAAGCGCACGCTCGATGCCGCCCGCCCCGAGGGGCGGATCGTCGTGTGCGGTGCGACCACAGGCCCGAACCCGCCCGCGGCGCTCCACCGGATCTGGTGGAAGCAGCTGTCCGTGCTGGGCTCGACGATGGGCGGGCCGGAGGACTTCCAGGGTGCGTACGACCTGATCGCCGCCGGGCGCGCCCGCCCTGTCGTCGACCGGATCTACCCGCTCGCCGCCGCACGCGACGCCCACGAACGGCTCGAGGCGGGCGAGCAACTCGGCAAGATCGTGCTCGCGATCCCGGGCTGAACGTCTGAGGAATTCGCATTGCCGTGCATACGCGCCGCCCGATAGGTTCGGCTCGTGACGATCGAGCGCGATGAGTCCCCGAGCGAGCAGGATCTGACAAGGCGTCTTCGCCGGCGCGGCGTCAGCATGCGCTGTCCCGCGTGCGACTGGACGCTCGACGGCCCACTGGGCGACTACGTCCTCGTGCCGCAGGGAAGCGCCGACCTCGATATTCCCCGGGGTGTGAAGCTGCGTGTGTTCGCGTGCCGCAACTGCGGCTACATCCGACTGCACTCGGCGAACGTCCTGCGCGATCTCTGAGCCGCTCGAGGCTTCGGTAACGTTGTTCGCGATAGGGGTCGTTTGGCGGAAGGCGCCGTTGGTTCTGCGGCACCACCGCGCGGTCCTCGCGGCCGTCATCGTCCTCTCGGCTCTCGTGGCGCTCGCCGACGCGGCAGCCGACGGCACCGCGTGCCTCGTCGTGACGCACGATGCGACAGCTGCCACGCACGCCGACCGCGTGTGTCACATCACAGACGGGCGAGTCAGCTAGCACTCAGCGGGCGGAGCCTCAGTCGGCGTCGAGGCGATGCGGAAGGTGATGGTCTCGCCAGTGGTCGGTTGCCGGCAGAGTTGCAACGGCAAGAACAATCCCGAGCACCAAGCTGAGCGCAACGACGCCGTAGCGCGCGGACCGGCCCGGAAGCCGCTGCCGCCATTCGCTTGCGACCAGGCGAGGGATTTGGGTGATGTAGGCGAGCACATGGAGAGCAAATGCTCCTAGCCACACCAGAAAGGCGCCCTTGTGAACTCCGACGAGGGTTCCCTGCCGCCGGTGGAGTGCGAGCAGGGCGATACCGGTGCCGAAGACGACGATCGTGGCGAGCACGAGAATCGGGGCAACGAGGACGCGCAGGAACAGCCGTGGAGGGCCTTTCAAAACGTACGCCTCGTGGCGTCGGTAGTAGGACAGAAAGCGGTAACCGGTGCTCGCCAGCTTGAGCGCAACAGGCGGGATCAGGAGCATCCCGATGAACTCGTGCGGGGTCAGCAAGCTCCGGATGCGAAGAATCGTCACTCCTTCGGCGATGAGCGCGACCAGCACGATGACTCCGGCGAGCGCGGTCAGTCGCTCATTCCCTTCGGCACCGCCACGCAGAGCCCGGGCGACGCGCCTAGCGAGCTGTCCCCGAGGCAGCTTCACGCCGCCAGTCAAGCAAATCAATCTTGAGCTGGTGTTGCGAGCTCGCCGAAACGGCGAGGACTGCCTGGGAAGCCCTTATCCGAAGCCGAGGATGAACTTCGCGTCGTCGGACATCTTGTCCGGCGTCCACGGCGGGTCGAAGGTCAGCTCGCTTTCGACATCCTCGACGCCCGGGATCTGACGGATCACGCGCTCGATGTCCTCTTGGATCATCTGGCCCGCGGGGCAGCCCATCGAGGTGAGCGTGTACTGGACGCGCACCTTCGGGCCCTCGACTTCGGCGCCGTAGAAGAGGCCGAGCTCGACGATGTCCATGCCGAGCTCCGGGTCCTCGACCTCGCGCAGCGCTTCCACGACATCTGCTTCGGTTGCCATGGGACGACGTTAGCTGAGTCGGACTTCCTCGCGCCGGTCGCGTGCGAAGTAGTGGATGCCGTCGACGAACCGAACCCAGTTGCAGCGCGTGCACATCACGAGCGAGTGAGTACGTGCCGAGTCCGCGAAGAAGCGCACGCCGCTGAGGAGATCGCCGCTCGAGACACCGGTCGCGGCCACGATCATCTCCTGTGGCGCGAGGTCGTCGAGCGTGAAGACACGATTCGGATCGTCGATGCCGTGGACGCGCGCCTCCTCGATCTCCGCGCGACGCGTCGGCCAGAGCTGTGCCTGCAACTCGCCGCCGAGGCAGCGGAGCGCCGCGGCGGCCAGCACCGCCTGCCGGGTTCCGCCGATCCCGATCGCCAGGTGGTCGTTCGTCCCGCGGACGGCGGCGCTGATCGACGCCGTCACGTCTCCGTCCTGGATCAGCTTGATCCGGGCACCCGCCGTCCTGATCTCCTCGATCAGGTCGTGATGGCGCGGACGGTCGAGCACGATCGCCGTGATGTCGTTGACCATCCGGCCAAAGGCATCGGCGATCGAGCGAACGTTGTCTCCGACAGGGTCGGCGAGCGAGATGTGACCGCGCGCCCGAGGCCCGACCGCCATCTTGCGCATGTACATGTCGGGCAGCGACGGCAGCGAGCCTCGCGGTGCCGCGGCGATCATCGAGATCGCGTTCGTGCCGCCGCGGGCGACGACCGCCCGTCCCTCCAAAGGATCGAGTGCAAGGTCGAACTCCTCGCCGCCCGCGCCGATGTCCGTGCCCGCCGCGAGCTGCTCGGCCTCCTCGTGCCCCCCGATCACGATGCGACCGCTGATCGGCAGGCGCTCGAGCGCGAGCCGCGCGCCCGAGAACGCCGCGTCCTCCGCCGCCTCCTTGTCGTCTCTGCCGAGCCAACGAGCACCCGCCAGAGCCGCACGTTCCGTGACGCGCGCGAACGTCTCGCAGTGGCAGTGCGGCCGCCGCTCCTCGGGCGTCGCGCTGTTCGTGCGGTTCTCCTCGACCTGGGTCACACCGCCTCCGCTTCCCGTACGCGCTCCGCCGCGTCCATGACGATCCCGATCACGGTGTCGATCGATCGCGTCACGTTGGCATTCTCGACGACCGGCACACCCTCGCGCCGGGCGCGGCCCGCGATGTACGACTGGACGCGCCGAATGTCGTCGAGCCGCTCGAGGTACCGGTCCATCGGGCGAACGCCGCCGGTCGCGCTGTCGCGAACATGGAAGTGGACCCGGTGGACCTCTTCGTCCGCGATCTCGAGCACGATGTGGACGAGCAGCGCACCGTCGACCTCGGCCGGCAGAAGCCCGGGAACGAGGTGGACGCCCTCGAGCACCATCGACCAGCCCTCCGTCAGCGCACGTCGGATCGCAGCGTCGACCCCGACGCACACGTGGCGGCACTGGTCGAGGAAGCCGACGATCGTCGGGTCGCCGGTCACGTCGTCGTCGAGCGCGGCCCCCGCCTCGAAGCTCGAGTAGTGGATCGTCGGCATGAACTCCGGCGAGAAGAACGCACGCATGGTCTGGCGGATGAAGTCGGTCGATGCGACGCGCGTGATTCCCAGCCGGTGCGCGACCTCGGCGGCAACTGTCGACTTGCCGGTGCCGGTCGTGCCGCCGATCAACACGATCAGCGGCACGTCTAGCTGCTGCAAGTCGGCGAGCCGACGGAGCCGGCGCACCGCGCGCGCGCCTTCGACCTCCCCGAGCACCTCGGATGCGAGCACCTCGAGCCGCTCGACGTCGATCGCCGGCTCGCCCGCCTCGGCGAGGTCGAGCTCGACGCGGCGCGCGAGGCCGTACGCCTGATCGGCCGGCACGCCCGTGGCGATCAGCGCCCGCGCCATCAGCCCTTTCGAGTACGGCAACCCGGTGTTCCCGAGCGGGAGCGGCTCACCGCGGCGGCGCTGCGAAGGCGACGTCATCGGATGACCGCCACCGGCGACAACCCGAGCAACGAGGCGTCCTCGACGCCCACGAGCTCGTTGCCGGCGAGGACGACACGGATGCCGTGTGCGAGCGCGTGCTCTGCGACGACGTCGATCGCCGCGCCCTTCAGCTCGATGAGGTAGGTGTCGGCCGGGACGAGATCGGCGGCCAGCGCACGCCGGTGCGAGAGGTTCGGCGAGACGTGCACCACCTCGGCGTCGAGGTACGAGACGTCCGTCGCCCCGGCGGTGAACACCGCGACCTTCCCCTCGAGCGGCTCGCACGGCACGAGCCGCAGCTGCAGCTCTTCCAACACCAGATCGGAGATGAGACGGCGGTAGGTGTCGAGGTACGGATCGCGGCGCCGGCCACGACCGGTCACGAGCACGCGGCGGTCGGTCGCCACCGGCGGGATTGCCGACCCGCTGCCGTCGAAGAGAACGACGTCGGGCCGAAGCTCTGCAGCGAGTCGTGCGCCCTCCGCCACGTTCGAGACGGATACACCCCCGGCGAGCCCGCCGCCGGCCCGACGGCAGCCGATCGTCGGCACGCCCGCGAGCGCCGCGATCTCCAGGTAATCCGACGCGGCATGCTCGCCGGCGCGCGATCGCGCGACGAGCTCTTCGATCGTCGGCGGAGTCTCGACAAGCTCCGGCTCGCGCGGACCGCCACGACCCATCGTCACGACCACCACGTCGAGCTCGCGCGCGAGCAGCCGCGCGAGCCGTGTGGTGACGGCGGTCTTCCCCACCCGCTTGCCGGTGCCGATCACAGAAATCGACGGGAGCTCGAACGGCGCAAGCTCCGGTGGGTCGAAGCGGAAATCGGCGCCGACGTAGGGCAGGCCCGCCGCAAGCGCTCGCGCGATCCAGCGCATTCGCTCGAGAGGTCCGAGCACCGGATCGTCGGAGAGATCGACGACGAGCTCCGCATCGCCGAAGTCCTCGAGCAGCGGCACGCCATAGTCCTCCCCGTCACGGAGCTTCTCGCTCCCGCCGACCAGGATCGCGCCAACCCATGCGTACGGAAGCTCGCGCAGCGCCTCGCGCACGACGGGCGCTAGGTGCTCGCCGTCGATCAGCGCCACGGCGCGCATCATCGCCGCGCCGTCACTTCGCTCTCGATGCGGCCGGTGTACTTCTCGTACTCGCCCGTCGCGACGTCGAACTGGATGATTCGCTCCTGGCCGTGGAACGGGTATCGACGCCACACATCGGCGTGCGAGCCTTCGATCTCGACGACGTTGTAACAGGGCCTGGTGTTTCCGCGAAGCCGCAGCGTCGACACGGTGCCGGTGTTGACCACGAACAGGTTCTCGAGCTTCCACGCGTACGGAACGTGCTTGTGCCCGGACAGAACGAGATGCGCGCCCGCGCGTTGGAGGCACTCGATCGCGTCGCCCGCGTCGTAGACAACGTTCCGCTCGCGCCCCGTCCCGGGAATCGGCAGCAGATGGTGGTGCAGCACGAACACGTTCAGCTGCGAGGGCTCCGCTCCGAACTGCTCCTCGATCCAGCCGTACCGCCCGCGACCGATCTGCCCATGGTCGAGATCCGGCTCGGTCGAGTCGATCGCGACGACGGTCACGCCGTCACGGCGGACGACGGAGCTGCGCTCGCCGATCAGCTGCTCGAAGTGCAGGTAGCCGACGTTCCGAGAGTCGTGGTTTCCCGGCACGACGACGAGCGCGTCGCACTCGATCGTCTCGAGGTAATGCTTCGCCTGGACGAACTCCTCCTTGAACCCGAAGGTCGTCAGGTCGCCCGAGCAGACGACGATCGAGGGCTTCAAGTCGTTGATCTCGGCGATCGCCCTCTCCATCAGATCCGGCACGAAATGCGGATCGCCGCAATGCAGATCGGACAGATGCGCGATCGTGGTGGCCAAGAAGCGCAAGTGTAGGGCATCCGGGCCACTTGCTACCCTGACCGAAGTGCTACTGGAAACGCCTGATTTCCAGGCATATCGAGGGTCGGAGCCGCCGCGTTTCGCTAACCCGGCGGAGCTTGAGTACGCCAAGATCCTCGACTGGTACGGCATCCCGTGGTTGTACGAGCCGACGACGTTCGTGCTCGAGCGGGACGACGAGGGCCGGGTCACCGAAGCGTTCTCGCCCGATTTCTACCTCCCCGACCAGGATCTCTATCTTGAGGTGACGGTGATGAAACAGTCGCTCGTCACGCGCAAGAACCGCAAGCTGCGCAAGCTACGGGCGCAGTATCCGGAGGTGAAGATCAAGTTGTTCTACGAGCGCGACTTCGAGCGGCTCGCAGCACGCTTCGGGCTGCGGAAGGCTTCCTGAGCACGCTGGCAGCACGCGACGAGCGCATCGGCGAGGTGTTCCTCGAGCGCGCCGAGATCCGTGCGCGCGTGCGGGAGCTCGGCGAGGAGCTGGCGCAGGACTACGCCGCGGATGAACCGCTGCTCGTCGGATCGCTGAAGGCCTGTATCCCGTTCATCTGCGACTTGTCGCAGGCCCTGCCGATCCACCACGCGCTCGACTTCGTCGAGCTTGCCGGTTACGGCGAAGACGACGAAGGGATCCGCTTCCTGAAGGACCTGAACACCGAGATCGAGGGGCGCGACGTCGTGCTGGTCGACGCGGTGATCGACACGGGGCTCTCGATGCACTTCCTCGTCCGTTCGCTCGCGCTCCGCAGCCCCCGGTCGTTGCACATCGCGTCGCTCTTCGACCGTCCCTACAGACGTCTCGTCGACGACCTGCCCGTGCGCTACGTCGGCTTCACGATTCCGGACGAGTTCTTCGTCGGCTACGGGTTCGAGCTCGGCGAGCGCTACCGGAACCTTCCGGATCTTCGCCTCGTGCGCGGCGATTTTTAGGTCCGGCTAACATTCGTCCCATGATCGGGACGCGCGATCCGTTGCCGCCGGGCCTCCTGACGGTAGACGAGGCCCTCCACCGCACGCGGTTCCGGATTCTGCCGTTCCTCGGGCCGGCCTTCATCGCCTGCATCGCCTACATCGACCCGGGCAACTTCGCGACGAACATCGCGGGCGGCTCACAGTTCGGCTACCGGCTCGTGTGGGTGATCGTCGCGGCGAACCTGCTCGCGATGCTGATCCAGACGCTCTCGGCGAAGCTTGGGATCGCGACCGGTCGCAATCTGCCGGAGGTCTGTCGCGAGCGCTTTTCGCGCCGCGTGGTGATCGGGTTGTGGCTGCAGGCGGAGGCGATCGCGATGGCCACCGACCTCGCTGAGTTCCTCGGCGCCGCGATCGGGCTTCACTTGCTGTTCGGCTTCGGGCTCTTCTTGTCGGCCGTCATCTCGGGGATCTGCGCATTCGCGATCCTCGAGCTGCAACGCTTCGGGTTCCGACCGCTCGAGGCGGTGATCGCAGTGCTCGTGGGCGTGATCGGCGCGTGTTACGTCGCCGAGCTCGTCTTCGCGCACCCGAGCTACAGCGAGGTTCTCCACCACGCGGTCGTGCCGGAGTTCGGGAGCGGCGAGGCCGTGCTGCTCTCGGTCGGGATCCTCGGCGCGACGGTGATGCCGCATGTGATCTACCTCCACTCGGCGCTCACACAAGATCGCCTCGTGCCGGAAACGCACGAGGACGCACGCACGCTCCTCCGCTATACGCGCGTCGACGTCGTGATCGCGATGTCGATTGCCGGCCTGATCAACGTCGCGATGCTCGTGATGGCCGCGTCGACGTTCTTCAAGGTGGGTCTCCATCACGTCGACTCGCTCGAGGCCGCGCATCGAACGCTCGAGCCGATCCTCGGCAGCGCGTCGAGCGCGCTCTTCGCGCTCGCGCTGCTCGCGTCGGGTCTCTCGAGCTCCGCCGTCGGCACGCTCTCCGGGCAGGTCGTGATGCAGGGGTTCGTTCGCCGCCGGATCCCGCTGCCCGTGCGTCGCCTGGTCACGATGATCCCCGCGTTCGTCGTCATCGCCGCAGGTGTCGATCCGTCGCGAACGCTCGTCATTTCGCAGGTCGTGCTGTCGTTCGGGATCCCGTTCGCGCTCGTGCCGCTCGTCTACTTCACCGCGCGCAAGGATGTGATGGGCACGCTCGTGAATCGTCGGCTGACGACGATCGCCGCCACGCTCGTCGCAGGAACGATCGTCGCTCTGAACATCTTCCTGCTGCTCGACATTGCCGGCCTCTGACCGCTACTCCGGCGCAGTGGGAATCGCCGCTTCGTCCGGCGACGCGTCCGAACCGAAGCTCTGTTCGGCGTCGATGGCGCGGAGCGCAGCCGCGGCCGCCTGACGAAGCGGGCCGACGAGCGAGCGGTAGTCGACGTCGTCGACCTTCCCTGTGCGATGGTCGAATTCGAGCTCCTTCAGCGCCGCCAGTGCGCGGTCGCGATCCTCGACGAGCGCCAGCCTGTGGTCGTCCGCGGCCGTCGGAGCGTCGAGGATGTCGTCGGTCGGCGCGGGATCGCGGAGAAACGGCAGCGCGACCAGCACAACCACGCCTGCCGCAAGCAGCAGGCCGAGCCCGATCGCCGTCATGCTCTGTCTCCGCTCCAGCACCGGCCAAGCCGGTGCCTCCGCTCATTTGCGAGCTCCGTCAAGCCTACGCTCGAGCGAGCGAGAGCCGCGTGGCGAGCCGGCGCTGCTCGCGCGCGTCGGGCCACAGCGCAACGGCTGCGCCGAGCAGGAAGACGATCCCGGCGATCCAGATCAGGTTGACGAGCGGCTTCACGAGCACCTTCACGTAGACGAGGTTCGTCTTCGTGTGCAGCTCGTCGGCGATCACGTAGAGATCCTGAGCGCGGGGCCAGCTCGTCTTGATCGCCACCTCCTGCGCGGGCTCGGGCGGGATTGCGTACTGCGCTTGGGCGGGCTTCAGTGTGCCGTTGAAGCGTCCTGACACGCGCAAGTCGACAAACGTGCGAGTGACGCTCGGCGAGACCGTGCGGTGCACCCCTTCGTTCGTCAGCGTGTATCCCGCGACGGTCATGCTCTGACCGAGCGCGAGCGGGCGCTCGACGGTGTGCGAGTACGCACTTGAGCCGGCGATGCCGATCGCGAGCAGGACGATCGCCGCATGCACGACATACCCGCCGTAACGCCGTCGGTTGCGCGAGACGAGCGTGAACAGCGATCCAGCCGCGCGCGTGCCGCGTACGAGCTCGACCACGATCGTCGCGAGCACGAAAGCGCAGAACGTGTATGCGATCAGTCCGGGCTTCGACGAGCCCGCACCCACGACGACGAGCGCGATCCCGCAGGCGACCGCGGTGGCGATCGGCCACGCGAGTGTCCGCATGAGAGCGCGAACGCTCGTTTTCCGCCAGGCGATCAACGGCCCGATCCCCATTAGGAGCAGGAGCGGCAGGCCGAAGACACGCAGGAAGAAGTCGTAGTAGGGCCTGCCGATCGTGCGTGTCTCGCCCTTCACCAGCTGCGTCACGATCGGGAACAGAACGCCCCAGAGCACCGTCAGGCAGAGCGCGACCAGCAGCAGGTTGTTGTAGAGGAACGTCGCCTCGCGCGAGAGCGCAGACTCGAGCTTCGTTCGCGCCTTGAGCAGCGGCAAGCGCCACATGATCAGCGTGAGCGAGAAGAGCGACGAGATGACGACGAACGCGAGGAACCAGCCGCCGATCGGGCTCTTGGCAAACGAGTGGATCGAGTTGACGACGCCCGAGCGGGTGAGGAACGTACCGAAGACCGAGAGCTCGAACGCCAGCGCAACGAGCACCATGTTCCAGACCTTCAGCATCCCCTTGCGCTCCTGGACCATCACGGAATGCAGGAACGCCGTCGCCGCGAGCCACGGCATGAGCGCGGCGTTCTCGACCGGGTCCCACGCGTAGTAGCCGCCCCAGCCGACCTCGGTATACGCCCAGTGCGCGCCGAGCAGCTGGCCGAACCCGAGGAACGCCCACGCGGCGAGCGTCCACCGTCGCGTCGCGATGATCCAGCGCTCATCCGTGCGTCCGGAGAGGAGCGCGCCTGCGGCGAATGCGAACGGAACGGAGAGCCCGACGTAGCCGAGGTAGAGCATCGGCGGGTGCGCCACCATGTACGGGTTACGCAAGCTGTGGGTGAGCCCGGCGCCGTCGAAGGGCGCGGCCTGCGTGTCGAACGGGCTCGACACCGCGACGAGCACGAATGCGAAGAACGCAGCGGTGCCTCCGATCACCGGCACGACCCAGGCCGTCAGGTCGCGTAGAACCTTCCTGTTCAATGCGACGGCGAGCGCGCCGTACCCTGTGAGCACGAGCAGCCAGAGCAGAAGCGATCCCTCTTGGCCGCCCCAGAACGCGCTCAGCGAGTATGCGGTCGGCAGTGCGCGGTTCGTGTGCTGCGCGACGTAGACGAACGAGAAGTCGTGGCGCACGAGCGCCGTCGCGAGCACGGCCGCGGCGACGGCCGTCGAGCCGAAGCAGCAGAAAAGCGCGTTGCGAGCGGACACCGCCAGCCGTCTGCGGTTGCCACGCGCGGAGATCACGCCCGCAACGGCGGCGTAGATCGCGAGCCCGAGGGAGACGACGAGTGCCGCGCGGCCGAGATCGGCCATTCAGAGCCCTACGCCTTCGGAGATGCCGTGGTGTACTTGGACGGGCACTTGGTGACGATGTCGTTGCCCGCCAGCCTGCCGGCTCCGAACGTGCCGCTGACGACCACGCTCCGGCCGACCGCGAAGAGCGGCGGCGGCGCGGTGCCGCGGTAGACGACCCGCACGCGTGAGGAGCTCGTGCCGGTCGGGTCCTTCAAGGTGAAGCGCAGGCCGTTCGCTGCATGCGAGTCCCCCCGCACGGGCCCCACGACGATTCCCACGATCGCGAGCTTTCCGGCGTGGGCCTGGAGCTGGCTCGGCGTGAGCGTCGGCGTCGATCCACCGGCGATCGCCGTGTACACGAGAAACACGGCGAGTACCGCAGCAACGGCGAGAGCGACGACGAGCCGCGCGGGGCTGCGCGTGGGCACGACGCGTAGGTTAGCGGCGGCTCAGAAGCTACGCGTCAGCGGAAGCGGTTTGCCTCCGCGCCGGCACCCGATAGCCGTGATCGGCACAAAGTGATCCGGGCGCATCCTCGGTCAGCGCGTCGCAGTAACCCTTGCCGTAGGCGGCGCGCATGAACGCGGCCACGACGTCGAGCGACCACTCCGTGATCCCGGCAGCCTCGCGCCAGAGATCCGCCAGCCGCAGGTCGATATCGAGCTCGAGTAGGTCGATCCGGGTGGGGTTCTGTGCCATGAACGCAGGGTAGGAACGGGGTCGGACGGACTCGCCGGGCCACCACCGTTACGCTGCGCGAACGGCTCGCTCACTGCGTTTCGGGCCCGCCGTCGAGTCCGGGTCGGGCTCACCGGCGGAGATCGTCACCGCGCTCGTCGAGCGGGGCATGTCGGCGTGCGAGATCCCGCCGTCGGGCCCGCTCTGGAACGACTACGCCGCGGCGACGGAGCTGGGCGTACTCGCCGCCGACGCGGACATCGCGCTCTCGCTCCATGCGCCGATCGCGGGATTCATGGGGCACGCTGAGCGCGGCAGGAAGCTGAACATGGCGTTCGGGATGCTCGACCATTCGGCCGGGATCGCAAAGGCCGCCGGCGCAGAGCTCGTCGTGTTCCACCCTGGTTTCCTGCTCGGGCGCTCGCGCGAGGAGGCCCTCGACGCGGTGGTCGAGCAGCTGGGCGAGTTGCGTGTGCGCCTGGAGGGGAAGGATCGCGCGGTGCCCTTCGGCGTCGAGGTGATGGGTCGCGTGCGCGAGCTCGGATCGGTCGAGGACGTGTGCGAGATCGCCGCGCGCGTCTACTGGGTCCGCCCCGTGCTCGACTTCGCACACATGCACGCAACATCGGACGGCGGGTTCACCGCTGTCGACGCGTTCGCATCGGCGCTCTCGCTCGCGGATGCGGTGATCGAGCCGGGGGCTCCGTTCCATATCCACTTTTCGGACATCCAGTACGCGAATCGAAACGAGACGCGTCACCTGCCGTACGGCGACGGCACGCTGCGCGCCGAGCCGCTGCGCGAGGCGCTCAGCCGCTTCGAACGGCCGGCGACGGTCATTTCCGAGTCACCCGACGCGGCGTCGACGGACGCGATCAAGGCGGTGCTCGGTGCGTAGCGCGCGCAGGTAGCCTCGGGCCGTGCTCGACCCCAGCGTTTTCAAGGCGTACGACGTGCGTGGGCTGTACCCGTCGCAGCTCGACGAGGCGGGCGCGTACGCGATCGGCCGTGCCTACGTGGACCAGTTCTCGACGGCGAAGATCGCGGTCGGGCACGACATGCGGCTCTCCTCGCCCGCGATGGCCGCGGCGGTCCGTGAGGGCGCGACCGACGGCGGAGCGGAGGTGCTCGACCTCGGGCTCGTCGGCACGGAGATGGTCTATTTCGCGGTCGGCGAGCTGGCTCTCGACGGTGGGTTCGCCGTCACCGCTTCGCACAATCCGAAGGAGTACACCGGCATGAAGATCGTCCGCCGCGGGGCGCTCCCGGTCGGCGGCGAGTCGGGGTTGCTCGACGTGCGCGATCGAGCGCTGACGGGGCGGTGGCTCGAGGCGGTGCCAGGCACCGTTCACCGGATCGACATCTGGGACGAGTTCGTCGACCGCGTGCTCTCGTTCGTCGACGTGCGGGCGCTCCGTCCGCTGCGCATCGTTATCGACGCGGCAAACGGGATGGCCGGCGCGATGCTGCCGCCGGTGCTCGAGCGGCTGCCCATGCTCGACGTTGTTCGGTGCTATTTCGAGCCGGATGGGTCGTTTCCGAACCACGAGCCGAATCCGCTCCTGCCTGAGAACCGGGAGTTCATCATGGCCAAGACTCGCGAAGAAAAGGCAGATTTCGGCGTCGCCTACGACGGTGACGCCGATCGTTGCTTCTTCGTCGACGACGGCGGTGAGTTCGTTCCGGGTGACTTCACTACCGCTCTATTTGCTCAGTCGATTCTCGCCGGCAACCCCGGCGGGAAGGTGATCTACGACGTTCGCGCGTCATGGGCTGTGCCCGAGGCGATTCGGGAAGCGGGTGGAGTGCCGCTCGAGAACCGTGTGGGCCACGCGTTCATCAAGCAGCGGATGCGAGACGACGATGCCGTCTTTGGTGGCGAGGTTTCGGCGCACTACTACTTCCGCGACTTCTCGCAGGCCGACTCCGGGACCATTCCGTTTCTCCTCATGTGCGAGCTCGTGTCGAAGCGCGGCCGGTTGAGCGAGATCCTTGCGCCGTATCGAGAGCGGTACTTCATCACCGGCGAGATCAACACTCCGGTCGCGGACGTCGACGCCAAGCTGCAGGAGCTGGAGGACCGTTTCGGCTCGCAAGGCACGGTGTCGCACCTCGACGGCCTCTCGGTCATCGCCGACACCTGGCACTTCAACGTGCGCCCGTCGAACACGGAGCCGCTCCTGCGATTGAATCTCGAAGCGCTTTCGGACGAGCTCATGTCGTCGAAGCGCGACGAGGTGCTGGCAGTCATTCGCGAGGCGTGAACGGGCGAGCGCGTCGTACGGTGCCTGGCACCAACCGCGGTCGCGCGACACCGTCCTCGAGGAAGGCGCGGAACTCCTCGCGGGCGCGCCGAGGCGTTGAAGCGAAGTACCCGAGCACTCCTTCGACGTCGAGAAACGCCGGCGGCCGCGCACGCCCGACCGTCGCTCGACAACTTCCGCACCGCCAGCTCCCTGCGTGGCGGACCAGGCCCGCCCGTACAGGGTTGAGGAGGACGTATCTGATCGATTCGAGGAGATACGTCTCGTCCTCGATCAGATGAGACCTGAAGCGCTCGCCAAACAGGTGACCTGATCGCTTGGTTACCCAATTGCTGATTCGAGCGAACCGCCCGTTCAGCTCACACATTCCCTGGGAAAGCCGCTCGTCGATTTGAAGCACGACGTGGTAGTGGTTTTCCATGAGGCAGTACGCCAGGACGCGCCAATTGTGGCGTCGGGTCGCCCGCTCGAGCTCACGGACGAAGAGCCTCCCGCTCCAGTTCCCGAAGTAGATCGCCTGACGGTCGTTGCCGCGCGTGTGGACGTGGTAGTAACCATCGGGCACCTCGATTCGCTGTCGTCTTCCCATGCAACAACGGTACGAACGAACGCAGCCGGTCGCCAGTGTCCCCACGGAGTCGATGCAGACTTGGCACTCGCGCGTAACGGTGCCTGGCACCGACCACACGCCTGGCTACGATCGGCGCGTGATCGAGCTCGGGCACGTGACGGACCGCAAGCCGCCGTACCGCTACTCCGCTCTCGCGCGCGTCGGTTTCTCGGACACCGACGCCCAGGGAGTCGTCTACTACGGCCGGTACATGCCGTACTTCGACCTCGCGCGCACCGAATACCACCGTCACCTGGGTCGCGTCTCGATCGGAAACGTCGACTTCGCCATGCGCGCGGTCTCGGTCGAATACGTCGCCGGCGCGCGCTTCGACGACCTGCTCGAGATCTTCGTTCGCGTGGAGCGCATCGGCACGACGAGCATCACCTACGACCACGCCGCCTACCGAGTCGACGACGAAGGCGACACGCTGATGGCGACCGCCAAGGCAACCCTTGTCTGCATTGCCCTCGACCAAAGGCGCGCTGTCCCGGTGCCTGGCACCTTCCGGAGCCTGGTCGAGGCCTTCGAAGGCTGAGGCTCGATCTGCCCTACGACGGCGTGACGCGGTAGGCGTCGAAGACGGCGTCGAGGTTCCTGAGCGCCGTCAGCAGCGAGCGGAGGCCCTTCACATCGCCAACCTCCGCCGTGTACCAGTTCTTCGCGAGCTGGTCCTCGACCATGCCGCCGTAGCTGACGATGTTCGCGCCATGCTCGGCGAACGTGCGCGCCACGTCCTCGAGCAGGCGCGGGCGGTCCCACGAGTCGACCGCGATCTGCACGCGGAAGCTCTTCGTCGCCGTCGCACCGTCCCACTCGACCGACGTGAACCGCTCCGGGCTCCGCCGCAACGCCTTCACGTTCGGACAGTCCTCACGGTGGATCGTGATGCCGCGGCCGAGCGAGATGTACCCGACGATCTGATCGCCCGGGACAGGCGTACAGCACTTCGCGAGCCGCACGAGGACGTCCGTCACGCCCTGCACGACGACACCCATGTCGGAGCCTGAGACAGGCTGCGTCTTCGGGGCCTTCGTGACGACCGGTGCTTCGGACGCAACCTCCTCGGTCTTCAGCCGCTGGACGACCTTGTTGACGATTGCGCCTGGCTGCAGCTTCCCACTGCCGAGCGCCAGATAGAAGTCCTCCGCTTTCTTGAACCCCGTCTCGCGAATGACCTGCGCGAGCGTCGCCGACCCACGGAGCTTCGTGTACGGGAGGTTCTGCGCCTTCAGCGCCTGCTCCAACGCCTCGCGTCCCTTGTGCTCGCTCTCCTCACGCGTCTCGCGCGAGTACCACTGCCGAATCTTGTTCCGCGCGCGTGAGCTCTTCGCGAGCGACATCCAGTCGCGCGACGGCCCTCTCCCCTGCTTCGCCGTCAGGATCTCCACGAAGTCGCCGTTCTGCAGCGTGTAGTGCAGCGGGACGATGCGTCCGTTCACCTTCGCGCCGACCGTACGGTGGCCGACATCCGTGTGCACCGCGTACGCGAAGTCGATCGGCGTCGCGCCGGCCGGCAGCGTCTTCACCTGCCCCTTCGGAGTGAAGACATGCACCTCCTCGTCGAACAGGTCGGTGCGGAACGTCTTCATGAACTCGCGCGGATCGGCCTCGTCGGCCGTGCCCTCGTCCATCAACTGCTTCACCCACGCAACCCACTCCGTGTCCTTCTGGTTCTTGCCGCGCTTGTAGAGCCAGTGCGCCGCGACGCCGAACTCGGCCGTCTCGTGCATCTCTCGCGTGCGTACCTGGATCTCGAGTGGACGTCCTTGCGGACCGATCACGGTCGTGTGCAGCGCCTGGTAGCCGTTGAACTTCGGCATCGCGACGAAGTCCTTGAAGCGCCCCGGCATCGGCTTCCACAACGAGTGGATCAGACCGAGCGCGCCGTAACAGTCGCGTGTGCCCTCGTCGACCCCGCGCTCGACGATCACGCGCATCGCCGTCAGGTCGTAGATCTCGTTGAACTCGCGACCCTTCTTCGCCATCTTGTCGTAGATGGAGTAGAAGTGCTTCGCGCGCCCTGAGATCTCGGCCGGGATGTCGACCTTGTCGAGCTCCTTCTGCAGCACCATCGCCGCTTCGCGAACGTGTTCCTCGCGATCGGTGCGACGCTCGGCAACCATCTGCTTGATTTCCTCGTACTTGCGCGGATGCAGCGTCTGGAACGCGAGATCCTCGAGCTCCCACTTGAGCGCGTGGATGCCGAGGCGGTGCGCGAGCGGTGCGTAGACCTCGAGCGTCTCGCGCGCCTTCTGCAGCTGCTTCTGCTTGCCGAGGTACTCGATCGTGCGCAGGTTGTGAAGACGGTCGGCGAGCTTGATGAGGATGACACGCAGGTCTTCCGCCATCGCGACGATCAGCTTGCGGTAGTTCTCGGCCTCCGCGTGCTCGCGGCTCTGGAACTGAACACGCGTCAGCTTGGTGACGCCCTCGACGAGGTGCGCGATCTCGTCGCCGAACTCGCTGCGCAGCTCCTCGAGCTCGACGCCCGTGTCCTCGACGACGTCATGAAGGAGCGCCGCTGCGAGCGTCGCCTCGTCGAGCTGCAATCCGGCGAGGATCTTCGCCGCGCCCCACGGGTGGTAGATGAACTCCTGTCCCGACCTGCGGACCTGGCCGGCATGTGCGCGCGCTGCGGCATCGAAGGCGCGGATGAGCAGCTCCCGGTCGACGTCGGGCTTGTACGCCTCTACCTCGGCGAGCAGCTCCTCGACGAGGTCCTGATGCCGCTCCAGGACTGCCATAGGTGCAGTGTAGCCCCGTCCCTCTTTCGGTTTCGTGCCCCGGAAGAGGTCAAACCCGAATGACGTTCGTCGATCCGGGTGCGATCGGCGAGTGCGATGCAAGGACGCAGGGAGCGTCGATAGCGGACGCTATCGTCGCGACTGAGGACGCGGCAGCGCGCCGCCGAGCGCGGCCGGCGACACAATCGCTCGTTCGGGTTTGACCTCTTCTACAGAGGGAAATCCCATCTGCCGATGAACCCGTCAGGTCCGATGCTTCTGCGGCGGAGACAGACCAAGAAACTGCTACGCGTTGCCCGCATGTTGCAGGCAATCGACGCTGCGTCAGCCCGGCCTACGCGGCCTCGGCGAGCGCGGGCGTCGGTTCGAGCAACATCCTGAACGTCGGGGACTCGAGCAAGCTTCGGCGCGCACCGTCTTCGAGCTCGAGCTCGGAGAAGATCGCCCGTGCCTCTCCTGACCAGGCGCTCTCGCCCGCTTTCCACTCCTCGGCGAGCCAACTGCGAAGCTCCTCGAACCGGTCGGGCGCATCGAACACGCGCCGCACGACGAGCTGCGGCGACGCGACGCCGTTCCAACGGTTCTCCTGCAGCCTGAACGCAACGTCGTAACGCTGATCGCGCCGAAACCGGTCGAGTTGCGCGCCGAGACCGAACGCGATCGCCGAGCCGGCGTCGCGGCCGCGTTGGCGCACGCGGAAGCGCAGGTGCTTTCCATCGCCGACGGTGGACGGATCGACGACCTCGCAGCCGTCGACGAGTAGCGTCACACCTGGGTTGCCGAGGCCGAACGGGGCGAGCCTTCCGAGCTCCGCACAGAGCCCGAGCGTCAGCTTCGGGCCCTCGACAACCGCGTCGATGTGTGTCACGGGCCGCAGGTCGTCGTCGCCGAGCACTTCGTCCGCGTACGCAGCGAAGGCCGCTGCAAACGATTCGATCTGTTCAGGGCGAATCGTCAAGCCGGCCGCGGCGCGGTGGCCGCCGAAGCGCTCGAGGTGCTCCGCGCACGCGGCGAGGGCGCCGTGCAGGTCGAACGCCGACACCGACCGGCCTGAGCCCTTCCACAGCCCATCCGCACCCGCGACGAGCACGACGGGACGGTTGTAGCGCTCGACGAGCCGCGACGCGACGATGCCGATCACGCCCTCGTGCCAGTCCTCGCCGGCGACGACGTAGCCGCGTCCGCGCCGGCGCGACTCCGGCCAGGACTCGACCTCCTTGACCGCCTCGCGCAGGATGCGCTCCTCGATTGCCTGCCGCTCGCGATTCAGTCCTTCGAGCTCCTCCGCGAGCTTGTGCGCCTCGTCCCGATCCTCGGTGAGGAGCAACGCGAGCGCAGCCTCCGGGCGACAGAGCCTGCCCGAGGCGTTGATCCGCGGTGCGAGGCGGAACCCGATCGACGACTCGTCGACCGCGGCAGGGTCGACGCCGGCGACACGCATCAGCGCGCGCAGCCCCGGCTTCTGCGTCTGTCCGAGACGCCGCATTCCCGACAGGACGAGCGCGCGATTCTCGTCGACGAGCGGGACTACGTCGGCGACGGTCGCGAGTGCAACGATGTCGAGGTGCCGGTCGAGGAACGGATGCTCAGGGCCGAGCAGGGCCTGCGCGAGCTTCCACACGACGCCGGTTCCACAGAGCCCGGGAAACGGATACTCGCCCTTGAGCGTCGCGACGACCGGGCACGCCGGGAACGCATCGGCCGGCCGGTGGTGGTCGGTGACCACCACCTGTAGCCCGAGGGACGTCGCGTGCTCGACCTCTGCGACACCGGTGATGCCGCAGTCGACGGTGAGGACGAGGTCGAAGCCGTCCTCTGCGAGCCGCGTCAGCGTTGCGCCGTTCAGGCCGTAGCCCTCCTCGAACCGCGAGGGCAGATGCCAGTCGACGTCCGCGCCGCATTCGCGTAGGAGCAGGACGGCCAGCGCGGTCGCGCAGATCCCATCGGCGTCGTAGTCGCCGTGCACGCAGATCCGCGATTGGGCGCCGATCGCGGCGCGAAGCGCCTCGACGGCGGCACCCATGTCACCGAGCGCGAACGGATCGTGGCCGGGCAGCGCACCCTCGAGGAAGCGCCGCGCCTCCGCCGCGTCGGCGTAGCCGCGACGAACGAGGACCGAGGCCGTCGTGTCCGAGATCCCGAGCTCACGCGCCAGCCCACGGGTCTCCGCGAACGCACACGATTCGATCTGCCAGCTCCCGGGAGCCATGAGGCCGACGGTACGGAGGGGGCCGGACAGCGCTCGCGGAAAACGCCTGGATCATGCTGTAATCCAGCCCGTGCTGAGGATCCTCGCCGCGCTCTGTGCCGCCGCAGGCCTCGCGTGCGCCGCGGCGCCTGCATCGACGCCCACACGCGCGGTCCCAGGCGGTGTCACCGTCGCGGGGATCCGGGTCGGCGGGCTGACGTCCGAGCCGGCGCGAAGTCGCATCGGCGCGGCGTTCCTGCGGCCCGTTTCGATCACGTACGACGGCACCACGATGTCCGTCGACCCGGCGAGCGTCGGAGCCCGCGTCGACGTCAACGCTGCCGTCAGCTCAGCGCTCGCCGCGACACCCGCAAGCAAGATCGCGGTCCCAATCACCTACTCCCGCGCGAAGGCCGCCGCGCTCATCGCGCGCCTCGCGAAGCGCTACGACCGGCATCCGGTGGCAGCACGCGTGACCGGCGCGACGCCCGCCGGGCGGCCCATCTTCGTGCCCGCGCGGGCCGGTGTCACGGTCGACACCAGGGCGATGCAGGCTGCGATCGGCCGCCTGCTCGCAAACGGCACGCGCACGCCGCTCAGGCTGATCACGACCATCACGCCCGCAAGAAAGACGGTTGCGGCATTCGGCCCGGTGATCGTCGTCACGCGCGCGGCGAACACGCTGCGCCTGTTCAGGGGCACGAAGCTCGTCCGCACCTTTCGCGTCGCGACCGGGCAGGCCATCTATCCAACCCCGGCCGGGACCTGGCGGATCATGGACAAGCAGCGCGACCCGTGGTGGTACCCGCCGACCTACGACGCCTGGGCGAAGGGCCTGAAGCCGGTGCCCCCCGGTCCCGACAACCCGCTCGGCACTCGGTGGATGGGCCTGAACGCACCGGGCGTCGGCATCCACGGCACCGACGAGCCGACGTCGATCGGCTACAGCGAGTCACACGGCTGCATCCGGATGCAGGTGCCGGACGCGGAGTGGCTCTTCGAGCACGTCCGCGTCGGCACGCCCGTCGTCATTCTTTAGGCAGCGTCACGCCGAGCCAGGTCATCAGGACAACGGCTCCGACGACGAGCACCACGCCGCCCATGATGATGCGCGGGTGCCCGGCTTCCCGCACGGTCGCGACGAACGCGCGCCCGAGCAGGATCATCACGCCGAGGACGAGGCCCGTGCCGAAGACGGCGGCCGGCAGCCAGACGATGTCGCGCTCCCACCTGATGCTCGCTAAGGCGTTCACTACCATGGGATCGTGCCTGACACGCTGCCGTCACCCGAGGCGAACTACTCGTCGGGGAGCGACTACATCGTCGAGTTCCTCGGCTACCGCTTCTCGTTCGGCGCCACCGACTTCGAAGGGCGGGTGGTCGCCGCGGCCGTGAAGCTGGGGGTCGTCCAGACGCCCGAGCTCGACGACGAGGAGGTTGCAGACCTCGTCGCCCTCGCCGCGCAGGGTGTGATCGGCGAGCCCGCGTCTCGGCTCGGGCGCTACCTCGTGCGCAACTGGGAGCGCGTCTCGCTCGTCGAGGGCGAGTCGCTTGTGTACTGGCTGCGGAAGCTGATCTTCCGCGGGGCCTGGCTCGATCACCAGGTGAAGCGCGGCGCCCTCGAAGTCGTGTGGGACGAGGACGACGCCGAGTTCGCCTACCAGCACCCGGGTGGCGGCGGCCGCCCGTTGCTCGAGCTCGCGCCGGTGCCGTCGTGGCACGAGCTGCAGTTCCGCCCCTAGCCTGGGTCGCGGCCGGCTGCGGGTATCTCGCCGGCCTGCTCGCGCTCGACCACTACGCGAGCTACCACGAGCAGCTGGCGCTCGGTGTGCTGACCTGGGGCGTGCTCGCAGCGGCGCTCTCGTGCGTGCCCGCTCGAGCGTCGCGTGCAGGCGCTCGGCGTCGTGTGCTTCGCGACGATCGGCGAGGTGACGGGCTCGCTGATCTGGGGCGTCTACCACTACCGCCTGCACAACCTGCCGCTCTTCATCCCGCCCGCCCACGGCCTCGTCTACCTCACCGGCCTCGCGGTCGCGGCCACATTCCGACGGAATGCGCGCGCCCTCGTCGCGGTCGCGGCGGTCGTCGCCGCCGGCTGGGGGTTGCTCGGGCTGACGGTCCTGCCGCGCCGCGACGTGGCCGGCGCGATCGGCGTGCCGCTGCTCCTCTGCTTCCTCTGGCGCGGACGGAACCGCGCCGTCTATGCGGGTGTCTTTCTCGTCGTCGCATGCCTGGAGCTGTACGGGACCGCGATCGGGACCTGGCGTTGGGCGCACGACCTACCGGGGCTCGGCATCCCCGACGGCAATCCACCATCGGGCGTCGCGTCCGGGTACGTCTGGTTCGACGTGATGGCGCTGCTCGTCGCACCGATGATCTTGTCGGGCCTGCGCAGTCTCTCCAAACGGAACGACCACGCCCACGCCGCAACCGAAGGGACGCCGTGAAACTTCTTCTCACCTCGGCCGGAATCAAGAACCCGACCATCAACGACGCGATGCTCGAACTGCTGGGCAAGCCGATCGCAGAGTGCGACGCACTCTCCATACCGACTGCGTCGTACGGGCACGCGCCACGCGGCTTCCGCGGGGCGTACCGGTTCATCACCGGGCAAGCCACGACACCCATGTGCGAGTTGGGCTGGAAATCCCTGGGAGTGCTCGAGCTCACGGCACTGCCCACGCTCGAACGCGAGCTCTGGGTTCCCCTCGTCGAGGAGATCGACGTCCTGCTCGTCAACGGCGGGGATTCGCTGTACCTGGCGCACCACATGCGGGAGTCGGGGTTGGCCGACCTCCTGCCCTCGCTGACTGCGGTCTGGGTCGGCTTGAGCGGCGGGAGCATGGCGCTGACCCCGCGAATCGGTGAGGACTTCAAGGTCTGGAACCCGCCCGCCGGTGGGGACGAGGCCTTGGGAATCGTCGACTTCTCGATCTTCCCGCACGTGGATCATCCGGACTTGCCGGAGAACACCATGGCAGCCGCGGAAGAGTGGGCCGCCGGCCTGTCGAATCCGGCCTACGCAATCGACGACGACACCGCCATCACCGTGGTCGACGGCAACGTCGCCGTCGTCTCCGAAGGGCACTGGCAGCTCTTCGATTCGCCGTAAGAGCGCTGCGGACCGCTCAGGAAGCGGGGAGCTGCTCGAACTCTGCGCGCAGGCGTGCGTCCTCTGCGCTGCACCACTCCTGCGTGAGCGCCACGCCGAGCTGCGCCGAGACGACCTCGGCGAGCCGCAGGCCGAGCCGGCGGCAGAGGAGCGTGAACCCGCGGGGCGCCGCATCTGTGTGCGCGATGAAAAGCACGCCGCGCGCGAGCCCGTGCAGCTCGAGCAGGTAGTACGAGCGGATCCCCCGCTCCTCGTCGAGCGGCGTCGGCAACGGCACGACGGACGCGTCCTGCACGCAGTAGGGGAACCTGCCGTCGTCCAGCACTCCCTTCAGCGCAGCGCCGACCGACTCGACGCGCGCGTTGATCTCCCACCCGCGGTCGACCACGACGAGCCGGCTGCCCTCTGCGAGATAGAGCGCACCGAGCTCACACGAAAGCGACTCCGCGGCGATCCGGGTGAGCGAGCGCATCATCTGCTCGACGTCGTCGGGGGCGACGCCGACTGCGGCCTCCACCGCTTCCAGCTCTTCGAGCTCGTCCGCGAGGCGCTTCGCCGGCGTCACTTGCGTGACCGCGTCGGCGGCCATCGTGCCGGCGGACTGGAGCGCGTCGTCGGAGGTGGCGTCGAGCTGGTCGCCGTCGTAGCCGAAGACGACCACGACGTCGCCGGTGACCGGGACGAACGCCGCGGACTGCGCGTAGTACGGCCCGAACACGAGCTGCTTCACGCCGGTCGCAACCCGTGTCGGCGTCCGCTCAGCAAGGCTCCGCGCGAGCGCATCCGACTCGCCGCTCTCGATCTCGATCAGCCCGGCCCACCCCGCGCCGCGGCCGCTGCCCCCGAAGTGGACGAACCGGTCGTCCCGCACGCGGCGCAGCACGAAAAGATCACGCGCGCCGACCGACGCTGCCGCAGCGTCGGCGCGGGGTGAGCTCGTGCTCATTGACGTCGACCCTAGAACAGCGTTCGGACGGAAGGCTCCGGCAGAGATCCGAGATGGGCGCGACCGAGCTCGGTCACGATGCGGCCACGCGGGGTTCTCTGGAGGAAGCCGAGCTGCAACAGGTACGGCTCGTAGACGTCCTCGAGCGTCTCTGCCTCTTCGCCGAGCGAGACCGCGAGAGTCGAAACACCGACCGGGCCGCCGCCGAACCTCTCGACGATGCAGCGCAGCAGCTCGCGGTCGAACCGCTCGAGCCCGACGCCGTCCACTTCGAGCAGCGTCAGCGCCTCTTCGGCGACCGCCGTCGTGACCGAGCCCTCATGACGCACCTCGGCCACGTCCCGGACGCGGCGCAGGATGCGGTTCGCGATCCGCGGCGTGCCGCGCGAGCGCGCAGCGACAAGCTCGGCCGCGTCGTCGGCGATCTCGACGGCGAGGATCCGCGCGGAGCGGCGCACGATCGCGGCGAGCTCGACGGGCGCGTAGAGGTCGAGCCGGAACGTGAGGCCGAAGCGATCGCGGAGCGGCGTCGTCAGCAGGCCGGTACGCGTCGTCGCGCCGATGAGCGTGAACGGCGGCAGGTCGAGCTGAAGCGTGCGCGCGGCCGGTCCTTGGCCGACGACGATGTCGAGCCGGAAGTCCTCGAGCGCCGGATAGAGGATCTCCTCGGCGGCTCGGCTCATCCGGTGGATCTCGTCGACGAAGAGCACGTCGCGCGGCTCCAGCGAGGTCAGGATCGCCGCGATGTCCTTCCGCTCGAGCCCTGGGCCCGCCACCTGCCGGATGCCGACGCCGAGCTCGTTGCGAACGATCTGCGCCAGCGACGTCTTGCCGAGCCCGGGCGGGCCGGCGAGCAGGACGTGGTCGAGCGCCTCGCCTCGGGCGCGCGCGGCCTCGAGCGCGATCTCGAGCTGCTCTTTGACGCGGTCCTGCCCGACGAAGTCGGCGAGCGTGCGCGGTCGCAGCGAGCGTTCGAGCTCCTCCTCCGCCTCGGCCAGATCAGGGGCCAAGAACTGTGTCATCGCTCCACCGCCGGCGAAGCCGGCGGCTCCGCGTTCGGGGCTCCGTCGAGCCTACGCCCCTGACTCGTCACGCGGCCTGCCTGAGCGCGTGACGCACCTGCTCCTCGATCGAGAGCTGCGGATCGACGTCGCCGAGCGCACGTTCCGCGTCGACGAGCGTCCAACCGAGCTCGACGAGCGCGTCGCGCGCCGTGAGGTCGGCGTCCGGGTCGAGCCCGTCGACGAGCGTCAGCTTCTCCTTCAGCTCGAGCACGACACGCTGCGCCGTCTTGAGACCGATGCCGGGGATCGCCTGGAAGCGCTTGACATCGTCGCGGGCAATCGCGCGCTTCAACTCCATCGGCGTCGAGCCCGAGACGATCGCCAGCGCGACCTTCGGGCCGACGCCGCTCACCCCGAGGAGCAGCTCGAAGAGCTCGCGCTCCTCGGACGAGGCGAAGCCGAAGAGCTGCAATGCGTCCTCGCGCACGACGGTGTGGATCTCGACCGTGATCTCACCTGAGCCGAGCCGGTGCACGGACGGCGTCGCGTGGACGAGGTAGCCGACGCCGTTCACGTCGACGACGAGCGCCTGCCCGCTGCGTCCCGCCGCACGGCCGCGCAGCCGCGCGATCACCTGCGCCTCCGACGCCGGGTCGTCATGCCCGGAACGGTACGGCTGAGACCGGACGTTTCGGTGAAAAGCGCAGCCCAGGCGTGCGGATCGCGACGACGGGCCGCCGCGGTCGCGCTGAATCCGGTTCTCACGAAGCGCTCGTAGTCCTCTGCTTGTGCCTCCGGGACGAGAGAATGCGCGCGCCGCCGGACGCGAAGCACTCCCGCAGCGACGGACGGCCGAGGCGCAAAGGCCGACGGTTCGAGTCGCCGGACGACCGAGAGCTCGTGCCACGCATTCCAGACGACCGTCTGCGCCGTGCTCGGCCAGAGCCTCGCCCGCTTCGCGGCGAAGTCCCACTCCACGATCAGATCGGCAGCGCTGAGCGGAACCGCGGGCCGGAGAAGCGAGCGACAGATCTCGGCTGCGTGTGCAAAGGGGAGATTGGCGACCACGCGGAACCGCTCGTCCGGCCACGGCCGAGCGAGCGCCTCGTCGACGACGATCTCCGCACCTGCGGCCACCCGGCGGAGCCGGCGCGCAAGGGTGCGGTCGGGCTCGATCGCGACGACGCGGGCGTCGGCTGCAAGCAGCGCGCGCGTGAGCATGCCGGAGCCCGCTCCGACGTCGAGCACGAGCTCGCCGGCGCGGATCTGCGCGTCTGCGACGATCGCCGCGGCGAGCGCGCTACTGCGTAGAAGATGCCGCCCGCCCGGGCGTGCCGGTGGCACGCGGGCGACGGACACGGACCATCACCATCGTCATCTCGGACGCGACCTTAACGGACCGCGAATGGTGCCAGGCACCGTTCACCGGATCGCAACACCTATCCGGCGATGCGGAGCAGCGGCGGCGCGAGCGCATGGCAGATCGCGACCGCGAGCGCATCCGCAGCGTGGTTCGGGGCGGGCACCGACTGGAGGCCGAGGATCGCCTTGACCATCTTCCCAACCTGGGCCTTGTCCGCGCGCCCGTAGCCGCAGACGGCCTGCTTGACGGATGCCGGAGCGTATTCGGTGCACTCGACGCCGGCGAACGCCGCGGCGACGAGGACTGCCCCCCGCGCCTGCCCGACGGAGAGCGCGATGCGGGCGTCTGCGCCGACGAACGACTCCTCCAGAGCGACGGCATCCGGCGCGTGTTCCGCGATCAGCTCCTGGACGCCCGTGAAGATCGTGAGCAGACGAACCGCCGGCTGCTCCCGCGCGCCCGTCTGCCACCACCCGTGGCACGTGGCCCTGAGGCGCCCGCCGCTTTCGTGGACGATTCCGTACCCGCACGCCGCCGTCCCTGGGTCGATTCCGAGAACCTTCACGAAGACACGTTAGGTGCCTTTCCGGACGTTCCTGCGCACAAATCCGTTCGCCGCCGGCCGCGGTACACATCGTCCATGAAGATCAAACTTGGGGTCCTCCTCGCTCTCAGCTGTGCTGGTCTCGTCGCAGCGGTCTCGATCGCCCGGCCCGCCGCCAACGACGGAGCGTTGACCGGGACCGTCGGGCCCGGCTACTCGATCTCGCTCACCCAAAACGGCACCAAGGTGACGCACCTGGATCCGGGCACGTACACGATCACGGTGACCGACAAGGCAGACGTCCACGACTTCCATCTGCAAGGCCCGGGCGTCGATCAAGCGACGGACATCGTCGGCATGGGCACGTCGACGTGGACGGTCACGTTCCAGGACGGAGGCACGTACGACTACTTCTGCGACGCCCACCCGACGCGGCTGTTCGGAACGTTCACGGTCGGCACCGTCACCGCCACGACGACGACAACGGCCGCTCCCGCCCCGCCGCCTCTGCCCGCGCTGAAGGTCAAGGCAAAGGCGAAAGCAACCGGACGCACCGTCGCCGTCACCGCGACGGCGACCAGGCTCGCGTCGCTCGACTTCGGCCTGTGGAAGGGCACGAAGCGCGTCGCGCACGCGACCGCAAAGGCGAAGACGAAAACCGTGAAGCTGAAGGCGCCCGCGGCAGGCCGCTACGTCGCGAAGGTGACTGCGAAGGCGGGCGGCAAGACCGCGACCTCCTCAGCGACGGTCACGCTCAAGTAGCACGGTCCTCGAGGCCGTCGCCTGCCTAGCCGGCGACGGCCTCGAGCACCTGCTCGGGAATGTCGAAGTTCGCGTAGACATCCTGTACGTCGTCGTTCTCCTCGAGCGCGTCGATCAGGCGCATCACCTGCCGCGCCTTCAGCTCGTCGTCGACCGACACTGTCGTCTTCGGGATCAGCATCAGCTCCGACGAGTCGATCGCGAAGCCGGCTTCCTCGACCGCGGTGCGCACCGAGGCCAGTCCTTCCGGCGCGGACGTGATCTGGAAGACACTCCCGTCCTGCTCGATGTCCTCGGCGCCACCGTCCGCTGCCGCGAGGAACAGCTCGTCCGCGTCGACACCCTCGGCCGGCACGACGACGACGCCGCGCCGCTCGAACTGCCACGCGACCGCGCCGGCGGTGCCGAGATTGCCGCCGTGCTTCGCGAAGGTGTGGCGCACATCCGCAGCTGTGCGGTTCCGATTGTCGGTCAGCGCCTCGACGATCACCGCGATCCCTTCCGGCCCGTACCCCTCGTACACGATCGTCTCGAACGCGTCCGCGTCCGCGTCGGCGCCCGAGCCCTTCGCGATCGCGCGGTCGATGTTGTCGCGCGGCATGGAGTACGAGCGCGCCTTCTCGATCGCGTTTTGCAGCGCAAGGTTGTTCAGCGGGTCGGGCCCCCCCTGTTTCGCGGCGACGATGATCGCCCGCGAGAGCTTCGAAAAGAGCGCGCCGCGCTTGACGTCGGCTGCGCCCTTCTTGTGCTTGATCGATGACCACTTGCTATGCCCTGACAAGTCCGGCCTCCCGTACCGATTCCAAGAACAGTCGATGAAGCCGCGTGTCGTCCGTGAGCTCCGGATGGAACGACGCAACGAGGAAGCGACCGTCGCGCGCGAGCACCGGATGTCCGTCGTGCTCGGCGAGAATCTCGACCCCGTCACCTGCATCGTCGATCCATGGTGCGCGGATGAACACCGCGTGCACCGGTTCGCTCTCGCCGGCGACGTGCAGATCGGTCTCGAACGACGCGACCTGCCGTCCGTACGCGTTCCGCCGGACTGCGATGTCGACGAGGCCGAGGTGGTCGCGGTCGAGCACGATCATCCCGGCACACGTCCCGAACACCGGCCGGTCGAACCGGCGGATCGCCTCGTCGAGACCGTAGAGCCGCATCAGCCGCATGAACGTGGTCGACTCGCCACCCGGGATCACCAGCCCGTCGAGTCCCTCGAGCTGCTCCGGCTTGCGCACCTCGACCGCCTCGGCGCCCAGCCGTCGCAGCATCTGCGCGTGCTCGCGGAAGTTCCCTTGCAGGGCGAGAACGCCGATCCGAAGCGGCTTCATGCGCTGAATGGTATCGAGGAGGCAGGCCGCGTCAGGCGCGCACGTACCCGCCGCCGGCCCGCTCGGCGCGGCCGTCGCCGACGAGCCGCTCGAGGTGCGCGAGCGCCTCCGCCGTCGCGAACCGGCGGAGTGTCGTCGACAAGTCGTCGTCGAACAGCGCCAGCGAGACAGCATAGGCGGAGGCCGGCTCGTCGCCGAGCGCCGCCTCGGCGTGGTCGAGCCGGCGGTCGTGGTGCTCCCTGATCTCCCGCGCCCGCCGCGCCGGGTCGGCCACCACTTCACGGTGACCCGAGTACGCGATACGCGGCGCGAGCTCCTCGATTCGTCCCAGCGTCTCGAAGTAGTCCGTCAGCGGGTCGGGGCGCGAGTTCGGATACAGCCCGACCGCGGGCGTAATCCCCATCAAGATCGTGTCGCCCGCGATCAGCACATCGTCGCGCACGAGCACGATGTGCCCGTCGGCGTGTCCGCGCAGCACCTCGACCCGCCAGCCGTCGACGTCGTCGCCTGCCTCGAGCAGGCGGTCGGGCCGCTCGACCCAGTGCACCGCGGAGACGAGGCGGTCGGAGTCGGCGATCAGACCGCTCACCGTCTCCTCCGGCATGCCGTGCTGCACCCAGAACCGTGCGAAAACCTCCGGATTGCGCTCGCCCCATGCTTTTGCGCACTGCGCATGATCCTCGCGCCCCTGGAAGACCGGCGCACCCGTCAGTTCTGCGACATCGCGCGCGCCACCCACGTGGTCGGGGTGCATGTGCGTGACGACGATCGCCTCCACCGGCGCATCGAGTGCGTCGAGCACGGGCCGCCACCTGGCCTCGGCGTCCCGCGTGCCGAGCCCGGTGTCGACGAGGATCCAGCCGCCGCGCGACGAGCGCAGGAAGTAACAGTGGACGTGGTCGATCCCGAGCGGCAGCGCGAACGTGACGCGGCGGATGCCGGGTTCGAGATCAACCATCGTGCGGACGCTAGACGACGGTGGTGGCTCCGCGCGCGGAGCCACCACCGTCGCGAGTCAGCTCAGCGTGCCTTCGAGAAGATGTGGCCGAACGGCTGCCATGCCCCGCTCTTCCACTGCTCGAGGATCTGCTGGTCGATCGGATACCGCTCAGTCGGCGTCGTCTGGAGCTTGACGCCGGGATAGAGGAACGGATCGGTCGTGTTCAGGTTCGTAAGCGCAGCCATGAAGCTCTTGCGGGTCGGGTTCTGCCCCGCGTTCTTCAACGCTGCGACAAACGCCCACGCGCTCGCAACTCCGTAGATGTTGTTCGCGTCGGTCGGGTCCGCTCCCGCGTCGTACTTCGAGAGGATCGACTTGAACAACTTCGTCGTCGCCGCGCCCGGGTTGTTGATCGTGTCGAACAGGTACGTCGCCGAGATGTCATTGTCGACGTTCGCACCGCTCTTGATCGCAAGCCCCATGAAGAGCGGCGACGCGGAGACGTTGTTGATGAAGGTCACAGGAGCCCACCCGATCTTCGTGGCGACAACGAGCGCCGTGATCGTCTGGGTCGGCAACGCGAAGAGCGCGAACACGTTCGCGCCCGCAGCCTTCAGCTTTACGACCTGCTGGCTGACGTCGGTTTGCGTCGCGTCGTACTTCTCGACGTCGACAACCTTGGCCTGCGCGTCGCCGAGTCCCTGCAGGAGGCCGTTGTAGTAGTTCTGGCCGTATGCGTCGTCCTGCATGAGAACGCCGATCTTGGCCTGCGGCACCTTGTTGCGGATGAACTGCCCGTACACGCGCGACTCGCCCGGGTAGTCGGGCTGGAAGCCGATCGTCCATGGGTACTGCTTGTACTGGGCACCCCAATACGAGTCGCCCGTCGCGACGAGCACCTGCGGCACACCCAGCTTGTTCAGGTACGCCCTCGTCGCAAGCGTCGGTGCGGTGCCGAGGCTGCCGTAGACGGCGAAGACGTGGTCCTGCTCGACGAGCTTCTTGGTGAGCGGGACGGTCTGCGCGGGGTTGTACGCATCGTCGTAGTACTTGAAGACGATCTTGCGGCCGTTCACTCCGCCGTGCGCGTTGACGTAGTCGAAGTACGCAGCCTCCGCCTTGGGGATCACGCCGTACAACGCAGCTGCACCGGTCAGCGGGAACGTGCCGCCGATCGTGATCGAGGTCTTGGTGACGCCCGGGGTTGCTGCCGGCGACGCGAACGCCGCCGAGACGACTGCCGTCGCCACCGCGAGCGCTGCGAGGACGAGCGCTCCCTTCATCCGTCTGGTCATCTGCCCTCCGTGCCTAGGGGTGTGTCGAGATGTTGACCGGTCTTGGATCCGAAAAGCAATACCGCCCGCAGCAGATTCGCCGCACCGAGCGGGAGCAGTGCCATGACCGCGATGACGACCGCTCCAAAGATCACCGGCACGGATTGAGACGAGCCAATGTGGTTGGAGGTTAGGCCAATCGGCAGCAACTGGACGAAGGCGGCACCGATCAGCACCCCCCACAGGGATCCGAGGCCGCCGACGACGGCCCCGATCAGGATGGTCAGCGAGAGCGTCAGCCCGAAGACGTCCGGGTTGACGAAGTTGTTCACGAGCACGTAGATCGAGCCTGCGACCGCCGCCATCGCGGCCGAGACACCGAACGCAACGGTCTTGTAGACCGCCAGCGAGACCCCTGACGAGGCCGCCGCCACTTCGCTGTCCCGGACGGCGCGGAACGCGCGCCCGGTCCGGCCGCGGAGCAGGAGCCAGGCGACGACGAACATTACGCCCGCCACCGCCCACGAGACGTCGTAGAGCCAGAGGCCGGTGTGCGTCGGCAGCGCGAGCCCCTCGGTGCCGCCCGTGAAGTGCGGGTAGTTCTTCGCGATCTGCGGCACCGCGAGCGCGACCGCGAACGTGGTCAGGGCGAGATAGACCCCGTGGAACCTGAGCGCCGGCAGCCCGACGACGACGCCAGCTGCAAAGCCGACGACGGCTGCCACCGGCAACGTCGCGACGTCTGTCCAGCCGTGGTTGTGCGTCAGGATCGCGGTCGCATAGCCCCCGACCGCCATGAACGCGCCGTGCCCGATCGAGATCTGCCCGGTGTACCCCGTGACAATGTTGAGCGCGAGGATCGCGACGAAATACACGGCGACCGTCGCTCCGGTCGAGCGGTGGTAGTCCGACAGCGTGTACGGGATCAGCGCGATCGCGGCCGCAACCGCCAGCGTCACGGCGATCCCGAGGCTCGTCGAGCGACTCGGTCTCATACCTTCCGCACCCTCGTACGACCGAAGAGGCCGGACGGTTTGACGAGCAGGACGACGAGCATGATCACGAACGCAGCGGGCAGCAGGAGCTGCGGCGTCACCCAGCTGACGTAGCTCCCGAGCAGGTTCAGGAGCACGCCGATCAGGAGCGCGCCGATCACGGCGCCGGCAGCGCTCTCGAGACCGCCGACCACAGCGGCAGCGAACGCGTAGATGAGGATGCCGTCCATCATCGAGGGCTGCAGGAGGACGCTCGGGCTCGCGGCGGCCATCATCCCGGAGACCGCGCCGAGCATCGCGGCGAGCGCCCACCCGAGCGACAGCATCCAGCTGACGCGCACGCCGACGAGGCGTGCCGCGTCCGGACGCACGGCGGCCGCACGCATCGCTAGACCGACCTTGGTGAACTGGAAGAACGCCCAGAGCACGACGACCGATGCGATCGAGATCGCGATCGTGCTCAGGTCCTGGCGCGAGAACGCGACGCCGCCGAGGCGGTAGATGTGCGACGGGAACGGAGCGGGCATGAACCTGATGCCGTTCCCCCAGATCCAGCCGATCGATCCTTCGACGAGGATCAGCAATCCGATCGCCGCGATCACGACCGTGAGCTGCGAGCCGCGGCGCTCGACCGGACGGATCGCCACCAGCTCGAGCAGGAAGCCGCCTGCGAACGCAATGCCGAGCGTGCACACGAACGCCGGCCAGTACGAGAGCCCCCAGTCCATCAGCTGCCAGGCGATGTACGTGGTGAAGGTCGCGATCGCGCCCTGCGCGAAGTTGATCACCTCGGTAGCGCGGTAGATGAGCACGAGCGCGACGGCGAGGCTCGCGTAGATGCCGCCGTTCGCAAGACCGGAGATCACCTGCTGCGCGAACAGCGAGCTCTGAAGCGAGCCGACGACCAGGAACACGCAGATCCCGGCGAGCGCGAGCGGCACGATCCACGATGTTCCGGGCCGGATGCGCACGCGGCGCACCGTTGCGGTCAAGACAGCCATCAGTAGCCCAGGTAGCTCTTCCTGATCGTGTCCTGCGACGCCAGCTCGTCGCTCGAGCCTGCGAACGCGACGCGCCCGACCTCGAGCACGTACGCACGCGCCGCTGTTGCGAGTGAGGTGCGCGCGTTCTGCTCGACGAGCAAGACGGCCGTGCCCTGCTGCTCGTTCAGCTCGCGCACGATCCGAAAGATCTCGGCGACGACGAGCGGCGCGAGACCGAGCGACGGCTCGTCGAGCAGCATGAGCCGCGGCCGTTGCATCACGGCGCGCGCGATCGCGAGCATCTGCTGCTCGCCGCCGGAGAGCGTGCCGGCCTGCTGATGGCGGCGCGGCTCGAGCCACGGGAAGAACTCACCGACGCGCTTGAAGTCGGCCTCGAGCGAGCCACGCCGCACATGCGCACCCAGGCGCAGGTTCTCCCAGACGGTGAGCTCGGAGAACGTGCCGCGCCCTTCGGGGACGTGCGCGACCCCGAGTCGCGCGGTCGATTCGGGCCCTTTCCGGCCGAGCGACTTGCCGGCGAGCTCGATCCGGCCGCTTCGCCGCACGGTCCCGGAGACCGCACGCAGCGTCGTCGTCTTCCCCGCGCCGTTCGCACCGAGGATCGCCACGATCTCGCCCTCGTCCACGGTCAGGCTCACGCCCCGCAGGGCCTGTACCTGGCCGTATCGCGCGTCCACGTCCTCCAATGCGAGCAGCACGGCCATCCGGGCGGTCAGTCAAGCGGCATTCGACGCATCAGTCAATATGGAGTCATGCCTGAAGCCGTGATCGTCTCCACCGCCCGCACGCCGATCGGTCGTGCTGCCAAGGGCTCGCTCGTCGACGCCCGTCCCGACGACCTCGCCGCGTTCGCCGTCCGAGCCGCGCTCGGAAAGGTGCCCGAGCTCCCACACCAGGAGATCGTCGACGTGATCGTGGGCTGCGGCTTTCCGCAGGAGAAGCAGGGCATGAACCTCGGCCGGCGCGTCGCTCTCCTCGCAGGGCTGCCGGAGACGGTGCCGGGCACGACCGTCAATCGCTTCTGCGCGTCGTCGCTGCAGACGATCCGTATGGCCTACCACGCGATCAAGGCAGGTGAGGGCGAAGTGTTCGTCGCGGGCGGGGTCGAGTCGATCTCGCAGGTGAACGGCTACCCGAAGTCGGACGAGGAATTGCATCCCGCACTGTTCGGAGACGACGCGCCGATCGCGAACGTCTACATCCCGATGGGGTTGACCGCCGAGAACGTCGCCGAACGCTGGGACGTCTCGCGCGAGGACATGGATCGCTTCGCGCAACAGTCGCAGGAGCGCGCCGTCGCGGCGCAGCAGTCGGGCTTCTTCGCACGTGAGATCACGCCGTACGAGGGTGTGGAGGCAGACGACGGTCCTCGTGCCTCGTCGACGCTCGAGAAGCTCACGGCGTTGGAGCCCGCGTTCAAGCCCGGCGGCAAGGTGACGGCCGGCAACTCGTGCCCGTTGAACGACGGGGCTGCGGCTGTCGTCGTCATGTCGGACACGCGGGCCCGAGAGCTCGGCATCAAGCCGCGGGCACGGATCATCGCGTCGAGCGTCACCGGCGTCGAGCCCGAGATCATGGGTGTCGGACCGATCGAGGCGGTTCGGACGGTGCTCGGCTACGCCGGCATGACGATCGACGACGTCGACGTCATGGAGCTGAACGAGGCGTTTGCGGCGCAGGTGCTGCCGGTCTGTCGCGAGGTCGGCGTCGATCCGTTCAGCGACAAGCTCAACCCGCACGGCGGTGCGATCGCGCTCGGGCATCCGTACGGCATGACCGGCGCACGGATCATGAACACGCTGCTCAACGATCTCGAGACGCTCGATCGCACGATCGGCCTCGAGACGATGTGCGTCGGCGGCGGGCAGGGCATGGCGATGCTCATAGAGCGCCTGTAACGCGGGGGGAAACCTCCGGTTTCCCCCCGCGGGCCCCCTTTCCGACGCTTTCGTAGCCGCTCCTTCGCGCGTCTGGCGCTACAGACGACCTGGTCGAGCGTGACGGAGGCGCCGGCAAAGCCGGCACCTCCGCGAACAAAACCGCGTGGGATAGAACCTCGCGATGAACGTATTTGCGCTTGCGCTCGCGCTCGGCTCGTCGGTCGTCTGGGGCAGCGCGGATTTCGCCGGCGGGTCGCTGACGAAGCGGCTGCCGACGTTCGCGGTCACGGTCTGGTCGCAGTCCGCGGGGCTCGTCGCGCTGATCTGCGTGGTCGCGGCCCGCGAGCACGTCGACCTGCGCTCGTTCCTGCTCGGCCTCGCCGCGGGTGCGGGTGGCGGCGCCGGCCTGGCTGCCTTCTACAAGGCGCTGTCACTCGGGACGATGAGCGTCGTCTCCCCGCTCGTGGCCTGCGGCGCGGTCGTGCCGTTCGGCGTGTCTGTCGCCACCGGAGAGCGCCCGTCGACGATCGCAGTGATCGGGGCGTTGCTCGCGCTCACCGGGGCCGTCCTTGCGTCGGTCGAAGAACGAAGATCCGCCTCACCCGCGCGCTCGCAGGCTCTGGTGCTCGCGGTCGTGGCCGCGGTCGCGCTCGGGCTCTTCGTGTACTTCCTCGGGCTCGGCAGCCGGGAGGGAGACGCGGTCTCGACGCTCTTCGGCGCGCGGGTCGGGTCGCTCTCGCTCCTCGTCGCGCTGTCGCTCAGCCGGCGGGCGCCTCTGCGCCTGCCCCGACGCGCTCTCGTACCCGTCGCTGCGGTCGGGCTCGGCGACGTCGCCGCAAATGGTCTCTTCGCGTTCGCGAGCGGACATGGTCTGCTCTCGCTGGTCTCGGTGCTCGGCTCGCTCTATCCGGTGGTCACCGTCCTCCTGGCGCACGTGCTCCTCGGCGAGCGCCTGACCCGAGCCCAGCAGACGGGCGTCGCGATCGCTCTTGCAGGGGTCGCCGCCATTGCCGCGTAGCATCGGCCGGGTGCTGCCGCCGCTGATCGACGAGGCGAACGTCGAAGCATTCCTCGACGAGCACGGGCTCGGCTCGGGGCCCGTGGCGGCGCAGCGGATCGGCGACGGCGGCGGCTCGAACTTCACGTTCCTGCTCGAGCGCGGCGACGAGCGCTATGTGCTGCGGCGACCCCCACGGCCGCCGCTGCCGCCGTCGGCACACGACATGGTGCGGGAGGCCGCGCTGCAGGACGCGATCCGCGCCGCCGGGTTCGCCCGTCTGCCGGAGATCCTTGCCGTGTGCGACGACGAGCGCGTGATCGGCGTGCCGTTCTACGTCATGCGGTTCCTCGACGGCCACGTGATCACCCAGCAGCTGCCGGCCGGGCTCGAGCGCGACGAGGAGCGAAACGCGCTGGGGCTCGATCTCGTCGACACCCTTGTCGAGATCCACGCGGCCGACCCGTCGCGTGGCGCGCTCGAGGCGTTCGTGCGGACGGGCAGTTACCTGGAGCGTCAGGTTCGCCGCTTCACGCAACTGTGGGAGATCAACAAGACGCGCGAGCTTCCCGACGTCGACGAGGTCTCGCGACTGCTGGCCGCACGCATCCCCGACCCGCTCCCGAGCACCGTCGTCCACGGCGACTACCGGCTCGGCAACATGATGGTCGCGCCGGACGAGCCCACGCGCATCCTCGCAGTGCTCGACTGGGAGATGGGTGCCGTCGGCGATCCGCGCGCGGACGTCGGCTATCTGCTCTCGACCTACAGCGAGCCCGGCGGCCGCAGCTCCGCGCTCGGGTCGACGCCGGTCACCGCGGAGCACGGCTTCCCCACTCGCGCGGAGCTCGTCGAGCGCTACGTCGCGCAGAGCGGCCGCGACGTCGAGCCGCTCGGCTGGTTCGAGGCGCTCGCCCTCTGGAAGGCAGCCGTCTTCTGCGAAGCGATCTACGGGCGCTACACGCGCGGCGAGCTCGGCGCCGAGGACACGCGCGCTGCTGTGTTCGAGCACGCGGTACCGGCGCTCGCGAGCACCGCAGTCGAGGCGCTCGCGTGAGCCTGCGTACGATCTTCGACGAGGACGCAGAGCTTTACGACCGCGCTCGGCCGACCTACCCGGCGGAGCTCTTCGACGACCTGGTGCGACTTCTCCCCGGCCGCGAACTGCTCGAGATTGGGTGCGGCACCGGGCAGGCAACGCTTGCGTTGGCCGAACGGGGCTTCGAGGTGACCTGCGTCGAGCTCGGCGCGAACCTGAGTGCGGTCGCGCGGCGCAACCTCGCAGCGTTCCCGCCGGTAACCGTGATCACCGCCGACTTCGACACGTGGGAGAGCGACGCGCGCTTCGATGCGGTCCTCTCGTTCACCGCGTTCCACTGGCTCGACCCGGAGACGCGCTTCCATCGGGTCGCCCACGTGCTGCGCGCGGGCGGCGTTCTCGGTGTGGTGCACGTGACCCACGTCGCAGGTGGAGACGACTTCTTCGTCGAGGTGCAGCACGACTACCGCAGCGTCCTGCCGGACGATCCTCCGTCACACGTGGGAGGCCCGCCTGCCCCGGAGTCGGTCGCGGGCCTCGCGTTCGACGAGCTGCTCTTCGAACGGATCGCGCACCTGCGCTACCTCTGGGAGATCGAGTATGGAGCGGACGCGTACATCGACGTCCTGTCGACCTACTCAAACCACCGCGCACTCGATGAGCAGCGCCGTGACGAGTTGCTCGCGCGCATCCGGCGGCGAATCGAGCCGCGCGGAACCGTGCGGAAGACCTACCTCGCGACGCTCGACGTCGCGCGCCTCAAGTAACAGACTGTTACAAGCACGTTTTGGGCCACGCGCAGCTTTCGCGTCAAGGCTTGTAACAGTCTGTTACTTGCTAGGTGGCTGCTTCGGCCACGGCCCGCAGCGTCGCGACGTCCCGCGTCGAGACGAGCAGCGTCGTCGCCCCGCTCTCGCGGAACGCGGCGAGCCGGTCACGGATGCGCTCGACGCTCCCGACGAGCGCGACCTCGTCGACGAATGCATCGGGGACGTGCGCGGCGGCCTCGGCCTGCTTCCCCTCGAGGAACAGGTCCTGGATCGCCCGCGCCTCGGCTTCGTAGCCGTAGCGGGCAAAGAGGTCGTTGTAGAAGTTCTTCGAGCGCGCACCCATCCCGCCGACGTAGAACGAGTAGTACTGCTTCAGCGCGTCTCGCGCGCTGGGCACATCGTCGGTCACGATCGCGGGCGCGCTCGGCGCGATGTCGAAACCCTCACGCACGCGCTCGAGCGGGAACACCGTGCGCGCCTGCTCCGGCGACCAGAAGATCGGGAGCCAGCCGTCCGCGATCGCGAACGCCTGCTCGACGGCCTTCGGCGCGATCGCCGCCAGATAGATCGGGATGTCCGCGCGCAGCGGGCGCGCCATCAGCTTCAGCGGCTTGCCGAGCCCCGTGCCGTCTCGAACCGGGATGTCGTAGTGGGTTCCGTGGTGCTCGAGCCGTTCGCGCCGGAGCACCGTACGCACGATCTCCACGTACTCGCGCGTCTTCTCGAGCGGCTTTCCCCACTCCTGCCCGTGCCACCCCTCGACGACCTGCGGGCCCGACGTGCCGAGACCCATCCGGAACCGTCCGCCGGAGAGCAGGTCGAGCGTCACCGCGGTCATCGCCGCGTTCGCGGGCGACCGGCCCGGGATCTGCATGATCGCTGTGCCGAGCTCGATCGTCGCGGTCGTCGCGCCGAGCCACGCGAGGGGTGTGATCGCGTCGACGCCCCACGCCTCCGCTGCCCACGCCGACTGGTAGCCGAGTCGCTCCGCTTCCTGCGCGAGCTCGATCAGCTCCAACGGGCTCGTGCCGGGCTGCGCGTAGCCCATATAGAACCCCAGCTTCATCGCCCGCGATGCTAACGCCGATCACTGCCCGCCGACCAAGCGGCCGAGTGCGGCCGCGAGTGCGTCGACGCGGTCACGTGCGAGCGAGTAGACGACGTAGTAGCCCTCGCGCCGCGACACGACGAGCCCAGCCTCCGCCAGCCGCTGGAGGCTCTTGGAGAGCCCAGCGCGAGAGAGGCCGACGAGCGGCGCGAGCTCCTGGGTCGTCCGTGGCCGCTCTGCGATGAGCGTGAGAACACGAAGCCGCGTGTCGTCTGCGATCGCACGGAGCGCCTGCAGGAGATCCGCCTCGGGAATGCGGGGTGCGGCCTCTCGTGCGAACTCTGATCCGGTGTAGACGATTGCGATCGGCCACGGGGCGTCGCAGCTGACCCTCAGGTGCGGCCAGACGAAGTAGCTCGGGCTGAGCACGAGAGGAGCGTCCGCCGTGATCTCGACCCGGTGCTCATGCGGAAGGTCGATCTCGAGCTGTTCGACGGCCGCCGAAACGCGGCAATGAGCGGGCAGGCGCCCAAGCACGGACAGGGCACCGGCGCTCGCGAGCTCGTGGCCCGAGTCGGAGATCGATCGCGCGAGGCGCTCTTCGACACGCTGCCACTCGTCGGCGAACGAGGCGTGCCAGTACCGCTCGAGGAAGCCGGCGAAGCGGTCGCCGAACGCCGCCGGGTCGTCGAACATGTCGTGCGCTGCTTGCCGGGAACGTGTGCCGGCCGCTCCCGCACGGTCGAGTGCAACAGCAACGACCTTCGGGTCGTCGAACACGCTCGCCCCATTTCCGCCGTGGTCGTACAGCGGCCGTCCGAGCGCATCGAGGAGAAGCTCGGGCGACAGTCGCCGGAAGCGCGCAACATCGTCTGCGAATGTCGACTCGGCGTCGTGCCCACTCGGCAGGAACGCGTCGGGTATCTGGTGGCGGAACAGAAAGGCAAACACATCCGCCTCGCTCCTCAACTCGGGATCGAGAGCTCGCATTCGACGAACCCACTCGTGCTGCAGCCCGTGATGCTTGGGATCGACGAGAACGTGGAGGCTGAGGACGCACTCGAGGAGCGGCGACACGGTTAGGGCAACGCACTCCTCTGCGCGCTTCGGCAGGACGACCGTGATCATCCGATCCTCTCTTCGGAAGAACAGTTGCCCGGACTATCGCAAGCGACGCATCATCGGATGCATGAAGAAGGTCGCAGTTCTTGCAATCGCGTTCGTTGCACTTCAAGCAGCCGGCGCCGGCAACGCATCGAACCGCGTGCTCGTCGCGTCCGTCGGCCTGCACAACGCATACACGATCAGCTTGCGAACGCCGGCCGGCAAGCTTGTACGCACCCTCCCCGCCGGCACCTATTCGATCGTCGTCCACGACTACTCGCGCATCCACAACTTCGCGCTCGGGAGCCAGACCACGAACAAACGGCTCTTCACGACCGGCATTCCCTGGGTCGGCACGAAGCGGTACGTGCTGCACCTCACGCCGGGCCACTACGCCTACGCCTGCTCGGCGCACTACCAGACGATGAACGGCACGTTCGTCGTCGTCACCGCGAAGTAAGCAAACCCCCGTTACCGCGGCGCGGCGCTGGTGGATACTACGCCCATGGCCACGACGTCCTGGGCACCGCCCACCGCCAAGCTCGAGCAGGTGCGTGCGTTCATGGACGAGCGCGTGCTCCCGAACGAGCATGCGCTGGGGCGGGAGGACGACGAGTCGGACCTGCTCGTCGCCACGTTGCGGCGCGAGGTGAAGGACGCCGGGCTCTGGGCTCCCCACGTGCCCCCCGAGGCCGGCGGCACCGGCACCGGCTTCCTCGACTACGCCTACCTGAACGAGCACATCGGCCGCACCGCATACGGCCAGCTCGTCTTCGGCTGCCAGGCGCCGGACGCCGGCAACGCCGAGATCCTGCACATGTTCGGCACCGACGCACAGAAGGAGCGCTGGCTCTCCCCCCTCGTCGCGGGCGAGATCCGCTCGTTCTTCTCGATGACCGAGCCCGAGGTGCCCGGGTCGGACCCGACCACGCTGCGCACACGCGCGGTGCGCGACGGCGACGAATGGGTGATCGACGGGCACAAATGGTTTTCGTCGGGTGCCGAGGGCGCCGCTTTCGGGATCGTGATGGCGGTGACCGATCCCGACGCAGAGCCCCACCGCCGGGCGTCGCAGATCGTCGTTCCGGCCGACACGCCGGGTGTCGAGATCGTGCGCGCGATTCCGACGATGGGCCATCGCGGCCGCAACTGGTCGACGCACTGCGAGGTTCTCTACACCGGCGTACGCGTGCCGGTCGCAAACCTCCTCGGCGGTGAGGGCGACGGATTCTTGATCGCGCAGAAGCGACTCGGCCCGGGGCGCATCCATCATGTGATGCGCTGGCTCGGCCAGATGCAGCGTGCGTTCGAGCTGATGTGCTCGTACTCCCTGACGCGCGAAGCGTTCGGCGAGCCGCTCGCGCGCAAGCAGACGGTGCAGAACTGGATCGCCGACAGCTACGCCGAGATTCAGGCGTGTCGGCTGATGACGCTCGACGCCGCGCACAAGATCGACGGTGGTGACGAGGCGCGTGTCGAGATCTCAGCGGTCAAGTTCTTCGCCGCCCGTGTCCTCCAGGAGGTAATCGACCGCGCCATCCAGGTCCACGGAGCGCGCGGGCTCACCGACGAGACGCCGCTGGCGCACATGGCGATGATGGCCCGCGCGGGCCGCATCTACGACGGTCCCGACGAGGTGCACCGTCAGGTCGTCGCGAAGCGGATCCTGAAAGCGTTTGCATCCGGCGACACGTGGCACTTTGCTTAGACCGTGACGTCGCTCCAGGGAAAGCTCCTCGTCTCGTCGCCGGCGCTCGTCGATCCGAACTTCCGGAAGACGGTGGTGCTCGTGGCGCACCATGACGAGAACGGTGCGATCGGCCTCGTGCTGAGCAGGCCGTCCGAGCTGCCCGCGGCCGCAGCCGTGCCGATCCTCGAGGGCATGCCCGGCGCCACAGACCCCGTATTCGTCGGCGGCCCGGTGCAGCCGGAGGCATTCATGGTGCTGGCGGAGTTCGATGACGTCGAACAGGCCGCAGCGCCGATTCTCGGGCGGGTCGGGTTCATGCCCGCCGACGCGGAGCCGGACGAGCTGGCGATCGTGCGCCTGCGACTGTTCGCCGGCTACTCGGGCTGGGATGGCGGCCAGCTCGAGGCGGAGCTCGCGGAGGACTCGTGGCTCGTCGTCGACGCGATCGCCGACGACGCGTTCGCCGACGACCCCGACGAGTTGTGGCGCACGGTGCTGCACCGGCAGGGCGGCAGGTTCTCGCTGTTGGAGAACATGCCGTTCGACCCCGGCCTCAACTGAGGACTGTTCGCAAGCTTCAGCGCAACGGCGGGGCGCCGACGCGCTCGCCGTCGACGCGCGGGCCGGGCAGCGTCGGGAAGCGGAACGGCGCCGGCTCGCGTCCCGGCTGCACGAACCAGCACTCCCCCGTGCCCTCGCTCGTCGCTGCGCGCCACATCGCCTCCGCAACGTCCTGCGGCGCGAGCAGCGGGAACGCCGCCACCGCGAACGCGTCGCGCTGGCCGTCGATCATCGGCGTGTCGGCGATGCCGGGGCAGACGGCGTTCAGCTTGATTGGCTCGAGCAGCGGCGCAACGCTGCGGACGAAGCCGACAACTGCGTGCTTGGTCAGCGAGTAGACCGCGTCGCTCGGCATCGCGGTCAGCCCCGCGAGCGATGCCGTCGCGACGATCGCACCGCCGTTCATCACGCGCGCGAGTCGCAACACGCCGAGCACGACCCCGTCCACGTTGACCGAGACGGCCCGCCGGTACTGCTCCACGCTCAAACGCCGCGGATCGCTTTCGCCGGTCAGCACGCCTGCGTTCAGGCAGGCGAGATCGACCGGGCCGACGCGCTCCCAGGCGGCAGGATCGGTGACGTCGAAGCCGCTGACGAGGTCGAGCGACTCGACCTCGTACCCCTCCTCCTCCAGCCTCGCGCGCATGGCGCGGCCGAGGCCGCCGTCGCCGCCGGTGATGAGCGCTTTCACGGCTCGAGGATCACCTTCCCGACGTGCCGGCGCGACTCGATCAGCGCATGCGCGTCGCCCGCCTCGGCCAGCGGAAAGGTCGCACCGACGGGCGGAGCGATTTCGCCGCGCCGCCAGAGCTCGAGCAGCTCTTCGACCGCCGTCTGGACGACGTCGGGACGCAGGCGCATCAAGCGGCCCAGGTACACGCCGACCACGGAGACGTTGCGCCCGACGAGCCATTGCACGCTCGGGTCCTGCCACAAGCCACCGGCGAACCCGATCGCGACCACCGCTCCGAGCGGCCGCAGCAGCCCGAGCGACCGCGTGAACAGCTCGCCGCCGACGGTGTCGAGAACGACGTCGACCTGCACGTCGTCGAGCTCGTCGTAGCCGCGCGTCTCATCCGCGCCCATCTGCCGAGCGAACGTGCGCTTCTCGTCCGAGCTCGCCGTCGCGATCACGCGCGCGCCGCGCAGCTTCGCGAGCTGGATCGCCGCCGCGCCGACCCCGCCCGCGCCGGCATGCACGAGGACGTCCGTCCCGACACCGACGTGCAGCTGGCGCGTCATGGGGATGTGCGCGGTGAGGTAGGCCGTCATGAACGCGGCGCCGGCGGCGTAGGACGCGCCCTCCGGCAGCTCGAACACCCACTGCGGGTCGACCTCGACCCGCTCCGCATACCCACCGGCGGCGCGCGGGAAGGCCATCACCCGCCTACCGTCGAGATCGCCCGCTACCTCGTTGCCGAGCACGTACGGCAGCGACGGCATCTGCGGGTACAGGCCGCGCCGGATCAGGACATCCGCGAAGTTGATCCCCGCGGCTCGGACCTCGAGCACGGCGCCGACGGGCTCGTCCCACTCCTCGACTGCGAGCGGGCCTCCGACCTCGCGGAGGACGACGGCCTTCACCGTCCGGTCCAGCGCGGCTCACGCTTCTCGAGGAATGCCGCGACGCCCTCCTGCCCGTCCTCGGACTCGAGGCACGCGGCGAACGCCCACGCCTCGCGCTCGTCGCTGCGCTCGTCGCGCGTCTCGTGAAGCAGGTGCTTGATCTGGCGGATTGCCTGCGGGCTCTGGCGGTCGAGCGGCTCGACGTATTGCGCGATCCCGTCGTCGAGGTCGTCGACGAGGAACTCCACGAGCCCCCACCGCTCCGCGACCTCGGCGGGTATCCGCTCACCGCTCATCGTCAGCCACCGCGCGCGCCCCGGCGAGATCAGTCGTGGGGCCCGCTGCGTGCCGCCGCCCCCCGGCAGCAAGCCCAGGTTGACCTCCGGAAAGCCGAGCTGCGCGTCACGCGTCGCGATCCGGAAGTCGCACGCGAGCGCGATCTCCAGCCCGCCGCCGAGGCAATAGCCGTGAATCGCTGCCACCACGGGCACCGGTGCCTGCTCGATCAGGTTGGCGACGGGCTGGATGCCCCCCGGCCGCTCGTTCTCGCCGAGGCCGCCGACGAAGCCGCTGATGTCGGCACCGGCGGAGAACGCGCGCTCGCCCTGACCGCGCAGCACAACCGCGCGCGTGTCGTCGCCGAGACTCTCGAACGCGTCCCAGAGCGTCCCGATGATCGACGCGTTCACTGCGTTGACCGGCGGGTTGTCGAGCCAGACCGTTTGGATCACTGCGAGGTCACCGCGGGAACCTTCGCGAATTGCTCACGCAGCTCGGTCTTCTTGAACTTGCCGACGCTGGTCTTCGGGATCTCCGCGACAAACTCGAAGCGATCCGGCAGCCACCACTTCGCAAAATTCGGCTCGAGGAACGCGCGCAGCTCGTCCGCCGTCGCACTCTTCCCCTCACGCAGAACGATCGCAGCGAGCGGTCGTTCGTCCCACTTCGTATCCGGCACGGCGATCACCGCGGCTTCGGCGATCGCGGGGTGCGCCATCAGCGCGTTCTCGAGCTCGACGGACGAGATCCACTCGCCGCCGGACTTGATCACGTCCTTCGAGCGATCCTTGATCTGGATGAAGCCGCGCGGGTGGATCGAGACGACGTCGCCGGTCTTGAACCAGCCGTCGTCCGTCCAGCGCGAGGCCTGCTCGGGCGTGTCGTAGTACGCGGCTGCGACCCACGGCCCGCGGATCTCGAGCTCGCCCATCGACTCGCCGTCCCAGGGCAGGACCTTGCCGTCCTCGTCGCGGTTGCGGAGCTCGACAAGTGGGAGCGGAAGCCCTTGCATCGCGATGTAGTCGAACTGCGTGTCCTCGTCCGCGGTCGCGAGATCACCGACGAGCTGCGCGGTCGACGCGACGGGCGACGTCTCGGTCATTCCCCAGCCGTGGACGACGTCGAGCCCGTGGCGCTGCTTGAAGCCGGCGATCAGCGACCGGGGCGCCGCCGAGCCGCCGACCAGCATCCCCTTCATGCGCGAGAGATCCCAGCGGCCGGGGTTTGCGTCGAGCAGGCCGAGGATGCCGAGCCAGATCGTCGGCACTCCCGCGGTCCACGTCACGCCCTCCTGCACGAAGTCGTCGAGCAGGCTCTCCGGGTCGAGATGCTGGCCCGGGTAGACGAGCTTCGCGCCGATCGTTGCCGCGAGATACGGGTAGCCCCAGGCGTTCGCGTGGAACATCGGCACCACCGGCAAGATCGAGTCCCGCTCCGAGATGCCGAGCCCCATCGGGTTGCCAGCGGCCACGCCGAGGGTGTGCAGCATCGTCGAGCGGTGCGAGTAGAGGACGCCTTTCGGCATCCCGGTCGTGCCGCTCGTGTAACACATCGCCGCTGCTTCTCTCTCGTCGAGCTCGGGGTCGCGCCAGTCGTCGGGATCGACGCTCGCGAGTAGTTCCTCGTACGAGTCCTCGACGACGAGCACGTGCTCGATCGAAGTGCGGGCGACGAACTGGTCGAGGAGCGGCTTGAGCGAGCGGTCGACGATCACGACGCGGTCGCCGGCGTGGTTGGCGATGTACGCGAGATCGTTCGGGTGCAGCCGTAGGTTCAACGTGTGCAGCACGTAGCCGCCACACGGGATGCCGAGATAGGCCTCGTGGTGCTGATGGTGGTTCCAGCACAGTGTCGCGACGCGATCGCCGCGCTCGAGGCCGAGCGCTCCGAGCGCGACTGCGAGCGCTCGGGCGCGTCGACACGCTTCGCCGTGCGTCGTTCGGTAGAAGCTCTTGTCGGGAAGGCGGGTGACGATCTCCTTGTCGCCGTAGTACGTCTCGGCGCGGCGGAGAACGGCGGGCAGCGTCAGCTGGAAGTCCATCATCAGGCCGTCCATCACCACTCCCCTCGGTTCATGGCCTGCCGCTTCTCGAGGTCGGCCTCGCTGACGACGTGCCCGTCGCGGGCGACGTAGCCGTCCTTGCCGCCGACGACGAGCAGCACGAGGTCGTCGTCGGTTCGATTCGCGATCATGCGCGGCGTCGTCGACTCGACGTGGACGATGCCCCCGGTCTGCACGACGTGCTCCTCACCTTCGATCGTGAAGGTCGCGGTTCCCTGGTGAACGAAGTACAGCTCGTCCTGCGTGTCGTGAAAGTGGTTCGGGCCCTCGTAGTGCGGCGGGAAGACGAGCCCGTTGACGCCGAAGGCGGTGACGCCGAGCGCGGCGCGCACCTTGCGGAATCCGTATCCGTCGCCCAGCTCGCCGAGGGAGCTCAGGTGGTAGCCCATGGGGCGGATCCTAGGCCGGTTCGTACCGGCGCGTAAGTGCGGCGGTCGCGACGGCGGCGACGCCAAAGACGACGGCGGTCACCGTCCCGGCCACAGACGCGAACGCGACTGTCCCACCGGCGAACAGAACGAGCTCGAGCCCGAAGCGCAGCCGGGTCCGGAAGCCGACGCGGTGCCTTCGGTCCCACGAATGCGCCCCAGAGGACGATCACCAATAGGCCGACCACAGTCCCGAGGACCGGCCAGCCCCACCATACGACGCCGACGACGAGTGCCACCTCGCAGGCAAACCGAAGCGTGAGCCAGAGCGCGCTCACGAGCCGAACAGAAAACGCGTGAGCACGCGGTCCCGCAACCGGTCGGGGAGCCTCTCGACCGCAGCGCGGCGTCGCGCGTCCGGGCCGACGACGTAACGCGAGCGCATCCGGGAGGCCGTCAAGGCACGCTCGACGACCTTCGCCACCGCCTCGGCCGGAACGCCGGAGGACTGCGACCGCTGCGCGGCAAGCTGTCTGAACCTCGCCCCGCGCTCGCCGTAGAACTCTGCGGCCAGCGGCGACGTCTCCTCGAGCGAGCGCTGCGGCTTCGTCCACATCGCGGTCGCGATGGTCGCCGGCTCGACGATCGACACCTGGAGCCCCCACGGTGCAAGCTCGACGCGCAGGACGTCGGCCATTGCCTCGAGGGCGAACTTCGACATCGCGTAGGCGCCGAGGAACGGCAGCGCCGAACGGCCGCCGATCGATCCCATCAGGATCACGCGCCCGCGGCCACGTCGCAGCGCCGGCATGAACGCCTGCACGACGCGCAGCTGGCCGACGACGTTCACGTCGAGCTGGCGCGTGAGCTCGTCGGGCGGCAGAAACTCGAGCGGTGCTGCGATTGCGATCCCCGCATTCGCGACGAGCCCGTCCAGCGAGTCGATTCCTTCGGCAGCGCGGGCGACCGCCACGGCGTCGGTCACGTCGAACACCAGCTCGTGCGTGCCGGCCGGCGCCTGTCCGGCGGCACGAACCGAGGCGTAGACGTCGAACCCACGCGCTGCGAGATGGCGCGACGTGACTTCGCCGATGCCGGATGACGCGCCGGTTACGAGGACAGAAGCGATGCGGCGATCTCCGCGCGATGCTCGCGGCCATAGCCGAGTGCGCCGTCGAGCCACAGCGCACGCTTGTAATAGCGGTGCAGCGGGTGCTCCCACGTGAAGCCGATGCCGCCGTGCACCTGGATCGAGGTCTCACAGGCGAGCACGGCGGCTTCCGCCGCCTGCGACTTCGCGGCCGCCGCTGCCTGCACCGCCGCGTCGTCGCCTTCGGCGACGCACCACGCCGCCCAGTACGCGAGCGAGCGTGCAAGCTCGACCGCGACATAGGCGTCGACCACCGGGTGCGACACCGCCTGATAGGTGCCGATCTTCTTGCCGAACTGCTCGCGATCCGACACGTACCCAATCGCGAGCTCGACGGCGTGCGAGCCGATGCCGACCGCTTCGAGCGCGTAGGCGGTGAGGAGCGCGTTGCGGTCGTCGCCGATCTCGTCCTCGACGAACGGCCCCTCGTAGAGCACGCGTCCGAGCTCCTCGAACAGCACGGCGGCGTCGAGGAACGTCAGCTCGTCGGAGGAGAGCAGGCCGACCCAGCCGAGCTGTTCGAGCTGCTCGTGCGACGGCGCGGGGTTCGCCTCGAGGAACGTCCGCGCCTCACGGCGGAGGTCTTCCTGTTCCTGGGTGAAGGAAAAGTCCATCAGCGTGACCTCGGCAGGCCGAGCACCCGTTCGCCGACGATGTTGCGCAGGATCTCGCTGGTGCCCGCCTCGATCGTGTTGCCGCGCGAGCGAAGCTGCTGGTACTGCCAATAGCCGTCGTCCGTGTCGGCATCGGGCTCGGCTGCGCGCTCGCCGAGGATCTCGAGCGCGAGCTTCGTCAGCCGCTGGTTCGCCTCCGACCAGACGAGCTTCGAGGCAGAGCCCTCCGGGCCTGGGATCCCGGTCTTCGTCAGCGTCGTCAGCGCGCGGTAGTTCGTGTACTTCAGGGCTTGCAGCTCGATCCACTCGCGCGCGATGCGGTCGCGGAGGACCGGATCCGTGACGTTGCGCTCCTTGGCGAGCGCGATCAGCTTGCGCACGGCCACGTCGAGCGTGGCAGCGAGCGCGAAGCCGAGCGTGCCGCGCTCGTGCAGCAGCGTCGTCATCGCGACCTGCCACCCGCCGCCGACCTCGCCCAGCACGTTCTCCTTCGGCACCTCGACGTCCGTGAAGAAGATCTCGTTGAACTCGGGATGGCCGGTGATCTGCACCAGCGGCCGAACCTCGACGCCGGGCGCGTGCATGTCGGCGATCACGTACGTGAGGTTTTGGTAGCGCGACGCATCCGGCAGCCCGAGCCCGACGAGGATGCAGAAGTCGGCGATGTGCGCGAACGACGACCACACCTTCTGCCCGTTCACGACGAACCGGTCGCCACGATCCTCGATGCGCGTGCGCGCCGCGGCGAGATCGCTGCCCGCGTCGGGCTCCGAGAAGCCCTGGCACCAGATCTCGTCGGCGTTCAGGATCTTGGCGAGATAGCGCTCCTTCTGCCCGTCGGTGCCCCACGCGATGATCGTCGGCCCCGCCATCCCGAGCCCGATCACTCCGAGGTGCGTCGGCGCCTCGGCGCGGGCGGACTCCTCGAGGAAGATCGCCTGGTGGCTGTACGGCGCACCCGCACCGCCGAACTCCTTCGGCCAGGTGAGCCCCGCGTATCCCGCCTCGCCGAGCTTGCGGCTCCACTCGCGGTCGGTCTGTTCGAATCGCCGCCCGCTGCGCTGCCGCGACTCGGCCGGCAGGTTCGCCTCGATGAACGCGCGCACCTCGGCGCGAAACGCAGCCTCTTCCGGTGTGTCGCGGAGATCCATCGCGCCGATCCTAGTTGACTCGCCGTTCAAGTCTCATGCAAGTGGAGGTCGAGAACGCGACGAGCGAGCCGTCAGCGGTGGTGACGCGGCATTCGCACAGCGTGAGCGTCCGGCCCGCCTTGATCACCTCACCGATCGCGATCAACCGCCCCTCCCACACGGGCTTCAGGAAGTTGATCTTCAGCTCGACGGTCGTGAACGTCTCGCCCTCCTCGAGCAGCGAGAAAGCAGCGCAGCCCATTGCGGCGTCCGCAAGATCGCACAGGATGCCGCCGTGCACGGTGCCCGGCGGGCTCGAGTGCTGCGGGCCGGCGTCGAGCTCGAACGTCACCCGGCCGCGCTCTGCCGCGACCATGCGCATCCCGATCAGCTTGCCAACGCTCGCTCCTTCGACGTCGCCCGCGACGATGCGCTGCAGAAGCTCCAGCGTCACGGCGTCAACACCGTCCGGATCACGCTGCCGTCCTGCATGACGTCGAGCGCGTTCGACCAGTCGTCGAGCGGCGCGGTTCGCGTCACCATGCTCGCCAGGTCGAGCGTCCCGTCGAGTGCCCACGCAGCAAGCCGCGGGAAGTCGGCCTGCGGCAGATGATCGCCCCCGTGCGAGACGAGGATGCGCGCCCGGCGCGAGAAGAGGCGCGGGAGCTCGAGCTCCGCGGTCTCGCCCGCGGGCGAGAGCCCGATCAGGACGACGGTCCCGCCGGTGGCGATCATCCCGAGCGCCTGCTCGAAGGTCTGGCGGCGTCCGACGACGTCGAAGACGAAGTCGACAGGGCCCGGCTCGTCGTGCGTCGCGCCGAAGCTCCGGGCCTGCTCGAGCTTGCGCGGGTCGAGGTCGATCGCGCGAATCTCGGACGCACCGGCGATGCGCGCGCCCTGCACGACGGAGAGGCCGACCGCGCCGCAGCCGATCACCGCAACGCGCGCGCCCGGCCACACCTTTGCCGTCTCGAGCACCGACATGACGCCCGTCGCGACGGCACAGCCGATCAGGCACGCCTGCTCGACGGGCAGCTCGGCGGGGATCTTCACCGCCGCGACCGCCGGCACGATCGTGTGCGTCGCGAACGTGCCCGTGCGGAGGACGGGTGTCAGCTCGCTCCCGTCGTGCCGGAAGAGCCGGCCCGTCGCGGCCGGCGGCCGGCCGCACTGCCTGGGCTCGCCGCGCTTGCAGTTTCGGCAGCCGCCGCACGCGGTCTTCCAGCCGAGCACGACACGGTCGCCTGGACGCAGCTCGCGCACGCCCTCACCCACCGCCTCGACCGTACCCGCGCCCTCGTGCCCGAGCAGCACAGGGAGTGCGTGACCCCAGCCGTCCTCCTGGATCACGTGCAGGTCGGAGTGGCAGACACCCGTCGCCTCGATGCGCACACGCACCTCGCCGAGGCCGGGCTCGCGCACCTCGATCTCCTCGAGGGCGACGGAGCCGGGCGCCCCGAGGACTACGCCGCGCTGGAGAGCCACGACGGATCGAGGTCGCGAATCGAGTGCGCCCCCGCGAGGGCGAGCGTGAGGTCGATCTCCGCCATCAGGTTCTGCAGTAGCTCTTCGACACCGCGCTGCCCGCCAACCGCGAGCGCGTACGCGTACGGCCGTCCGAGCAACACGGCATCCGCGCCGAGGGCGATCGCCTTGACGACGTCGGCGGCACAGCGAATGCCGCCGTCCATCAGGAGCACCGCGTCCGGAAGCGCGGCACGTACCTCGACGAGCGCGTCGAGCGCGGCGACCGCGCCGTCCACCTGCCGCCCGCCGTGATTCGAGACGACGACGCCGTCGACGCCGTGCTCGAGCGCCGTCTGCGCGTCGTCGGCCGTCAAGACTCCCTTGACGAGGATCGGGAGACTCGTCTGCGCGCGCAACCAGTCGAGGTCCGTCCACGACAGGCCGACGTTCGGGAAGGTCGCGAGCATCGTCGCAGCGGCGGTGAGCAGGTCCTCCTCGGGCGGCTTGTCGAGCCGGGCGCGGAACACCGGATCGCTGAAGAACTGTCCGCAACCTTCTCCCTTGATGAACGGGAGGTACGCCTGGCGCAGGTCGCGCGGCCGCCAGCCGAGCGTCAGCGTGTCGAGCGTGACGACGATCGCGCCGTAGCCCGCCGCCTCGGCACGCCGGACGAAGCTCTCGCAGATCTCGCGGTCGTTCACCCAGTAGAGCTGGAACCAGCGAGGCGCGCCGGTCTCCGCCACCTCCTCGATCGTGTGCGTCGCGGCGCTCGAGAGCACCAGCGGCACACCCGACGAGGCGGCGGCGCGAGCAGCGCCGAGCTCCGCCTCCTCGTGTGCGATCGACAGCACGCCGATCGGTGCGAGCAGGAACGGCCCGGGCGAATGAAGCCCGAGGACGTCGACCGAAATGTCGCGCGACGCGTTGGCGGTCAACATCCGCGGCCGGATGCGCCAGCGCCCGAACGCCTCGAGGTTCGCGGCCATCGTCGACTCGGCGCCGGCGCCGCCCGCGATGTAACCGAACGCGCCCGCATCGAGGCGCTCCTCGGCAGCACGCTCCCAATCGGCCGCAGCGACCGGCCAGTCGGGCGGCTGCTGGGCGATGTAGATCGCGTTTTGGATCAGGGAGCCGCTGAAGCCCACCGGTCGATCCTAGATGGCGTTCGTCAGCTCGACGCGTTCCGTGCGTAGACGGTCATCCAGGCCTTGACACCGTCGGCGTCGACGACCCGCGCCAGGAAGTCCATCGTCGCGTCGTCCATGGGTCGCCCAAAGAGGACGCCGTTCGCAAGCAGATGGATACCGCGGGCCGGGCGGCCACTGCCGACGGCCCAGCGATACGGCGGGGTTCCTCCGGTGGCGCGGAGGTGCGTGCGGTACGTGTGGCCGGCTCGAAGCGCGGGCAACTGCACTGGTTGAACCTGCAGCGGCGCATTGATCGCGATGACGCCAGCGTGCACGAGGTGGGCCATCGCGGTACCGCCCGCAGTCGTGAGGTGGACGAGGTCGTTCTGGAACCAGGTCGCGTGCCCGAAGGAGTACGCGTTCCAGTCGACGAGCTCGAGTTGCGGGTTGCGCGCGGCCGCGCGGGTGAGGATCGTGTCGAGCTGTGGGTACGGGGGCCGCGTTGCGGCCAGGGTCAGCCAGAGCACGCGCTGTGCGCCTTTCGCGACGAGCGCCGTCACCGTGGCCCGTACCGCGGAGGCGAACGTGGCCGCCGGGTCGTTGTAGCCCATCTCGACAACGACCACGGGCGGCACACTCGGCATCGCTTCGATCAAGTCGAGAGCCGTCTCCGCGCGGACACCGTCGAAAGGGCAACTCTCGCCGGTGAGCGTGCGGCACACGGCGACCTGCCAGTCGACCGCGACGTTGTTCTCGAGGACGGCCGCGGTTTGGTGGTGCCAGTACATCGCGGTCGAGACCGAGTCGCCGATCAGAAGGATCCGCTGCTCGGCAGTCTGCGTGCCGGCAGCGGTCGCGGCCGACCCCGCAAGGACGGCGACAGCGGCGAACAGTGCGAGCGCGTGTCGGAGCGCAACCCCCACACCGTTCCACTGCCCAACTCGGTCGCCTCTAGAACCTCTCGAGCCAACCGTCGCGGTAGCCGGTCAGCACGCCGGGCGGGAACCGCGCGTAGGCCACGCTCGGTTCGGTCGTCTCCTGCTCCACGCTCGCGTCGTGACGGAGCGCTGCATCGTCGACGGTGTAGGCGCCCCACTCCGACCCGGTCGAGCGGTCGCGCGCGCCGACGGCGAGCACGAGACACGGCCCGGCACCCGCACCGACGATTGCGTGCTTCGTCCCGGGCGGGCAGTGGACGAAGTCCCAGGCACGCAGTGACCTCTCCTCGCCCTCGACGACGAGGAGCGCTTCGCCGGCCAGCACGAGGAAGTCCTCCTGGTCGGTTTCCCAGTGGTACATGGACATCGGCTCGCCGGGGGCGAGCAGCGTCAGGTTGACGCCGAACTGGTGGAAATCGGTCGTTCCGTCGAAGCCGGCGCCCTCGAACTCGCAGAGCACGCCGCGGCCGGGCCGCTCCCACCACTGCGTCTCGCGTGCGTTCAGCACGAACCAGCCCTCGCCTTTCGGCACGAGCCCGCGCTCCGTCTGGACGAGCTCAGCGGCACGAACGACGTCGGTCATGAGAGGCGCCTAGCAGATTCGAACTGCTGTACACGGCTTTGCAGGCCGCTGCCTAACCACTCGGCCAAGGCGCCGCGGCGCGCATCGTATCGGCGGCCGACCGCGCCTCAGCGCCTGCCGGGCGCATGGCGCGGCCTGTATGACCCGTATACAGTCGTGTCACCGTGTCGCTGCAGGAACGGAGCTCGACCGAGCGCGTCCAAGAGGCCCGCGAGCGCTACGTGGCGCGGGGCGTCTCGACGCCGCCGCTCGTCGTCGAGCGCGCCGAAGGTGCCCGGATCTGGGACGTCGAGGGCCGCGAGTACATCGACTTCGCCGGCGGCCTCGGCTGTGCGAACCTCGGGCACAACCTGCCGTCGGTCGTCGACGCGCTCCACGCGCAGGTCGACCGCTACTTGCACCAGTGCTTCATGGTCGGCATGTACGAGCCGTACGTCGAGGTGTGCCGCAAGCTGGCGGAGCTCTCGCCGTGCCGCGGTGCCGACCAGAAGTCGCTGCTCCTCAACTCGGGCGCCGAGGCGATCGAAAACGCGGTCAAGATCGCGCGCGTCGCGACCGGCCGGCCCGCAGTGATCGTCTTCGACAACGCGTTCCACGGCCGCACGCTGCTCGCCATGACCATGACTTCCAAGGTCGTGCCGTACAAGAAAGGCTTCGGGCCGTATGCGCCCGAGGTGTACCGCACGCCGGCTCCGTACCCGTTCCGCGGCATCAGCGAAGACGATGCGATCGACGCGCTGAAGCACCTCTTCAAGGGCGACGTCGATCCGGAGTCGGTCGCATGTGCCGTGCTCGAGCCGGTACAGGGCGAGGGCGGGTTCATCCCGATGACGCCCGACTTCCCGAAGCGCCTACAGGAGCTGCTCGACGGCTATGGGATCCTCTACGTCGACGACGAGGTGCAAAGCGGCTGCGGCCGCACCGGCCCCGTGTGGGCGATGGAGCACTACGGCGTCGAGCCCGACCTGCTCGTCTCGGGCAAGACACTCGGGGGCGGGCTGCCACTCGCGGCAGTCACCGGGCGCGCCGAGCTGATGGACGCGGTGCCTCCGGGCGGGCTCGGCGGAACATTCGGTGGAAATCCGCTCTCGTGCGCTGCAGCCGCAGCGATCCTCGACGCGCTCCCCGAGCAGCGCGGGCGCGCCGATCATCTCGGCAAGCGCCTCCGCGAGCGGCTCGAGGCGATGGCGCCGGAGGGATCCGATGTGCGCGGCCTCGGCGCAATGCTCGCTATCGAGCTGCCCGAGCAGACCGCCGACGAGGCGAGTCGCATCGTCGGGGCCGCCCGCGAGCAAGGGCTGATCCTTCTCTCGTGCGGGATCTACGGCAACGTGATCCGCATCCTCGTTCCCTTCACGATCGGCGACGCGGAGCTCGAGCTCGGCCTCGACATCCTCGAAGGGTTGATCGAGGGCGTTGGCCGCTGACGTCTCGGTCGAGAGCGCGCGCAAGTCGTACGGCGAGGTCGTCGCCGTCGACGACGTCAGCCTGACGGTCGGCGCGGGCGAGTTCTTCACGCTGCTCGGGCCGTCGGGCTCGGGGAAGACGACAACACTGCGGATGATCGCGGGGTTCGAGCAGCCCGACTCCGGTCGCATCACGCTCGGCGGCGTCGACATCACGCACGTGCCTCCGTACGCCCGCGACGTCAACACGGTGTTCCAGGACTACGCCCTCTTCCCGCACATGACCGTCGCCGACAACGTCGGCTACGGGCTCAAGGTGAAAGGCGTCGGCCGGGCCGACCGGCGCAGGCAGGTCGACGAGGTACTGGAGATGGTGCGGCTGCAGGGCTACGGAGAGCGAAAGCCGGTCCAGCTCTCGGGCGGCCAGCGACAGCGGGTCGCCCTCGCGCGCTCGATCGTCAACCACCCGAACGTGCTGCTCCTCGACGAGCCGCTCGGAGCACTCGATCTGAAGCTCCGGCAGGAGATGCAGGTGTTTCTCAAGTCGCTGCAGCGTGAGCTCGGTATGACCTTCCTCTACGTCACGCACGACCAGGAGGAGGCGCTGACGATGAGCGACCACCTCGCGGTCTTCAACAACGGACGCATCGAACAGGTCGGTGCGCCCGAAGACGTCTACGAGCGCCCGCTGACGGAGTTCGTCGCCGGCTTTGTCGGAACGTCGAACATCCTCGAGCGCAACGGCCGCCGCTTTTCCGTGCGGCCCGAGCGGATCGAGCTAAATGGCAGTGGCGAGCCCGGGATCGTTGCCGACGTCGTCTTCGTCGGGGCGTTCATCCGGATCCTCGTCGACACCGACACCGGCGACCGCCTGACCGTCGTGCGGCAAAACGACGGCAGCCCGCCCGCGTCGGGCGCGCGCGTGCATGTGCACTGGCGTGACGAGGACGCGTACGAGATCAAGGCGCTTTCCGGCAATCCCCCCCAGCAGGAGGTCAGATGACGAAGGGACTCTGGGCGGCCATCGCCGTCCTCGCGGCCGCGCTCGCCTTCCCGGCGGCCGGCGTGACGAGGACGAGCGGCGGCAGCCTCAACATGATCGCGTGGGAGGGCTACCTCCAGCCGCAGTGGGTCACGCCGTTCGAGAAGCAGAGCGGCTGCCAGATCCACCCGAAGTACGCGGGCTCGTCGGACGAAATGGTGACGCTCATGCGATCCGGCGGCGGCGACCAGTACGACATGGTCTCCGCATCGGGCGACGCATCGCTGCGGCTGATCTACGGCAAGGACGTGCAGCCGGTCGACACGTCGAAGATCCCCGACTTCAAGAACTTCAACAAGGCGTTCCAGTCGCCGCCGAACAACACTGTCGGTGGCAAGCACTACGGCATCTCGTTGCAGTGGGGCCCGAACATCCTTCTCTACAACACGCAGAAGGTGAAGCCCGCCCCCACGTCGTGGTCGGTGATCTATTCGTCGAAGTACAAGGGCAAGATCACCGTGCCCGACAATCCCATCCAGATCGCCGACGCGGCGCTGTATCTCATGAAGACGCAGCGGTCGCTCGGGATCAAGGATCCGTACGAGCTGAACTCGACCCAGTTCAACGCAACGATCAACCTGCTGAAGCAGCAGAAGCCGTTGATCAAGCGGTACTGGCCGTCGGGCGGACAGGAGATCAGCGACTTCAAGAACGGCAACGTCGTGATCGGCGCGGCCTGGCCGTACCAGCTGAGTCAACTCCTGGCAGACAAGGCTCCGGTCAAGGACGTCATTCCGAAGGAAGGCGCGACCGGCTGGCTCGACACATGGATGGTGTCGGCGCACACGAAGAACATCGCGTGCGCGTACAAGTGGCTCGCCTACATCTCGACCCCGAAAGTGCAGGCCGAACAGGCGACCAACTACGGCGAGACGCCGGTCAACTCGAAGGCGTGCCCGATCATGAACAAGCTCGCCAAGGGCTCGTGCGACCAGTACCACGCAAATGAGCCGCTCCAGTACTTCAAGCAGATCTACTTCTGGAAGACCCCGCTCGCGAACTGCGGGAACGGCCAGACGAACTGCATGGACTACACGAAGTGGCAGCAGGCCTGGACCCAGCTGAAGGGCTAGAAAGCCGTCGCAGCAGAGGGCGCCGTCCAATCGGCGGCGCCCTCTGGCGGCGACCCTGGCTCAAGGCGCTCTCGCTTCTCTCTCCACCGGTCGCCGCGTTCCTCGGCGTCTACGTCGCAGCGTTGATCGCGCTGTTCATCTCGTCGTTCTGGACCGTGAATGCGTTCACCGGACTGACGGTTCACACCTGGACACTCGACAACTTCAGCCAGATCTGGCACGGGTCGACCTATCACGCGGTTGCCGTGCGCACCGTTCTGATCGCCGGCGCGGTGACGATCACCGACGCAGCAATCGCATTCCCGTTCGCGTACTTCATGGCGCGTCTCGCCGGGCCGCGCTTGCGCGCAACCCTCTTCGTTCTCGTGCTGCTACCGCTCTGGGCGTCGTACCTTGCACGCGTCTACGCGTGGCAGCTGATCCTGAACCACGACGGTCTCCTCAACTGGACGACGCAGAAGCTCGGTCTGCCCGCGGCGAATCTGCTGTACACGAACACGGCGATGTGGATCGTCTTCTCGTACATCTGGCTGCCGTTCATGATCCTCCCGGTTTACGCCGCGCTCGAGCGCATCCCCCACTCCTACATCGAGGCGTCACGCGATCTCGGCGCGAAAGGGAATCGGACTCTGCGGAGCGTCATCCTCCCGCTAGCCCTCCCGGGCATTGTCGCGGGCTCCATCTTCACGTTCTCGCTGACACTCGGCGACTACATCACGCCCATCCTCGTCGGCGGTCCCTCGTCGCAGTTCATCGGCAACGTCGTCTACGACTCGGTGAACGGCGCCGGCAACCTGCCGTTCGGCGCAGCGTTCGCAGTCGTGCCCGTGCTCGTCATGGGTGCGTACCTGCTGATCGCGCGCCGGCTCGGCGCGTTCGAGGCGCTCTGATGGAACGCCGCGGCACGCGCATCGCGCTCCGCGTCTGGGTGGCATTCGTGCTCGCGTTCCTCTACGTGCCCATCGCGATCATCTGCCTGTACGCCTTCAACAAGTCGAACGTGCAGAGTTGGCCGATTGCCGGGCTGACGACACGATGGTTCTCGCCGGCAATCCACAACGGCGACATGCAGCAGGCCCTTTGGCTGTCGCTGAAGGCCGGCGCCCTCGCGACGCTCGTCGCGCTTGTGCTCGGCTCGATGGCGTCGTTCGGCGTCCACCGGTTCCGTTTCTTCGGCCGCGAGGCGATCTCGTTCCTGCTCGTCCTCCCGATCGCCCTGCCGGGGATCATCACCGGCATGGCCCTCAACTCGTACTTCACGTACTGGAAGATCAACTTTGGCCTGCTGACCATCGTGATCGGCCATGCGACGTTCTGCGTGGTCGTGGTCTACAACAACGTGATCGCACGCTTGCGCCGCATGCCCGGGTCACTCACCGAGGCGTCGATGGACCTCGGCGCGAACGGCATCCAGACTTTCCGCTACGTCACGTTCCCTTCGATCTCGACCGCCCTCGTCTCCGGCGCGTTGCTCGCCTTTGCGCTGTCGTTCGACGAGGTGATCGTCACCACGTTCACGGCCGGCGCGCAGAACACGCTCCCGATCTGGATCTTTGGCCAGATTCGACTCGGTCAGCAGCTGCCGCAGGTGAACGTCGTCGTCTTCCTGATCCTCGCAGTCACGATCATTCCCGTCGCACTCGCGCAAAGGCTCACGAGCGAGAGCGGAATCCTCCGAACCGAATAGGAGCAGTCATGGCAGCGCTCGATGTGATCAACCCCGCGACGGGCGAGAGGATCGCCCAGACGCCGAACATGTCCGCCGACGAGGTGGACGACGTCGTCGAGCGCGCCAAGAAGGCCCTTCCCGAGTGGCTCGACGCGACACCGAAGGAGCGGTCGGAGCTGCTGCACAAGCTTGCCGACGTGATCGACGACAACGCCGAGGAGCTCGCGCAGATCGAGTCGCGAAATGTCGGCAAGCCGCTGATGGCCTCGCGGGACGAAATGCCGTTCTCGGCCGACAACCTGCGCTTCTTCGCCGGCGCGGCGCGCAACCTCGAGGGCAAGTCGGCGGGCGAGTACATCAAGGGGTACACGTCGATGGTTCGGCGCGAGCCACTCGGAATCGTCGCCGGAATCTGCCCGTGGAACTACCCGTTGATGATGGCGGTCTGGAAGCTGGGCCCGGCACTCGCGGCCGGGAACGTGCAGATCTTGAAGCCGTCCGAGCAGACGCCGCTGTCACTGCTGCGCTTCATCGAGCTCGCGAAGGACGTGATTCCCGACGGTGTCCTGCAGGTTGTGACCGGCGACGGCGTCCCGACCGGGCAGCGACTCGTCGCGCATCCGGATATCGCACTCGTGTCGCTCACCGGCGACGTCGACACCGGCAAGCTGATCGCGCGCAACGCAGCGGACACGCTAAAGCGCGTGCATCTCGAGCTCGGCGGCAAGGCACCGATGGTGATCTTCGACGACGCCGACGTCGAGGCGGTCGCGGAAGGGATCAAGCTTGCCGGCTACTGGAACTCGGGGCAGGACTGCACCGCAGGGTCGCGCGTCCTCGCCGGGCCGAAGATCTACGACAAGCTGCTCGAGGCGCTCGTCCCGGTGATCGAAGGGATCAAGGTCGGCGACCCGATGGAGAACGACGAGATCGAAATGGGCCCGGTGATCACCAAGTCGCAGCAGGAGCGCGTGCTCGGCTTCCTCGAGCGTGCGAAGACGGCCACGGTTCTGACCGGCGGTGGTGGCGGCGGGAACGGCAAGGGCTACTTCGTCGAGCCGACGATCGTCACCGACGTGACGCAGGACGACGAGATCGTGCAGCGCGAGGTGTTCGGGCCGGTCGTCACGGTGCAAAAGTTTGCCGACGATGCGCAGGCGATCGAGTGGGCGAACGGCGTGCGCTACGGCCTGGCCTCGTCGGTGTGGACACGCGACGTCGGCCGAGCACTGAACGCGGCGCGCAAGCTCCAGTTCGGGACGGTCTGGGTGAACGACCACCTGCTGCCGATCACCTCGGAGATGCCGCACGGCGGGTACAAGGGCTCCGGCTACGGCAAGGACATGTCGATCTACTCGATGGAGGAGTACACGCAGATCAAGCACGTGGCGATGAAGATCGACTGATGGCGGACGAGCGGACGGAGCGACTCGGCCAGGCCGCTGCCCTCTTCGACGAGGCGGCGGCCGAGCTCGACCAGGCAGCAGCGCACGCGCGAGTCGCGGCGCAGCACTTCCGGGACGGCGAGGTGCCGCGCGGCGCCGCGCATGCGTGGTCGGCGCGCGGACATCTGCTGAAAGCGGAGAGCGCGCTCGACCGGCAGGCGATCGAGCACAGCGAGCGCTCACGGCCGGCGACATGATGCGGTAGCCAGAGGCCGGTGCAACACACCGACGTCAGCCGACTGGCTCGTCAGCTCGACGGTGTCACCGAGCGTCGCCGCGACGGGCTCCTCGAGTGGCGATACAAGGGCCGCCTCGTCGCCCGGCAGCTCGATGACGATCACATTGTCATCCGTGCCTCGTTCGGCTTCCGAGATCTCCTGCTGCAGTCGTTCCCCGACACGTTCTCGGTGCCGGATCGCTTCGCCAAACATATGATGGTCGTCGCTCGGCTCGAACACGGCAACGCCGATGCCATCGAAGACGCCGTCATCGGCGCGTGGGAGCTGCAGTCCGGCAAGTGATACCGACGTCAGGCTGCGTGGAGCTCGTCCTGAACGCCGGACTGAGGCCTGAGCAGTCCGAGCGCCGTCTCGATCGCCTCGTCGAGCGCTCGCTCGCTCGTGCCCCACAGCGGGCCTGTTCCGGCCGTGATGAGGTCGTGGACGGAAAGCATTCCCGCCGGAGTGACCGGCTGCTCCTCGTGCTCCAGCGTCGTTGCGAGCGCCTCGAGCGCTGCTCGACGAGAACGAGCAACCGTGTGGCGCGGGCGATAGCGGCCGCCGAGTGACCCACCCCGTGCCGGCCCGTCGGCCACCAGGCGAAGCGAGTCCGCGAGCAGCAGGCGCTCGCGCCGGGATGTGAGTTCTGCGGCCCGAGCCGCGTACGCCGGCAGCACGACGCCGTCGGTCGCGGTGCGCAGCCATTCGTCCGCGAGCCTGCGGCTCTGAGTGAGGACGTTTCGAAACATCATGGAACAAGCTTGCGCGGTCGGCACCTGCTCCACATCGGCCGCGAGGCGGATCGACAGTCGTTCGTCAGGACGAACGTGCGGCCGTCCCGCAGGATGACAAGAGGTCGGGCCGGTCGGTGCGTTACTACAGCGCGCGCAAGTAGCTGAGCTCGTCAGGCGACGGCCGCCACGCACCGGCGGCGGCGTTTGCGTGCACCTGCTCCGGCTTCGTCGCGCCTGCGATCACGCTCGCGACCGGCCGCACCGCGAGCAGCCCGCCGACCGCGACGTCGAGCAGCGACACGTCGTGCTCGTCCGCCCAGGCGGAGAGCCGCTCGACCCGGTCGAGATCGTCATCCGCGATCGTGCGCCCATGGAGCCGCGTGCCTTCGACCGGCGGCCGGGCTCGACTGACCTTGCCGGTGAGGAGCCCGCTTGCGAGCGGGAAATACGGGATGAACCCGAGCCCGAGCCGCTCGCAGGCGGGCAAGAGCTCCGCCTCCGCGTCGCGCTCGAGCCACGAGTACTCGCTCTGCTCCGACACGAATGCGTCCGACGCGATCGCCTTCACGCGCTCGAGTGTCTGCGCGCGATAGTTGGACGTGCCATAGGCGCGAATCGTCCCCGCGCGCACGAGATCCTCGAGCGCACTCACCGTCTCCTCGAGTGGTGTGTCGGGATCCTCCTCGTGGTGCTGGTAGAGGTCGATCACATCGGTCTGCAGACGCCGGAGAGACGCCTCGACCGCGCTCTCGATGTACGCCCGAGACCCGCGCCGCTCGGCTCCGTCGCCCATCGGCTTCCCCCACTTCGTCGCCAGGACGACCCGGTCACGACGGCCGGCGAGCACTCGGCCGAGCAGCTCCTCACTCCCGCCCTTGTTGCCGTAGATGTCGGCGGTGTCGAAGAACGTGACGCCCGCATCCAGAGCTGCATCGACGACGGCCCGTGTCCCTGCCTCGTCGACACGGCCGCCGAAGTTGTTGCAGCCGAGACCGACGACCGTGACTTCCAGTGGGCCGAGTGTGGTCGTGCGCACGCGTCGCACCGTACCGAGAGCGCTCGAGCCTGCGCGTCAGTGCCAGGTCGCGTCGAGCACCCGCAACCAGTTTCGATGCGTGATCTTCGCAACGCTCTCTTCGTCGTGCCCTGCATCGCGCAAGGCGTCGACGAGCTTCGGCAGCCCGGACGCCCCGCCGAGCACCGAAGGCACTGTCGCACCGTCGAAGTCCGAGCCGAACGCGACGTGATCGACACCCATGCGCTCGGCGAAGTAGTCGACATGACGGACGATCTGGTCGAGACCGGTCTCGTCCGGGAGCCGGCGGCCGTCCTCCCGCAGGAACGTGACGGCGAAGTTGACGCCGGCGACGCCGCCCGATGCGCCGATCGCGTCGAGCTGGGCGTCCGTGAGGTTGCGCGACGCCGGGCACAGCGCGTGCGCGTTCGAGTGCGTCGCGACGAGCGGCGCATTGGAGATCTCGGCGACCTCCCAGAAGCCACGCTCGTTCAGATGCGAGAGGTCGACAAGGATCCCGAGCTCGTTGCACGCGCTCACGAGCCGACGGCCGGCGGCCGTCAAGCCGGGGCCGGTATCGGGCCCGGACGGGAAGCGGAACGGGACGCCCTCCGCAAACGCGTTCGGCCGCGACCAGACCAGCCCGATCGAGCGGAGGCCGCGCTGATACCAGTCCTCGAGGTTCGAGAGGTCCGGCGCGATCGCCTCGGCTCCCTCCATGTGCACGATCGCCGTCACGTCGCCTTCGCGAAAGTCCGCCGTCGACCGCGCGATCCCGACCGGCAGCGCACACAGCTGCTCGTAGAGCTCTTCGGCGACCGGCGCTGCCTCCTCGAAGGGGATCGGCTCGGGCAGCGGCAGCGCGTACGGGACACCGTCCGGTTCGGCGATACCCGGCGACGGGATGTACAGCGCGAAAAAGCCTCCCGCGAACCCGGCCGCGACGGCTGCCTCCAGGTCGAGGTGCATCGTGGGCTCGCCACTCCAGCGGTGGAGCACGAGGTCGTTGTGCCCGTCGATGATCACTGCCGCATCGTACGGGCGGGCTGTGGCAGGCTCCGCCCTCGTGACGAACGGCACACTGCGGATCCTTGTCTGCGAGGACGACCCGAACCTCACCCAGCTCGTCCTCGAGACGCTGCAGGCCGACGGCCGCTTCACCGTCGTCGGCCACGCAGCAAATGGCGACGAAGCCGTCCGCCTCGCGCAGCAACACAGCCCCGACGTAGTGCTGATGGACATCGGCATGCCGGGCCTCGACGGGATCGCGGCGACCGAGGCGATCCATGCCTGGAACGCAGGCCAACACGTCGTGATCTACACGGGATCGGACGAGTACCGGGACGTCGCGCGCGCGGACGCCGCCGGGGCAGCCGGGTTCTTGCACAAGGAGGCTTTGCGCTCGCCGGACCTCCCGGACGCACTGCACGTGCTGCACACGAACTTCGTTCGAGGGGACACCGACCCGGAATAGCTCGACGGCTGTAACGTCGTCGGCCGCAACCCGATCGGAGGGGCATGACGACGGAATTCGACGTGATCGTGATCGGAGCCGGCCCTGCCGGCGAGGTGTGCGCTGGAAGGCTCGGCGAGCACGGCGTATCAGTGGCGGTCGTCGAAGGAAGGCTTGTCGGCGGTGAGTGCTCGTTCTTCGGCTGCATGCCGTCGAAGGCGCTTCTGCGGCCGGAGCAGGCGCTCGACGAAGCGCGACGCATTCCCGGAGCCGCGGAGGCTGCGACCGGGACACTGGACGTGCGAGCTGTGCTCGACCGTCGCAACGAGGTGATCCACGATCTCGACGACTCGGTGCAACTCCCCTGGCTCGAGCAGCGGAACGTCACCTTGCTGCGCGGACATGCGCGTCTCGCAGGCGAGCGCACGGTCGAGCTGGACGGCACGTCCTACTCGGCACGCACCGCGGTCGTGATCGCGACCGGCACCGAGCCTGCGGTGCCCCCGATTCCCGGCCTTGCCGAAGCACACGGCTGGACGAACCGCGAAGGCACGACGTCGAACACGGTGCCAGGACGTCTCGTCGTGCTCGGTGGTGGCGTCGTCGGCGTCGAGCTCGGGCAGGCGTGGTCGACGCTCGGCTCGGAGGTCGCGATCATCGAGGCGGGTGAGCGCATCCTCGCGCGCGAAGAGGAGCTCGCTGCGCAATTCGTGCACGATGCGCTCGTCGATCGCGGGGTCAGCGTTCACACCGGCTCGCGCGCGGTGAAGGTCGCACGCGACGACGCGAGCGTCACCGTCACCCTCGAGTCCGGCGAGGAGATCGTCGGCGACGAGATCCTGGTCGGCGTCGGCCGGCGGCCGTGGACCGGCGACCTTGGTCTCGAGACGGTCGGGCTCGAGCCGGGGAAATACATCCTCGTCGACGACGCGCTCCGGGTCGCGGGCACGGATTGGCTCTACGCGATCGGCGACGCGAACGGCCGCGTGCTGCTGACGCACATGGGGAAATATCAGGGGCGCATTGCCGCCGACGTGATTCTCGGCAAGGAGGCGCGCATCGATCCGCTGAGTGACGGTGCGCTCTCTCCACGCGTGATCTTCACGGAGCCGCAGGTCGCAGCGGTCGGGCACACACTCGCCTCCGCGCAGGAGGCCGGCCTGGACGTGCGCGCCGTCGACACGGAGACGTCCGGCACGGCCGGCGGCAGCTTCTACGGCCGCGGTGCGCCCGGAGTCTCACGGCTCGTCGTCGACGAGCAGCGGCGCGTGCTCGTCGGCGCCACGTTCTGCGGCGCGGAGATCTCCGAGTGGCTGCACGCGGCGACGATCGCGGTCGTCGGCGAGGTGCCGATCGAGAAGCTGTGGCAGGCGGTGCCGTGCTTCCCCACGCGCAGCGAGGTCTGGCTGCGTCTCTTCGAGACCTACGGGCTCTAGACGTCCTAGATGATCCCGCCGGCCAAGGCTTTCGGGCGGCCACGGCCGGTCTCGCGGCCGACCCGCGGATCGAGCACCGCGTAGAGCAGGTCGACGATGAGGTTGCCGACGATCACGATCAGCGTGATCACGGCGACGATCGCAAGCGTGTACGGCAGGTTGATCGTCGTCACCGCCCCGCCCATCTCGAACACTGCTTGCTGTCCAAGGCCGCCAATGTTGAACGCCGCCTCGATGTAGATGCAGATCCCGATGGCGGTGCCCACCTCCATGCCGACCATCGTGAGCACGCGCAACCCCGCGCTCGGCAGGACGTGAGCACGCATGACGCGCAGCTCGCTCGCGCCTTTGGAGCGCGCAGTCCGGATGTAGTCCTCGTGCAACGTATCGGCGACGCTCGCGCGCACCATCCGCGTGTAGAGCGCGAGGAAGAGCAGGGCGAACGTAATCCACGGAAGGATCAGATGAGTCGCCCAGTCTCTCGGTCCTCCGCACGCGATCGAGCCGCTGGTGTTGAACTGTGGCGCCAAGCCCCCGGGCGGTTTCAAGAACGGGCAGTAGCCGCCGCTCGGCAGCCAGCCGAGGTGTCGAGCACCGAGCTCCGTCGACAGGATCAACCCGAGCACCATCGGGTGCGTGCAGATGCCCACCAACGACGCTGTGGAGATCGTACGGTCACCGAGCGAGCCGATTTTCGAGCCGGCGTACGCACCGAGTGGAACAGCGAAGAGCAGCACCAGCAGCGCACCCCCGAGAATGATCGAGAGCGTCTTGCGAACGAGCGGCCAGAGCTGGGCACCGATCGGCGCCATCTCGAACTTGGTGTTGTTCACGAGCCTGCCGCTCTGCCAGTCACCGCCGAAGTCACCGCGTGCCAAGTGCCAGAGGTAGTCGACGTACTGAACCGGCTTCGAGCGGTCGACGCCCAACAGGTGATCGGCGTGATGGATTTGATAGTTCGAGAGGTGCTGCGCGAACGGATAAACGAAGGTCTCGGGCGAGGTCGGCACCGACCAGTAGACGACGAATGTGATCAGGATCAGCGCGAGCATCGTGAACACGGCCGCTGCGAGCCTACGGATCAAATATGCGCCGATGCGCGTCATCTGCGCGACCATGGCTCGAGCGCCCGACGGAAGCCCTCCGACAGCTGGTTGAGCGCGACGACGGTGATCAGAATGCCCGCCGTTGGAAAGATCGTCTGCCAGATCGTGTTGTTCGTGGAGAACCCGCGCGAATAGATCGTTCCCCACGCCTCCGAGAGCAGCGAGCCCCAGGTCGGAATCTGTGGCTGCACTCCGACGCCGATGAAGCTGAGGCTCACTTCGAGCAGGATGTTCGTCGCGACCGCGATCGCCCCCCAGATGAGCAACGTCGGCACAAGGTGCGGGAAGAGCTCGCGGCGCAGAATCCGCCAGCTGGAGGATCCGATCATGTGCGCCGAGTCGACGAACTCCGCCTGCCGCAACACGAGAACCTGCGAGCGGATCAGACGCATCGGGTAGAAGCAGGTGAACGCGCCGATCAGAACGGCGTCCGAAAACACGCCCTTCGCGAGGATCCAGCTGTAGTTCACGCCGGAGAGATATGGGCTGAGCTTCGACGCAGCGAAGACGAGGAAGAGCAGCATCGGGAACGCCATGATCGTCTCGGCGAAGCGCGAGACGATCACATCCGTGAAGCCGCCGAAGTACCCGGCGGCGGCGCCGATCGGAACGGCGAGCAGCAGCGCGACGATCACGCCCCCAATCCCGATCTCGAGCGACGTTCGTCCTCCGTCGAGCAGGCGGATGAACTCGTCGCGCCCAAGCACGCCGTCGGCGCCCATCACGAACAGCGTCTTCGGCGTGTTCTTCGGCGGCGGCAACAGGTCGCCGTACTGGTCGATCCGCGTGTTGAACGTCTTGGGGACCCATGTCCACGGGCCGACGGCCTGCCGTCCCCCAGACTTGTCGAGTGTCCCGTACGGAAAGAGATCGTCACCTGCGTGCCCCTCGATGTGCGAGACGATCGCGCCACCGAAGAGCGATGCGAACAGCACGACGACCAGCGCTGCCATGGCGACGACCGTCCAACGGTCTCGCCGCAGACGGAACCAGGCCGCCTGCCAGGGGCCCATCGAACGCACAGAAACTGCGGCTTCTCCTGCCACTTCCATCCGCGTTTCGATCCTATCGACGCCGATCGGACGTCCAACGTCCTTCCGCGACGCAACGACTGCACGTACGCTTCCGGGATGAAGACCGGCACATTCCTGGGCGTCCCCTACGACTGGCGGCGTCCGACGGTGGAGCGGCTCAAGTCGCGGTGGTGGAATCCCGCCGAACCACGGCTGTTCACACCGAAGACATTCGGCTGGGGATACGACATCAACCTGGCGCGGCTGCTCGGCCGACATCCCGGCGAGTAACCCGACGCACGCATAGGACGTATGCGTCGCCTCGATTGCGCGTTCGCGATCCTCCCGGCAATCGTGATGCCGCTGGATGGGCTCAGCTCGGGTTTATAGTCCGACCCGTGCTCGAGGACGCTCGCGCGGCGGCATTGATGGACGAGGTCGCCGAGCTCTACGCAATCGTGCTTCGAACGTCGCGTCGCGTCCGAGACGGAGACGAGGCGATGACGGCGACGCAGCGGCTGGCGCTGATGGAGATCCACGCCGCGGGGCCGCTGCGACCGAATCTGCTCGCGCGGCGGATGGACACGACGCCCGCAACAGTGACGCGCGCGATCGACGCGCTCGAGAACGCGTGCTTCGTTCGGCGCACCGACAGCGTGGGAGACCGTAGGGGCGTGCTGGTCGCGGTCACGGCGAAAGGGCAACGGTGGGCCGAGAAGCGACGGAAGCTCGTGCGCGAGGCGATCACGTCGATCCCGGCTGAGGCCGCCCCGGAGCGGCTCGTCAAGGACCTCGCCCGGCTGAACGCAGCGCTTCGCGATGCCACGGGCCACGACGAGATCTCGCGCGGCGCCCTGCTCGCCCCGTAGGCCGAGGTCACGCCGCGAGGCGGTAGAGCGTCCCCTGCAGCGACACGGCGTAGAGGTTGCCGTTCCCGTCGCCACCGCTCTTGATCCGCGAGCGGATGTCCAGGAACGTGCCGGCGATCTTGCCGCCACGCACGATTGCGATCACGCCGGGTTGCTCGACCACGTACAGCGTCGTCGCGTCACCGGGCGCCGATGTGACGTACACCGGCGAGTCGAAGCCCGAGACAACCTTGTGGAACGAGAACGCCGTCGGCGAAGAACGCGCGGCGCCGGCGGCCCCGAGAGAGATCGCGACAGCGAGCAGTGCGGCCGAGACACGCATCCGTCACCGGACAGCAACGATGCGATTGGCCCGCACGTTGCGGAGCCGTACAACCCTCCCACCCGGATAGCGGATCGTGAGCAGCTTGACGCTGGTGGCCGACCCGAGACCGAAGTGCGCGCGCGGGTCCTCCGAGGAGAGGTAGCTGCTGCCGGAGTGCAACTCGTCGACGGTGGTCTTCCCGTTCGGCAACTCGGCGGTGATCACCGCGCCGGGATGGAAGCCTGCGAGAGCGACGTCGAGCCAGTTCCCGACCTTGCCGGTGTTCTCGAGCAGCACGAGCGGGCCGTCGATCGAGTTGACGACGATTCCCATGCGCCCGTTGTTGCCGAAGTCGGCCGCCGCGAGCCCACGTCCGATGATCTTCGGCATCCCCCGCGCCTGGATGACGCCGGTCGCGAGTGTGAAGCGGCTCGAGCCGAGGTTCTGGAGGACCTGCATCGGCTCCGTGTCCTGCTTCACGTTCGTCACGGGGATCGCGCCGTTCGCGAGCACGAGGTCGAGCTTGCCGTTGTTCGCGAGATCGACCCACGAGTCGCCCCAGCCGACGGTCGCCTTGCGCTCGAGCGCCTTACCGAACTTCGCCTTCTCCGGCGTGTAGGTCGTTTCGCCCTTCTGGACCTCGCTCTGATACGCCGCATGCGGCTGACCGCGCGAGTTCGTGATGAAGAGGTCGGGCCTGCCGTCGTCGTTGTAGTCGCCCTCGGCCACACCCATGCCCGCGTTGTGGTCGGCGACGCCGTAGGTCGACGCCTCGTTCACGAAGTGGAACCCGAGTGGCCCGCCCGGCTCGTCGAGGTACAGCTGGTTCGCGTCCTCGTCGTTCGCGACGTACAGATCGGGGCGGCCGTCGCCGTTGACGTCGGTGAACACCGACCCGAGCCCGTGACTGAAGTGCGACGACTCGAGCCCGGCCTCGACGCCGACCTCCTTGAAGCGCGCGCGGCCGTTGGGCCCATTGCCCTCGTTCAAGAACAACAGGTCGCGCACCCCGCCGAAGTTGGTCGGGAACCCGGCGATCGAGTTACGAATCTGATCCCACATCTTCGTGTAGCCCGCGACGAAGATGTCCGGGCGGCCGTCGCCGTTCACGTCGGCGACCGCCGCGCTCGCGTACCAACCGTACGGTGCGTCGACACCGGCCGCCTTCGTGCCGACCGAGAATTTGCCGTTGCCGTCGTTCCAGAGCAGCACGACTCCGGTCGCGGTCGTCACGAGCAGGTCGGTACGCCCGTCGCCGTTGAAGTCGCCCGCGACGCAGCCCGTGCCCTTGACCCGGATCTCGGCACCCGAGGACGGACCTGCATCGACGAACGTGCCGTGCTCGTTGCGGAAGAGCCTGCTGCGTGGCAAGCCACCGTGGGCGTCCCACACGGGCTGGTCGACATCCGCGTACGAGTTGACGGCGTATACGTCCTCCCAGCCGTCGTTGTTGTAGTCGAGCACGCAGACTCCGGCGCCCATCATCGCCTGAGGGTCGTAGGTGATCCCGTAGCGGAAGGCGTCCTGGCGAAAGTCGAGCCCAACTTTCGGCGCGACGTTGACGAGCTTGACCGCCGAGTTGAATGCCGCCGTGCCCTTCGGCGCGTCCGCGTACCACTGCGTCCGGGGCGGCGCGGGCGCTGCGAGCTTCGCAGCGCCACTGCCGATCAGTAGGAAACGTCCGCCCGACAGAGCGAGATCGAATGTGCGCGTGAACGGTGTGCTCGCACTGCTCGTCTGCGTCATCTCAGCACCGGCGGAGTACGTCGTCGGCGTGACGGTGCCGCTGAGCGTCGCAACGACCGTCGGCGGCGCTTGCCCGACCGCATGTTGCAGCGCGAGAGTGACCGCTTGCACGCGGTAGCTCGGCGCAACGACCGCTTTATGTGCACCCGCGGAGATCTGCTTACGGAGCTCGACGAGATAGTTCCCTGACGCAGCCTTGGCAGCCGTCGCCGCATCGCGATGCGCGAGCGCCTCCGATGTGAGCTGGAGATCGGCCAGGGCGTCGGCGACGATCTGCTCGCCGGTTGCGTGGTTGATCGAGGAAACCCCCGGAGTGTGCTTGATCGTCAGCTGAACGCCGGCCGCGCTCGTCGGCCCGCTGACGGTCGAGAACGACCGTGCCGGCGAGCCCGCAACGACGACAAGGCCCGCGAAGGCTGCGGCGCCGAGCGCAATGGCGGCACCCGCAATCGGCCGTCGCCGGAAGCGGCTGGGAACACGTGGACGTGAGAACCGCTCGCGCGCGAGGAGCAGCAGCGGCCGCGCGGCACAGACAATCGTGAGTGAAGCGAGTAGACCGACCTTCGCGTCGAACTCGGTGCGCATCGGCGCGACGAGGAGCGAGGCGAGCAGCCCGATTGTGACGGCGAAGATCCGCCGGCCGCGCGCCGTCTCCGGGACGGTGCGCGGGTCGGTGATCATGAATGCGAGGAAGATGAAGACCTCGGGCGAGGTGATGAGCACCTTCCAGAAGTACCCGTCGGCGACCGGGCCGAGATGCCAGTTCGCCGTGAACGCGTGGCCGCTCAGCGCGAGGATGCCCATGCCCGACGCGAAGGTGACCCAGAAGAGCGCAGCGACGGCGAGCACACCGGCGCGTGAGAGGACGACGAGCGCGCCGCAGATGATCGTCAAGAGCGCGACGACGAGCGCCGGGGACATCGGGCCCCACCAGAACTGCAGCGGCTCGGAGCGAGCGCTGCCGAGCAGGATGAAGCAGGCGACAAGGCCGAGGTTCGACGGGTTGAAGATGTGCTTGCCGCGGAAGGTGATCAGGTACTTCGAGAGCATCGACACGGCTGCGACGGCGGCATAGACCCAGAGCCCGCGGGTGCTCCACCACTGGCCGTGCTGCGTACCGGGGATACGCATGATGAACCCGATCCCGTTGCCGGTCAGCATCGCGCTGGCCGGCCAGAGGATGGTGCGCTTCCGCCAGAACGCGTGCGTGACCTCGATCACGGCGCACGTCACGATCGGCGTGATGATCTGCGGGATGGAAAGCCGGAAGTGGAACTCGACCTGCCCGAGCGTGTGCAGCGCTATGAAGGTCATCGAGAGGTGCAGCCGTGGGTCTTTCCACGACGGGAGGACGACCGGGTATTCGACGCCGCGAATACGAAGCGCGCGCTTCCGGGGCGCGCGTCGCACCGGCCGCGCGAACGAGATGTCCTCCAGCCGGCGGCCGCGGGTCTCGAGCCCAACAAAGAGCAGCAGCGCCGCGGCCGCCGCGGCGGGGACTGCACCGAGGATCGCAGCACCGGCGACGCTCGGTGGCGACCACGACAGCACCGTCGTCGCGAGCACCAGCACCCCACCGAGCTTCGTCGCACCGGCGATGATTCCCGACCCGGCACCGCGGAACGCGGTCGGGTAGACCTCTGCCGCGTACGGCGCGACGGCGGACACAGTTGCCCAGAGCGCGACGAGCAGGACGGACAGCAGCGCGGTGAACTGGGTCGAATGGCGGACGATCCCTCGATCGAGCGCGAAGGCCAAGAGCGCGGCGGCTTCGACTCCAGCCGAGACGACGAGCGTGCCGCGGCTACTCCAGCGCCCGTAGAGCCACGCGACGATCAGCGAGCCGGGGATGGCGAAGAGTGCTGCCTTGGCGATGATCGCGGTCACGGCGGCCGTGCTGACGTTGCTCTTTGCGACGAAGACCGGCAGCCAGACGAGGAACCCGTAGTTCACGAGCCCCCAGGCGAGCGCGTAGACGACGAGCACGGGCGTGATCACGCGATACGGCCTGCGGAAGACCGCCGCAAAACCCGGCTTCGTCGTGGTCGGCCCAGCAGGCAACGGCGCGCGCTCCTTCGCTTCGATGCCGAAACGGCGCAGCACGGCGCGCGCCTCCTCAGCACGTCCGCTCGCGAACAGGTACCGAGCCGACTCGGGGATGTACCGGTTGAGCAAGATCAGCGAGAGCCCGGTCGGCACACCGAAGAACCACATGATCCGCCAGCTGTACGTGGGGATCAGCCAGTGGGCGGTCCAGCTTGCGATCAGGAAGCCGAGTGCGGTGCCGAGGCCCGCCACGAGCACGACGGCGGTGCCACGCTGCCGCGCGGGGATCGTTTCCGCGAGGAGTGAGTACGCGATCGGCAGCAGCCCGCCGGCGCTCATCCCCATCACGAAGCACGCGACGAGGTTCCAGTGGAAGGCGGGCATGGCACCGCACATCGCAGTGCCGATGAAGAGCGTCGCGGCGAGCAGGATCGACGCGCGGCGGCCGATCGTGTCGCCGAGCCTCCCCCACACCAGCGAGCCGACGACTGTGCCGAGGATCGCGATGAACGGGAAGAGCGCGACGGGCCAATGCCCCGGCGCGGGATGCGACGCCGAGCGCAGGTTGTACTCATTCGCGACGCCCGGCAGGATGAACGCGAAGGTGAACGGCTTCTGCGTGTCGACCGCGACGGCGATCATCAGAACGGCCATCAGCTTGTAATGAGCGCTGTTGAGCCGGCCCTCCTCGAGCGCCTCGAACTCGAGCTCGGGCGTCTCGTGCACCTGACGGCTGAACCGCGGGGCGAGGCCCCAGATGCAGGCCGCGTAGCCCACCGCCATCAGGGCCATCCCGAAATACATCAGGCCGCCCATCGGCATGCCGGCGAGCATGTAGTGGTCGTGCCGGGCGCCGATGTACATGGGCAGATGGAGCCCGACCCCCGTCGTGACGGCCGCAACCCCACCCCAGAACGCCCAGGGTCGCCGAAAACCGCTCGCGCGCATCGGGGCGAGCCTAGATGGAGGCGAGTTGCAGCGCAATACTCGCGAAAGTGAAGCGAGCCGCAAGACTCGGGAGCCTCGCCGCAGCAGCCGGAGTACATTCCGTCTCACAAGCGCTCGACCGCTGCCCGGCGCGACGCTGGTCGGACGATTAGAACAACGCGCCGACTAAGCCCCAGGCTGGAGGTTTGTAATGGATACGGTCGTCGTCGGAGTCGATGGGTCGGAGTGCGCGCGCGAGGCGCTTGAGTTCGCGGTCGGTGAAGCGGTGTTGCGCGGAGCAAATCTCCGTGTCATTTCGGCGTGGAACCTCGCGCCGGCCGTCTACGCCGGTGGTTTCGCCCCAGGCCCCGACCGGGAGACCATCGAGGCCTTTCGCGACGCCGGCGAAAAGGTTGTCAAGGACGCTCTCGCCGAAGCGAAGCGTCTGCAGCCCTCCGTTGTCGCGGACGGCCGCGCGATCGAGGGCCCGGCAGCCGAGGTCCTGCTGAACGAGGCACGCGACGCGATCCTGATCGTGGTCGGGAACCGCGGCCGCGGCGGATTCGCGAGTCTGCTGCTGGGATCGGTCAGCCAGCAGGTCGTCCATCATGCAGCCTGCCCGGTCGTGGTCGTTCGCGACAGCGATCCGAGATAGGTGACGTCCGGGACCCGTTCATCGACATGTCGACGAGGCTCGGGTCGCGGACTCGATGAAGGAACCGGCACGCGTAGAGCTGTCTGCAGCCGCCTGCCTGTCTGCGGACGCTGTGCTCGGCGAACTCGCTTCCTCTGTCCTCGGCCTATCCAGCGTCGAAGCGGAGCGCCGCTTGACCGCGTACGGGCCGAACGTGCTGCTTTCCCACGGCGTCAGTGCCGTTTCGGTTCTTGTCCGACAGGTGCGTAGCTACCTGCTGTTGTTGCTGCTTGTCGCGGCCGTGGTCTCGGCGGTTGTGGGGGATCGCACTGAGGCTCTGATCATCGGCGGGATCATGTTGATGAGCGTCGGGCTGAGCTTCGTGAACGAGTACCGCTCCGAGAAGGCGGTCGAGGCGCTCCACTCGCAGATCCGTCACCTGGCGTTCGTCGATCGTGATGGCCAGCCCACCGAGGTCAACGTCACCGAGATCGTTCCCGGCGATCTCGTGCACCTGCGTGTTGGCGACGTCGTTCCGGCCGACCTGCGCCTGATCGAAGCGCACGAGCTCGAGTGTGACGAATCGGTGCTAACCGGGGAGTCGCAGGCGGCGGCCAAGACCACCCAGGCCCAGCCACCCGGCGAATCGTTACTCGACCTCCCGTCCTGCGCGTTCATGGGGACGCTCGTGCGCAGCGGAGACGGGCGGGGCGTGGTCGTCCGCACCGGGTCGGCCACCGCCTTTGGCGCGATCGCACTGCGTCTCGGCGAACGACAGGGACAGACATCGTTCCAGCAGGGGCTGCAGCAATTCTCGCGCTTGCTCGCCATCGTGACCGCACTGCTTGCGGGCTCGATCTTCATCATCAACGCCAGCCTGGGTCGGTCGCTGCTCCAGTCGGCGCTGTTCGCACTCGCGATCGCGGTCGGGCTCACGCCGCAGCTGCTCCCGGCGATCGTGACCGTGAGTCTCGCGACCGGCGCGCGCCGCCTCGCAAGGCGACGCGTAATCGTCAAGCGCCTCGTCTGCATCGAAGACCTCGGCAACGTCCAGGTCCTGTTCACCGACAAGACGGGAACCCTGACCGAAGGCCACATCTCCTTCACCGAGTCGCTCGACGGCCAGGGCAAGCCAACGGAGCAGGTCCCGAGCTCTCGGCTTGGCTTGCAGCGACAAGACCGGGAACGAACTCGACCGCGCCCTCTACGCCGCCTCGACCTCGGCGCAGATCGGGCACTCCGGCTGGCCTGCACTCGATCGACTCCCGTTCGACCACGACCGCCGACTCGCTTCGGCGCTCGTCGACACACCGCAAGGCAGGCTGCTGATTGCCAAGGGCGCGCCCGAAGCGATCCTCGCCCGCTGTATCAACATTCCCGGTGAAGCCCAGCCGACACTCGACCGTCTGTTCGCCTCCGGCGCGCGCGTCGTTGCGGTCGCGAGCCGCTCGGTCACGCTCGCCCAGCTCGGTCATGCGGACGAATGCGAGCTCTCGCTCGACGGCTTCCTTTGCTTCAGCGACCCCGCCAAGCCGAACGTCGAGCAGTCGCTCGCCCGCCTCGCCCGGCTGGGGATCACGGTCAAGATCGTCACCGGCGACAACGGCCAAGTCGCAGCACACCTCTGCCGCGAGGTCGGGCTCGACCCCGGGGAGATCGTCACAGGCCCGGTGCTCGAGACGCTCGACGACGCCGCCCTGCTCGCGCTGCTGCCGACAACAACGATCTTCGCGCGGATCAGCCCGGAGCAGAAGTCGCGCATCATCCGCGCGCAGCGCAGCCTCCACGCAACTGTCGGGTTCCTCGGCGACGGAGTCAACGACGCGATCGCCCTTCACGATGCCGACGTCGGCATCTCCGTCGACTCAGCCGCCGACGTCGCCAAGGACGCCGCCGACGTCGTCCTGCTCGACAAGGACCTCGGCATCATCGCCGACGGGGTCGTCGAAGGCAGGCGGATCTTCGCCAACACGATCAAGTACGTGCTGATGGGCACCTCGTCCAACTTCGGAAACATGTTCTCCGCCGCCGGCGCATCCCTGTTTCTCTCCTACCTGCCGATGCTCCCGACGCAGATCTTGCTCAACAACCTCCTCTACGACGTCAGCGAAATGACGATCCCAACCGACAACGTCGACGAGGAGCTCCTTGCCCGCCCCTCCCAATGGGACATCAGCCTGATCCGCCGCTTCATGGCCTTCTTCGGGCCGATCTCGAGCATCTACGACTTCCTCACCTTCGGCGTCATGCTTTGGGTGTTCAACGCGCACGCGACACTGTTTCGCTCCGGTTGGTTCGTCGAGTCGCTCACAACCCAGACGCTCGTCATCTTCGTGATCCGCACCCGCCGCGTCCCCTTCTTCAAGAGCCGCCCCAGCGTGCCGCTCCTGACCGCGACGCTCGCCTGCGCGGCGGTCGGCGTAGCGCTGCCGTACGTCGGCCCGCTCGCCCGTCTGTTCGGCTTCCGCCCCCTGCCGCTCAGCTTCCTCGCCGTCCTCGCCGGCATGATCGCCACCTACCTCGCCCTCGCGCAGCTCGGCGTCGCGCTCTTCTTCAGACCACGCGGCGGCCGGTCGCTGGCCCGCACTATCGGCCGGCGTGAGCGACGCATCGGCCGTACAGCCGCACGCTGGAACATCTGGCCACGCTCGACCACGCCACGGTCGCCCACGCTCGAACACCAAACAACCAGCCATGCGTGACCCACGCAAGACTGCTCGAGTGGGATGGTCGAACCGCACACCCGGCCCGCAAGTCGCGGTGGCGCTTTACCCGATGAAATCCGCGTTGGTCGACCTGTGACGGTCGGCACGCTCCAGGCGAACCAAGGTGCGCTCGTCATCCACATGAACCGCCGTTGCCTCGGCGCCAACGTCGCGGAGCCAGCGCCTTAGGATGACACGAAGCTCGTCGAGGTCGCGCACAGCGGGGATGTCCACCACCCATGTCCCGCGCCGCCACACTGCAATCGGACTGAGGTCGACCAGCGTCCGTTCGAGCTCGAGAGCCGCTGCGCCGTCCGGCGCCTCGACCGAGACGCGATGGGTGGTCACCAGTGTGCTCGACATGGTCATGCCACCTTTCGTAAGCATCGGGAGATCACGAGCTCTCGACTCCGCGCGCAAGCGCTTCCATGTCGACTGCCGGAGCGTGGGCGCCTGTTGCGAGCAGGACGTACTCGCGCGCGAGCGCGTCCTTCGCTCCCCCGAGGACCGTGCTGGTGTCGGAGAGGACAGCCGCGTACTGCTCGGGCGGCAGCTGCTCGAACACATCGGACCAGATCGCCTCTTCGAGCGCGTTGAACGCGGTCTGCACCTCCGAGAGGTCGTAGCCCGACCGGAATCTGTCGCCCGCGATCTGGCGCGCGTGTGCGATGACGCGAGCGCCGTCGCGACGTGCAAGGGCATCGACCAAACCGTCGAAGAGCGACTCGATCCGGCCGCGGGTCGTCGAGCCGGCTCCTGCGTACCGGCCGGGAGTCTTCGAGAGCGTGGACTCCGCGGCGCCGATGATCCCTCCCCGGCGCTCGCGCAGATAGGAAGCGGATTCGATCTCCGGCTCGCCTGAGCCATCCCGGATCCCCGCGTCCGCCTGGTCAGTCGGGGCAGCGCTTCCCTGTGCTCGAACTTCTTCGATCGCACGCGACGCAGCCTGCTCGTCGAGGTACCTGCCGCTGACACCGAACGTGGGGTTGAGCCCTCCGGTCGACCGGAGGTGGTGGTCCAACTCGTACACGAGCGGTATCCCGGTGGGGATGTTGAGCCCGGCGATCGCGTCGTCAGCGATTACGTCGAGGTGCTTGACGAGCGCGCGCAGCGAATTGCCGTGCGCCGCGACGAGCACAACATGATCCGCCCTGAGATCCGGGACGATCGCATCCTCCCAGTACGGCAACACGCGCGCGAGAACGTCTTTCAGGCACTCGCTGGAGGGCAGCACCTCGGGCGGAAGCGACCGGTAGCGCGGGTCGAACATCAGCTGCGAATCGACCTCGGGCGGCGGTGGAACATCGAAGGACCGGCGCCACAACATGAATTGCTCGTCGCCGAGCAGGGCTCGGGTCTCCGCCTTGTTCTTTCCCTGAAGCGCGCCGTAGTGACGCTCGTTCAGCCGCCACGACCGTCGAACGGGCACCCACTGCCGATCGGCGACCTCGAGTGCGATCTCCGCGGTGCGAATCGCGCGGCGCAGCAGCGATGTGTGCACCACATCGACGGGGATGCGCGCGTGCCGCAGCAGTTCGCCCGCCTGCGCTGCTTCGTGCTCGCCCCTTCGTGAGAGCCCGACGTCGGTCCACCCGGTAAACAGACCCTGCTCGTTCCATTCGCTCTCCCCGTGACGCAGCAAGACGAGCCGGTAGGTCGCGGCAGGGACCTTGTCGTACCCAACACCGCTCATGCGCTCGGGATCGCCGCAATGCCGGGAAGCTCTTTGCCCTCGAGGAGCTCGAGTGCGGCACCGCCGCCGGTCGAGGCGAACGAGACCCGGTTCGTCACGCCGAACATCCTCAGGGCGTGGAGCGAATCGCCACCGCCGACGACGGAATACGCATTCGCGTCGGCGATCGCCATCGCCACGACCCGCGTTCCCTCACGGCATGACGGCCGTTCGAAGATGCCAACCGGGCCATTCCAGAAGATCGTGCGCGCAGAGTTCAGCGTCTCTGCGAAGCGGTGGCGTGTCTCCGGGCCGATGTCGACGACGGCCCATCCGTACGGGACCTGATCTGCGTCGAAGATGCGCGGCTCCGCCTTCTCATCGACGCGCTCAACGGCGAGGACGTCCACCGGAAGCTCGAGGGCGATGCCGTCGGGACGTGACACGCGCAACTCTTCGGCCATCTTGCCGCCGGCGAGAACGACGTCAGCACGCGCGCCCAGCCGCCGGATCACGCCCGCCTTGTCGCCGACCTTGGCGCCTCCCACGACGACGACATACGGACGTTCGATGTCGGGGCGTAGAAGCGCACCGAGTCCCTCTAGCTCGCGCTCGAGCAGGAGGCCTGCGTACGTCGGCAGGATCTGCGCGACGCCCACGGTCGACGCATGCGCGCGGTGGACCGAGCCAAACGCGTCCTGGACGAAGAGGTCGTTGCCGTCGGCGAGCTGCCGCGCAAACGTTGGCTCGTTGCTGATCTCGCCCGGCTCGAACCGAGTGTTCTCGAGCACCCGCACCGGCCAGTCGAGCAAGCTCTGCAGGCGGTCGGCGACGGGGGCGATCGCGAAGGCGGGATCGAGGCCGTTCGGACGGCCGAGATGAGAGCAGACGGTGATCTCGCGCGCGCCGCGATCGTGAAGCAGCTGCAGGGTCGGCACCGCGGCCTGAATCCTCGTGTCGTCGGCTATTTGGCCGCCGGACAGCGGGACATTCAGGTCGGCTCGGACGAGGACGTGCATGCCAGCAACCTCCGCGTCGCGGATCGAGCGCACTCGGCGGAGAGCTTGGAGGTCGACCGTGGCCATCTCGTCCACATCGTCTTTCGACGGGACCCCACCGACATCGCGCCGTCGCCGCAGGCACGTTGCGGGAAACTGCGGAGGCGACGTCTGGGCCACGGTCGGACGATCACCCTGCATGCCCACGCGTACCGCTGACTCTCTTCGGCTCGACTCGCTCGCGTCGCACTGGCAATGGGCCCTCGACGCAGCTGCGGCGGCTCTCGCCGCCGACCGCCACGAGCTTCCGGCCCACCTCATCAGCGCCGAGACGCTGGCGCTCGCCCACGAGCGGCAGTCGACCTCCGCGCTCCTCACGCGCGTCGCGGAGAGCCATGGGATCCGCCCCGGACCGTGGCTGGCACACGGCCCCGTCACGACGCGGCTCCTGGGCCTTCCCTCCGCCGTCGAGGCGTGCCTCTTCGACCTCGACGGAGTGCTCACCGACAGCGCGGCGCTTCACGCTGCGGCCTGGGCGGAGGCACTCGATCCATTCCTGCTCGGCACCTCGAATGAGACCGGCTGGCAGTTCGTGCCGTTCGACCGCGACGTCGAGTATCGAACGTACTTCGACGGACGGCCGCGGATGGAAGGGCTTCGCCTCTTCCTGGCCGGACGAGGGCTGAGTGTCCCTGAGGGCGCACCGTCCGACCCGCCCTCCGCGCCGACCGCCTACGGGATCGCCCGGCGCAAGGGCGACGTGCTCGACCACGGTCTCGAGCGCCGGGAGATCGCGGCGCTGCCGGGCGCGCATCGCTATCTCCAGGCCGCCGGCCACGCCCGTCTGGGTCGCGCCGTCGTCTCCGCGAGCACCGCCACGCAGCCGATCCTCGAGCTCGCGAGACTCGACGGCGCGATCGACGTGCGCGTGGACGCCGAAACGATCCGCGCCGATGGGCTGCGCTCGCGGCCCGCGCCGGACATCCTGCTCGCCGCCTGCCGCGAGCTCGGGGTCGAGCCCGCTGACGCCGTCTCGCTGACGCACAGCGACGCCGGGGTCGCAGCCGCACGCGCGGCCGGAATGACCGTGATCGGCGTGGCCACCGGCGAGGCTGCAGAGCGTTTGCGGGGGTTCGGTGCCGAGACCGTCGTTCCCTCGCTCCGAGGGTTGCTCGACTCGAGTCTCGCGCCGGTCCCGACGCGCAGACGCTAGACGGTCCGTGCCGCCGTATCGTTCGGCCGTCGTCCCATGCTCGCGATCGAGACCACCAAACTGACGAAGCGCTACGGCCGGACTGTGGCCGTCGACGCTCTCGACCTCGCGGTGCGCGAAGGCGAGGTCTACGGGTATCTCGGCCCGAACGGCGCCGGCAAGACGACGACGATTCGCGTGCTCCTCGGTCTCCATCGTCCGACGAGCGGCGATGCACGGCTCTTCGGCGTCGATGCATGGCGCAACGCGGTCGCTGCACACCGCCGGGTCGCCTACGTCGCTGCGGAGCCGGCTCTCTGGCCGGACCTGACGAGCGCCGAGACGCTGCAGTACCTCGAGCGCTTGCGGGGCTCAAGGGATCGTGCATACCGCGACGAGCTGATCCACCGATTCCGAGTCGAGGAGAACAAGAAGGTGCGGGCTCTGTCGAAGGGCAACCGGCAAAAGGTCCAGCTCGTCGCTGCCTTCGCGTCACGCGCCGACCTGCTGATCCTCGACGAGCCGACGGGCGGTCTCGACCCTCTGATGGAGATCGCGTTCCGCGAGACGGTGGCGGAAGCAAGAGACCGCGGACAGACGATCTTCCTCTCGTCGCACATCCTCACCGAGGTGGAGGCCCTCTGCGACCGGGTCGGGATCCTGCGTGCGGGCCGGCTCGTCGACGAGGGCTCGCTCGCCGAGCTCACGCATCTCGCGGCGCAAACCTTCGAGATCGAGTTCGCAGGAGTCGTGCCCGACGTGTCTCGGGTGCCCGGCGCGCGGATCCTGCAGCGCACGGGTGCAGGCGTGAAGCTCGAGTTGATCGGGAGCCCTGCGCCGCTTCTGCAGGCGATAGCCGGTGCGAACGTGGTGTCGATTCGAACGAAGGAACCGACCCTCGAAGAAGTCTTCCTGCACCACTACGACGGGCCGGAAGCTGTTGCGCGCGACTGAGCAGCTAATGCGCAGGGCGTTCGCAACGGGTAGAACCCGCACGCTCTCGTTCGCCTGCCTGCTCGCGTTCGTCGGCTATGCCAACCCGGTCGGCTACCGCCACACGTATCGCACAGCCGCGGAGCGACTCGAGTTCGCGCGGACGTTCGGCGCGAACCGCACCATCCAGCTCTTCTACGGCACGCCGCACTCGCTGCTCACCGTCGGCGGCTACACCGCCTGGCGGACCGGCAGTGTCGCGGCAATCGCGTCCTCGGTGTGGGCACTGCTGGCGATCGTGCGTGCAACACGTGCCGAGGAGGACGCCGGTCGCCAGGATCTCGTGCTCGCGGAGGCCGTCGGGCGCCGGAGGGTGTTTGCATCGGCGGTCCTCGCGTCCCTGCTCGGCGCGGGAACGATCTGGCTCGTACTCGAGCTCGCACTGATCGGCGCTCGGCTTCCCGTCGCGGGGTCGGCATACCTCGCACTCGCATCGGTCGCTCCGGCCGTCGCCTTCCTGGGCGTCGGCGCCTGCGCCGCCCAGCTGGCACCGAGCCGCCGTCGCGCGCTCGAACTCGGAGTTGGCGTCCTGCTCATCGCCTACGCGATGCGGATAGCTGCCGATACCGTCGGCGGCCTCCGGTGGCTGTCCTGGCTCACACCGCTCGGGTGGAGCGAGAACGCACAGGCATTCGCGAGCCCCGCTCCGTGGACGCTGCTGCTGCCGTTCTGCCTCGGAGCGGCTCTGCTCGTCGGGGCTGCCGAGATCGCGGCGCGCCGCGACGTCGGCCGCGGCGTGCTCGCCGAGGCGAACGACTCCACGCCGCCGCGGACACGCTGGCTCCGCTCCCCCGCGACGCTCGCGCTCCACGGCGAGCTCGGCACCGTGACCGCGTGGCTCGTCGCCTCGTGCCTGTTCGCGTTCGTGATCGGGCTTCTCTCGACGACCTTCACCACGCAGACCATCCCGGTCTCGCTGCGGCGCACCATCCACCGGCTCGGAGGCGCGGTCTTGACGACGCCGGCGGGGGCACTCGGGTTCTACTTCCTCTTCTTCGTCTTTGCGGCAAGCATCTTTGCCTGCACGCAGATCGGAGCCGTGCGACGGGAGGAGGCGGAGCACGAGCTGGCCGCGATGCTCGCGCTCCCCGTCAGCCGGTCGCGCTGGCTCGGCGCAAGGCTGCTCCTCGCTTCGTTTCTCACGGTCTGCCTCGCGCTTGCGATCGGAGTCGCCGCGTGGGTCGGAGCGGCCAGCCGCGGCGCCGACGTGCCGTTCGGGCGCATGCTGGAGGCAGGCGTGAACTGCCTGCCGGCCGCGCTGCTCTTCCTCGGGATCGCGGCGTTGGCGTTTGCCTTGATTCCGCGCGCCGCGTCCGTCGTCTCCTACTCGGTTGTCGCGGCGGCGTTTCTCTGGCAGCTGCTCGGCGACGTGCTGGGAGCGCCGCACGCACTGACGACATTGACGCCGTTCGCCCACGTCGCGCTCGTACCCGCCGAGGCGATGCGACCGGTGTCGGCAGTCGCTATGGCCGTCATCGCGCTTGCGGCGTCCGTAGCCGCGGTCGCCGCGTTCAGCCTGCGCGACGTCGACGCGGCATAAACGTGGCGCGACCGGCGGTAGGGGAGCCGCCGGTCGCGCCACAGTCGTGCGTCATGCAAGCACCGCGACCGGTGTCTGCTCCGGCGTCGATGCATGCTCCGGAAGCGCCGGGACCGGCTCCGCCGTCAGGACCACCTTGAGCGCATGGGTCTCGGCCGCAGCCGCGAAGACGTCGTACGCCTCCATGGTCTGCGCGAGCGAGAACCGATGCGTCGCGAACAGGCTCGGGTCGATCCGCCGCGACTCGATCAGCTTCATCAGCTGTGGAGTCGTGAACGTGTCGACGAGGCCGGTCGTGATCGTGACGTCGCGGATCCAGAGCTTCTCGAGATGCAACGTCGCCGAGTGCCCGTGGACACCCACGTTCGCGACGCGTCCTCCGGGTCGCACGATCTCTGCGCAGAGCTCGAACGTCTCGGGAACCCCGACCGCCTCGATGGCGACGTCGGCCCCGAGGCCGTCGGTCAGCTCCTGCACGCGTGCCACGGCGTCCTCGACGCCGTTGTTGATCGTCACGTCTGCGCCGAACTCTGCGGCCTTCGCAAGCCGAGCGTCGGCCAGGTCGATCGCGATCACGCGGCCGGGCGTGAACAGCTTTGCCGTCATGATCGCGGCGAGACCGATCGGCCCAGCGCCTACGACCGCGACGGTGTCGCCCGGCTGTACGCCCCCGTTCAGCACGCCGACCTCGAACGAGGTCGGAAGGATGTCCGCGAGGAAGATCACGTCCTCGGGCGTGAGGCCGGCCGGGAGCTTGTACACCGACGTGTCGGCGAATGGCACCCGGGCGAACTCGGCCTGCAAGCCGTCGATCGTGTGGCCGAAGATCCAGCCACCGCCGCCGGTGCACAGACCGTAGTGGCCTTCCTTGCAGAACCGGCAGCGACCGCACGCGGTGATGCAGGAGACGAGCACCTGGTCGCCCGGCTCGATCGTCGTGACGGCAGAGCCGACCTCGACGACCGTACCGACGGCCTCGTGGCCGAGAATCGTGCCCGGCGTCGTTTCGGGAACGTCTCCCTTCAGGATGTGGAGGTCCGTTCCGCAGATCGTCGCCATGTCGATGCGAACAATCGCGTCGGTCGGGTCGACGATCACCGGATCCGGGACCTCTTCCCAGGCCCGCTTGCCTGGGCCGTGGTACACGAGCGCTTTCATGGCGTGCCTCCTTGTTGCTCTGTCCCGATCGTCGCTCGGCGTCGCTTCTCGTGAATCAGGGCAGACGCCGAGCGACCTCGGTGTTCTTCCGCACTACGCGTGCATTGGCACGCCTGCTGCGACCTGGACGGCAAGCTCGACGAGGCGCGTCGCGTATCCCCACTCGTTGTCGTACCACGCGACCACCTTGGCCAGAGTCCCGTCGACGACCGTCGTCAGCTCCCCGTCGACGACCGACGAGTACCGCGACTTGATCACGTCGCTCGAGACGAGCGGCTCGAACGAGAGCTCCAGGATCCCGTCGAGATCACCGACCGCCGCCGTTGCGAACGCCTCGTTGACCGCAGCGGCGGTCGTCGGCGTCGCGAGCTCGACGGTCAGGTCGACCAGTGAGCCGGTGAGCACCGGCACGCGGGCCGCGAAGCCGTGCAGCTTGCCGGTCAGCTCGGGAATCACGAGCCCGATCGCCTTCGCGGCGCCCGTCGTCGTCGGAATGATGTTCGCTCCGGCGGCACGCGCGCGGCGAAGGTCCTTGTGCGCAACGTCGACGACTCGCTGGTCGCCGGTGACGGCGTGCACCGTGGTCATCGTGCCGTGGCGAATCCCAAACGTCTCGTTGAGCACCTTCGCGACCGGCGCAAGGCAGTTGGTCGTGCACGACGCGTTGGACACGACGTGGTGCTTGTCGGGGTCATAGACGTCGTCGTTCACACCGCGAACGATCGTGGCGTCGACGTCCTTGCCCGGCGCCGAGAGGACGACCTTTCTCGCACCCGCGTCGAGATGCCGTGCAGCGTCTGCTCTCGCGCGGAACTTGCCCGTGCACTCGAGCACCGCGTCGACCTCCAACTCGCGCCAGGGCAACTGCTCCGGATCGGCGAAGCTGTAGACCGGAATGCGCGTGCCGTCGACGATGAGCGCGTCACCGTCGACCTCCACCTCCGCGGGGAAGCGGCCGTACACGGTGTCGTGCCGCAACAGATGACCGAGCGCCTCGGCGCTCGTGACGTCGTTGATGCCGACCCATTCGACCGGCGCCTCCGACTCGAATGCCGACCTGAGCGCGCAGCGGCCGACGCGGCCGAAGCCGTTGATCGCAATACGAACGGACATGATCGATCTCCTTTCTCTCAGCCGCCCGCCGGTACGTAGGCGGACTTGAGGTCGTGGGCAAGCGCTGCCTGAGCGGCTGCAAGCCGGGCCACCGGCAGGCGGAACGGCGAGCAGGACACGTAGTCGAGGCCGGCGCGGTCGCAGAACGCAATCGACGCCGGATCGCCGCCGTGCTCACCGCAGATGCCGATCTCGATGTCGGCGTTCGTCGCGCGGCCGCGGGCGACGGCGATCTCGATCAGCTCCCCGACTCCCTCGACATCGAGCGTCGTGAACGGGTCGCTCGCGAGGATGCCGTGCTCGAGGTAGAAGGTGAGGAACCGCCCTTGCGCGTCGTCGCGCGAGAGCCCGAGCGTGGTTTGTGTCAGGTCGTTCGTCCCGAACGAGAAGAAATCGGCGTGACGTGCGAGGTCGCCGGCGCGGAGCGCCGCGCGCGGCAGTTCGATCATCGTGCCGCAGCGGAACAGCAGACCGCCTTCCTCGGACGCCGTCCGCCGAGTGACCTCGCGAAGCCGTGCGAGCTCCTCCTCGAACGCGACCAGCGGGTGCATGATCTCGACGTTCGGTGTGACTCCTGTCCGCCGTTGGACGGCGTGTGCGGCTCGGACGATCGCACGGATCTGCATCTCGTAGATCGCGGGCCACTCGAGCCCGAGGCGGCAGCCGCGGGTGCCGAGCATCGGGTTCGTTTCGTGGAGCGCGATCACCCGCTCTCGGGTCTCGTCGTCCTCGACCTCGTCGAGCGGCGGCAGGAACTCGTGCAGGGGTGGGTCGAGCAGACGGATCGTTACCGGCAGCTCGCCCATCGCCTCGAAGAGCCCTTCAAAGTCGGACTGCTGCATCGGCAGCAGACGAGCGAGTGCGGCTGCACGCTCCTCGTCGGTCGAGGCGAGGATCATCTCGCGCACGATCGGGAGCCGGTCGGCCGCCATGAACATGTGCTCTGTACGGCAGAGGCCGATCCCTTCTGCGCCGTTCGCACGGGCGCGCAACGCGTCGGCGGGTGTGTCGGCATTCGCGAGGACACGCAGGCGACGGACGTCGTCGGCCCAGTCGAGGATGAGCTCGAGCGCCGGGCTCGGCTCTGGTTCGACCAGCTCGACGGCGCCGAGCACGACCTGCCCGGTGGTGCCGTCGATGGTGACCAGGTCGCCTTCGCGGATGGTCTTCCCACCCACGGTTGCGACGTGCTCGTCGACGTCGACTTGAAGCGCGGCACACCCCGCGACGCACGGCTTGCCGATCCCGCGCGCAACGACCGCGGCGTGCGACGTCATGCCGCCACGCGCTGTCAGGACGCCGCTTCGCGTTGATCAAGCCGTGGATGTCGTCGGCGGTCGTCTCGGGCCGCACGAGGATCACGTCTTCGCCGGCGGCGGCGAGCTCACTTGCTCGGTCTGCGTCGAACACCGCGCGACCGCAGGCGGCGCCGGGCGACGCCGCGAGTCCCACTGCGACGACGTCGATAACCGCGTGAGGGTCGATCGTCGGATGCAGAAGCTGCTCGATCGATTCCGGGTCGATGCGTCGCACCGCCTCCCGCCGGTCGATCGTTCCCTCGTCGACGAGTGCGACCGCAGAGGTCACCGCGGCGAGGCCGGTGCGCTTCGCCGAGCGTGTCTGCAGGATGAACAGGCGGTCGCGCTCGATCGTGAACTCGACATCCTGCATGTCGCGGTAGTGCGACTCGAGCGTCTCGACGACCTCCTCGAGCTCGGCGAAGGCACGCGGCAACTGGTCGCGCATGCGCTCGATCGGCTCGGGGGTACGCGTCCCGGCAACGACGTCCTCGCCTTGCGCGTCGACCAGAAACTCGCCGTAGATGCCCGGCTCGCCCGTCGCGGGGTTGCGGCTGAAGCAGACCCCGGTCGCAGAGCGCGCGTCGCGATTCCCGAACACCATCTCCATCACGTTCACGCCGGTGCCGAGGTCGTCGGAGATGTGGTACTCGTGCCGATAGATCTGAGCGCGCGGAGCGTTCCAGGACGCGAAGACCGCGCGGATCGATGCAGCGAGTTGCGCGTGCGGGTCGCCGGGGAACTCTTCCCCGGTGTGCTCGCGGTAGATCGCCTCGAACCGGTCGGCGAGCGTCTCGAAGTCGGTCGCCGTGAGCTGGGAGTCGAGCTCGACACCCCGGTCGGTTTTCAACGCCTCGATCGCAGACTCGAACACGGACCCGTCGATGCCCTCGACGACGTTGCCGTACATCTGGATCAACCGCCGGTACGCGTCGTATGCGAACCGCCGGTCGCCGGAGAGACGGCCGAGCCCGTCGGCGACGCTACGCGTGAGGCCGAGGTTCAGGACCGACTCCATCATCCCGGGCATCGAGATCGGCCCGCCTGAGCGAACAGACAGAAGAAGCGGCCTCCGCGGGTCGCCGAAGCGCTTCCCGGTCGCAGCTTCGAGGCGGCTCAGATGCTCCGCCACCTCTCCCGCGAGAGAATCGGGCTCCGACCCAGCGCGCATCGTCTCGACGCACGCAGCCGTCGTGATCGTGAAGCCTTGCGGAACCGGCAGGCCGAGCTGCGTCATCTCGGCGAGCCCCAGGCCCTTGCCGCCGAGCTGGGCACGGCCCCCGTCGCAAAACTCGTCGAAGTCGTAGACGTACTTCATGAGACTGCTCCCTTCTCGTCGACGACGGGAGCATCCGACGCGCACAGTGCGCGCAGCGCCTCCCAGTCGCGGTCGACGGATGCCTGAATCTCGGCGACCAGATGTGCGTTCTCGGGTCGAAGGAGGTGCGCGAACCGCTTTGCCCCGCGAGCCAGTGTTCGATGGGCTGGATCGCGACCGGGTCGCGAGTCAGTCGATAGGTGCCGTCGACGACCTCGTAGAGCGGCCAGAAGCAGGTCTTTGTGACCGGTTGCATACCGCTGAAGCGCGGCGATCGCGATCGGCTTCTGCCCTTCGTGTTGAAGCACGCAGGCTCCCTGTTCCGCCGCCGTGATCGGAGGGCGCCGCTCGGCGAAGTGTTCGAGAACTGCCATGAACCAAGCGTCGCCGCGAGCATGCGGTACCCCATCCGGGCGAACCCTGATCGCGGATGGAACGAAGGCCGCAACTCTGATCAGCGCGGAGGCGGACGCAACTCCCTCCTCTCCCGGTCAGAGTCGAGTCGACGAAAGGAGGAACCATGTACTCCGCCATTTTGTGGGCCACAGACGGATCGCCCTCTTCGGACGCCGCCTTGGAAGAGGCCCTTCGCCTGCTCTCCCCGGGCGGGCATCTGATCGCGTTCCATTGCGACCAGCGCTTCACCGGGAGTCGGATCGGCGGACTGCCGGTGTATCCGGACGAGCCCGACCGTGTTGAGCACATCCACCTGCAGGTCGAGGAGCTTCGGCAGCGCGGTATCGACGTCGAGCTCACGATCGAGCAGACCCACGGCGAGCCGGTTCGCGCGATCGTCGGGACGGCAAATGCAACGCATGTCGACGCGATCGTCTGCGGAACGCGCGGGCTGCACGGGCTTGCCGCCGCGATGAACGGCAGCTCGGCGTCTCGGCTCGTCCGTCAGGCATCAGTGCCCGTGATCGTCGTGCCGATGCAGGTCGCCGAGCTCGCGAAGACCCGCCGCGAAGCAACGCCCGTTTGAGTCTCAAACGCCATGGTGACCGGCGCGCAACGGCGTCGGTCACCGACGTCACCAGGTCTTGGCGCTCTGGTCCAGCTCAGGCGTGCGGATGCGAATACGCGCGTCGACCGCCACGCATCCCTCGGGACCGGCGATCACCGGGTTCAGGTCCAGCTCCGCGACCTCAGGCAGGTCGTCGACGAGCCGGCCGAGGCGATGGAGCAGATCCGCGAGCGCACCCTGGTCGGCGGGAGGCGCGCCGCGCCAACCCGCGACGAGCTTCCCCGCCTTGCCGCCCGTGAGCAGCTCGTCCACCTCGACGTCCCCGGGCGGCGCGAGCGCGACGCGGGCCTCGCCGATCAGCTCGGCGTGGATCCCACCGGGCCCGAACGCGATCAGGGGACCGAAGACCGGATCCTGCACCGCCCCCGCAAGCAGCTCGACCCCGCCCGTGACGAACGCCTGGACGACCACCGGGCCGCCGATCGAGGCGACGGCAGCGCGAACGGCGTCGGCATCGCGGAGGTCGACGTGCACCCCGCCCGACTCGGTCTTGTGCACGCCGGGCGTCGCGGTCTTGACGACGACCGGATACCCGATCGCGGCTGCGGCTGCGAGAGCATCGGCTTCGTCTTCCGCAGAGCGCTCCTCGACGAGCGGCAGCCCGTACGCAGCAAGCAGGGCGCGCGCATCGTGCGGATCGAGCCAGACGTCGTCGGCGGATTCCTGCGCCGCCCGGACGAGAGCGGCCGCCGCGTCGCGGTCGATCCCCTCGAGGGACGGCAGTGCAGAGATGGGCCGGCGGAGCCACGCTGCGCGCTGGACCGCAAGGCCGAGCGCGCGGGCCGCGGACTCCGGATAGGAGAAGCTGCCGACCGGCGCTCCGTCGGCGCTCAGCACCACGGAGAGAAGAGGTTTCGTCGCACCCGCGCTCGCCCTTGCGATCGCAGCGGTCACATCTGCCGCAGTGGCGACCACCGGCGGCACGAAGATCGAGATGACGGCGTCGATGCCCGGGTCGGCGAGGAGCGGCGGCAGCACCGCCTCGAAGGTCGATTCGGTCGCCGAGCCGAGGATGTCGATCGGGTTCGAGGTGCTCGCCTCGGCCGGGACCAGCTCTCGCAGTCGTGCCACCGTCTCGTCGGCGAGCGACGGCAGGGCAAGGCCTGCTCCCTCGCAGGCGTCCGCGCACAGGATCCCGAGTCCACCGGCGTTCGTCAGCACCGCGACACGGTTGCCGCGCGGGCTCGGTTGGGTCGAGACGATCACAGCCGCGTCGAGCAGCTCTTCCAGCGTTCTCGCGCGCGTCACCCCGGACTGCCAGAACAATGCGTCGACCGCACGGTCGGAGCCGGCAAGCGCTGCGGTGTGCGAGCTGGCGGCGCGCGCGCCTGCACGGCTTGTTCCGCTGCGCATCGCAAGGATCGGCTTGACGCGGGCGACTCGACTCGCAACGCGCGCGAACTTACGCGGGTTCCCGAACGACTCGAGATAGAGCAGCACCGCGTCGGTTGCCTCGTCGTCCTGCCAGTACTCGAGCAGGTCGTTGGACGAGACATCAGCTTTATTTCCGATCGAGACGAAACTCGAGAGCCCAAGCCCGCGCGCGTCGGCCTGCTCCAAGAGGGCCAGGCCGAGTGCCCCGCTCTGCGACGAGAACGCCAGCCGACCGGGCGGAAGGCTGCGGCGGGCAAAGGTCGCGTTCAGGCGAACCGGCGTGGATGCGACCCCGAGGCAGTTCGGACCGACGAGACGCGCGCCATGAGCACGGACGAGTGCGAGCAGCTCGACCTGCCGAGCCCGCCCCTCCTCCCCGGTCTCTGCGAAGCCGGCGGAGATCACGCACAGCGCCTTCGAGCCGGTCGCGAGCGCGGCGCGAGCCGCGTCGAGCACACCCGCGCCCGGGACACAGATGACGACGAGGTCGACCTGCTCCGGGACGTCAGCGATGTCTGCGTGCCCCGGAACACCGCCGACCGGCGCGCCCTCGCGGTTCACGGGATACGCCGCGCCTTTGAAGTCGGCCGCGAGCACATTGCGGAAGAGCTCCCCGCCGATCGTCCCGCGCCGCGGCGACGCGCCGATGACGGCCAGCGAGCGCGGCTCGAAGAACGACCGCAACGAGGCGACGACCGCGACGTGGTCGCGCTGATCTCGGGCAGCGACCACGCTCGACGCCGGAGAATCCAACTGCAGCGAGAGCTCGACGACGCCGCCCTGCGCGGAGCGGCTCAGCTCGAAACCGGCGTTCTCGAGCACGCGCAGCATGGCGAGGTTCTGGGGAAGCACGTCCGCTACGAGCTCGGCGATCCCATTCGCCGCAGCGTGGACGGCGAGCCGCTCCAGCAGCCTCGTGCCGATCCCGAGCGCGTGGAACTCGTCCGCCACCGCAAATGCCACCTCGGCCCGCGTCGGATCGCGAAGCCGGACGTACGTTGCGAGCGCGACCGGCCGGAGAAGACCGTCGGCCATGCGCTCGCCGAGGAGCGAGCCGCGGATCGTCCAGTCCGTCTGGAGTGCGCTCGCGACGGTCGCCGGCGTGATGTGCGTCGCGCCGTGGAAGCGGAGGTAGCGGCTGTCGACCGAGAGACCTTCGAGCAGCTCGATGAGCTCTGCTTCGTCGGCGCTGGTCGGGACGCGGAAGCGCAGCGTCGACCCGTCGCGTAGGACCACGTCTTCAACTCTTGTGAGCACAGTCATGCGCAGCATGCTTGCTGAGCCCGCGCTTCGTCGAATCGGCCCTCGGCCGCTCGTCCTTTGCGGGAAACTACGAACTACAAGCGGGTCGTCCCGCGGATTCCGGCTCGACCGCCGTGCGCAAAGCTCCTCATTGACACAACGATGAGGAGGAGACGATGACCACGATCATGCTGGCAACCGACGGTTCGCCTTCTGCCGCAGCCGCGACCGCGGAGGCGATCGACCTCGCGCGGAGCCTCGAGCTTCCGCTCACCGTCTTGAGCGTGGCGCAGGACAAGACGCCGATGTACGGCTACTACGGCTACGCCGAGATCATCGCGGATCTACACAAGATCCAGGAGGAACAGATCGCACAGACCTTCTCGGAGGTCAAACGGCAGGCGGAGGCCGCGAACGTGGAGTGCACCACCGTCGCCCTTCGAGGACTCGCCGGTGAGAAGATCTGCGCGTACGCCCGCGAGCACGACGCACGCCTGCTCGTGATCGGCGCCCACGGCTGGAACACCATCAGCCGCCTGATCCACGGCAGCGTCTCGACCTACGTTCTGCACCACGCATCGACGCCGGTCCTCGTCGTCCAGGGCGAGGAGGAGACCGCGGTGAACGACGACGGGGCCGTCAAGGCGGGCGCGGTGTCGTAGCTCACCTCACCGCAAGTCAAGACGCAGCACAGCGTTCGAGCCGATGCCTCCGAAGAGATAGATCGTGTGTCGGACCGCAATTGCCGCTGCACCTGAGAGCGGCGCGTCGAGACGGCCGGCGATCGAGGCCCGGCCGTCCGGCAAGATCCTCGTCACGGTCGCCGCTCCGTCACCGCCGACCAGATAGAGGGCGCCGTCGGCTGCAACAAGCGGCGCGTGAGCAACAGGAGCAGGCAGCGTTCCAATCCGTGTGACGCGACGATTCGACGGGTCGAACGCGTAGATCGCATCCGAGTCTCCGCCGGTGGTCACGCCGCCCGCCACATACACGCGGCCCGACAGCGTCGCAACGCCTGCGTAGCGCAAGCCAACCGGAAGCCGTGCGACGAGGACCGGCCGCCCCCGCACATACGCGAGGATCCCGGTCGCGTACTGCGAGCCCGTATACCCGCCGACGAGGTACGCAGTGCCCCCGATCCTTGTCGCGCCGAGATCGCTCAGAGGCTCGCCGATCGACCCGACGGTCGCCGCGTGGCCGGTCGGTGAGATGCGAACGATCGCGTCGCTCGAGGCGATCTGACCGCCGCCGAAGAGGAACACCGAACCTCGAAGCGCGACCGCTGCGTCGTCGTGCGTCGCGACGGGCAGATGTCCCGACGAAACGAGGTGTTGGGGAGTGCCTTCGAGGATCTGCGTCGACGAAGAGCCGTTGACGAGTCCGCCGAGCACCATGACGCGGCCGTCTGAAAGGGCCGCGACCGCCAGCCGGCTCGCGGGCGCCGGCAGCGAGCCGACACGGCTGACCGCAATGTGTGGCGTGTGACCGGCGCCGGCTGTCGCGGCTTCGGCCACCGGCAGACGGGCGGCCGGAAGGAGGTCGATCCCGTCCGGCTTGTCGAGGAATCCGGCGGCGGACGACGCGACTCCCAGGTGGCCGTACTGCCAGACGATTCGCTTCGTTACCGGGTCGATGACGATCACGCGTTCGTTGTAGTCGTCGTTCGCCGCGATCATCCCGTTGGGCCAGCGAACGGCGAGCGAAGGCTGGTTCAGCTCATCCGGTCCCGATGTGCTTCCGAACGACCAGGTGACCCGGCCGGAACGTGTCAGCTCGACGATCCGACCCGGCGAAGTGAATGACGCGACGAGAATGCGTCCGCTCGGAAGCAGCTGGGCGTCGGACGGGTACGCGACCGGCGATCGCACAGACCACATGAGTCGTCCTCGCGCGTCGAGCCGGTCGATGTAGCCCCCGATCTCCGTCACGAGCAATCCACCGTCGGGAAGCGGCGTGTCGCCGTTGGGGCTCGCGAAACCCAGTGGAGGATCGTGCGAACAGCTGCCGCCGAGCACGCGGTCGATCTTTCCGGTTTGCGAGATCGTCAGGATGCGGCAGTTCCGGATGTCGGCGACGGTCGTCCGCCCACCACTGATCCGGTACGCGTCGTCGGGTGTGTTCAGGTATCCCGGACTGGAGCCCGCAACCGTGGCATGTCCGTATGACCAGACGACACGACTCGTGCGCAACGACACCTGACGCAACGTGTCGTTGAACTCTTCGTTCGTGATGATCGACCGCCAGCCGGGAGTGAAGAACGCGTCGTCAGGCCCCCTGAGACGCGTGTCTTCCCAGACGACCCGCTTCGAAGGAGAGACAAGCAGCACCCGATTGTTGTTCCTGTCCGCGATGAGGACATAGCCGGGTACGGGTCCTGGCGGGACTCGCGGGAGTCGCAACGCAAGCCATGCGGGGTCGTGGCGCACGGGCCGCGCATGCAGGTGAGGCGCGTGGCGGTCCGAGGTGAGCGCCCTTTTCATCCCCGGAGCGTGCGTCGAGGTGCCGCACCCCGCCGCGACGAGCCCGACCGCCGCCGCGACGGCCCAGCTAGCCCTCACGGTGATGGCGAAGCGCGAGCCAGTGCACCCAGGGTTGGGCGTACCGGACGGTCACGAGCGCGAGCACGAGGCCTGCCGCGAGGCTCCCGGCGAGCAGCAGGCGGCGCGCCGCGTGGCCGCCCACCGAACGTTCGGCACGTGCGGCGAGTGGACGCCAGTCGGCGAGAACAAGCCGTGGCAGCCGGCTCGCGTACGCGAGCACGTGAATGCCGGTGACGACCAGCCAAACGACGAAGCTCGCTTTGTGGAGGCCGAGCACAATCCCTCCCCGAGGTCCGAGAACAAGCAGCGCTACGCCGGTTCCGAACACACCGACGGTGGAGACGACGACGAGCGGTGCAAGAAGGCGAAGCGGCAAGGTCGGAGGACCGCGACGCACGTACTCGATCCGCCCGCTGTAGTAGCGGACGAACCGCCAGCCGGTGCTACCGAGCTTGAGCGCAACCGGCGGGATCAAAAGCATCCCGATGAAAACGTGCGCAGAGAAAAGCGGCCGGAGGAAGAGGATGGTCACCCCTTCAGCTGCGAGGAGCAACACGAGCACGACTGCTGTCGCCGCGGTGAGCCGCTCGTTGCCCGCCACACCGCCGGCGCGACTCGATCGACCCGCACCGCCACGCACTTCAGCCACTGCTTCTTGAAGCTCGGGGCGCACGACAGCAGTCCAGCAAGCGACCATGAGACATAGATGAGGGCGAACTCATCGCCTTCTCAGGCATCGAGCGCGAGACTGTCGGCATGAGAGCACTTGTCGTCGAAGACGAGCGCCGGCTCGGGGACCTCCTCGTTCGCGGCCTCCGCGAGGAGGGTCACGCCGCCGACCTCGCCCGCGACGGGGAGACCGCGCTTTGGATGGCGGCGGCCGTCGACTACGACGCGATCGTGCTCGACGTGATGCTCCCCGGCCTGGACGGCTTCGAGGTCTGTCGACGCCTGCGGAAGGATGGCGTCTGGAGTCCTGTCCTGATGCTCACCGCGCGCGACGCCGTCGACGATCGGATCGCCGGCCTCGATGCCGGAGGAGACGACTACCTGACGAAGCCGTTCTCGTTTGAAGAGCTCCTCGCTCGGCTACGTGCCCTGCAGCGCCGAGGAGCCGCGGAGCGGCCGACGACGCTCCGCGTCGGTGACTTGGCACTCGACCCCGCAGCCCACCGCGCGTGGCGCAACGACACGGAGATCGAGCTCTCAGCGCGCGAGTTCGCGCTGCTTGAGCTGTTCATGCGCAACTCGGGACACACGCTTACGCGTGTTCAGCTCCTCGACGGCGCCTGGGACATGTCGTTCGAGAGCCGCTCGAACGTGATCGACGTCTACATCCGATATCTGCGCGAGAAGATCGACCGACCGTTCGACCGTCATGCGATCGAGACGGTGCGAGGCGTCGGGTATCGGTTGCGCGAGGACGGCGGATGAGCCGTTTGCCGATCCGGCTGCGGCTCACGTTGCCGTTCGCGGTTGCCATGGCGACTGTCCTCGCCGCGACCGGAGCGTTCGTCTACCTGCGTGTGGGAAACGAGCTGCTGGCGTCGGTGGACACGAATCTCAGCGGACAGGCGCGTGAGGCAGCCCAAAACGCTTCCGAAGAGCACGACTTGGTTGATCCGGACGGAAGCGACGGCCCCGTCGTCGCCGTCGTCGAACGCGCTGACGGAACCGTCGTTCGTAGCTCACGCCCGGGGTTGTCGATCCCGCTGCGGGGGAGTCGCGATCGTCAAGTCAGGTTCACGACACACCTCCCGGGGCTGCACGGCGAGTGGCGCGTGATCGAGCTGCCCACGACCGTCGGCGGCTCGCCCGTCACGACCGCGGTCGGGCGGTCGCTTGCCGCCCGTGAGGAGACGTTGCACCGTCTCGCGCGTGAGTTCCTCCTCGCCGCACCGATCGCATTGCTGCTCGCGATCGCGGCGGGGTACGGCCTTGCCGCCGCGGCACTTCGACCCGTCGAGGCGATGCGGCGGCGTGCGACTTCCATCTCTGCGACCGAGCCGGGGCGGCGTCTGCCCGTTCCGGTCGCGAACGACGAGATTCGCGCGCTCGCCGTAACCCTGAACGACATGCTCGGCCGATTGGAGTCAGCTCTGGAGCATGAGCGGAGATTTCTGAGCGATGCAAGCCACGAATTGCGGACGCCGCTCGCTCTACTGAGGACCGAGCTCGAGCTCGCGTTGCGACGGCCCAGAACACACGCGGAGCTCGAACAGTCGTTGCGTTCGGCGGTCGAGGACACCGAGCGTCTCACCCGCCTTGCTGAGGATCTCCTGCTACTCGCACGGGCGGACCAGGGTCGGTTGCCGATTCGTCCGGAGCGCCTCGACGCGGCCGCCGTGCTCCGCCGTATGCAGCAGCGGTTCGCGACCCGCTCGGGCGAGCTCGGCCGCACCATCTCGATCGAAGCGCCGGAGGCCGCCACACTCGATGCCGACCCGCTTCGTGTCGAACAGGCACTCGAGAACCTGATCACGAATGCGATCGATCATGGTGACGGCCCGATCATCCTGCGAGCCGAACGGGGCATCGAAGGGATCGAGCTGCACGTCCTCGACGAAGGGCCGGGATACGACGAGCGCTTCCTCGAGCGGGCATTCGACCGGTTCAGCCGTGCAAGCGATGCGCGCACGTCCGGCGGCACGGGCCTGGGGCTCGCCATCGTCGAGCTGATCGCACACGCGCACGGAGGCATGGCCCGCGTGGCAAACCGCCCTGAGGGTGGCTCCGACGCGTCGATCTCGCTCCCGCTCGCCTCTTAGCGAAACCTCAAGCTGGGTTCATTGCGGTCTCATGTGCGCCGACGACGATCAACAGTGTGGCTGGTGACAACGAACTGCGGATCGCCCTCGAGCGCCGTCGCCGCGGGCTGGCACGCGTCCGGGCGGCGACGAGCGTCGCGCTCGCATCGGGGGTCGCCCTCACCGGAGCGTTTGCCGTGCTCGCGGCACGCTCGACGCACGTCGTACGGCACTCGATCCTGCGCATCCGGCCGCATCGAGCTGCCGCCACCAACAGTCACCCCGTCGTCGCCCCGGCACCGCCGCTCGTTGCCGTTGCCTCGGCTCCGCCCCCTGCCGCCCCACCGCCCGCTCCCGCGCCGGTCAGTCCCTCAGTGTCCCCGGTTGTCGTCTCGGGTGGATCGTGAGCGCGGCGGCGTCTTTCGAGGCAATCGGAACGACCGCGACGGTGGTCGTCGATCGCAGCTCTAAGCTCGAGGCGGCTGTCGAGACACTCCGCATGGAGCTCGACGAGCTCGACCGCGCGTGTAGCCGCTTCCGGCTCGACTCGGAGCTCAGCCTCGCCAATGCTCGAAACGGAGCACCCGGGAAAGTAGGCCCACTCCTGGCGACTGCGATCCGTGCCGCGCTGTCGGCAGCCGAATCGACAAACGGCCTCGTGACGCCAACGCTCGGACGACACCTTCGTGCCGCTGGGTATGACCGAACCTTTCGCGCTGTGCGCGTCCGCGGTGGTTGGGCCTTCGAGCACGTCGAGCCTCGACTCGATGCCTGGCGAGAGATTCACCTCGACGAGTCGGGGCTGCTTACTCTTCCCTACTCCGTTGAGCTCGATCTCGGTGCGACAGCGAAGGCGTTGGCCGCCGACCGAGCTGCGCGTCGTATCGCGAGCGAGAGCGAGTCCGGCGTTCTGATCGCGCTCGGCGGTGATGTCGCGGTCGCCGGCGTTCCACCAGCAGGCGGATGGGCGATCCGTATCGCAGACGACCACCGCCAGCCGCTGGACATGCCGGGCCCTGTCGTCGCGATCTCGAGCGGCGGCGTTGCAACTTCGAGTGTGACGGCACGACGTTGGGCGACAGACCATGGAGAGCTCCATCACGTCTTCGATCCGCGCACCGGCCGCAGTGCCCAGACGTGCTGGCGGCGGGTGTCGGTCGCTGCACCGACCTGCCTGCGGGCGAATGCCGCCGCGACCGCCGCGATCGTGCTCGACCGGCACGCACCGGTCTGGCTTGCCGAGCGCGGGCTGCCTGCACTCCTCGTCGACGCGGACGGTGAGGTCATCCGCGTCTGCGGCTGGCCCGACGGAGAGCAGCACTGATGCACGGAACAACGCTTTGGTATTTGACACGCGGCAGCGGAACAGTCGCGCTGCTGCTGGTGACGGCATCCGTCGTTCTCGGCGTGCTGAGTGCCGCGCGCGTGCAGGCGGAACGCTGGCCGCGTTTCGCAATCGGAACCGTCCACCGGAATCTCACGCTGCTCACGGTGGCATTCGTCGTCATCCACGTCGTCACCACCGTGGCCGACGGCTATGCACCGATCGGCTACGTCGATGCCTTTGTCCCGTTCCGCTCGCCGTACCGCTCGCTGTGGCTCGGGCTCGGCACGGTTGCGTTCGATCTCGTCCTGGCCCTGGTGATCACGAGCTATCTCCGACGCCGAATCGGGGCTCGTGCGTGGCGCGGTGTGCATTGGCTCGCTTATGCCGCGTGGCCTGTCGCGCTCCTCCACACGTTCGGCACCGGTAGTGACGGGCACAGCACATGGCTCGTTGCGCTCGGCGGCATCTCGCTCGCAGCGGTCATCGGATCGGTTCTCTTACGCGTGGCGCGTGCATCCGATTCGCGCGTTCGCGTGTCGGCGGCGCTGGCGACGCTCGCCACCGGGGCGCTCCTATCTGGGTGGTACGCGACAGGCCCCGGCCGGAACGGCTGGGCGGCACGCGCAGGCACGCCGACGCACTTGCTTGCGTCGCGTCGCGGTGCGCAGGTGAGAGCCACCACCACCCAGCTCACCGGGGACCCGGCAGCGCCGCATTCGTTCACCGGCGCTTCGAGCGGAACGGTCGAGCAGCACGTGTTGAGCGACGGCACGACGCGAATTGTCATTCGGCTCCGGCTCGACGGTCAGCCTCATGGAGCATTGCGGATCGATCTCCGTGGCCAAGCTGTTGGCGGTGGTGTTTCCCTTCAGTCCAGCGGAGTCTCCTTCGTGCCCGCCACAACGCGTGCGGTCTATTTCGGACGGGTCATCGGTCTCGAGGGAAGTCTGGTCGTCGCGCAGGTCACCGATCACGCGGGAGACACACTGCGCATCTCGGCCGAGCTGACACTCGGGCGCGCGAACAAGGCGACGGCGTACCTCAACGCAGTCACTGTCGAGACCTCGGAGTCCGGATGACGACTGTGCTGCGAGAACGGGCTTCGGGACCCGCGGGAGTTGGCCGGCTGCTCGCCGGTGCCGGCGTAACACAGACACTCGACCACCACCTCGCCCGCTACGGGAGTCTCCCCACGCCTGGAGCGGAACTCATTCGCCTCCTCGATGAGTCATCGCTCAGCGGCCGCGGCGGGGCGAGTTTCCCGACGGGCCGAAAGCTCGCTGCGGTCGCCAGCGCCGGTTCGGAGCCGGTCGTCGTCGTAAACGGCGTCGAGGGCGAGCCGGCGAGCAAGAAGGACCGCGCGCTGCTCCGTGCGGCACCCCACCTCGTGCTCGACGGAGCCGAGCTTGCCGCAGCAGCCGTGGGAGCGCGTGAAGTGATCGTCGCCGTTGTCGGCGCCGCACCCGAGCTCGTTGCCGCAGTCGACGAGCGGCGCCGGAGGATGCGCGGCCAGGCCACGATCAAGGTGAAGCGCGTAGCCGGTGGGTTCGTCGCGGGAGAAGAGACGGCACTGCTCCGTGCGCTCGCGGGTCGCGCTGCCAAGCCGACTCTCAAGCCGCCGTTTCCCACGACCTCCGGGTTGCGCGGCGCGCCGACCCTGGTCCAGAACGTCGAGACGCTCGCTCACGTTGGGCTGATCGGCCGCTTCGGCCCCGACTGGTTCGGGCGCGGGACCGCGCTCGTGACGTTGAGCGGTGCGGTGCGCAACCCCGGCGTGCACGAGATTCCGGTCGGCGCCACGCTTGCCGAGGTGATCGCCCGGTGCGGAGGGACGAAGGGCGCGGTGTCGGCCTTTCTCGTCGGCGGGTTCTTCGGAGGGTGGGTCGCGGTCGCCCAGATCGACGAGGTCAAGCTGACAGCCGAGCGCCTCGGCGCCGGCGCGATCGTCGCGCTACCCGCAAACGCGTGCGCGGTGGCCGAAACCGCGCGGGTCGTGCGGTATCTCGCAGCCGAGAGCGCGGGTCAGTGCGGGCCCTGCGTGCACGGCCTGGCGGCAATCGCGGACGGCCTCACCGAGCCGCGCCACACCAGCCCGGCCGAACTCGCACGCCTTGGACGACTCGTCGAGGGTCGCGGCGCCTGCCGACACCCCGACGGGGTCGTGCGTCTTGTTCGCAGCGCACTCGAGGTGTTCGCAGACGAGTACCAGCTCCACAGTCGCGGCCGTAGCTGCGGCCGTCGCGTCATGAAGGTCCTACCGGTCCCGGGAGGAGCACGGTGAAACGCAACCGCGTCGAGCGCACGCTGTCCGTCGATCCGATTGCCTGCGACGGCCATGGGCTCTGTTCCGAGCTCTTCCCCGAGGGTATCCGCCTCGACGACTGGGGGTTCCCGATCGTCGATCCCGCGCCGGTGCCACGCCAGCTCGTAGCGCACGCACGGCGCGCGGTCGCCTGTTGTCCGAAGGCCGCGCTTCGTCTGTCCGAGTAGGTTCTCCGGGTGGACAAGCGCGCGGCCGAGGCTCGCCCGCGCGAGCCCACCGGGTCAGATGCAGCGGTCACCGTTCGTGACCTGCGCGTCGAACGCGGTGGACGGTTGGTGATCGACTCGCTCACGCTGGACGTGCCTGCGGGCCGGGTCAGCGGTCTGCTCGGCCCGAGTGGCAGTGGCAAGTCGACGTTCTTCCGTGCGCTCGTCGGCGTGCAGCGGATCGCCGGAGGCACCGTCACCGTGTTCGGCCTTCCCGCCGGCACGGCGGAGCTCCGTCGGCGTGTCGGCTACATGACGCAGGCGCCGTCGATCTACGGGGACCTCACCGTGCGCGAGAACCTCAGGTACTTCGCGAGCCTCCTTGCTGCTCGTGACCGGATCGACGCCACGATCGAGCTCGTCGATCTGACGCAACACTCCGCGTCGCTCGTTCGAGACCTCTCGGGCGGCGAGCGATCGCGCGCTTCGCTCGCGGTGGCACTCGTCGGGGCGCCCGAGCTCGTCGTGCTCGACGAGCCGACCGTGGGCCTCGACCCGTTGCTCCGCCGCGACCTCTGGGCAACGTTCCACCGGCTCGCCGGCGAGGGCGTCACCGTGGTCGTCTCGACGCACGTCATGGACGAGGCCGACCGCTGCGAGCAGCTCTATCTGATGCACGAGGGCCGGATCGCTGCCGAGGGACGACCTGACGAGCTCCTCGCACGGGCCGGTGCGCAAACGATGGAAGACGCCTTCCTCACACTGGCCGACCGGGCATGAACGCACGGCTCACGCTCGCGACGATGTGGCGCGTCGCATCCCAGCTCCGGCGCGACCGGCGCACGCTGGCGCTCGTCGTGATCGTTCCGCCCGGCCTGCTCTCGCTCCTCCGTTATGCGCTCGACTCCGAGCGGCCTGCATTCGAGCGGGTCGCAGTGCCGATGATCGGGCTCTTCCCGCTGATCACGATGTTCCTCATCACCTCGATCGCCATGCTGCGCGAGCGCACGGGCGGAACGCTCGAGCGGCTCATGTCGATGCCGATCTCGAAGCTCGATCTCGTCGCCGGCTACGCACTCACCTTCGGCCTCGTCGCCGCGTGCCAAGCGGGCCTCACCTGCTCCGTGGCATTCGGTCTTCTCGGCGTCTCGACCCAGGGCTCCCCCGCGCTTGTCGTCGTGCTCGCGATCGTGAACGCGCTGCTCGGCGTCGGGCTCGGGCTCTTCCTGAGCGCGTTCGCGACGACCGAGTTCCAGGCGGTGCAGTTCATGCCCGCCGCCCTGTTGCCTCAGATTCTCCTCTCGGGCCTCTTCGTCCCCCGAGGCGCGATGCCGCACCCGCTGCGCATCGTCTCCGACTGCCTCCCGGTCTCATACGCGTACGACAGCCTCCACCGGATCGCGATCGGCGCGACAGGAGGCGGCCTTTGGCTCGACGTCGGAGTCGTGCTCGGCTGCGTCGCCCTGGCCGTCGCCCTCGGGGCGACGACCCTTCGCCGCCGCACGCCCTGAGCGTTTTGGACACCAACGCGGGCCGACGGTAGTTTCCCGATGTGGAAACGCGCGGCTCCGACAGCCGGCTGCGTGAGCTGTTCGAAGCCAGCATTGCTCTCGGAGCCGAGCTTTCGCTCGACGCGCTGCTTCTGAAGCTCGTCGAGACTGCCGCGCGACTGACCGACGCAGGCTACGCAGCGCTCGGCGTCATCGACGAGGCGGGCGGAGCGCTCGAGCGGTTTATCACGACCGGCATCGACGAGCAGGCCCACACTGCGATCGGCGACCTGCCGCGCGGCCGAGGCATCCTCGGCGTCCTGATCCGGGACGCAAGGCCGCTTCGTCTGACCCGCATCAACGACGATCCGCGCTCGGTGGGCTTCCCTCCGAACCATCCTCCGATGGGCTCGTTTCTCGGCGTCCCGGTGATGATGCGTGGCGTCGCGTACGGCAACCTCTACCTGACGGAGAAGGCCGCAGGCACCGAGTTCACGGAAGACGACGAGGAGATCGTCACGCTGCTCGCGGCACAGGCCGCGGTGGCGATCGAGAACGCGAGGCTCTACGAGTCGGCCACACGGTGGTCGCGCCAACTCGAGACGCTCCACGAGGTCGTCCGGTCGGTGGTGAACGAGACCGATGTCGAGCGTCTGCTCCAGCTCGTGTGCGCTCGTGTGCGCGATCTGACCGATGCCCGGCTCGTGCTCACTGCGCTTCCGTTTGGGGAAGGAGACGAGTTGCGCATCGTCGCCGCGGACGCCGACAGGTCGGTCGAGGATCTCCTCGGGCACGTGTTGAGCACAGAAGGATCGAAGACCGGACGCGTGCACGAGCGCCGACAGAGCGCACGCGTCGACTCGCTGCTGGACGATCCCGATGTCGCGCAGGATGAAGCGCGCCTGCTCGGAGCACGAACCGGCTTGTACGTCCCGATGCTGACGGGTGACCGGTCGGTGGGCGTGATCGCGGTGCACGACAAGCACGGCGCGAATCCGCGGTTCACCGACGCCGACCAACGCGTCGTGGAGATCTTCGCAGCCCGCGCCGCCGTCGCCGTCGTGCTCTCCGAGCGCGTCGCGCGCGACACCGTGCGCCGCGTGATCGACGCACAGGAATCGGAGCGGCGGCGTCTGGCACTCGAGCTTCACGACGAGACCGGACAGGCACTGACCTCGATCCTCCTTGGGCTCAAGGCGATCCGCAGCGCGTCAACGCCGGCGCTCGCCGAGCAGGCGGAGACCGATCTGCGCGAGCTCGTGGTCCAGGCGCTCCAGGACGTGCGCGCGCTTGCCGTCGAGCTGCGCCCGTCTGCTCTCGATGACTTCGGCCTGGAGGCCGCACTCGAGCGGTTGGCGCACACCTTCGAGGAGCAGAGTGGGATCGATACGACCGTCGACGTCTCGCTACCCCACCGGCTCGCACCCGAGCTCGAAACGACGTTCTACCGCGTCGTACAGGAAGCGCTGACGAACATCGTGAAGCACGCGGGCGCCGAGCACGTCAGCATCGTCGTGACGAAGCGCGACGCAAGAGTGGTCGCGACGGTCGCCGACGACGGACGCGGCTTCGCCGAGGACGAGGTTCGTGACAGCGCGCTCGGCCTGATCGGGATGCGCGAGCGGTTGGCACTCGTCGGTGGGACGCTAACGCTCGAGTCCAGCCCAGGCGGGGGGACGACCGTGTCCGCGAAGACGCCGCTCCACGAAGTGGGTTGAGGATCGGCCTTTGTCGATCGCCTCGGTCAACTCGCGCAGCGACCCGGCGCCACCGAGGCTGGCTACACGAACCACGTCACCGCCGGCGAGCGTCAGCGCGAGCACCGGCAGGCCGCGCACCCGCTGCGCGGCCTGACGCAAGACGTCGAGCTGCCCGATCGACTCGAGGGGGAGCGAGAGCGAGCGGCGGCGTGACGTGAGGATCACGCGCTTCGTCCCGACCTCCGCGAGCCCGACCGACGGAGCGCCGTTGAGCGTCCAGAGAACAGGGAAGCCAGAAGTCATGCCCTCACGTTACGAAGCTCGCATGCAACCGGCGTCAGCTGTGGACGCAGGAATGCTGCGGGTTATTCGGTATGCGCAATCCGGGTTGCGGACTAGGGTTTCGCTCGGTGGCTGACGCCAAGCCCATCCGCGTGCTCATCGTCGACGACCACGCAGTCGTCCGGACGGGAATCCGGCTCCTGCTCACGCAGGAGGAAGGAATCGAGCCCGTCGGCGAGGCGTCGTCCGGTCGCCAGGCTGTCTTCGAGGCGCGCTCTCTGAAGCCGGATGTGGTCCTCCTCGACATGGTGATGCCCGACGGAACCGGGCTCGAAGTGATCCCGACCCTCCTCCACGAGCACCCCGAGACGAAGATCCTCGTGCTCTCGATGCAGGACGACCCCCGTTATGTGCGCGAAGCGTTCGCGGCGGGTGCAACAGGCTATGTGCTGAAGGAGGCGGCCGACGTCGAGGTCGTCTCCGCGGTGCTGGAGGTCGCGCGCGGCGGGCGCTATGTCCATCCGGAGCTCGGCGCTCGCCTGATTGCAGCCGACGCCGCCGCCGCGAAGAAGGCGGAGACCAATCCGCTCTCCGATCGCGAGCGCGAGGTGCTGCGGCTGCTCGCGCTCGGTCACACGAATCAGGAGATCGCGAAGGAGCTCTTCATCTCGGTGCGCACCGCCGAGACGCATCGCGCGCACATCATGCAGAAGCTGCGGTTGACGAGCCGCGCGGAGCTCGTGCGCTATGCGATCGAGCAGGGCCTGCTCGACGCCTGAGCGATTTATCGAGCATCGCGGACCACACTGAGGGCCGCTTGCGCGGCCCTCAGTGATTGTGGAGGACGAGCGGGTTACGACGCCGCGGCGGGCTTGGGCGGAGCCGGGGACTTGCGAGTGGCGAACCAGGTCAGCGCGGTCTGCGGGTTCCGCAGGGCGCCGCCGATTGCGAGGATCGCGAAGCCCAGACCGGAGAGCAGCAGGGCGATCCCGACGACGATGCCGAACAGGCCGAGCTGATCAGCCATGTAGCTCGTGTCGAGCGCGGTCGTGAGCGCCGTCTCGGTGACCCAGATCGACCGTGCACCGTTCTGTACCGGCTGCTTGGTCGTCGGGTCGGTCGCCGCGTACGCGGCGCTATCCGTCCCGCCACCCGGCATCAACTGCGACTTCGGCGTCCCTGGCTTGGCCGTGTAGATGCCCATCTGGGCGTACGTGAAGCCCTTTGTTGCTGCGAGCGTGTGAATCCGCATGTACTCGGCCATCACGCGAGCCTTGGCGCCGGTGTCGATCTTCTGATTCGCGACGGACTTCGTCGGCCATAGCGTGACGGAGGCCGCAATGCCGTCCTTCTGCGCCTCGACTTTGATCGCCGCCGGCGTCATGTCGGGTGTGCCGACGATGTACTCGTTCTTGAGGCTGCTGTTGACCGTGTGGCGCCCGTTGACGCCCATCACGATGGCGACGACGCCAAACGCGATGAGAACGGCCGCGGCGACGAGTCCACCGATCTCGAAGAACTTACGCATGTCCTTCTCCTTCCATCAGGGTCGAGCTCGTCTCCGCGGGTTCGACCGATTGCTGTCGTCATGAGTTTGCGAGCCGCGAGACGATGCTCCATCGTGGGTGGCGCGGAACCGCGCTGCGGGTTTCCCGCGACGGCTAGAGGAGCAAGCCGCGCTCGAGCGCCCAGCGCACGAGCTCGGCGCGCCGTGAGAGTCCGAGCTTCCGCATCAGGCGGGCGCGGTCGGCCTCGACGGTTCGCAGTGAGACGCCGAGCTCGTCAGCAACGTCCGCGTTGCGGAAGCCGCGCGCAATCAGTGTTGCGGCTCGACGCTCGCGTTCGGTCAGGACGACGTCACTCATATCGCAAAGCTCAGCACCGACGGCCCGGTTGCACATCACGGCAAACCCGCAACGGAGTGGCAGCGGTCTACCGATTCGTCTCCCCCGTTCCGTCGGGAAACTGCGGTCATGAACGTTCTCGTCAATCCCGGCGCCGTCCTGCTGCTCGTGACGGTGGCCGCGTGGCTCATGGCTTCGGCCGGCGGCGTGAAGAAGCGTCTGCGCTTCGGAACGCCCCAGTGCCAGGTCTGCCGTCGCCCGCGCGACCGCTGCACGTGCCGTTGGCGCTGACGATTTAGGAGGTGGCGCGATGAAGGTGCTCGTCGCAACAGAAAGCCGGCACGGAGCGACCGACGAGATTGCGGAGACGATCGCCGGCGTTCTACGCAGCCACGGCCTTGACGTCGACGTGCGCCGCCCGGACGAGGTCGCGAGCGCCGCGTCCTACGACGCGTTCGTGCTGGGAAGCGCCGTCTACCTGGGCGCCTGGCTCCCACCCGCACGGCGCTTCGTCGAGAACCACCAGGAATTGCTTGCCACCCGGCCAACCTGGCTCTTCTCCAGCGGGCCGATCGCTCGTCCCAGCGGCGACCCCGTCGAGGTGCCGCGTGAGGTGACGCGCGCTGCGGCATCGGTCGGTGCGCGGGACAACCATCTCTTCGGCGGCCGCCTCGACTCGGAGCAGCTCAAGCTCGGCGAGCGCATCGTTGCGAAGCTCGCACGGGTTCCCGACGGGGATTTCCGTGAGTGGGAGGGCGTCGTGGCCTGGGCCACGGCCATCGGACGTACCCTTGCGGAGAGTCCGCAACCGGTCGCGCGGCTCGCATGACAACGAGCTAAGGAGGAGCGAGAGATGGCCGACACCCATCCGTTCGACATCGACGCCGCGAAAGCGAGGCTCGCTGCGAGCGGCGGGTACGAGATCGTGCACGAGTCCGAGGGCGTCGAGATCGGCGTGTACGTGCTCGTCGCGCCCGAGCCCGACCGGCAGCAGCCGCACGCCGACGACGAGGTGTACGTCGTCCTCGAAGGGCACGGCACGCTGGAGATCGCAGGCAAGTCGGTCGAGCTGCACCCTGGCAACGCCGTCTTCGTGCCGGCGAGGGCCGAGCACCGGTTCGTCGGCTACGAGCAGCTCAGCGTGTTGGTGATCTTCGAGAAGAAACGGTCGTGAGCAGGCCGTCCCTCGCCGAGCCGGAGCTCGAGCTGGTCGACGCCTACTGGCGTGCTGCCAACTACCTCTCCGTCGGGCAGATCTACCTGCTCGACAACCCGCTCCTCCGCGAACCTCTGCGCGCGGACCACGTCAAGCCGCGCCTGCTCGGGCACTTCGGGACTACCCCGGGCCTCAACTTCGTCTACGCGCACCTGAATCGGGCAATCGTCGCCCGCGATCTCTCGATGATCTTCGTCGCGGGCCCCGGTCACGGCGGGCCCGGGCTCGTTGCGAACGCGTACCTCGAAGGGACGTACTCCGAGCGGTATCCGCATATCGGCGAGGACGAGGATGGACTGCGTGCACTCTGCCGCCAGTTTTCGTTTCCCGGTGGCATCCCCTCGCACGTCGCGCCGGAGACGCCAGGCTCGATCCACGAAGGCGGGGAGCTCGGTTATGCGTTGTCGCACGCGTTCGGCGCTGCCTTCGACAACCCCGAGCTCGTCGTCGCGTGCGTCGTGGGAGACGGCGAGGCCGAGACCGGTCCGCTCGCGACGAGCTGGCACTCGAACAAGTTCTTGAACGCGGCGACCGACGGTGCGGTCCTCCCGATCCTGCATTTGAACGGCTACAAGATCGCGAACCCGACCGTCCTCGCGCGAATTCCAGAGCACGAACTGCGTTCGCTCTTCGAGGGTTACGGCTGGCGGCCGCTCTTCGTCACGAGCGGGCTCGACGAGCCGCACGCCGATGCACATCACCGCTTCGCGGCTGCGCTCGACGAGGCGCTCGACGAGATCCACGCGATCCAGCAGGCGACGCGCGCGGGGCACGCAGGCGAGCGCCCCCGGTGGCCGATGATTGTCTTGCGCACACCGAAAGGCTGGACGGGCCCGCGCACCGTCGACGGGCTGCAAGTGGAGGGCACGTGGCGGTCGCACCAGGTTCCGGTCGCGGGCGCTCGGGAAGACGCTGCGCACCGCGACGTGCTGGAGAAGTGGCTGCGGAGCTACCGGCCCGAGGAGCTCTTCGACGACGACGGCCGGTTGCGAACGGAGCTACGCGCGCTCGCGCCGCACGGCGAGCGCCGCATGAGCGCGAACCCGAGCGCGAACGGCGGCGAGCTGCTTGCCGACCTCGCACTCCCGGACTTCCGCGCCTACGCCGTCGACGTCGCGAAGCCGGGCGTCTCATCGAGCGAGGCGACACGCGTGCTCGGCGGCTTCCTGCGCGACGTGATCGCGGCGAACCAAACGACGTTCCGCCTGTTCGGCCCCGACGAGACAGAGTCGAACCGGCTCGGTGACGTCTTCTCGGTGACAACGCGTGCCTGGGATGCCGAGGTCGAGCCGACCGACGACGGGCGCCTCGCGTCCGACGGGCGCGTGATGGAGGTGCTCTCGGAGCACCAGTGCCAGGGGTGGCTCGAGGGCTACCTGCTCACGGGGAGGCACGGCCTCTTCAACTGCTACGAGGCGTTCATCCACATCGTCGACTCGATGTTCAACCAGCATGCGAAGTGGTTGAAGACGACGAACGCGATCCCGTGGCGTAGACCGATCGGCTCGCTCAATTACCTCTTGAGCTCGCACGTGTGGCGGCAGGATCACAACGGCTTCTCGCACCAGGATCCCGGCTTCATCGACCACGTGGTGAACAAGAAGGCGGAGGTCATCCGTGTCTACCTTCCGCCGGATGCGAACTGCCTGTTGTCGGTCGCAGACCATTGCCTCCGCTCGCGCCAGTACGTCAACGTGATCGTGGCCGGCAAGCAGCCGTCCCTCGACTACCTGACGATGGACGAGGCGATCACGCACTGCACGCGCGGCGCCGGGATCTGGGAATGGGCATCGAACGACGAAGGCGGCGAGCCCGACGTGGTGCTCGGCGTGCTGCGGCGACATCCCGACGCTCGAGACTCTCGCGGCGACGGCGATCCTCCGCGAGGAGCTGCCCGATCTGAAGGTACGCGTCGTCAACGTCGTCGACCTGATGCGGCTCCAGCCGGATACCGAGCATCCACACGGTTTGTCCGACGCAGAGTTCGACTCGCTCTTCACGCATCATCGGCCGGTCGTGTTCGCCTACCACGGCTATCCGTGGCTGATCCACCGGCTCACGTACCGACGCACGAATCACGCCAACCTGCACGTGCGCGGCTACAAGGAAGAGGGCACGACGACGACGCCGTTCGACATGGTGATGCTGAACGACCTCGACCGCTTCCACCTCGTGATCGACGTGATCGACCGCGTTCCGGGGCTCGCGGACCGCGCCGGCCATCTGCGCCAGCGGATGCAGGAGCGACGGCTCGCCGCACGCGCCTATACGCGCGAGCACGGCGACGACGATCCGGAGATCCGCGACTGGACGTGGCCGCACTGAACGGTGGCGACGCGAACGTTCTGGTCGTCAACTCCGGCTCGACGAGCCTGAAGTTGAGCAGCGTCGACGCGGCCGGCACGTCGACACCGGTTCCGTCCTACGCAGAAGCCGGCGAGGTGGCTGCCGTCGGCCATCGCATCGTGCACGGCGGACCGGACTTCGTTGAACCGACCCTGGTCGATGACGCAGTGGTCGACGCGTTGCGGGCACTCGTCGAGCTGGCACCGCTGCACAATGCGCCTGCGATCGACGCGATCAAGGCGGCGCGCGCCGCGCTTCCCGATGTGCCGCATGTGGCGGTCTTCGACACGGCGTTCCATTGCACGATCCCCGACGTCGCGCGTACCTATGCGATCCCGCGCCCCTACCGTGACGAGCTCGGCATCCGCCGCTACGGCTTCCACGGGATCTCGGTGCAGGGCGTTGCGGAGGAGGTGGAGGCGCCAAGGCTCGTCGTCTGCCATCTCGGCGGCGGGTCGTCGGTGACAGCGGTTCTGGACGGCTGCTCGATCGACACGACCATGGGCTTCACGCCGCTCGAAGGCGTACCCATGGGCTCTCGGTCGGGCTCAGTCGATCCGGGTGCGCTCCTGTACCTGCTGCGCCAGGGCATCGGCATCGACGCGCTGGAACACGAGCTTGAGCACGAGTCGGGCCTGATCGGCCTTGCGGGAACGGATGACGTCCGCGAGCTCGAGCGGTCCGCCTCACCCGACGCGATCTTCGCGCTCGAGCTCTTCGCGTATCGCGTCGCCCAGGCGGTCGGCGCGATGGCCGTCTCGCTGGGCGGCCTCGACGCGCTCGTGTTCACGGGCGGGATCGGGGCCGGCTCGGCGCGCGTACGCGCGGCGGTGTGCGCGCGGCTCGCGCACCTCGGCCTGCAGATCGACGAAGCAGCGAACGCTCGCGCCGAGTCAGATGCGTTCATCTCGAGCGCCGAGTCATCCGTCGAGGTCCGTGCGCTCGTCTCGCGAGAGGATCGCGTGGTGGCGCGTCTCGTCAGGAACATACTCCGAGTCGGCGCCTGACCTGCAGCATGTGATCGGTGACGAGGTCGGCCGCAGCTGAGCTGTGGCGAACTACGCGCCGGGATCTTGCTTGGCGAGCCGTTCACTCTCATGAGTGAGTTCGAACGCCGCAGCCACGGGAAGAAACACCTCCACAGCCGGAGGGGAGACTTCGATGACTGTCGTACGCACGGCTCTCGCACTTGCGAGCGCGGTCGGATGCTGTCTGTTCTACGCGGCAACCGCCGATGCGTCGCAGCTGATCGATCGCAACGCGCACGACGTCACGCTCGCCGTCGACAATCGCGGCGAAGCACTGCTCACCTACACCGCACGCGGGCAGACGAAGCACGTGCTCGCGTGGGGTGCGATCAACGCGTTGCCGCCGCAGCGAGGGCGCGGTCAGGTCTCGTTCCAGCTCGACTACGCAGGCGGCTACGGCAAGTACCGAAACCCGCACTACTGGCAGACCTTCGGCAACGACTGCACGCCCTACGACGGGCCTGCGCTTGCCTGGCTCGTCACCGCCTGCGATGCGCCGGACGGCTCGTACTGGGCGATCCAGGCGTGGCAGCGGGAGCTCCCCGACTACGGCGTCACCCCCACCGCGGCCCAGGCCGTCTGGGAGTTGCGCCTCTCACACTGGAGCGGCCCGCTCGCTGTGCTCACGATCACGACCGACTGGGCGTACCGCAAGTACGACCACCTGTTCGGCACGTACACCTATGACGGCATTCCCGTCCACGGCTTCAAGTCGACGTCGGCCGGCGTCCCGATCGACTCCTACGGGCGCAACCTCTACGTCGACACGTACGACTCTGCGTACGGACAGGGCTGGCGCCGCGACAACAGCTTCCTCACGCACACTCCCAAGGGGTCGTTCTGTTACGGCTTCTTCCCGCACGGCGACCATCCGTCAGGCAGGGGGAGCCGCTACCGGGCTACCGCCGAAGGCCCCGGCGTGACGCCGGATGTGATGTGGATCGGGGAGGCCCCCGGCGCCTACGACCGTACCGAGGACCTGACAGACAACCGTGAGCTCGCGACGCTCGAGGACTCCGCGTGCAAGCCGAACTGATCCTCCACCGGCGCGCCCGCTAAGCCTCCAGCCCGCCGAACGCGCTGCTTCAGGGTCTGATGCCTTCCCGCAAGCCGTTGCGGGTTTTCCCGCATGCGGCAAAGCCCGCGCTGACGATTCATGGGTACATGTCGATCGCCCTGCGAACTCGCTTGTCGCATGCTCATGCGCCAAGCCGTACTCCCGCCGGAGCGCTGCGAGCCGGGGTGACGATGGCCGCGCTCCTCGCCCTCTATGCCGCCTGGCAGTTCTCGGGCTGGTCGCCGCTGAGCCGACCCGTGATCGGTGACGTGTTCTTTTATCCGGCCGGGATCGCGGCGATCTGGACGTCGTGGCTTGCGGCCGAGCGGTGCCGAGCGTGGCCGCGCCTGCGCCGGGCATGGCGGCTGTTCGCCTGTGCCTCGTTCGCGTACCTGCTGGGTGACATCGCGCAGACGGTCTACGAGCTGGCCGGTGTGAGGCCGTATCCCTCGGTCGCCGACCTCTTCTATCTGAGCTTTTACCCCTTGATGCTCGCCGGGATCCTGGCCTTCCCCGTGCGCAGACGAACTTCGGCGGAACGGACTCGCACGGCGCTCGACCTGGCGGTCGTCGCTCTCGGAGGGTCGGCGGCCGTGATCTACGTCGTGCTCGGCCCGACGGCCGTTTCCCACGCCGCGAGCGTGATCCAGGCCGCATGCTCGATTGCCTATCCGGTCGGCGACATGGTGTTGCTCGTCGGCATCGGCTCGCTGCTTCTCCAGGGCTCGGCGCCGTCGTCGCGACGTGCGCTGCAAGTCCTCGGCATCGGCCTCGGGTTCTACGTGCTGGCCGATCTCGTCTACGGCTACGTGCAGCTGCATGCGAGCTACCAGGGAGGCGATCCGGTCGACTCGCTCTGGATGATCGCAATTGCCGTCATGACCGTCGCCGCTGCATTCCAGCGCCAGGTCGACGGCCCCGAGCAGATCGAAGCGCGCAACGAGCGCATCAGCTGGCTCCCGTACACGGCCGTCGCCTTCGGCTTCGGTGTCTTGCTGTTCTCCGATCGGCATGACTCGCTGTTTCCGGGGTTGGTCATGGCGATCATCGCGATGACGCTCGTCGGTCTGGTGTCGATACGGCAGTTTCTCGGCCAGCGTGACCTCATCGGAGCGCAAGGGCAACTTCGCCACCAGGCGCTTCACGACCCACTGACGGGACTTCCGAACCGCATGCTCGTCCTCGACCGAGCCGAGCAGTTGCTCACTCGTGCGCAGCGGTCCGGGCAGTCCGTCGGTCTTCTCTTCCTCGATCTGGACGGGTTCAAGCACATCAACGACACGTGCGGCCACGCCGCCGGCGACCAGCTGTTGCAGGTTGTCGCGGAACGTCTGTCGCACGCCGTGCGAAGCGGTGACACCGTCGCGCGGCTCGGTGGTGATGAATTCGTCATCCTGCTCGATCCCGAGCCGACGACGGTTCCGCCAGAGCTCGTTGCCGACCGGCTGCTTCGGGAGCTTCGCCGGCCCGTCGACCTGGATTGCTCGCTGCGGGCGATCACGATCACTGCGAGCATCGGGGTTGCCGTCGGGCCACGTGAGTCGGCGCAGGTGTTGTTGCGGGACGCAGATATCGCTCTCTTCCGCGCAAAGGAAACCGGTCGCGATCGCTTCGTCGTCTTCGAGTCGGACATGTACGCCGAAGTCGAAGACCGGCTTTGGCTGGAGATGGACCTGCTCGAGGCGATCGAAGGCGACCAGCTCTTTCTCGAGTACCAGCCGACGGTCAATCTCCGTACCAACGAGATCACCGGCGTCGAAGCACTCGTGCGCTGGAACCACCCGACGCGCGGTGTCGTCGGCCCAAACCTCTTCATCCCGATCGCGGAGGAGACCGGTCTCATCGTTCCGCTCGGCCGATGGGTCCTTTGTGAAGCCTGCCGGCAGGCCGTCGAATGGCGTGACAACGGCTTTCCGCTCCGGATGGCCGCCAACGTTTCCGGTCGGCAGCTCGACGAGCCGACGCTGGTCGACGACGTCCGGGATGCACTCATGGCGAGCGGTCTTCCCTCGGAGGCGCTGACGCTCGAGATCACCGAAACTGCGCTCACGCGCGATGCCGAAACCGCTGCTGAACGACTGCAGGAGCTGAAGACCCTCGGCATTCGGATCGCGGTCGACGACTTCGGAACGGGCTACAGCTCCCTTGGCTACCTGAAGCAGTTCCCCGTCGACATGCTGAAGATCGACCGGCTCTTCGTCTCGGGACTCGACGTCTCGGCGCAATCGGCGGCGCTCGTTCGCACCGTCGTGCAGCTCGCCAAGTGGCTCGGCATCGAGACGCTCGGCGAGGGGATCGAGACCGAGGCGCAACTCGACAGGCTCAAGACCGAGCAGTGCGATCTCGGGCAGGGGTATCTCCTGTCGCGGCCGCTCCCCGCCGCCGAACTGGGAGCGCTGTTGCACCGTAGGAGCCGCAAGTCGTGCGTGAGCTCTGCTCTCCGCTGACGCGTACGCGAACTGAGACTCAGCGCGGTGTCGCACCGTCGTCGATCTGCGGGGCGTAGCCCGCGCGCAAGACCGCGACGGTCGACGGCGGTGTGATCACGAGTGCGTTCCCGGCATGAGGCCGCCGGATGCGCGTTCGGTACCCCTCCGTCGCCCACTCGACGAGCTCGCGGCCGAGCACGAGCGCGGGTGTGCCGTCGACCGCGACAAAGGTGCCGTCGGGGAGCGTCGACCACGGCAGCTCGTGCAGCCGGCGGCGATGCGTCCCGCGGTGGATGCGCTCGGTGTGGAGCTGCTGGTTCATCTCCTTCGCTCGCGGAACCGGAACGTCGAGCGCTTCCGCCCAGGCTTCCCTATAGGCGTCGTAGCTCTCGCGTCGGCAGTAGGCGCACGGACGGTGCCCAGCCGCGAGCGAGACCGCCTCGTCATGGAAGTACAGCCATGTGAAGTGGTGTGGCCGCCATTGCTCATAACGGCGTCCCTGGAACTCGAGCATGCACGTGATCCAGAGATCGCTCGCGTGCTGCCGGACTATCTCGCGCTCGCGGTGGAGGATGCCGCGGTTGCCGCCCCAGGTACCGCGGAGCGGAATGGCGACGATCTCGCCGAGCGGAGTGACACGGTTGCGCGCCGGGCTCATCTGTTCAGCTCTCGTGCCGAACCTCCAGGTTGGTGACAGACGGGACAGTCTCGCGCGAATGGATGCCAGGTCGTTTGACGAACCGGCGATCGGGAGAGGATGCGTGCATCGAAGCCACCGGCGACGAAACGCGAAGCTCCAGCCTGTTCGACCGATTCGCCGAAGCGGCGTCGGAGTTCGCAAGCCATGCCGCGTTCTTCATCGGCTGCGTCGTGCTCGTGGTCGTGTGGGCTCCCAGCTACTTCGTGCTCGGGAACCTGAACACGTGGCAGCTCGTCATCAACACTGCGACCACGATTGTCACGTTTCTCCTCGTCGCCTTGCTCCAGAACTCGCAACGGCGCAACGAGAGCGCTATGCATCAGAAGCTCGATGCCTTGGCGGATGCCCTGGCCGACCTGATGGAGCACGTATCGGCCGAGGAAGACGATCTGCGCGAGGACATCGCCGAGCTGCGCGACGCGGTCGGCGCCGAGCAGGCGTCACATTCCAAGCGCTCCTGACGCTCAGCCCGTCGCCTGGCTTTAGAGCCAGGCCCGATCTGCCGAAAATGGGCTTGTGAGCGTTGCCACTTCTTCAGCGAGCGCCAGCGGCCGCGAGTTTCAGTCGCTGGTCGAGCAGATCCCGGCGGTCACCTACATCGCCGACTTCGTCGGCTCGTTCCGGCTGCGCTACGTGAGCCCCCAGTGCAAGGCGATCCTGGGCTTCGAGCCGGAGGAGTGGGTGGCCGACCCAGACGCGTGGGTTCGTGCCCTCCATCCGGAGGATCGAGATCGGATCGTCACCGAGGCGGAAGCCTGCATCGCGGCCGAGCGGCCGTTCGACTTCGAATATCGGATGCTCACCGCTGACGGCCGGGTCGTTCATCTTTGGGAAAAGACCTCATTCGTTCGAGACGACGACGGCCAGCCCATTGCGGTGAACGGCGTGATGCTGGACGTGACCGAACTGAAGCATGCGCAAGAAGCTCTTCGGCGTCAGGAAGAGGAACGCGAGGAAGAGCGTGCGCGCTACGAGGCGGAGCTGAAGCGTCAGCTCGCCGAAAAGCTCTATCAAGCTGCGCATGACGAACTGACAGCGCTGCCGAACCGTCGCAGCCTGAACGCGCGACTCGCCGCCGCGCTCGAGGAGGGCAACCCGACCGCGCTGCTGCTGCTCGACCTCGACAGGTTCAAGGAGGTCAACGACGTTCTCGGCCACCACTACGGCGACCAGCTGCTTTGCGCCGTCAGCTCCCGCTTCCGCCAACTGCTCCGCCCGGACGACTTGCTCGCACGAATCGGCGGCGACGAATTCGCGATGTTGATTCAGCCGCTGAGCGGTGTCGACCAGGCGATCGCGATCGCAGAGCGTTTCGGTCGCTCGCTCGCCGAGCCGTTCACCATCAACGACACACCGCTCTACGTGGAAGCAAGCATCGGCATCGCGCTCTTCCCCGACCACGGGACGAGCGCTGTCGAGCTACTCCGGAGCGCGGATGCAGCGATGTACGGCGCCAAGGGCGCGAAGAGCGGCTGGCAGCTCTTCCAGAGCTCGAACCCGCAAGCTCCGAAACGGATCTCCCGGCTCGCCGAGCTGCGAACGGCTCTCGACACCGGCCAGCTGCTTCTCCACTACCAACCGAAGCTCGACCTGCGAACGAACGAGATCACGGGATTCGAGGCTCTCGTTCGCTGGCAGCACCCCCAGCTCGGGCTGATCATGCCGCCCGAGTTCATCCCGCTGATCGAGCAAACCGGGATGGTTCGTCATTTGACCGCGTTCGTGCTTGCCGAGGCGTTGCAGCAATGGCAGAAGTGGAGCACGCGCACCACCGCGACGATCGCCGTCAACATCTCTCCCAACTCGCTCGGTGACCCCGACTTCGCAGAGCTCGTCGAGGTTCTCCTGCGCGAGTACGACGTCCCGCGGCAGACGCTCGAGCTCGAAGTCACCGAGAGTGCTCTCATGCGCAACGAGGAGCTGTCCTCGGCGATGCTCCACCGCCTCCAGGACGCCGGCGTGAAGATCGTGCTCGACGACTACGGCAGCGGTTACTCCTCACTGAGCCGGCTGCTCGACCTCCCGATCGAGGAGCTGAAGATCGACCAGAAGTTCGTCGGCTCGCTCACCCGCGATCCGGACAGCGCCGAGATCGTGCGCTCGACCATCGCGCTTGGTCACCAACTCGGCATGAAGGTCATCGGCGAAGGAGTCGAAGACGCCGAGACACTCAGCCGGCTTGCCGCGCTCGACTGCGACGCCGCGCAGGGCTACCACATCGCAAGGCCGAAGCCGGCAGCCGAGCTCGATCCCTTCGTCACCCGCTGAGGCGGCGCTAGGCGACCGTGCGTTCGCGATCCGCGATCGGTCCGGAGTCGGCCGGTACGTCCCGAAGCGGACCGGCCGGTCCACGACGAACCACGTTCCGACCGAGCGAGCTAGGGTCGGGACTCAACCGGGACTCACGTCGCCAGGCTGGCACCAAAAAGCCCGGAGCGGGCCTTCAAGAGCGGATGATGGGACTCGAACCCACGACCTTCTGCATGGCAAGCAGACGCTCTAGCCAACTGAGCTACATCCGCGTAGGCGGGCAAGTATAGCCGCGGTCAGGGACGGTTCAGGCCGAGACGTTCGGCCATCGTGCTCGCGACCGCGTTCAGGCCCGAGAGCGGACGGATCATCACGGTGAACCGCTCGATCAGGCCCGCGTCGTTCTCCTCGAGGATGTCGATCCCCTGCAGATCGCGGTTGCCGACGTTCGCCTCGAAGAACAGGATCGTCGTCCGGCCGTCGCGCCACTCCTGCGTATAGCGGAAGTTCTCGAACACGGTCGCGACCGTGCGCAGCACGACTTCGACCGCGCCTTTGCCGTGGTACGGCTTGTGCACCGCGGGGCTGCGGAACGTGATGTCGTCGGCAATCGTCGCGAGCGCGCCCTCGAAGTCGTCGGCGAGCACCGCACGACCGAACGGGTGCGACGGCTCGATCGTCACACCGCGTCCAGGGCTTCGTTGACGAGCCTGTCCGCGAGCTCGTTGTTCGCGCGCTTCACATGGCGATACTCGACTGCGCCGAGCTTCCGTGCAAGCTCGTTCGCCTCGACGAAGAGGCTCTGCAGCGCCGTGTTCTTGACGCGGTACTCGCCACGCATCTGCTTCACCATCAGCTCCGAGTCCGAGACGACCTCGACCGCGGGCAGCTGCAGCTCCAGCGCGCGCCGCAATCCTGCGACGAGCCCGCTGTACTCGGCGACATTGTTCGTCGCCGTCCCGATCGCGACGCCTTCGGCTGCGAGCACCGTCCCGTCCTCCGCCTCCAGCACGAATCCGTACGCCGCGGGCCCTGGATTCCCGCGCGCTCCTCCGTCGGTGTACAACCGCACGAGCATTCGAGGACCCTCTAGTTGTTGTCGATCTGGGCGCGCTGCAGCCGGCCGCTGTAGTCGACGTACACCGACTTCCACTCGGTGAAGACATCGAGCGCGGCCTGCCCCGCCTCGCGGTGACCGTTGCCGGTCTGCTTCATGCCGCCGAACGGCAGATGCACCTCGGCGCCGGTCGTGCCGGCATTGATGTACGTGATGCCGGTCTGCAAATCGCGCATCGCCTTGAACGCCTTGTTGACGTCGCGCGTAAAGATCGACGACGACAGCCCGTACTGCACGCTGTTCGCGGCTCGTACCGCGTCCTCGAACGAGTCGACGGGAATCAGCGCGGTCGTCGGCCCGAAGATCTCCTCCTGCGCGATCCGCATCCCCGCATCGACGTCCGCGAAAACGGTGGGCCGGTAGTAGAACCCGTGGCCCTCGACGCGCTCGCCGCCGGTGAGCAGCTTCGCGCCCTCGCCCTTGCCGATCTCGGTGTACGAGTGAATCTTCTCGACTGCCGCCTCGTTGATCACCGGGCCGATCTGCGTGTCGTCCTCCCACGGGGCGCCGATCGTCAGCCGCTCCGCGCGCTCGACGAGCTTCGACTGCAGCGCGCCGTAGACACCGCGGTGCACGATCACGCGCGACGCCGCCGTGCAGCGCTGGCCGGCGGTGCCGAACGCGCTCCACACGATCCCGTCGACCGCGAGATCGAGGTCGGCGTCGTCCATCACGATGATCGCGTTCTTGCCGCCGAGCTCGAGATGCACGTGCTTCAGCTGGTCGGCTGCGTTCTTCGTCACGAGCACGCCCGTCTCGCGTGAGCCCGTGAACGTGATCACTGGCACGTCGGGATGACGGACGAGCGCGTCGCCCGCCTCCTCGCCGTAGCCGTGCACGATCTGTACGACGCCTTCCGGCAGTCCAGCGTCATGCAACAGATCGACAAACCGCTGCGCGAGCAACGGGGTGTCTTCCGCCGGCTTCAGCACGACGGTGTTCCCGCACACGAGTGCCGGGCAGAGCTTCCACGCTGGAATCGCGATCGGGAAGTTCCAGGGCGTGATCGCGCCGACCACACCGACCGGCATCCGCACGCTCATCATGAACTTGTCGCGGAGCTCCGACGGGGTCGTCTGGCCGAACAGGCGCCGACCCTCGCCGCCCATGTAGTAGCTCATGTCGATCGCTTCCTGGACGTCGCCGCCGGCCTCGGCCTTCACCTTCCCCATCTCGCGCGTCATCAGGTCGGAGAGCTCCGCCTTCGACTGCTCGAGCACCTGCGCGAAGCGGAAGAGGATGTTGCCGCGCTCGGGCGCCGGCACGAGCCGCCAGTCCTCCCACGCCGCGCGAGCCACAGCAACGGCCTTGTCGACGTCGGCCGCAGTCGAGCGCGGGAACGACTCGATGACCTCGCCGGTGGACGGGTTCAGTGATTCGAAGGTTGCAGTCGCCATGCCGCCCATCGTAGACGGGCCGGCGTGGAACCCCGCCCTACGACTCGCCGGCGTCTGTTTCGAGGAAGGTGCCGGGGACACGCGGGCGGCGGCGGTCGCGCGTCTGGCGCTGCTCCGCGTGCTCGTCGTGTTTCCCGCGGGCGCGCCGGTCGGGCCCTTCGCGCCGATCGACGACCACCGTGACGTTGGGGTTGTCGCGGTAGTACTCGACCATCTTCTCGAACAGGTCGTCCTCGAGCTCGCTCGGGATCACGCAGTAGATCACTAGCTCTCAGTGTACGAACCGCGCCGGAGGACGCTAGGGCAGTTCTCGAAGCTGTTACACCCGCGCGATGTCGGGCGCGATCCGGCCGTCGTCCGTCATATGCGCGTTCCACTCCGTGAACGACCCCTCGAGCTCGCCCGGATCGTGGCCGCGGCTTTCGAGCCGAACCGGGTTCTCCGACTCGGGCGAGACCCGGTACTGGTACCAGGAGATGTCCCAGGCGACGGTGACCACGACCTCGGCGTTCACGCCCGAGAGGGCGACCACCGAGACGCGGGGCTGGCCCAGCGACTTCCCGATCCCGCCGATCGTGCGCCGGTACTGCGAGGAGTTGAAGAGATCCGCGGCCTCGACCATCGCGAGCTCCTCCTCGGATAGACGGCGCAGGATCGGCTCGGTCGCGATCGTCTCGGTCGACTGCCTCGGCGTCGTGCCGAGCAGCGTCGCGAGGAGGCCGCGGCCGCGCCGGTGGCGCGCATCCGGCATGGTCGGCGTCGTCGGCGCGCCCTCACGGATCCAGCCGTACTCGACCGCTGTCTCCGCGCAGAGCGCGCACACGTCGACGTAGTCGGCGCCGCCGTTCGGGGAGAAGCGGACTGCCCGTTCGCCGAGGAGCAGCGTACGCTCGCAAATCGCGCACGAACGGTCGACGTGGCGGGTCATGGCGACAGGGTAACCCTCCCGCACGAGCCTGACGTCAGGCCGGAACCGCCTCCTTCTCCTTCTTCGCAGCGTCGATCAGCTTTTGCGCGATGTGCGCAGGCACTTCCTCGTAGCGCAGGAACTGCATGTGATAGTCGCCGCGACCGCCGGTGAGCGAGGTGAGCGCCTGGTTGTAGGTGAGCACCTCCGCCATCGGCACCTCGGCCTTGATCGTCGTCACGCCGCCCTTGGGCTCCATGCCGTGGAGCCGTCCGCGCCGGGAGTTGAGGTCGCCGTTGATCGCGCCAACCGCCTCGTCGGGGACCGTCACCTCGAGCTCCATGATCGGTTCGAGCAGCGTCGGCTCGGCCTTCTCGTAGGCCAGCCGAAACGCCATCGAGCCCGCGATCTTGAACGCCATCTCCGACGAGTCGACGTTGTGGTAGCTGCCGTCGACGAGTGTCACACGCACTCCTTGGACGGGCGCGCCCGCGAGCTCGCCGTGTGTGAGCGCTTCCTGGATGCCCTTGTCGACCGCCGGGCGGAAGCTTTGCGGGATGACGCCGCCGACGATCTTGTCGATGAACTCGTAACCGGTCGAGCCCTCGATCGGCTCGATCTCGATGTGACAGTCGCCGAACTGGCCGCGACCGCCGGTCTGCTTCTTGTAGCGCCCGTGGGCGCGTGCCTTCGTCTTGATCGTCTCGACGTACGGGACACGCGGCTGATGCAGTTCCATCTCGACGCCGAAGCGAGACTTCGCGCGCGAGACCGCGACCTCGACATGGACCTGGCTCATCCCGGCGAGCAGCTCCTCCCCGGTCTGCGAGTCGCGTGAGAGGTGCAGCGTCGGGTCCTCCTCGGAGAGGCGCCGGAGCGCCTGCGCGACCTTGTCCTCGTCGCCCTTCGTCTTTGCCGTCACGGCGAAGCTCATCACCGGCTCCGGGAAGCCGAGCTCGGGCGGATCGAGATCGTGCTCGGCGTCGACGAGCACATCGCCCGTCTGCACGTCCTTGAGCTTCGCGACGGCGCCGATGTCGCCCGCCCCGAAGCCGTCTGACTTCTCGTGCTCCTTGCCCTCGAGCGTCATCAGCGAGCCGAGGCGCTCCTTGGAGTGATCACGGTGGTTGACGAGCGTCGTGTCGGACTTCACCTCGCCCGCATACACGCGGAAGATCGAGATGCGTCCGGCGAAGGCATCGGCCACTGTTTTGAAGACGAATGCGGCGATCGTCGCGTCGGTCTCGATCGGCGAGCCTTTCTTCGCCGGGCTCGGGACGCCTTCGACGATCAGGTCGAGCAGCGCATGGGTACCGAGGTTCTTGGTCGCCACGCCGCAGGCGACCGGATAGATCTCGTCGCGCGTGACGGCGTTTTTGAGCGCGTGCGCGATGTCCTCGGACGCGATCTCCTCGCCGCCGAGGTAGCGCTCCATCAGCGCTTCGTCGGTTTCGACGACCGCGTCGAGCAGCTTCGTGCGGTATTCCTCGACGGTCGACTGCAGGTCAGCCGGGATGGCGACGGGATCACCCTCGCGCGCGCCGGACGGATCCATGTAGGCGCAGTTGTGCAGCAGGTCGACGACGCCGGTCAGCTCATGCTCCACCCCGATCGGGAGCTGGATCGCAATGCAGCGGTCGGAGAGCTGCTCCTGCAGGCTGCCGAGGACGCGGTAGAAGTCGGCGCGCTCGCGGTCGAGCATGTTGACAAAGACGACGCGCGACAGTTCGAGCTCCTCGGCGCGCGCCCACACACGCGAGGTGTTCACCTCGACGCCCATCACGCCCGAGATGACGACGAGCGCTCCTTCGACGACCCGCAGCGCCGCGACCGTGTCGGCCTGGAACCCGGAGTCGCCGGGCGTGTCGATCAGGTTCAGCTTGCGTCCCTGCCACTCGCAGTTGCAGAGCGACGCGGAGAGCGACATCTGCCGCTTGTGCTCGTCCTCGTCCCAGTCCGAGACGGTCGTCCCCGCGTCTACCGTGCCGAGCCGGTTCGTCTTTCCCGCCTGGAAGAGCATGGCCTCGACGAGCGAGGTCTTGCCCGTCCCGCGGTGGCCGACGACGGCGACGTTGCGGATCTTCCCGGCTTCGATGGGCATCGAGTCCTCCTGCTGGCGAGTGGCGGCGTGCGCTGTGCGGCGAATCCTACGCCGGGACGCGCGCCCGCGAGAAGCGGGCGAAGCCGGCAATGCAGACGGCGGCGACCGTGCCGGCGGCAAGCGCCGCGAACCACGGATCGAATGCGTCCGTGCCGGCGAGGATGCCGTGCACCGACGCGAGTGCCCAGGCGGGGAGCGTCAGATAGTGGAGGCGTCGCCACGTGCGATGCGCGAGGCGTGGCCGAAGTGCGTTCGAGATGCCGACCGCCGCGAGCAGCTCGGCGGCGCACACGCCGAGGCCGACGGCCCAGGGGCGATACGCGCTCGTGAACGGCACGAGCTCCTGGAAGACGTTCGTCGGCACCACCGAGTCGAGGAGGAGCGATGCGCCGTGCAGCACGACGAAGACACCGGTGAGGATCGCGAGGAAGCGATGGACCTCCTCGACGGCGAAACGCGGCCAGGCGAGCTTCGCCTTGCCGGCCATCAGCACCCCGAGCAGTACTGACGAAGAGAGCAAGAGGTACGCGACGATCCCGGCGGAGCGGGCGAAATACCAGACGGCGGGGCTCACGACGCACCCCTTTCCCCGAGGGAGGCGTGTTGCACTTCTGTCACCCTTGCCTGGCAACGAACGCTGCGAAGCTGCTGCAACCGGCCCTGTGGAACAAAGCGTGTTGCACTTCTGTCACCCTTGCCTGGGAACGGTGAACGCGCCATGGCACCGTCCCGAGAGGTCATGCAGCTAGCGAAAGCGGCGCCCGGCTCTGCCAGGCCCCGTTGAGGATGACGTGGCCGTCGCGCTCGACGAAGCGCCCGGCCAGCGACCGCTCGTCGAGCCAGCCCGGCCCCTCGAGCCCGAGCAGGAGCGCTGCCTTCGCCGCGACATCGGCGTGCAGGCACGTCGACGCAGCAACCGTGACGTGCAACCACGGGCTCGCGGTCGAGCGACCCGTCCGCGGATCGATGAGGTGGTTCTGCTGCTGCCCGCCGGCGAGCCAGCGGCGACGCGCCACGCTGCTCGTCGCGAGCCCGCCGCCGTGCAGCGTCACGCTGCCGCCACCGGGAAGCCCGACCACGACCGTGTCGACGGCAGCGATGTCGCCGCCTGCCGAGATCCAGCCGGAGCCGACGAGCGCCAGCGCGTCGTCGACCGTGCGTCCCTTGACGACACCGTTCAGGTCGAGCGTGACCGGCTCGGTGCGCAGGAGTCCCCGCCCGAGGAGCGAGATGGACGAGACCGATGGCACCGGCGCCGGCTCGACCGCGCCCACATCGTCGGGGAGGAGCGAGAAGTCGCGGTCGTAGCCGGCAGAGAGGATCGCGCCACCGGCGCAGGGGGTGACGAGGCCACCGGTGGCGCGGGCCGCGTCGAGACCGTGTTGGAGCATCGACGCGAACTCCTCCGAGACGAGTGTCAGGCCCAGGGAGGTGGCGTTGACACGGTTGAGCTCGGAGGAAGGGAGAAAGCGGCTGAAGCGCGCGTCGCGCGCGTCGAAGAGCGCGCGAACATCGGCGAGTGGCGCGCCGAAGGGGAGCGTGATGTCGCAGCCCATCGAACGAAAGCTGTTCACGACGCCCCCGACTGCACCTGCGTCGACGCGCTGCCCGACGGCCCGATCGAGGAGTTGTCGTCGCCGAAGTAGGTCGCGGTGGATTGATCGCTCGACGACGTCGCGCTCGTGGTGACCCCGGCCCGCACGCGCTGGTGCGAGCCGGGGTGCGACGCCCGAGCGGCGGCCGCGAAGGCCGCGAGCGCGGCTGCCGCGGTGACGCCGATCGCGTAGCGCGCGATCCGCACGTTGCGCCGGGCGGTGGAGAGGCGGGAGGACTGCATGAGCCCAGCTTTCCGCCCCGAGCTAAGCCGTCGCTAAGACTCGTGTAGGGATTTGATGTGAGCTCTAAACGCGAGCCGTGGCGCCGGCAAGCCGCGATTTCAAGCGCAGAATCGCCTTCGTGTGGAGCTGGGACACGCGCGACTCGGTCACGCCGAGCACCTCGCCGATCTCGCGCAACGTCAGCTCTTCGTAGTAGTAGAGCGTCACGACAAGCTTCTCCCGCTCGGGAAGGCGCGCGATCGCCTCGGCGAGCGCCTCGCGCATCTCGGTCTCGTCGAGCACGTCTGCGGGCCGCGGGCCGGACGTGTCCTCGATCGTGTCCATCAGGGAGACCTGGTCGCCCTCCCCCGAAACCGACCACAGCTCGTCGAGCGCAGCGATCGACGAGCGCGAGATGTCGATCAGCGACTCCCCCAGCTCGTCGACCGAGATCCCGATTTTCTCGGCGATCTGCTCGTCGGTCGGGGCGACCCCAAGCTTTGCCTCGAGCTCGCCGATCGCACGCTCGATCTCGCGTGCACGCGAACGCACCGAGCGGGGCACCCAGTCGAGCGCGCGAAGCTCGTCGATGATCGCGCCCTTGATGCGCGCGATCGCGTACGTCTCGAACTTGATGTCGCGCGCCGGGTCGTACCGCTCGATCGCGCCGATCAGCCCGAGGAGCCCGTACGAGACGAGATCGCCTTCATCGACGTGCGCCGGCAGGCCCGATCCGAGCCGGCCCGCGACGTACTTGACGAGCGGCGCGTACGTGAGGATGAGGCGGTCTCTGATCGCCTTGTCCCCCGTCTGCCTGAACTCGACCCAGAGTGACTGCGTGTCGTCTGCGCCGGCCACGCAATGAGAATACGCCCTAGGGGCGCGTTTTCCTTAGTGCAGTCCATGCCAGAGATGCCATCCAGGCCGCCAGAACGGCTGCGGCAGCGGCAATCGGCCACCGGGCGGCCTCGGCGCTCCAGACCGCGATCGCCCCGAGCCCGAGGGCGATCAGCAGGAAGAGCCCCGCGAGCGGCACGAGGGCGATGCTACGCATCGCGGACGCGGAGGGTTGATGCGCATTGGGGTGTTCGTGGGGATGCGTCTGACCAAGCGGCTGGGCTGTGGCGGGTGAAGCCCGTAGCGGTTGCTACGGGCAAATCTGACGCGGCACAGACGCGCCGCGTCAGACGCACCAGCCGCGGATACCCGCAAATGCGTATCAAGCCTCTAAACTGCGTGCGCAGCCCAGGGGCGTGGCGCAATTGGTAGCGCACCGGTCTCCAAAACCGGGGGTTGCAGGTTCGAGTCCTGTCGCCCCTGTTTCGCGTGGGAAGACGGCGCGCGGCGGGGCGTTATGCCCCGCGTCGCGCGGTCCGCGGCCGCAGGCCGAACTTGTCAGTGGCGCAGGAGGGGCAGGTGAACGCGAGCGATGGCGAATCGGCCGCGTCCGAATCGTCGATCCGGTAGGCGCGCCAGCCCTGCCAGTGTGCGGCTCCCGAGCAGCCGCACTCGACACAGCGGACGATCGTCTTCTCCCCTTGTCGGCGATCCACGTTCACGTTCGGGTACTGCCCCTCCTGCTGCCAGTGCGCTCCCCGGCCTGAGCATGCGTCAGCCCGCTCCCCTCGGCCATTGGCCGAACGGGGAGGTTTTCCGGCTCATCGGTCGGACCGTCCGCAAACTCCGGCCGACAGGTCGCGTACGGTCTGGCGGTGCGCGCCACCGTGCTTGCCCTCGTCGCCGTTCTCGGCGCGTCGCTCGCCCTCTCGACCGCCGCGGGCGCGGCCTCGCACAAGGCTGTCGTCCTGCAGTTCCGCACACCGACGGGCAACATCGGCTGCGCGTTCTCGGAAGGCCTCACCGGCGACCTCACACCCACGATCCGCTGCGACATTCGGAGCCGTCTCGTGCCGGAGCCGAGGCCGCCGAAGGGGTGTCAGCTCGACTCGGGAGACTCCATCCAGATCACCCGGTTCGGCAACGCGATCCTCGTTTGCCACGGCGATACCGCGATCGACCCACAGTCTCGCGTCCTCGCCTACGGGCACACCTTCCGTCGGGACGGCGTCGGCTGCGTCTCGCGGGCGGTCGGGATCACCTGTACGAACGCGCGCGGCCACGGCTTCTTCATGAGCCGCCAGAGCTGGCGGATCTTCTAGCCCACCCGCCCACGGGGTGCCAGCCGACACCCTCACTACAGTGGCGAAGCGGCATGGTCAGGCTCGAGTTCCGCGGACACATCTTGACCTTCCCCAGCGCGCAGATCGAGCGGGCTCAGTCCCTCGCGGCCGCACAGGCGGGAACGTCCTCCGGCCTTCGGGACCTCGCGCTCGTCCTCGACTGGGCGCTGAACACACCGCGCATCGTCGCGCTGCGGCGCAGCGAAGCGCGTGAGCTCCTGCGGCTCGCCGAGCGCCACGACGCCCTCGACGGCATCGCCACCACGTTCGACGCGATCCGGAACCGCGCCCGCGCCGCGTAGCGGCTAGCGGCGGCGGAAGAAGCGCGCTGCACGCTGGACGAGCGACCCGCCGTCCGGATGCATGATGGTCTGCGGCGGTGCCGCGACATACGGCCCGAGCGCGCCGGCTTGGCCGGAATTGATGCGCAGAGTGACCTTGCCGGGGTAGATGAGCCCCACCTGCTCGCCGGGCACGTACACAACCGAGCCGCCTGCGATCTCGACGGCGAGCCCGTCGAAGATGTCGTCGCCTTTCGACCCGGCGACCTGCGAGACCGTGCCGAGCGCCTCGCCGTCACTCGTGACGACGCCCCAGCCCTGCTCGATCTGCAGCCACGAGACCGGATCGGCCTCGCTGCGCCCGTCGCTCGGATGTGAGCCGGGGGGCTGCTGGAATGGTCCGACGTTCGCGTCGCTCATCAGACGATCATAGGGTCGCCGTCTGCGGTTCGGGGACCACATCCGGCAACGGGTCCGGGCCACGGCCGGTCGCGAGCACGGAGCCTGTGAGGATCAGCGCGAATCCGGCGAGCATTCCGACCGTCAGCTGCTCGCTCAGCATCGTCACTCCGAGCACGGCGGCGACCGCCGGGTTCACGTACGTGATCACTGTTGCGCGAACCGGCCCGACCTCGGCAATCAGCGCGAAGAAGACGAGGAACGCGAGCGCCGTACAGACGATGGCGAGACCGAGAACGGATTCGATGACGTGCGCCGACGGCATCGACGACGGCCGGCCTGCGATCCCGAACGGCGCGTAACCGACGGCCGCGATCAGCAGCGAAGCCGCGACGACGCCGAGCGCGGGCACGTCGCTGAGCTTCCGCGCAAGGATGATCGGGCCGACCGCGTAACAGACCGCAACGCAGCCGATCTCGGCGACGGCGAGCGCGTTCACCTGGCCGACGTCGAGCCCGACGAGAGCGGCGACTCCTACCATCCCGATGAGCAGGCCTGTCCAGCGACGCGTCCCCTGCCGTTCGCGCGTCCCGGTCAGACCGACGACGACCGCACCGACGAGCGGGACTGCCGCGATCAGAAGCCCGGTCAGCGAGCTCGAGAGCTTCGTCTCGGCGCGCGCGAGCAGCACCCACGGGATCGCCACCTCGATCAGCGTGTAGGCGAGCAGCGGCCACCAGCGAGCGAACGCCGGGCGCAGCTCTCCGCGAAACATCGCAAACGGCGTCAGGATCAGCGCGCCGAGCCCCGTGCGCAGGAACACGAGCGTCTCCGGGGAGAGCTCGCGGACGGCAACGCGGATCATGAGGTACGGCACCCCCCAGATCACGCACATCGCCGCGAAGAGCAGCGCCCCGCGGCGACTCATTTAGTAGAGCTCTCGGTCAACATCCTCACCACGTACAACGTCGCAACGACGGCAATCGTGAGGTCGTTCCCGAGACACCACTGGCAGATCGCTCCGATCGGCCCTAGCTGGGCCCAGAGGAGATACCCGCTGAACGCGACGCCGACGAACGCGACGAGCACGCCCGCGAACGCCGCCTCCACCCCACGTACGAGCGAGATCGCGATCAGCACCACGTACGTGATGAGGCCGAGCAACGCGACCGGCACGCCGGCGAGCTCCGCGTACTTCGACCGCTGCACCTTCTCGCAGCCGCCGCTCGTGCAGATCGGTGCCGTGTGCGTGTAGTGGACGTACGTGAGGTAGGCGGCGATGCCCACGCCGACCAGGCAGGCCGCGACGATCGCCCCGCGCAGCTTCACTGCAATGCGGCGTCGAGCTCCGGCGTGAACTGCGCGGGCTCGAGCCCGGTCACTTGCAGCTTAGTCGGCGCGCCCAATGTCTTCTGGAGGATGAACGTCGGCGTGGCGTCAACCTTGAGCGCCGACGCCTGCTGTTCGGCAGCGTTCAGCTGGTCGACCATCGCCTTCGAGCGATACGTCGCCAGGATCTTTTTGGCGTTCGCGTTCGCCGCGCCCGCAGCATCGCGAATCGCGCTGGGCGTGATCCAGCCGCTGTTCTCGTCGCCTTGGATGCGGTACATCGACTCGACCATGTCCCACAGCTTGTTCTGCGCACCGGCTGCGTAGATCGCAAGCAAACCGACGATGCTGTTCGTGCCGATGATCGGGATGCCCCGGTAGACGAGCTTGATCTTCCCGGTCCGCACGTAGTTGTCGACCACCGTCTGCAGCGTGTCGACGTTCCACTCGCGGCAGAACGGGCATTGCGGATCCTCGAAGATCGTCATCGTCACGGGCGCATCGGCGTTGCCGAGCGTCGCGCCGTGCTGGGGGACGCCCGCGAAGATCGAGCCACCGGAGGACGTCGTCGTGGAGGTCGACGTCGTCGTGGTCACGCTCGATCCCGAGCCGCCGCCGGTTCCCACGACCACCACAACCACCACGACCACGACGATCGCCGCGGCCGCGGCTCCCGCGAGCAGGAGAAGTCGGTTGCGCTGCACGGGGACAGCATGCCCGACGCGACGGCGGGAGCTCTCGGTGGAAGTCCGCAGGCTGCCGGGAGTACTACGCTCTGGCGATGGCGCTTCTCCAGAGCCGCATGGAGCGGACGGGTGACTTCGACCGGCGCAGCGAGCGCATGCGCGGCCTCGTGGACGAGCTGCGCGCCCGGTCGGCCGAGGTGGCGGCCGGCGGCGGCGAGCGGGCGGTCGAGCGGCACCGGTCGCGCGGGAAGCTACTCGCCCGTGAGCGGATCGACCGCCTGATCGATCCTGGGACGGCGTTCCTCGAGCTGAACGCCCTCGCAGCGTGGAACGAGTACGAGGACCAGGCGCCGAGCGCCGGGATCGTCACCGGGATCGGTGTCGTCGAGGGGCGCGAGTGCATCGTCGTCGCGAACGACGCCACCGTGAAAGGCGGCTCGTACTTCCCGCTGACGGTCAAGAAGCACCTGCGCGCGCAGGAGGTCGCCGAGCAGAACCACCTACCGTGCATCTACCTGGTCGACTCGGGCGGTGCGTTCCTGCCGCTGCAAGCCGAGGTCTTCCCGGACCGCGAGCACTTCGGCCGGATCTTCTTCAACCAGGCGCGCATGTCGGCCGCCGGCATTCCACAGATCGCCGTCGTGATGGGGTCGTGCACCGCCGGTGGCGCGTACGTCCCGGCGATGAGCGACGAGACGGTGATCGTGCGCGGCACCGGCACGATCTTCATCGGCGGCCCGCCGCTCGTGAAGGCTGCGACGGGACAGGACGTGACGGCCGAGGAGCTCGGCGGCGCCGACGTGCACGCTCGGCAATCGGGCGTCGCCGATCACTACGCGACGAGCGACGAGCATGCGCTCGCAATCGCGCGAAGGATCGTGGCGAACGCGCACTCTGCGCGGCCGCCTCTGCCGTGGGAGCGGGCGCAGCCGGAGCCGCCGGCAGTCGATCCGTCGGATCTGTACGGAATGATTCCCGACGACCATCGAACGCAGATGGATGCGCGCGAGGTGATCGCGCGCATCGTCGACGGGTCGCGCTTCGACGAGTTCAAGCAGCTGTACGGCGAGACGCTGGTCTGCGGTTGGGCGCACCTCGAGGGGTATCCCGTCGGGATTCTCGCGAACAACGGCGTGCTGTTCGCGGAGAGCGCCCAGAAGGGCGCACACTTCATCGAGCTCGCCTGCGCGCGCCGCGTGCCGCTCGTCTTCCTGCAGAACATCACGGGCTTCATGGTCGGCAAGGAGTACGAGGCAGGTGGGATCGCGCGCGACGGAGCAAAGCTCGTGATGGCGGTCGCGTGTGCCGACGTGCCGAAGTTCACGGTCGTCGTCGGCGGCTCGTTCGGCGCCGGCAACTACGGCATGTGTGGTCGCGCGTACTCACCGCGGCAGCTGTGGATGTGGCCGAACGCGCGCATCTCCGTGATGGGCGGCGAGCAGGCCGCCACGGTGCTGTCGCTCGTCGGGGATGCCGATCCGGAGGAGATCCGGGCGAAGTACGAGGCGGAGGGGAACCCCTACTACTCGACGGCGCGGCTGTGGGACGACGGCATCATCGACCCGCTCGACACGCGCCGTGTGCTCGCGCTCGGCGATCAGCGCCGCATTGAACGCGCCCATCCCAGAGTCTCGGTTCGGCATATTCCGCATGTGAGCTACTCCATCGCCGACATCTCGCAGATCGAAGGCTCGGGGCCTGGCAGCGCCGTGCGCTTCATGCGCCGCGCACTCGGTTGCGAGGCGTTCGGCATCAACTGGTTCGAGCTCGGCCCGAACGTGGCAGGTCTCGAGCACGACGAGACCGGAACCGGGCAGGAGGAGGTCAACGTGATCGTCGCCGGCGACGGTGTCTATCGCATCGACGGCGAGGAGATGCCGGTGCGAGTCGGCACCTTCATCCGCTTCGATCCGGGCACGACGCGCCAGCCCGTCGCGGGGCCGAACGGGATGACGATGATCGGCGTCGGCGCGCGACGCGGCAGCTACGAGTCGCGCGGTCCGTTCTAAGCGCGAAAACGGATGTTGAGGCCACTCGCCACGTCGTTGGCATTCGTCGCGGTCACGTGCGCCACATAGGTTCTGCCTCGAACAAGCGCGCCCCGCCTGAACACAAGGTGAAGCACAATCGTGCCCGCATGGCGCACCGAGACCTGCTCGGACGTCCCGCCCTTCGCCAGCGTGGTGCTGCCGAGCTTCGTCCCTTTCAGAATCGCGAGCTTGCGGCCGGAGGCAAGCGGCGTGACCGAGAGCCCAAGTTTCAACGGTTCGTTCACAGTCAGCCTGGTATCAACCGTCTCCGATGCCGCACGACGCACGCCGCTGAGCGTTCGCGCTCCGACTCGCCTGAGTGCAGGCGCGGGCACGTTCCGCACCGCGGTGAGGCTGGGAGGCGCAAGGCCCACAACCTGAATCCAGGCCGTCGTCGCGTTGTCGCTCGGGTCGGCCTCCCGATCTGACGACACCATCGCTGACAAGGACTGTTGGCCGCTTCCAATCACCTTGATCCCGAAGCGCACCGTGGTCGAACCGAGATTCGGGACGTAGTCGAGGAAACAGTCGATGATCGTTGTCCCCGTGCAACCTGAGCCGCTGTCATACGACGGCGGCCCGACCAGAGTCATCGTCCACGGCAACGTGATCACCAGGTGCGTCTGCAGAGCGCCCGCGCCACCGCGGTTCGTCACCGTCGCTTCGAAATCGTCTTCTGTTCCCGACCGCACAGTGTTCGAGGCAGCTGTCAGCGTGACCTCGAGGTTCGGAACCGAAGCGCCACCACCACCTCCGCTACTCGCGGGCGGGCAACACGTTGTTATCTGGACGACATCCGTGTTGTTCGAGAGGTCCGGGTCGGTGGCTGTCGTCGAAGCTTCTGCGCTCATCGTCACGGATTCGTTCTGTGGGGCCGTTGCCCAGAGACTGATGTAGGCCGCCATCGCTCCGGGCGTAATGGTGCAGAGCTTGGTCGCGAGGTCGCAGGTTCCGTTGTCAACGTTGAGCTCAGTGACCGTTACGTCGGCCGGCACCGCGATCTGAACCGTGACGTCCACCGCGTGACTTGGCCCGTCATCGAAAAGACCCCACGTGATCTCATCGAGGCCCGGCGTGTCGGCGTGGGCATCGGCCTCGGTGAGCCGGAGGTCGGAGGTGCTCGCATCATGCACCGGGATCGAGTCGTTCTCACTCGCGGAGACAGTGCCGTCGGTCGCAGATGCGGCGTGATTCACCTCCCCCGTCCCCGAGCCAGCAATGTTGATCTGAAACCCAAACTGGACTGTCTCGCCGGGCTCGAGCGTGCCGACGTCACAGGTCGCAGTCGTCGTGTTGTTCCAAGCGCAGTAGTTCTCCAGATCCGTGTTTCCGACGAGCCGATAGTCAGACAAGATTTGCTCGGCAGGATCCACGGTCTCGGTGAGCACGACATCGGCTGTACTGCTGGTGCCGTTGTTCGTGACGAACATTAAAAACGAGTACTCGTAGCCCTGATTCCCGACCCAAGCTGGATGCTGCGATGTGATCGACAAGCTCGGCCCGCCACTGGCAGCGAAGCCGTTCGACCCCGAGAGTCCAAGAAGAGCGAGCGCGATGAAGAACAGCAGAACTCGCCCGAGACGCCCGCTAAGAGAGACCGTCACGCCCACGCGCGGACAGTAGTGCCTGCCCCGTCAAACGGCAACGACGCGTCCACAATCCTGCCCTTGTAGGCTCGGCTGCCGAATGATCGTCCGCTTTGTTCTCTGGAGCCTCGCCGACTCGCTTACGACTGTCGCCGAGCTGCGCGACTACCTGCGCGACGAGGCGGTCGACGCGTTCGCGGAGGTGCCGGGGCTGCTGTTCAAGGGCTGGATCTCCGACGAGGTCGGCGAGCGTTGGGGCGCTGTGTACGTATTCGAGTCCGCTGCTGCGGCGGAGCAGCCTCTCCCGTCGCGCGCGCGTGAGCTGATCGGCAAGGAGCCGGACATCATCGAGGTGTTCGATCTCGAGGCGTCCGTGGCGATCGCACCGGCACTCGACGGTCTCGGGCTGGCGCTCGAGTCATGAGCCCGGGGTCGCTCCGCACGGAGCGCGACGGCGACGTACTGCGCGTCGTCCTCGCACGGCCGGAACGACGCAACGCGTTCGACGCCGCGCTGATCGACGAGCTCGCCGCGGCGTTCGCGGACGTCGGCGACGTGCGCGCGGTCGTGCTGAGTGGTGAGGGTCCGTCGTTCTCGGCGGGCGCGGACGTCGAGTGGATGCGGTCGTCGGTCGACCTGAGCTTCGACGAGAACGTCGCCGATGCGCTGCGGCTGCGCGCGATGCTCGACGCGATCGACGGTTGCCCAGCACCGGTCATCGCGCGCGTGCAGGGTCATGCGCTCGGCGGCGGCTGCGGACTCGTCGCGTGCTCGGACATCGTGATTGCGGAGTCGTCCGCGCAGTTCGCGTTCAGCGAGGTGAAGCTCGGGATCGTCCCCGCGGTGATCTCGCCGTTCGCGCTCGCGAAGATCGGCACCGGCGCGGCGCGCCGCTACTTCGTGACGGGCGAGCGGTTCTCGGCGGCGGAGGCGTTGCGCATCGGCCTTGTCAGCGAGGTGGCGGAGGATCTCGACGCGGCGGTCGACCGCGTGCTCGGCGAGCTGCGCTCGGCGGGCCCGCAGGCAGCGCGGGCGCGAAGGAGCTCGCGCGTGCGCCGGTCGACGCGGAGGAGACGGCGCGCCGCATCGCGACGCGTCGCACGTCCGACGAGGGTCAGGAGGGCTTGCGCGCGTTTCTCGAGAAGCGCGAGCCGCGGTGGCGCGGCTAGCTCCGCCGCTTGTAACAGACTGTTACACGAGCCCGCGTTTGTAGCGCCGATACCAGTCCTCGAGGCCCCAGCCCGGGTACTGGTAGACGAAGTCGAGCGTCTTGGTGACGACGCTCTTGACGGTTGCGACCGAGACGATCGGTTGCAGCGGTGGCATGGGCTCGCTGGTGCGCGCGGCACAGGCCGTCGCCGACGATCAACCGGCACGTTGCTCGTAGCTCGGGCGCTGAAGTCCCAGCTCCTTCGACGCCAGATTGCCCGACGGCAGACCGCGTGATCGCCGCCGGCGTGTCGGTTCCAACCGAGCCGGCGATCACGCGGCGCAACCGATCGTCGATCCGCGGCGCCGCCTTCGTCGTCATGCGACGAGTGTGGCGCGGGAGGCGTCACGTGTCTGTGCGAACTCTGTGCGAGGCTTCGTCGCTTGTAACAGACTGTTACAGGCATTGGGTTTACGACCTGCGCAGCGCGACTGGGCGGCTGACGGCCGGCAGGTAGTCGCCCCCGCCCGCGACCTCGACGCGATAGCTGCCCGGCCCGAGCTGCCCCGCGAACGTGCCGCGCGAGCTCGCGACCGGCCGCCACTCCCTCCGCGTCAGGCGCTCGACGCGCAGCGGCAAGCTCGGGTCGACGCGAACGCGCAGCGTCGACCCGGTCGCCCCGACGACGACCCGCGGCTCGACACGCAGCGGCACCTCGTCGCCCGCGAGGCCGTTGTACGCGAGCCGCAACTCCGTCGAGCGGACTGCTTCGATCGTCACCGCAAAGCGGCCGCTCGCCGCCGGGCGGATGCTCCGGATCGTCGTCCACCCCGCTCCGCCGAGCTCCTGCAGCCGCGCGCGGCCGAGCCCGCGGACGAACCCCGTCACGTGCACACGCGCGCCGAACTGCGCCCGCGCAACCGTCGGGTCGAGCGACATGGCGCGCACCTCGAAATCGGTCGATCCGAGATCGAACTTCTGCCGGATCGCCGGACCGGAGAACCGTCTCCAGCCGCGCGCCGTCAACACGAGAACCGCCGAGGCACGCCCCGACGAATTCTCGACCACACGCATGTCGCGCACGCCGGACACACCGAGCACCTGCTCGACACGCGCCGCAGTGAGCACCTCGGTCGGCCAGACGTGATGCGGCGAGAGGTAGTCGTAGGGGTCGCGCACCGAGACGAGGTACGGCACCTGCTTCATCTTCGGCCAGGCATCGTGGATCGACGAGGTGCGACCTCCCGACGACGAGAAGTAGTACGCCGGGATGATCCGGCCGCGCCACTCGAGCACCTGGCCCGCTGTGGAGCCGATCGCCACGTTGGTCTCAGGCCGCTCGGCGCGAACACCGCCGTACATCTGCGACCGCGCATCCGGATAGAGATCGAAGTCCTGCCCCGGCTTCAGCATGGCGAGCGTGTACGACCGAGCCGCCACCGCCTGCGCGGCATAGGTCGCCGCATGCCAACCCGCAGGTGCCTCCCAAGGCACGACCCCGCGCAGGTACCGGTCGAGCGGCAGCACGTTCACGACCATCAGCCCGCCCGGCTTCTGCTTCACGACGACGTCGCCGCGGTAGCCGGCGAGATCGACCTGCAGCGGTTCGGCTCCGGGCTCGAACCGCAGCGGCTGCCGCAGCTTCAAGTGCCGCAGCTCGAACCTCGAGTCGACGACGATCGCGCGCGCGGGTAGGTGCAGTGTCCGACCGCGCGCGTCGACGACGACGAACGGCGCCGCGGAGCCGATGCGCACCGACGGCCGGCTTTGCTCGAGCAGCACGCGCACCTTGCGTGGTCGCACGATCGCGATCTTCGTCTGCGGGTAGTAGTGCGCGAGGATCCGTCGATACGCGTAACCGTGTCGCGCGTAGCCCTCTGCGCCCCACTGGCTCATGCCCACGCCGTGACCCCAGCCGCGGCCGTCGAGCAGGAACACCGTTCCCGCCGTCGCCACCGTCGGCACCACGAGCGCGGCAGCGACGACTGCCACGACGAACCTCATCCGGACGCGCACGGTACCGTCGGGCGCGATGCGCCGCCTCCTGCTCCTGACGAGCTCGGTCGTCTTCATGGACACGCTGTTCTTCGCGGTGCTGACACCACTGCTGCCGCACTACGTCCACACGCTCCACATCGGCAAGGCCGGCGCCGGGTTACTCGCCGCCGCCTACCCCGCCGGCGCGTTCCTCGGCGCGGTGCCGTCGGCGATGATCGCGACGCGTGTGGGCCTGAAGCGATGCGTCGTCATCGGCCTGGTTCTGGTCGCGGTCTGTACCGCCGCCTTCGGCATCGCCACCCACGCCTGGGAGCTCGATCTCGCCCGCTTCGTCCAGGGAAACGCGAGCGCGTTCACCTGGACCGGCGCGCTCGGCTGGCTCGTCTCCGAAGCTCCCTCCGAGCGGCGCGGCAGCCTGATCGGGCAGGCGTTCGCAGCTGCCGTCGGCGGGGCGCTCTTCGGGCCGGTGGTCGGCGGGATCGCCGCAGTCGCGGGCATCGGCGCCACGTTCGTGACGATCGCCGTGCTCTCGCTCGGACTGGTCGCGTACACGATCCTGACGCCGCCGGGCCCGCCCCCGAGAGCACAATCGGTGACCGAGCTCCTGCGAGCGTTCACCGACGGGCAGGTGCTCGCCGGCGTCTGGCTCGTCGCGCTGCCGGCATTGCTCTTCGGGGTGCTCGACGTGCTCGCGCCGCTTCGCCTCTCCGCGCTCGGCTTCGGCGCGGTCGCGATCGGAGCGGTGTTCCTCTGCTCCGCCGCGTTCGACGCGGGCAACAACCTGATCGTCGGACGCCTCACCGACGCGCGAGGCGTGCTCGCGCCGCTCATCGCGAGTGCGATCGCGTCCGCCGCCGTGACGGCGGTGCTCCCGTGGCCGGCGTACCGGTTCGTCGTCGCCGCGCTCGTCGTCTGCGCCGGGCTCGCGTTCGGCACGTTCTTCACGCCCGCGATGGCCCTCCTCACACAACTCGGCGAACGGCGCGGGCTCGAACACGGCTACTCGGCTGCGCTGATCAACATCGCGTGGGCGCCGGGCGCGACTCTCGGTTCCGCCGGCGGCGGCGCGCTGGCACACGCGGAGGGTGATGCGACCACCTATCTCGCGCTCGCGGCGATCTGTCTCGTCACGCTGGCGCTGCTCTGGCGCGCACGAAAAGCACCCTCCTGGGCGCCCGCGACCTAGCTACCGTCCCGCACGTGGAACGGGTGCTGGTCGCGAATCGAGGTGAGATCGCGCTACGCGTGTTCCGCTCGGCGCGCGCCCTCGGCATGTCGACGGTCGCGGTCGTCGCCCATGACGACCTCGGCTCGCTGCACGCGCGCTCGGCCGACGAGACGGTCGAGGTCATGTCGTACCTCGACCCGCTCGAGCAGATTCGTGCTGCCGCGCGCAGCGGGCGCAGACGCGATCCATCCCGGCTACGGGTTCCTCGCCGAGAATCCGGAGTTCGCGGACCTCGCGACGGCCGCCGGGCTCATCTGGATCGGGCCACCCGCGGCTGCCCTCCGCCGCGGCGGCGACAAGCTCGAGGCGAAGCGGATCGCGCGGCCGAGGCGGTACCGACGGTGCCCGACGCGACGGAGCCGCCGCTGATCGTGAAGGCCGCTGCCGGCGGCGGCGGCCGTGGCATGCGGGTCGTCCGCTCGCCCGGAGAGCTCGACGCGGCGCTCGAGGCCGCACGGCGCGAGGCGGCTTCCGCGTTCGGCGACGATCGCGTCTACCTCGAGCGGCTGGTCGAGAGGCCGCGGCATGTCGAGATCCAGCTGCTCGCGGACGCGCACGGCACGATCGTCTCGCTCGGCGAGCGCGACTGCTCGGTGCAGCGCCGGCACCAGAAGGTGCTCGAGGAATCGCCGTCGCCCGCACTCGATCCGGAGCTGCGCACGCAGATGAGCGAGGCCGCGGTGCGCTTCGCGCGCGCGATCGGCTACGAGGGCGCCGGCACCGCCGAGTTCATGCTCGACGGGCGCGAGTTCTTCTTCCTGGAACTGAACGGCCGGATTCAAGTCGAGCATCCCGTCACCGAAGCCGTCACCGGGCTCGACCTCGTCGAATGGCAGCTGCGGATCGCGCGCGGCGAGCGGCTGACGGTGGGCGAGCGGCCGCCGAGCGGCCATGCGGTCGAGGTGCGGTTGTACGCCGAGGATCCGCGGACGTTCCTGCCACAGGCAGGCCGGATCGAGCGGCTACGGCTGCCGGCATCGATTCGCGTCGACGCCGGCGTCGCCGAAGGCGACGAGATCGGCACCTCCTACGACCCGTTGATCGCGAAGCTGATCGCGAGCGCTCAGACGCGCGAGGCGGCACTCGACCGGCTGGCGGCGGCGCTCGCGGAGACGGAGGTGGCAGGCGTGACGACGAACCTGCCGTTCCTGCGCTGGCTCGTCGCGCACCCGGTCGTGCGCGCCGGCGAGGCGACGACCGCGTTTCTCACCGAGCATCCGCCGCTCTCCGCACCACCGCCGCGGCTGCCGGCTCGGTCTTGGCGCGGCGCGTTTCGGCTGAACCTCCCGTCACCGGCGCCGCAGCGCCGCCAGACGTCGACGCCGAGACGTTGACGTACGCCGCAGGAGAGGTGTCGAGCTCCGTCAGCGCTCCCATGCCCGGGACCGTGATCAAGGTCCTCGTGCAAGCGGGCGCAAAGGTTCGCGCGCGCGAGCCGCTCGTCGTGCTCGAGGCGATGAAGATGGAGACGCCGCTCGTCTCACCCTTCGACGCGACGGTGCGCACCGTGCACGTGCACGAAGGCGATCGCGTCGCCGGCGGCGCGGTGCTCGTCGAGCTCGAAGAGTGAGGCGCGTTAGCTGAAGAGCTTCTGGAGCTTCATGGCTGCGCCCATGTCGCCCTTGATCTTCAGCTTGCCGGTCATGTAGGCCGTCGTCGGGTTTTGCTCGCCGGCGACGATCTTCTCGAACGTCTCACCGCTCGTCGAAATCGTCGCGTCCGCGTCTCCCCCGCCTTCGGCAACGGCGATCGAGCCGTCGGCGACCGTGACGAGCCACTGCCCCTCGCCTTCGATGTCGAAGAGGTACGAGTTGCTCATTCCCGCGAGCTTCGACTCATCCGCGGTCGACGGGAGGCTGTCGAAGAAATCCTTTGCTGCCACGGTTCTGGTGCTCCTTTTTGTTCGCAGGCCTGACGACGCCGAAACCGTACCTGAGCGGGCCACGGGCATTCCCGGGTAGAGTCGCGCCGCGTTGGGCCTCGACTTCGATCTCGACGACGAGCACGCGCTCCTCCGCGAGACGGTGCGCCGGTTCGCGGTCGAGCGCGTCGCGCCGGTCGCGGAGGAGCTCGACCGCGAGAAGCGCTTTCCGTACGAGCTCGTCGCCGAAATGGCCGAGCTCGGCCTGATGGGCATGACGATCCCGGAGGCCTACGGCGGCGGCGGCACCGACACGCTCGCCTACGCGATCGCGGTCGAGGAGCTGACACGCATCGACTCGTCGGTCGCGATCACCGTCGCGGCGCACCACTCGCTCGGGACCCTGCCCGATCTTCTACTTCGGAAACGAGGAGCAACGGCAGCGTTGGCTGCCCGACCTCGCGTCGGGACGCAAGCTCGCGGCGTTCGGCCTCACCGAGCCCGACGCCGGCTCCGACGCGGGCGCGACCAAGACGACCGCGCGGCTCGAGAACGGCGAATGGGTCGTCGACGGCTCGAAGATGTTCATCACGAACGCCGGCACCGACATCACCGCGCTCGTCACGATCACCGCGGTGACCGGCGACGGCGAGATCTCGAACATCGTCGTCCCGAACGGCACGCCGGGCTACACGATCTCGCCGCCGATGCAGAAGCTCGGCTGGCGTGCGTCCGACACGCGCGAGCTGTCGTTCGCCGCTGCGCGCGTGCCCGAGGATCATCTGCTCGGCCAGCGGGGCGAGGGCTTTCGGCAGTTCCTGAAGATCCTCGACGGCGGCCGCATCTCGGTGGCGGCGATGGGCGTCGGGCTCGCACAGGGCTGCTACGACCTCGCGGCCGCGTACGCACGCGAGCGCAAGCAGTTCGGCAAGCCGATCGCGACGTTCCAGTCGATCCAGACGAAGCTCGTCGACATGGCGACCGAGATCGAGGCGGCGCGCGGCCTCGTCTGGAAGGCGGCGTGGGAGAAGGATCAAGGCCGCGACTTCGCGCGGACGGCCGCGATGGCGAAGCTCTACTCGGGCGAGCTCTCGCACCGGGCGGCGAACTGGGCGCTGCAGATCCACGGCGGATACGGGTTCATGGACGAGTACGCGATCTCGCGCCTCTACCGCGACCAGAAGATCCTGGAGATCGGCGAAGGCACGAATGAGGTGCAGCGCATGGTGATCGCCCGACAGCTCGACCTGTAGGCCTGTAGGCCTCCGCTCCACGGGTTAAGCTCAGCTGCCGTGCTGTTCTTCAAGCAGTTCGTGGACGCCGACCTCGGCTGCGCCTCGTACCTCGTCGGCGACACCGACGCGGGCGTCGCGGTCGTCGTCGACCCCGCGCTCGCGATCGAGCAGTACCTGAGCGCCGAAGGCGCTGAGGGGTCGAACGAGCGCGTGCTCGAGACGCACACGCACGCCGACCACGTGTCGGGTCACGGCCGGTTCGCGCTCGAGCACGGGCTGCCGGTCGCGATTCACTCACTCGCCGAGCCCGAGTACCCGTTCGAGCCGCTCGCCGACGGCGACGTGATCGACGTCGGCGCGGTCGCGATCCGCGTGCTGCACACGCCGGGCCACCGGCCGGAGCACTGCTCGTTCGTCGTCGACGACGCAGCTCGTGCTGACCGGCGACTCGCTCTTCGTCGGCGACGCCGCGCGACCCGATCTCGCGGTCGCCGCGCGCGAGGGCGCAGAGGATCTCTTCCATTCGCTCGAGCGGCTCGCCGCACTCGGCGACGACGTACAGGTGTATCCCGGTCACGTCGCAGGCTCGCTGTGCGGCGGCAACATGAGCAGCGAGCGGTCGACGACGATCGGCCAGGAGCGCGAGACGAACGAGCGCGCTGCGTACCGCGACGTGCAGGAGTTCGTCCTCGTCTCCGCGTCGGTCTCGACGCCGCAGCCGCCGACGACCGAGCGCGTCGTCGCGCTGAACCGCGGCCCGTGGGTCGCCGCGGCCGGCCGAGCCCGCAGGAGCTCGCCGACGCCGGCGACGCGACCGTGCTCGACGTGCGCCCGTTCGCCGACTACGCGCCGGGCACGTGCCCGGCGCGATCAGCGTGCCGGTCTCCGGCTCGTCCTTCGGGACGAAGGCGGGCTTCGTCTGCTCGCCGGGCGAGCAGGTCGTGCTGCACGCCCGCGACCGCGAGGAGGCGCTGGCCGCCGCACGCGGCCTCTGGAAGGTCGGCATCCTCGAGCTCGCCGGCTACGTGCTCGCGCCGCCTGCGCCGAGACGCTCGCGACGGTCGACGTCGCGACCTGCAAGCCGCTGCTCGACCGACACGGACGTCCAGGTCGTCGACGTGCGCGAGGCGACCGGAGCGAGACACCGGCTACATCCCGGGCTCGCGCAACATCCCGTACCGGCTGCTGCGCAAGCTCGGCTGCGGCGCGCTCGAGCGGGCGAAGCCGGTCGTGACGGTGTGCGAGAGCGGGCCGCGCGCCGCGATCGCCGCGTCGCTCCTGCAGCGTGAGGGCTTCGACGCCCGCGCGGTCGCGGACGGCGGCGTCGCCGACTTCGGCGGCGAGGTCGTCAGCTTCCGCCGCTGCGGTTCGTAGGACGTCAGCTCGGTCCGGCTTGCCGGCAACCGTGGCTCGACCGGGTAGCCGCGCGCCTCGAGCGCGGCGACGAGCTCCGGCAGTGCTCCTCGTCGCGCGTGACGATCGTCAGCTCCACCCCGGTCTCGACGACGTCGAGCCCGACGCCTTCGCGGCGGTGGTCGATCGCGATGATGTTGCCGCGCTCTGCCGCGACGAGCTCGAGCAGCTTCAGCAGCTCTCCCGGCCGGTCGGGCAGGCGCGTGCGCAGCACGAGGTACCGCCCGGCGCGCGTCAGCCCGTGGCGCACGACGGAGATCAGCAGCGTCGGGTCGATGTTGCCGCCGGAGAGCAGCGCGCAGACGTCCGTCGCCGCCGGCCTGCGCCGTGCAGCAGCGCGGCGACGGACGCGGCGCCGGCGCCTTCGACCACGAGCTTCGACCGCTCGAGCAGCAGCGTGATCGCCTCGCGCGATCGCGTCGTCCTCGACGTGGACGATGTCGTCGAGCAGGTCGTCGAGGATCGCCATCGTCAGCGTCGCCCGGGTGCTTCACCTGGATGCCGTCGGCGATCGTGCCGTGGCCCGTCTTGCCTGCCTGGACGCCGACGATTCGCACGCCCGGGCGGAGCGCGCGCAGCGCGATCGCGATCCCGGCGGCGAGCCCGCCGCCGCCGATCGGGAGGACGAACGTGCTGCGCGTCGGGCAGCTGCTCGGCGAGCTCGAGCCCGATCGTCCCTTGCCCCGCGATCACCGCGGGATCCTCGAACGCGTGCACGAACGTCGCGCCCGTCTCGTCTGCGCGCGACGTTAGCGCCTCGGCCAGCGCGTCGTCGAACGATCGCGCCGGTGAGCACGGTGTCGGCGCCGTAGTTGCGCGTCGCCTCGACCTTCGCCATCGGCGCGTCCTGCGGCATGAAGACCGTCGCGGCGATGCCGAGCTCGCGCGCGGCCCACGCGACCGCCTGCCCGTGATTGCCGGCGCTCGCGGCGACACGCCCGCGGCGCGCTCGGCCTCGTTCGAGCGTCGGTCGAGCTTGTTGACGGCGCCGCGGATCTTGAACGAGCCGGTGCGCTGGAGGTTCTCCGCCTTCAGCCAGACGCGGGTGCCGGCGATCCGCGCAGAACGTCTCGGAGCCGTAGACGGGCGTGACGCGCGCACGGCCGCCGAGCCGCTCGCGCGCGGCTTCGATGTCAGCGAGCGTGGGAGCGGTCGTCGTCGTCAATTCGGAACACCTTCTCGAGGATCTCACGGACGGCAGTCAGCGGGTCGAGCTTCCGCGCCTGGACGTCGTCGAGCAGCCGCCGGAGCTCGGGGCTCTCGCTGCACGGCCTCCTCGAGATGGCGGCGTGCACGGGTCGACGCGACCGGAACACCTCGGTCGGCGAGGTTGCGTCGGCGGCGCGCGTTCGAGCTCGCCTTCGGACTCGAGCCATGCGCGGTGCTCGCCGATCTTCTCCCAGAGCGTCGTCGACGCCCTCGCCGCGCATCGCCTCGGTGAGGACGATCGGCGGCCGCCAGCCGTCCTTCGGGCCGAGCGAGAGCACCTGGCGCACCTCGCTCAGCATCGCCTTCGCCAGCGGGTGATCCATCTTGTTGATCGCGATCACGTCGGGGATCTCCATGATCCCGGCCTTCAGCGCCTGGATCGAGTCGCCGGAGCCCGGCATCAGCGCGAGCACGACGGTGTCGGCGATCGAGAGCACGCCGACCTCGCTCTGGCCGGTGCCGACCGTCTCGAGGAAGACGATGTCCTTGCCGGCGGCGTCGAGGACGAGCAGCGTCTGCAGCGTCGTCTCGGCGAGGCCGCCGAGGTGGCCGCGCGTTCCCATCGAGCGGATGAAGACGCCGGGATCGAGAAAGTGGTCGGTGAGCCGGATGCGGTCGCCGAGCAGCGCACCGTGGGTGAACGGGCTCGACGGGTCGACCGAGACGACGCCCACGTCGGCACCGTCGGCGCGCACGAGGCGGATCAGCGCCGAGACGAGGCTCGACTTGCCGACGCCCGGGCGGGCCGGTCAGGCCGACGGCGTACGCGTGACCGGTGTGCGGGTAGACGTCGCTCACCACCTCGTAGGCGAGCGGGTCGCCGTTCTCGACGAGCGTGATCGCGCGCGCGAGCGCGCGCCGATCGCCGGCGCGGAGCGCGTCGACGAGGCGCTCGCGCGTCCAGTCCCGGCGGTCGGCCACGCGCGGATGCTACGCGGCGCTGTTCGGCGCCGAGCGCCGGCGTGCCGTCCCGCGACGGGAGAGCACGCGCGCCGTGATGCCGCCTGCCGTCGCCAGCGCGGCTGCCGTGACGTAGGTCCAGCGCGCGCTCGTCGCAGCGGTGAGGACGCCCGAGCACACCATCGCGAGCCGCGAAGAGGGCGTTGTGCACGCTGATGATCACGGTGAACGCGCGCCCGCGCACCGGTCGGACGGTCGCCCGCTGCACGATCACGACGGTCATCGGGAACGTCAGCCCGTTGCCGAGACCGGCGAGCACCATCGCGAACGCGGCGATCCAGATGTTCGGTGCGATGGCGGCGCCGAGGAGCCCGAGGGCCCAGGGCAGGAACACGCAGCGCATAGACGTCGAGCGCGTTGCGCTCTTCGAGCAGCGCGCCGGTGAGCGAAGCTGCCGGCGACGAGGCCGACGCCGCTCGCAGACCAGAGCAGGCCGTAGCCCCACGCGCCGGTGCCGAGCGACCGCGTCGCGAGGAAGATCTCGGCGACGTTGTCAAGCCCGCCGGCGAGCATCGCGAGCCCGAAGCCGAACAGGACGGCGCGGAGCGCTGCCGATCGCTGAACGCGCGAATGCCCTCGCGCAGGTCACGCCAGTGCCCGCGGGTGATCCCCTGCTCGCTCTGGAGGAGCGTGACCGGGAATGCGGACGAGCAGCAGCGCCGAGAAGAGGAACGTTGCCGCGTTCAGCCAGTAGACGGGGTGCGTGCCGAAGCCGCTGACGATCGCGCCACCGACGATCGGGCCGAGTGCAGCAGCGAGCCAGTCGGTCGCCTGCAGCAGCGAGGTGCCGGTCGCGAGCTCGCTTTCGTCGACGAGGTTCGGGACGCCGGCGAGCACGGCCGGCCGGAAGAACGAGTTGGCGACGCCGGCGAACGCCGCGAGCACCAGGATTCCGTCGGCGTCGTGGATGAACGGCAGCAGCGGCGAAGACCACGAGCCGCACGAGGTCGGAGCCGACGATCAGCCGTTTGCGCGAGAGACGGTCGACCAGCGGCCCGGCGAAGAGCCCGATGACGATCGTCGGCAGGAACGTGACGACGAAGAGCGCGCTCACCCACCAGGTCGAGTTCGTGCGGTGCTCGATGTCGACGGTGAGCGCGATCGTCGCCATCCACGTGCCGATGCCGGAGCCGAGCGTCGCGAAGAAGAGCAGCCGGAACTTGCCGTGCCGGAGGACCGCGAGGCGGATGCGAGCCGGCCGGTGTACTCGTCGAGCGGTGTCGTCACGCACGCGCGAGCACGCGCTCGAGCGCGGCTGCGAACTCGTCGAGCTCCTCGGGAGTGCCGACAGAGACGCGGATGGCGGTCGGCGATCCGAACCCGGCGAGCGGCCGCACGATGATCCCTTCGCGCAGTAGACGATCGAAGAGCTCCGAGCCGTCGGCGCCCGTCTCGACGTAGACGAAGTTGCCGACCGATGGCACCGGCTCGAAGCCGTGCCCGCGCAGGATCTCGTCGAGCCGCTCGAGTCCCTGCCGTGTTGACGTCGCGGCGCCGCGCGATCTCGTCGCCGTCGTCGATGACTCGCCACCGCGGCGACCTGCGCGGTCGTCGTCACGTCGAACGGCCGCCGCACCTTCGCCATCGCGGCGACGATCGCACGTCGGCCCGACCGCGTAGCCGACGCGGAGACCGGCGAGCCCGTAGATCTTCGAGAAGGTGCGCAGCACGACGACGTTGCTGCCGGCCTTCAGGTACCGCTCGACCGCGTCGGGGTAGTCGGGCCGGTCGATGTACTCGAAGTACGCCTGGTCGACGACGGTGAGCACGTGCTCGGGCACGCGCTCGAAGTACGCGTCGAGCTCCGTCCGTCGTGTTCATCGTCCCGGTCGGGTTGTTCGGCTGGCAGATGTAGACGAGCTTCGTGCGCGGCGTGATCGCCGCGAGGAGCGCGTGCAGGTCGTAGCGGTGGTCGACGAGCGGCACGAGCGTCGTCGTCGCGCCCTGCTTGCGCGCGTAGATGACGTAGCTCGGGAACGACGGCCAGCCGCAGACGATCTCGTCGCCGGGATCGAGCGATCGCCTGGCTGAGCATGTCGATGCACCCGTCCGCGCCGGCGCCGACGCAGATCTGCTCGAACGGCACGTCGTGGCGCTCCGCGAGCGCTGCGTGCAGGCGGTAGGCGCCGCCGTCCGGGTAGCGGTTCAGGTCGGCGGCCGCGCGCGCCATCGCCTCGCAGGGCCGCCGGCAACGGGCCGAACGGCCCTTCGTTCGAGGCGAGCTTGATCACGCGCGTCGAGCCCGAGCTCGCGCTGGACGTCCTCGACCGGCTTCCCGGGCTGGTACGGGCGTCAGCGCGTTGACGCTCGGCCGAAAGAACGTGCCTGGCTCCTCGCAGCGTCTCGCCAGCCGCGGACCCTACCGCCGCGACCGGGCTGCAGCCGGACATGGCCGAGCGGCGCGCCAAGGTGCCCCCGGCCTCCTCCCCGCTGCGAGCCTACTGCGCAAAAGCGCGCGTGTGTGTGACGTGTGTGCCGATATCGCACCAAAGAGAGCCACGGCTCAGGCTGCGCCAAAACCGTGCGCGCCCGTACTCTGCCTGCGTGCCCGAGCTCGGTCTCTTCCCGCTCCCGCTCGTCCTCGTCCCGACCGAGCGGATCCCACTGCACATCTTCGAGCCGCGCTACCACGAGCTGATGCAGGAGTGCCTCGACAGTGACGTCGAGTTCGGGCTCGTGCTCGCGACGGGCGACGGCGCCGTTCACGAGATCGGGACGCGCGCGCGTGTCGCGAGCATTCTCGAAGAGCTCGAGGACGGGCGCATGAACATCGTCGTCGAGGGCGGCGAGCGCTTCCGCCTGCTCGAGCTGACGCGCGGACGCTCGTTCCAGACAGGCATCGTCGAGGAGGTGCGTCGACGACGGCGAGCCTGCGTCCGACGAGGACATCGACCGCGCGCTCGCGGTCTTCCGCGAGCTCGCCGAGGCTCGCGGAAAGCGACGTCGACATTCCCGAGCCGAGACTCGCGCGACGCTCGACTGGGAGCTCGCTGCGCGCGTCGACTTCGGCGTCGATCCGAAGCAGGAGATCCTCGCCGCGACCTCGCCGCGCGAGCGCATGCGGCGGCTCGTCGAGCTGCTCGAGACGTCACTCGAAGCGGTGCGGCTCGAGCAGACGGTGCGCGAGCGAGCCGGCCGCAACGGCAAGGTGACGCCGTTCGACGGCGATCACTGACGCGAAGCGTCGCTCACGAGCCGACGACGACGCCGTCGCCGCCGCGGCGCGCATCGCCGGCGGCGTCGAGACTGCCGTCCGCGAGCACCTCGACCGCGTTGGTGCCGCCGAAGTAGAGGTTGCGCCGGCGCCACCGCACGACGTCGTAGCCCCACGCCTCGAGCCGGTCGAGCTCAGCTCGTCGTCGAAGCCGCCCTCGCAGTGCACGTGCGGCTCCTCGACGTGGACGCGCGGCGCGTCGATCGCTTCTGCCGACGACGCTGCCCGTGCGCGACGACGTTCGCGATCGACCTGCATGATCGCGCCGCGCAGCCGGACCGAGCCGGCGCTGCCGACGACGAGCCGCGGTCCGGTCGGCCCGAGCACGACGGACGGCGCCATCATGCTCGTCAGCCGCTGCCCGGCCTCGGCAGGCGCGCCGGCGACGAGGTCGTACTCGCCGAGCATGTTGTTCAGGTGGATGCCGGTGCCCGGGACGATCACGCCCGAGCCTGAGCCGGTCGACGACGAGAGCGACGCCGCGTTGCCGTCCGCGTCGACCGCAGATACGTGCGTCGTGCCGCCGGCCGGAGCATGCTCGTGCGAGCCGCCGTCGCCCTCGGCGATCCGCGCGAGCCGCTCGGCGAGCTCGTCGGTGTCGAGCAGCCGCTCGCTCGAGACCGCCGTCGTGCAGTCCCGCAGCGAACGCCTCGTCGCGCACGCGGCTCTGCTCGCGCATCACCCGGACGAGCGCGGCAATCGCCTCGGCAGCAGCCGGCCTCCTCCACGCCGAGCCGCTCGAGGAGCGCGAGGCCGTAGGCGATCAGGATCCCGCCCGAGGAGGGCGGCGGATTCGAGATGACCTCGTGACCGAGGTAGCGCACGCGCACCGGTCGCGCCACACGACCTCGTAGGTCGCGAGGTCGTCCGGGGTCAGCTGCCCGCCGCCCTCGGCGACGGTGTCGACGATCTGCGACGAGAGCTCGCCGGTGTAGAGCACGGCGGCGCCGTGCGCCGCGACGAGCGCGAGCGTCTCCGCGAGGTCGGGCAGCCGCAGCGTGTCCCCCGGCTGGAGCCGCGAGCCGTCCGGGCGGCTGTAGAGGCGCTGGCCCTCGCTGGTGTGGCGGAGGATCAGGTCGAGGATCGCGTGCAGGTGCGCCTGCGGCACGCGTCAGCTCGACGCCCGCACGGGCGAGCTCGATCGCCGGGGCGATCAGCATCCGCCCACGGCAGCCGTCCATACGCGCGGTGGACGGCCTCCAGCCCGGCCGCCGCCCCCGGAACGGCGCATGACGCCTCGCCGATCCGGAAGACCTGGGTCGTCTCGCTGTCGCCGCCGAAGCCGACGTCGATCGCATGCATCTCCGCCCCAGGCTCCGCCGGCAGGCCGAGGCCCGGCGTCGCGACGAAGAAGTCCGCGACGCGCGGCGGCCGCCCGTCGGCGGGCGCAACGAGGGCGAATCCGCCCGCCCCCGGCCCGGTCAGCGGGCTCTCCGCGACCCAGGCGGCGAACGCTGCCGCCACGCAGGCGTCGACCGCGTTCCCCCCGCTCTCGAGGATCCCGGCGCCTGCCTGGGCGCTCAGCGGGTGGCCTGCGGCGATCGCGCCTCTCATGTGCGCCTCGCCTCAGCCGATACAGACACAGCAAACACTGGCCGAATCTTCACCGTTTCCCAACTAACCTGACGCGAGGATGTGGCGTCAGGAGTAGTGAACGCCACACCATGAATCTCTCGCGCAGAAGACTCGCTCTTTCGGCGGCCGGGCTCGCTGCCCTCGCCGCCTCGATCGCGGTCGCCCAGATGGGTGGACGGCTCTCGCCGGCGTTCGACGCGCTCTCCGACGCAAGCCGCCCGTGGCTCGGCGTGGCCGCGCTCGCCTTCCTGACCGCGTTCGTCTGCACAGTCGGAGCCTGGCACGGCGCCCTGACGAGCGCAGGCGCACGCATCTGCCCTCGCCAGGCGGCGGCCCGGCTCGGCGTCGGCTCGCTCGTCAACGCCTTCGCTCCCGCCAAGCTCGGTGACGCCGTGAAGATCGCGCTCTGTTCGCGGGCGATCGCGTCGCCAGGCCGTCTCTGGACGGCCGGTGGCGCCTACGCGGCGCTCGTCGCGACGCGGTCGCTCGCACTCGCAAGCCTCGTCGTCGTAGCCTCGCTCACGCGGGCGATGCCGCTCTGGCCGGTCTTCATCCTCGTCAGCGGCGCCGGCGCGATCGTTGTCGCCGCACTGCTCTCGTCGCGGCTCCGCTCCAACTACCGCATTGCCCATCTGCTCGACGGGATCACGGCGCTCGTCCGGTCGCCGCGAGCACTCGCGAAGGTGGTCGCGTGGACGATCGGGATGCAGGTCGCACGGCTCGCCGGCACAGTCGCTGTCGTGCAGGCCTTCGGGCTGCCTCACCCGCTGCTCGCCGCGCTCGTGATCCTGCCCGCGCTCGACGTCGCCGGCGCGATCCCGATCACGCCCGGGAGCATCGGCGTCGGAAGCGGAGCGGTCGCCGTCGTGCTCGCGAGCCGCGGCATCGGCATGACACAGGCGTTCGGCTGTCGGGCTCGCGATCCAGGCGGTCGAGACGATCGTCAGCACGACCTGCGGCGTCGCGGGCATCGCCTACCTGCTGCGGCCGAATGAACGTGCGCGACGCGTCATGTCGCGGGTCGCCCTCGTCGGAGCCTCCGTCGGCCTCGCGGCCGTGCTCGGCTTGACCGTGCTCGACCTGTTCTGATCGCGTGCGCGACGTCTAGTTGTCGCGCAGGAACGACGGCGGCTCGAAGATCTCGGCGCTGCCGCCCGAGGCCGCGCGTACGTAGGTCCCGCGGCGCGTGCCGGTGCGGCCGATCCCGGTCGCCACGACCGTGATCCACAGCTGGCCCTCGAGCCGGTCGTCGATCGTCGCACCGAAGATGATGTTCGTGTCGTCGGTGGCCGCCTCGCGGACCGCCTCGGCAGCTTCGTTGACCTCGTGGAGCGTCATGTCGTTGCCGCCCGCGATCGAGAGCAGAATTGCGCGCGCGCCGGTGATCTCGGTCTCGATCAGCGGGCTTCTGAGCGCGCGGTCGGCCGCATCCTTGGCGCGGTTCTCGCCGGTCGCGTAGCCGATCCCCATCAGCGCTGAGCCCGAATCCGCCATGATCGTTCGCACGTCCGCGAAGTCGAGGTTGATCAGGCCCGGGTTCGTGATCAGGTCGCAGATGCCCTGGACACCGTGCCGGAGGACGTCGTCGGCGATGCGGAACGCATCGAGCATCGACGTCGAGCGGTCGAGCACCTCGAGCAACCGGTCGTTCGGCACGACGATCAGCGTGTCGCACGCCTCGCGCAGCGTCTCGAGCCCTTCGTCGGCCTGCTTGCGGCGCCGGCTCCCCTCGAACTTGAACGGCATCGTGACGATCCCGACCGTGAGCGCGCCGAGCTCGCGAGCGATGCGCGCCACGACCGGCGCTGCACCCGAGCCCGTTCCCCCGCCCTCACCTGCGGTGACGAAAACCATGTCCGACCCACGGAGCGTGCGCTTGATCGCGTCGTAGGCTTCCTCGCCTGCGCGGCGGCCGATCTCCGGGTCGGAGCCGGAGCCCAATCCCTCGGTGAGCTCACTGCCGATGTGGATCTTCGTCGACGCGTCGCTCATCTGCAGCTGCTGAATGTCGGTGTTGACCGCGACGAAGTCGACCTGCGTGATGCCGGAGTCGATCATCCGGTCGACCGCGTTCAGTCCGGCGCCACCGACGCCGACGACACGGATCACCGCAAGGTACGACGCGCCCTGCCGGCCGCGCTCGAGGCGAGCAGGCTGGTCGGGCAGCGGCTCGAGCCAGCGCGCGACTTTCTTGTTCTCGGCGGGCTCCTGCTCGCGAGCAGGCGAGACGGCCCGGATCGGGGTCGGTGCGTCATCGCGGGCGGCCGGCTTTACAGGCGCAGCGTCGGTGTCGAGCTGCTGCTGCTCAGGCTCACCCTGCTTGCCGCCTCCGCCCCGCTGTGCCGCTTCGGTCGCGCGGAAGAGCTCGGCGAGCGGGCCCTCACGCATGCTGGCGCGATTTCTGGCCAACGAGCACCTCCTTCGCGAGGTCGCGATACATCTCGGCGGCTTCGCCCTTCGGTTCGTAGGCAAGCACGGACATCCCCTTGACGGGCGCCTCCGCGAACCGGACGGTCTTGCGCACCCGCGTGTTGTAGACGAGGTCGCCGAAGTTCTCGCGCAGGATCTCGTCAGCCTCGCGGCTGTGGGTGACGCGCCGGTCGTACATCGTCGGCACGATGCCGACGATCTCGACCTTCGGGTTCAGGTTTTCACGCACCATCGTGAGTGTGTTCTCGAGCTGGACGAGGCCGCGGAGCGACAGATACTCGGTCTGCACCGGCACGATCACTCCGGTGCCCGCGACGAACGCATTGATCGTCAGCAGGCCGAGCGACGGGGGCGTGTCGATGAGGATGAAGTCGTAGCGGTCGCGTATGGGCACCAGCGCCTTCTCGAGCGCGCGCTCGCGACCGATCTGACTCGACAGCGCCATGTCGGCGCCGGCGAGATCGATCGACGAGACCGCGACGTCGACTTCGCACGTGACGATCACCTCCTCGATCGGCAACCGGTGCACGAGCACGTCGAACATCGACTGGCTGATCGAATCGGGGTCGAGCCCCTGGGACATCGTCAGGTTGCCCTGGGGATCGAGGTCGATGAGCAGCACCTTGTGGCCCTGTTCCGCGAAGGCGACGCCGAGATTCAGCGTGGTCGTCGTCTTGGCGACCCCGCCCTTCTGGTTCGCGAGTACGAGCACCTGTGTAGCGCCGGAGGCGGCAGCACTCGGAGTGCGAACGTTGGGACGTGGAAGAAGGCGCGCGAGACCCATGTGAAGCGCCAGTTCGGGTCGGTCTACCTCATTCCTTCCGCCTCCCTCCGAAGTTTGTCCGCCGCCGCCCGGGCCCGGGAGTCGCCTTCGGTGCGTGCCCACGCCTCCGCCTCGGGGACGAGCGCACGGAGCTCGTCGAGCAGCAACGCGGGCGCCGCCGTCACCCGCAGCCGTTCGATCCGCTCCAATCGCCGCAGCACACGGTCGGTCTCGTCCATGCATCGACGGTAGCGAGGAAGGTGTGACGTGTCTGTGCCGGCTTCGCGCCGGCTTCGTGACGATCTCGCGGCAGCCCCTCACGGGCCGCGGTTCAGGCGACGCGGAGGACGGACTGCGGCCGCGGGCGAAGCCCGAGCAGCGTCTCGTCGAGCGCCGCAACGAGCGCGACGCGATCACCGTGTAGGAGCACCTCGACGAGCGCCTGACGCGCCGCATCGCGTGCGTCGCGATCGAGTCGGTCCGCCCGCAATCCGGTCGCAAGCTCGGTGCGCTCGACGCCTTTCTCCGCGAGCAGCACGGACGCGCGCATCGTCGCGGCCCACGCGCCGTCCTCGCCGCCGAGCAAGCAGGCAATCGACTCGCGCACCTGCGCCGAGCGAAACGGCTCGTCCGAGAAGAGCGAGAGCTCCCACCGGTCGAGCGCCTCGCCGAGCTCACGGTCCGTGTCGGCCAGCGTGAGCCGTCCGCGCAGCTCGGCGGCCAGGCGTGCCCGCACGGAGTCGAGGCGCGTACCCTCGCCGCCCGGCTGGGTGGCCGCAATGGGTAGCAGCGGCGCGACCCGCAGCGGCCGGAAGTCCAGCCGCTCGAAGACGACAGGGCCTGCAGCGATCGCACCGGCCGTAGCGAGGCGGAGCGCCGAGACCGCGTCCGCCAGCTCGGCGGCCGCGTCGGGCGGCTCGGACTCGTCGGGCGCGAGCTCGCGCCGAAGCTCGAGCACGAGCAGCCGGTCGACATCGCGTCCGAACTCGGGCGGCAGCAGCCCGCGCGCCTCCGGCCAGAGCTGCGAGATCTCACCCGCCACGATCGGACGCACGAGAATTCCGTCGCCGAGGTCCGCGTCGTTGCCGGCGGACAGGCCGACCAGCGGCGCGAGCGCGACGTACGTGCGCGCCGTACCGAACAGCGTTCGCTCGAGATCGGCGTAGGCAGCATCGAACGCCTCGTCCTCCCAATCGAAGCCGCCGCAGCGCTCCGCCGTCCACGTGAGCATCGGCATCAGAATCGAGCGGAAGAGCGCGTCATCGTCCGTGTCGCTGAGGCCGGCATGCGCGCGCGCGAAGATCGCGGCGGCGGGCTCGAGCTTCAGGTCGTCGATCGCGTTTCGGGTGTCGGGAAGACGCCGCAGCGTCGGCGCCTGCTCCTCGACGAAGCCGCGCACAAGCGGCCGATACTCGTAGAGCGAGGGGCCGGCGCGCGTCGCGTGCTCCTCGAAGGCGAACGGGACCTGTGCGCCGCGCTCCGCCGCGAACGCCGCGAGGCAGAACGAGCGCAGCGACTCGTAGAGATGCGGAGCGCGCAGCACGTCGACATCTACGCGCCGGGGGCCGGGTCTCCTCTCCCGGCCGCAGGCCCACCGCCCTGACACCCCGGGCACCAATACGCCATCCGGTTGTCGTCGCCTTGCCCCCACGAGCGGATCCGCGCGTCGCAACGAGGGCACGGCCGACCGACGCGGCGGTAGACGCGATGCGGCCCGCTTCGGCCCGTGTCGACCGCCGCGCGCATGCGCTCGGCGGCAATCTCGAGCGCGCGCCGACGCGCGTTCTCGTCGACGTCACGCAGCCTGCTCCACGGCGACAGCTCAGCCGCCCACAGCACTTCTGCCGCCCACATGTTCCCGATGCCGGCGACGATCGACTGGTCGAGCAGCGTCTCGCCGAGGAAACGCGTGCCGTCGGCGGCGCGCATACGTGCGAGCATCGCGTCGAGATCGGGTGGCCGCGCGAGGATGTCCGGGCCGAGTCGCGCGAGCGCACGCGCATGCAGCTCGAGCACGGGACCGTTCCAAAGGACGCCTTCGGACGTGTCGCCGCGCAGCACGAGCCACGGCCGGCCCGCGTGTCGCTCGCCGCGCGGCCGCACCGACCACCGGCCCGTCATCCGCAGGTGCGAGCGCACGACGATGCCGCCCTCGAAGCGCAGCACCAGGTTCTTGCCGATCGCGTCGACGGACTCGAGCACGCGGCCGTCGACCCGCTCGGCGACCCGCTCGGCCCGCGCACGTGGGTGTGGCGACTCGGCCTCGACCCGCTGGCCCACGAGCACCTGTAGACGGCGTGCGGCACGATGCAGCGTGTCACCCTCCGGCACGTGTTCACGCTAGCCGCTTCGGGCAGACTCAGAAGACGCACGCATGGCAGCGAGCCTCAACATCGCGGCGATGACCCAGTCGGCGGACGAGTGAGCCGTCTGCGCGCAGCGGCCGCGGGCGCCGCGGGGACGCTCGTCTGGGCGGCGCTCGAACCGCTCGACAAGCGCCTCTTCCGTCACGACTACTCGGATGTGGCGATGCTCGGGAAGTTCGTCACGCGCGGCCGAGCCTGGCCGATCGCGGGTCTGGCGATCCACGCCGCGAACGGCGCGGCGTTCGGCGTCGCGTTCGCGGAGATACGCAAGCGCAAAGACGTGAGTGCGCTACAGCTCGCGCTCACCGAGCACCTTGCTCTCTTCCCGCTCGGCTTCGTGATCGACCGTGTGCATCCCGCGCGCGGGGAGCGAGGTCTCGCGCGGCTCTTCAGCCTGCGCGCGTTCGGGCAGGCGACGCTGCGGCATGCCGTGTTCGGCGCGCTCCTCGGGCGGCTGTCGAAGGAACGCGATCAATGACCACGACGAAGATCGATCCGGCAACCGGCAATCTGCTTGTGGCCGGCAAGCCGGTGTTTCCGCTCGGTCTCTCCGACCCGCCGCCGGTGGACGGGACCGCGCCGGACGGGAGTCCGGCGTGGGCGGAGATCAGCAAGGCCGGAATCAACTTCGCGCGCGACTTCACCGTCTGGAGCGAGGCGGCGCTCGCCGAACAGCTGCTCGAGGCCGACCGAAGGCTCGGGGCGGCGCAGAAGAACGGTCTGCAGATGTGGCTCGCGCTCGCCGGCGTCGACAACAATCTCGGCCGCGAACGCCTGCTCACACAGATCGTCCAGACGTTCAAGGATCACCCTGGCCTCGGAGTTTGGAAAGGCGCGGACGAACCGATGCACGGGCACATCCCCGCGACGTCGCTCGCGGCGGTGCGTACACGCCTCCGCGAGCTCGATCCCAACCATCCGCTCGCGATCATCGAGGCTCCGCGGAACGCGTCGCCGGCGCCGGGCACGCCCGACAAGCCGCTGACCGCGGCTGCGCTTCGGCCGTACGCCGCGGCGTGCGACATCCATGGCGTCGACATCTACCCCGTCTCGATTCCGCCCGGACGTCACGCCGGCGGCCCGCCGGTCAAGACCGATATCGGCGTCGTCGGCGATGTGACGAAGATCGTCGCAGCCGCGACGCGCCGGAAGGCGATCTGGACCACACTGCAGATCGCGTGGAGCGGCGTGCTCCCACCGCATCCAGTCGTCTTCCCGAACTTGCAGCAAGCGCGCTTCATGGCGTACGACGCCGTGATCGCCGGCGCGCGCGGGCTCTTCTTCTTCGGCGGGCACCTGACGGCCGTGCTGACGCCGCAGGACAAGCAGCGCGGCTGGAACTGGACGTATTGGGAGAAGGTGCAGAAACCCCTGGTCGAGGAGCTCGCGGCCCCGAACCATGTCGCGGCGCTGGTGGCGCCCGACGCGCCGTTTCAGGTCACCGCCGACGCGTCTGACGTCCTGCTCAGCGCGCGGCAGACCGACGACGCGATCTTCGTGCTCGCAGTGCGCCGCAGCGAAACCGGAAGCGTCCGCGTGGGCTTCCATGGGTTGCCGGGCACGGTCAAGAGCGGCAGCGCGCTCGCTCACGGGCCGAGCAATCCGGCTCGCCCGATTCGCGTGCAGGGCGGATCGTTCTCGGACTCGAGCCCGTACGGCGCGCACCACGCTCGCGTCTATCGGTTCCCGCTGCGCCCATGACGATCCCGACCGTCGTGCTCGCGCCGCTCGCCGGTGGACCGTCGACGCCCGAGCTCGCGGCCGCCGTCGCGAACGCAGGTGGCCTTGGGTTCGTCGCTGCCGGCTATCTCACCGCCGACGAGCTCGACGAACAACTGCGACGCGCACGGGAGCTGACCGACGGTGCGCTCGGCGTCAATCTGTTTGTGCTGCGCGAGCAGCCGATCGACGAGGACGCGCTGGCGGCGTACGCCGCACAGCTCGAGCGCGAAGGGCACGAGCTCGGCGAGCCGCGCTTCGACGACGACCAGCTCGACGCGAAGATCGAGGTTGCGCTCTCCGCGGACGTGCAGGTGATCTCGACGACGTTCGGCCCGCCACCAAGCGCGTTGCTCGAGCGGGCGCGCGTCCCTGTATGGGCGACGATCGCGTCGACACAGGACGCCGATGTCGCAGCCGACGTACTCGTCGTCCAGGGCGCCGAGGCAGGCGGGCACCGCGGTGCGTTCGACGACGACGAGAGCGAGAGCGATCTGCCGCTACTCGAGTTGCTCGCCGCGGTGCGCGCACGCACCGACCGGCCCCTCGTCGCAACCGGCGGAATCGCGACCCGTGAAGCAGCGGACGCTGCCCTTGCAGCCGGGGCGGTCGCGGTCCAGGTTGGAACTGCCTTCCTGCTCTGCCCGGAGGCGGGCACGCACGCTGTGCACCGAGCCGCGCTCCAAAGCGGCGGACACACTGCGGTCACGCGCGCGTTCACGGGCCGCCGCGCGCGTGGGATCGAGAACACGTTCATGCGCGAGCATCCCGATGCGCCGTCCGCGTATCCGCAGGTGCATCACCTGACTGCGCCGATGCGCGCAGCTGCACGTGCCGCGGGAAACCCCGATCGCGTCAATCTCTGGGCCGGCTCGAACTTCGCCCAAGCACGGGTCGAACCAGCCGCGGCCGTCGTGGCCAGGCTGCGTCCGTAGAGCGACGATTTCCCTGCAAGGCGGGTCTCGTTGCAACCGCAAGGAAGGTGCCAGGCACCGTTCACCAGGCACCCGTTCACCACCAACGAAAGAAATCAGGCGCGCAGCACCGCTCGCCGCGGCCCTGCGAGGAAGCCCGCTTCGACGAGCAGCGGCATCGCCTCCGAGTCGACGACCGGCTCGCCGTCGAAACGCTCGACCGCGAGCCGCTTCAGCCGCCCGCTACGGACATGACCCACGAGCGCGGCGAGCGCCGGCCTGAGCCACGTCTCCTCCGGATCGCGCAGCGGGGTCAACGAACGCCCACCGCGCTCGACATAGAGCACCGGCTCACCAGCGAGCGTGACCACGTACGCACCCGCGACCCGCGCCGCCCGCGCACCCGCACGCTTCGGCCACGGCAGCGACGCACCGTAGGGCTGCGCCGGGTCGGCGGCAGCCAACACGAGCGCGTCCACGTCGTCGACATCCGACGGCCGGTCGCGCAGCTCGCGCAGCCGCTCGACCGCACCGCCCAACGCGAACTGCGCGCCGCCGAGCCCCTCGACGAAGTAGCCGCGCCTGCACAGGCCGAGCGTCTCGAGCGCACGAAGCTCGGCGTACACCGCGCCGTAACCGCCGGGGATGCCTTCGGCGCGCACGCCGTCACGCGTGACGATTCCCTGCCGCTCGAGCAGCAGCTCCGCCAAGCGCGCGCCGGTCGGGCGCATCGACAAACAGCCGCTCGGTCCGAGACCAGCGGCCGGCCGTCGCCGTCGGCCCCTGCACGCGCCGGCGCGAGAACCGCCGCGGACGACGCTCCGTTTTCGGCACGCCGAAGCGCCGCTCCGCTCGCAGCGGCGTCCACGCGTCGTTCGTCACCTCGCCGCTCCAGACGAGATCCCAGAGCGCAGGTAGCGCATCCGCCTCGTCGAGCCCGCTCGTCGCGAGCAGCTCGTCGAAGAAGAGCGCACCCGCCAACGCCGCACGCAGCGCGTCGTGCACAGGACCTTCGGGCCGCACAGCACCGGGCACCTGCCCGAGCGCGCCGGCGTCCTCACGGAAGTACAGCGCGACGCGATCGGAGCCCGCACCGACCCACACGACCTCGCCGCTCGCGGTCAGCGCGTCGAGATGCTCGGGCCTGTATCCGGGCACGCGTCGCGGCAGCACCTCCGACTCCCACAGCGCGACCGGCAGCGGCAGCGCCTGCATCGGCACGAGCGCCTCGCGCAGCGATGCGCGCCGGTCGATTCCGTGCCAGCCCGGCAGGAAGCGCGCGAGCGCCTCCTGGTCGACCGCCTCCACCTCACGCCGCAAAGCCGCCAAGGACGCACGGCGCAGCCGCCGCAGCACGTCCGGGTCGCACCACTCGCGCTCGGTGCCACCGGGACGAAGCTCGCCACGCACGAGCAGCTCGGAGCGTTCGAGCTCCGCGAGCACGCCCGACACGTCACGCCCGAAGCGCGCGCACGCATCGTCGGTCGTGAACGGCCCACGCCCCTTCGCAAACCGCAGGACGAGCTGCCGGAGCGACTCCGGCCCGCCTTCGAGGAACACATCCGGCAACCCGGACGGCGGCATCGCGCCGAGCGCGTCGCGATAGCGCCCCGCGTCCTCGGCGGCGATCAGCCGCTCCTCGCCGGCGATGCGCACCACCACCGCTCGCCGTTCGTCGAGCAACTCAGCCGCAAGCGCTGCGTCGTATTCGCCGACGCGACGATCGCCGCGCAGACGCAGCTGGTCGTGCAGCGCATCCGCGGTCGTCGGCGCGCCGCGCAGCTGCCGCTCCACCTCTTCGACCGCGTCGCGGTCGAGCAGGTCGCGCAGCTCTTCCTGCCCGAGCAGCTCGCGCAGCAGATCGCGGTCGAGCGTCAGCGCCTGCGCCCGGCGCTCGGCCGGCGGCGTGTCGTCCTCGTACATGTAGGTCGCGATGTAGTCGAAGAGCAATGACGCCGAGTACGGCGACGCAGAAGCGGTCTCGACCTCGACGAGATCGAGCTCATGCGTCTTCAACCCCTGCAGCAGCGCACGCAACGCCGGTAGGTCGAACACGTCCTGCAGACATTCGCGGTACGTCTCGAGGATCACCGGGAACGAGCCGTACTTGCGCGCGACCTGCAGGAGCGACTGCGCCTTCAGCCGTTGCTGCCAGAGCGGTGTGCGCTCGCCCGGCCGGCGGCGCGGGATCAGCAGCGCGCGGCCTGCGTTCTCGCGGAAGCGCGCACCGAAGAGCGCGGTCTCCCCCACCTCCGCGACGACGAGATCCTCGACGTCGCCGGGGTCGATCATCAGATCCTCGGTCGGCGGCGGCGCGTCCGCCTCCGGGAAGTGCAGCGCGATCCCGTCGTCCGACCAGATCGACTGCGCCTCGACGCCGTGCGCCTCACGAAGCCGCGCCGCGATCGCCATCGCCCACGGCGCGTGCACGCGTCCGCCGAACGGCGTCAGGATGCACACGCGCCAGTCGCCGATCTCGTCGCGGAAGCGCTCGACGACAACGGTGCGGTCGGACGGCACCGCGCCGGTCGCGTCCGTCTGCTCGCGCAGGAACGTCAGCAGGTTGCGGGCCGCGCGCTCTTCGAGATGAAAGTCTTCGCGCAGCCGCTTGACGGCGCGCGCCTCCGGCAATGCCGAGAGCTCGCGCGACGCGGCGCCGATCTTCTCGCCGAGCTCGTACGGCCGCCCCACGCCCTCGCCCTTCCAGAACGGCACCGCACCCGGCAGGCCGGGTGCCGGCGAGACGAGAACGCGGTCGCGCGTGATCTCCTCGATGCGCCACGTCGACGCACCGAGCAGGAACGTCTGCCCCGCGCGCGCCTCGTAGACCATCTCCTCGTCGAGCTCGCCGACGCGCCCGCCGCCGTCCACCAGGAAGACGCCGAAGAGCCCGCGGTCCGGAATCGTGCCCGCGTTCGTGACGGCGAGCCGGCGCGCACCCTCGCGCGCACGCACGACGCCGGCGGTGCGATCCCAGACGATGCGCGGGCGCAGCTCGGCGAACTCGTCCGACGGGTAGCGGCCCGCGAGCATGTCGAGGACGTTCTCGAGCTGCTGCCGCGAGAGATCGCGGAACGGATGCGCGCGCGTGACGAGCGCGTGCAGGTCGTCGACCCGCATCTCCTCCTGCGACGTGATCGCGACGACCTGCTGCGCGAGCACGTCGAGCGGGTTGCGCGGGATCTTCGTCTCCTCGATCGCACCCTCGCGCATCGCGCGCGCGACGACGGCGCTCTCCAAGAGATCCGCGCGAAACTTCGGGAAGATGCGCCCCTTCGAGACGGCGCCGAGCTCGTGGCCCGCGCGGCCGATGCGCTGCAGGCCGCGCGCGACCGACTTCGGCGACTCGACCTGGATCACGAGGTCGACGGCACCCATGTCGATGCCGAGCTCGAGGCTCGAGGTGGCGACGAGGCACGGGATGCGTCCCGCCTTCAAGTCCTCCTCGACGAGCACGCGCTGCTCGCGCGCGAGCGAGCCGTGATGCGCGCGCGCGATCTCGTGCGGCGCGCCGTCGTTCCCTTCGTTCGCGAGCTCGTTCAGGCGCAGAGCAAGGCGCTCGGCGAGGCGACGATTGTTGACGAAGACGATCGTCGAGCGGTGCTCGCGGACGAGCCGCAGCACCTCCGGGTAGATCGACGGCCAGATCGACTGCGTGCCGAGCTCGGTGCCCGCGTCCATCTCCTGTCCGTCGGCCGGCACGGGGTACGAGAGCGACGCGGTCGAGCCGAGCTCGCGCATGTCCTCGACCGGCACGACGACCTCGAGATCCAGCTCCTTGCGCGTGCCGGCGTCGACGATCTCGATCGGCCGCCCGCCGGAGACGAACCTGCCGATCTCCTCGATCGGCCGTTGCGTCGCGGACAGCCCGATCCGCTGGAGCGAGCCTTCGACCAGAGCTTCGAGCCGCTCGACCGAGATCGCCAGGTGCGCGCCGCGCTTCGTGCCTGCGACGGCGTGCACCTCGTCGAGGATCAGCGTGTCGATCGTGCGCAGCGTCTCGCGCGCCTGTGACGTGAGCATCAGGTACAGCGACTCGGGCGTCGTGATCAGGATGTCCGGCGGCTCCTTCACGAGCTCGCGCCGTTCCTTCGCCGGTGTGTCGCCCGTGCGCACCGCGACGCGAACCTGCGACTCGAGCCCGGCCAGCGGGCCGCGCAGGTTGCGCTCGATGTCGTAGTTCAACGCCTTCAGCGGCGAGACGTACAGCGTGCGCAAGCCCTGGCCCGGCGCGGCGTGCAGGCGGTCGAGCGCGTAGAGAAACGCCGTCAGCGTCTTGCCCGACCCCGTCGGCGCCTGGATCAACACGTTCCCACCGCCCGCGATCGCGGGCCAGCCGCGCTCCTGCGCAGGCGTCGGCGCCGCGAACGTGCGCTCGAACCAGGCCCTTGTGACGGGCGAGAACACGCTCAGCGCGTCCATCTCCCCAGCGTAGTCGGGCGCGCCCGCCAGACGCGCAGAGAAATCACAGGAACCGCATCTACGCTTGGTTCATGGATCGCGTGACACGTCGCGGCTCGCTCGCCCGCCTCGGTGGGCTCCTCGTTGCAGCCGCGGGCGGCGAGACGCTGCTCGGCCACACGCGGAGCGGCAACGCGGCGATCGAGACGGGCGCCGTGCAGTGCGTGCTCACGCCCGAGCTGACGGAGGGCCCGTATTACATCGCCGGCGAGAAAGTGCGCCGCGACATCCGCGAAGGCCACCCGGGCACCCCGCTCCTGCTCCATCTCACCGTGCTCGACGCATCGACGTGCAAGCCGATCAAGGGCGCGAGTGTCGACATCTGGCACGCGGATGCGGCGGGCGACTACTCCGGTTTCGGCTCCGACACCTCGAGCCGCACGTTCATGCGCGGCATCCAGCCGACCGACCGCAACGGGCTCGCGACCTTCGTCACCGTGTACCCCGGCTGGTACCAGGGCCGTGCGGTGCACATCCACGTGAAGGTGCACGTCGGCGGCTCGGTCGTGCACACGGGCCAGCTCTTCTTCCAGGACAAGACGACCGCGCAGGCATACCGCGTCGCGCCGTACACGAAGCGGCCGGGCCCGGACCTGCTGAACGCGCAGGATTCGATCTTCGTGAACGGCGGCGCAAGAGCATCCTCGCCGTGAAGAAGACCGGCGCGAGCTGGGTCGGCTCGATCGCGCATGGGCGTCCACCGGTAGATTCGCCTGTGTGACCTACTCGATCGTCGCCCGCGACGCCGAGACGGGCGAGCTCGGTGTAGGCGTGCAGTCGCAGTCGTTCAACACGGGTGCCGCCGTACCGTGGGTGCGACCCGGCGTCGGCGCGATCGCGACGCAGTCGTTCACCGACCGCCGCTACGGCTACCGCGGGCTCGAGCTGCTCGCCGCCGGGCGTTCGCCACAGGAGGCGCTCGACGAGCTGCGAGCTCCCGACGAGAACGTCGACTTCCGGCAGGTCGCGTTCCTCGACGCGGCGGGTCGCACCGCGCAGTGGACCGGCGAGCACTGCGTCCCCTGTGCCGGGCACGCGGCCGGCGAGAACTGGGCGGCGCAGGGAAACCTGCTCGCCGCCGACGCATGGCATGCGATGGGTGCGACGTTCGAGGCAACCGCCGGCTCGCTCGCACAGCGGCTGATGGCCGCGCTCGACGCAGCGGAGGCCGAGGGCGGCGACTGGCGCGGGCGCGGCGGCGCCGCGATCGTCGTCGCGCCGGCCGAGGGCGAGCCGTGGGAGCGCGTGGTCGACCTCCGCGTCGAGGAGGGCGACGACTCGCTCGTCGAGCTGCGCCGCCTTCTCCAGCGGGCGGAGGCCTACCGCGCCGCCAGCAGTGCCAAGCCGGCGGCACCCGTGGCCGCAGCGGGCGGCCTGCCTGACGCGCACGTCCGCTGGCTCGCGATGATGGACGCCGCGGCCGCCGGCGACACGGCCGAAGCACGGCGACGGCTGGCGGAGCTCGAAGCCCAACAGCCGCGCTACCGCGAGTTCGTGCGGTCCCTCACCCACCACCCCGAGATGCCGCCGCTCGGCGATATCCTGGGCGAGTAATGGCGGGCCCGAAGGCGCTCTACTTCACCGACGACCCGAAGGCGTGCGAGCTGCTCGCGAAGGATCCGTTCGCGCTGCTCGTCGGCTTCGCGATCGACCAGCAGGTGAGCGTGCAGAAGGCGTTCGCCGGGCCGTACGTGCTGAAGGAGCGTGTGGGCACGCTCGATCCGAAGAAACTCGCGAAGATGGATCTCGGCGAGGCGTTCTCGACGACGCCCGCGATTCACCGCTTCCCCGGCTCGATGGCGACGCGCGTGCGCGAGCTCGCAGCGGTCGTCGCGGCGGAGTACGACGGCGATGCGTCGCGTCTCTGGCGCGAGGCGGCCGACAGCGCCGATCTGAAGCGGCGCATCTCCGCGCTGCCGGGCTTCGGCGAGATGAAGATCAAGTCGCTCGGAGCCGTGCTGGCGAAGCAGTTCGGCGTGCAAGCAGGCGGAAGGTCTCGTCCCGGATCACCCGACGCTCGGCGACGTCACCTCGCCCGAGGAGCTCGACAACTACCAGAGCTGGAAGCGCGCCTACAAGAAAGCAGCCAAGGGCGCGGCGTAGTTAGCCGCTCGAGCCCGAGAGAGACGAGACAACTCTCTCGCGAACGTTCTTCGCGCCGACGTCGAGCTCACGAAGCACGAGGACCGCGAGGCCTTCTTCGTCGCGGAGCAGCCCCAGTAGCACGTGCTCGGTGCCGACGAATCCGTGGCCGAGCGAATCCGCTTCCGCCACTGCCAGCTCCAGCGCCGTCTTTGCGCGCGCCGTGAGCGGCAGCTGGCGGGTCGACCCGTCGGTGGCCGCGGTCCCGGGGATGGCAGAGATCTGCTCCCGCGCGTTTTCGACCGTCACGCCGAGCGAGCCGAGCACGCGGGCGGGGATTCCTTGGCCTTCGCGCAGCAGGCCCAGCAGCAGGTGCTCGGTGCCGATGACCTCGTGTCGCAAGAGCTGGGCTTCGTCGCTTGCAAGGGCGACTATTTGTCGTGCCGGCGGTGTGAAGCGCTCGAACACCTCGTCACCGTAAACCCATGTCGGCCGCCTCGCGCAGCCGTTCTGCATCGCGTCGCACCTCGTCCTCCGGAAACGGCGGTGGATCGACCTCCGGAAACGGAAACGGCCATTCCGGCCTCGGGTCGAGCGCGTAGCGCGGGATGACGTGTACGTGCAGGTGCGGCACCGAGTTGCCGAGCACGTTGTAGTTCAGCTTCACCGGCTCGAACACGTGCTCGAGCGCACGGCCGACGTGCATCAGCTCGGCCCAGAAGCGCGCCGCCTCGGCACCCGCAAGCTCTGTCGGCTCGACGACGTGGCGACCGCGGAAGTACACGTGCGAGAGCCCGCGCTGCACGCCACCCTTCCACAGGTACGCGTCGGTCAGCTCGCCGGCGTAGAAGCGAATGCCGTGCGACGTCTCCTCCGGACGTCCCTCGTCGCAGATCGGACAGTCGATGCCCGCCTTCCGGTCGTAGAAGTGCTGCGGCCACTCCATCGCACATAGGATCGCATCGTGGGCGAGACGCCGGAAGAGTTCTGGGAGCGCACGCACGATGCGCTGCGCTCGCCACCCGTCGAGGAGTGGGACTCCTGGCCGTTCGTCGGCTCGGTCGACGCCGCGCGAGCTCGAGCGTCCCGTCGATGCCGAGCCTGCGCGTCACGGCGAGGGCGGCGTCGACTGCCACGAGTGTGAGCGCGGACTCGAGGGCGCGCTCTGGCACGACGACAGCTGGTACGTGCGCCCGCTCGGCAGAGCCGAGCGGCTTGCCGTGCGTCGTTTTGTTGATGACGCGAACGCACGTCGACTTCACCGACCTCGACGACGCGCACGCTGCCGAGCTCGGCCCGCTGCTGCTGAAGATTCATCGCGCAGTCATGTCCGTGCCGGGCGTCGGCAACGTGCACGTCGGCCGCTGGGGCGAAGGCTCGGCGCACTGCCACATCTGGTTCATGGCCAGGCCGGCGCGGATGACGCAGATGCGTAGCTCGTTCGCCGCGGTCTGGGACGACGTCCTGCCGCCGACGCCGGACGACGTCTGGCGCGCGAATCTCGACCACGTGCGCGCTCAGCTCAACGCGTAACTCGACCCAGGGCTGCCTGCGGCAGTCCTGGGTCGGCGTCAGCGCGGGTCGGGCCGGTCGACGTTCCAGTGGCGGCCGACGGTGGCGAGCCACTTGCCGTCCTCGCGCGGGATCAGCGTGAAGCGCGTGATCGACCGCTGGCCCAGCTCGTGGTCGCCGTAGAGCACGTCGATGACCAGCCGCCGCCGCTCCTCGATCGCCGCGCGCGCGTCCACGAACCCCTGCTCCGACGGGTCGCGGAACGCGCCCTGCCAGAACCCCACCTCGCCGGGCCCGATGTAGAGGTCGCGCGTCAGCCGTCGGAACGACTCCACCGGCGGATGCTCCACCGCCCCGAGCGACTCACCGCTGAACAACGCCCAGCCGTGCAGCACCGCGATCGCACTGCCGACGTTCCGCACGGCGATCGCGAGATACACCGCATCGTCGCCGACCTCGGCAGCACCCTGCCCGCCCTCGACGAGGAACCACTTGTCGTCCTGGAACCCGACCTTCTGCGGCGGGTCGTCGGGCCGCGCCTGTATCGAGCAGCGGCCGCAGCCCAGCCAGCAGCGAACGCTCCGCCACCCGCGCCGAGCGATTCGCCGAGCGCACCGACGCAAATGTCGCGAACGCGAGCACGAGCGTCGCCGCCGCCGTGGTGATCGACGAGACCGCGACCCAGTCGGTAGCGAGGATCACGAGCGCAGCTCCTTCAGCGCGGGCGCCAGCGCCTGCCCGCCGTGCAGCACGGGCTCGAACAGATCGCCGCGCTCCTCGACCCGCGCCAAGCGCAACGCTCATCGAAAAGTCGCGCGGAACGATGTCCTCCGTCAGCTCCGACCACTCCAACGGCGTCGACACGGGCGCGCCGGGCTTCGGCCGCACCGAGTAGACCGACGCGATCGTCTTCCCGTGCCCGTTCTGCCGATGGTCGACGAGCACACCTGAGCGTTTCTTCTTCAGCCACTCGGTCGTCACCTCGCCGGGATGCTCCGCCTCGAGCCGGCGCGACAGCAGCTCTGCGAACTCGTACGTCTCCTCGTAGGTCGACCGGCGCGTGATCGGCACGAGCACGTGGATGCCGTCGGCGCCGCTCGTCTTCACATACGACGCAAGGCCGAGTGTCTCCAAGCGCACCGCGCACGTAGTGCGCGACGCGCACGCACAGCGAGAACGCGTCCGGCTCCTCCGGCGGGTCGAGATCGAACAGCACCCAGTCCGGCCGCTCGGGCTTGTCGATGCGCGAGTACCACGCGTTCATGTCGATGCAGTGCATCTGCACCATCCAAAGGAGCGCTTCGCGCGACTCGACGAGCGGAAAGTCGACCAGCCGGGACTCGCCCTTGCCGCCGCGCGGCCACGTGCGGAACTGGCGCGTCGGGATCCAGTCGGGCATCCCTTTCGGCGCCTGCTTCTGGAAGAACGAGCCGCCGGGCAGGCCCTCGCGCCAGCGCTTCATCGTGAACGGGCGGTCCTTCAGGTGCGGGACGATCGCGTCGGCGACGCGGTCGTAGTAGTCGAACAGCTCGCCCTTCGTGATGCCGTCGTCCGGGAAGAGGACGCGATCGGCCGAGCTGAGCTTCACCTCGTGACCGCTCACCACACGTCCATCGTCGGAAACCGCGCGTCGACGTCGCGGCACGCGCGCGCGAAGAGCGCCGCGCCGACGTCACCGGTGAAGAGCGTGAAACGCCCCCGCCCCGCCTCGGCCCGCGTGCGCGCGACCTGTTCGAGCGCGTGCACCGCGAAACGGCGTGCCCGCTCGAGCCACACGTCGTTGCCCGTCAGCTCATGGACGCGCAGGAACGCGTAGCCGTTGCCCGCAGTGCCGTGGCAGAGGCCAGGGCCCTTCGCGAGCGGCCCGGCCCGCCAGGTGAGCTCGGCGCCGCCGAACATCAGCTCGGGCGGCAGGAGGTCGCCGAGCGTGGTCACCATCCCGGCCGCACCGTGGCACCACTGGAGGCGGCTCGGCGTGTCGGCGTCGGTCGTCGGCAGCCAGTTGACGAGCTCGCCGTCGACGACGGCCGTGCGCGCGGACGGGGCCTGCGACGAGTCGCCGCAGCTCGTCGTCCGACAGAAACCCGCGCAGCGCGTGCACGTTGCCCGCGAACCCGTGCGCCGGCCCGAGGTACTGCCCCGGCCTGCCGTAGAGAACGCCCGACCAGATGCCGTCGGGCGCGGCGTCCCACTGCTCGACGAGGATCGCGGCGGAGCGCTCGTACTCGGCGTCGAGCCCAGCGGCCCGCGCGGCGATCATCGTTCCCGGCGAGCCCCACATCACTTCCCACGTCGGGTTGCGCTCGTTCGCGACGACGAGCTCCGCGAGCCGCTCGTCGTCGGCCGCGTCGGAGCCGACCGCGCGCGCAGCAAGCAGAACGCCGCTTTCGCCCATCCACAGCCCGGGCGCGTGCTCGCCCGAGTCGGGCAGCTCGCGATAGCCCGCCAAGGCGTCTGCAGCGAGCGAGGCCAGGTCGAGCGACGAGCCGAGCCGGCCGAGCGCCCACACCATCCCGGCCGTGCCGAGGTAGATGCCCATGAAGCGCGGCGGATCGTGGTCCGTGGCGTCGAGCGGGTGGATCGGCCAGGCGTTGCCGTCGAGCGCCTGCTCGGCATCGTCGACGATCGCCGCGACTCGATCCTCGACCCACCCCTCGTCCCACGGGGTCTCGGTGAGCGGCTCGTGCGCGGACGCGTCGTAGACGTCGGTCACGTGCGTACCGCCCAGAACACCTCCGTCTTGAGCGGGAACGTGAACGGCCCCTTCGGCAGCAGCTCGTCGAGCCGCCCCATCACCTGTGCGCGTTCGTCGTCGGCGAGGCTCGCGATCCAGCTGACCGAGGATGCGTAGCCGAGGACACCTTCGCGGTCCTGCGTCTGTTCGTGCTCCACGATCGCCTCCTGGACCGGCCCGAACGGGCCGCGGCCGAGCACTTCCTGAAGCGTCGGCCCGGATTGCACAGCCGCGAGCCGCGGGGCGTGCAGCACTGCGATGTAGTCGCGGTAGTCCTTGGGCAGCGGCGACGGCTCCCGGTTGCTGTTCCAAAGCGCGCAGAAGACGCCACCGGGGCGGAGCACGCGCGCGATCTCAGCAACCGCCTCGTCGTTTCGGAACCAGTGGAACGACTGCCCGGCAAAGACACCGTCGACCGACGCGTCCGCGGCGGGGATCGCCTCGGCCTTCCCTCCGTGCGAGTCGGCTTCCGGCACAACCTGTTCGAGGATCGAGCGCATGCCGTCGAGCGGCTCGACCGCGATCACGTGCGCGTAGCGCCGCGCCAGCACGCGCGTGAGCTTCCCTGTGCCGGCGCCGAGGTCGAGCACCGTCGCGCCGGAGTCGAGCGGCAGCAGGTCGAGCACCGCGTCCGGGTACGTCGGCCGGTGCGCCTCGTAGGCCTCGGCGGCGCGGTCGAAGCTGATGGCAGGATCGATGGAAGCCATCTACGCGGGAATCGTGAGGCTCTCGAGGTCGCGCGGGTACTCCGTCAGGATCTCGATGCCCTCGTCGGTGACGACGACGGTGTCGGAGTGGCGGAAGCCGCCGACCGCGGGGTCGTAGAGGCCGGGCTCGATCGTGAACACCATGCCCTGCTCGATCACGGTGTCGTCGCCGACGTCGAGGAACGGCGCCTCGTGGTTGCGCAGGCCGATCGCGTGCCCGGTGTGCTGGCGCCAGTAGCCGACGATGTCGTTCTGCTCGAAGTAGCGCATGACTGCACCGTCGACGTCGGCGCACGTCATGCCGGGCCGCAGCGCGTCGAAGGCGACCTGCTGCGCGCGCACCGTGTGATCGAACAGGAAGCGCATGTGGTCGGTCGGCGTGCCGATCACCATCCCGCGCTCGAGCTCGGCGTTGTAGCCCCACACGGGCGCACCCGTCTCGGAGACGAGCAGGTCGCCTGCCTTGAACTCGATGTTGTGTGCGATCGCGTGCGCCCATGAGCTGCGTGTGCCGATCTGCCCGCGGTAGCCGGCTTTCACACCGTCTGCGGAGCCGAGCTGCCCACGAAACGAGTCGCCGAGGTCGGCGAGCATCGCGAGCGTCGACTCCTGCGCGACGCGCAGGCTCACCTCGGCCTCGGTCGCGCCGGGGACCGAATAGTCCTGCAGCAGGCGATGCGCGTAGGAGCACCAGCGGCCGCTCTCGCGGATCAACGCGATCTCGGCGGGGCTCTTGCGGCGCATCATCCGCTCGATCACGCCGTCGACGGTGACGACGGTCGCGCCCGTCACCTCGCTGAGGGGCGGGCCGGCGTAGCCGAGGATGCCCGGGTAGCCGTCCTGGTCGGCGGCGATGCGGCCGGTGACGCCGAGGTCGGCGAGCACGCGGGCGAGGATGAGCATCGGGTGCTCGAGGCCCGGGTACTCGGGATAGGCCTCGATCCGCTCGAAGCCGGTCTCGGCGCGTGTGCGCTCGACCTCGAACTCGGGGACGAAGATCGCGCCGTCGCCTTCGGCGTTCTCGGCGTAGACGATCGGCCGCTCGTTGGAGAGGAACCAGAACCCCGTGAAGTAGTTGATGTACTCGGGCCCGAAGAGCACGTAGCCGGACGTGCCGGCGATCCGGTCGCGCAGCTGGGCGCGGCGGTCGGCGTATTCGCTCTCGCTGATCACCGTTCGATCCTAAGACAGACCGGCGCTCAGGACCTGGTTGCCGCGAAGCCGGAACCAGGTTCGAGAGTCTTGGCGTCTCGGCTCAGCCGACGCCGGCGAGCAGAAACGCGCGGTTCTCGCGCAGCATCTGGCGCGCGATCACGAGCCGCTGGATCTGGTTCGTGCCTTCGTAGATCTGGGTGATCTTCGCGTCGCGCATCATGCGCTCGACCGGGTACTCCTGGATGTAGCCGTAGCCGCCGAGGATCTGCACGGCGTCGGTCGTGACCTCCATCGCGACGTCGGTGCAGTAGAGCTTCGCCATCGCCGAGAGCTTCGTCAGCTCGGGGCCGGTGTCGCCCTCGTCGATCATCCGCCCGACCTTGTAGAGGATGCCGCGGGCCGCTTCGCACTTCGTCTCCATGTCGGCGAGCATCCCGGCGATCAGCTGATGCTCGGCGATCGGCTTGCCCATCGTCTCGCGGGAACGCGAGTACTCGAGCGCGTAGTCGGTTGCACCCTGCGCGAGCCCGAGCCCCTGCGCACCGATGCCGGGACGCGAGCGGTCGAGGATCCGCATCGCGATCTTGAACCCCTCCCCCGCTTCGCCGAGCAGGTTCGCGGCGGGCACAACGCAGTCGTTGAAGAAGAGCTCACCGGTCGTCGAGCCCTTGATGCCCATCTTCGGCTCGATGCGCCCGATTTCCAGGCCCGGCGAGTCGGCTTCGACGACGAACGCCGAGATGCTGTCGTGGGCGGCCTCGGCGCCGGTCTTCGCAAAGACGACGTACAGCGACGCGACGCCCGCGTTCGTGATGAAGCGCTTGCCGCCGTTCAGGACGTAGGTGTCGCCGTCGCGGCGAGCGGTCGTGCGCATCGCCGCGCTGTCGGAACCGGATCCGGGCTCCGTCAACGCGTACGCCGCGAGCCACTCGCCGCTCGCGAGCTTCGGCAAGAACCTCTGCTTCTGCTCCGTCGTTGCCGGCGAGCTTGATGCCGAGCGAGCCGAGCTCCTGCACCGCGATGATGAGCCCGCTCGTGGCGCACACCTTCGAGAGCTCCTCGATCGTGACGAGCGTCATCAGCGAGCTCTCGCCGATGCCGCCGTACGCCTCGTCGTAGATGACGCCGAAGAGGTCGTTCTCGCGGAAGACCTCGACGACGTCCCACGGAAACTCGGCCGACTTGTCGATCTCGGCCGCGCGCGGCGCGATCCGCTCCCGCGCGATCGTGCGCACGAGCTCTCGGATCTCGCGCTGCTCGTCAGTCAGCGGGTCGCGGGCGTTCATCGCCTGAGCAGTCTAGAAAAGGAGCTGGCCGGGGTCTCCCCCGGCCAGCTCGGGCAATGCGCGTCGATGCGAACGGCTACGGGTTGATCGGGATGCCGGTCTTGCACTGCAGGGCGGCCCTGCCGCCGTGCGTGAAGTACCAGAAGAGCTGGAACGGGCTCACGTAGATGATGTGGCCCAGCCAGCAGATCGGGATCTTGAACCCGTACTGGTGGTTGAACGCCGGGAAGTGGGTCGGCGTCGCGTTCCCGTAGTTCGTGTTGCCGTTGCCGTCCGTCTGTCCGGGCGGGTTCTGTTGCGTTGTCGTGGTCGTCAGCGTCACCGTGGCCGGCTTGGCGGTTGCGCCGGACGAGATCTTCGGCGGCGAACTGACGAGGCGTGGCGGGCTTGCCTTCGCGGGCGCGATCAGGTGGACGATGCCGAAGCCGAAGCTCTGCATCGAGCCGCCTGCCGATCCCAGCGCGCCGGTCGCACCGAGCGACGCAGCGAGTCCGACCGTGAACACACCGACGAACGCGAGTTTTGGCAGCGCTGCGCGCCGTGCCTTCCGCACCGGCTCGACGAGCTTGCTGAGGCTGTGCACGAACTCGTCGCGCGGCTGAGGCCGCTCGGCCCGGAGCCGCTGCTCGAGGTCACTTTCCCGCTTGCGAAATCCCATTCGACTCCCCTTTCGACGCGTTACCTACCCCTACTACCGCCGGAGGGGGTCAAACCCTTACAGGCGCCTGTAACTCGGTTGCCGGCGAAGCCGGAACCGAGTTGTCCGTCCGTAGCGCTCGAGCCCTAGAGCTTCTTCTTCCGGGCGGGAGGGGACTGCAGGAGGCCGGCCTCGGGACTCTCGGGGTTGAGCGCCTCGACGCGCAGGATGGCGTGCGTCCGTTCGGCGCCGCTCGTCGTCGAGGCGATGTCGAACCAGGTCTGCCAGTCGCCGGGGTCCTTTGCGGCCGCGCTGCGAAGGTCGGCGAGGCCCGCCACCTTGTCGCCGCTCAAGACCCGCGCCTCGCCGAGGTCGCGGAGCGCCTCCGCCGACCAGGGAGCCCAGCGATGCGCCTTCTTCGCCTGGGCGAGGGCGGTCTTCGTCTGCCCGTTCGGGATCGCGTTCTCGGCCTTCGCGACTGCGAGGTTCCCGATCAACCCGACGAAGGCGACGACTGCGGCTGCGCCGGCGAGCACTCCGATCGTGCCTCGCGTGCGCGCGCCGAGGGGTGCCACCGAGCGTGCCTCCTCCCCGCGCGCGGCGACGACGATCGCGGCTGCGGCGAAGAGCGCGACGAGCGTCACCGCGGGCACCTGCCAGTCCCAGTCGACGATGCAGTGCGCGAGGTATGCGACATAGGCGCCGAGCGCCGGCCCGATGAGCGGGTGCCAGCGTGCGCGAATTGCTGCCGCGAGTGGGACGAGCAGGAAGAGGCCGAGCAGAGCGCCGCCGACGAGCCCAAGCTCACCGAGCGTCTGCACGTAGAGGTTGTGGGCGTCCTCGACTTCGTAGGGGCTCGTGCGGTGGGCGTACCACCAGCGCTGGAAGCTGCCGGCTCCGTCACCGAAGATCGGATGTGCGTCGAACTCGTTCAATGCCGCGCGCCAGAGCACGGTGCGCCCGTCATTGGAGAACGAGAAAAGACGACTGTTCAGATTCCCGCCGCCGGTGGGCGTAGCGGTGAAGCTGTCGTAGGCGTGCCGCGCGATCGTCGTCGGCGATCCGTAGTGCACGACGACGCCGACGACCGCGATCGCGACTGCCGCCGCAACGGCAGCGAGCAATCCGAGCCGGACGCGCGGTGCGACGACGATGCGTTGGGATAGCACGACCCACGCAGCACCGACGCAGGCCTGGACGAGCGTGAGCACGGCAAGCTCCGCGGCAAGGCGGTGACCGGCGTGCGAGGCGGCGGCGAGCGACGAAGCCTGATGCGTCAACGCGGCGGGCCGCGACGCGAGCAGGACGCCGAGTGCGGGCACGGGCAGCAGCACGACTGCACCGAGCAGCAGCCGTTCTTGCTTGGGGCTGTAAGCGAGCGCGACGACGAACCCGACCGCGAGCGCGGCCCACGCGCCACGGCTGTAGGTGTAGTAGAGCGTCGGCAGCAGGATCGAGAGCGCGACTGCAGCGATGATGCGCAGGGCAGGCGCGCGTCCGAGCACGGCGACGCCGAGCGCGAGCAGCGTGCCGAGCGTCGCGAAGATGCCGAGCGCGTTCCAGTAGCCGATCGGCGCGTAGAGGCGGTAGCCGCCACCGGTACGGAGCCCGCCGAGGTGGTCGGGCAGCAGCCGGGTCGCGAGCGCGTAGAAGCAGATCGCGGCGGTGCCGGCGACGAGCCCGAAGAGCCAGAGCTCGATGTCGCGCCGGCGGAGAAGAAGCAGCGCGCCGACGGCGGCGGTGGCGTAGACGATCATCCGCAGCCCCTGGTCGACGGCGGTTCCGGCGGAGCCGGCCCAGATCGCCGAGGCGAACATCAGCACGCAGAGCGCGAGCGCACCGAGCGCCCACATCCGGTCGAACCAACCCCAGCGCGCAGCGACGGTGATGGCCGCGATCGCGACGACCCACGCAAAGACGAGGCCTGTCCAGCCGAAGCCGGTGGCGAAGAAGCCGCCGCCGGCAGCCCCCACTCCTACGACGGCGGCGAGTGGAAGGACGAGCGATGCGGTGGGCGCGATCGGAAGGTCGGGGCGTCTCCGCGTCAGGCGCTCGGCGTAGGCGGGCGCCGTCATTCCTGGGGCCTCAGGCTGGCCTCGGGTTGCTGCGTCGGCCACGACGTCGGTGCGGGGGACTCGAGCACTTCGCGCAGCGTCTCGAGCGCGCGGTGAAGTGCAACCTCGACGGCGTTGGTCTTCATCTCGAGCAGCTCGCCGATCTGGCGTGCGGTGAGGTCGGCGCCGTAACGAAGTGCAACGAGCTCGCGGTCACGCTCGTTGAGATGCGCGACGGCGGCGCGCAGGTCGAGCCGCTCGGCGCTCTCGCCGGCGAGCTCGCCGGGCGCTGCCTCGTCGGGAACCTCGCCGACAGTCGTCGTGCGACCCGCGAAGTGCTCGGCGACACGACTGCGGGCGATCGAGATCAGCCAGGCAGCTGCGTCGCCGCGTCGCGGATCGAAGCGGTCGCGGTAGCGAAAGGCGCGCTCGAACGTG
>CAVZEA010000003.1:0-244326 GCA_963774225.1 uncultured Thermoleophilia bacterium
GCCAATTGCTGGCAAAAAGGATGTTCCTCAATCAGCTCAACACCAAAGATCCCAAGGCGTGCGTGGAGTTCTACAAGAAGCTCGGATTCGTTGAGGATCCCGGATTCAACCAGAAGCCGGGGGCGCCGGTAAACCCGCTTCCCGACTTTGCCGCGAAGATGGGAGCGGATGCGGTCAATGACGCCGACGAGTTCACGATGCTGCGGTTGCCCGACGACGACTATCACCTGGAAGTCGGGGTCTGGAAGGCAGGCAAACTGGCCCAACCCGCTTCGCCGCCGAAGTTCAACCAGGCCGGAGTAGTCCGCATCTCATTCCTGGTGGATGACATCGACCAGGAACTCGCTGCCGTCCGGGCCAAAGGCATTCCCATCACGCTGGGACCCGAGACCCTGCATCTTCAATGGGGAACCACCCGCTTCGCCTTCATCAAGGACCCCGACGGAACCTTCGTCGAATTTTTGGAGATCAAGCGCGAGAAGTAGGGAGAGAGGAGGGGGCGCGAACGGCCGGTTCGAAGTTTGGGTTGGTTTGCTTGAAGCGTATCAGAACCCTCACCCTGCCCTCTCCCACAACAAAATGTGGGAGAGGGTGCAAAAGAGCCTCTCCCCCAGTCAGTTCACAATGAAGTAGGAGGGTGAGGGTGTTGATCAAAGGCGTCGCCTGAGCGGCGCAATCGATTCGCTCACACCATCGGCAAGGCGCCGCCGCGGGCGTGGAGGGTCTGACCGGTCAGGATGTTGCTGGAGTTGGTCGCGGCAAACACGATCACTTCGGCGACCTCTTCGGGATAAGCGGGGCGCCCCAGCGGCATCGCGGCGCCGAGCTGTTTGAGGTCTTCCTCGGTGGGGCCGCTCTCACGCCCCATCGCGGTATGCATCGGACCCGGTGCGACGATCGTCACGACCAGCCCGTTTTTCGCTTCCTCCAGCGCCAGCACCTTGCTGAATTGGATGATCGCGGCCTTGGAGGCGCCGTAGAGCGCAAGCCCCTGGTAGGGCGTGATCGCGCCGCCGGAGGCCACGTTCACGATGTGCCCGCTCTTTTGCGATCGCATCTGCTTGAGCACCGCCTGGCAGCACATCGCGGTGGCCAGAAAGTTGGTCCTGAAGACCTGCTCGTAGGTTTCTTCCTTCATATCCGCGATGCTCTCGCTGGGGCAGATCGCGGCGACGTTGGCCAATACGTCAACGCGGCCGAATTCACGAATCACGCGCGCCACCATCGATTCGATATCGCCGCGCTTGCGCAGATCGGTCCGGACGTAGATCGCGTTGCGGCCGCGCTCCTCTTTGATCGTGCTGGCAGCCTGTTGGCCCCAGTCGTCGCGCACGTCCACCACCGCTATGTCCAAGCCTTTTTCCGCCAGGCCCATCGCGGTGCATCGTCCAAGTCCCCATGGCCGCCCCGCTCCGGTGACAATCGCTACGCGCCCGCTGTTGTCCATTGTCGTTAGCCTCCGCTCACTTCTTAACGCCTGATAGGTGCCGATGCCAAGCGCGGCGCGGCGGCGCGCCGGACAACGCCTGCGGAGCGGCCGGCCGCGCTCTGGCCGAAAAGATGGAACGCAAGTATAAAGGGGGTACCAGCCCTCCCGCGATTGAGGGGTCGGCGCCCCGTCGCTGGTGCGCAGCTATTGCAAAAACGGAGGTCCTACATCAGATGGCAGACTGGAAAGAGGAGGTTACCCGCGTGGCGGGAACTGACCTCGCAATCATCAGGGGCGGCCGCGGCAAGCCATTGCTGGTGCTGCACGAGGAACTCGGGCATCCCGGGTGGCTCAACTGGCACGACGCGCTGGCCGAGGAACGCACCCTGATCATCCCAATCCAGCCGGGGATGGGCAATTCGCCCCGGGTCGAGCAGATCATGAACGTGCATCAACTCGGCCTGTTCTACGGGTGGGTGTTGCGCGACCTGGCCCTGGCGCCGATCGACGTGCTCGGCTTTTCCTTCGGCGGATGGATCGCCGCCGAGATGGCGACGGCGAACAGCACTCAGTTCTCCAAGATGGCGCTGGTGGCGCCAATGGGTGTTAAGGCGCCCGAGGGCGAACTGATGGACATCTTCACGGTCACCATCGGCGTGCAGCTCAGCTCCACGGTCTACGATCGGGAGGCAACGCCCGAATACCATGCCCTGTATGGCGGCGGGGAGCGCTCGGCCGCGCGGATGGAAGCGTTTGAAGACGCCCGCACCGAGACCGCCCGCCTGGGCTGGGAACCGATTCTGAATAACCCTGGCCTGCCTTTCTTCTTGCAAGGGGTGAAAGGACTACCCACGCAACTCATCTGGGGACGCGAGGACCGGGTCGTACCGGTCAGCGTGGCAACGGCCTACCAAAAGGCGCTGGCTAACACCGAGGTCCGCCTGGCGGTTTACGACCAATGCGGGCACCGGCCTGAGATCGAAAAGCTGTCCGAATTCTTGAAGACAATGCGCGAGTTTCTCGCCTGAACCTTAAGAGGAGACCGCCATGCATATAATGTATTTCACCGAACGTCCGTATCGCGAGGCTCCCGAGGAAGAGATAATCCGCAGCCGCAGTTTCTTCGGCACGCCCAACAAGTTTTTCGACCGCGAAGTCGGAGCCCGCCTCTACAACGAGTATCTTGACGAGGCAGTCTACGCGGAAGAACTCGGATTCGATGGGGTGATGCTCAACGAGCATCACGGCACGCCCTTCTGCATGGGCGGCGTGATGGACGTCGAGGCAGCGATCCTGGCGCGCATCACCAAGAAGGTCCGCATCGTCCTGCTCGGCAATCCGCTGCCGATCGTCAAAAATCCGGTGCGCCTGGCCGAGGAGCTGGCCACGATTGACCTTATCTCCCATGGCCGGCTGGTCCCGGGATGGGTGCGCGGCGCCGGCAGCGAGCAGGTCTTCCACGATGCCAACCCGGCCTATAACCGCGAGTATTTCAACGAGGCCCACGACCTGGTGCTCGCCTGCTGGACGCGGCCGGGCCCGTTTCGATGGGAGGGCAAGCACTTCACCTACCGCTTTGTTAACCCGTGGACGCTGCCCTATCAAAAGCCGCGGCCGCCGATTTGGATCCCAGGTGTAATCAGCGGCGAGACCGTGACCTGGTGCGCGGAGCATCGCTATCCATATATCGGGCTGGGCACCTCACTGCATCTGACCGTCGATTTGTGGAACCTCTACGGCAAGGTCGCCGCCGATAACGGCTACCAGGCGGGCAGCGAGAACTTCGGCTATCTCCAGCAGATCCATCTGGCCGATACCGAGGAGGAGGCGCAGGAACAGGGCAAGGCGGCCCTGTTCGGCGGCGGCGGCGCGAACTTCTCGCGCCCGGAATGGACTTTGCCGCCAGGCTACAATTCCAAGGAGGCCAATCGCCGTCTGTTCCAGAGCGCCAGCGATTACGGCTTTCTGGGAATCACTTCGGACTCGCTCAGCCGCTCCAGGGAGGAACTTCCGCCGGAAGAAAGAGCCAAGCGGCGAGCCGAGCGCCGGCAGGGAGACACCCGTCATCGCCTGCAGCGCGGCGAAATCAGCATCGCGGATGCCAAGGAGAAGATCCTGGCCAATTACGGCAAGGTGCAGGCCGGAATGCAGATTATCGTCGGCACGCCCAAGAGCGTTATCCCCAAGCTGCGCCTGATCATGGAGGTGCTCCATCCCGGAGTGTTCGGTCTGTTCCAGGCACAAGGACCGCTGACCCGCGAGCAGCGGCTCAACAGCATGCGCCTGATGGGCACTGAGGTGCTGCCGGAGATGCGCAAGATCGCGAAGGAACTCGGCATCGTGGACCCGTTCGAGCGCGAACCGGGCTCGCGTCCGTTCACCAGCGGCACCAAGTATGAGCCGCTGGTGGACCTCGAGGCGCTCAAGCGCGCGCCCAAGCGCGACGAGTCGCTGCGGGTCTAAGGAAGATTTGTTGCGATTGATCGCGGGCTGCCCGGCTACCGCCGGGCAGCCCGCGTTTGGAGTTTATACATTTCGATTCAAAGATTCGCTCATTCTATGCTCAGACAAAACGGGCGGTTCGCGAACCGCCTTGGTTTGAGAGGGCGGCGAGAGCGGCAGTGCACACAAGAATGTAGCTTGGATCTATCATCGCCCGTTTGTTCAATTCCAGATCCTTTGCGGAGCCGTGAGAACCGCTCAATAATGTGGAACTCCAGGGTTGAGAGCGGTAAGGCTCTCAACCCAACGCGGGGAGACGCCCGCAACCCAAGCAGCAAGGCACCACCTCAAAGCGCGCATGACTTTCTGTGCTCTCTCCTTTGTCCGAGGAGAAAGTGAGGAAGAGGTGAAACAAACACTATAACGCGAACTTCGAGCACAGACTTCAATTCAGAAATCTTCGCGTCACGCAAAGAATTCCAGGACTAATACAACAGTCGGATAGAGCAGTCGGAGCCGAAGTATTTCCTTGCAGCGCACCAGAACCCTCACCCTGCCCTCTCCCACAACTAAATGTGGGAGAGGGACAGAAACGGGCTCGCTCCCACAACTGAATTTCGACTGTGGCGCAGTTTGCCGTGGTGTAAAAAATTCAACTCCCAGACCGCGAAGGTCACACTGCCTACCACAGATCTGCTCAACTCACAGGGCTCAATTGAGGTTTTTGGCTTGAACAGCGGCAGCAGGCAGGGAATTTTTTTATAAGGTCCCTCACCCGCTCACCTTCGGGCCTGACGGCCCTCGGTATCGCGACCTCTCCCGCCATTGGGAGAGGTTATAGCGGGCAAATGGTATGCGAGTCGAATCGCTCGCCACGGCAGATCAGGTCAAACTGCGCCCCAGTTAAAATTCAGTTGTGGGAGCAGGCCTGTGTTCTTCCCCTCTCCCACATTTAGTTGTGGGAGAGGGCTAGGGTGAGGGTTCTGATACGCTTCAAGCAACCTACCCCGCGCTCGACGCCGTCTGAACCTGCTCGCCGGCGCGCTTCTTGAAGTACGGAATCACGTACTTGCCGAAATTCCTGATGCTCTCCATCGCCGTTTGATGCGTGATACGGCCGGCCTGAATCAGGCACATGATCTGATCCACCCCAAGTTCTTCCCAGCGCTTGATGGTGCGGATGCAGGCTTCCGGGTCGCCTACGCAGACCACGCCGTCGTCGCACAACTTGTCCATTGCCTCGGGCGTGATCTCCGCCTCCGTGAGCGTCTCTCTGCCGAACCAGCCCTTCCATCCGGTTTCGGATTTGCTCCACTGGGTATAGATCTGGCGCGAACCCTCCGCATACGCGGCGGCGGAAAACGAACCGACCCGGCGCGCCTCGGCGTCGTCTTCAAGACATAGGGCGGTGGTGAAGGCGGCGACCTGGTTGTTGGCGAACGCGCCGACCGGTTGGGCGTTGCGGATGGCCGCGCGGTAGGCCACCACCGCCTTTTCGGACTGGCCGGGCGCGGTCAGCGCAAAGGAGAGCACACCCAGTCCCATGTGCCCCGCCATCTCGAAGGTGGGCGGCGTGGTGGCCGCCACCCACAGCGGCGGATGGGGCTGCTGCATCGGTTTGGGAATCACGTTGCGCGGCGGAATCTTGAAATACTTGCCGTTCCATTCAAACCGATCGTTCATCCACATCGGCGGGATCATGCGCAGCGCCTCCTCCCACATCGGCCGGGAATCCTCGGGCTCGATCATGAAGCCGCCCAGCTCCGCCTCGGTGACTCCCCGCGCGGTGCCGAATTCCAGCCGCCCGTCGCTGAGGATATCGAGCACCGCCGCCCGCTCGGCGACGCGCACCGGATGGTTCATGGTCAGCAGCACGGCGCCGTGGCCGATTCTGATTTTTGAGGTGTTTTGCGCCACCGCGGTCAGGAACAGCTCGGGAGCCGAGGAATAGGAAAACTTCTCCAGGAAGTGATGCTCGGTTTCCCACACGTACTCGAAGCCCATCTCTTCGGCGAATTTGATCTGTTGCAAAGCCTCCTTATAGGAACGGATTACCGCCGCGTTGTCATGGGGCTTGAGCGCGATCAGTTCATAGAAGATTCCAAACTTCATCGGTTTTCCTCGTATTTCCCGGGCGCGCCAGTTTTGCCGCCTGGGTTTGCGCCGGAACCGGCATTTTTTGCCGGACCGGCGCTGCCCAAGCCGCGGCGGCGCCACGCCCCTTTCAATTAACACAGCGCGCAACGCGGCGGGAGTGCGGCGGGGTACCGAAGCTGGCTCCCGCCAAGATCGACTTGACCCAGGCTCTTTGCCATCATCTATGCAAGGGGGCCGCGGCGGCTCTGGATGGCGGTCCTGACGGAGAGATTGGGTCCAAGGCGAGGCATGAAACTCCACGCGGCAAGATGCATGTTGGCGGTTTTTATCCCGGCGCTGGCGCTGGTGTTTGCGGCCACCCTGGCGCGGGGAACGCAAAAGGCGGCGGAAACCTACTTCCTGGTGGCGCAACCCGATCTGCCCGATCCGATGTTCCACGAATCGGTGGTCCTGATGCTGCCGCCCACCGGCACCGAACTGGTGGTGGGGCTGATTGTGAACAAGCCCACCAAAGTCAAGCTGAGCGAATTGTTCCCCGGCACCCCGTCGCTCAAGAAGCGCACCGACACCGCCTTTTTCGGCGGTCCGGTCGATATCACCGCGCCCCTGGTGATGTTCCACGCCGCCCATGCCGCCGACGATGCGATGGCGCTGTTCAACAACATCTACCTGACGCAGGAGGCGAAGGTGATCATGCCCCTGCTGAAAGGTTCCGGCGGCCAGCAAAACATGCGGCTTTACCTGGGGCGGGCGCAATGGACCGACGAGCAGTTGAACGCCGAGATGCTGGAAAACTCCTGGTACAACGTGCCCTCAGACCCCGATTTCGTCTTCAGCGCCGACCCCGCCAGCGTGTGGCGGACTTTGGTCGCGCGCGCCCAGGCCATCAAGGCCTCCGCGCCCCACCCGCAAGAGCTCCGCGGCGCACCGATGCTGCTGCCTATCGCCTGGCCAGGAGTTCCTGACCCGAGCGGGGTTGACCAGTTCCCATCAGATCGCTGATCGTCGGTTGTCACAGCTCTCGCAAAGCGAGGTGATAGCGCGATGGACAAATTTATTTCCGCTGACAGTCACCTGGTTGAACCCGAAGATCTTTACGTCTCAAGAATGGACCGGCGATGGCGCGCCGAGGCTCCGCAGATGGAGGTCCGCGATGGCGCCAGGTATTGGGTCACCAAGGGACTGTATGCCAACCCCGAAGATGGCCCGGTGATGATCGCGAGTGACGCCAAGCAGCGCCCTGGGATGGATACGTCAGCCGGCGGACGGCATGAGAAAATCCGGCCGGGCGGCCTCGATCCGCATCTGCGCCTGCTGGACCAGGACGCCGATCACATCGGCGCCGAGATCCTCTATCCGCATCGCGCGCTGCTCTTCTACGGAATCCAGGACGCCGAATATCAGCGCGAATGCATGCGCGTGTACAACGACTTCGCCGCCGAGTTCGCCGCGGTCAATCCGCGCCGCTTTCTGGCGGCCGGGATGCTGCCCTTTCGCGGCCCGCTGGAGTGGGCGCTCGCGGAGGCTCAACGCTGCGCCAAAATCGGCCTGCGCGAGTTGATGATTCCCAACACCCCTGCCCGCCCATTTCAGGATCCTTACTTCGCGCCGTTGTGGACGGTGCTCGAAGACCTGGGCCTGCCGGTAGTCACTCATACCGCCACCGCCGAACAGCCGCTTGATCTGACCGTCAGCGACATCCCGGTTAACGCCTGGGTGATCGACGAGAAGATTGTGAACATGATGCGCTGCATGGCCCGGCTGATCGCGGCCGGCGTTCCGCAGCGCTATCCGCGCCTGCGCTTCGTGCTGGTTGAATGCGGCATCGGCTGGATCGCCGGCGTGCTGCGCTTCATGGATCATTGGTGGCAAGATCATCACACCTGGATGGAGCCGCGTTTGCAGGAGCCGCCGAGCTTTTATTTCAAACAGCGGTTCTGGGTCACCTTCGAAGACGACCGGCCCGGCATCCTGACCCGCCATCTGCTCAATCCCGACCATCTCATGTGGGGGTCGGACTACCCGCACAGCGAGGGCACTTTTCCTTACTCGTTGGAGCAGATCGCCAGGGATTTCGCCGACATCCCGCGCGAGGAGACTCGCAAGCTGGTGCGCGATAATGCCGCCGCCCTCTATGGGCTCAGCCTTTAGGCCGATTGCCAATCGCGCGCTCGCGCGCTTGCCATTGCCCCAGGTCCGCGCCGCAGCACTTCCCGCCGCGCCTTCCTCGCAGGTTTGGACCCAAAAAATTCGGACGGGGATCCTCCCGATCTATGTCATAATTACCAGAAGTTTTTAACTCTTAGCGGAGATCTTAGGGAGAGACCCTTGCGAAAATTAATGCTCAAACCTCGCCCCGCCACGGCATATCTCTTACTCCCGCATGCGGCCATGAATTTTCTTAATGTGGCAGCCAATCGTCGGCTGGTGACATGCCTGTTCGCTCTATCCTTCGGCATCCTGTCCGGATGCGGTAATGGTTCGGGTACGCCGGGGCCGATCCCCGGTGCGAAGGGACTTGCCCGCGTCGATCACATCATCGTGATGATGCAGGAGAATCACTCCTTCGATAACTACCTGGGGGCCCTCCCCTATGCTCCCGGCTCGCCGTATCATGCCGGTCCCTGCGCAGCCGGCGACCATACCTGCGTTGATGCTCTGACCTGCACCGCGGGCGCGGGCGGCGCGCTTACCTGTACCAATTCGAATCCGGAGGCTGATGGCGCCGCGCCGGTAACGGCGTTCCACGATTCACACCTGTGCATCTTTCCCGATCTCGACCATAGCTGGCTCGGAACCCATGGCGAGATCAACCTGGGAGACCCCAACAACAGTCTTCATGGCACCAACGACGGCTTCGTGACGGTCAATGACCTGACCGAACAAATCGACACCGGCGAATCCCCCACTGACGACAGCACGATGGGTTTTCACACGCAGGCCGACCTGCCGTATTACTATGGCCTGGCCACAACCTTTGCAGTTGACGACCGTTACTTCTCCTCCGCACCCTCTGCGACGGTACCCAATCGATTGTACGAGTTCGCAGGCACCTCCTTTGGTCACCTGGTCACCACCACCGGAGAAGCGATTCCACCGCCTGGTGGGTACCAGCCCATCAATGGGACGATTTTCGATATGCTGGACAAAAACAAAGTTTCCTGGGGCGAATACGTTGAAACCGGCGGCGTGACCGAACTCGGCATTCCTTACGGCGCCTTGGTCCACAACCCCGATCCACCCCATTTTCAGAGTCTCGGCGACTTTATGTCGCAGGCCTCCTCCGGCGATTTACCCTCGGTTGCATTTGTCGATTTTAGTTTGCAACACAGCGAACATGCGCCCTTCGACATTCGGGCCGGTCAGAAAATGGTGGCGGACGTAATCGGCGCGGTTCGGGGCGGACCTAACTGGAAGGACTCAATCATCATCTGGACTTACGACGAGCATGGAGGCTATTACGACCACGTCACACCGCCGGCCGCCACCCCTCCTGACAGCATTCCGCCAGGACTATGCGCCGACGCGTCCAATCCGACGCCCGGCAAGGGCGCGCAATGCTCCGACAGTGCCAACGAGGAACTACAGCTTTGCAAACAAGCCCGGGCCGGCGAAGCCTGCATCAATAGCTTCAATCAATATGGCATCCGGGTACCGTTCGTCGCGATCTCGCCGTTCGCCAAGCCGTCGTATGTGTCTCATACGCTGGGTGACCACACCTCGATTCTCGCGCTGATCGAGAAGCGCTTTACCAACGACAAGCACCTGACCGCGCGCGATGCGCATGCCAATGACCTGGAGGACTTGTTCGATTTCGATGGCGCGCCCTCGATGAGCGCCAACGTCGCGACCAGCCTGGCCCCGCCGCCAAGTTCGTCGGACCCCGGTTGTCCCTGATGAAGGTTGCCGCGGTTGTCCGGTTCGCAGGCTCGCGCGCTTCTCTTACTTGACCTTGCGCGCGATCTGGGCCTGGACGCCGCGGAAATGCGGGAAGGCGGCGTGGACGCCGCCGTCAACGATCAGGGTCTGGCCGGTGATAAAACTGGCCAGGTCCGAAACCAGGAAAACCAGCGCGCCGGCGATCTCCTCGGGCTTCCCCATCCGCCCGAGCAGGACGCCTTCGTCAAGGGCCGCTTCCCGGTTCATGTTTCCGGGATGACGCGGAGTCGAGATTACGTCGGGCGCAACGGCGTTGACCCGGATGTTGTACTGGCCCCATTCGTTGGCCATCGTGCGGGTCAGGGACATCAGCCCGGCCTTGGCCGCGCCGTACGCGCCGTGAAACGGGGCGCCATAGATGCCGCTGACGGAAGCCACAAATGCCATGCGCCCGCCGCTGCCCTGCTCGATCATGCGCCGCGCCGCGGCCCGGCCGACATACAGATGATGCCGCAGGTTGATCGACATCTGCTGATCCCAGGCGGCTTCCTCGGTGTCGAGCAGCTCGGCCCACGTCGCCAGGCCGACCATGTTGATGACGACCTCCAGGCTGCCGTGGAAGCGGGCGGCTTCCGCGACCATCCGCTCCGCAGCCGCCATGTCGGTGACGTCGCCGGTCATCGCCAACGCGCGGCCTCCCATGGCCTCGATCTCCCTGGCCACGGCTTGGGCCCTTTCCTCGATCAGGTCGGCGAGGGCAACATTGGCGCCCGCGCGCGCCAGCAGCAACGCGCTGGCCCTGCCCATCCCGAACCCTCCGCCGATCACCAACGCGGGCTTTCCGGCCAAACCGAGCACATTCTGGTCCATGACCAACCTCTGTATCCGCTGAAAGTCAAATTCCAGGATTCACGCGGATACTAAGTAGACCTCCTGACAAGATCAAGCGGACGCTGCGCAACCGCAGCATTCGATTCGCGTGCAACCCGCGCGCTTCAATTCGGCTCAAAGAGTCGATTCTACCGCACCCTGCCTGGCAGGCTGCGAAGACTTTTTCCGCAGCCTGCTAGAACTTCTCCTTGAAGGGACGCAGTTCGAGTTCCATCGACCATGCGCTGCGATCCTGATGGGCCAGATGCCAATAGGTTTCAGCAATCGCGTCGGGATTGAGCAGGTCTTCCTTGTTCATCCCGGGCCTTTGGCGGTGCGGCAGATCGATTCCCCCGTCGATGTTGATCCAGGCGACGTGGATTCCTTGCGGACCGAGATCGCGCGCCAGTGATTGCGCCAGCCCGCGCTGGGCGAATTTGCCGGGGCCGAAGGCCACCGATCTGGGTCCCGCCTTTACCCCCGCCGTCGCGCCGGTGAACAGCATCACGCCGCGGCCGCGTTGAATCATGTCCGGCGCGCATTCCCGGGCGCACAGGAACGCTCCGTACGCATTGATCCGCAAGGCATGCTCGAACTGCTCCGGAGTAACCTGGGTGACATTGCCGAAAGTTCCGCTGCCGGCATTGTAGAGCAGCACTTCGGGCGGCCCGAGCCGCTCGCGAATCAGTTTGAACGCCGCCTCGACTTGCGCGCGATCGCCGAGATCGGCGGGCACTTCCAACGCGACGCCACCCGCGGCCCGGATTTCATCCGCGAGCGCGCGTAGGTAATCGGCGTTGCGCGCGTTGATCGCGACCGCGTATTGCTGCGCGAACCGGCGCGCCAGCGACGCCCCGAGTCCCGGTCCAACCCCGGTCACCAACGCGACCGCCAACTGCTTTGAATCCGCCACGATGATCCGCCTCCTTGCTGTCTTGAATGATGGCAACTACCGGGCCATCGAGATGAGTTTCGAGACCCACGGTTGGTCCGCGTTCGAGCGCTCCAGGGGTTCGCCCCGCCGCGCCTGCCAAACCGCCAGCCCCGCACTCACCATCAGCAATGGCATCCAAAAGCTTACCACCATCCATGTTGCGCCGACGAAGAAAAGGAACCGGCATGGTGGCCGGCGCCACGGCTCCGTCCGCCTCCCGGCACAATACGCTTCACACAGCCGCAGCTGCCCTCGCGTTCGTACCTGCCGATCCAGCGCTCGGAAATTTCGTGGATCGGCACGGGATTGAGATAGTGCAGCTTTCCCGGCCCCGCCGGACCGTGACCACCAGGTTGGCCGCCTCCAGTATCGCGAGATGCCTTGCAACAAGTCGTCAGTGCTCCGCCGGAGATGAAGAAAGCGCAACGGCTGCGCTTTCAGAACCGCTTCGCGGAACGGATCTGATTCGCTATTGACGGCACGTTCGTATCGGGAAATTAATGACGTTGCTTTCATTTCTTCCGGACCAGGCGCACAACTGATTGATGGAGTAATGCGATGATGAAGATTGGAATCTTTGTCGGAATAGCCGCGGGGGCGCGGCCCGATTCGATGGTGACGGTCGCGCAGCACGCCGAGCGGCTGGGCTTTGGCACCCTGTGGGCCGGAGAGCACGTGGTGGTGTTCGACAGCTATGACTCCAAATACCCGTACACGGACACCGGCGAGATGCCGCTGGTGCGCGACGCCGACTTTCTGGATCCGATCGTGGGGCTGACCTACGCCGCCGCGGTCACCAAAACTATCCGGCTCGCCACCGGCATCTGCCTGGTCCCCGAGCACAATCCGGTGGTGCTGGCCAAGCAGATTGCCAGCCTCGACTACCTCTCCGCGGGCCGCTTCGCCTTGGGAATTGGAATCGGTTGGTCGGCGGAGGAGTTTCAGGCCGTCGGCGTCCCCTTCGAGAAGCGGGCGCAGCGCACCTGCGAGTACCTGGAAGCGATGCGCAAACTGTGGAGCGAGGATCAGGCCAGCTTTAGCGGCGAGTTCGTTCGCTTCAACGCGGCGCGCATGAACCCCAAGCCGGTCGCGCGGGACCAGATGCCGGTTTACTTTGGCGGCGAGAGTTTGCCGGCTCTGAGACGGACCGCCAAATACGGCACCGGATGGTTCGGCTCCAATCTCAGTCCCGCCCAGACCAGCGAGAAACTCGCGAAATTGCGCGAGCTGATGAAGACCAACGGCCGCGACCCGGACGGGTTGCGGGTTATGATGTCGCCGGGAATCCCGCATTTCAGCCCCGACAATCTGCCCAAATACCATGACGCCGGAGTCCATGAACTGGTGATTTTTCTCAACTACTCGGCCAAGCAGGAAGACAACATCGGCAAGCTCGAACATCTGGCCCGGCGCTGGGTCGAGCCCGCCGCAAAGCTAGAAAATAGAAAATAGAAAATGGAGAAGAACAGAGAATAAGATAATAGAGACTGATTTTTTCGCCTTTGTCTTCTCTATTTTCTATTTTCTATTTTCTCTCCGAGAGGTTCTCATGAGACTTGCCGATAAAATCTGTGTGGTCACCGGCAGCGCCTCCGGTATTGGCGAAGCCTGCTCAAAAACTTACGCGCGTGAAGGCGCCACGGTTGTGATAGCGGACCGCAATGTCGAAGGAGCGCAGCGGGTCGTGGGCGAAATCCGCGCGGCCGGCGGCAAGGCCGAGGCATTCGGCGTCAACGTGGGCAAGCCCGATGAAATCGAGGCGATGGTCAAGTTCGCGCTGGACAAATTCGGCCGCCTCGACGTGCTGCATAACAACGCGATGTTCAGTGTCTTCGGCCAACGCACCGCCGATATCGACCTGCGTGGATGGCAGCTCACGCTCAACGTGAGCCTGACCGCCTACTGGTACGGGATCAAAGTTGCGATTACCGAAGCGATGCTGCCGCAGCGCGGCGGCTCGATAATCAATACCGCGTCGGTTGCGGGCTTTACCGGCAGCTATATGCAATGCGGCTACAACGTCGCCAAGGCCGGGGTGCTGAATCTCACCCGCGTGACCGCGATCGAATACGCGCGCAAGGGAATCCGCTGCAACGCGATCTGCCCCGGCCCGACCCTGACCCCCGGCGTCGAGCTGGGTATCAAGCAGGGTCTCAACCAAGCCGACTCCCTGTTTGAAGGCGTTCCGATGGGACGACTGGCGACCACCCAGGAAATCGCCAACGTCGGCCTGTTCCTGGCCTCCGACGAATCTTCATTCGTGACCGGCGCCGCGATCGTCGCGGACGGCGGACTCACGGCGGCCAGCGGCATGCGCTACGCGCCGGGGCGCGGCCCGGACTGGTAAGCGAAGATTTCTCGCTTTTTACACGCTGTTGTAACGTTGTTTTGCGAAACTGAAGCCTCGAACTGACCCCGGGTGGGGGTGTCTGAATCAGTGGGACAGGCGTCCCTGCCAGTCGATGATGCGCGAGCTTTTTTTGCTCGCGCCACCGCACCCCATGAAAATGCTGGCCGCTGTTGACCACTACTCGTTGGCATGGCCGATACGGTGATAGTACGCGCTTATCCGGGCCAGTTATTGCCGTAACGGTCGCGATGCGCGACCTGGGTTATCGGTCTGCGCTTGACCGGGCCGAACTTGTCGGTCGGAAAGCCGATGGGAAGCAGCGCAAACGTCGAGTATTCGGGGGGCAGTCCCAGTATTTGCTTCATCTCTTCTTCGTAAAGCGCGTGAATCGTGGTGAGCACCGTCCCCAAACCGACGGCGCGGCATGCCAGCATCAGGTTTTGAATCGCCGGGTAGATGCTGCCGCCTTCCAAGCGTCCCATTCGCTCACGGAACTTCGGATCCTGGGAAGCTGGGTTACCGACCATGAGGCACGGGATAATGAACAACGGCACCTCGTGGATGTGCTCGACCAGATGCACCACCGATTTGGCGATAAGCTTCGCCGTGCGATCCCCGCTGCCGAACTTGGCCGCGATGTAATCGGTAAGGTGGGCGCGGTCCGCAGCCTTGCGGTAGACGTCGGCCACCCGTTTGCGCTGCCCCTCCTCGGTCACCACCATGAACAGCCAGTTTTGGTCATTGGATCCCGACGGCGCCTGGATCGCCGCATCCACAATCCTGGCGATGAGTTCGTCGGGCACCGGGTCGGTCTTGAACCGGCGCAGAGCGCGCGTCGAGTACATCGCCTCGAACAATCCGATCTCGGCCATATCAAACTCTCCTTTCCGCGTCGTACGGCGCGGGCCTGCCATATCGTTGGCTCCACAGTAACAGGCGGCGGCCCATTGTGGTAAAGCTTCGGGCAACTTGCGAGGCACGCATTTTATGGAGACCAAAGGCCTGGAAATTTGGGCCGGCCCGATGTTCGCCTGGGCCGGATCGATCGGCGAGACGGCGCGCCGGATTGAGGAGCTGGGTTTCGACGGGATGGGATTTGCCGACACTCAAATCATCTACTACGACCCCTATGTTGCGATGGGCGTGGCGGCGCAGGCGACCAAACGTTTGTTGCTGCGCACAATGGTTTCGACTCCGGTCACGCGCCATCCCTCGGTGATGGCCGGTGCGATCGCGACCGTGCAGCAGGAGTCCGAGGGCCGCGCGATCCTGGGGCTGGGCCGGGGCGATTCGGCCGCCGCGCTAATCGGGGAGCGCGAGTTCAGCAGCGCCGCGTTCGAGCGCTATATCGGCCAGTTGCAGGGTTATCTGCGCGGCGAGGAAGTCCTGCTCGACAACGGCTTTCGTAGTCGCAGCGATTGGATTGGCCGCGACCGCACCCTGCCCAAGGTGCCGATCGACGTTGCCGCAACCGGGCCCCGGGTCATCGCGGTGGGTGCCCGCGCCGCTGACGGTGTGTCGTTTTCGATTGGCGCGCGAACCCGATCGAATGGCGTGGGCGGTCAACTGCGCCCGCCAGGCCAGAACGCAGGCGGGACAGGATCCGTCGACGCTGCGGCTGGGCGCGTTCGTGCCGGTCTTTGTGCATCCCGACGCGGACTACGCCCGCCAACTCATAAAAGGATCGATCGCGCCGATCGCGCGGTTCTCCGCTATGGCTCCCAGCAGCGTCGGAAGGAATCCGCTCCGAGGAGGACCGTGCAATCGTAAAAGAGATCGGCCGCGTCTATGACATGGCGGGTCACGGACACGCGGAGGCGGCCCACATCAGCGTGATTACCGATTCATTCGCCGACCGTTGGGCGGTCGCGGGTCCCGCCGGTTATTGTATCGAACGGCTCGCGAATCTGATCGCGATGGGACTGGACAGCATCGTTATCGGCTTGAGCACGCGCGGACTGAATAACACCGAAGTCGGCGAGGCCTGGACGCGCTTCGCCAGGGAAGTCATGCCCGCGCTGCGGGACCTCGAAGGGAATTAGGAAAGTTCGCGCCGATGCTCCGATCTACAAAATCACCAGGCCGCCGTTGGGATGCAGCGTCTGGCCGGTGATGTAGGACGCGTCGTCGCTGGCCAGGAACACCGCGGTGTCCGCGACCTCGCTGATTTCGCCGAAGCGCCCGAGCGGGATTCGATTCAGCACGGCTTGTGCGGTGCGGCTGCCCTGTTTGAAGAACGCCGCGCTCATCGCCGTTTGCAGGAAGCCGGGCGCGATCGCGTTGACCGTGATGTTGTGCGGGGCGAGCTCCAACGCCATCACCCGGGTCAACATGATGATCGCGGCCTTGGCCACGCAATAGTCGGCGTTGCCGCTTACCGGGGCGACGCCGGCGGCGGAGGAATAGTTGATGATGCGCCCGCCTCTGCCCGCCTTGACCATCTCGCGCGCCACCGCCCGTCCGGTCAGGAAAGTCCCGTCCAGGTTGACGTCCATGACGCGGCGCCAATCAGCCAGCGGCTTGTCCACGATCCGATGGCGCGGGTCTTCGCCCTGGCCATACTGCGCATACGACAGGGCCTCGGCGGCCATCAACACGTCGATGCCGCCCAATTCACGGACGGCGCATTCCACCATCGCCTCGACCTGCGCTTCGTCGCCAACCTCGACGGCGTAGGCGATCGCCTTGCGGCCTTCTTTCACCGCCTCGCAGGCCACTTCGCGGGCAAGGTCGAGGTTGGCGGCGGCAACGAAAACATTGGCGCCTTCGGCGGCGAAGCGCAACGCGATTGCGCGGCCGAAGTCGCTGGTTGCCCCTGTGATCAGGGCGTTTTTTCCCGCCAGCCGAAGCATTGGAAACCTCGCGAGCTTAGGCGGGTCACCGGCGAAGCCTCAACCCACGCGGCGACAAGCGCTTGCCGTCACGGCCGCGGGTCTTGGGCGCGCGACCTATCTCACCTTGACGCAACTCGATCTCTCCAATAATTCAGTGCTTGGTAGAGATCGTCTGACTCTAACCCGTATTGAGGCATCCCAAATGGCCCGAATGGAAGAAAAATTCTACAAGCTCAAGTATCCCGGCGCCGTGGACGCGGACGGCCATATTATGGAAGCGACGGACCTGTGGGATAAGTATGCGGAGGCGAAGTACAAACCCATGGCGATCCGTATGAAAAGAGACGACGAGGGTGATTACCTGGAGATCCAGGGACGGCCCTCGAAGATCGCGCGGCGCGGCGTTTTCAGTAATTCCGTAATGGGCCGGGTGTCGCGCGAAAAGGGCGAATTGTTCAGCATGCGCCCCTACGGAGAGGACTTTCCCCTGGGTTCGATGGACGCCCGCGAGCGCATCCAGCGGCTCGACCTTGAGGGACTGAGCGCCGCAATCGTTTATCCGACTATCGGGCTTAACTGGGAAACCGAATGCGACGATGCTGATTACGCCCAGGCGATGTGCCGCGCGTACAACCGCTGGATCGTCGATTGGTGCTCGGACAGCGGCGGGCGGCTGATCCCTGTCGCGCAACTTTCGCTCAGCGACCCCAAGGCCGCGGCGGCGGAACTTGAACGCGCGGTGAAAGACGGATGCAAAGGCGCATGGTGCGTGCAATTCGTGATGACGCGCAAGCCCCATGCCCATCCCGACCACGACGTGGTGTTCGCCAAGGCCCAGGAACTCGGCGTGCCCTTTGGCATCCATCCTTCAATCGAACCGACCTGGGCATTGCCCGGCCGCTATGACCGCCAGTTCGTCCGCGCGCACACCTTCTTCCTGAACATCACCGCCTCCGACGCCATCCGCCACGCGCTGACCAGCTTCATGCAGTATGGCACCTTCGACAAGTTCCCCGAATCTCAAATTCGTCATCCTGGAAGTAGGCGCCGGATGGATCAGCTACTGGCTGGACCGGATGGACGCGGTGTACGAAAGCATCGCCGGACGCACCGTGCCGCTCAAGGAAAAGCCGAGCTTCTACTTCAAACGCAACGTGTGGATTTCAGCCGACCCCGACGAGCATGCGCTGCCCGCGATGGTGGATCTGTGCGGCGAGGACAAGTTCTTCTGGGCCTCGGATTTCCCGCATCCCGACCATACCGGGAACTACATCGAGGAGCTCGAGGAGATGGCCAACAAGCTGCCGCCCACGGCGCGCCAAAAAGTGCTGGGCGACAACGTCCGGCGCGTTTACGGCTTCGGCGCGTAGCGGCTTTCAGTCAGTCACCTGCGCCGCGAGCGTGCTTTCCCTCGTAGAATGCCGCCGGGCGGTTATTGTTGAAGCGTATCAGAACCCTCACCCTGCCCTCTCCCACAACGGAATGTGGGAGAGGGTGAATAAAGAATCATCTTCCACAATTGATTGCGGGAGAAGGTGAATAGTTCCTCTCTGCAATTGATTGCGGGAGAAGGCTTTTGGGATAGTCTCTCGCTCAACTGATTGCGAAAGAGGCGTTTTAAAAACCCTTTCCCACTTTCAGTTGTGGGAGAGCGCAGCTTATTCCCCTCTCCCACATTCTGTTGTGGGAGAGCGTTAGGGTGAGGGTTCTGATACACTTCAACCACTACCGCCCGATCCCATCTTCCGGGGAAAGGACGACTTAGCTCGCGGCTGCCGTTCCATACTTTTACTTGAGCGGAAATTGCACCTCGGCCGGGCCCTTCGCCATCAGGCGTCCTTCCTGGTTCTTCATCTCAACGTCGACCGTGACGATTCCGTAGCCGGATGCGGGGTCGGCTTCCTTCTTGATGACTCTGCCGGTCAGGTAGGTCACGTCGCCGGTCAACGCCGGTCCGATGTAGCGCGAGTCGCTATGGACGATAACGCCCAGCTCGCCCGCCCAGTTGTTTAGGTAATCCAACACCCAGGCGCCCATCGTGCGGCCGTAGCCGTATCCGCGGGGCATCCCGATAAGCCGCGCATAGGGAGCAAACACATGTCCGCGGGACGGCCCGTAGTAAAGTCCGTCGCCATAGGTGGGGTCCATCGCGGCCTTGTCCGCGTCGCGCGACATTTCCGGCAGCCAGCCCGCGGTCAGCGTCGATGATGGCAGCGGGTCATTGTACGCGGCGCCCCACACGTTGGACGGGTTGGCCCGGTACTCGGTGGTGAAGCTCTGCAGGGTATGGGGGCCGATTGGACGCAGCGGCAGGTCCTCACCCTCAGCCACATCCTTGAAGGTCTTCAGCACGTGGTCGTGGAAGGTCTTGTAGTAGGAAAATTTCTGCTGCTCGACCTTCTCCAGTTCCTCCGGCGTCCACACCGGCTCCTGCTCCTGGTCGGCGAAGGAATGGAGCGTGCGGGCGTTGGAGGCGAGATAGCGGATCGAGGTCGAGCGCTGCTTGGCGACGGTCTGGCCGCGCTGGTTTTTGTAGGTGGTGTCGCCGCGCGAGAACATCGTGGGGCCGGCGAATTTGGTGTGGGTGACGCGGTAGTCGAACAGCACGCGCTCGCAATGGAACTTGTCGCCGTCGTAGATGCGCGGGCCGTTAAACCACCACTCGTCACCGCCAAAGAGCATGTGAGAGCCGGGGACCACTCCCTGGATTGCAGGTTGAGCTCCGTGTCCGTCGCCGCAGGCCACGCTGAAGGATTGGGGCGCCACCAGGGTTCCGAATACGCTTTTGGCCGCGAACTCGTCATCGTAGAAGAGGCGGTTGGGATTCTGCATCGCCTGCGCCCAACGGCGGATGTCATTGGCGGTGATCGGATCCTTAAGCTGCGGGCCGCCCACCGGCACGCCGATCCATCGATCAACGTCTTTGGTATCCATCGGCTCCAGGTCCGGCATCGTCTTTTTGTCGGCCATCTCGAATGCCTCCGATTGGAAAGATCGTATGGATTTCCTTTAGGCCAGGTACGCGGCCAAAAGCAATCGCCGCGCCGCCACAACTCCGGAGCAACCGTTCAGCACTCTTTGCGCCGATAATTGAAAGCCGGGACTCTGCTAGCGTACCGGCGCCGGACCCACGTAGCGCGCGCGCGGACGAATCAGGCGGTCCATCCGGTACTGCTCGATCGCGTGGCCGATCCATCCGATGGTGCGGCCCAGCGCGAATATTGTGATCGCGCTGCCTTCGGGCAGGCGTAGCGTGCGGGCCAGCACCGCTCCGGCAAAATCGACGTTGGGGAGCATCGCGTCCGACACCCGGCGCACTTCCTTGATGATCGAGCGCGCCAGGGAAATCGCCGCAGAGTCCGGGTAGCGGCGCGTCAGCAGCTCGAGCAGCGCGCGCGCTCGCGGATCACCGGCCGGATACAGCGGATGGCCGAAGCCCGGAATCAATTCCCCGCGTCTGAGCCGGCTCGCCACCACATCGCGAATCCTGCGCGCGGAGACGGCCTCGCGCAGGAATTCCTCGGCGCGCTCGGTTGCTCCGCCGTGTTTGACGCCACGCAAGGCGCACAGCCCCGCCGCGATCACCGCATACAATGTCGAACCCGCCGATGCCACGCATCGCGCGGTAAACGATGACACCGCGAGTTCATGGTCGATGAGCAGGATCAACGCCGCACCAAGCACCTCTTGCGCGCCGGGATCGCGCGGCGTCCAGGCTGACTGCAGGGCACGCGCGATACCACTCACGCGCTTGTTGCGCGGCGCGACGAGCGCGGCAAGCAGAGTAACAATACGCGCGCCGGTCTCCACCAGGGTGCCGGGACTGAAATCGTAGGCGCCAGGATCTTCGCGCTCAGCCAGCGGCAGGATGACCTGGAAGCGCTCGATCGGCGCCAGCTCCGGCAATTTCACCCGCATCGCGGCGGGGCCGGCCAGGCGCGCTGCGGCCCTTTTGAAAAGTTCGGCGCCGCCGGGCGCGATTTCACCCGTCCACATCAACGAGGCGACCTCCTCGACGCTGCGCGCGGAGGCCAACTCGATCGCGTCGAGGCCGCGATAATACAGACGGCCATCGCTGATTAGCGTAAGGCCCGACTCGAGGACCGGAAGGCCCCAGGACAGGCCGCGCTCGGCCGCCTGGGTTGGGTTGCGCCGCGCCTCCTTGCGGTGCTTGAGCATTTCGATGTCTTCGCGGCGGTACAGACGTTCGCGCCGGGCCTGCGCGGAAGCCTCGGAACGGATCAGGCCGCGGCTTACGTACGCGTAAAGCGTCGCCGGGCTGACTCCGAGCTGCGCGGCGGCCTCGCCGGCGGTCAAGTGGTCCTTGAGTGCCATTCGCCATATCTCCCGGCCCGGAATTATTTGATATATTGATAGTTAAATCAATATTGATTCAAAATTACGACGGGATTAACTTTTGCACTGAGCGGTTTAGCGCGTCGCTGCAACCAAGCGCGAAAGGAGAGCGCCATGTCAGAAGCCGTCACCGGTAGTCATAGTTCGTCCCGCCAGGGAGTAGGTGCTCGCGAACTTCAAGATGTGACCGAGCCCAACCTGTTGCGCGACATGTTTCCCTACCACGCCGTGCCGCGAATCGTTTTCGACGGCAAGGTCGAAGCGCTCGACCCGGCGCCGGAGTTCCTGATTACGGACACCACCTTCCGCGACGGCCAGCAGGCGCGGCCGCCGTATACCGCCGGCCAGATCGTGGATCTCTTCAGGATGCTGCATCGTTTGGGCGGGCCGCGCGGGGTGATCCGCCAAAGCGAGTTCTTCCTGTACTCGAAGCTGGACCGCGAGGCGGTGGGAAAGTGCCTCGAACTGGGTTACGAGTTCCCCGAAGTCACGGGCTGGATCCGGGCGGTGGCGGGGGACCTGCAACTGGTCAAGGACATGGGGCTTAAAGAGACCGGCATCCTTACTTCATGCTCGGATTATCATATCTTTCACAAGCTTAAGAAAAATCGGCGCCAGGCGCTCGACGAGTACCTTGCGATCGTGCGAGCCGCGCTGGACGCCGGTCTGCGCATCCGCTGCCATCTGGAGGACATCACCCGGGCCGACATCCGCGGCTTCGTGATACCTTTCGTCTCCCGCTTGATGGAACTGCGCGAAGCCAGCGCAATCCCGGTCAAGATTCGAATCTGCGACACGATGGGATTCGGCGTGCCCTTTCCCGGCGTAGCGCTGCCGCGCAGCGTGCCCAAGCTGGTCAGCGTGTTGCGCAGGGAATGCGGCGTGCCCTCCGAATGCCTGGAATGGCACGGCCACAACGACTTTCACAAGGTGCTGGCCAACGCCACGGCGGCCTGGCTGTACGGCTGCACGTATGCCAACGGCACCCTGCTGGGCTACGGCGAGCGCACCGGCAACCCGCCGCTTGAGGGCCTGGTAATCGACCACGTTTCTCTGCGGGGGGAAAGTAGCGGAGTCGATTTATCGGTTATCACCGAGATTGCCGCTTACTTCGAACGGCAGATCGGATACCGGATTCCTCCCAACTACCCGTTCGTGGGGCGCGATTTTAACGTGACCCGCGCGGGGATTCATGCTGACGGATTGCTCAAGGACGAGGAGATCTACAACATTTTCGATACCACTACGCTCCTGAATCGGCCGCCGCGCGTCGCGGTGGACAAAACTTCGGGCAGCGCCGGCGTGGCCTGGTGGATCAACGCTTACTTCGGCTTGGCCGCTGAGCTGCAGGTCGATAAGCGCTCGGAGGAAGTCCGGCGGGTTGCGGAGTGGGTGGATGGGCAATATCGCGACGGCCGCACGACTTCAATCTCCGATGAGGAAATGGCCGGCGCGGTGCGAACCTACATGCCCGCCCTTTTTCAAGCGCGCGACGGCCGCGGCCGCAGCCAAAGCAGAGGTTTGATTCGGCCCGCGGGGTGCGGCCTGCGGTTGCAAAATTCGCAGGTTGCGACTAAAGGGATCTTATAAATCCAGCCGCAAAAAGGGAGTTCCAATGTCGGACTTCGATACTATCATTCGTGGCGGTACCATTATCGACGGCAGCCGGATGCCGCGCTTCAAGGCTGATATCGGCATCAAGGACGGCAAGATCGCCGAAATCGGTCACCTCGGAAATTCCCACGCCAAAAAAGTCCTCGACGCGACCGGGATGTTGGTCGCGCCGGGCTTTATCGACCTGCACACCCATTACGACGCCCAGTTGTTCTGGGATCCGTATTGCAGCATTTCGAGTTGGCACGGCGTCACCTCCGTGGTGATCGGCAATTGCGGCTTCGGCTTTGCCCCCTGCCATCCAAAGGACCGCGAGCGCGCGATGCTCACGATGACGCGCACCGAAGCGATCCCCTACGAATGCATGAAGGCCGGAATTCCCTGGGACTGGGAGAGCTTCCCCCAGTTTCTCGACAGCCTTGAGCGCCGCCCCAAGGGTATCAATGTTCTGCCCTACGTTCCGCTCACGCCGCTCATCACCTACGTGATGGGGTTGGAGGCCGCCAAGACGCGCAAGCCCACCGACGCCGAGACCGCGGAGATGTGCCGCCTGCTCGACGAGGCGATGGACGCGGGCGCCGGCGGATGGTCGGCGCAGCGGCTGCATCCCAGCGGCGGCAATTGCGTGCAACGCGACTTCGACGGCACCCCGATGGTGACCGATGTGATGCATAACGAAACCGCGGTGGCGCTGGCGCGGGTGCTGGGCAAGCGCAACGAGGGCTTCATCCAGATGGTCCTGTCGACTTCCGACCCGCGGGCCGATGTGCGCCATCTCGAAGAGTTGGCGGAAGTCAGCGGCCGGCCGATTATTTTCCAGGCCCTGCGCTCCACCGACAGCCGCCCCGAAGCGCATCGCTACACGATGAAGTGGCTGGATTCCTGCTACGCGCGGGGGCTGCGCATCTACCCGCAGGCAATCGTTACCGACTCCGGGTTGACCTTCGACCTGTCGGAGGACCTTAACCTCTTCGACGATTCCGAGGCGTGGTGCGAGGCGATGCTCGGCAATGTCGAGGACAAGCTGCACAAGCTGGGCGACCCGGGGCGCAGGGCGGCGCTGCGCGCGCGCCCGCCGCAGACCGCGGCCGATTTCTGGGACATCATCATCGCGGACGTCAAGCAGCCCGAGCACAAGGACCTGTTGGGCCTGACCCTGGGCGCGGCGGGCGAGAAGCTCGGCAAGCATTACGTCGATGCGATGCTGGATCTGGCCGTTTCCGAGCGGCTGCGCACCGAGTTCTTTGCTCCGGCCCACAACACCCGGCTCGACCTGCAGACTGAGGTTGCCAAGTATGCGTATGCCATCCCCGGCGTGTCCGACGGCGGTGCGCATACCAAGTTCCTGACCGCGGGTGTCTATCCGACCGAGTATCTGATCAACTACGTGCGCGAAGGCGGGGCGATGAGCCTGGAAGAGGCGCATTGGAAGCTGAGCGCGCTCCCGGCCTATGCGGCCGGTTTCGCTGAGCGCGGAATCCTGCGCACCGGTTACGCAGCGGACATCGTGGTCTACGACTACGAGGGCCTCAAGCTCCTGCCCGAGGAGATCGCGCACGACATGCCGGCCGGCGAATGGCGCCGGGTGCGCCGCGCCGACGGCTACCGCTATATTCTGGTCAACGGCGAAGTGACGTTCGTCGACGGCAAATCGACCGGCGCAAGCTCCGGCGCCCTGCTACGCCACGGCGTGGCGCAGAGCGCCTGATCCTATCGGCCTGCCGGACCGCCGCCCGCTTTCCGAAAGCGGACGGCGGTCCAAACAGATAGGTTCGAGACCGTCTTCAGATTTAACCTCTCCCGAAGACGGGAGAGGTCGCGATGCTGAGGGCCGTCAGGCCCCGAAGGCGAGCGGGTGAGGGACCATATGAAACAATTCTGTCCGCGGTGTCTCATCGCGCCCGGGTCGGTGAGGTTGTATCCAGTTTGATCGGGGGCGGCGGAATCTTTTTTCAAAGGTCCCTCACCCGCGAACCCGCGACCTGACGGCTCGCGGGTTCGCGACCTCTCCCGTCTTTCGGGAGAGGTTAATGGCGGGCAGGGAAGCGCGCGCTACTTCCCCGCTACATCACTCCGGTCATCGCTTCGGTCAGGGTCAGGAGATCCACGTACTCGCGGATGCGGTGGATCTTGCCGTCTTTCAGTACGAAAATGAAACAATAATAGTTGTCGTAGGTTTTCCCGTTGGAGACCTGGCCGTGATTGCGCACCTCGGCAATCACGGTGTCGCCATCGACGTGGGAGTAGCGGACTTCGGATTGGAGCCCGCCCGGGAAGACGTTGGGCCCCGAGGAAAACCACTTGCGGATGTCCTGCTTGCCCTTTTTGGTGCCCGACGTGCCCGGGCAGATTGCCGCAGATCCACCACTCGACGTCGTCGGCGAAATTGCGCAGCGCGCCCTCCACGTCGCCCTTGACCAGGAGGGTCTGCCACGTCGAGCGGATGAGTTCCTTCTTTTGCTCCGCGTTCATGTCTGCCTACCTCCGATGCCGGTCTAAATCAAAAAACGCACACCTCATCAAGTTTGCATCATTTCAAGCAAATCCCGCGCGGTCGAGCGTTGCGGTGTTGGACATGCTTGAAGCCGGGATGTTATGAGTCGGCTGCGGGTTTGCGCAAACGCCAGCCTTCACTCTGGGGAGGACAGCCATGGCGAAGTATCGGGTGATCGACGCTGACGGCCACTTCACGGAACCCAACAGCATGTGGCCGCAGTACCTGGCCAAAAAGTACCATCCGCTGGCGCCGCGGCGCGTGCATGACACCCGCGGGCGCGGACGGATGATGATTGGCGGGCGGATGTTGCCCTATATTCCACCGCCGCCGATTTCGGAAAGCGCGCCGGCGCGCAAAGGCGGCTACGATCCTCATGCCCGCCTGGCCGACATGGATTCCGAGGGCATCGAGGCGATGATCACCTATCCCACCACGGGACTGATGTTCTTCGGGCTCGACAGCCTGGAACTCACGGTCGCGCTGTGCCAGGCCTTCAACAACTGGGCCCACGACTTTTGCAGCGCTGAGCCAAAGCGCCTGATCAGTCCCGCCATTGTTCCGCAGATGGACGTCGGCGAGTCGATGAGCGAGGTGCGCCGCGGGGTGACGGAACTGGGGCTGCGCGGCGCCTTTCTGCGGCCCAATCCGGTCGGCGGTCGCACTCTTGACAACCCCGCCTTCGAGCCGCTGTGGAGCCTGCTCGAGGAACTCGATCAGCCCCTGGTCCTGCACGAAGGCACCACCCAGGACCTGCCACAGGTGGGCCTGGACCGCTACGACAATTTCCTGTTCCGGCACATGATCTCGCATCCCTTCGAGCAGCAGATGGCGCTGCTCAGCCTGATCTGCGGCGGCGTCCTGGAGCGCCATCCCAATCTGCGTGTCGTGATCGTTGAGGCCGCCTGCGGCTGGGTGCCCTTTTGGATCGAGCGCATGGACCATCATATGAAGGAATGGGGCCACGCCAGCATGAAGCTGAAGCTCAAGCCCTCAGAATATTTCAAGCGCCAGTGCTTCGTGTCGGCCGACGGCGAGGAGGAGATGATTCCCGAGGTGATCAGCCGGATGGGCGACGGGAACATCTGCTTTTCGACCGACTATCCGCATCCCGACCATCCGTTCCAGGGGGTAGTGGCCGAACTTGCCGAGCGCGCTGATATTTCCGACGCAATCCAAAAAGAAGATTCTCGCCGACAACGTGGTCAGGGCCTTCCGGCTCTAGACTGGTGCAGGCGGCGGCCGCGAAGAAAGCGCTTTGTCCAGGCTGCCTTGTGAAACTCGACCTCGGTACTTTCCGGGTTTGGGCGGGCTATGAAAGAAGATCAGGAACGTCAAGGCTGGTGGGTTGTTTTCTCTCTCGCGCTGGTGCAGTTCATTCTGCTGGGTCCGACCTACGGCACCCTGGGTTACTTCTATTCGCCCTGGATCAAGGAGTTCGGCTGGAGTCACGCCAAGGTCGCGGTGACGACCAGCGCCTTTCTCTTTGCCCAGGCCCTCATCAGCCCGATCGTCGGCTGGCTGCTGGACCGGGTACCCGCGCAGATCGTGATGACCGTCGCCGCGTTGGCAACCGCCGCCGGATACCTGTGGGCGAGCAACGCGCATTCCTTCGCCCCGATGGTGGCCGCGTTCGCGGTGATCGGGGCCGGAGTCAGCGCGTCCACCTACGTGCCGGCGATGATGGTGGCGGCGAACTGGTTCACCGATCGGCGCGGGCTCGCGCTGGGAATCGTCCTGGCCGGGGCGGCATTGGGCGGAACGGCGTTGTCGCCGGTGGTCGAACTGATCCTGGTGACTTACGGATGGCGCGCCGCGATGGTCTGTTTGACTGTCCCGATGTTCCTGATCGCTATCCCGGTAATCCTGATCGTGGTGCGGACGCGGCCCGCATCCGCTTCCGAGACCAGGACGGTCAAGCAACAGGCAGACGCATTGCGCGGTCTGGAAGTAGGCGCGGCGCTCGCCTCGATACCGTTCTGGATGCTGGTGGCGACGGAGTTCGTTTACAATATCGGGTACCAGGGTTTTGTGCACCACCTGATGACCTACTATATCGGCGCCGGATTCAGACCCGAACGCGCCGCGCTGATCCTGGGTCTGCTGACCTTCTTCACCATGGTGGGCGCGATCTCCCTGGGCAATTTCGCCGACCGGCGCGGCGTGCGCGTGGTGCTGGCCGCCTCGATGGTCGGCCTCGCGCTAGGCATCTCGCTGGTCTTGGGCGCCACTTCGCAGCGCTTCGGCAGCCTCTGGGCGATGGCCTCGATGGTGGGGGCGGGCCTGAGCGTGGGCTCCACGGCCACCCTGCTGCCGGCGATATTGGCCGAGGCGCTGGGGCTCAAGCGCTACGGCACGCTATGGGGAATCATCCGGTTGATCGGCTGGATCGGCGGCGGCATCGGCCCGTTCGCCGCCGGCCAGATCTTCGATCATACCGGGACTTACGCGCTGTCATTTGAATTCTGCGCGATCTGCATGCTGGTGGCGGCTTGCACCGCGGCCATGATCAGACCCGCCGAGGAGGTCCTGGCGCAACCGGTGCCGGTCGCCTGATACCCCGGCGCGGATCGGTCTTGCGGTTTCGCCGGCAGATGTTGGTTTGTAATATTTTCATTGCGCGCTGTTGTTTGATTGATTCAATAATCGTCCATGGCTAAAAGGCGGAAACCGAGTGGCAAAGGAGAGCCGAATGCGAATACGGGTTCAATCGGGTGGCGGCGTGCCTGGTGGTGTCGGTGTTCGCGGCGTGCGCCTATGCGTTGGCGGACGTGCAAACGAATACCGTACCCGCCGATCAGGCCTTCGAACTTCTCAAGAAAGGCAACGAGCTTTACGTGGCTGACAAGGCGCACCATCTCAAACCACGTCCGGTGGGAGGGGCTCAGACCCCGATTGCCGCGGTCGTCTCATGCGCCGACGCCAGGGTTCCGCCGGAGATTCTGTTCAATCAGGGTGTCAACAGTCTGTTCGTGGTCAGAGTCGCGGGTAATACGGTCGGCAATCCGGATATGGTCAATCCCGTGGCGAAGGACACGATCAAGATGCAAAGCCTGGCCTACGCGGTCGAGCATTTGAAGGTTAATCTGATTATCGTGCTAGGCCATCAGAAATGCGGTGCGGTCAACGGTGCGCTCAGCGAGTGCGGAAAGAAAGGCATCGGACCGATGTTTCAGAACATCTGCCCCGCGGTTAGGGAAACCAGCAAAACGCCCGAGGGGCAGCGCCTGCCGGCCACCATCGCCGCCAACGTGGTGGATCAGGTCAACCTGCTCAAAAGGACTCCTCCGTTTTCCGACCTGGTCAAAGCCGGAACCCTGAAGATCGTCGGCGGCGTTTACGACATCGGCAGCGGCAAGGTGGACATCATCACCTCGTAACGCGACTGCCTTATTACCCTCTCCCACATTTGTGGTTGTGGGAGAGGGTGAGGGTTCTGGTGCGCTTCAAGCACCTCATTCGGCAACCAGTGCTTGAGGCTTCCTGATCCACCTGGGACGGGGAAAAAAGCTATGCGTCGAAATTCGTGCCCCCTTCGCTTGTTGCGCTGAGGTTTCAATCACCGCAGCGCCACGGCGGGATCGCGCAGCCGCGGCAGGTTGAACCATACCTCGTTGCACGTTTCCATTTCTTCGGCGTCCAGGGTGATTTCCGTTGCCGGTAGCGATTCGCGCAGTTGCGCCGCCGAACTTGCCCCGACGATCGCCGAGGTCACATCCCGCTGAGCCAGCACCCACGCGATTGCAACCTGCACCAGCGAGCGCTTGCGCGCGGCGAAATATTCCTGCAAATGCGCGACCTCCTCGAACTGGGCCTCGTGCCAGTAGCGGCCATGATAAATCTTTCGCGTCCGGCCCTGGAGGAATCCGAAGCGGGCGTCCGTGGGCGGCTCCGCGCCGGGCCGATACTTCCCGCTGAGGAATCCGCCGGCGATTGGGTTGTAGGGTATGACGCCGATTCCATGGAAACGGCATAACGGCAGCAGCTCATTTTCGATCTCGCGATAGAGCAGGTTGTAGCGCGGCTGCACGCAATCAAAGCGCGCCAGCCCCTGCCGGTCGCTGCTGAGCAGCGCGTTGGCCAGCATCCACGCGGCAAAGTTCGAGCATCCCAGATAGCGGACCTTGCCCTGGCGCACCAAATCGTCCAGCGCCCGCATCGTCTCGTCGATCGGGGTGGAGGGATCGGGCGAATGCACCTGGTACAGGTCGATGTAATCGGTCTGAAGACGCCGCAGGCTGCCCTCGATCGCCTCGAAGATATGCTTGCGCGACAGGCCCCGCTGATTCGGTGCCGGTCCGGTCGGCACGAAACATTTGGTCGCCACCACGATGCTGTCGCGCCGGCCCTTGAGCCAACGGCCCATTATTTCCTCGGTGCGCCCGATGGTGGAGAGGTCGCCGCCCAGCGGATAGGCGTCGGCGGTATCAAAGAAGTCCACGCCGAACTCGGCGGCGGTGTCCATGATCGCGACGCTGGCCGCCTCATCGCACTGCAAGCCGAAAGTCATAGTGCCGAGGCAGACTTCCGAAACCTTCAAACCGGTGCGTCCCATTTGCTTGGTTTTCACGGCTTCTCTCCTGATTGTCCGGTTGATCTCCGCTCGGCACGCCATGCTCGTCCCGCAGCTCAGGGCGCCCCGCGCGGCGGAGTTTTGATTAGTGGGAGCCAACTCAAAAGTAGCGATGGGCCGCGACGCCATCAAGCTCTAAAACGCGCTCTGGCTTCACGGTATTCAAAGAAGCTTTCGCCCACCGGAACTTTCCAGCTTGGGTGATGTAGCCCAACCTCCACCGCCATTTGGACTGTCCGGGCAGGCCGCAATGATCGATGTACCTATTGGACCGGCTAATTTGTTTCCATCCAAGTCAACTCTTGCTAAGTGTAATCTTGATGCCGAAAGTAAATATGCCAGAAGGAGGCACCGTTATGGTCAGCGGAAGGGTGAGATTCCTTATCATCTCTATAGTATGCTTATCTTTACTCCTATTAGGCAGGCTTAGTGCTGAAATCTTTGGTAAAGACGGGCCAAGCGATCCAACGATCCTGTCAACGATGGTTCTTGCTCAAAATTCGCAGGATACTGTTCTTAAACCGTTGGAGAGTCATGGCGCCAAAATCGTCAAGTACTCTCAGGTGAAGGATCTCGTTGACCAAGGCAAACGAAAGGGTGGGGGCGTAGCATGCGTTGGCACGAAGCAATGCTTGATTCTAATCGAGAATTTTGGATCCCAATGTAAGAGCTTCCGCTGCGGTAACGATTTTGGCACACCAGTTTGCTGGTGCGATACTTGAGGGTGGAGGCGAAAATAACGTCCTGTCCTGATAGGGCGAAAATCCGCGACCGCCCACAACCTCGTGATCGCGCTCTTCGCGATAAAGAGCGATCGGGTTAGCAGCAGAAACAGTCGCGGCGAGCTAAGTTTTAAGAGGCCGAACCGAGACGTCTCATCGGGTGCTCTTGATTCGCGGCGCCGGGGCTGGGAACCTGCGCCATGCGCGTGATGGCGGCGCTGACGATGAGGAGGATTCGGCTGGTCCTGATTATGGCATCCCTGCTGGCGGGATGCGTGCCGCCGGCCAGCGTGGTTTACGTTCCCGATCCCAACGCGCCGATCGCCGGGTGGAAATGTCCAAGCGACCGGCAGTTCATCGCGCATACCAATCCGCCCTGTACCTGGATTCCCGGCGGCGTGCTGATGCAGAGCTGCCATGAGCAGTACGTGCGGCAAATCAACGAAGCGCGCGGCTGTGTTCCGCAACCGGCCCCGGCCGCGATCCCCAAGGCCAGCCACGATTAACGCTAAAGCGAGAATGTTTACGGGTCGATTTTTCGGAAAATGCCGCTCGCTGAGTAGCAAACGTGGATCCAGGGCCGGGGCGTGCAACCTCTCCGTCACCCTCTCCTAAGATAAGGAGAGGGGACAGAAAGTTCCTGTGCCCGAATGTGTTTGTCCACCAAAGCCGCGAATTTATCTTTGGCAGGATCAAGCTCATTCTCAACCCCTGCGCGATCCGCCGGGCGCCGGCAAGCCTTGGATTGGGGCAACTCCCTGCGCCTGTCAGCCGCGAGCATCAGCCTTTGTAGTTGCGCCCTTTGACCATCCGCAGCGGCGTGTAAACGATCACCACGGTGCCGTCCTGCTTAACGATCTGATTGCGCGTGCGCACCAATCCCAGGCCGGGCCGGCGTTTGCTTTCCTGGCATTCGATGACTTCGCACTCGACATGGATCGTGTCGCCGGCGAAAGTGGGCGCCTTGACGTCCAGTTCCATGTTCAGGAACGCCAGGCCGACACTCTGCATCGCGGCCTGAATCAGCAACCCTTCGGCGAAAGAATACACCAGGGCGGCGGGCGCGACGCGGCCCTTGATCGCCGATTCCGTCTTCAGGAACTCGACATTGGTAAACAGCACTTCCAGCATCCCGGTGCAGGAAATGAAATTGACCAGGTCCGCCTCGGTGACGGTGCGGCCCACGGTCTTGAATTTGCGGCCCACGGGCAGGTCCTCCCAATGGACGCCGATGCCCAGCGTTTCAATGTCTTCCATATTTTCCTCTCGATGCGAATCGGCCTGGTCAGCCCGTTTGTTCGCGACCTGCGGCTCACGGTCGCATTGTTTCGCGCCGTCCACGGAGGATCAACGGGCCGCCAAAAATTGGATTTTCCCCCTTTTCCAAGCATAATGAACTCCCTGTCGTTTTACGTTTGCGGAGGCAGCGGGAAATTGCGGCGCGCAGGCCAAAAAAAGGTGGCTCCGGCCGCTTACAAAGGAAGCACTCCGTGAAGTACCTGGCGTTCATCTTGAAGAACCTGGGGCGCAGCAAGCGGCGCACCATCCTCACAATCCTGTCAATCAGCGTGTCGCTGTTCGTTTTCGCCGTGCTGATAAGCGTACCGGCCATTGCCAATAAGGCGATCGCGGACACCGCCTCATCGGTGCGGCTCATCTGTATCAACAGGGCCGGAATGACCTATGGATTGCCGGCGGCCTACAGGCCCAGGATTGCGGCGCTGCCCCACGTGCAGGCGGTGATCGCGCAGAGCTGGTTCGGCGGGATCTATCATGATGTTACCGATCAGTTTCCGAACCTTGCCATCGATAGCGGCCAGGTCGGTGTGATGTGGCCGGATTGGAATATCTCAGCCCAGGCGTTGGATGATTTTGGGCGAATCCGCACCGCGGCGCTGGTCGGACCGGCGACGATGCGGCAGTTTCATTTCCATGTCGGGCAGCAAATCATGCTGCGCAGCCCGCTGTACCAATTCAACCTGACCTTCAAAATTGTCGGGGTCACCGGCGGCAAGGCGCCGGCCAACTTCCTGGTCTTTCGGCGCGACTATCTCGATCAGGCCCTGGGGGGCCGGCCGGCGTTCATCGAAGATATGGTTGTTCGAGTCGACAGCTCGAGCGCCGAACCGCGGGTGATCGACGCGATCGACCGGCAATTCGCCAACTCCTCGGCCGAGACCCTGACCGAATCGGATGCGGTGTTCATGGGCGGCCTGCTGGAAAGCTACCGCATGCTTTTCCGGTTCGCCGAGGTTATCGGCCTGGTCGTGGTCCTGTCGGGCTCTGGGGGCCGGAGGCACGGGCGGCGCTCGCTGCGATCACGGAGCACGACGTCTCGTCCGGGGCGTTCCCGTTTCGCACCGCGAAGCAGCTCGAGTTTGGGCTCGCACAGCGGATCACCTACGTCGGCGAGCTCGGCTACGAGCTGTACGTGCCACGACAGGACGCCGCCGGTGTCTGGGATGCGCTGATCGCCGTAGGTTCACCGGAGCCCGTCGGCTACCAGGCGCTCGACTCGTTGCGCATCGAGAAGGGCTACCGCTCCTTCGCCGACCTGAGCGGATCCGATACGCCCTTCGAGGCGGGGGTCGGCTTCTGCGTCGCCAAAGGGAAGCTGTCCACGCTCGACCGCAATCCGCCTCTGCGGCTCCGGACACTCGTCGTCGGCGGCAGCGGCTACCTCGCGTTGTACGGCGGTGAGGCAGTTCACGCGGGCGGGGAGGTGATCGGACGCGTGCGGAGCGCCGCCTACGGCTTCACCGTGCAGAAGAACGTGGCGCTCGCCAAGATCCCGGCGCGTCTTGCCGATGGCGACCGAGTGCAAGTCGACGTGCTGGGCGAGCTCGTGCCCGGTGTCGTCGTGGCGGACGCGCTGTACGACCCCGACAACGCCCGCATTCGCGCGTAGCGAGAGGGGGAGAGGCCGGCCCGGGCACCGCCCGGACCGGCCTTGGGGTTTCTACGTCCCGCTTGCGGGCGGGCTGACCTTCGTCGGCTTCGTCGAGCTCGACAGCCAGGACTTGACGAGCGCCTGGTGCGAGTTCACGAACGCCTGCGCGGCCGCGGTGTTGCTCATGTGCTTCACGGCCAGGTTGTACGCCACCGAGTTCTGGTCGTCGGACGTCCAGTTGAAGCGGCGGATGAAGCTCGCCACGTCGGGCGCCTGCGAGGCCAGGGTGGAGGCCATCACCTTGTAGAGGTGATACGGCGGGTAGGCGCAGTTGATCAGCGCCGGCTTCAGCTTCGCGCACTTCGTCGTCCACGCCGGCAGTGCGACCTGGGAGAACTTGTAGATCGCGTTCTGGAACTGTGGCGTGTACCAGTAGAAGAGCACGGGCTTCTTCGCCTTGTAGTCGGTCTCGATCTCGGTCAGCTGCGCGGCCTCGGTGCCCGCGAAGACGACCTTGAGGTTCAAGCCGAGGTTCTTGACGAGTGCCGCATCGTTCGTGACGTAGCTCGGTGAGCCGTCGAGGAACTGACCCTGCGGAGACGACTGCGGCGTGACGAACAGCTTCCAGTCCTTCTTCACGCCCTGCCAGGTCTTCAGCTCGGGATGCGCCTGTAGCAAGTACGTCGGGATATACCAACCGATGTTGCCGTCGGGCCCTTCGAGACCCGCGTCGGCGATCTTGTGGTTGCCCTTGATGTACTGCGCGTACAGGTTCGAGTGACCCCACTCCTCGAGCACGGCCGACAGCTTTCCCTGTGCCATGGCCGTCCAGGCGGGAACCTCGTCGATAGTGAGGAGGTTGACCTTGTAGCCGAGGTTCTTCTCGATCACGTACTGCGCGACGACGTTGTTCGCGAGCGAGCCCTCCCACGAGTTCGTGGCGAGCACGATCGTCGGCTTGCCGCTCTTCGCGGCGGTCGACGTTCCGGCGACGCTGAGAGCGACCGCAGCGGCGGCGAGGACGACGAGCACGAGCACGGCAAGAAGTCGGGTTTGCCTGCTCCGGCTCCACCTGCGTCCGTTCATTGTCACGCTCCTCCAGGTTGGGGTTTCGGTTCGGGGGGTTTCATGCGGTTGCGCTCCGGGTGCGTGCGGGGCCCGTCTGGCTGAGCCGGTCGAGGACGATCCCCATCAGCACCATGGCCAAGCCGGCCCCTGCGCCGAGGCCGATCTCGGCCCGCGAGAAACCGGTCACCACGTCGAGGCCGAGCCCTCCGGCGCCGACGAGCCCAGCCACGACGACCTCCGCCATGACGAGAAGAATCGTCTGGTTGACCGCGAGCATCAAGTACGGCCGTGCGATCGGCAGTTCGACCTTGAAGAGGAGCTGCCAGCGCGTGGAGCCGAACGCCTGCCCGGCTTCGATCACGTCGTGCTTCACCGCGCGCAGGCCGAGCGTCGTCGCGCGCACCGCGGCCGGCAGTGCGTAGATCAGGGAGGCGCTCATGCCGGTGACGTTGCCGACGCCGAACAGCGCGACCATCGGGATCAGGTAGACGAACGCCGGCAGCGTCTGCAGCGTGTCGAGGATCGGGCGCAGGATCTGGTCGACGAGGCGCCAGCGATAGGCGGCGATCCCAAGTGGGATGCCGATTGCGAGATCGAGCGCGAGCGCGACGATGATCAGGCTCAGGGTCTGCATCGCGTCCGACCACGCGCTGAAGTCGTACGAGACGGTGCCCTGGAACGTGTACCCGACAGGTGCCTGCATGAGCCCGATCAGCGTCACGCAGACAGCAAGCAGGACCCCTCGGCGCCAGCCACCACGCGCCCAGCCGATCGTCCCGACCGCCGCCGCCGCGATCCACCACGGGACGTCGGTCAGATAGCGCTGCAGCGGGTTCAGGACGTGCAGCGTGAGGTTCGTCGAGATCGGAGTGGTCACCCCGACCAGATGGTTCGTGACCCAGTTGAGGAAGCGGGTCGCGTTGTCGACGAGTGAGAAGCCCCAGCCGGCGGGCCAGTCGCCGAGGCCGAGCCCGTAGCGGCAGACGAGGATCAGCGCGAGGAGCGCACCGGAGACGCCGAGGAGCTCGCGCCGCGTCAAGCGACGCCGCGTGTGGGTCCGCAAGGTGCGCTGGCCGACCGCTGCCGACGTGCGATCGAGCCACATCGCCATGAACACGATCAGGAAGCCGGCAACGAGACCTTCCCCGTTCTCCTGCGTCTGCAGAGCTGCCAGCACCGGGTCACCGAGGCCGCCGGCGCCGACGAGCGAGGCGATGACGACGATCGACAGCGCCATCATGATCACCTGGTTCAGCCCGAGCATGATTGCCTGCGTCGCGAGCGGCAGCTGGATGTTCCGGAGTGTCTGGGTGCGCGTCGAGCCGAACGCCTCGCCGGCCTCGATCACGTCGCGCGGCACGGATCGGATCCCCAGCTCGGTGTACCGGACGAGCGGCGGCACGGCGTAGATGAAGGTCGCGACGATCCCGGCCGGGTTCCCGATCGAGAACAGGACCACGATCGGCACGAGGTACGCGAACGCCGGCAGCACCTGCATCAGGTCGAGTACCGGCCGCAGTGTGCGATGTACCGACGGCCACACTGCCGACGCAATCCCGAGCGGAATGCCGACGATCGTCGACAGGATGATCGCGACCGTCATCAGCGCGAGGGTCGTCATCGCGCTCGGCCACATCTGCGAGATGCCGTTCACCCCGCCGTTCGGAATCTGCAGGACGCCGAACGAGGAGATCATCAGTGCCGAGAAGAGAGCGGTCTTCCACGAGCCGACCACCCACGCGACAACCGTCGCGACGGCGAGCACGCCGACCCACGTCATCCAGTGCAGGAGGCTGACGACGTCGTTGGTCGCCGAGTTGAGCAGATTCCCGAACCCACCCACGATGTGGTGCAGGAAGAAGTTCGAGCTGTCGTGGTTCGTGACCCAGTTGTCCAGGTCGTCGAACCAGCGGGGAACGCCGAGCACCCAGTTCGTCGGAAAGCCGCCGTGGACGCCTTCGAACGCCGCCGCGACGATGCAGAGCGGAAGCGCGATCGCGAGCGGCGGGCCCCAGCGCCCGGCAGCGCCGCCGAGCCTCCGGTCGAGCTTCCGCGCGACGTCCCAGCGCTGCACCGTCGTCGCGGCCACTAGCTCGTCGCGAGCTCTTCGGGGACGCTCGGCTCCTCCCGCCCGGCGAGGACGTGGATCACCATGCGCCGGTCGAGGATCCCGACGAGCTCGCCCGAGCCGTCGACGACGCCGATCGGGCCCTGCGCGCCGAAGACGACCGGCAGGAGCTCGCTCAGCCGCTGATCGTGGCGGACGACCTCGTTCGGCGTCTCGCCGGCGCGGGGCTGCGTCGCGAACGACGCCGTCAGCACCTTCCCGCGCGGCACGTCCCGGACGAACTCGCGCACGTACTCGTCGGCGGGTGTGCCGACGATCTCCGCCGGTGTCCCGACCTGCACGAAGCGGCCGTCCTTCATGATCGCGATCCGGTCGCCGAGCTTCAGCGCCTCGTCGAGGTCGTGGGTGACGAAGATCACCGTCTTCTGAAGGCGCTCCTGGAGGCGGACGACTTCGTCCTGCATCTCACGCCGGATCAGCGGGTCGAGCGCCGAGAACGCCTCGTCGAAGATCAGCACCTCAGGGTCGACCGCGAGCGCGCGCGCCAGCCCGACGCGCTGCTGCATCCCGCCGGAGAGCTGGTCGGGGTATGACGCCTCGACCGCCGAGAGCCCGACGACCCCGAGCAGCTCGCTCGCACGGGCATTGCGCGTCTGCTTGTCCACGCCTTGCACCTCGAGCCCGTACCCGACGTTGTCGATCACGGTGCGGTGCGGGAAGAGCCCGAAGTGCTGGAAGACCATCGACACTTTCGTGCGTCGCAGTTCACGTAGGTCCTTCGGTTGCGCGCCGACCACCTCGCGACCGCAGATGCTGACGCTGCCGGACGTCGGCTCGATCAACCGCGTGAGACAGCGGACGAGCGTCGACTTGCCGCTGCCGGAGAGGCCCATCACAACGAACACCTCGCCGTGACCGACGTCGAACGAGATGTCGCGCGCGGCAACGGTGCAGCCCGTCTTCGCCATCAGCTCCGCGCGGCTGAGGTCAGCGTCTGGACTGCCGATCACGCGCTCGGCGTTCGGGCCGAAGACCTTCCAGAGATCGCGGCACGCGACCTGCGCGCCGCCGGGGACGGGCTCAGAAGAGGCCGACGGTCTCACCTCGTTCGTCGATGTCGACGTTGATTGCCGCCGGTGCCTTCCCGAGGCCGGGCATCGTCTGCATGTCGCCGCAGAGCGCGACGATCCAGCCCGCTCCGGTGTAAGCGCGCAGGTCGCGGACGCCGACGGTGAACCCGACCGGCGCGTTCGCGAGCTTCGGGTCGTGTGAGAGGGAGAGGTGCGTCTTCGCCATGCAGATCGGGAGCCCGCCCAGTCCTGCATTCGTGTACTCCTTGACCTTCGCACGTGCGGCGGGCTGAAGGAAGGTCCCGTCCGCGCCGTAGACACGCCGCGCGATCGCGTCGATCTTCTCTTCGATCGGCGCGTCGAGCGGGTAGACGAAGTCGAAGGTGTTCGGCTCGTCGGCTGCGGCGACTGCTGCTTCGGCGATCGCGGCGCCGCCGGCGCCTCCGCGCGAGAAGCCGTCGTTCACCTCCGCGGCGTAGGCGCCGTGCTCGAGCGCGAGTTTCCGTACGAGCTCGACCTCCTCGTCGGTGTCGCCGGGGAAGCGGTTGACGGCGACGACGGCGTTCAGCCCGAACGTGCGCACGATGCCGAGGTGGCGCGCCATGTTCGCAGCGCCGGTCTCGATCGCCTCGGCCCCTCCGTCTGGATCGCCCGCGTGATGCTTGAGCGCTTTCACCGTCGCGACCAGCACGACCGCGTCGGGCCGGATGTGCCCGAGCCGGCAGACGATGTCCATGAACTTCTCCATGCCCATGTCCGACGCGAAGCCGCTCTCGGTGACGACGTAGTCGGCGAGCTTCAGCGCGACGCGGTCGGCGACGAGCGAGTTGTTGCCGTGCGCGATGTTCGCGAAGGGGCCGCAGTGGACGAACGCCGGCTGGCCTTCGAGCGTCTGCACGAGGTTCGGCTTGATCGTCTCCTTCAGCAGCACGGTCATCGAGCCGGCCACTTGCAGTTGCTCCGCGGTGACCGGCTCGCCCTCGTAGGTCTGCGCGACCGTGATCGCACCGAGCCGCCTGCGCAAGTCGAACAGGTCGGCAGCGACCGCGACGATCGCCATCACCTCCGAGGCCGCCGTGATGTCGAAGCCTGTCTGGCGCGGGTAGCCGTTCGCCTTGCCGCCGAGACCGACGACGATGTCGCGCAGCGAGCGGTCGTTGATGTCCATGCACCGCCGCCAAGCGATCTTGAGGGGATCGATGCCGAGCGCGTTCCCGTGCAGGATGTGCGCTTCGAGCATCGCGGCCAGCAGGTTGTTCGCAGCGCCGATCGCGTGAATGTCGCCCGTGAAGTGGAGGTTCATGTCCTCCATCGGCACGACCTGCGTGTATCCGCCGCCGGCTGCGCCGCCCTTGATGCCGAACACGGGGCCGAGCGACGCTTCGCGCAGGCAGAGCGCCACGTTCTTGCCGATGTGGCCGAGGCCCTGCGTGAGCGAGACGGACGTCGTCGACTTTCCTTCGCCCGCCTTCGTCGGCGTGATCGCCGTGACGTTGATGAGCTTGCCGTTCGGGCGATCTGCGAGGCGGTCGAGCAGCGACAGGGAGACCTTCGCCTTGTAGCGGCCGTACTGCTCGAGCTCGTCCGGCTCGATCCCGGCGGCAGCCGCGATCTCGGTGATCGGGCGAAGAGTCGCGTCCTGGGCGATCTGGAGCGACGACGGCATCGTCGAGGCCACGTAGCTTCATTCCTTTCGGTCGATTCGCCCGAGAGGATACGACTAATATATCTCGGTGGCTAGGGCGGGCACGAAGGCGAGAGTGCTGGCCCCGCGGGGCGAGGTCGCCTCACACGCGGACCGGGCCTACTACGCGATTCGCGAGTTGATCGTCACACTCGATCTGGCGCCCGGCTCGGTCGTACGGGAGCCGGAGCTCACCGACCGGCTCGGCATCGGCCGCACCCCGGTGCGCGAAGCGCTGCAGCGGCTCGCGCAGGAGCGGTTGATCGAGGTCTATCCGCGCCGCGGGATGTTCGTGACGACGGTCGACGTTCGTGATCTCGCGCGCCTCTGCGAGGTACGCGCGGTGCTCGAGCCCGAAGCGGCGCGCCTGGCCTCGGAGCGCGCGACCCAGGCCGATCTCGAAGAGCTCCGGGCGCTGCTCGACGAGCTCGACGCTCGCCCGACGCGCGACGACCGCGCGCTGATCGACCTGGACGAGCGAATCCACCGGGCGATCTACCACGCGAGCCACAACCAGTACCTGCTCGAGACCCTCGAGGAGTACTACGCCCACGCTCTTCGCATCTGGATGGTGGCGCTGGCGCGGACGAACCTCCGCGCTGCGGTCGGCGAGCATCACGAGGTGCTCGAGGCGATCGTCGGCGGGAAGGGCGCGCGCGCTGCGGAGCTGATGCACGAGCACGTCGAAGCGTTCGAGGCCTCGATCCGTGACGTGTTGCTTGCATCGTGATATATCAGGGCCATGACCTCTGACGCCCCTTCCTTCCCCACGCAGGCCCGCGCCGTCGTGATCGGCGCCGGCATCGTCGGCAACAGCCTCGTCTACCACCTCGCCGAGCTCGGCTGGCGCGACCTCGTCCTCCTCGACAAGGGCCCGCTGCCGAATCCCGGCGGCTCGACCGGTCACGCGTCGAACTTCATCTTCCCGGTCGACCACTCGAAGGAGATGACACAGCTGACGCTGGACTCCGTGCGCCAGTACAAGGAGTGGGGCGTCTTCACCGAGAGCGGCGGGATCGAGGTTGCGCGCACCGAGGAGCGCATGCAGGAGCTGCAACGACGGATGTCGTCAGCCAAGGCGTGGGGGATCGAAGGCTGCGAGATCATCACTCCCGCCCGGGTGAAGGAGCTCGTGCCGTACGTCGAGGAGTCGGTGCTCGTGGGCGGCTTCTACTCGCCGGGCGTCGGCATCGTCGACTCGCTGCGCTTCGGGACGATCGCGCGCGAGAAGGCGCAGGAGCTGGGTGCGCTCTCTGTCTTCGCGAACACGGAAGTGCTCGGCATCGACGTCGAGAACGGGCGCGTGACCGGCATCCGGACCTCGCGTGGCGAGATCGCGACCGAGACGATCGTCGTCTGCTGCGGCGTGTGGAGCCCGCGGATCGCGCGGATGGCAGGCGCCTCGATCCCGCTGACACCGGCGGTGCACCAGATGATCGACGTCGGCCCGGTGCCGCACTTCAAGAACACGAAGGGCGTGATCGAGTTCCCGATCGTGCGCGACATGGACACGAACATGTACGAGCGCCAGGACGGGAGCGGGCTCGAGGTCGGCTCGTACGCGCACCGGCCGATCCTCCACGACCCGGACGAGATTCCATCCAACGAAGAAGCCGCACTGTCACCGACGGAGCTGCCGTTCACGCAGGACGACTTCACGAAGCAGATGGAGGATGCGCTCGAACTGATCCCGGAGGTGCTGAACGACGAGTCGGTCGGCATCAAGTACGCGATCAACGGGCTGCTCTCGTTGACGCCGGACGGTTTGCCGCTCCTCGGCGAGACGCCCGAGGTGAAGGGGCTGTGGTCCGCAGCTGCGGTCTGGGTGAAAGAGGGGCCGGGTGTCGGACGTGCAGTCGCCGAGTGGATGACGAACGGCGAGTCCGAGATCGACCTCCAGTCGTCGGACGTGGCGCGCTTCTACGAGTGCCAGCGTTCGCGCGCGCACGTGCGCGCACGTGCTGCGGAAGGCTTCAACAAGACGTACGGGATCGTTCATCCGAGCGAGCAGTGGGAGTCGAACCGCGGCGTCCGGCTGTCGCCCTTCTACGAGCGCGAGCGCGCGCTCGGCGCTGTGTTCTACGAGGCGGCCGCCTGGGAGCGCCCCCACTGGTACGAGTCGAACGCCAAGCTGCTCGATGAGTTCGGCGACCGCATCAACCGCCGCGAGGCGGAGTGGGAGTCGCGCTGGTGGTCTCCGATCATCAATGCCGAGCACCTGGCGATGCGCGAGCGCGCGGCGATGTTCGACCTGACTGCGTTCTGCATCTTCGACGTCACCGGCCCCGGCGCGCTCGAGACGGTGCAGCGCGTTTCGATGCGGCAGATGGACGTCGCGCACGGCAAAGTGGTCTACACACCGGTGCTCTCGCCGAGCGGCACGTTCAAGAGCGACCTCACCGTGATGCGGCTCGGCGACGAGCAGTTCCGTGTCGTGACGGGCGGTGCACACGGTCTGGCCGATCTCAAGTGGTACGCCGATCACGTCCCGGCAGATGGGAATGCGCAGGTCACCGACCTGACGTCGCAGTGGACGACGCTCGGGATCTGGGGGCCGCGCTCCCGCGACGTGCTCGCGAGCCTCACCTCCGACGACGTCTCACACGAGGGCTTCCCGTTCGGCACGTGCCGCATGATCGAGCTCGACTCGCTCCGCGTGCTCGCCTCGCGCATCTCGTATGTCGGTGAGCTGGGCTGGGAGCTCTACGTGCCGATCGAGCAGGGCGCGAAGCTCTGGGATCTCATGTGGGAGGCGGGACAGGTGTACGGCGTCGTGCCCGCCGGCATCGGTGTGTACGGCACGACCGGCCGGCTCGAGAAGTGCTACCGCGCGTTCGGCTTCGAGCTCGACGCGGACTTCACCGTGGTCGAAGCCGGTATGACGCCACCGAAGGTGAAAGGGGCGGACTTCGTGGGCAAGGAGGCGCATCTTCGCCACCGCGAGTCCGATCCCGTCGCGGTGCTCTGCACGCTCACGGTCGACGACCACACGTCGAAGTCGGGTGTGAAGCGGTACATGCTCGGTCGCGAGCCGATTCTCGCGCGCGGCGGCACACCGCTCGTCGATTCGGAAGGGCGCCGCGCGTACGTGACCAGCGCAGGTGCCGGTCCGTCGATCGGCAAGCACATCCTGATGGCGTACCTGCCGCACGAGAACGCGAACGTCGGCGAGGAGCTGCTCGTCGAGTACCTCGGTGAGCACTACCCCGTGACGGTGCAGACCAACGACGCGACCGCGGTCTTCGACCCCGAGAACACGAGGGTCCGGGCTTGAGGATCTTGGTCTGCGTCAAACGCGTTCCGATCACCGGCGGGAAGATGGTTTTGACCGCGGACGAACAGGGGCTCGAGACGAAGCACCTCGGCTTTACGATCTCGCCACACGAGGAGTGCGGAGTCGAAGAGGCGGTGCGCATCGTCGAGGCGCAAGGGGGAGAAGTGGTCGTGCTGACGCTCGGGCCCCCGGAGGCGGAGGAGCAGATCCGCGACTGCATGGCGATCGGGGCCGACCGCGGGATCCACCTCGTGACGACGGACGAGTTCGACGCGCAGGCCACGGCCGCCGCGATCGTCGAGGCGATTCGCGCGGAGGACGAACCGTTCGACCTGATCGTGTTCGGCAACGAGTCGGCCGACGCCGGCGGGTATCAGGTCGGGATCCGCTCCGCTTACGCCCTCGGCCTGCCGGTCGTCACCGGGCTGAAGGGCCTCGGAGTCGAAGGCGGACGCGCGCGCTGCGAGCAGGAGGTGCCGAGCGGCCGCGACGTCTACGACCTACCGCTGCCCGCGGTCGTCACCGTCAAGGAGGGGCTCAACCTGCCGCGCTACCCGTCGGTGCCGGCGAAGCTCCGGGCCAAGGGCAAGCCCGTCGCGTCGCGCGTCGTCGAGCGGCCCGAACCGCGCCTCGAGAAGCTGCGGCTCGCCGTCCCCGCGGGCGCAGGCAAGCAGGCGGAGGTGCTTGGGCACGGTGTCGACGCCGCGCCGCGCGTCGTCGCAGTGCTGCAGGAGCTCGGCCTCGCATGACTGTCGTGTTTGTCGAGAGCGCCGACGACGAGCTGTCGCAGCAGGCGGTGACGCTTGCCCACTCGCTCGGCGGCGACGTGCGTGCGGTGACGGTCGACGGTCCCTATGCGCCGAGCGGCTGGGCGGCGGCGCTCATCGACGCCGCCGGTGACGACGACGTCGTCGGCCCCGGATCCGATCGTGGGAACGAGGTGCTCGCGCACGTCGCCGCGCAGCTCGACCTGCCGTTCGCGGCGAATGTGACGGAGGTACGCGGCGACGACGTGACCCGCATCCGCTGGGGCGGCACGCTCCTCGAGGACGCGCGCATCCATTCCGACCGCAAGCTGCTCACGGCGGCTCCGTTCGCGTTCACGCCGGCCGCTGTTTCAGAAGTCGCGCTTTTGTCACCCTTGCTTGGGAACGGTGTCCAGGTTGTGGACCATGTGTCACCGGACACCGGCGGCCGGGTGTCGCTCGCCGATGCGAAGGTCGTCGTTTCGGGCGGCCGCGGGGTCGGATCCGCGGAAGGCTTCGCGATCCTGGAGGAGCTGGCCGGGCTGCTCGACGCCGCGGTCGGCTGCTCGCGCGTCGTCACGAGCGCCGGTTGGCGGCCGCACACCGACCAGGTCGGACAGACGGGCACCAAGGTGTCGCCCGACCTCTACATCGCGTGCGGGATCAGCGGCGCGACGCAGCACATCGCCGGCTGCAAGGGCGCGAAGAAGCTGCTCGCGATCAACGCCGATCCCGAGGCGACGATCTTCGCGCACGCCGACTACGCGGTGATCGGCGATCTGCACGAGATCGTGCCCGCGATCACCGCCGAGCTCAGGAAGGCGCAGAGCCAATAACCGCGGTCGCCGGCGCCGTCGCGCTCGCGGCGCTGCTCGCCGTTGCCGGCCGCCTGTTCGCGAAGCGCGCCCTCTTCCTGCTGCGACTCGTCCGTGCAGGACGTCCCGTCGACCGCAGCGACGATCTACTGCGACGCGTCGAGAACGAGGCGACGATCGTCCTCGGGCAGCGCAAGCTGTTCCAGCGGTTCGTGCCCGGCGCGATGCACGCGCTCATCTTCTGGGGCTTCCTCGTCCTCTTCCCGACGATCCTGATGGCGGGAATCGGTGCGGTCGACCGCAATTGGTCGTTCCCCTGGCTCGGTCGACAGGGGTGGTACATGGCGATGGTCGACGTCTTCATCCTCGCCGTGCTCACCGGCATCGTCGCCGCCGTGTGGATCCGCAAGGTCGTCCGGCCGAAGCGGTTCGAAGGCTCGCACCTCGGCGAGGCCGACCTGATCCTGTTCCTGATCGCGCTGGTCGTGCTGACGCTGCTCGGCTGGCACGCATCGCGCATCGCAGCCGGTCTCAACGAGTGGCCCGCGCACTGGTCGTTCCTGTCGAACGCCGTATCGCACGCCGTCGGGTCGGGAGCGGCAGCGCGCGAGCGGATCTTCGTCTGGGCGCATCTCTGCGTCGTTCTCGCCTTCCTCTGCTACCTGCCGTACTCGAAGCACCTGCACATCGCGACTGCCGCGGTGAACGTCTTCTTCTCGCGCACGCGCAAGCGTGGCCGGCTCGAGCCGCTTCGCTTCGACGTGCCCGACGACCAGATGCGGTTCGGCGTCTCGACGGTGCGCGACCTGACGTGGAAGGAAATGGTCGACAGCTTCTCGTGCACCGAATGCGGACGCTGCCAGGACGTCTGCCCCGCGTACGCAACGGGCAAGACCCTCTCGCCGAAGCTCTTGATCATGGGGATTCGCGATCAGCTCTTCGCGGAAGGCCCGGCGCTGCTCGCGGGCGGCGAGCTGACACCGATCGCGGGCAACGGCGTGCCGGAGGACATGATCTGGGACTGCGTTACGTGCGGTGCGTGCGTGCACGAGTGCCCGGTGTCGATCGAGCACATCGACCACATCGTCGATCTGCGACGCGACCTCGTGATGGTGCAGTCGTCGTTCCCGCAGGAGGCCGAGTCGATGCTGCGCGACGTCGAGCGTGTCGGCAATCCGTGGGGAAAGCCGCAGGGCGACCGTGCGTCATGGGCGGAAGAGCTCGGCGTGCGCGTCGTGGAGGAGGGGGAGCCGGCGCCCGAGATCCTCTACTGGGTCGGCTGTGCCGCAGCCTACGACGAACGTGCCCGCACAGCGGCGGAGTCGACGGTCAAGCTGCTGCAGCGCGCCGGTGTCGACTTCGCGATCCTCGGTGCGCGCGAGTCGTGCACGGGCGACCCGGCGCGCAGGATGGGGAACGAGTACGTCTTCCAGGCATACGCCGAGCAGAACGTCGCGACGCTGAACGACGCCGGCGTGACGAAGATCGTCGCGAGCTGCCCCCATTGCCTCAACTCGCTCGGCAACGAGTACCCGGACTTCGGCGGCCGCTACGAGGTGATGCACCACACGCAGCTGCTCGCCGAGCTTGTGCACGAAGGGAAGCTGTCGCCTGCACGCAGCGATGCCAAGATCACGTACCACGACTCGTGCTACCTCGCACGGCACAACGACGTGGCCGCCGAGCCGCGCGAGCTCGTCGCCGCAGTCGGCACTCCGATCGAGATGCGCAATCACGGCAAGCAGACGTTTTGCTGCGGCGCCGGGGGCGCGCACATGTGGATGGAGGAGCGCGGCGGCGCGATCAACGAGGAGCGCGTGCGACAGGCCGACGAGACGGGGGCGGACACGCTTGCCGTCGCCTGCCCGTTCTGCACGGTCATGCTCGACGACGGCGTGCGCTCGATGGGCAGTGAGCTCCGTGTCGTCGACGTGTCCACGCTGCTCGTCGAGTCGCTCGAGCCTGCCACCGACTGATGCTCGTCGGCATCGGCCACGTCGATCTCGTGTGCGCGGACGTCGAGCGGTCGCTTCGGTTCTACGCGGCGGTCTTCGGCCCACTCGGCCTGACCGCGCCGCACGAAGTGCCCGGAGAGCAGGGTGAGACCATCTACTACCTTCGATTTCCGGCCGTTGGCTCAGGCTCGCTCGGGCTGCGGCAGGCGCTCGAGCGGCGAGAGTTCGAGCTGTACGCGCCGGGCTTTCACCATCTCGCGCTCGCGGTCGAAAGCGTCGACGACGTCGACGCGGCGCATGCGGCAGCGCTCGGGGCGGGAGCGACGATCCTGCATCAACCGCGGCGCTGGCCGCAGTACCACCCTGACTATTACGCGACCTTCTTCCTGGACCCGGACGGCTTTCGGATCGAGGTCGCCGCCAGCCGGGACGCGCGCCTCTGACCCGTCCGCGCGGGACGTGACCAGGGACAGTCCCTGGACTACGCCCCGGCGGACATGCCCGATCAGCTCGTGCGCGGTGTGATCACGCAGGTGATCGTGACCTTCGTGTCGACCAGCATCGCCAAGCCCACGCGACGGGCCTGCTGGATGCGTGAGACCGAATTGAGCGGGAGCCAACTGCCTCCGAGCAGTGCCATGCGCAGCAGCGGCTTCATGGCTGCCGGCGTGAGCGTCTGCCGTGCCCGCACATTCGTGCCCGACTTCGCCTTCGGGCCGGGGACGACCAGCGTGAGCTCGCACACGCCGTGGAACGCTGCTTTCGGGTTGGGGATCTGGGCGACGTGATCGTGCGCACCGAAGCCGAGTGGCTTGGCGAACGCGAGCGGGTGCAGCGGGTGTGCAGCGGACACCGGGGCAATGACGTACAGCGGAATCGTGTGGCTGGGGGTCGCCGGCGGAGGACCGGTGGCGAGGTCGTGCACGACGCCGCCGACCCAGACGCCGTCTGTGAACCCGGCAGCGGAGCGAGTCGACGACGCGCCAACCGCCGAGACGGCACAGAGCGCGGTGGCGGCGATGAACAAGCTGATGATCGACGTGCGGCGAATCATCGTGCCTCCTTCGACGGGCGATCGGCGAGCACCCTCGTCGTCTGCCCGCGTCTTTATATTGAGTAGGGAATGACCCTATCGAATAAAGATGGCGAGAACAAGGGTCCCAAGCGGGCCTATGAAGCTCCGCAGCGCGCGGCCGCGGCCGCGCGCACGCGGGAGGCGATCGTGAGCGCGGCCAAGGAGTGCTTCGAAACCCACGGCTGGGCCGGCACGACGGTCCGCCAGATCGCAGCTGCCGCCGGCGCCTCTCCGAAGACGGTCGAGGCGGTCTTCGGCACAAAGGCCGCGCTCTTGAAGGCGGCTGTCGACTTCGCACTACGAGGCGATCTCGAGCCCGTGGCAATGCCTGAGCGTGAGGGAGTGCAGCGCATGGAGCGCGCTCGCGACGCACGGGCGATGCTCGAGTTGCACGCGGCTCATCTCCGCCGCGTCAACGAGCGGTCCGCGCAGATCGCGTGGGCGGTTGAGCAGGCGGCCCCGGACGACGCGGTGGTGGACGCACTTTGGCGGCAGATGAACCGGAACCGCGCTTTCGCGGTCCGTTGGGCGGCGACGACCCTGCTGAAGAAGCCCGGGCGCAGACGCGGCCTGCGACAGCGAGACGTCGAGGCGACGTTCTGGGTGGCGCTCGACTGGGGCACCTACCGGACACTCACGCGCCACGGGGCTCTCACTCCGGACGAGTTCGAGGCCTGGCTGCGCCGGTACTACCGCGCCACCCTCCTCCCAGCGTGAGGCGGGCGCTTGACAAATGTGGAACTTGTGTTCCACCATATGGGCATGGCGGAGTCCGGGACGCAGGCGATCGACCGCGCGGCCGAGCTGCTCGTGCGCGTGGTCGAGGCCGCGCGCCCGCTGGGCGTCGGCGAGCTCTCGACGGATTCCGGCCTCCCCAAGTCGACCACCTCCCGCCTCGTCGGAGCGCTCGAGCGGCGTGGGCTCGTGCAGCGCGCCTCCGACCGCCGCGTCCTGCCCGGCCCTGTGCTTCTTCGCTTCGCCCATCGCGACCCGGGCGCGAGCCTGGCCGAGCTTGCCGCGCCCGCGCTGCGCGCGTTGGCCGAGGTCTCGGGGGAAACGATCAACTTGGGTGTGGCGACGCCGCTCGGCGTCGAGCATCTCGCGCAGGAGGACTCGCGGCACTTTGTCGGCGGCACGAACTGGGTCGGCCGCCGCGTGCCGTTCGAGACGACGGCGAACGGCAAGGTGCTCCGGGCGTTCGGCCCCGAGCGGCCGAGGGCGCTCGCGAAGGTGCGACTGCAGGGCTACGCGGTCGCTGTCGACGAGCTCGAGCGCGGCCTCAGCGCGCTTGCCGCGCCTATCTTCGCCGCCGACGGCGTCGCCGTCGCCGCGCTTTCGATCTCCGGACCATCGATTCGACTCACCGCCGACCGCATCGCCGAGCTCGCGCCGGCGCTCCTCGAGCAGGCGCGCCTCGTGTCGGAGCGGCTCGGCGATCGACACAAAGGAGCGGCATGACGCACGAAGAGATCCTGCAAGGGCTCTACGACAACACGCTCGTCGGCAACGCGCCGGAGGTGAAAGACCTCGTCAACCAGGGGCTCGAGGATGCACTCGGGCCCGAATCGATGCTGTACGACGCGCTCATCCCGTCCCTCGAGGAGGTGGGAGCGCGGTTCGAGCGCGGCGACTACTTCGTGCCGGAGATGCTGATCGCGGCACGCGCGATGCAAGGCGCGCTCGACATCCTTCGGCCTCTGCTTGCCGAGACAGGTGCGAAGCCGGTCGGCACCTACGTGATGGGAACCGTCAAGGGCGACGTCCACGACATCGGCAAGAACCTCGTCAACATCATGCTCGAGGGTGCTGGGTTCACCGTGTACGACCTGGGTGTCAACGTCCCGCCCGAGAAATTCGTCGAGAAGATCAACGAGCACCAGCCCGACATCGTCGGCTTCTCTGCGTTTCTGACGACGACGATGCCGATGTTCAAGGCGAACATCAACGCGCTGCAGAAAGCAGGCATTCGCGACGACGTGATCGTGATGGTCGGCGGTGCGCCGGTGACGCAGGAGTACGCCGACGCAGTCGGTGCGGATGCGTACGCGGCCGATGCTTCGACTGCCGTGCGGCTTGCCAAGGATCTGATCGAACAGCGGCGCAGCGCGGTCACCGCGTAGGTGAAACCGCTCGCCCTCATCGAGGCCGCTGTCAAGAAGCCGGTGTTCGGCTGTCAGATGTGTGGTCAGTGCGTCTTGCACTCAACCGGCATGACGTGCCCGATGAACTGTCCGAAGACGTTGCGCAACGGCCCCTGCGGGGGCGTGCGCCCCGACGGCCACTGTGAAGTGAAGCCCGAGATGCGCTGCGTCTGGGTAAAAGCGGTCGAACGCGCGCCGAAGACTCCGTGGGCGCACGAGATCAACGACATTCGCCAGCCGGTCGACAACCGTCTCTGGAACACGTCGTCGTGGGCGAACTTCGTCACGAAGCGCGACAAGCAGACGCCGAAAGGATGGCGTGTCGAGGCTTGAGGACGCGATCACGAGCGGCCGCTTCGTCGTCACCGCCGAGCTCCTGACCGTGAACACGGGCGGGCTCGAGGCGGTGCGCACGAACTTCGCACCGTTCGAAGAATGGGTCGACGCGGTCAACGCGACCGACAACACTTCGGCGCACGCGCACGCCTCGCCGCTTGCGGTCGCGATTGCACTGAAGCAGCTCGGCATGGAGCCGATCATGCAACTCGTCTGCCGCGACCGAAACCGGCTCGCGTTGCAGGCGGACATCGCGGGGGCTGCGCTCCACGGGATCGAGAACCTCTGCTGTCTCACCGGTGATGACGTGACCGCCGGCGACGAGCCCGAGGCGCGCCGCGTGTTCGACCTCGATTCGATCCAGCTGATCGCGACTGCAGAGGCGATGCGGAACGGCCGCTACCTGTCGGGGCGGAAACTCGCACCGGCGCCGCAGCTTCTCATCGGTGCGGTCGAGAATCCCGCGGCGCCACCCGTCGACTACCGCGTCGACCGCGCCTGGAAGAAGGTGCGCGCGGGCGCGCGCTTCCTGCAGCTGCAAGTGGCTTTCGACCTCGGTGCGCTGCGCCCGTTCATGGCCGGCGCGGTTGCGACCGGCCTCGCCGAGCAGGTCGCGATCCTGCCGTCGATCTGCCTCGTCCGCTCGGCGAAGTCGCTGCGGTTCATCGACGAAAAGGTGCCGGGCATATCGGTGCCGCCGGCGCTGATCGAGCGGTGTGAGTCCGCCTCCGATACCGAGGCCGAGTGCTTCGACGTCGCGTGCGAGCTCGCCGAAGAGGCACGCGCGATCCCCGGCGTCCGGGGCCTGCACTTGATCAGCTTCCGGAAGGAAGCCGGTATCGCGCGACTGTGCTCACGTCTCGGTATTCCCACCCGCCACGAAAGGGAGACAGTTGGAAACGGTTCTCGAGTCGCCGTCTAGGACGGTGGTGATCGGCCCTGGGCGGCCGTTCTGTGTGATCGGCGAGCGCATCAATCCGACCGGCCGCAAGAAGTTCCAGGCGGAGCTGCAACAGGGCGACCTCTCGCGCATCGCCGTCGACGTCGCGCAGCAGGTGCCGCTGGCCGACATGCTCGACGTGAACGTTGGCGACCCGCTCGCCGACGAGATCGAGCTGATGCGTCAGGCGATCCCGCTCGTGCAGGGGCTCACGGAGCTTCCGCTCGTGATCGACTCGTCGGTGATCGAGGCGCTCGAGGCGGGGCTGTCCGCCTACCAGGGGAAGGCGCTCGTCAACTCCGTCACCGGGGAGGACGAGCGGCTCGAGGCGATCCTGCCGATCGTCGCGAAGCACGGCGCTGCGGTGATCGGGCTCGCAAACGACGACGAGATCCCGATGGAGCCCCAGCGCAGGCTCGAGGTCGCGAGGAAGATCGTCTCCGTCGCCGGCGACCACGGCATCCCGCCGGAGGACGTCGTGATCGACCCGCTGGCGATGCCGGTGGGCGCCGAGCCGCGTGCTGTGACGCTGTTCGTCGAGACGCTGAAGCTGCTGCGCGAAGAGCTCGGCGTGAACACGACGTGCGGGGCATCGAACACGTCCTTCGGTCTCCCTGGGCGCGAGACGCTCGGCGGCTCGTTTCTCGGCATCGCGGCGAGCCACGGCCTGACGAGCGCGATCATGGACGCGCGCTCGGTGGAGGTCGTCGAGGCAGTGCGCGCGTCCGACTTCCTGCTCGGGAAGGACGAGTGGGGCGCGAACTGGATCGCGGCGTACCGCAGGAAGCAGGCAGCGCCGCCGCATGAACGACCGCGGAGCTCGTCGAAGACGGTCCATCCGGAGCGTGTGCGGCTCGTCTTCCGCCAGGCCGACGGCGCCACCAAAGAGGCGCGCGTGCCCGCGGGCACGACGTTGTTCGACTGCGCGAGCTGGAACGGCATCGCGATCGACTCGACGTGCGGCGGGCACGGCACGTGCAAGAAGTGCAAGGTGCGTGTCGCGTCTGGCGAACAGCCCGTCTCGAGCGTCGACCCGCGCGCGTTCTCGCCTGACGAGCTGCGCGCGGGCTGGCGGCTCGCCTGCCGGGCGCAGGCGGAGGAGGACCTCACGGTCGACGTGCCGCCACTGCAGACACGCCCGAAGGCTGCGCTGGCGGGCGTCGGCCGGCACGTGATCCTGCGGCCCGCTGTGCAGAAGCGGTACCTGCAGCTGACCGAGCCGACGCTCGAGGATCAGGTGTCGGACCTGGAGCGTGTCCTCGCCGCGATGGACGACGTCGAGCCGCGTGTGCCGCTCGCGCTCGTGCGAGCGCTGGGGAAGACACTGCGCGACGCCGACTGGAACGTCACCGCGGTGCTTGTCGACGATGTCCTCGTCGACGTCGAAGCGGGCGACACGACCGGACGCCGGTTTGCCATCGCCTTCGACCTCGGCACCACGACGGTCGTCGCGACTCTGCTCGACCTCGAGACCGGTCAGCCTGCCGCGGTTCGCTCGATGCTGAACCGTCAGCAGCCTTTCGGCGCGGACGTGATTTCGCGCATCAGCGCGACGATGCTCGACGAAGGCGCCCTCGACACATTGCGCACGCTCGCGCACGACACGCTCGCAGAGCTGACGGCGGAGGTCTGTGAAGAGGCAGGCGTCGAGCCCCATGAGGTGTACGAGGTCGTCGTCGCCGGCAACGTGACGATGATCCAGCTCGCACTCGGGATCGACCCCGAGCCGCTCTCGATGGCGCCGTTCACGATCGCGGCACGACGGCTACCGGAGGCATCTGCGTCCGACTTCGGGCTGCGCGTGCACGAGCGGGCGCCCGCGGTGCTGTTTCCGGCGCTCGGCGCGTACGTCGGCCCGGACATCGTCGCCGGCATCCTCGCGACCGGTCTCACGCTCGACCGCCGCGTTCGGCTCTTCATCGACGTCGGCACGAACTCCGAGATCGTGCTCGGCTCGTCGGCGTCCGCGCTCGCGACCGCCGCGCCCGCAGGCCCCGCATTCGAGGCTGCGCAGATCCGCTGCGGCATGCGAGCAGCCGAAGGGGCGATCGAAGGCGTCCGCATCGCGGACGATGACATCGAGCTGACCGTGATCGGAGATGTGGACCCCGTCGGCATCTGCGGGTCGGGCCTCGTCGATGCGGTCGCGGAGCTCGTCGGCGCGGGCATCCTCGACCACACCGGACGGTTCGTGCTCGGCTCGTCGGAGCGACTCGGCAAGATCGGCGAGGAGAACGTGTTCCATCTCGCCGAGGGCGTGTTCCTCTCGCAGCGTGATGTGCGCGAGCTGCAGTTCGCGAAAGCTTCGATCGCTACCGGCTGGGCGATCCTCTGCCGCGAGCTCGGCGTCGAGCCGACGGAGATCGCACAGGTGCTGCTCGGCGGCTCGTTCGGCTCCTACCTGACCGCGGCGAGCGCGGTCAAGATTGGGCTCGTCCCACGGTTGCCGCTGACGCGCATCGTCGCCGCAGGAAATGTCGCGGGTGAGGGTGCGAAGATCGCTGCGCTGTCGGTGACCGAGCGCAACGCGGCCAACGCGGTGCTCGACGAGGTGGAGTACGTCGAGCTCTCGGGTCGCAGCGACTTCAACGACCTGTTCATCGACCAGCTCCAGTTCCCCGGATGACAACGACAAGAAAGACTGTCGTCGCGTGCGGCGCGCTGGCGCTGCACATCGATCGCATCGCGAAACGGCGCGGCTGGGATCTCGACGTTCGCCCACTGCCGCCGGAGCTGCACAACCGGCCGGAGCGGATCCGCGCAGCGGTCGATGCAGCCGGTCCTGCAGACGTCGTGGCCTACGCCGACTGTGGCACGCGCGGCGCGCTCGACGGGTTGCCGCGGCTCGCGGGCGCCGATTGCTACCAGCTCTACGGCGGGTTCCAGCAGCACGAGCCGGGGACGTACTACCTGACCGACTTCCTCGTCCGTTCGTTCGACCGCGTCGTCTGGCGCGGCCTCGGTCTCGATCGTCATCCCGAGCTGCGCGACGACTACTTCGGCAACTACGAACGAGTGGTGTGGCTTGCGCAGTCGCGAACGCCGGAGCTCGAAGAAAAGGCGGAGGCGGCTGCGCGTAGGCTGGGTCTACCACTTGACATTCGCGACACCGGCGACGCCGGACTGGAACACGCCCTCGAAGAGCTACTGGGAGGTACGCCGTGCTCGTGAACGAGATGCCGCGCTACGAGATCCTCGACGAGGCGTCGATGGCGGAGCTCGAGCGCGGATGGCGCCGCATCGTCAGCGAGCTCGGCATCGACTTCGGTACCTCGGAGCCGCACGAGGAGAGCGTGGCGCTGCTCGAGGCTGCCGGCCAGAAGGTGGAGGGGCAACTCGTCAAGCTCGATCCGGACTGGATCCTCGAGCAGGTGGCGAAGGCGCCGCGCGAGTTCGACCTGCAGGCGCGCAACCCGGAGCACACGATTCATGTCGGCGGAAACCACATGGCGTTCGGCGCTGTCTACGGCTGCCCGTTCGTGCGGGAAGGGCTCGAGCGCCGTGAGGCGACCTACGCCGACTTCGAAAACCTCGTGCGCCTCTCGCAGGCGTTTCCGCAGCTCGACACGCCGGGCGGGACGATCTGCGAGCCGAACGACACACCGCTCGACTCGCGTCACCTCGACATGGTCTACGCGTTGTTGACGCTTTCCGACAAGCCGTTCATGGGGTCGGTCACCTCGGGGCCGAACGCCGAGGACACGATCGCAATGGCGGAGCTGGTCTTTGGTCGTCAGAGCCTCGAGGAGACGCCGGCGATCATCTCGCTGATCAACGTCAACTCGCCGCTGCGCTACGACGAGCGCATGCTCGACGCGTTGCACGCGTATGCGAAGGCAAACCAGGCGATGGTGATCACGCCGTTCCTGCTCATGGGGGCGATGTCGCCGGTCTCGATCCCGTCGACGCTTGCACAGCAGGTCGGCGAAGCGCTCGCGGGCATCGCACTCGTGCAGACGATCCGCCCGGGCTGCCCGATCGTGTTCGGCTCGTTCCTCTCGAACACCGACATGCAGTCGGGGTCGCCTTCGTTCGGGACGCCCGAGTCCGGGATCGGCCTGCTTTGCACAGGACAGATCGCGCGCCACTACGGCCTGCCGTTCCGCGGCGGCGGCGGGCTCACGTCGTCGCAGACGGTCGACGCGCAGTCGGCTTACGAGGCGATGATGACGCTGTGGCCGACGTTCCTCGCCGGCACGAACTTCGTCATGCATGCCGCGGGCTGGCTCGAGTCGGGCCTTGTCTCCTGCTACGAGAAGTTCGTCGTCGACGTCGAGCTCCTGCGGATGCTGCACGCAGTGTTCGAGCCGCTGAAGATCAACGAGGAGACGCTGGCGTACGGCGCGCATCAGGAGGTCGGACAAGGCGGTCACTTCCTCGGCGCGGCGCACACGCTCGAGCGGTTCCGCGAGTGCTTCTACCGGCCGCTTCTCTCGTCGACCGAGAACTACGAGCGCTGGAGCCGGAACGGCGGCAAGGATGCGGCGACACGCGCGAGCGACATCTGGCGCAAGACACTCGACGAGTACGAGGAGCCCGCGATGGATCCGGGTCTCAAGGACGAGCTGAAGGCGTTCGTCGCTCGCCGGAGGACCGAGCTTGGTGACTGAGATTGCGACGGCTCGCATGTTCGTCGCGGGCGCGTGGGCGGATGCAGCGAGCGGCGAGACGTTCCACGCCGACTCGCCCGCGACGGGCGAGACGATCGCGGAGGTGCCGCAGGGAGACCGCGGCGACGCGCAGCGCGCGATCGCCGCGGCGAACGACGCGGCCGGCGCCTGGGCGCTGATGACGCCGTTCGAACGTGCCGCGCTCATGCACCGAGTCGCCGACGAGATCGAGAAGCGACGCGACCAGCTCGTCCATACGCTCACGCTCGATCAGGGCAAGCCGTTGCACGAGTCGGGCGACGAGGTCGAAGAGCTCATTGCGTACTGGCGCAACGCGGCCGAAGACGGAAAGCGCCTCGAGGGCCGCCTCGCGAACTCGTTCACGCGGGGGAAGCGTGTGTTGCTCGTGCGCCGGCCGCGCGGCGTGATCGGTGTGATCACTCCGTGGAACTGGCCCTACACGATGCCGGCGGAGCTGATCGCGCCGGCGCTCGCGTCGGGCAACACCGTCGTGTGGACGCCTGCCTCGACGACGGCCGTCGCGGGAGTCGCGCTCGCAGAATGCGTGGCCGAGGCCGACCTACCGCCGGGAGTCTTCAACCTCGTCACAGGCCCCGGCTCCACTGTCGGCGACGAGATCGCGCGCAATCCGGGCACGCACGGCGTCGGCTTCATAGGCTCGACCGAGACCGGACGCAAGGTCGCGGAGGCGGCGGCGGGCAAGGCCGCGGTGCTCGAGCTCGGCGGCAACGGGCCCGTCGTCGTGCTCGACGACGCGGATCTCGAGCTCGCCGCGGAGGCCGTCGTTACCGCCTGCTTTCTCTGCGCAGGGCAAAGCTGCACCGCCGGCGAGCGGCTGCTCGTCCATCGCGCCGTGCGCGAGGAGCTCGTTGCGCGTGTCGTCCAGTTGGTGGCCGAGCGCGTCGTGCTCGGCGACCCGTTCGCCGACGGGACGACGATGGGCCCGCTCAACAACGCCGGTGTCGCGCAGAAGATGGACGAGCACGTGGCCGACGCGGTCGAGCGCGGCGCAGAGCTCGTGCACGGAGGGTCGCGTGCGTCGGGCTTTCCGACCGACCTCTACTGGCAGCCCACCGTCCTCGACGGAGTGCCGGCCGACGCGCTCGTCGCACGGGAGGAGACGTTCGGCCCGGTCGCGCCCGTCGTCGAGATCGAATCGCTCGACGAGGCGATCAAGCTCGCCAACGACTCGCCGTACGGGCTGCTCTCCGCGATCTTCACGCGCGATCTCGCGAACGGGCTGCGCTACGCCGACGCCGTGAAGACCGGGTGGGTGAATGTGAACGACTCGTCGAACTACTGGGAGGCGCACCTTCCGTTCGGCGGGCGCTCGGGGACGCAGAGCGGCATCGGCCGCGTCGGCGGCAGTGCGCCGATGGAGGCGTTCACCGAGCTGCAGACCGTCGTCATTGCATGACGTATGACGTTGTGATCGTCGGCGGCGGCAGCGCCGGGTGCGCGCTCGCGGCGCGCCTCACCGAGGACCCGTCGACGCAGGTGTTGGTCCTCGAGGCAGGACGGACCGACTCGTGGTGGGACCTCTACATCCACATGCCCGCTGCGCTCTCGTTTCCGATCGGCAACCGCCTCTACGACTGGAAGTACCAGTCCGAGCCCGAGCCGTTCATGCACGACCGGCGCATCTACCACGCCCGCGGCAAGGTGCTCGGCGGTTCGAGCTCGATCAACGGGATGATCTTCCAGCGCGGGAACCCGCTCGATTTCGAACGCTGGGCGACCGAGGGGGGCCTGGACGACTGGGACTACGCGCACTGCCTGCCGTACTTCAAGCGCATGGAAACGTGCCTGGCGGGCGCCGACGATTGGCGCGGAGGCGACGGCCCGCTGCTGCTCGAGCGCGGGCCGGCGCGCGGGCCGCTGTTCGACGCGTTCTTTGCGGCCGTTCAGGAGGCCGGCTACACGTTGACCGACGACGTCAACGGCTATCGCCAGGAGGGCTTCGCGCCGTTCGACCGCAACATCTTCCACGGCCGCCGGATCTCGGCAGCGCGCGCCTACCTGCACCCGGCCATGCGCCGGCCGAATCTGAAGGTGCGGACGCGGGCGTTCGTCGATCGCGTCCTCTTCGAGGGCACGCGCGCTGTCGGCGTCGTCACAGGCGGGCACGTGATCTCCGCGGGCGAGGTGATCCTCTGTGGCGGTGCGATCAACTCGCCACAGCTCCTTCAGCTCTCGGGCGTCGGAAACGCACGGGAGCTCGAGACGCTTCGCATCCCGGTCGTTCACGACCTCCCCGGCGTCGGCGAGAACCTGCAGGATCATCTCGAGGTGTACGTGCAGTGCGCGTCGAAGCTGCCCGTGACCGTGGCGCCCGCCTACCGTTGGCGCAACCGCCCGTGGGTGGGTCTGCAATGGCTCGTGCGCAAGACCGGGCCCGGTGCGACGAACCACTTCGAGGCCGGCGGCTTCGTTCGCTCGAACGACGAGGTCGCGTATCCGAACGTGATGTTCCATTTCCTGCCGATCGCGGTCCGCTACGACGGCACGGCGCCGCAGGGCCACGGCTACCAGCTCCACGTCGGGCCGATGTACTCCGATGCGCGCGGCTCGGTGAAGGTGCGCTCGGCCGATCCGCGCGAGAAGCCTGCGCTGCGCTTCAACTACCTGTCGACCGAGCAGGACCGCCGGGAGTGGGTGGAGTCCGTGCGCGCAGCGCGCGCGATTCTGACCGCTCCGGCCTTCGAGCCCTTCAACGGCGGCGAGCTTTCTCCGGGCGACGAGGTCGAGACCGACGCGCAGATCCTCGACTGGGTCGCACGTGATGCTGAGACAGCATTGCACCCTTCGTGCACGTGCCGGATGGGCGACGACGATCTCTCGGTGGTCGACCCCTCGTCGATGCGCGTGCACGGAGTCGACGGGCTACGGGTCGTCGACGCGAGCGTGTTCCCGTTCGTGCCGAACGGCAACATCTACGCACCGACCATGATGGTCGCCGAGCGTGCCGCGGATCTGATCCGCGGCGCCGCGCCGCTCGCGCCTGCCGACGTGCCCTTCTACCGCTACGAGGTTCCGGCATAGCTCTCAGCGAGCGCACGGTGGGCGAGTTCCTCGCCGCGCTCGGCGAGCGCACACCGACGCCGGCGAGCGGCGCGGCGACCGCGTTGACCGCCGCGCTCGCCGCCGCGCTCGTCGAGCTCGCGGGTCGCTTTGCCGGCGACGAGGAGGCGGTCGTGCGTGCAAAGGCGCTCTGGTCGCGGCTCGCAGAGCTCGCAGACGAAGACGCAGCGGCCTACACCGCATTCATGGCGGAGCGGTCCGACGCCGCGCGGGCCGGGATCATCGCGGTTCCCGTCGAGATCGCCGACTGCGCCGACCAGGTCGCGGTGCTCGCGGATCGGGTCCGCGCGCAGCTCCGTACCTCCGTGGTCGGCGACGCGGAGGCGGCCGGCGAGCTCGCCCGCGCCGCCGCACGGGTCGCTCGTCGGCTCGCCGAGCTGAACGAGCACGGTTCGAAAAGCCTGGAAGCATGATTTCGGATTCGGGTTGCCGGGTAGGATCGGCGCATGCGGCAGTTCTGTACGCGCGTCCTCGTGATCGTCGCGTTGACGGCAGCGCTTGCGTGCGCAGCTGCGCCGGCCGGTGACGCCAAGGTTCAGGTTCTTCGAGTCGGCTGGAAGTTCATCGTGTGGGGACAGACCGGTACGTTGGCGCGGCATTCGCCTCACGTGGTCGGGCTCGTCGTCGTTCGGGGCCGGTGGGCCGACGGGCGTTGGCACGTGATCACGACCGCACGCACAGATGCGGACGGCCACTACCGCTTCGCCTTCCGCGTCAAGCGCGCCGGCCTGTTCGACCTCCGCATCACGCCGCCCGACAAGGGTGACAAGCACTTCGTGCTGCGCGTCACCTGATCGCCGTTGCAGGAAACGCGGGTGCGGATGCAGAAACGGATCGGCGTGGGGTCGTACATACTGCCGCGCGCCAACCGTCCGCACCCGAGGCTCGAGCGGATGCTCATGCAGCCTTCCATCGACGACGCCGACACGACGAGCGAGTTGACGACGCGCGTGGAGCGGCTCGAGCGCGCGTTGCACGCGATCGAGCGCAGCCCGTCGCTCGAGCCGAGTGCGATCCGTGCGGTGACGGCACACACACGCCTCGTGTGCGACAGCGCCGGCTATGCGATCGACGAGATCGACGAGCCGCCGCCCGGCCAGGGCGAGAGCGTGGAACGCGCTGGGCGCGTGTACACCGTTTGGCGGCTCTCGCCGTCGCCCTTCCCCGGCGACGCGCGCCGCTGCGCGGTGCTCGTCCCCGCCTAGGCCGACAGCTCCCGCATCCGCGCGACTGCGCGTGTGAGCCCGGCGTTGTCGAACAGGTACGCGGTGGCGTTGCGCACGTCGTGCAACGGCCTGTCGAGATCGGCCGAACCGGACGCGGAGTTGACCGCATATCGGACCGGGATCTCGTGGCACACGCAGAGGACGACGTCCTCGGATCGACGGGCGAGCCGCTCAAATGCATCCGCGTAGCGGCGGGCGGCTTCGTTCAGGCTCTCGCCGCCTGGAAACGGATCGTCCCGCGTGTGCGCGTGCTTCCACGTCCGGTACTCCGCGAGGGTCTCGCCTTCGAGCTCGCCGATCCGGATGTCGTCGAGGTCGGGGTCGATCGCGTGCGGAACGCTGTCCGCGCGCGCGCCGAGTGCGAGCCGTGCAGTCTCCTGCGCGCGGGGGAAGCGTGATGTGAGGCAAAGGTCGATCGCGATCGGCGCGAGCTGACCTGCGAGGGCGGTCGCCTCGTCGACGCCGAGCGGCGAGAGGCCCCGGTCACGAGCCGGGTCGCCGTTGACTACGCCGTCGACGTTGAAGACCGACTGGCCGTGCCGCGCGAGGAGGACGAGGCGCACTCCGCCACGCTATCGCTGTCGATGTCCCGCATGCCCGGCAGGAAGAGCGCAGCGAGTGTGACAACCGAGCCGATCACCCCGGCCCCGATGAGGGTCGAGCGCACTCCCACAGCATCGGCGACCGGTCCCGTGAGCGCGTACGACACGGGTAGGAGGCTGATCGAGATCAGCCAGTCGAGGCTCGAAACGCGTCCGAGCAGCCCGGCCGGGACGTGGCGCTGCTTGACCGTTGCCCACACGATCGTGCCGGCTGCCTCGAGCGCGTTGAAGAGCAGGCATGCGAGTGCAAGCTGCGGGGCGGAGCGGCCGACCCCGTAGCCGACGATCGCGAGCGTCGCGAGCGTCCAGCACACGTACATGAACGTCATCGGCCGTCGAGGCTCGGTGCGCTGCCCCATGAACGCGGCTGCGCCGAGGGCGCCGACGCCGCCGGCGGCGAGCACCACACCGAGCTCGGTCGCCGAGCCGTGCAGCTCGTTCTTCACCAGGTACGGAAGCAGCACCTCGGTGGGGCCGAGGAACACGAGGTACGCGACGGCTGCCGCGACGAGCGTCCCCCAGAGCCAGACCTCGCGCCGCACGAAGCGCAATCCGTCGCGTACCGCCGCGACCGTCGACGTATCGACGCGCGTGCCGCCGCCGAGCGGTCGGAGCGCGAGCACCGTGAGCATGGAAACGCCGAACGAGGCAGCGTCGAGTGCGAACGCCATGCCCGATCCCGTCGCAGCGACGAGCACGCCGCCGAGTGCCGGCCCGACGAGCCGCATCGCGATCGGTCGCACGAACTGGTCGAGCGCGTTTGCCTGTGGCAGGTCTTCGGCGGGGACGAGCTCGGGCACGGCCGACTCGAAGGCGGGAGTGAAGAACCCGGCACCGAGCGCGTAGACCGCGACGAGTGCCGCCAGGGTGGCGAAGTCCAGCGCGTGCGCGAACGACAGTGCAGCAATCACGGCGACCGCAAGGCCGCGGCCGGCATCGGACCAGAGCATCACGAGCCGCCGGTCGAAGCGGTCGCTCGCCGCCCCTCCGACCAGCAGGCAGGCGATCGTCGGCGCTGTCATCGCGATACCGATCACCGAGAGTGCGGCGGGCGCGTTCCAGAGTGCGTAGGCGGTCCACGCCGTCGCGACGAGGAACATCCCGTCGCCGACGAGCGACACGCTCATACCGGCCCAGAGCAGGCGGAAGTCGCGTGTCCGAAGCGGTCTCAGCAGGCCGACGCGGGCAATCCCACCGGCCCGGTCGAGCCCCTCGAAACTATGCTGCATCGGGCTCGAACGGCCCGAGGACTTCCTCGCCGGCAAGGTGCATGTCGAGCGAGCCGGATGGCATCGGCCGTCCGAAGAAGAAGCCCTGACCCAGGTCGAACCCGAGGCTCTGCAACGCATCGATCTGCTCGGGCCGCTCGATGCCTTCCGCGACCACCTCGAGGCCGAGCCGCTCGCCGATTGCCATGATCGCCGCGGCGAGCGCGTTGTCGTCGATGCCGTCGCCGAGGAACGAGCGGTCCATCTTCAGGATGTCCACGGGCAGCCGGCTCAGGTAGCTGAGCGACGAGTAGCCGGTGCCGAAGTCGTCCATCGCGATCCGCACGCCGAGATCCTTCAGTGCGTGGAGCCGGCTGACCGAGACGTCCGCGTCCGCGAGCATGACGGTCTCCGTCACCTCGAGCACGAGCGACTCCGGACGCAGCCCCGAGCGGCGCAGCGCGTTCATGACGTCGTCGACGATCGTCTCGGACTGGAGCTGCTTCACGGAGAGGTTGACGCTGACGCGGATGGCGTCGTCGACCTGGTTTTGCAACTCGGCGCCCTTGGTGCACGCCTGGTCGATCACCCAACGGCCGATCGGGATGATCAGGCCGGTCTCCTCGGCGAGCGGAATGAAGGCGCCCGGCGCGATCAAGCCGCGCGTGGGGTGGTGCCAGCGGAGCAGCGCCTCGACGCCGTAGCGGCCGCCGCCCGCCAGTCGCACGACCGGCTGGTAGTAGACCTCGAGCTGATTCTCCTCGAGCGCGCGCTGCAGCTCGCCTCGCAGCTCGAGCCGCTCGACGACGCGCTCGTGCATCGCCGGCTCGAAGAGGCGATAGCGCCCCTTGGTGTCGCGCTTCGCCATGTACATGGCGACGTCGGCGTTGCGCAGGAGCTCCTCGGCATCCTGCGTGAGCAGATCCTCGTCGCTCATGCAGATGCCCATCGAGGCGCGCGGGTAGACCTGCTTGCCTTCGACCTCCATCACCGCTTCGAGCGCGACGATCAGCCGCTCGCCGATCATCGCCGCCTCTTCCGAGTCGGTGACGCCGTCGAGGAGAACCGCGAACTCGTCGCCGCCGAACCGTGCGACGGTGTCGGCGGGTCGACTCGCCCGTTCGAGTCTCGAGGCGACTTCGCTCAGCACGGCGTCGCCCGCCTGGTGGCCGAGACTGTCGTTGACGGTCTTGAAGTCGTCGAGGTCGATGAACATGACCGCGATCAGCGAGCCGGTGCGTACCGTGGAGCGCAGCGAATGTGCGACGCGGTCCGCGAAGAGTGCGCGGTTCGCGAGCCCAGTCACCGGGTCATGGAACGCCTGATGTGAGAGCTGCTCCTCGAACGCCTTGCGTTCGCTGATGTCGCGGCTGTTCAGAACGATGCCGCGGACGTGCTCGTCGTCGAGCAGGTGCGTGTGCTGCACCTCGAACTTGAGCCATCGCCCGTCGTCGTGCTGGAGCGAGCACTCGAATGTGTGCGAGTCGCTGCCTTCATTGCCATGGACGTCGAGTATCCGCTCGAGACGTGAGCGATCGCTCTCGTCGAGCAGTGTCCCGAACGCCGCGCCTTCGATCGTCTCGACGCTGTAGCCGAGCAGCCGTTCGATCGACGGGCTCTGATACGTCACGACCCCGTGCTCGTCGAGCACCGTGATCAGGTCGCTGGAGTGTGCGACGAGCGAGCGGAAGCGCGTCTCGCCGCGCTGGCGGTGCAGGTTCTCCGCCAGGGACGCGGCCTCGAGCGCCAGCGACACCTGCGACGCGAGCGACTCGAGCGAGTCGACGAGGTACGGTGCGACCGCCTCCGGCGATTGGATCACGAACGCCCCCTGCTCCTGGCCCGGCACCGAGAGCTTGACGACGATGGTCGTGCCCTGACCGAGACCGAGCGCGACGGAGACGGGCTCTGTCGGGACAGCAACTCCGGGGCGGCCGCATGCGCGGAGCCACGCCAGCGCCTCGGGCGGAAGCGTCCAGGTGCCCGCCCCGTTCGACGCGGTGACCTGGGCCTCGTCCTCGTCCCAGAGGACGAGGCGGACCTTCGCCTCCGGCCCGATGATCCGCGCCGCAGACGCGACCGCCTCGTCGTTGACGCTCGCGCGTCCGACGGACTCGACGAGCGCGAGCCCCGCTTCGCGCAGAGTCACCTCGCGCTTCGTCGCCTGCTCCTCCTGCCGGGCGAGGCCGGCGACGCGAAGCACGACGAGCAGGAACAGGATCGCCGAGGTGCCGATCACGACGAGCAGGTCGGGGTTCCCGAAGGCTTCCACGAAGCGAATGGCCGGCGCGATCATGCACGCAATCGCGAGGAGCGCGAGGCGTGTTGTCGTCAGTCTGACCCGCTGCCCCTCGGACGCCTCTTCGAGCTCGCGCATCGAGGGATGCAACGCAGCGGCACCCCAGAGCGCGAGGTAGGCGAGCCAGCCGAGGTCGAAGATGACCTGGTGGTGGTAGCTGTTGTGAAGGAGCGCGTAGTTGTACGCGCAGTCCGTGGCGAGCAGCGACGCGGTGCCTGCGAAGAGGAGATAGAACGACGGTGTCTTCGTGCCTGCCTGAACCGCAAAGCGGATGATCGCGGCGAGCAGCAGCACATCGCCGAGTGGGTACGCGGTCGACACGCCCTTTGCCAGGACCGTGAGCCCGGCCATGTGGACGTTCGGCGCGATCAGGAAGACCCAGAAAAGCAGCGCGAAGCCGAGCGTCAGGACGAGCGAGTCGAGGACGGCCGCACGGTCGCGGCGATGCGGGTCGCGCCGACGCACGAGCAGCATCAGCCCGACGACGAGCAGTGGATAGACCGAGAGGTAGATCGCGTCCCCGGCCGAGGGGAAGCCGACCACGCCACCCAGCAGATCGGGATACGTGTACGTGTAGAAGTCGCCGGCGACGTAGAGGAGCTGGCCGGCAAGCAGGAGCAGCCAGGCTGCACGCGCTTGAGCGCGGTGCACGTACACGCCGCCCGCGATCGCAGCGAGCGAGCCGACGCCGACGATGTTGACCATCACGGCGTAGCCCTTGAACGGCGGCACGAAGAGATAGGCGCCGGTCACGACGGCCATTCCGGTGAGGTAGAACGCCCACGCGTTCTTCCGCCCCGGCCGCAAACGGGACACTGCGGCGATCCGCTCCAGCGCCGGCAAAGCCGGCACCGGCGCTACCTGGTCGCCTCCGACAAGTCTAGGGCGACTCATGCCGCTTCTCTCTCTTTCGTCTGGAGTGGATAGCGATCGGCGAGCGCTTCGACCACTTCGATCAGGTGGTCGACCTGCTCGTCGGTGTTCGACGCGGTCACCTGCACGCGGAAGCCGACCTCGTTTCGAGGAACGAGGGGGTAGGCCGCCAACGTCACATAGATGCCGCTGTCGAACAGGAACTTGCCGACATCTCCGATGTCCTCTTCGCGTGCGAGCGGGATCTCGATCACCGGCAGGCCGTCGCGGTTCGGCGTGTAGATGCCGCGGGCGTCGAGCGCCTCGAGGACACGGGCAGTCTTCGCGTACAGGTTGGCGCGCAGTTCGTCGCCGCGGCGCGCGTTGACGTCTAGGCCGGCGAGCACTGTTGCAAGTGAGGCGATCGGCGACGGGCCGGAGTAGAGATATGGCGGCGCGGCCGTCTTCAGCAGCCGCTTCATGTCGGTCGGGCAGGCGATGAATGCTGCGAGCGACGAGTACGCCTTCGAGAGGCCGCCCACCAGCACGACGTTGTCGTACGTCTCGCCGAAGTGCCGGACCACGGAGTTCCCGCGCGAGCCATACGGGCAGAGCTCGTCGTCGGAACGCTCGCCGATGACGCCGAAGCCGTGGGCGTCGTCGACGTAGAGGATCGCAGCGTGCTCGCGTGCGAGCGCAGCGAAGGCGCGCACGTCCGGCACATTGCCGGTCATGCTGTTGACGCCGTCGATGCAGATCAGACGGGCGGACGACTCGTCGGCTTTCAGGAGCTGTTCGAGCTCGTCGAGGTCGTCGTGGCCGAAGCGCTTGAGCGTTGCGCCGCGCAAGGTTGCGACCTCTGCGCCTTCGTAGATCGTCTTATGGGCGCGCCTGTCGACGAACACGGAGCCGCCGGCCGCGAGGAGCGGGATCACCGAGAGGTGAATGAGGGTGATCGTGGGGAGGACGAGCGTGTCGGCTGCGCCGAGCAGCTCGGTCAGGCGCTCCTCGATCTGTTCGTAGAGCACCGGGCTGCCGAGCAGGCGGGACCAGCTCGGGTGCGTGCCCCATTCGTCGAGATAGGCCGGGATCGCGTCGATGATCTCGCGGTCGAGATCGAAGCCCAGGTAGTTGCACGACGCGAAATCCGCGAGCCACTTCGAGCCGATGCGGATCATCCGGCCGTCGATCTCGTCGATCACCGCGTCGGACATCGGGCTCGAGCGCTCGAGCTCGGCGAGATCGGCGCAGGCGTCCAGCCAGCGTCCAACCCAGTCGTCGGTTGCCCGACGACGCGTTTTTCCAGGTCTCACCGCAGCCACCGACTGCGTATCGGCAGGGGTGAATCCGCGCTTTAGGGAATCCTGAGAACGGCGATTCGGCCCCACCGCGCGCGTTTGGGCTGCAATTTGGCGGGTATCCCCCCAATGAGGTATAACCCCCCGGTGCGCCTGGCAGCGACCCTGGCCGCCGCGCTCCTCATTCCGGCGGGCCTCGTTGCCGCCGCGAGAGGCGGTGAGGCCGCTCAGACGACAGTCCGGTTCGGTGTAGCCGACGACACGGGCAAGTACGCGCCCGACGGCGGCTCGGCGTTCTTCGCCCAGCTCGCGTCGATCGGGCTCGACGAGGACCGGATGACGGTGCTGTGGGACGCCACGCACCCGACGACGATCACCGAGAGCGCCTTCCTCGACCGCTCGATCGCGCAGGCCGTGAAGGACGGGATCGACATTCGGCTCGCCATTCGCCCGGCGCGCGCGAACGGGATCGGCCTCTCGGCGGCAAAGGCGCGGCAGTTCGCCGGCTTCACGGCGCTGGTCGCAAAGCGCTATCCGCAGGTGCGCACGTTCGTGATCGGCAACGAGCCGAACCAGCCCCGGTTCTGGCAGCCGCAGTACGTGAAGGGCAAGGCGGTTGCTGCACAGGGCTACGAGCAGGCGCTCGCCGACTCCTATGACGCGCTGAAAGCCGTCGATCCGACCCTCGTCGTCGTCGGTGGCGTTTTGTCGAGCCGCGGCAACGACGACCCGGGTGCGTCGTCGAACGCGTCGCGTTCTCCGCTCCGGTTCATCCACGACCTCGGCCTCGCCTACGCGAAGAGCAAGCGAACGACGCCGATCATGGACGAGCTCGCCTTCCATGCGTACCCGCGCTCGAATCGCGACTCGCTCGCTCGCGGCTTGCAGTGGCCTGGCGCGGGCTTCGTCAACCTTGCCCGGATCAAGCAGGCGCTCTGGGATGCGTTCGGCGGCACGGGACAGCCGACCGTCGAGAACGGCCTCAGGATCTCGATCGACGAGGTTGGCTGGCAGACGGCAATTCCTGCGTCGTCGAAGGCGTCGTACAGCGGCCTCGAGAACGTCCCGGTGACGTCGGACTCGGCGCAAGCGAAGATCTACGGCCAGCTGATCGCCGATGCGGCCTGCGACCCCTCGATAGCCGACGTCCTCTTCATGCCGTTTGTCGACGAGACGCAGCTCGGCGGCTTCCAGAGCGGGCTCGTGCGCGCAGACGGCACGTTGCGACCGTCGTACGCCGTCGTGCAGAACGATCTCGCGGGCGGCGGGCCGCGATGCCACGGCACGCTCGTCCACTGGAAGCATTCGACGGCAGTCTCGGGCGCACGCGTCTTCTTCGGCCCGACGGCCGAAGCACATTGGCGCTATCAGAAGGTCTGGAGCTTCAGCGTCCGCGTGGGCGAGGATGCGAGCTACCGCGCCTCGATCGTGCCCGTCGCCGGGCGCGGAGTCCTGTCCGTGCGCGCAGCACTTCACGCTCATCCGGTGCTGAGCACGCACGGCTACGCGAAGGCGAACTGGACGCCGCTCGTCCGCTTCCCGTCCCACCGCCTCGTCCCCGGCCGGTACGCGTACATGGTCGACCTCTCGGCGGCGCTCGCACCGGCGCGCCAGAAGGTGTTCGTCAGCCGCACGTTCGTCGTGCACTGATCCGCACCGTCTCGCCGTCCGACGCGGTCGGGAAGATTTCGGCGCGCCGCGCCGTCCTGTGTGCGAGTCACGGCGGATGGGGAGACGCCGAGACGGCACGGAGGCACCGGCGTGACGGGAAAGCCACCGGGGTTCGGGCGTCGAGCGGGCTTAGGGGGCCGCGCTCGACGCCCGGCCCGGCTTCTGCCGACCGGGACCAACTCGGTTGCCGGCGAAGCCGGAACCGAGTTGGAAGTCTTTCGCTCCTAGGGAAACGCTTCTAACGGTCGCTTAACGGTAGTGCCGAAGGTGGGAATCGAACCCACACTCCCCGAGGGGAACCGGATTTTGAGTCCGGCGCGTCTGCCAGTTCCGCCACTTCGGCTCGTGAGGAGATGGTAACGCTGGTTACGACGTAGGAAATCCTGCGCGAACGAAGTAGAGTCGCCGGAATTGTGACGGCGGACGCTTCAGCACCCGCGCTCGGAGCACGGCTCCCGAAGCTCAGCCCGATCGGCGCGACCGGGCTCGTGTTGGTGCTCGCGCTGGTCGGGTTCCTCCTCTACGAGCTCCAGGACGTCCCGTCGCAGTTCGTCCAGGCGACGCTGATCGGGCTCACGAACGGTGCCGTCTACGGCCTGATCGCGCTGGGGTACACGCTGGTCTACGGCATCCTCGAGCTGATCAACTTCGCGCACGGCGACGTGTTCATGCTCGGCGGCATGTTCGCGATCACGTTCTCCACGCACTTCTTCAACCTTCACCACGGCGAGGGCTTCGCGATCGTGCCGATCGTCTTCGCGACGCTCCTGCTGTCGATGGCGGCGTGCGGCGCGATCAACGCGACGATTGAGTTCGTCGCGTATCGGCCGCTTCGCAGCGCCCCGCGACTTGCACCGCTGATCACCGCGATCGGCGTGAGCTTCATCATCGAGAACGTGGGTCTCGCGTGGAAAGGCCCGACGTACGTCAACGCGCCGGACGTGTTCCCACACTCGAACGTCTTCTCGATCGGCGGCGTCGATTACGCGTGGAACCACTTGATCGTGGTGTTCATCACGGTGCCTGTGCTCCTCGCCCTGCTTTATTTGGTTCAGCGGACGCGCCAGGGCAAGGCGATGCGCGCGACCGCGCAGGACAAGGACGCGGCGGCGATCATGGGTATCAACGTCAACCGCACGATCTCGTTCACGTTCGTGATCGCCGGGGCTCTCGCAGGCGCTGCTGGGACGCTCTACGCGCTGTGGGCGACGACCGTGCGCTACGACCAGGGCTTCCAGCTCGGCCTGATCTCGTTCACCGCTGCGGTGCTCGGCGGCATCGGGAACCTTCCGGGCGCTGTCCTCGGCGCGGTCACAATCGGGCTGATCCAAGCCTGGAACGAGGCCCTGCCGAACATGCCCGGGTCTGACTGGACGGAGTCGATCGTGTTCTCGATCCTGATCCTCATCCTGATCTTCCGGCCGGAGGGCCTTCTGGGCGAGCGGACACCGGAAGGCGGATGACCGAGCACCCCGAAGGCACGAATGTCGGGACGCAGGGTGAGTCGCCGGTCGAGGTCATCGGCGTTCGCAATCGCCTGCGTGCGCAGTGGCGGGCACAGTCCGACGAGGCGCGCATCGGGATGTCGCTCGCCGGCACGGTCGTCCTGGCGATCCTGTTCTACTTCATCGACCATGCGCTGTGTGTTGCGGTCCTGACGACTGCAGCGCTGTACTGGATACGTCGTCTGCCGCCGATTCCATGGCGCATCGCTGCGCAGGCCGCGGTGCTCGTCGTCTTTCTCGTCTTCGGGCCTCGTTCGTTCGCCGCGGTGCTGGCGATCGCCTTCGCGCTCTTCTGGATCCCGGAGCGCCGCCGCACGTGGGCCTTGCCCGTAGTAGCACTCGCTCTCGTCGTCCTCTATCCGTTCTACCAGGACAAGATGTTCACGATCCCCGTCTTCGGCGTCTGGCCGGATGTGGCGACGGGCGTCTACATGCTCGTCTTCGTGATGATGGCGGTCGGCCTCAACATCGTTGTCGGCTACGCGGGACTTCTCGACCTCGGTTACGTGGCGTTCTACGCGACCGGCGCATACACCGCTGCCTGGTTCGCCTCCGAGCAGTTCGCACACACAAACTGGCATCTCGGTGCAGTCGGGATCCCTGCCAATCTGCCCGGCATCCACATCACCGTCTGGCCGCTGCTTTTGCTCGCCGGCGTCATCACCGCGATCTTCGGGATCCTGATCGGCCTGCCGACGCTGCGTCTGCGCGGCGACTACCTCGCGATCGTGACGCTCGGCTTCGGCGAGATTTTGCCGCAGATCGCTCGCAACGGCGACAGTCTCGGGGGCTTCAACTTGACGAACGGCCCGAACGGGATCACGCCGCTCGACTCGCCCGGGTTCGGCAACGGGCTCTCGCACCTGACCGGCGGCTTCCTGCCGGCGAACTTCTTGACCTGCTGCAAGTCGACCGTGCTGGGCCACCAGATCGAGTCGACCGATGTCTTCTTCTGGGTCGCGATCGTCCTGCTCGTGATCACCGTGTTCTGCTCGCTGCGGCTGCAGTACTCACGGCTGGGTCGCGCGTGGATCGCGATCCGGGAGGACGAGACCGCCGCCGCAGCGATGGGCATCCCGCTGATGCGCACGAAGACGTGGGCGTATGCGAGCGGAGCGTTCTTCGGCGGCGTCGCCGGTGCGTACTACGCGATCTTCAAGAGCGCGACGTTCCCAGGCGACTTCTTCTTCAACATCTCGGTCTTCATCCTCTGCATGGTCATCCTCGGCGGCATGGGCAACATCACGGGCGTGATCGTCGGTGCGGCGTTCCTCGCCTACCTCAACCAGGAGGGCCTTGCGAACACCGGTGCCTGGATCAACACGAACATCCACATCGGCTCGCACCACCCGAACATCGACGTGCCGCTGTACGCGTCAGGCATCTATGGGCTGATCATTCTCATCGTGATGCTGTTCCGGCCGGCGGGGCTGATCCCGTCGAAACGACGGGCTGCTGAGTTCGAAGAGGGCGTGCACGACGAGCCGCTCTATGACGCGACGCATGCCGGAGCTGCGGAGGCATGACCGAGACGAACGGAACCGGCGCTTCCGACAGCGGCGACCTCCTCGTCGCACAGGACGTGCGCAAGGAGTTCGGTGGGCTCGTCGCGGTGAACGACGTCAGCTTCACGGTGCCGCGTGGCAAGGTCGTCTCTCTGATCGGCCCGAACGGTGCGGGCAAGACGACGTTCTTCAACATGCTGACCGGCGTCTACAAGCCGACGGGCGGGACGATCACGTTCCTCGGTGAGGACGTGACGGGCAAGCCGCCGCACGCGATCACGGCGCGCGGGATCGGCCGCACCTTCCAAAACATCCGCCTCTTCCAGAACATGAGCGCGCTCGAGAACGTGCTGGTCGGCATGCACACGCGAATGCACGCGAACCTCTTCAACTCGATCCTCCGCACGCCTGGGGTGAAGCGCGAAGAAAAGGAAGCGCGGGACAAGGCGCTCGCGCTGCTCGAGTACACGGGGCTCCGCCGCAAGGCGAACGAGACGGCGCGCAACCTGCCGTACGGCGACCAGCGCCGGTTGGAGGTGGCGCGCGCGCTCGCGACAGAGCCGCAGCTCCTACTTCTCGACGAGCCGACCGCCGGCATGAACCCGCAGGAGTCTGCAGAGTTCACGAGCTTCGTCAGCCACCTGCGCGAGGAGCGCGGAGTCACCGTCCTGATGATCGAGCACGACATGCGCGTCGTGATGGGCGTCTCGGATCGCGTGTCGGTCCTCGACTACGGCGAGAAGATCGCCGAGGGCTCGCCGCGTGAGGTCCAGCAGAACGAGCGCGTGATCGAGGCCTACCTCGGGAAGGCGGCCGTCGAGGACATGAAGCGGCAGGGGCTCTCGTAATGACGTCAACCAACGGCAACAGCCGCACGCCGATCCTCGAGATCTCGGACGTCCACACGTACTACGGCTCGATTCACGCCTTGAAGGGCATCTCGCTGCGCGTGGACGAAGGCGAGATCGTGACGCTGCTCGGCGCGAACGGCGCCGGCAAGTCGACGACACTGCGCTCGATCAACGGCCTCAATCGGCCGCGACAGGGCTCGATCAGGTTCGAAGGGCGCGACATCACCACTGTGCCGCCGCACGAGATCGTCAAGCGCGGCATCGCGCAGTCGCCTGAAGGGCGTCGCCTGTTCCCGCGGATGAGTGTGACCGAGAACCTCGAGATGGGCGCGTTCCAGCGTCACGACCGCTCCGGCGTCCGTGAGGACATGGACCACGTGTTCGAGCTTTTCCCCCGGCTGCAGGAGCGTCGCAACCAGCGCGCCGGGACGATGTCCGGCGGCGAGCAGCAGATGTGTGCGATCGGCCGCGCGCTGATGGCCAGGCCGAAGCTCTTGCTGCTCGACGAGCCGTCGCTCGGCCTCGCGCCGATCTTCGTCGAACGGATCTTCGACATCATCAAGCAGATCAACCAGGAGGGCACATCGATCCTGCTCGTCGAGCAGAACGCGTTGATGGCCCTCGACGCTGCGAATCGCGGGTACGTCCTCGAGACCGGCCGGATCGTCCTCGCCGACGATGCGGCGTCGCTGAAGACCAACGAGCAGGTCCGCAAGACCTATCTCGGCGAGACGTAGCTTCTAGGCGTCGCTTCTAGGCGTCGACCGACAGCGGGAAGTACGGCGGGGCGAGCAGGTAGCCGATCCGCTTCGCGCCCCGGCCGCGCGCCATCTCGAGCGCGGCGTTCAGCCCATGGACGGGCACGAACCCGAGCTGTCGTGCCGACTGCGCGTCGCGACAGCCGGCGATCAGCACCGCGCCCAGGCGATGCGCAACCGCCTCGCATGCGGCCCACTCGACGAACGGCTGCAGTGGATGACATGCGCGCCCGGCGCGGTAGTCGGCGAGTGCACGTTCGTCGTTGCCCGCGGCATCCTCGGCGGTGCGCATCGCCTCGCGCGAGCCCGCGGTGCGCGCGTCGAAGAAGAGCGCGCGGTACGGCGTCTGCGTCGGCCGCGGGAAGCGGCGCGGGAACGGATGGGTCAGGATCGCCGTGCCGCCCTCGACGATCGGTGGCGCGTTCCGCCACAGCCGGAGGGCGAGGCCGAGCCCGAGATACGCGGCGGTCACCGGGTTCGGCCGCTCGCGCGGCAGCCACGGTGTTGTGGACGGGATGCCGATCACGAGTGCGTCGAACGGCTCGCCGATCTCGGCCGCCTTGAAGACGGTGCCGCGGAGGAGCGCCTCCGCGTGCGCGACCGACGGCGTGCCACCGAAGACGCCGGCGGCTGTCAGCTCGCGCGGCAGCTGTTCGAGCACACGCTGGCGCACGCGTGACGGAGCGAGCGCGAAGAGACGGCGGAGGCGGAGACGCGCAAGCCGGTCGGTTGCCTCGCGGTCGTGCGGGTACCCGGCGAAGACACCTCCCAGGCGCGGCAGGTTGAGAGCGAGTGAGACGCCGGTCACCGGAACGCGCTCGGCGAGCTGGCGCTCGAGCTCGACCGCCAGCCGCCAGCCTTGCGAGCCGCTCGTCTCGAGCAGCGACGTGCTGCCGGCGACGCGCAGCGTCTCCCGACCCGTCGCCGAGAGCAGCGCGGCCGGCCCGCCGTGGATCACCGACTCCGCGGCCGTCACGACGACGACGAGGTCGGTCTCGACGAACGCCGGGTTGACGCGGAAGGCAGGTGCTTCGGGCTCGCCGTCGAGCGTGACGAGATCCTCGGCCTCGACGTCGTGCACGATCACGCGGCCCTTGAACCGGCGCCTGAAGTCGGGAGGCACGAGCAGCCCGATGTCTCGCGGCGAGGTGCGGCGGAGGAGCCCGCCGGCGACGACGATCGTGACCCTGTCGACTCCCAGTCGCTCGAGCTCGTCCGCAGTGGCCGCGATCGCGAGGTGCCGAGGGCCGAGCGACGCGCTGGGCACCGGGAGGGACGGCTGCTCGATCACGATCGTCGCCGTCCCGCCGCGCGTGACGAGTCGCTCGAGCGGTGCGCCGGCGAGGGGGTAGGCGAGCGCGTCACGCGTCGCCTGTGGGACGTCGTCGAGCGTCTCGCGTTGCGCCGGCGGCCGCACCACGATCTCGTCCGCCGCCGGTTCGACGGACAGGATCCGCGCGTCCGAGAGCAGCGGGATACGCGTCATGTCGCCCGGCGTGCGACCGCGGCGGTCGCGCCGAGCACGATGAAGATGCCCCCCGACGCGAAGCGGCGAATGCGCGCGCCGCGGCCGCTGCGGCGCAACTTCCCTGCGAGCAGGTCGGCGAGGAGCGCGTAGGTGAGGTCGGAGGCGAGCGCGATCGCCGCGAAGACCACCCCGAGCAGCGCCACCTGCGGCGCGACGGCATGGCCGGTGTTCACGAACTGCGGCAGGAACGCGAGGAAGAACAGCGCGGTCTTCGGGTTCAGCACGTTCACGACCACGCCTTGCCGGTACAGGCGACGCAGCGACGCGGGCGGGACCTCGAGGTCGGCGTCATCGTCACTGCTCAAGATGCGCCGGATCCCGACGACGATCAGGTACACCGCCCCGACCAGCTTCACAGCCGTGAACGCGGTCGCGGACGAAGCGATCAGCGCCGACAACCCGGCGGTCGCGGCGGCGACGTGGACGAGTCCGCCGCTGGCGACGCCGAGCGCAGAAAAGATCCCTGCGCGGCGGCCCTTGTCGATGCTCTGGGTGACGATGTATGTCACGGCCGGTCCCGGTACGACCGCGAGGGCGACCGACGCGAGGCAGAAGAGCGCGAACGACGACGCTGACGGGATCACGGGACGGCCCGGTAGAGCCGGAGATACTGCGGCCGGAAGCCGCGGCGCGGCCAGAAGCGCGACGAGAGCAGGTTCACCGAACGCCAGTCGACCGTCATCGAGCGGAAGCCCTGCTCGTGCGCCCAGGTCAACGCGTGGTGGGCGAGCGCGAGCCCGGTGCCGCCCCCGCGCACGTCCGCTCGCGTCGCCGCGAACGCGAGGTCGACGTTGTTGTCCGGGACCCGGAGGTCACCGAAAGGACGCTTGTACAGGACGAGGCAACCCACAACGCGTCCATCCTGCTCGGCGACCAGGTTCGCGTACGTCGCACCGTCGTTCCACTCCTCGAGCTCCTGTTTGCGCAACTGCTCACGCGGTGGGGTCGAGAGGCCGGAGAAGCTCGGCGTCGCCGCCTGATGCTCGTACAGGATCACGCCGAGGTCGAGAATCGCTTCGAGGTCGTCGAGCGTCGCGTCGCGGATCGTGCCGCCGAAGTCGACCGCGGGAGTGGCGGCCGGCTCGCGAACCGCCCAGACGGCCTGACAGCCGAAGGCGAGTCTGAACCACACGTCGATCAACTCGCGGTCGCTCGCCGGCACGGTGAGCATGAACCGCTGCACACCGAGCTCGGCCGCCTGCACCGCGAAGAGATCGCGCAGCGCCTCCGGCTCGCTCGCAGCGTGGCCCGCGAATCCCCAGCGGGCGAGGTCGCCGTCGAGCGCTCCACCGAGATACGCCACGGCCCTCCCGCCGCGCGTCGCCACGAGCCCCTCCTGCGGGAGGTGCTGCTCGAAGTCGCTCACTTCGGGTAGCAGGGGCTCGGCCGCACGCTGCCGGGCAAACCGCTCGGCGAGCAGGCCTGCTGCCTCGCCGCGAAGCTCGGAAAGTGGGCTGATCTCGAGGGTCGGCACGGCTCGCTGACGATACCCTCGGTTTGTGCCCAAGACGCTGACCGGAGCGGAGCTCGAGCTCGACGACGCGCCCGCCCGCGACTGCGACCTCTTCATCGTCGACGGCAACAACCTTGCGTACCGGGCGTTCTACGCGCTGCCGGAGGAGCTCGCGACGACCGACGGTCAGCCGACGAACGCGCTGCTCGGCTTCACCAACATGCTCTTCAAGCTGCTCGCCGACTACCGGCCGAAGGGTGTCGCTGTTGCCTGGGACTCGCGCCCCGTGCACAGAGCTGCTGTCGCCGAGGCCGCAGACGTCGTCTACAAGCAAGGTCGCAAGCCAATGCCCGACCTGCTCCGCGAGCAGTTCCCGCACTTCAGGCCGATCGTCGAGGCCTTCGGGTACCGCAACCTGGAGTTCGAGGGCTGGGAGGCCGACGACGTGATCGCGACGCTCGCGACGCGTGCGGACACGACCGGCATCCGAACGTGCGTCGTCTCGACCGACCGCGATGCGTTCCAGCTCTGCAGCGAGAACGTCTGCCTGATGATGACGCCGCGTGGCGTCGCGGACGTGAACGTCTATACGCCCGAACGCGTCGAAGCTCGTTACGGCGTTACACCGGAGCAGGTCCCGGATTTCATCGGCTTGAAGGGCGACACCTCCGACAACATCCCGGGCGTCCCGGGGATCGGCGACAAGACCGCCGGTCAGCTGATTGCGCAGTACGGCTCGCTCGAGGCCGTGATCGAGCACGCCGACGAGCTGTCGCCCGCGCGCCGCAAGAACATCACCGAGTACGCGGACCTCGCGCGTACGTCGAAGGAGCTCGCGACGATGCGTCGCGACCTCGACATCGACTGCGACCCTGCGCAGCTCGTCCTCGATCCACCGGATCGCGCGGAGCTGAAGGAGATCTTCCGGCGCTTCGAGTTTCGCAACCTGTTGAACCGCGTCGACGAGCTCGATGCGGCGATTCCGTCGGCGCCGATGGCGGTGACGGGAATCGAAGTGCCGTGGCGCGAGGGCGAGCTCGACTTCCGCGGCGTGGTCGGGTTCGCGGCGGATGCCGACCGGGCCGCGGTGGCGGCCGGGGGCGAGGTCGTGATCGGCGAGCGGCCAACGCGCGTCGACGGCGATCTCGTCGTGCACGACGCCAAGGCGCTGCGGGTCGATGCGCGGGACGACACGCTGCTCGCCGCGTACCTGATCGACCCGGGCCGAGCGGCGTACGACCTCGACGATCTCGCAGCCGAGTACGGCGTCGAGCTGCTGCCGGTGCCCGCCGCAGACGAGGAGACCACAGCGCTCGTGCGGCGCGCGGAGACGCCGCGCCGGTTGATCGGTCCGCTGCTCGAGCGGCTCGAGGAGCGCGGCGTCACCGATCTCTACCGCACGGTCGAGCTGCCGCTCACCTCGGTGCTTGCCTCGATGGAGCTCGCCGGTGTGAAGATCGACACCTATCGCATGGGCGAGATCACTGCCCGTCTCGCCGATCGGGTCGAGGAGCTGGAAGCCGCGGCGTACGAGGCGGCGGGCGAGGAGTTCATGCTCGGCTCTACCCAGCAGGTGGGGCGCGTCCTCTTCGAGCAGCTCGGGCTGACAGCCGGCCGAAAGGGGAAGACGGGCTACTCCACCGACGCGAAGGTGCTGCGCTCGATCCGCCACGAGCACGCGATCGTCCCGGTGCTCGAGGAGTGGCGTGAGCTCTCGAAGCTTCTCAACACATATCTCGGGCCCCTGCCGTCGCTGATCTCCGAGGACGACGCGCGGCTGCACACCACGTTCAACCAGACCGTGGCCGCGACCGGCCGACTCTCCACGTCCGATCCGAACCTGCAGTCGATCCCGATCCGGACGGAGCTCGGCCGCGAGATCCGCTCGGCGTTCATCGCCGAGGAGGGAAATCGCATCATGTCCGCGGACTACTCGCAGATCGAGTTGCGCATCCTCGCGCACGTGTCTGGCGAGCCGAAGCTGCGCGACGCGTTCGCCCGCGGCGAGGACATCCACACTGCGACGGCGACGGAGGTGCTCGGCGTCGATCCGGCCGAGCTGACGTCGGGACAGCGGTCGATCGCGAAGATGATCAACTTCGGGATCGTCTACGGCATCTCTGCCTACGGATTGTCGGAGAACCTCGAGATCCCGCGCGACGAGGCGCAGCGCTACATCGATGCGTATCTCGCACGCTTCCCGCACGTTCAGGATTTCATCGGCCGAACGATCGCGCAGGCGACCGCGGACGGATACGTCACCTCGCTCCTCGGTCGGCGCCGGCCGGTGCCGGAGATCCGCGCGTCGAACCGTCAGACGCGCGGGTTCGGCGAGCGCATCGCCGTGAACTTCGTCATGCAAGGCTCGAACGCCGACATCATCAAAGTCGCCATGATCCGAATCGCGCAGCGGTTGCACGAGGAGGGGAGAGGCGCGCGCCTCGTGCTGCAAGTGCACGACGAGCTCGTGCTCGAAGTGCCGGAGCCGGAAGTGTCGAAGGTGCGCGAGCTCGTTCGTGCGGAGATGTGCGGCGCGTACGACCTCGACCCGGAGCTCGCCGTCGATGTCGGCGTCGGCGACAACTGGGCCGAAGCCAAATAGCGGAGGGAAACCTACGGTTTCCCTCCGCTAGCCTCCCTTCCCTTTTCGCGTGCCATCGCGAGCGCGCTCGTCGCCTCCCGCCCGGCCAAGCCGGGCTCCGGCGGCAGACCGCATGCGCTTTGTCGACTGTTCAGAGAGGCGCGGAACCTGGTTGCCCGGCGGAGCCGGGAACGAGCGTTCTGGGGAGGCGGCTTCAGCTGGCGCGATCCGGAAGGAAACGTGTGGGACGTCGCCTGGGCAAAGGATGCGACGCTCGACGAGCGCGGCGGAATCATCTTCCCCTAACACTCGACAGGCGCTGCGTTGTCGGGTGAAACGGGGAACCTGGCTATACTTCCCGGCCGCTTGGCCAGCAACGACCTCATGCAGCAGGAGCCCGGCGTCTGGGTAGAAGGCCCGGACGGCGAGCTGATCCCCGACTACGAGTCCACCTTCCCCGAGATCAACGAGGGGCAGGTCGTTCACGGCACGGTCGTCCGGGTCGACAAGGACGAGGTGCTCGTCGACATCGGCTACAAGTCGGAGGGGGTCATTCCCGTCTCCGAGCTCTCGATCCGCCGGTCGGTCAACCCGTCCGACGAGGTCGCCCTCGGCGACGAGATCGACGCGCTCGTGCTCACGAAGGAGGACGCCGAAGGGCGCTTGATTCTGTCGAAGAAGCGCGCCCGCTTCGAGCTGGCCTGGAAGAACATCGAGGGCGCCGCCGAGTCGGGTGAGCCGGTGAACGGCCGCGTGATCGAGGTCGTCAAGGGCGGTCTCATCCTCGACCTCGGCGTTCGCGGGTTCCTGCCGGCGTCGCTCGTCGACATCCGCCGTGTTCAGGACCTGGACGAGTTCCTCGGGACGGAGCTGCGCGCGAAGGTGATCGAGTTGAACCGCTCGCGCAACAACGTCGTGCTCTCGCGCCGCGCCGTGCTCGAAGAAGAGCGCAAGGAGCAGCGGCAGCAGATCCTCGACAAGCTGCAGCCGGGTGATGTGGTCGAGGGTCAGATCTCGAACATCGTCGACTTCGGCGCCTTCGTCGACCTCGACGGCATGGACGGCCTGATCCACATCTCCGAGCTCTCGTGGTCGCATGTCAACCATCCGTCCGAGGTGCTCGAGATCGGTCAGACGGTCGAGGTGAAAGTGCTCGACATCGACCGCGATCGCCAGCGGATCTCGCTCGGCCTGAAGCAGACGCAGAGCGATCCGTGGCAGCAGGTGGTCGAGAGCTACCACGAGGGCGACGTCGTCGAGGGTCGTGTGACGAAGGTCGTCACGTTCGGCGCGTTCGTCGAGATCCTCCCGGGAGTCGAAGGTCTCGTTCACATCTCGGAGCTGGCGCAGCATCACGTCGAGAACCCGCGCGAAGTCGTGGCGCAGGGCCAGCCGGTGAACGTGAAGATCATCGAGGTCGACGGCGAGCGCCGCCGCCTTTCGCTCTCGCTCAAGCGTGTCGAGGACGACGACCCGGTTCAGCCGCGCGCAGACGGTGCCGAGTCGGTGCACCAGCGGCCCGCGATCGACCTTTCCGAAGACGTGTTCGCCGAGACGTCCGTCGCCGACGAGGCTGCGACCGAGGCTGACGAGGTCGAAGCGGTCGAGGCTGTCGAGCTTGCGGCCGAGGAGCCGGCCGAGCCCGAGGCTGAGTCCGCCGAGCCGTCGAGCCGCGCCGAGCCTGTCGAGCCGGCGGCCGAGGCTGTCGAGCCGGTGGCCGAGGCCACCGCTGCGAACGACGCGACCGGCGACGAGCCGGAAGCGGCAACCAGCGAGGAGTGAGCCCCGAGGCTCGCCGGCCGATCGCCGTCGCGATCACCGGCGGCATCGGAGCGGGGAAGAGCGAGGCGCTGCGCGCGTTCGCGCGGCACGGTGCTGCGACTGTCTCGAGCGACGAGATCGTGCATCACTTGCTCCAGCAGGACGACGTGCGTGATGCGATCGTCGCGCGGCTGGGACACGGCGTCGTCGCACCCGACGGCCAGGTCGACCGCGGTGCCCTGGGCACTGTCGTGTTCAACGATCGTGATGCGCTCGACTGGCTCGAGGCGTTGTTGCATCCGCTGGTCGCGAATGAGTACCTCCAGTGGCGCGACCAGCTTGCGGAGCTGCCCGTCTCACCCCGCGTCAGCGTGACCGAGGTGCCGCTTCTGTACGAGTCGGGCGGGGAGACCAGGTTCGACAAGGTCGTCGTCATCACCGCGCCGGCGAAGTTGCGGCGTGCACGGAGCAACGTGGCCGACGACGGCCGCGAGCGGCGGCTGATCGACGATCGCGAGAAGGCCGAGCGTGCGGACTACGTCTTCAAGAACGTCGGGTCCCTCGAGGAGCTCGACGCGTTCGTCGATTTCGTCATGCGCGACCTAGACGCGTGAAGCGGCTCGCCTACCTGCTCGTGGTGCTGATCGTTGCGGCGGGCGCAATCGGCTACATCGACGTCACCAAGCCGAACTGGTACGAGCGGATCCGCTACCCGCTGCAGTACTCGCAGTACGTGCGCGTTCATGCGAAGGAGCACGGTCTGGATCCCGCGCTCGTCGCAGCCGTGATCTACCAGGAGTCGAAGTTCCGCTCGGACGCGAAGTCGTCGTCCGGCGCGATCGGACTGATGCAGCTGACGCCGACGACGGCGCACGGCATTGCGATCCGCACGCACGGCAACGCGTTCCAGACGAGCGACCTGTACGACCCCGAGATCAACATCCGCTACGGGGCCTGGTACCTGCACGATCTCTTCGCGAAGTACCACAGTGAGACGCTCGTGCTCGCCGCGTACAACGCCGGCCAGGGCAACGTCGATCGCTGGCGTGCGGCGGGCGAGGGAATCCAGTTCAGCGAGACGCGCGCGTACGTGGCGCGCGTGGAGCACTTGCAGCGCGTCTACAACAAGGCCTGGCACTCACAGCTGTACCACTAGCTCACGGACGCGCTCGGCCCGCACGAGGTAGCCGTGGCGCTCCCAGAGCTCGAGCGCTTGCTGCAACTCCACCGCGGCGTCGTGCCGGCGTCCCGCAGCGGCGAGCACATGCGCGAGCGCCTCGTGCTCCTCGGCATGTACGGAGGGAAAGTCCGTCTTGTACGCGTACTCGAGCGCGTCCCGCCCCAGCGCCTCGGCGCGCTCGTACTCGCCTCGATCAGCAGCGATCTTGGCCAGTAGCCCGCCTCCGGAGGCGAAGTTGACGACGTCCTCCGCCGCGCCGAGCTCTTGTCCCTCGTGCACGAGCCGTTCGGCTTCGTCGACGTGCCCGCGCGCATAGAGCACTTCCGCGAGGTTGATCAGCGTGGTCGATCGGAAGCTCGTGTACCCAAGCTCTTCGAGGCGGTCGAGTGTGTCCCGGAACGCCGCTTCGGCTTCGTCGAGCCGCTGCGCGGAGCGGAGCAGGGCAGCCCTTTGCTGGACTGCGATCGCGCTTCCGAGACCGCCGCCGAGCTCGCGGTGCAGCACCGACGCTTCCCCGATCATCTCGATCGCCTCGTCGAAGTGCCCGTTGCGCGCTTCGAGCTCAGACTCGACGGACAGGACCGCGATGCGGGCGAGCGCTGACCCGTTGTCCCGAATCTGCTCGATGCGTTCACGCACCTGGTCGACCGTGAACGGGCCGTGAACCAGCGCGCCGGTCTGCTGGATCGTCGCCCGCCCGACGAGCGCTCGTGCATTCACCTTTCTCGCGTGCTCGAGCACGTGCTGGTAGGCGACCGCAGTCGGTCCAGCCCGGCTCTGAAGCCAGTTGATCCATGCAACGAGGAAGTGCGCTTGTGCGAGCCCCAAGTCGTCACCGGTCCGGCCGAAGAGCTCGAGCGCCTGATTGCTGATTTCCTCGGCCTCCGCGACGACGCCGGCCGGATCGGTGAGGAGCAGCAGCTGGAGGCGGGCGACCTGCCCGTACATCCGTGCGGTTGGATCCTCGCTCGCGATCAGCTCGTCGATCCGAGCGAACTGCTCCTGCGATGACGCCACACCGTCGAGCGCGCCGATCAGCTCAATCAGAAGCGGCGCGCGCTGTGGGTCGTCGGCCGGCAGCAGGGCAAGAGCCCGTTCGAGGAGATTGGCGGCGCCGTGCGCATCGCTACGGACAGACGCTTTGGAACCGGCTTCGCCGAGTCGAAGCGCTGCGCGCCGCTCAAGTGCGACGTCCGCCCGGCCGAGCTCGCGGCGATAGCGGGCGGCCTGCTCCAGGTGATAGCCGAGTACCTCGTCGAGCTCGATCAGGTCGGCGCCGTGCTCCTCGAGCCAGTCGGCGAACCGCTCGTGCAGGTCCGCCCGCGTCTCCTTCGGTAGCGCGTCGTACGCGGCGTCACGGATCAGCAGGTGCCGGAACCGGAACGCGTGATCCCCGGTCAGCACAGTCGCGACTTCCCGGATCATCTCCTTCCGGACGAGTCGAACGAGCTGCGGCTCGACGTCAGCTGTCCGCGTCAGCTCGAGAACCGCGCCGCGGTGGAAGACCTCTCCTTCGACGGCGCCGCGCTCGATCACGGCGCGCTCGTCCCGCGCGAGTTGGTCGAGCCGCGCCTGAAGCAAGGCGTGCACGCTCGAGGGCACTCCTACGTCGCCGCCGTCACGAACGAGCGCGAGCATCTCTTCCACGAAGAGCGGGTTGCCCCCTGCGGATCCGAGGATGTGCGTACGCGTGTTGTCGTCGGTCCCGCCGTGCGCGTCGATCAGCTGCGCGCACTCCTCGGCGGTCAGCGGCTCGAGCAGGAGCGTCGTCGCGTTGAGCTTGCCGCCTCCCCAGCCGGGACGCTTGTCGAGGAGCTCAGGGCGCGCGAGGCACAGCAGGAAGATCGGTGCACCGCGTGAGAGGTCGGCGATGTGGTCGATGAGATCGAGGAAGGTCTCTTCGCCCCACTGGATGTCGTCGAAGACGACGACGAGCGGCCGCTCCGCCGCGATCTTCTCGAGCTCTGTGCGCACGATCCAGAAAAGCTCGTTCGCACTCGACGCACCCGAAACGAGCCGATCGAGTGTCGGGGCCGCGCCCGGGCCGAGCTGCTTCAGCACCGAGATCACCGGCCAGAAGGTGATTCCCTCGCCGTAGTCGAGGCAGCGGCCGGTGACGACGGTGGCGTCGACCTGGTCGAGCAGCTCGTTGATCAGCCGCGACTTGCCGACACCGGCGGGGCCGAGCAGCGTGAACAAGTGACAGCGCTGCTCCCGCACGGCACGCCCGAATGCCTGATGCAATTGGTCGAGCTCGAAGCTACGGCCGACGAGCGTCGTGCCGAAGCTCCGTGCGATCGCCTCCGCCTCGAGGTCGACCTCGAGCAGCCGGTGCGCGGCGAGCGGTGCGGACTTCCCCTTCGCCTGGACCGAGACGGGCTCCACACGCACTGCGTCGCGCACGAGGCGCTGGGTCTCCGGGCCGATCAGCACGTCGCCGGGGCCTGCGGCCTGCTCGAGTCGCGCCGCGATGTTCACCGCGTCCCCCGTCACAAGCGAGTCGCCCTCGCCGGTGACCACCGCGCCGGTGTTCACTCCTATCCTGGCCTGGAGCCCGAGCGTCGGTACTGCGGCGCGCATCTCCCACGCGGCGCGGACAGCGCGCAGCGCATCGTCCTCGAACGAGACCGGAACCCCGAAGACAGCCATCACCGCGTCGCCGATGAACTTCTCGACGGTGCCGCCGTGGCGCTCGAGGATCGTGCGCATCTCTTCGTAGTAGCCGCGCATCGTCGTGCGCAACGCTTCCGGGTCGGTGCGGTCGCCAAGCTCGGTCGAGCCTGTGAGATCGCAGAAGACGATCGTCACGACCTTGCGCACCTCGCGGGCCGGCTCCTCGGTCAGCGCGGCACCACAGTTCCCGCAGAAGCGGAAGCCCGTCGGGCTCTCCGTCCCACACGAAGGGCACAGCATGGGCCGAATGTACCTCTAGTCTGCAGCCGTGAACGAGCTTGTCGAGGTCGCGGAGAACGCGAACACCTACACGCCGCTCGGCCCGTCCGACGAGCGGATCGTCACCGACCGCTATGTGCTTTGGATGGGCAGAGGTGACGAGCCGGCCTGGAACGTCGCGCAGCGTTTCCGACTCGGAGAGGACGACGTTGACGAGGTGCGGAACGAGATCCACGAGCTGCTTCGCGCCCGCGGCCGTACCGGCTGCAGCTGGGAAGTGGGGTCGCACGCAACCCCTGCCGACCTCGTCGACCGGTTGCTCGCACTCGGGCTCGTCCCCGACGAGCCGACGCCGCTCGCGATCGGCATGGTGCTGACCGAGGAGCCGTCGATCCTGCCCGCCGACGTGGATGTACGCAGGGTCTCGACGGCCGACGAAGCCTTCGAGGCCGACAAGATCGCCGCCGTCGGCTTCGGCATGACACCTCCGACAGCCCCGAAGCCGTTTACGGCCGACCCGAACAACGTCATCTACCTCGCCTATGTCGACGGCCGCCCGGCCGCACGTGCATCCGCGTCGTTCGGTGAGCGAGGCGTCACGCTCTTCGGGGGCGCGACGTTGCCCGAGGCCCGCGGCCGCGGTGCCTATCGCGCGCTCGTCGCGGCGCGCTGGCGGGACGCGGTGGAGCGTGGCACACCGGTGCTCGTCACGCAGGCCGGCCCGCTGTCACGGCCGATTCTCGTGCGGCTCGGGTTTCGCGAGGTCTGCGAGATCCACATCCTGATCGACCGTTTCGGATAATCGCGCGATGCGGGTGAGCGCAAAGGCCGACTACGCGATCCGCGCCGCCGTGGAGCTCGCCGCTGCGGGCGAGGGCCCGGTCAAGGGCGAGCGGATCGCGACGGCGCAGGAGATCCCGTCGAACTTCCTCGAGAACATCCTCGCCGACCTCCGCAACGCGGGGCTCGTGGCGTCGCGGCGCGGCGCGGACGGTGGCTACTGGCTGGCGCGACCCGCCGGGGAGATCAGCCTCGCGGACGTGATCCGCGCCGTCGACGGGCCGCTCGCGAACGTGCGTGGCGTCCGCTCCGAGCAGGTTGCCTACGGCGGTAGCGCCGAGGGGTTGCGGGACGTGTGGGTCGCGGTGCGGGCAAGCCTCCGCGGCGTGCTCGAGCACGTGACGCTCGCCGACCTCGCAGCCGGTGAGCTACCGGAACACGTTCGGGCGCTCACCGCCGACCCGGACGCCTGGGCGCCGCACTAGCTTTCGAAGATCTTCTCGCGCACGGGGCGGACGTAGACGATCTGCCCCTGCTGCAACTCGAGCCGCTCGGCCTGATCGCGTGTCAGCTGCAGGTTCAGATGCTCGCCGTCGTCGCGCGTGAGCTCCGCGCGCACCTCGTGACCCACGTGGACGAGCCGGTCGATCTGAACCTCGCGCGTTGTTCCGTTCGGCTCGAGCGTCACCTCGAGATCGTGCGGCCGCACCCAGCTCTCGCCGAAGCGGTTCGCCTGGCCGACGAACGACATCACGAACTCGTTCGCGGGATCGTCGTAGAGCGCGCGCGGCGAAGCTGCCTGCTCGACACGGCCGTGGTTCATGACGACCACGTTGTCGGCGACCTCCATCGCCTCTTCCTGATCGTGCGTGACGAACACCGTCGTCGTGTGCGTCTCCTCGTGCAGGCGCCGTAGCCACGCGCGGAGCTCCGTGCGCACGCGCGCGTCAAGCGCTCCGAACGGCTCGTCGAGCAACAGCACCTTCGGCTCTGCCGCAAGGGCACGTGCCAGCGCCATCCGCTGACGCTGGCCGCCGGAGAGCTGTGCCGGGTACCGGTGACCGAAGCCGCGCAGCTGTACGAGCTCGATCAGCTCGTCGACACGCGCGCTGATCTCGGCGCGCGGGCGCTTGCGGATCTTCAGCGCGAAGCCGATGTTGTCGCGCACGCTCATGTGCTTGAACGCGGCGTAGTGCTGGAAGACGAACCCGACGCCACGCTGCTGCGGGGGAACGGAGGTGGCGTCCTCGCCCTCCAGCACGATCTCGCCTTCGTCGGGATGCTCGAGACCGGCGATGATGCGGAGCAGGGTGGACTTGCCGCTGCCGCTCGGGCCGAGAAGCGCGGTCAGCGAGCCCGACGCGACCTCGACCGTGACGTCGTCGAGGGCGACGAAGTCGCCGAAACGCTTGGAGACGTTGCGAGCGGAGATGCTCATTCTTAGACCGTCCCTTCCTTCGGCTTGAGCAAGGTCATGAGCGCGAGCACGATGATCGCGATGATTCCGAGCATCAGCGCCACACCGTAAGCGCCGGCCTGGTTGAGGTTCTCGTAGTAGTCCTGGACGCGGAGCGTCGCCGTCTCGGTGCGGCCGGAGATGCTGCCGGAGACGACTGCGACGGCTCCGTACTCGCCGAGGCAGCGCGCGGTCGTGACGACGACGCCGTAGATGACGGCCCAGCGGATCGACGGCAGCGTGATCCGCCAGAACGTCTGCCACCCGGAAGCCCCGAGCGTGTGCGCGGCCTGCTCCTGCTCGTCGCCGATCTCCCGGAGCGTCGGGATCACCTCGCGCGCGACATACGGCACCGAGACGAAGACGGTTGCGAGCACGATCGCCGGCAACGCGAAGAGCACCTGGATGCCGTGTGCCGTGAACCACGGCCCGAACCAACCCGTCCGCCCGTAGAGCAGGTAGAGCGACAGGCCGACGACGACAGGCGAGAGCGCGAGCGGCAGGTCGACGAACGCGTTGACGAGGCCCTTGCCGGGGAAGCGTCTGCGGACGATCGCGAGTCCAACGACGATCCCGAAGATCGTGTTGAGCGGTACCGCGATCGCGGTGACTTCGAGCGTCAGCTTGAACGCGTGAATCGTGTCGGCGTCCGTAAGTGCCGACCACGCCTTGTGCGCGCCTTCGACGTAGATGCGCCAGAAGAGCATCGACAGCGGACCGAGGAGGATCACGAGCAGGTAGCCGAGGGCCACTGTGCGCAGACCTAACCTACGCACGCTCGTGCCTCGTTGCGAGGAAGCGGAGCCCGCCGACGCCGAGCAGGACGGCAAACGAGATCGCGAGCAGCAGCACGGCGACCGCAGCTCCGCCGGTCCCGTTTCCGCTCTGGCTCTGGTTGAGGATCCAGACGGAGGCGACCTCGGTGTGGAACGGCCGGTTGCCGGAGATCAGGGTGATCGACCCGATCTCACCGACGGCGCGCGCGAACGCCATCGCGACCCCGGAGAGAATGCCCGGCACGATGCTCGGCAGGACGATGCGCAGAAAGACCACGATCTCGCGCGCGCCGAGCGACCGCGCAGCCTCTTCCATGTCGGTGTCGAGCTCGTGGAGCACCGGTTGCACCGTGCGCACGACGAACGGCAAGGTGACGAAGAGCAGTACGAGGTAGATCGCCGTGCGGGTGAAGGCGGCGTCCACGTGCACGGGCGAGTCGGGCCCGTAGAGGGCGAGCACGAGCAGGCCGGCGACGATCGTCGGCAGGGCGAACGGCAGGTCGATCACCGCGTTGAGAAGCGGCTTGCCGCGGAAGTCGTCGCGCACGAGCACCCACGCGAGCAGCGTTCCGAAGATCGCGTTCGTCAGCGCGACGAGCCCGGAAACCGCGAGCGTCAGCTTCAGCGCTGCGACCGCCTCCGGCTGCGTCACCCAGTACCAGAACTGCGAGAGCCCGTCGGCGCGCGACGCCCAGATGAGCGCTGCAATGGGCAGCGCAACGACGACGCTGAGATACGTCGTCACGAAACCGAGCGAGAGGGCCGTGCCGGCCCTCTCGCTCCTGTGCGAAGTGCGAAGTGCGAAGACTGCGCTAGCCAGAGGTCGGGCCCCCGTCAGCCTGCTCGATTTGCACCATGCGGCCGGACTTCGGGTCGAACCAGACCTTGTCGGCATTCCGCCAGCCGCCGATGTACTTGTCGTCGATCTTGAAGATGCCCGGACGCACCGGGAACTCCTTCTTCACCGATGCCTCCGCGGCGACCTGCGGGTTGACCGGCCGGAAGCCGTACTGCGCGAAGAGCTCCTGCGCGGGCACCGACTTCATGAAGCGGATGAACGCGTTCGCGGTGTTCTTGTTGGAGCTGTTCTTGGTGACCGCCGCCGGCAGCTGGATGAGCATCGTCTGCCGCGGGATGACGTACTGGATGTTCTTCCCCTGCAGGCGCGCGTTGATCGCTTCGCTCTCGTATGTGATCAGCACGTCGCCCTTGCCCGAGAGGAAGGTGTTCGTCGCGTTGCTCCCCGACGTGTCCTGCGACACGACGTGCTGGAAGAGGGCCTTGACGTACTGCGTCGCCTGCTTGTCGGTCTTGCCGAGGCGGCGCTGGGCGCCGTAGGCGGCGAGGATGTTCCACTTCGCCGAGCCGGAGCTGAACGGGTTCGGCGTCACAACCTGGACGCCGGGCTTGATCAGGTCGGCCCAGCCCTTGATGTGCTTCGGGTTGCCGTCGCGCACCGCGAAGACGACGACGGTGTTGGCCGCGATCCCGTCGTAGCTCTGTTGATCCCAGTTCTGGTTGACGAGGCCGGCGTCGACATCGAGGTTGATGTCGTCGCCCGTCGACAGGAAGAGGACGTCGGCGGGCTGGCCGGCGGCCACAGCCTTCGCCTGGTTCGTGGACGGGCCGTAGGACTGGGTGAACGACACACCCGAGCCTTGCGGGGTCTTCTGGAAGGCCGCGATGATCTTGGCCATCACCGGCTTCGGGGTGGAGTAGGCGACGAGCGAGATGCTCGTGCCCGCTGCGGCCGCGGTCGCGAGGCCGAGGGCGGCCAGGACGGCCGCGAAGAGGATGAGTTTCTGCGCTTTGTCCATGGGCATGGTGAACAAGTATATAACAAGCTCTCATCCGTCAAATAAGAACTGTTCCCGACTAGGCTTCCATTCGTGCCCGCGCTCCTCTCCGTGCAGGGTCTGGAGAAGCGCTATGGCCGAGTCCAGGCGCTCGCGGGCGTCGACCTCGAGGTCGAGGGTGGCCGGCTCGTGGGGCTGCTCGGCCCGAACGGCGCCGGCAAGTCGACTCTCGTCAAGGTCGCCTGTGGCCTCGTTCGCGCCTCCGGCGGCTCCGTCCAGGTGGGTGGCCATGCCGCCGGCAGCCCGGCGGCGCGCCGGTCGCTCGGGTATCTGGCCGAGCTCTTTCGGTTCCCGGCCTGGATGAGCGCCGACGAGGTGCTCGGGCTGCACCAGCGGCTCGCCGCGTCGCGCGGCGGCACGGTGGAGCGGCAAGAGCTCCTAGCGCTCGTGGGTCTCGAAGAACACGGCCGGACGCGGGTCTCCGCGATGTCGAAGGGGATGCAGCAGAGGCTCGGGATCGCGCAGGCGCTCGTCGGGTCGCCGCCGCTGCTCCTGCTCGACGAACCGACGAGCGCTCTTGATCCATCGGGCCGGCGTGTCGTGCGCGAGCTGCTCGAACGCCTCCGCGAGCGTGGCACCTCCGTTCTGCTCAACTCGCATCTTCTGTCGGAGGTCGAGCTCGTGTGCGACCACGTCGTGATCGTCGACCACGGCCGCGTCGTCGCAGCCGGCACGCCGGACGAGCTGCGGCACCAGGGTGGAGTCGAGATCGAGACCGCGGGCGGTTTGCACACGTTCCCCGACGCGCGGCGAGACGATGTGCCGCGTCTCGTCCGCGAGCTGGTCGCGGCAGGCGAGGACGTCTACGGCGTGCGGGTCGTCACGTCCACGCTCGAGGAGGTCTACCTCGAGGTGGTCGATGAGCCGTAGGCTTGACGGAGGCGATCAAAGAGCCGAGGTACCGGCTTTGCCGGTGCCGGAGCGGAAAGTCACTGTGCAACCGGAGGTTGCTCAGTGATCACGATTATTGGTTACGGGCTGCGCGAGAGCTTGCGGCGAAAGATGTTCGCCGTGGTGCTCGCGCTCACGGTGCTGTTCCTCGCGTTGTATGCATGGGGAACGCACGCGGCGTTCAAGGACACGCGCAGCTTCGTCGGGCCGGGACAGGAGCAGCTCGACCCGAACGTGCTCGCCGGCTCGCTCGTGCTCGGGCTGGCGATGTTCGCGACGCTGTTCCTCGGCGCGGTGCTCGCAGTGTTTCTGACCCTGAACGTGGTGCGCGGCGACGCGGAAGCAGGGTTGTTGCAGCCGCTCGTCGTACGCCCGATCGGCCGTGCGCAACTCCTGCTCGCGCGCTTCGCCGGTGCCGCCGGCGTGTCGGCGGTGTACGTGCTCGCTGTCTATGCGGCTGCCGTGCTGATCACGCGGTGGGCGGGCGGATGGACGCCCGACCGGATCGTGTCGCCGGGAATCGAGCTCGCCGGCGCGATCGTCGTCGTGTCGGCGCTCGCGCTCGCAGGTTCGGTCTTCCTCGCGCCGATCGCGAACGGGATCGGGACGCTGATGATCTTCGGCGCCGGGCTTACTGCCGGCCTGCTCGGCGAGATCGGCCACGCGATCCATTCGCAGAAGCTGCAGCACATCGCGCGCATCGCGTGGTGGGTCTTCCCGTTCGACGCGCTGTACGAGGATGCGCTGCATCGTCTGACAGCCGGCACCACCGGGTTCGCCGAGTTCGTGCTCACGCTCGGCCCGTTCGGTGGCTCGCACCACGCGGGCGCACCGCTGCTGGCATGGTCGATCGCCTACCTCGCGCTCGTCGGCACGGCAGCGCTGACCGCGTTCTCGCGCCGGGATCTCTAGGCTCGAATCCAAGGTCAGCCGGCCGAGTGCTCGGCGCTGCGCAGACCCGTCCGCGCCCACACGGCGAAGACGGCGAGCAGCAGCACCGCGAGCCCGAACGCCATGCCGACCTGCGTCGGATCGCCCTCGATGAAGCCGCGGCCCGACTCGATGATGTACGTGAGCGGGTTGTAGCGTGCGACCGCGTGGATCCAGCCCTGCAGCAGATGCAGCGGCACGTAGACCGGCGCGAGGAAGAGCGCCATGAAGACGGGCGTCTGCATCAGCGGCCCCGCCTGAACGGAGCGGAAGCGCATCGCGACGCCGCAGGCCCAGAGGAGGCCGATCTGGTTGAAGAGGATCGCGAGCCCGAAGAGCCCGAACAGGTCGATGCCGCTGCCGCCGACCTGCATGCCGGCGATCAGCGCGACGATCGTCAGGACGACAGCGATCATCGCCCAGCGGAAGAACGCCGCGATCGCGTAGCCGAGGATGATCCCGCTGCGGTGCGGCGCCGATACGAGCAGGCGCCGCGCGAAGCCGCGCTCGAAGTCGCGCGCGATCCCGAAGCCGGCGAAGACGCCGCCGAACGCCGCCGACTGCAGCAGCACGAAGCAGAACTGGAACGCGGTGTAGCCGCCGTGGAAGTCGAACCCGGGGACGTGGCGCAGCCGCGAAAGTCCGCCCGCGTACGCCATGAAGTTCATCAGCGGGAAGAGCATCGGCGGCAGGAAGAGCGACGGGTTCTTCAGCAGGACGGTCAGCTGCCGGTACGCGAGCCCGAGCGCGACGTCGGCTGTGCGTCTCATGTGCGGGTCATCCTCACCTTGAGTTGCCGGGTCGCGAGCAGGATCGACAGCCCGATCAGCCCGAACGTGAACGCGAACCCGAGCCCGAGCGCCTCGCCGTTCCAGCCGTCGATCACGAGCGAGCGAAGCCCTTCGATCATGTAGCTGACCGGGTTGACCGTCGCGATGTCGCGGAACCACGTCACCTCGATCAGGTTCCGCGGCAGGTTGATGCTCGAGATGAACGTGACGAAGAAGAGCAGCGGGAACTGCGACTGCACGCCCTCGCCCGACCCGGTGCGCAGCGCGATCCAGAGCCCGAGCGTTCCCCAGCCGGCCGCGATCAGCACCGCGAGCAGCAGGATCAGGAGCGCCCCCGGACGCCCGTATCGATGTGCACGCCGGCTGCGAGCGCGACGCCGAGGTAGACGAACGCCTGCAGCGTGCCGAGCCCGATCGCGCCGCCGATCTGGCCGAGCAGCAGCGCCGAGCCGCGGACCGGGGTGAGCGCCAGCCGGTTCAGGAACCCCGTGTCGATGTCGCGCGCAAGGTCGGTGCCCGCGATCGCCGACGCGAACAGCGCGCCCTGCAGGAACGAGAACGGCATGAAGAACGCGAGGAACGAGTGCGTCGGGAAGCCGGGCAGGTGCGTGGCTGCGCGCAGGCCGTTCGAGTTGACCGCCATCAGCATCAGGGGGAACGTGAGCGGCGGGATCCAGACGCCGGGCTGGCGGAACGTGCGGATGATCGACCGTGCGCGCGATCAGCCAGACCTGTTGGAGCATCGAAGCGTTCAGGCGCGTCTTCCTCGACGGAGCCCTCGAGCGTGCGGCCCGTCTTGGCGAGGAACACGTCGTCGAGGCTCGGCTCGTGCAGGTTGATCTGCGCGGCGCGGACGCCTGCGCCGTCGAGCGCGCGGATCACCTCCGGCAGCGCACTGTGACCGTCGATCTGCACGGCGCAGCGCCCGGCCGTGCCGCGGTCTCGACGCCGAAGCGGAACGAGCAGCCCACGCAGCCGGTCGAGGTCCCCAGGCACTTCCGGCACGAGCTCGACCGTCGGCTTGCCGATCTCCGCCTTCAGCTGCGCAGGCGTGCCCTCGGCGACGATGCGGCCGTGGTCGATGATCCCGACGCGGTCGGCAAGCACGTCCGCCTCCTCGAGGTACTGCGTCGTCAGGAAGACGGTCACGCCCTCGTCGCGCGCGAGGCGCCCGACCTCATCCCAGAGCGCGGTGCGGCTCTGCGGGTCGAGCCCGGTCGTCGGCTCGTCGAGGAAGATGATCGACGGGTCGTGGATCAGCGCGAGCGCGAGGTCGAGCCGGCGCTTCATGCCGCCCGAGTAGGTGCGCACCTTCCGGTCGCCCGCGTGCGTCAGGCCGACTCGGTCGAGCAGCGCGCCCATGAGTCGCGTGCGCTCCTCGCCGGTGATCCCGTGCAGCGACGCCTGGAGTCGCAGGTGCTCGCGGCCGGTCAGGAACGGGTCGAGCGCAGCCTCCTGCAGCGCGGCGCCGATCGAGGCGCGCACCTTCGGGCCCTGGCGCGCGACGTCGAAGCCGGCGACCGTCGCGCGGCCCGACGTGGGAGGGAGCAGCGTCGTCAGCATGTGGACGGTCGTCGACTTGCCGGCGCCGTTCGGGCCGAGGAAGCCGTAGATCTCGCCCGGGGCGACGTGCAGGTCGATTCCGGCGACGGCTTCGACGTCCTTGAACCGCCGGACCAGCCATTCGGCCTCGATTCCCTGGTCGCTCCTACTCATTTTCCGCTCCAGCACCGGCAAAGCCGGTGCCTGCGCTCCCTGATGAGCTCCGTCGAGTCTACGCTCATATAGAAGAATCTACCTAGCGGCCCGGGGGCGATTTCCTGCCTCCGGCGCGCTACACTTGAGAACGCAAGTATGAGTACTGCGGAACGCATCCAGGCGGCGACGGATGCCCAGCTCGACGGCTGGGTCTCGTTTCTGCGCGCCCACGCTGCGATCACGCGCGAGCTTTCGGCGCAGCTCCAGCGCGAGCACGAGCTGACGCTGAACGACTACGAGGTGCTGCTTCACCTCTCGCACGCCGAGGGCGGGCTGCTGCGGCGCGTCGATCTGGCGCAGCAGGTGCTGCTGACCGCGTCGGGCATCACGCGCCTGCTCGAAGGGCTCGAGAGCTGCGGCTACGTGGTCAAGGAGACGTGCGCTTCGGATGCGCGCGTCTCGTACGCGAAGCTCACGGACGCGGGCCGCGCGACCTTGCGCGCAGCGTCGGTGACGCATCTCCGCGGCATCGACGAGCTCTTCGTCTCGCGTTACTCGGAGGGCGAGCTGGCGACACTGGCGGAGCTGCTCGGCCGTTTGCCGGTGACCGGCTCGGACTGCAAGTCCGCCGCCTCCGAACCCTGCAGCTGAGCCGCTAGCTCTCGGAACGGCCCCGGCGCAGCGAGCAGCTCGTCGAACGAGCCGCGCTGCGTGATCCGGCCGTGCTCCATGACGAGGATCTCGTCGGCGCGGCGGACGGTCGCGAGGCGGTGGGCGATGATGATCGACGTGCGGCCGCGCAGCAGCCGGTCGAGCGCGCGCTCGATCAGGATCTCGGTCGGCCGGTCGATGTTCGACGTCGCCTCGTCGAGGATCAGGATGCGCGGGTCGGCGAGCAGCGCGCGCGCGATCGAGATCAGCTGGCGCTCGCCCGCGGAGAGGCCGGCGCCGCCCTCGCGCACCTCGTGCTGCAGCCCCTTCTCGAACCGGCGGACGACATGCTCGACACCGACGGCGCGCGCGACGTCTGCGACCTGCTCGTCCGTGGCGCTGGGCTGTGCGAAGTGGATGTTGTCGGCGATCGTGCCGGCGAAGAGGAACGGGTCCTGGAGCACAACGCCGAGCTGTCGCCGGTACGCGCGCAGCTCGAGCGAGCGCAGGTCGTGGCCGTCGATCAGCACCGCGCCTTCGTCGGGGTCGTAGAAGCGGCCGACGAGCTTCGCGGTTGTCGACTTGCCGCCGCCCGACTCGCCGACGAGCGCGAGGCAGTTGCCGGCAGGCACGTCGATCTCGATCGCATGCAGCACCGGCTCGCGGCCGTAGGAGAACGTGACGCGGTCGAGGCGGAGATGGCCCTCGATCGCAAGCTTCTCCGCGCCCGTCGCGTCGCGGATGTCGGGCTCGACGTCGAGGATCCCGGTGATCTTCTCCATCGCCGCCGCCGCCGACTGCACCTGGCTGTACAGGTCGGAGAGGCTCTGGAGCGGTTGGAAGAGCCAGTTGAGCAGGAACACCGCGATCACGAGGGTCCCGTAGGTCATCGAGTGATGGGTGATCAGGTGGCCGCCGACCCAGAGGACGGAGAGCATCGCAATCACACCGAGGATCTCGATGCCTGGAAAGAACAGGCAGTTGAGGTACTGCGCGTACGTGTTGCTCTCGCGGTTCGCGTCGTTGGCCGCGTCGAACTCGTTGAGGAAGGCGCGCTCGCGGTTGAACGCCTGGATGATCGCCATGCCGGAGATCGATTCCGCGACCTGGGCGGTCATGAATCCGATCGTCTCGCGCACGCGCAGGAACGCCGTGTGCGACTTCACCTGGAACCAGCGCACGAAGATCAGCGACGGCGGCAGCACGACGCAGCCGGCGAGCCCGAGCCGCCAGTCGACGACGAAGACGCCGATGATCGCGGCCAGGAGCATCAGCACGCTCGTCACAAGCGTCGTCAGCCCCTGCGAAAGCACGTCCGAGAGCGCATCGGCGTCCGATGTCAGGCGCGCGATGATCCAACCTGCCTTCTGCTGGCTGAAGTAGCGGAGCGACAGCTGCGTCAGGTGGTCGAACAGGTCGGTCCGAAGTCCGTAGACGATGTTCTGGCCGACGCGTGCGAGCCCGCGCACGAGCGTCGTGTTGAAGACCCACGCGAGCGCGCTGATTCCGAGGAACAGGACGACGTCCTCCCACAGCCGCGTGTCGTTGCGCTTGGTCATGCCGTTGTCGATCGCGTCGCGCACGATCAGCAGCGGCCCCACCTGCGTGACCGCCATGCCGAGACCGACGACTCCCAGGGCCGCGACGCGCAGGCGCTGTCCCGGCAGGTATGCGGCCAGGCGCGTCAGCCCGATGCGTTGTTGCTTAGGCAACGGCGCCCACCTCCTCGCCGAAGAGCGCGGCGAAGAGTGCACCGCTCTGCAGGAGCTCCTGCGGCGTGCCGGACTCGACGATGCGGCCCTCGTCCAGCACGACGGCGCGGTCTGCGACCTCGACGGTCGAGAGCCGCTGCGTCGCGATCAGGACGGTCCGCCCCGCGAGCGCGGGCCGAAGGTTCGTGACGAGGTGGCGCTCGGTCTGCGTGTCGACGGCCGACATCGGGTCGTCGAGCACGACCACGCGGGCACCGGCGATCAACGCGCGGGCGAGCGCGACGCGCTGGCGCTGGCCGCCCGAGAGATTGACACCGCGCTCGCCGATCAGCGTGTCGTAGCCCTCCGGGAGATCGGCCGCGAAGTGCGCGACGCCGGCGGCCTCGCAGGCGGCGACGACCTCGTCCCACGGGGCATCGGGACGCGCCGTGGTGAGGTTCTCGCGCAGCGGGATCGAGAACAGGATCGGCTTCTGCGTGACGATCGCGACCGCGTGCCGCAGCTCCTCGATTCGCATGTCGGCGACGTCGACTCCGCCGAGCAATACGCGTCCCTCGGTGGGGTCGTAGAACCGCGGCAGCAGGTTGAGCAGCGACGTCTTGCCCGCACCGGTCGACCCGCAGAGCGCGACGACCTCGCCGGCGGCCACGTGCAGATCGACACCCTCGAGCACCTCATTGCTCGTGGGGTACGCGAAATGGACGTTCTCGAAGGTCACATCGAGGCCGCCCGTCGGCACTGCGCGCGGCGACGCCGCTTCGGGGATCGTCTCGATCCCTTGCAACCACGCGAAGCTGCGCGACGCGGACGCGGTCGCGCGCTGGCCGAGCGACAGGATCCAGCCGAGCGCCTCGAGCGGCCAGACCATTTGCAGGAGGAGCTGGTAGAAGAGGTAGAACTCGCCGTCGGTCAGATTGCCGCCGATCACGTCGTGGCCGCCGAAGTAGACGACCGCGGCGATCGAGATCGTCGGCAGGAAGAGCAGTCCGGGCAGGAACGCGGCCTCGACGCGAGCCTGGCGCAGCACGCCGTCGCGTAGCGCGCCGGCCTTGGTGCCGAACCGCGCCTGCACGTCGTCCTCGCGACCGAACGCCTGCACCATCTCGATGCCGACGACCGACTCGTCGGCAGCCTCGGTCACGTTCGCCTTCAGCTGCTGGACCTGGCGCGAGATCGGCATCACCTTGCGGCCGAAGCTGTAGGTGAGGATCGCGACGAGCGGCATCGCCACGAGCGCGATCGCCGCGAGCTTCACGTTCACGACGAAGAGCACGATCGCAATGCCGAAGATCATCATCAGCGACTGGATCCCCTGCGTCATGCCCCAGCCGATGAAGTAGCGGACGGGATAGAGGTCGTTCGTCGCGCGCGACAGCACCTGACCCGTCGCGTGCACGTCGTAGAACGCGCGCGGGTAGCGCAGGTATGACTGGTAGAGCAGTTCGCGCATACGCCACTCGACGCGGATGCCCGTGCGGGACGTGGCGTAGCGACGCATGAAGTTGATCGGGAAGCGCACCAGCGCGAGCGCGAGCACGATCGCGAGGAACGGCCAGAGTGCGGCGCCGTGACCGTGTGTGGGATGGATCGAGTCGTCGATCGCGTGCTGGACGACGATCGGAATCGCGAGCGACACGGCGCTGTAGGCGAGCGCGCAGATCAGGCCGATCACGACGAGCCGGCGCTGTTCGTTCCAGAGGCGCGCGAGCCCGGTGATGGTCGGCCAGAGGCCGAGATCAGGTGGGTCGACGGTCAGCGGGCGCTTGCTCACCTCCCCAGGCTACCGAAAGCAGTTAACAAGGTTAACGTTGATGGTTGGGCAGGCCGGGGCAGCCCGCGTGCCCAGCCGCCTGCGACCGCCCAGCGTGTGCCCTTGACGGCCCAACCGGCGAGCGCGAGCAGCACGAGCCCCGTGACGAGGAGCACGATCAGGAGCCGCTTCTTCATGAGAGCGAGGCTATGCGCCCGTCACGTCGCGGACATCGCCGCGGCGGACGATCCCGCGTCGTCCTCGAGGAGGATCCCCGTGACGCGAGAATGCGACGGTGGACGTGCGTGCAATCCCCGGGCTCGAGCACCTTCCGTACGCCGAGGTGTGGCTCGCCGCGGCCGACGACGAGCAGCTCGCTCGGGCCTCGGTCGCGGCGCGTGCGATCGGCAAGGAAGCGCTCGAGGTCTGGACGACGACGCGCACGCCCGACGTCGCCCCGTTCCTCGAGGCGCGCGGTTTCGAGCAGGTGCGGTGCTACGTGATCTCAGAGCTCGATGTCGTCGCAGCTCCAGTTCCCGCGCGGCCGCGCCACAGTCTCGTGACCGTCGCGGAACGACCGGAGCTCGTCGACGGGCTCTACGCGCTCGCGCGCATCGCGCACCCGGATCAGCCGGGGCGGGCCGATTCGAGGATCAGTGATGCGTGGTTCGAGTGGGGGTTCCGCGCGAATCCGCCCGAGTCGTACTTCGTGGCGCTCGACGGCGATCGCGTGCTCGGCTACGGCTACCTCGAGCCCGGGGACGAGACCCGCCGGCACGGGTTCCTGGCTGTCGCCCGCGACGCGCGCGGCACCGGTGTCGCCGGGTCGATCAAGCGCGCTCAGATCGCCTGGGCGAAGGCGAACGGCGTGCGCTCGTTGACGACGGCCACCGAGATTCGACTCGCGTCGATGCTCGCGCTGAACGCGCGTCTCGGCTATCGCGAGCTCTATCGCGAGCTCGTCCTGCGCGGTCCGCTCAGCCCGCGTGCAGGATGAGACGGGCTGCGCGCGCGTAGACGGCGGCGACGCTGAGACTCGAGAAGCCGCCCTCCTCGTCGACGATCGTGCGTGCGGTCTCGTGGATCTCGCGCAGGACCGAGTCGTCCTCGACCTCGCTCACCTCGTCGGCGATCCCTGCGTTGACGCCGCCGCCCAGGATCTCTGCGATTTCGTCTCGCAGTGCGCGCACGCCGAGCTGGTGACTCGCGCTCGAGTGGCTGCGCGCCGCGTAGTCGTGCAGAACCGTCCGGTTTCGGAAGACGAACTCGGCGCACGCGACCACGGGGCTTCGCGCGATTGCGGTCTCGACTGCGCGGACTGCGATCTCTCCGGCGATCTCGGGTGGGAACCCGGCGCCGTGGGTGCCGCAGGCGATGGCGGGGAGCGCGACCGTCCTGCAGCCGAGACGCCCCGCGGTCTCGACAATCACCTCGTGCAACCGCCGGAGCTCCTCGCGCTCTCCTCCGTCGCCGCCGCGCCAGGCCGGGCTCACGACGTGGATCACGTGCTCGGCCTGCAGCCGTCCCGCCGCGCTCACCCGCACGGATCCGACCCCGCTCGTCGCGAGGTCGCGGCAGGCGTCTGCGAGCGGCGCGCCGCCGACCAAGAGCAGCGCGCCGTTCACACCCGAGCTTCCGAGTTGGAACTGCGGATTGACGGGGTTCACGATCGCGTCCGCGCGCGTTTCGGCGATGTCGCCGATCACGAACCGAACCGGATCGTCCATCTCCTACTAGATGATCCCCGCGCTGGCTCTTTTGCGACTCCCCCGTTCGAGTCGCGAGGCCCTCGTTCTGGGGATGCTCAGCCCGTCGACGCGATGACCGTTGCCGGCCTGGATGTCGCGAGCACCTGCCCGGAGCGATCGAGTGCCTGCACTTCGTAGACAGCGTGGCCGCCGGGCACGCGCACCGCGGTCTCGAACCCGGTCTTCGCCCGCTGCGCTACCGGGGTGAGATTCGTCGCGTTCGAGCCTCCGAGGACGCGCCAGGCGGTGACGCGCGTCGAGCCGTTCCAGCTCGCGTAGACGGTGACGCGGTTCCCGGCTCGTCGAACCGCTGAGGCCGGCAGCGTGTGAGGGTCGCCGACCCACGGTCGCACGATCGCGCGATAGGTGAGATCCGGCGATGGAAGGGCGCCGTCGAGGAGAAGCCGTCCGTCCTCCGTGTACTCCGAGATGTACGGCTCGGCGCCCCAGCCGACGACGACGTTGCCCTCGGCCGTCTGCTGGAAGCTCCCCATGTACGCGGCGTGGAGCTCTTCGTCGTGGCGGTACTCGCGCACGAGCGTGGCCGTCCGGCTCGCCTGATCGAGGCGCAGCACGAGCCCGCGCGACGGGCCTTGTGCGGAGAGATAGGTTCCCGCGCCGGTGATCTGGCAGCAGTGGTCGTCGAACAGGGTCACATCGCCGCTCGGCGTCAGTGCCGCGTCGTGTTGCCACTGGAAGTCCGCCTTCGGCCCGAAGCGGAAGCTCGAGTGCTTGCCGCCGAGCGTCCACTCGATCCTCCCGGTTCTCAGGTCGACGAGGTAGACGGCCCACGTGTCGCGCATGGAGACAAGGAGCTTTCCGTTGCCGGCGAGGTCGAGTGAGTTGACGTGGTACGCGTCCCACGGGAAGCCGTTCGTCGGCGGTGTCGCATGCGAGTCCTTCAGGGGAATGTGGTCCTGCGCGTCCCACGTGTAGAGCAGTCGGCCGCTGCGTAGGTCGTACTCCTGGATCGCAGAATCGACAAGGGCGCCGTTGTTGGCGCCGCCGTACTTCGTGAGGTTCATCGGCACGTTGCGGTTGGCGGTCACCCACGCGTCGTGGCCGCGAATCTCGAGATCGTGCAGCGTCAGGATCCAGCCGTCCGCGCCGTGGAGCGTTGCGACCGTGCGGTAGTGGTCGTCGACCACCACGATCTCGCCACTCTCGGTCGCACCCGTGCTCGTGACGACGCCCTGCCACCACGCGAGCGCCGGCCGCCCGTCGTAGGTCTGCAGGCTCAGGTTCGACGCGACCACGTTCGTCGGTACGGGTCGGAACCACACCGGCCGCAGCTGCTTGTCGAGCAGCAACGGCCCGCCTTGGCCGACCATCGGGCCGTTGGAGAGGTCGTAGAAGTTCGCGGTCAGGATGTAGCCGGGCGACAGGGCGGCTGGGGCGGCGGCGGCGTCGACGCGGAGCTTCGGCGGGTGCAGCGCCGGCGCCGACGCGAAGGTGTAGGAACCGCGCGTCGTGAACGCGCCGATCGGCTTGCCGTGGCCGCCCGCGAACGTGACGTCGGCGGCGACGAAGGCGACGAGCACAGCGACGGTGGCCGCGAGCCCCTGCCGGCGGCGCGAGGCGATTCCCTCGGGCGGAGGCGCGAGGAGAAAGCGTGCCGCGAGCGCTGCGGCGATGCAGAGCCCGGCGCCGATCAGGTACGCGAGTCGGAAGCCGTCGGTGAGCGCGGTCGGCACCGCACGGTCGTCGCCGATCAGGTGGCTCGTGTGCTGTGACGCGAGCGAGATGAGGAGTGCGATCCCGAGCGCTCCTCCGACCTGGCGCGATGTGTTGACGAGACCCGACGCGAGGCCGGCCTGCTCCGGGCGTGCTCCTTGCGTCGCGGCGATCGTGGACGGAACGATCGAGAGTGCGATCCCGAGCGCGACGAGGACCCCAGGCAGGATCACGTAGAGCGCTGCGCTGCCGCTCGTGCCGATGCGGGCGAGCAGGAGCAGCCCGACAGTCATCATCGTGAGGCCGGCGGTGAGCACGGCGCGTGCGCCGAAGAGGGTCACGAGCCTGCCCGCCCGGCGCGCAGCAACCATGATCGTCAGCGCCATCGGCAGGAAACAGAGCCCGGCGTCGAGCGGCGAGAGCGCGAGCACCTGCTGCAGATAGAGAGAGCTGACGTACCACATGGGGAAGAGCGCAGCGCTGAAGAGCAAGACCACGCCGTTCGCCCGCCGGAGCTGCGGTGTCAGCGCGCGCAGAGGCACGAGGGGCGCGCCGATTCTCGTCTCGATGATGAGGAACGTCGCGAGCAGCGCGATTCCGAGCGCGATCGGGCCGTACGAGCCGATCGCTCCCCAACCGAGATAGCCCGCGGCGACGATCCCGTAGACGAGCGCCACGAGCCCGCCGGTGAGCGTGAGCGCGCCGCCGAGGTCGACGCGTCCCTTCTCTCGGTCGCCTGTGCGATCCGAGACGAGCAGGAACGCACCGATCGCCGCCGCGACGCCCACGGGCGGATTGATCAACAGCACCCAGCGCCAACCGACCTCGTCGGTGATCACGCCGCCGAGAAGCGTTCCGGCAGCGCCGCCGGCGCCGTTCATCGCCGCCCACAGGCCGATTGCGCGGTGCCGCGCCGGTCCCTGCGGGAACGTGGAGGTGATCGCGGCGAGCGAGCCGGCCGCCATCATCGCTCCGCTCAGTCCTTGCAGGGCGCGCGCTGCGATCAACACGTTCTGGGTGGGCGCGACGCCGCCGATCAGCGACGCGAGCGCGAACCCGAGGAGAGCGACGACCAGCACGCGGCGCTGTCCGAGCCGGTCGGTCGCACGCCCGGCGACCATCAAGAAGCCGGCGAAGACGATCGAGTACGCGTCGACGACCCACTGGAGGTCGATCGACGAGAACCCGAGGCTCGACTGGATCGCGGGCAGCGCGACGTTGACGATGCTCAGGTCGAGGATGACCATGAACTGCGCGATGCAGCACACGGCCAGGAGCCATGCTTCCTTCCGTCCCGCGTCCGCGTCCGGTTCCGTCCGCGCGCCGCGGCGGCGACGCAGACCGATGCTCATCCGGCGGCGGGAACGGCCGTCTGCGTGCGCCAGGTGTTCAGCGCTCCGAGCGCCGAGTCGTAAATCCGGTCCTCGAACACCTCCGCGTTGTTCACGTGCGGGAACGGCGCGTCCGGAACGGGGAGCTCGAGCAGCTCGCAGATCGGTTCCCAACCGTCCGCCGGCGACCAGACGACGACGTCGTCGAAGGTGCTCTTCACCTCGTCGTTGTAGCGCTCCATCTGACGCGCGAGCGTCTCGAGATCGGTGTTGCCTCGGTCGGGGATCAGCCCGCTTTTGTCCCACATGCCGACCATGAGGTCGATGTAGAAGCTCCAGGCCGGATCGACGCGTCCGCGCGCGCGGGAGAGGTCGGCCATCAGAGAGTCGCCGTAGAGGAGGCTGGCAATTGTCTCGCTCATGCTCCGAGCCCAGGATTCCCCCGAACGCACGCTGAGCAACAGCTTGGCGTCCGGGTAGAACTCGCGCAGCTCGCGGTAGAAGAACGAGCCGGGCCAGTCGACGGTCGACTGGTACCCGTCGAAGACGTCGTCCCAGCGAGCGTTCCCGGCGAGTGCGTCGGCCCAGTGATGGGCGCGTGGCAAATCACCCAGGACGTCGACCATGTGGTAGCACGGCCCGACGCCGAGCATCTCGAGTGCGACTTTCTGCGACAGCGTCGCGGTCCGCGGTAGTCCCGCTCCGATGAGTTTCACGTGTGTTCTCCCGTTATCTGACCTGCCGACCGGAGTGACCGGCGGCTGCTTACCCTACGGCAACCCGACCTAAGCGAGACCTACTAGCATCGGGGCCGTGAGAGGGAGACCGCTGGTCAGGGTCGCTGCGTGCGCGGCGGCCGGGGCACTCGGGGTCGGCGTTGCGCTTGCCGTCACGGGGCCGATCCTGAAGGCGTCGTCGGCTGCGAACCTCGGCTCGATCGTCGTGAACGCGAAGGGCCAGACGCTCTATCACGCCTCGCGTGAGACGGCCGGGAAGATCCGATGCACGGGCAACTGCGCGTACTTCTGGTTCCCGTTGCTCGTCGGCACCAAGCAGAAGATCGTGCTCGGGAAGGGCATCGATCGTGCCAAGGTCGGCACGATCAAGCGGCCGAACGGCGCGCTCCAGGTGACCTACAACAAGCTGCCGCTCTACCGCTACTACCTCGACCGCAAGCCGGGGCAGGCAAAGGGGCAGGGCTTCAAGGACTCGGCCGGCACGTGGTACGTCGTGTCGACGAAAGGCAAGATCGTCACCACGCCAGCCGCGGGCGGTAGCGGCGGCAACACCGGCACGTCGACGGGCAGCGGCAGCACCACGGTCGCCGGCTACTAGCGGCCGTCGAGCGCTCCGGCTCCTGGCTAGGCTGACGGAGCGTCCGCCGACCCAGCCGCGCTGGAGAGCACTCCGACCACGGAGCCTGAGGAGGCGGAGGACGCGCCCGCTTGCTAGGAGGCGCGTTTGCAGAGCCGCATCATCCAGACCATCCGGAGGACCGCGCACGTCGTCGTCGCGAGCGTGCTGCTCGAGCTCGCGCTCGACTTCGGCGCCGGCGCGGCCGCCGTGCTGACCGCGCCGTACGTCGGCCGCTGGGTCTACGCAGTCGCCGGAGTCGTCGTCGTTGGGTCCCTGCCGGTTCTGAGCCTGAACATCGCGCGTGTCTCGCGCCGCGAGTGGCGGCGTCACCATGTGCGCTCATAGCGCGCCCGGCGTTCGCGCCCATAGACTCAAGCCTTCAGGACATCCAGGAAAGGACTCATGTGAGAACCGCCAGCTGGGAGCGTTGGGCGCCGCTGAGCGGCGTCATCTTCGTGGGTCTCACCATCCCCACGCTCTTCCTGCCGCCGAAGGCGCCGCCCGGTGCCGGCGCCCGAGCTGCGGAGTGGGGCTCGTTCGTCCAGGACCACCGCAGCGCCCTGCTCGCCTCTGTATGCCTCTCGGGCCTGGCGGTCTTCGCCTTCATGTTCTTCCTCGGCTCGTTTTCGACGCGGCTTCGCGCGGCCGGCGAGGAGTTGTTGGCCGTGGTTGCACTCGGCGCCGGGCTCGTTACGGCCTCGGTGTGGTACGTGTGGCTTTCGTTCGAGGGGGTACTGGCGTGGACGTCGCCGAGCGGGCTTGATCCCACAGTCGTCAAGACGCTGCTCGCTGCGGCAGATTTCGCGTTCCCCTTCCCGGTGGCCGCGCTCGTGGTCGCGAGCTCGCTCGCCGCGTGGCGGTCAAAGATCTGGCCCGCATGGCTTTCGTGCGTCGGGCTCGTCGGCGGGGTCTGGGTCCTGGTCGGCGGACTTGCCATGGCCAGGAATGGATTCTTTGCACCGACCAGCGGTGCTCGTCTGACCGGTTGGGGGTTCTTCTTCCTCTGGGTACTCGTCGGGAGCGTCTTCCTGCTGCGGAAGCCGCAACAAGAACCCACAGTCGAGGCGTAAAGGACCGCGCGGAGGAGCTCACCCCGACCGAGTCGGGTGTTCGGCAATTAGGGCTGAGGAAACGTTTTGAGGTCGTGCCGGGTGCTGCCGTCTGCGGCATACCGGCAGACGACAACCGCGCGGTCGCTGATGTCGAAGCAGTGCGAGTTCGGCTTGTAGGTCGACGTTCCGCTACCGCCGTTTACCGAGCAGGTCATCGTCAGGACCCCGGCGCGATAGACATGGCAGTAGACGTTGGAGTCGTTCTTGCCGACGGTGGCGAACCCACCGTTGTTGTGAACCCGGATCGTTTTGCCGGCCGAGAAGATCGTCCGCGAGCCTTTCGTTACGTGCACCACGCCTGACGTGGCGACCGTCGCGGTCAGTCCGGCCGCCTTTGTGCAGGAAACCGAGGTCGCCGTGATCGTGCAGCGGACGTGAGTGCCGACCATTACCGCGGTGCTTCCGGGCGGGAGGTAGGGGATCTCCGCCCAGGTCGTCGACGTACCGCCAACGACGACGCAGACCAACACAGCGACCACGAACTTCCTCACCGGGCGCACGACCGTTCTGCTGAATTCCGATAGAGACGATCGCCGCGAGAGGGGACCAAGTCAACGATCGTCCCACGCTAGGGGTGTCAGCGTCAATCCACGCCGGAGAGGGATGGATTCTTTGCACCAGTGGTGCTCGCCTACAAGAACCCACAGCCGCGGCGTGGAGCTCTAACGGCGCTTGAGGTGCCCTGTCGCCGGGCGGGTAAAGCCGTACCGGTGGTATGCGAGGTTGCCGACCTTGCAGAACTCGCCGGCTCGCAGGCACTTTTGGCCCCACGGCAAGTTTGCTCGAACGTAGCCCGCGCTGCAGCTCTTCGCGATCGCAACCGGTTGGGCGTGAGCAGGCGTTGAGGCAACGCCCACCGCAGCGCACGAAGCCGCAATCGCGGTCGGCCAGGAACCTTCTCACCGCCCTTGGAATCCTGGGCGCGGTTCCCTTCGATTGCAACAGGACCGTCCCGCGGCCGTTATAGCGACGTCACCGCGGGGCAGCGCCCCGCAAGCCCGCGGCGTGAGAGAAATGGCCGATTAGCAGGCGTTCCGCCTGAGCTCGGCTCCAACAAACGAGTGGAGCGTATCGGGATCGAACCGATGACCTTCGGCTTGCAAAGCCGACGCTCTCCCAGCTGAGCTAACGCCCCGAATGGCTTAGATAAGCCAAAAACAGACTAGCAAGCTTTCCTAGCCGCCGACCTCCTCCTCGTTGCGGCGTTTGATAGTTGCTTCGACCCGCTCGCAGCGCTCTTTGTCCCCGAGGACGTTAAGCAGCTCTGAGAATCGTTCATTGACGATCCGATCCGCAGGAACTTCAAGAACAGCGGTGATCTTTGACCCTGCGTCGAACGATGGGCGTGAAGCTGCAAGCTGTCTTTGGTGCGTCGAGTTGTGCTCGATTTCGTGCTCAAAGACTCCGGCTCGGTAGGTGCGTCGTCCGGTGCTTGCACGCGTTCGCGCCCGAGTACGACGAGATGCGAAGTTGGGCGCCCGGTCCCTTCTTCACGATTGTGAAGCCTGGTCGGAGGCGTGCCTGGATGCAGTAGCCGTTGCCGCGGGCGAGAACGATCTTGGCGCGCCCGTTCGTCGACTGTAGAGCCTGGCGCGCGCCGCTGTAGGTGCCGTTGTGGGAGACCCAATAGACGTTCAGCTGGAGAGCACGCAATTCGAGCGCGTCAGCCGCAGCTTCGGCCGGTCTCGGGTCAGTAATTCCTGCGTCTTCGTCTGCCCACAGGGCGAGAGGGACAGCTGCCTGATGGGGCAAGAGCGGGAGATCGGGCGCCGCGCCATCATGAGCTGCGGGTGCGCGGCGCAGCGTTCGCAGCCGACAGAGCCCGCGCTGAAGAGGGGCGAGCGGACCGTTCTGCGACCAGGCAGTCGGTCCCTGTTGGAACTCGACGCAGTAGCGCTGCTTGCCTGCGAAGTAGACGTGGCCATCAGCGTCAAAGCCAACTGGGCTTCCGGGGAGAACGAACCCGAATCCTACGCCGTACCGGAACAGGGTCTGTCTTCGCAACCAGCGGTTGTAGACCGCGTTCGGGATGACCGAACCGGTGAACGAATCGAAGAGCTCGGATTGCGTGATTCCCTCATATGTTCGGTGGTCGGTGTAGTAGGCCTCGCTGGACGCGATTGTCACTCTGATCGCGGCGATCGCGAACTGACGCGGTGGCGGCTCTACGAGGTTCGGAACCGCGACCGCTGCCGCGGGGTGGGGTCTCGGCAGCGCCAGCAGCGCAGTGCCGGTGAGGCCAGAGCCGACAATGACAAGAAACGCGGCCGCACCCGCAATGCGTGGGTTCAGTCTTTGCGGGCCGCTTGCTGCTTCAGTTGCCAATGTCATCTGCAGCGACCGAGGTGGACGACGCCAGCCGGTTCCCGTAGCGAGACCGTCGCTGTTTCGTTGACGATCGTCAGGCAAGCATGGTGCGCGGTCGCCGTGTCAACGCTGACCTTGGCAAGAAACGCCGCCGGAAGGAGACCGGAATCGGCGAGGACCGCAGGGCTGGCGCCCGCAAAGCTGCCGCCGTTTTGAAGCCAATAGGTCTCGAGCGGCGCGCGAATGAGCTGCGCCTTGAGCCAAGCGCCCTCATAGTTCCCCTGCTTCGCCCAAGGCGGCGGTCCCGCAGAGATGATCTCTGGAACGGGTGGAAGATCTGGAGGTGACCCGTCATGCGCGAGCGGCGCGGCTTGTGTATGCGCGCGTGTGCAGGGCCCCCCGTCAATTGGTGCCAGCGAGCCGGCTCGCGAAAAGATCGGCCGCACGCGCCGCTCGATGCAGTAGCGATCTGCGCTGACGTACCTGAGCGTCGCACCGGTCCAGTCAACAAGTTGGGAATACCGTTGCAGCAGATCGACCGTCATTCCCGCATAGCTGCCGTTGTCTGTTCGGAACTCTTCGATCGGAAGCAGCCATGAAGCGATCTGGCGCCGCGCCGTGGATTCGCGCTGTGCTGCGTACAGGCTCCGAGCCGTCGCTGCAAGGGCGAAACCCGTAACGCCGACCAGGACAACGACGGTGACCGCGACCGCCACGACCACGCGTTCCCGTAGCGCGAACACTGTCCTCAGACTCGGGGGGGAGAGGGGAGGACAACTGTTCGGTCTCGACCCAGCCGCTTTGCTTCATAGAGAGCCGCATCAGCGGCAGCAATGAGCTCGTCGGGCTGAGCACCGAACATCTGCGCGGCGCCGACGCTCGCTGTCACCGAAACGCGGCCCGACTTGAGCGCGAACGGCTCTGACGCGATCGCGAGACGGAACCTGTCTCCGGTACCAGCCAGATCCAGCTCGTTCTCGGCGTCGACCACCACGACCGCAAACTCTTCCCCGCCGAAGCGAGCCACGATGTCCTGCACACGCGACGATCGGCGCAGGCGGCGCGCCGCCTCCACCAGCACTTCGTCTCCTGCCTGATGGCCATGCGTGTCGTTTACTTGCTTGAAGTGATCCAGATCGATCAAGACGAGCGAGAGGGCTTGATCTCGACGCTCTGCTCGGCTCGTCTCCGCAGTCAGGACCTCCTCGAAACGTCGGCGGTTCGCGACTCCAGTTAGTGCATCCAGACGGGCGCTCTCCTCTGCCTGCAACCATGCCTCTGCCAGCGCTGCCTTCGAACGCCTTTGCTGCCACCAATACACGCGGAACACCGCCAACGCGGCCGTCACCGGCATTACTACGGCAATCAAAGCCACCTCGCCCCACTCGCGCCAAACCCCAACGAGTGCGCAGCCGAAGAGACCCGCAACGAGCACGTCTGAAGCGACGAGAACACGCTCGACGGCAATGGTGTGCGCGGACCGAGTCACGCCAGCAGACACGAACCGATCGACCACGAGCCGCGTCGAGCCGAGTACCGAGGCCGAAGCGAGCGAGGCTCCAATCACCATCAACGGTGGCACCGGATCCACACCGTGTGTGAACGCCGTCGCCACCCACCCGGCAAGAACACCACCAACCCCCAAGGCGCCGGCGGTTGAGATCCCGCCCGGCTCGAGCGGCCGCCTCAAGCCCGCGACGCCGCCGCTCAGCCCCACAAGCCCGCCACCTGCTGCGCCACCGAGAAGACCAGCCGCCACAACGACGACCCCCTGAAGAGCGGCATTCCTCCCGCCGTCCGACAACGGAAACGACAGCAGCCCGAGGACAACGGCGACGCAGGCAAGGAACCCGAGCAACCACCACGGCAAGCCCGCCTCGACACCTCCCCGCCACGCGAGACCGTTCGCCACGATCGCGCCTGCCACAACAAGCCACGGACGGTGCGCGTCGTGCGGAAACGCACGCCCGCGCACGGACTGGCCAACCGACTCAACAGCCGTTACTCGCCCCTGCGTCATATGCGTCTTTATCGGCCGGAATCAGCCGAGCCATAAGAGGATCAACGTGCGGTTGGCTCGGAAACCCAGGCTCACCACGGGCGTCGCCGGTCGTCGCGGACTCGCCGCCATGACGGCGCTGCTTGCTATGTGTATGGTCGACGGTCCGCCCCGTGAGCGCTCAGCGCGGATATCTTTGCTCTGCTGAGCGTGCTTTCCTCATCTTGGGCTGGCACCACGGATGAGTAAGGGCTGAAGATGCTTGGGGGTACTGGCCAAGACTGTGCCGTTCGTCCGTGAGCATCGATACGGTCAGTCAATGCAGCCGGGGTCACGGGTGGTCATATGCGCGGCCATCCTGTTGATCCTGCTGACCGCCGCTGACGCGTCGGCCACATACTCACGCCCCGTGGCGCCGCCAAGCCTGATCAAACTGATGTCCGTTGACACCTCCGAACACCCAGTCGACGTCGCCCCGAAAGGTCCGAGCCTTGGTGACCGCGACACCGGGACCGCCCAACTCACCAACGTTCAACGACAACTCGGAAAGCCGAAGGGTGCAGTGGTCGGCAGCGACAGCTACTCGATCGTGCAGACCGGGCCAAAGTCATTCACCGCACATGTGACGGCCAAGCTTCTCGGCGGCCAACTGTTCGCCAGCGGGCCGCTGGTGTTGACGGCCCCTACAACGCACGTCCGAGTAATTGGCGGCACGGGAGCCTTCAAGCACGCAACCGGCACCCTCTACTTCTACGATCTTCCCAGCCGGCCCGCCCACAAGGAAATAGACGTGTACCGCCTCGCCTACCACTAATCCGGCGCCGGTCGGCTTGAGTTTGAGATCTTTGGGGCTGCCGGGCGGCGATCCGAACGCCCGGGCGCTGACGCGGCTCGACCGCGGGGCGACGCCGTTCGCATTGTCGGCGGAAGTCGTCTGCGGAGACGCGTCCCTCGCGACAATGGAACCGCGCCGGGGTTAGGGAGAGCGCGTCACCGTGTAAACCGACGCTCTCACAGCTGAGCTAACGCCCCGAGGCGCGTGGAGTGTACCGCCGCTGCCCGATGCGCCCCGGCGGGCGGCCCGGTCGGGCAGCTTGTGCCCGGCGCGGGGCCCGCCGTGTGCGGTTCTTAAGCGGCGCGGGAGAGGCGCTCTTCCTGACGCGCCTTCTGGATGATCACGTCACGGTCTCCGAAGCGCATGTTCGCGCGGGCCTGCCGCTGCTCGTCCCAGAGCACAGCGATCTGCTCCTCGAGCGTCGCATGCTCGGCGGCGAGCGTCGGGTCGAAGGCCTGCGCCAGGTCCCGCATCACGCGGAGCCGCCGTTCGGAAAGGGCGTCGATCTCCTGCCTGATCTCGTTCAACGTTCGCATGTCTCGTAGAACGGTGGACGGCGCCTCGGTATTCCTCTGCATATCCAGATCCCTTCCAGATCGACCTCGCCCTGAAACACCCCCTCAGTGTGGCTTCAGCGGCGGTCGAACCTGCAGCAGTCTGACGCTGAGGGCACCGAACACGAACCCGCCCACGTGGGCCATGAAGGCCACGCCGCCGCCCGCCTCGGGATGGGTGAGCGAGAAGCCACCCTCCCAGAGCTGGAAGAGAAACCAGAAGCCGAGGAACAACATGGCCGAGATCGGGACGGGCAGGAACCCGAAGAGGAGCGTCAGGACGCGCGCGTGGGGGAGGAGCACGAGGTATGCCCCGAGGACGCCGGCGATCGCGCCGCTCGCGCCGACGTTCGGTACCGACGCCGCGTCGACACCGGCGAAGTGGAGGGTCACCCACGCCTGCGTCAGCGCGGCGACGTACCCGGCGCCCAGGTAGAAGACCAGGAACCGCAACCGGCCCATCACGTCCTCGACGTTGTTGCCGAAGATCCAGAGGAACAGCATGTTGCCGAGGATGTGGAGCCAGCTCACGTGCAGGAACATCGAGGTGAACACGCCCTCGGGCCACGCGAGATGGCCGGTCGCCTGCGCGTGGCAGGGCCCGCTCACCGCGCACGGGTAGAAGGCGTAGTGGTCGATCCGGCTCGAGCGTGAGCCGAGCTCCCAGAGGAACACGGCGAAGTTGGCCGCGATCAGGCCGTAGGTGACGACCGCGAAGCGGCGGACAGGGATGTTGTCGAAGAGCGGGATCACGCGGCGAACCTCTTACGCGACGCCGAACGACCCGCCGCTCGAGCCGAGCAGGTCTCGGAGCCGCGCGAGCCCACTGAACATGCGGCTCTTCACCGTGCCGAGCGGCACGCCCAGACGCTCTGCGATCTCCGACTGCGAAAGACCGCCGTAATACGCGAGCTCGAGCGCCTCGCGCTCGCTCGCCCCGAGCTGCGCGAGTGCGGACTGCACCGATCGCCGCTGTTCGCGGAGCTCGGCCGTCTCGTCGGTCGCGTCCCCGGAGGGAATCGGCGCGTTGTCGAGCGTGCCCGCCCGGCGGCGGTCCTCGCGCCGCACGACGTCGACGGCGCGGCGGTGCACCAGCGTCATCAGCCAGGTCGACGCGGTGCCGCGGCGAGGATCGAACGCGACCGCGGTCCGCCAAGCGGTGATGAATGCGTCCTGCACTGCGTCCTCGGCGAGCGTGCGGTCGCGGACGATGCGCAGCGCGAGCCGGTATGCCGGGCCGCCGTACCTGTCGTAGAGCTCGGCGAGTGCCGGCTCGTCGCCCCGGGAGAGGCGTCCGATCAGCTCGTCGTCGCTTGCGTGCCCGGTCACTCGTGAGAGCCTACGCGGGTCCGTCCGCCGCACGGCTCATCGTCTTTCGTGATGGGTGGCTCGGCGACGTTTCTGGTCGTGCTCGTCTTCGCAGCTGGAGCGGTCGCGACCTGGATCGCGGGCACGTTGCTCTCGAAGACGACCGACGCACTTGACGCGCGGCTCGGCCTCGGCGAGGAGCTCGGCGGCCTGCTCCTCCTGGCGATCGCCGGGAGCCTGCCCGAGCTCGCGATCACTGTCTCCGCGGCGGCCTCCGGGCATCTCGACCTCGCAGCCGGGAATCTGATCGGCGGCATCGCAGTGCAGACGATGGTGCTTGTCGTCTGCGACATCGCCGCCGGCCCTACGCGGCCGCTCACGTATCTCGTCGGCGCGCTCACGCCCGTGCTCGAAGCCCTGCTGGTCGTGATCGTCGTCGCAGGTGTGGAGATGGGTGCGCTGCTCAAGCCGTCGACGGCGATCGGCGGTGTCGTCAGCCCTGCGTCGATCGCGATCCCAGTAGTGTGGGGCGTCGGGCTGTACGTGATCAACCGGTCGCGCAAGGATCCGCGCTGGAGCGTCTCGATGCCGGGCAGCAGCCCTGGCCGGCCGCACCGCCGCACGCCGCACGAGACGAAGGCGCATCCGTTCGCGTCGTCGTCGACAGCGCGCGTCGCGGCGCTCTTCGGACTCGCCTGCGCGGTGACGCTCGTCTCGGGCGTGCTCCTCGAGCTGGCGGGGAACACGCTCGCGAACCGGGCGGGCATCAACGGCGTCATCTTCGGCGCGACGATCCTCGCAGCCGCCACGGCGCTGCCGGAGATCAGCTCCGGCATCGCCGCGGTGCGCCTCGGTGACAATGCGCTCGCGATCGGCGACATCTTCGGCGGGAATGCGTTCCAGGTCTGTCTGTTCCTCGTCGCCGACCTCGTCGCTTGGAAGCCGGTGCTGCCGTCGGCCGGCCACCTCAACGCCTGGCTGGCTGCGCTCGGGGTCGCGCTGACCGGAATCTACGGCTTCGGCGTGATCGGGCGGCCGAACCGCTGTCGCGCGCGCCTCGGGCCGGACTCGATCCTCGCGATCGTCGTCTTCGGCCTCGGTGTCGCCGGCCTCTTCGTGATTCCGAAGTAGGAAGCCGAAGCCTCAGAGCCCTTCGCGGATGCGCTCGGCGACCGACGCCATCTCGAGCGTCGCGCCGGTGACGTCCTTGAGCAGCTCGTCGGCGGTCGGGCCCTGCCCGAGCGACCACAGCTCGCGCAGCAGGTCGCCGGCGTCGCGCTTGGCGAACCAGTCGTTGCCGAACTCGCTGCGCAGGAACTCGCGCAGCTGCGCCTCGAACGCCCAGGAGCGGAGGTACCCGATCACGTAGAAGCTGCCGTCGATGTCGTCGAGGTAGCTCTCGGGGTTGACCGGCAGCTTCAGCGCGTCGCCGAGGATCTCGACGTAGCGCGCGCGCATCGACGTCGACGTCCTCCGCCTGGAAGAACTCGATCTCGTAGAGGAGCTTCGCGGCGTAGCGCCGCACGAAGTAGAGGAGCGACACGGCACCGTCGTGCGCGAGCGTCGTCGACGCGCGGCACGTCGAGCCGCCGGTTCAGCCACGCCGGCTCGGTGACGAGATGCTGCAGCAGCATCGCCCAGCCCTCGGTGACGGCCATGTCGCCGAGCCGCCGCGCCTCCATCGGCAGGTCGCCGTTCGTGTGGGCGTAGTGCTCGGTGTGGCCGGCCTCGTGGAAGAGCGCCTCCCAGTCGTCCTTGCCGCCGATCGGCTGGATGACGAGCATCACCTTCCCCGGCACCTCGATCGGCGCGCAGAACGCGCGCGGCGACTTGCGACGGCCGCGACTCGAGGTCGAGGTGGACGTTCTCCTGGGAACGCAGGTCGACGCCGAGCTCGGTCAGCGTCGCTTCGAGCGCCGGGAGCATCCGGTCCGACGGATAGAGCCCGTCGAGCTCGGGCGCGCGGAACAGCCGCGCGACGTCCCACGGTCGCGCGTCGTCGAGAGCCCGATCCCGAGCCGTGCACGGAACAGGTCGTCGCCGTCGCGCTCCCACAGCTTCTCGGTGTCGTCGAGCAGCTCGCGCACTCGTCGGCGAGCTCGTCGAGGCGGAAGCCGAAGCGCTTGTAGAGCTCGTAGTAGTTGGGCGAGCCGAGCGTGCGCACCGCGTCGCGGTCGATCTCGACCGCTTCGAGATACACCGGGTTCAGGTGCTCGTCGAGCAGCCGCAAGCGCGTCCTCCTCGAGCCGCCGCCGCGTGTCGCGGTCCGGCTCGTTCGACATGACGACGCGCATCATCCGGTACGGGATGCGTCTCGCCGTCCACCGTCGCAGTCAGCTCTGCCTCGACTTGCGCGACGCGCGCCTGGTGCTCGCGCGTCAGGTTGCCGAGGAAGCCCTCGCAGGCAAAGCGCCAGAGCTCGGTCGGTGCGCGTCTCCAGGCTCTGCGCCGTCTCGAGCGTCGTCAGCTCCTCGTACTCGCTCGTAGATGCGCTCGACGTCGAGCGTGTCCTTCAGGCCCGCGAAGTGGTCAGGTAGTACTCCTCGTCGAGGTCGGCGATGAAGTCGTCGGCGCGATCGCGGAAGCCATCGATCTCGCGACTCGTAGCGGGCTCGGCGGACACCGTCCGTAGGATAGGGCGCGGTGCGCGAGCTGACGCTGACAACCGACCGGCACACGCAGCTGCTCGACATCACGCCGCAGGTGCGCGAGGCGATCGCCGGCGCCGAAGGCGCCGCTGCGCTCGTCTTCTGCCCTCACACGACGGCTGGGCTGACGATCAACGAGCACGCGGACCCGCTTGTCGCCCGCGACTTCGAGATGGCGCTCGAACGCATCGTCCCCGAGGGATGGGGCTGGCAGCATCTCGAGGAGGGCGAGGAGAATGCGCCGTCGCATCCGCGGGCGTCGCTGATGGGGCCGCAGGTCGTGGTGCCGCTACGCGCCGGCGAGCTGGCACTCGGCACGTGGCAGGGAATCTTCCTCTGCGAGTTCGACGGGCCGCGCACGCGCTCCGTGTACGTGACGGTCTTGCAGTAGCGCCCAGCTAGCCTGCGCTGCGTGGCAGCCCCAGTCCAGCGCGGCCAAGAGCTCGAGCTCACGATCGACTCGCTCGCCTTCGGCGGGAACGGCGTTGCCCGCCTCGACGGGTTCGTCGTCTTCGTGCGCCGCGGCCTGCCGGGAGACACCGTACGTGCGCGCGTGACGAAGGTGCAGCGGCGCCACGCCGAGGCGATCGTGACGGACGTCGTCGTGGCGGGCCCGCAACGTGTCGAGGCGCCGTGCGCGCATTTCCCGGTGTGCGGAGGCTGCCGCTTCCAGGATCTCGCCTACGAGGCGCAGCTCGCGGCGAAGGAGCAGTGGGTCGCCGACTCTCTGCAGCGCCTGGCCGGGCTCGAAGCGCCGCCGCTCGAGCCGATCGTCCCCGCCGCGTCGCAGTTCGGCTATCGCAACAAGATGGAGTACTCGTTCACGCAGCTCGAGGACGGGCCGACGCTCGGCCTGCACAAGGCGGGACGCTGGGATCAGGTGCTCGAGATCGAACGCTGCTGGCTCACGAGCGATGTCGGCAACGCAATCCGGAACCGCGTGCGCGAGTGGGCGCGCGAGGAGAAACTGCCCGCGTACGACCAGGAGACGCAAGAGGGCTACCTCCGTCACCTCGTCGTGCGCGAGGGGCGCAACACCGGCCAGGCGCTCGTGCAGCTCGTGACGGCGCGCGGCGAACGCTTCGACCGGGAGCGCCTGATCGAGGTTCTCACGGAGATTCCCGAGGTGCGGTCGATCCACTGGACCGTCAACCAGGGCGTCGCCGAGGTGACGAACCTGCCGACCGAGCTCCTCTGGGGCGAGGATGCGATCGAGGAGCAGATCGGCGGGCTGCGCTACCGCGTTCGGCCGAACGCGTTCTTGCAGACGAACACGGAGATGGCCGAGCAGCTCTACGCAATCGCGCGCGAGCTCGCGCAGCTCCAGGGCGGAGAGACGGTGTACGACCTGTACTGCGGCATCGGCACGATCGGGCTCTCGCTCGCCGCGCAGGCGCTCACCGTGTGGGGCATCGAGATCTCCGAGGAGTCGGTTGCATGCGCGATCGAGAACCAGGAGCTGAACTCGATCGGCAACGCCGCGTTCTTCGCCGGGAACGTCGGCGAGGTGTTGCGCGAGTTGCACGAGCGCGCCGGCGATCCCGACGTCGTCGTCGTCGATCCGCCGCGCGCAGGCCTCGCCGGCAAGGCACTCAAGCGGCTCGGTGAGATCGGTGCGCCGCGCATCGTCTACGTGTCGTGCAACCCGACGACGCTCGCCGGCGACCTCAAGCGCCTAACCGACGACTACGGGTACCACCTGGTGCGCGCACGTCCTGTCGACATGTTTCCGCACACGCCGCACGTCGAGTGCGTGGCCCTACTCGAGACCTAACCTGGTTACCGGGCGAAGCCCGGAACCAGGTTGTACGTCTTTCTCTGCCGCTAGCTGATCTTGAGGCCCTCGCGCCGCAGCGAGCGCCACACCAGGTCGGCGTTCGGCACGAGGAACCCGAGTGCGATTCCCGGCAGCGCGGGCAGGCCGTTCAGGTTCAGCCAGACGGTGAGCGCGATCGTCCCGCCGAGCGCTGCGACCATGCACAGCCAGGTCAGCGGCACGCGTAGACCGAAGCGCGCAGCGGCGCCCAGGAAGAGCGCGAAGAAGAGCAGGTCCGGCACGCCGAGATTGGCTGCCGCGTGCTCGCCCGGGACCGGGAACGCGAACGAGAGCACGCTGAAGACGTGCTCGTGGTGGGCCACGATCTCTTTCGTAGGCCCGCGCCAGACCGAGTAGGCGTCGACCCACGGGATGATGAACGCGACGAGCACCACCCACGACAGCACGTCGAACATCCCGAGGAACCACCAGCCGAGGAGTGTCGTCGCCGCGAGGCGCGTGAAGTTGGCGAACACCTCCGCGTGCACGACGGTCAGCACGACCGCAAGGGCGACAAAGGCGAGGCCGACCGGAAGCAGGCCGCGCCATTCGTTCAGAGGCAGCGCGGCGAGCACGAGCGCGAACGTCGCAGGCATCAGCACGCACGCGATCCATGCGACGCCGCCCCAGAGGCCCGGACGCCACCAGTGCTCCGACGTCTCGTAGTAGACGAGGAGCGCGGCGAGCAGGGCTGCGCCTGCGAGCGCGCGCCGGCGGTCTAATACGGCGGCAGTTCCGTCCACCATGGGCCGACGGCCTTGAACGCGTTCCAGAACGCATTCTTCGCGGGCGTCTCGTCGAGCGAGAGGTCGATGTCGGGAACGACGAGTGCTTCGATCGACGGAGAGAACCGCTGGAGCTCGCCGGTCGTCGAGTCGAGCGGTGACGAGAGCGGGAACGCGACGCCGTTCAGGAACTCGAGCGCGTCGTCGCCCATCACGACGACGAGCTTCGGCTCGACGATGCGCAGCTCGCGGCCGAGCCAGTCGGCTGCCACTCCGAGATCGCAGCCGGCGAACTTCACACAGTTCGTGCCGTAGACCTCCATCGGGTCGACGTGCAGGCGCTGCAGGGACTTGATCAACGCGCTGCCGGCGCGGCCGTGGAAGGCGACGCCCTCCTGCAGCTCCTGGGCCTGCGGCCCGTACTTGAGCAGGAAGATGCTTGCGAGCGGGTGCCCGGTCGGAAGCGCGGTCGGTGCGCCGTCGGCCGCCTGCGCAATCTCGTGCGACAACCGATTGATCTCGGTGATCGCCTTGCGGAGGTAGCGCTCGTAGATCTCGTCTGTCGTCACGATTTCGAGCACGCCACCGTCATCTCAGGTCCTTTCGGGACCCGCCGACCTTCTCCTAGCGGACCTTCTCCCGCACCTGCGCGACCCACTTCAGCGACTGTAGGTACGCCAGCGATTTGGGCCGGCGCAGGACTTCCGCCGTCCGTAGCGAGAGCAGGAACTCCTCCGGATCGTTGAACGCGCGCATCCGTACGGCGCCGGTACCGACCCCCTGGAGGACATGCGCATCGGAGCCCGCGCCCATCGTCAGGTTGTACTTCCGGGCGAAGCGAAGCGCCTCGTCGTTGAACGCTTCGAACAGGAGCCGCGCGTTGTAGACCTCGAGCACGTCGATGTCTGCGAGGTGGCGGTGCAAGGTCTTCGGATCGGGGATCGCGTGCAGCCGGTCGAACGGGTGTGGGACGTAGACGATCCCGTCCTGCTCCCTGATCGCGGCGATCGTGTCGGCCAAGCTCATCCCGCGCGGGATCTCCTTCTGCAGGAAGAGCCCGATCACCTCGCCCTGGCCGTCGGTCTTCACCTCCTCGCCCGGGATCACGACGAGCTCGCGACCCTCGGCGTAATCGGCAGCCTCGAGCGCGCCACCGAAGACGTTGTGGTCCGTGACGGCGATCGCACCGAGGCCTTCGGCGATGGCATGGTCGACGAGCTCTGCTGCGTCGGTGCTGCAGTCGTGCGACCACGAGGTGTGCATGTGCAGGTCGGCGACGATCCACGGACGGTCGTCGAGCGGCTCGCCGGCTCGGCGCTTGCGACGGCGTGTCCCCAGCGCGGAGTAGAGGCCGTCGAGCTCCTCCGCCACCGCGGCGAAGGACTGCACCTCCGCCTCCCGACGTGCGGCTGTCCCCTCGCGCTCGCGCAGGTCCTCGTCTTCTGCCAGCCGGGCGACTGCCGCGGCGGCGAGCTCCGGTTGCAGCTCGACCCCGTTCGGCCGAGCGATGGCGCAGCCCGCGGCTGCTGCCTCGAGCGACACGCGTCGGATTCCCGCGATCCCCGGCACGAAGATCGCTGCGCCGTTCAGGATCGCGGCGCGTGCTCCCGCGTCGCGCGCGGAGCGCACCTGCACGCGCGCTGTCAAATCGCGCGGGATCGCCGGCCGGGCGATCAGCGGGCGTGTGCGCAGCAGCACGAGGCGCCAGTCGGGAAGCTCGCGCAACGAACGCATCACCGACCGTGCGGAGAGACGCTCGTTCGGCCGCAGCTCGAGCACGATCACGCGTTCTTTCGTGGACGGCGCGAAGAGCTCGGTGTCGACGCCGGGTGAGAGCACGCGATAGTCGCCGGGGAAGCGCTCGTCGGCAGCTGCACGCGCCTCGTCCGACAGCGCGATCAACGCGTCGATGCGCGCGAGCAGCTTCTCCCGTGCGGAGCGCGTGGGCGGGTAGCCGAGGCGGTTGGGTGAGACGAACGTCGCGACACCGAGCGCATCCGTGTCACGCAGCGCGAGGTAGGCCAGCGAAGGCAGCCCCGGCTCGAATCCGTGGACGACGTCGAACGACCCTTGGCTCAGCGCGAGCCGCAGGTTCGCCTGTACGCCGACCGGAACGCCGAGCTGCGAGCGGCGCGAGATCGGGATCGCGGGGCCGACTGCGATCACGTCGGCCCGTTCGCCGCGCACCAGCGCCCGACGACCTGCGAGCAGATCGGTGGCACGCGTAGACGGCGCCACGACGGTCACCTCGTGCCCGCGGGCGCGCAAACCCTGCGCGACTCCCGAGACGTGGTCGTTGACGTCGTGGGGCTGCGACCACGCAAACGGGGTCACGAGGCAGATCCTCATCCGCCCAATGGAACCAGGTCCAGACCCAGGACCGGCGGAGCCGGCCCTGGGTCGAGAGTTTCTGGTGGTCTAGATCTCGGCCGGCGCGGGCGCCGTCACGTTACGGCGGTTCCGCTCGATGAACTCCTCGACGAGCTCGTGGGCGTCGTCGTCCTGGATCTGCCGGGGCGGAGACTTCATCAGGTAGGAGCTCGGGCCCTCGAGCGAGCCGGCAATGCCGTTGTTGAGCGCGAGCTTCCCGAGGCGCACGGCGTCGATCACGATGCCTGCCGAGTTCGGCGAATCCCACACCTCGAGCTTCATCTCGAGGTTCAGCGGGACGTCACCGAAGCTCGATCCCTCGAGGCGGATGTAGGCCCACTTGCGATCGGTGAGCCACGGCACGTAGTCCGACGGCCCGACGTGGACGTTTCCGGCACCGAGGTCGTAATCGAGCATCGACGTGACGGCGTTCGTCTTCGAGATCTTCTTCGACTCGAGCCTCTCGCGCTCGAGCATGTTGAGGAAGTCGGAGTTCCCGCCGACGTTCAGCTGCATCGTCTTGTCGAGGTGCACACCGCGTTCCCGGAAGAGCGAGGTGAGCACGCGGTGCGTGATCGTCGCCCCGACCTGCGACTTGATGTCATCGCCGATGATCGGGACACCCGCCTCGCGAAAGCGATTGTTCCAGTAGTCCTCGCGCGCGATGAAGACGGGCATGCAGTTCACCATCGCGCAGCCGGCCGCCATGATGTGCTCCGCATACCAGCGCGTCGCATCCTCCGAACCGACGGGCAGGTAGTTCACCACGACGTCGACCTTGCGATCGCGCAGGATGCCGGCGACGTCGTCCGTCGGGCCGTCTGCCTTCTCGACGACCTGCGAGAGGTACTTGCCGAGCCCGTCGAGTGTCATGCCGCGCGAGACCGTGACGCCGGTGGTCGCCACCTCCGCGAACTTGATCGTGTCGTTCGGGTGTGCCCACATCGCCTCGGCGAGGTCGACGCCGACCTTGCCCTTCACGACGTCGAACGCGGCGACGACCTCGATGTCGCGGATGTGGTACCCGCCGAGGTCGACGTGCATGAGCCCCGGAACGAAGTCGTCCGGGTTCGCGTCCTTGTAATAGGTCAGGCCCTGCAGGAACGAGTTCGCGCAGTTCCCGACACCGATGATCGCGACGCGAACCTTGTCCTGCTGGCGGTCGCGTCCGTTTCCGTTCAGGTCGCTCATGGTTTCAATTGCCTCCACTCAGTTGCGTGCGCACGTGGAGGACGCGCTGGACGACCGTGATCCACGCGGTGACCGCGAGGAGCACGAGCGACCAGGGCAGCACACCCCACGGCGCGAGGACGAGACCAGCAGTGATGACGACGACGCGCTCTGCGCGCGACCCGATCCCGACGTCGCCGCGGAGACCGAGTGCCTCGGCCTTCGCGCGGGTGTACGAGACGAGGAACGAGCCTGCGACCGCTGCCATCGCGACGGCGACGAACGCAGGCTGGTGGTGGCGTGCGAGCACCCACGCGATCGCGGTCAGCATGAACCCTTCGCTGATGCGGTCGGTCGTCGAATCCAGAAAGGCTCCGAACGGAGTCGTCTTCCCGCCTGCGCGGGCCAGTGCGCCGTCGAGGATGTCGAGGAGCGAGCCCACGACGAAGACAGCCGCGCCGAGCCAGTAGAAGAGCAGCTCATTCCGCCCTTCGAAGAGGACGAGCAACGCCGCGGCACCGCAGAGCGTCACACCGCTCGTGGTGAGGGCGTTCGGAGTGATGCGGGTCCTGGTGAGTCCGGTCACCGACCGCGACGCGAGCCCGCGGGCCCCGGTCGTGTAGCCGTGCTTGATCGCGGCGGCTCTGTTCACCGGCCGGACCGTACCAGCGTGTTCTCGCCTGTTCCCGTGTCTCTCGGCAGGCGGTCGGTTACGCCCGACGAGCGGCAACCGAACGTCGAATCATGCTCAGGTGGACGATGGTCATCGCGAGCAGCGCGACCAGGATCCCGGCCAGGCAATCGAGCCAGAAGTGGTTGCCGGTCGCCATCACCGCGAACCAGACCCAAACCGGCCAGACCGTCCAGAATGCCTTCGCCCACCTGTTGCGGCAGACGCTGACGAGAACGACGGCGACGATCAGCGCATCGGCTGCGTGGAGGCTCGGCATTGCCGCGTACGGGTTGGCCGCGAGCGAGACGAGGCCGTCGCGATGCTGGTTGACGAACCCGACGCCGAGCAGGCGCGGCGGGGCGGTCGGCACAAGGACGTAGCCGACGAGGCCGATCACGTTCGCAAGCAGGATCGAGTTGCGGAAGCCGACGAACGCGTCGTGCCTGCGCAGGTAGACCCAGAGGACGGCGAGACCGACAACCGTGAACTCGGAGTTCCAGTACGTCCAGGAGACGGCGGTCTCGAGCAGGTGCCGCTGATCGACGAAGTGCTCGAACGTCAGCTCGTAGAGCCGGTGGACGAGCTGCGTCTCGAAGTGGACGACGTGGTAGCCGTTCGCGATCGCGCGCGCAGGATGACGGTCCGCGAGACCGCGGACGAGCTGGTAGAGGATCGCGAACCCGAACCAGATCAGGAGCTGGCGGCCGAGATCCGACCAACCGCGCGGCAAGTGGCGCCGCCCGACAGCGACCATGGTCGACACAGAGGCGATTCTAGACGGTTGAGCGGCGGCTGAGAACGGCTTCTGGAGCCAAATCATCCGCCGATGTAGCTCATCTCCACCTTTTCCTCGTCGCCGGTGGCCGCCGACCGGAGCTCCGAATAGCGGTCGGCGCGCCTCTGCCAGACGCCGCCGATCGCCTGCTGGAGGGCTTCGTCGGAAGCGCCGGAGCGAATGAGCGCGCGCAGGTCGTCGCCCCGAACCGCGAAGAGACAGGTGAAGAGCTTCCCCTCGGCCGAGAGGCGCGCACGGGTGCAGTTGCCGCAGAACGGCTGCGTGACCGAGGCGATCACTCCGACCTCGCCGCGGCCGTCGCGATAGCGAAAGCGTTGCGCCACCTCGCCGCGGTAGCCGGGCTCCACCGGCTCGACGCCGAACGCGTCGTCGAGCTGCGCGACGATCTCGCGCGCGGGAACCACATCGTCGAGTCGCCACCCGTTCGTGTGCCCGACATCCATGTACTCGATGAAACGGAGCGTGTGTCCCTGCTCGCGGAAGTACGCCGCCATCGGAACGATCTGGTCGTCGTTCGCGCCGCGCTTCACGACCGCGTTCACCTTCACGGGCAGGCCGGCCGCCTGCGCCGCGGCGATTCCCTCGAGCACCTTCCCGACCGGGAAGTCGACGTCGTTCAGCGCGCGAAACTGGACGTCGTCGAGCGAGTCGAGGCTGACGGTGATGCGGCGCAGGCCCGCAGCCGCGAGTGCCTGCGCCTTCTCGGGCAGGAGCGCGCCGTTCGTCGTCAGCGTCAGGTCGACGTCGAGCGTCGCCAGCTGCTCCACCAGCCGCTCGACCTCGCGCCGGACAAGCGGCTCGCCGCCGGTGATCCTGATCTTGCTCACCCCGGCGCCTGCGAACACACCTGCCACACGGGCGATCTCCTCGAACGTCAGGAGCTCCCGCCGGTCGAGGAACCGGTGGCCGCGGTTGTAGATCTCCTTCGGCATGCAGTAGACGCAGCGGAAGTTGCACCGGTCGGTGACCGAGATGCGCAGGTCGCGGAGCGGCCGGCCGAAGGTGTCGACGAAGTCCACGGCCCATACCGTAGCTCCGGCACGTTTAATCGCGCGATGCCTAGTCGCGCGATGCCCGCGCTCGCCGTCCTGGTCGCCGTCACCGCTGTCTGGGGTGTCACGTTCGTGCAGGTGAAGGACGCGGTCGCGATCTACCCGCTGTTCGCGTTCCTCGCGCTGCGCTTCTTGATCGCCAGCGCGACGCTCGTCGTTCCGGCGGCGCCACGGTTGCGCGGCCTCGGTCGGTCAGGCGCTGCGGCGGCGATTCTCGCCGGCGCGCTGATCGGCTCCGGCTTTGCGCTCCAGACCGCCGGCCTCGAGCGGTCGTCCGTCTCGTCGACCGGGTTCATCACCGGCATGTACGTCGTGCTCACGCCGATCCTTGCGCTGTTTCTCTTCCGTGTTCGCATCGGCAGCGCGGCACTCGCGGGAGTTCTTCTGACCGTAGTCGGGCTCGCGCTGCTCGCCGGCGTGCCCGGCGGCTCGACGACCGGTGACCTGCTGGTGCTCGCCGGCGCCGGTGTCTACTCGCTGCAGATCGTGTTGATGGAGCGCTACGCGCCGCGCTACGACGCGCTCGCGTTCACGCTCGTCGAGATGGCCGCCGCGTTCGTGGGGCTGCTCGCGATCGCGCTCGCGTTGGGTGAGCTCGAGTGGCCGCACGGCTGGACGGTCTGGGGTGCGCTGCTCGTGACCGGCGTGTTCGCGAGCGCGCTCGCGTTTCTCGCGCAGACCTGGGCGCAGAGCCGCACGACAGCGACACAGACCGCCCTGGCGTTCTCGCTCGAGCCTGTGTGGACCGCCTTCTTCGGCTTCACCCTCGCCGGAGATCGACTCGGCGCGCTCGGGTGGTCGGGCTGTGCGGTGATCATGGCCGGCATCGTGGTCGCCGAGCCGAGCGCAGCCGAGGTGCTCGTCGGCCTTGTCAGGAGGCCGGATTGGTAGTTGTCCTGCTTGCGCTGTCGTCGGCCGCGCTGTTCGGCGGCATGACGGTCGCGGTGCGGCTCGGGATGCGGGGCGGCGACGACGCTGGCGGCGCGACGCTGGCGACGGTCCTGCCGGCGCTCGCTGTTGCGCTGCTCGCGGCGTGCGTGCGCCACGACGTGCACGGTGCGTGGCCGTTCCTGCTCGCGGGGCTGCTCGCGCCCGGCGGCTCGCAGGTGCTCTTCACGCTTGCGATTCGCGAGATCGGCGCTGCGCGCACGTCCGTGGCGGTCGGCGCTGCGCCGCTGCTCGCGGTCGCGATCGCGCTCGTCTTTCTCGGCGAGCCTCTGCGGGCACCGCTCCTGCTCGGAGCTGTCGCGGTCGTGGGCGGCGGCATTCTGCTCGCCGTGGAGCGCGACCGCCCAGGGCACCTGCGGGCGAGAGGGCTACTGCTCGCCGCGGGCGCGGCGTCGCTCTTCGCGACGCGCGACAACGTCGTGCGCGCGCTGCACGGGCACGCCTCGCCCGAGACCGCCGCGGCCGCGACCCTGCTCGCGGGAACGGTCGTCGCCGCCCTATGGACGCGCCGTCCGCCTACCCGCGTCGAGCTGCGGCGTCTCGCTCCCGCGGGGGTGCTCTTCGGGCTCTCCTACGTCTGTCTCTTCGAGGCGTACTGGCGCGGGCGCGTGACGGTCGTCTCACCGCTTGTCGCAACCGAGTCGCTCTGGGGCGTCGCGCTCGCGGCGCTGCTCGTGCGGCAGACCGAGGGGATGGGGCGGAGGCTGGCGGTCGGCGCGGTGCTCGTGGTCGCGGGTGGTGCCGTAATCGGGTTGACGCGCGGATAGTCGGCGGCTACGGCCTGCGGAATGTCTGGATCACGATCACGAAGAGCAGCAACACCCCGACGGCGATGATTCCGGTCGCGTGGCCCCAGATACCCGCGATCACGAACAGTGGGATGAAGGCGCCAATCTCCTTCTCGGCCGAGTGACCCACGCCGCGGCGGGTGCCAACGCGTTCATCGACCCGCCGGTCGATCTCCTTCTCGATCCGGGCCAGGAAGCCCTCGACCAGATGCTCGTCGTGCGCCGGGCCGAGCTCCTTCCGCGCGGCGAGCGTCGCTTCCAGCTCCTGCTGGGTCTCCGGCTCCATGTCCGTGGACTATCGCATACAGGCCTGGAGAGAATCTGATATTGTCCGGCTTAGATTTTCTCCAGTAGCGAACATAAGGAAACGGAGACAGCTATGGCAAAGACGATCGGGATCGACCTGGGCACGACCAACTCGTGCATGGCCGTCCTCGAGGGCGGCGAGCCGACCGTGATCGCGAACGCCGAGGGCGGCCGCACGACGCCGTCCGTCGTCGGGTTCACGAAGGACGGCCAGCGGCTCGTCGGCGCCCCCGCGCGCCGGCAGCAGGTGACGAACCCCGAGAACACGGTGTTCTCGGTCAAGCGCTTCATGGGCCGGAAGTTCGACGAGGTGAACGAGGAGATGACCATCGTTCCCTACAAGGTCGTCAAGGGCCCGAACGACGACGTGCGCATCGAGGCGGGGGGCAAGGAGTACGCCCCGCCGGAGATCAGCGCGATGATCCTCCAGAAGCTGAAGACGGACGCAGAGGCGTTCCTCGGCGAGTCGGTCACCGACGCGGTGATCACCGTCCCCGCCTACTTCAACAACGCGCAGCGCGAGGCGACGAAGGACGCGGGCAAGATCGCCGGTCTCAACGTGCTGCGCATCATCAACGAGCCGACCGCAGCCGCACTCGCCTACGGGCTCGACAAGGAAGGCGCAGACCAGACGATCCTCGTCTTCGATCTCGGCGGCGGGACGTTCGACGTCTCCGTCCTCGAGCTCGGCGACGGCGTCTTCGAGGTCAAGTCGACGAACGGTGACAACCACCTCGGCGGCGACAACTTCGACAAGGCGGTCGTCGACTGGATGATCGCCGAGTTCAAGCGCGATCAGGGCATCGACCTCGGTGTCGACCCGATGGCGCTGCAGCGTCTGTACGAGGCCGCGGAGAAGGCAAAGATCGAGCTGTCGTCGACGATGACGACGCAGATCAACCTGCCGTTCATCACGGCGACGCAGGACGGGCCGAAGCACCTCGACCTGCAGCTCACCCGCGCGAAGCTCGAGGAGCTGGCGCACGCGTTGCTCGAGCGGACCGTCGCGCCGACGAAGCAGGCGCTCACGGATGCAGGCCTCGACGCGTCGGCGATCGACCATGTCGTCCTTGTCGGCGGCATGACCCGCATGCCGGCGGTGCAGGCGAAGGTGAAGGAGCTGATCGGCCAGGACCCGCACAAGGGCGTGAACCCGGACGAGGTCGTCGCCGTCGGCGCGGCCATCCAGGGCGGCGTGCTGAAGGGCGAGGTCAAGGACGTGCTGCTCCTCGACGTGACGCCGCTTTCTCTCGGCATCGAGACGAAGGGTGGCGTGTTCACGAAGCTGATCGACCGCAACACGACGATCCCGACGCGCAAGTCCGAGGTCTTCTCGACCGCGGACGACAACCAGCCGTCCGTCGAGATCCACGTGCTGCAGGGCGAGTCGGAGATGGCGACCTACAACAAGACGCTCGGCAAGTTCCAGCTCGTCGGCATTCCGCCGGCGCCGCGCGGCGTGCCGCAGATCGAGGTGTCGTTCGACATCGACGCGAACGGGATCATCAATGTGTCGGCGAAGGATCGCGGCACGGGCAACGAGCAGCAGATCCGGATCGAAGGCGGCTCGGGCCTGAAGCAGGACGAGATCGACCGGATGATCAAGGACGCGGAGACGCACAGCGACGAGGCGCACAAGCTGCGCGAGCTCGTCGATGCGCGCAACAACGCGGAGGGCCTCGCCTACCAGATCGAGAAGTCGCTGACCGAGAACCGCGAGAAGCTCGACTCGAGCCTCGCCGGAACGGTCGAGGGGCGGATCATGGAGCTGCGCGGCGTGCTCGAGTCGAGCGACGTGGCGGAGATCAAGGCGAAGACGGACGCGCTGCAGACCACGTGGACGGAGGCAGCTCAGGCGCTCTACGCACAGGCGTCCGCGTCGGAGGCTGCGCCGAACGGCAGCGGCGGCTCGGAGCCTTCCGACGACGAGGTCGTCGAGGACGCTGAGTACGAGGTCGTCGATGAGTGAGCGCGGCGTAGGCTCGACGGAGCCGAGCGAAGGGCGTGGCTTTGCCGCGCCCGGAGCGCAGAGCAACTCGGTTCCCGAGGAGCAGCTCGTCGAGCAGCAGCTCGATCCTCTTGCCGAGGCCGAGCGGCAGCGTGACGAGTACCTCGACGCGCTGCAGCGGCTGAAGGCCGAGTTCGACAACTACCGCAAGCGGGTGGCGCGCGACCAGCAGGAGCTGGCCGCGCGCGCCCACGAGCGGCTCGTGTCGCAGCTTGTGCCCGTGCTCGACGATCTCGAGCGTGCGATGCAGCACGAGGGTGACATCGAGGAGGGCGTGCGGCTCGTGCATCGCGCACTTGCCGACTCGCTCGCGAAGGAAGGGCTTGCCGAGATCTCGACCGAGGGCAAGTTCGACCCGCACACGCAGGAGGCGCTCCTCTCGCAGCCGTCGGAGGCGGAGGAGGGGACCGTCATCCAGGTGCTGCAGAAGGGCTACACGCTCGGTGACCGCGTTTTGCGCCCGGCACGGGTCGTGATCAGCGCAGGTGACAGCACCTCCGGCGTCAATGGCTAAGTCGCTCTACGAGACGCTCGGCGTGTCGAAGAACGCCTCGCAGGACGAGATCAAGAAGGCGTATCGCAAGCTCGTTCGCGAGGTGCACCCGGATCGCAACCCGGGTAGCGAAGAGCGCTTCAAAGAGGTGCAGGGTGCGTACGACGTGCTCTCCGAGCCCGAGAAGCGGGCGGAATACGACCGCTTCGGCTCGACGAACGGCGCGCGCCCAGGCGGTCAAGGCGCCGGCGGGACGACCTATGACTTCGCGGACTTCGACCTTGGCGACATTTTCGGCGGCATCTTCAACCGCGGCGGCGGTGCACGGACGGCGCCGCAGCGCGGTCAGCGCGGCAACGATGTGGAGGTCGAGGTGCGTGTCTCGTTCGAGGACGCGCTGCGCGGCGTGCAGACGACCGTGGCCGTCCAGCTCGAGCTCGCGTGCCACACGTGTCACGGCACGGGCGCCGCGCCCGGAACCGCGCCCGTCACGTGCCCCGAGTGCCACGGCTCGGGTGTCGTCGCGACGTCGCAGGGCCTGTTCGCCTTGCAGCAGCCGTGTCCGCGCTGCCACGGCATGGGCTCGATCGTCGAGACGCCGTGTCCGACGTGTCACGGGTCGGGGCGCGAGCGGCGCACGAAGCGCTACACGGTCAAGATCCCGGCCGGCGTCAAAGACGGCACGCGCATCAAGCTGAAGGGCAAGGGCGAAGCCGGCTACGGCGGCGCCCCCGCCGGCGATCTCTACGTCGTGACGCGAGTCGAGCCGTCGAAGGTGTACGAGCGTCGCGGCGACGACCTCATCGTCACGGTTCCCGTGTCCTTCCCGACTGCCGCGCTCGGCGGCTCGGTCGAAGTGCCGACACCGGAAGGACCGGTGTCGCTGAAGATCCCGAGCGGTACCGAGGACGGGAAGCTGCTGCGCATCAAGGGGCGCGGCGCGCCGCGTCTCAAAGGCAACGGCAAGGGCGATGTGCTGGCGCGCGTCCGCATCGCAGTGCCGAAGAAGATCAACAAGAAGCAGCGTGAGCTGCTCGAGCAATTGGACAAGACGACATGAATGACGGGCGGTACATGATCGGCGTGGCCGCGGAGCTCGTTGGTATGCATCCGCAGACCCTGAGGATGTACGAGCAGAAGGGCCTCGTGCGGCCGCAGCGGACGGCCGGGAATACGCGGCTCTATTCCGACGCGGACGTGGAGCGGCTGCAGCTCGTCCAGCGCCTCACGACTGAGTTCGGCTTGAACCTCGCCGGCGTCGAGCGCGTACTGCACATGGAAGACGAGCTGCGGCGTATGCGCAGGCGCATCGAGCGGATGGAGCAGGAAATGCGCCGCGCGCTCGACGAGGTGCACCGCTCGTATCGTCGTGATCTCGTCGTCTACCAACCATCGCAAAGCCCAGCTCGAAGGACGTAGAGATGGATTTCCAGAAGCTGACACTCAAGAGCCAGGAGGCGGTCGCCGCAGCGCAGGACCTCGCGCGGCGCCGTGGCGAACCCCGAGATCGCACCGGCGCATCTGCTCCTCGCGTTGCTCGACCAGGATCTCTTCGGTGCGTGGGCCGGCCTCCGTCCGGAAGCCGAGGCAGCCGTCGCGGCACTCCCGTCGGTGCAGGGCGGCACGCAGCAGCCGAGCGCGTCGGCCGCGCTCTCGCGCGTGCTCGACGCCGCGGATCGTGAGCGCGTGCGGCTCGGTGACGACTTCGTCTCGACCGAGACGCTGTTCCTCGCGCTCGAGCCCGTGCCGCGCGACGAGATCCTCGCCTGGATCGAGAAGATCCGCGGCGGGCAGCGCGTCACGTCGCAGGACCCGGAAGGCACGTATGAGGCGTTGTCCAAGTTCGGCCGCGATCTCACCGAGGCCGCCGAGTCGGGGAAGCTCGACCCGGTGATCGGCCGCGACGAGGAGATTCGCCGCGTGATCCAGATCCTGAGCCGCCGCACGAAGAACAATCCCGTGCTGATCGGCGAGCCGGGCGTCGGCAAGACCGCGATCGCGGAAGGGCTTGCGCAGCGGATCGTCGCGCGCGACGTCCCGGAGGGCCTCAAGGATCGCCGCGTCTGGGCGCTCGACATCGGCGCGTTGCTGGCAGGGTCGAAGTATCGCGGCGACTTCGAGGAGCGCCTCAAGGCGGTGCTTACCGAGATCACCGCGAGCGAGGGCCGCATCATCCTCTTCATCGACGAGCTGCACACGATTGTCGGCGCAGGCGCAGCGGAGGGCGCGGTCGACGCCGCGAACCTGCTGAAGCCGATGCTCGCGCGTGGTGAGCTGCGCTGCGTGGGTGCGACGACGCTCGACGAGTACCGCAAGCACATCGAGAAGGACGCAGCACTGGAGCGCCGCTTCGCGCCGATCTACGTCGGCGAGCCGTCGGTCGCGGACACGATCGCGATCCTGCGCGGCTTGAAGGAGCGCTACGAGGCACATCACAAGGTGCGCATCCGCGACGCAGCGCTCGTCGCAGCAGCGGTGCTCAGTCACCGCTACATCGCCGACCGCTTCCTTCCCGACAAGGCAATTGATCTCGTCGACGAGGCGGCGTCGCGCCTGCGCATGGAGATCGACTCGAGCCCGCTCGAGCTCGACGAGGCGAACCGGCGCGTCACACAGCTGGAGATCGAGCTCGCGGCAATGGCGAAGGAGAGCTCGTCGGTGCGTGAACCGGTCGAGCGTGCACTCGCCGAGGCGAAGGAGGAACGCAACGCCCTCGCTGCACGGTGGGCGAAGGAGAAAGAAGCACTCGACCGGGTCGGCGAGATCACGACGCGGATCGACGAGCTGCGAATGGAAGCCGAGCGCGCCGAGCGCGAGGGCAACCTGCAGCGCGTCGCCGAGATCCGCTACGGCGAGCTGCCGGCACTCGAGAAGGAGCTGGCGGAGCGCGACGAAACCGTCGCGATGCCGATGGTGAAGGAAGAGGTCGACGAAGACGACATCGCTTCCGTCGTCGCGCGGTGGACGGGTATTCCGGTCGACCGCCTGCTCGAGGGCGAGACCGAGAAGCTGATCCACATGGAAGACCGGCTGCACGGTCGCGTCGTCGGGCAGGACGAGGCCGTGTCCGCGGTCGCGAACGCGCTTCGGCGCGCGCGCACCGGGCTGCAGGACCCGAATCGCCCGATCGGCTCCTTCGTGTTCCTCGGCCCGACCGGCGTCGGGAAGACCGAGCTTGCGCGGGCGCTCGCCGAGTTCATGTTCGACGACGAGCACGCGATGGTGCGCATCGACATGTCGGAGTACCAGGAGCGCCACAGCGTGTCGCGGCTGGTCGGCGCGCCGCCCGGCTACGTCGGCTACGACGAGGGCGGCCAGCTGACGGAAGCCGTTCGTCGCCGGCCGTACACAGTCGTGCTGCTCGACGAGATCGAGAAGGCGCATGCCGAGGTGTTCGACGTGCTGCTGCAGGTGCTCGACGACGGCCGGCTGACCGACGGGCAAGGGCGGACGGTGGACTTCCGCAACGCGGTGCTGATCATGACGTCGAACATCCGCACCGCCGATGCGCTGCGCGAGCACTTCCGGCCGGAGTTCCTGAACCGGATCGACGAGATCGTCGAGTTCAGGGCACTCACCCGCGAGGAGCTCGGCTCGATCGTCGAGTTACAGCTGAACCGGCTGCGCGCGCGACTCGCGGAGCGCGGGTTGTCGCTCGAGCTCACCGACGCGGCGACGCAGGCGATCGGCGATGCGGGCTGGGACCCGACGTACGGTGCTCGCCCGCTCAAGCGGGCCATCCAGCGGCTGCTCGAGAACCCGCTTGCGCTGCGGCTGCTCGAGGGCGAGTTCGGCGAGGGCGACACGGTTCGCGTCGACGCGCAGAACGGTGAGCTCGTGTTCACGCGTCCTGTCGCAGCGGCTGCGTAAGGCTCACGCGCCGTGCGCGCGTATAACGCGCAGCACGAGCGCTTTCACGTGCGCGCGATACGGCGCGAGGTCGAGCAGGTCCCAGCCGTGGTAGGAACCGGGGAAGATCGCCGCGCGCTTGTCTCGTGATCCGGCAGCCGCGACGAGCCGGCGTGCGTCGGTCGCGTCGAGGTAGGCGTCGTCGCGGGCTGCGACGACGAGTAGGGGGAGGCGAAGCTGCGACACGCTGTCGATTGCGTCGACGTCGCTCGCCGGCAGCTTCAGCTCCCCCGATAGGCTGATCACAGCGTCGATCCCATGGATGCGTGACGCGTCGGCAACCGAGACCGCGCCGCCGAACGACGCGCCCAGCAACACGACGTCCTTCGCGCCGTTTGCGTGCGCGGCGTCGACGGCCGCCTGGAGGTCGGGGAGCCAGTGATGCGCGAGCCGCGTAGTCGGAAGCGGCGACGGGTAGGTCCCGCGGAAGTCGAGAGCGACGATGCGCAGTCCGTTGCGGACAAGGAAGGCGATTGTCGGCAGCCAGCCGCAGACACCGGCGCTGCCGGACTCGTGGGCGAGCACGACGGCGGTCGGGCCGCGGCCCGCGGAGACGGAGTAGAGGCGCACGCCGTCGGAGGTGTCGAGCCACGCCGCGGTGACCGCGACGTGGGGCGATTGTCCGGCGCAGGTCGAGGCGAGCGAGGGGGCGGGTGGGCCGTGAGCGACGTGGTGACCGCCGCCGCAGCCTGTGAGCGTCAGCAGGGCGAGCGCCACGAGCCCGTATCGCACGCGCGGAGTGTACGAACAGACCATGACCAGGGACAGTCCCTGGTCATGTCCGTCCGGGATACGGTGCGCGCGTGATCTTGGTCGTGGCGGCGACGCAGCTCGAGGCTGACCTGGTCGACGACGCGCACGCGCGCGTGGTCGTCTGCGGCATCGGCCCGGTCGAGGCCGCGCTTTCGGCCGCCCACGCACTCGCCGCCGAACTTCCGGCCGTCGTGCTGCAGATCGGGATCGCCGGCGCGCAGATCCTGCCGCACGGCTCGATCGCCATCGGCTCCGAGTCCGTGTACTGCGACGTCCTCGACCCCGAGTCGCGTGTTCCGCGCGTCGAGCGCCTCGAGCCCGACGCGGGCCTCCTCGCCGCCGCGCGCCGCGCGCTGCCCGATGCGCACGTGCTGCCGATCGCAACGAGCGGCAAGGTCGGCGGCGGCACAGCGTGCGAGGTCGAGGCGATGGAAGGCTTCGGCGTCCTGCGCGCAGCGGCGCTCGCCGGCGTGCCTGCCCTCGAGGTGCGCTCGATCTCGAACCCGGTCGCCGAGCGCGACCGCGACCGGTGGCACGTTGCCGACGCGATCGACTCGCTCCGTCTTGCCCTTCCCCCACTGCTCGCGGAGCTCGCCGATGCCTGAGCTGCCTCCGCCGCTTCCACCGGGGGAGCGAAATCTCGGGCAGTTCATCGCGGAAAGCATCCGCGCCTACGGCAACGGCTTCTGGCGGCTGCTACCGCTCGGGATACCGCTCGCCGTCGTCGACCAGGCCTGCGTGAGGCAGTCGCCCGGCGTCCAGATGCTCATCTACTGGGCGGCGTTGCCGCTCTTCGTGGCCGGCTACGTGTTGGCGTGCTGGCGGATCCTCGGCGCGAGACCGACGGCAGTCGCGCTTGCCGTCGGTGCGCTCGTCTGGCTGCCGTTCCCGGCTCTCCGCTCGGTCTACATCCTCCCGGGGCTCGCGTGGCTCGCATTCATCGGCCTGGCGGTGCCGGCCGCGATGGTCGGGCGCCTCCGTTTCCGTGACGCCCTCGTCCGCGGGCGCGAGCTCGGCACCGCCGACTTCGCACACTCGCTCGGGGCGCTCGCCTCGCTCGTCGTCGTGGTCGGCGTGGCCGGAAACACCCTCAGCGCTCTGCTGCGCTCGCAGGGTGACAGCGGCCAGCGAGTCGCCCTCTTCATCTCCGACCTGATCCTGAGCCCGATGCTCTTCGTCGGCGGGGCAATGTTGTATGTCGATCAGGCCGCCCGGGTAGGCTCCCCTCGGTCCACACGACGAAGGAGCTCCAATGCCGATCTTCATTCTTCTGTCGACGCTGACGCAGCAGGGCGTGCAGACCCTCAAGTCGAACCCTGAGCGGCTGCGGCAGGTGAACCACGACGTCGAAGAGCTCGGCTGCCGGGTGCTTCATCAGTGGGCGACGCTCGGCGCGTTCGACTTCGTGAACGTTGTCGAGGCACCCGACATCGCAACAGTTGCGAAGGTCTCGGTCGCATTGGGCGCGCGCGGGTCGACCAGGATCGAGACGCTTCCAGCACTCGAGGTCGCGGACTTCATGCGAGCTTTGGAGTAGTCCAAACCGGACACTGTTATGCAAGGCTGCGGCGAATAACACTGGACGCGTTGCGCGATCCACGAATCGACGAGTACGCACGACTCCTGGTCGACAGGTCGATCGGCGTGCAGCCGGGTTGGCAGGTCTGCGTACGCGGCAACCACCTCGGCCGCCCGCTGATCGAGTCCGTTCTCGAGCACGTTGCGCGACGCGGCGCCTATCCGATCCTGCAGTTGACGTTCGAGCACGTCGGCGGCCCGTTTGCACGCGAGGCCCCGGTGGACGTGCTTCGCATCACCTCACCGCTCCAGAAGCGCATCTGGGAGGAGGTCGACGGGCTGATCTCGATCTGGAGCCCCGAGAATGCGCACGAAGGGCACGACTTGTCCGAGGACCGCCAAGGGGCGCTGCAAGAGATGTCCCGGCCGCTGCGCGAACGGACGATGGCGTTTGCGGTTCCGTGGGTGATTGCCGAGTGGCCGGTCCAGTCGCTCGCGGACGAAGCCGGCATGACGCTCGACGAGTACGAGCAGTTCGTGTTCGACGCGGTCCTGCTCGACTGGGACGCGGAGGGCGCGCGCATGCGCGCGATCGCCGACGTCTTCGACGCGGCCGACGTCGTTCGGATCGTCGGCCCCGGCACCGATCTGACGCTGTCGCTCGCCGGTCGCATCGGCTCCGTCGACGACGGGCACATCAACATGCCGGGTGGCGAAGTCTTCTACTCCCCGATCGAGGACTCGGCGAACGGCGTGATCGAGTTCGCCGAGTTCCCCGCGGTGCACTACGGGACCGAGGTCGAAGGCGCCAGGTTCGTGTTCGAAGACGGCCGCATCGTCGACGCGAGTGCACGCACGAACGAAGGTTTTCTGCGCCAGACGCTCGACACCGACGAGGGAGCACGGCGTCTCGGCGAGCTGGGCATCGGCTGCAATCCGCGCATTCAGCGGTTCATGCGCAACGTGGGCTTCGACGAGAAGATCGACGGCACTGTGCATCTTGCGGTCGGCAACTCGTACTCCTACACCGGCGGCACGAACTCGAGCGCGATCCACTGGGACATCGTCAAGGACCTCCGCAAAGGCGGTCAGCTCTACGCCGACGGTCGTCTTGTGCAGGCCAACGGCGTCTGGCAGCTCTGAGCTAGGAATCCGCGAGGCGCGCGGCGATCTCGCCGGCGAGCTGCGCGTTGCCGAGCACGAGTTCGCGGTTCGCGGTGAGCGTCCGGCCGCCACTCTCGCGGTGGAGGTACGCGAGAACGAACGGCGTCACGGCCTGGCCATGCGCGTGCTGGCGGTCGGCCTCTGCAAGCGCCCGCTCGATCAACGGCTCTACGTCGTCGAGGCTTTCGTCGGGCGGGCGTCCGACGAGGAGCCCACCGGCGCCAAGCTCCCAGTGCGCGCGGGCGATGCGCGCAGCCTCCTCCGCCGTCTCGATGCGCGCCGAGACCGAAGGGCCGCCCACCGCGGTGTAGAAGAGCGGCAGCGAGTCGGTGCCGAAACCGAGCACCGGCACGCCCAGTGTCTCGAGCAGCTCAGCCGTTGCCGGCACGTCAAGCAGCGATTTCACGCCGGCAGAGACGACGAGCGCCTGCACGCTTGCGAGCACGCCGAGGTCGGCTGAGACATCCGGCGGCGAAGGGAAGCCGCGATGAACGCCGCCGAGCCCGCCCGTCGCCATCACGCGGATGCCCGCAGCGCGGCACACGGCGAGCGTGCCGCCGACCGTTGTCGCGCCGACAACCCGTTGCTCGACAGCCGCAGCCAGGTCGCGCGGCCCCAGCTTCCGCGCCGAGGCGTCGAAGCGGTGCAGCTCCTCTTCCGTGAGGCCGACGACGATCTCGCCGTCGAGCACCCCGATCGTCGCCGGAACGCCGCCACCCGCCCGCACCGCCTGCTCGGAGGCACGGCCGACCGCGACCCCCTCTCCGGGCGGGAAGCCATGCGCAACGAGCGTCGTTTCGAGCGCGACGACTGCGCGTGCGTCACGCACTTCCTCGGCGACGCGGATCACGGCATTGCTCCCATCGCGCTACAGCAGCGGGCCGCGGTCGCAAGCGCGAGCTCGGCGCCGCCGACGAGGAATCCGGCTGCGAGCGCGTCACCGGCGCCTGTCGTGTCGACCACGTCGGTCGAGAGGGCCTTGTGCTCGACCCCGTCGACGAGGAAGCCTCTCGGCCCGCGCTTCAGCACCCACCGGGTCGAGGCTGCACCGACAACCTGCTGCTCGGCCTCGGTCGCGAACAGGAGGTCGGGCGCTATCGACGCGAGCCGCGCGCGGAACGCGTCGTCGACGAGCGTCCAGGTCGACACGTCGAGCGAGATGGACGCACCGCACGCGCGAGCATGTGCGGCCGCCGCGTCCGCGGCGCTCGCCATCGGTTCGTCGAGGAGCGCATATCCGGAGATGTGAAGCACGTCGCAATCGAACCACGCGGGGTCGAGATCCTGCGGGGCAAGCTCGAAGGCCGTGCCGCGGTCGGACGCCATCGTGCGGTCGCCGCCCGCCGCGATCGAGACGACGACGCCGGTCCGACCGCCCCGGGGCCCGCACACCTCGACGCCGCGCTCAGACAGCGCCCCGGAGACGAGCGCGCCCGCGGCGTCGTCACCGATTCGACCGACAAACCGAGCGTTCGCCCCGAGCTCCGCGGCCCAGGCGGCGACGTTCGCAGCCTGACCGCCGGGGCCCGTAGTCGTGCGCACCGGGAGATCGTCGCCGGGGACGAGCGGTGAATCGGCCCGCACGATCACGTCGAGCAGCAGGTCACCGAAGGTCGTCACACGCGTCGTCACGACTAGGATCGTCGCATGGACGGTGCCGGGCGTCGCGCAAGGCTTCGCTCGTTCGCGATCGGCGGGATCGTCGGTGTCGCGGGCGCGGTTGCGACAGCGCGTCGTGCGTCACGACGATCGCGTCGGAGGCACGAGCCCCCTGCCGGGCTCGCTGCGTTCGAGGACGCACCGTGTTTTCTCGAGCTCGTGGGCGAGGAAGCGCAGCGTCACCGCGCGGGCGGCGAGATCGACACCGAGGTGTCGAACCCGACGTAGCGGTCGACCATGAAGTGGGCGGCCGCTGTCATGTGCTGCACGGCCGGCCGCCCGTCTCGCACGGTCACGCGGAACCACGCCGGGATGCGCCGGTCGAGGAACGTGAACGTGTTCGGTGCGACGAGGTGGACGTTCGTCGGCCTCGTCCAGTACGGCTGCGTGACGTCGAGCGGCGTCTGCTGCGACGGCTGCCACGGCGCGCCGGTCTTGTCGCGATCCCAGCGCTTCGCGCCGATCACGATCGCGGATGGCCCGTTCACCGTCTGGTAGGTGAGCCGGTTCGGGGCGACGACGGTGAAGCGCGTCGTTTCGCTGTCGGTCGGCGACGACGCCAGTCGCTCCTCGAAGACGATCGAACGTGAAGCGCGGTACGCGCGTGTCACGCGGGCGAGCGCGGCGGACGCGTCTGCCGCGTGGGCCGGAATGTCGAACGAGAGCGATGCTCCGCCGACCGAGACCTCGAGCGCGCCCGACGAGCGCGCAGCGCCGCGGTAGCAGCCCGAACCGCACGACGTCGCGGGCGAGCCGTCGATGCGCACGTTCCGTCCGTTGACGCCGGTGCCGTCGGGGCCGAGGAGCGTGACGATTGCGCTGTGCGGCTCGCGCGCGACCGCGACGGCGAGCGGTCCGAGCTCGCGTGCGTCGACGACCGCGCCGGCCGGCGGTAGCACCGGCGGCTGGGCGACGAGGGGCGCCGAGAGCGCGCGCGGCGTGTCGACGCCGGGTCGGAGCTCGGTCAGGATCGCGACCGCGACGACGATCCCGGCGATCACGACGATCTCCACGGTCGCGGAGCGGCGGAGCTTTGCGAATACACGGAGGAGGCGTGAGCGGTTCAGCCAACCGACGCCGAGCACCGGCAGGAAGAGCGCCGTCTTGACGATCAGCGCGCGTCCGTATGACGTCGACCAGACCTGCGAGACGGTGGAGAGCTCGGTGAGCGCACGCGCGAGCCCGGTGGCGGAGAGCACGACGACCGCGACGAGCGCGGCAGTCGAGAACGTTCGCGCCGCGGCGAGTCGCTTCGCCGGGTCGTCCGAAGCGCGTGGCACGACCACGACAAGTGCGATCAGTCCGCCGAGCCACATCGCGGCTGCCGCGAGGTGACCGAGGTCCGCGACGACGGAGAGCACGCGCGGCTGTCCCGGATCGAGCGCGTGGCCGGAGAGCGTGGGGGCGACGACAAGCGCGAGCGCACAGGCGGTCGCAAGCGGCAGTAGCCGCGGCAGGGTCGGCGCGAGTGCGGCCGCGGCTCCGCCGATGAGTGCCACCGTCAGCGCTGCCTTGACCACGAGGTCGTAGCGCGTGCCGGGCGGTGCGGTGTGCGCGATCCCGCTTCCGCCGAGAAACGCGAAGAGCAGCGCGAAGAAGAGCAGTTGCGCGAGCGGGCGCAACGCCGACTCGCCGAAGAGGCGCCGTGTCAAGAGGCCGAAGGCGGCGGCGCCGGCGGCGGCGAGGATTCCGAGGTAGTAGAAGGTGCGGAGGAGGACGTCGCTCCAGGTCAAAGGCACGCCTGCGCCGAGAACCGCGTGGGGCGAGGCGCTGCCGGCGCCGACGGCAAAGGCGATGACTCCCTCCTCGCGGTGACCGTCGTTGGAGACGATGCTCCAACGGGCGGTGTAGGCGCCCCGCGCGAGCTGTGGTTCGAGTGGGAGCAGGAGCGTCCGGCCGTGTGCGACTGCCGGCCCGGCCAGCACCGATATGCGCGAGTCGTTCGCGACGACCGCGTTGTGCGGACCGACGCGGATGGTGTCGTCGAAGACGATGCTCACCTTGGACGGCGAGGTGTCGAGCACCGCGCCGTTCTCCGGTGCCGTCCCGATCAACGTTGCGTGCGCGGCTGCGCTCGCGGGTGCGATCAACGCGGCGGCGACGGCCGCGGTCAGCACGAGCCTCACGTGGCCCTTCACGCGGCCGAGGCTAGCCGGGTGCCCACGCCCGGTGTGGGTACGCTTCCCGCTCCCGTGCCGATCTACGAGTACAAGTGCCCGAACGGCCATCTCTTCGAGGTGTTCCACGGGATGACCGAGGACGGGCCGACGACGTGTGAGGTGTGCGGGGAAGGGCCGCTCCAGGTCGTCCTCCATCCCGTCGCGGTGCACTACAAGGGGTCGGGCTTCTACAGCACGGATTACGGCCGGAAGTCCAAGCCCGCGGCGAAGGACGGCGCGCCGTCGACCGACTCGACGCCCTCCTCCTCGCCCTCCGAGAGCTCGGGGTCGGGCGGCGGCGAGACCAAGAAGGCCGCCGAGGCATAGAAGACGCCGCATGCCGAAGCTTCGGCGTCGGCCTGCGAACGGATCTCGGCTGCTACCAGGGGCGCTTGATGCGCCGGCGTCCCGCAGCCGCCTCGAGGGCGAGCAGCAGAACCACTGCACCGACGACCGCGAGCAGGAACGGCCCGAGGTGCCAGCCGAAGCGCACCTTGTGGCCGAGCACGACGTCGCCGATCAGCCCGCCGATGAAAGCGCCGACGATGCCCGACTGCGAGCGTCGGTACGCAGCCGATCGCATGCCGTCCCGGCGTGAGCGCTCGCGCGACGAGCCCCGCCAGCAGCCCAAAGATGAGGAACGAGACGATGCCCACGGTACGACTCTATTGCAGCGTGTGCCCGGTCACACAGCCGGGGCCGAACTGGCCGGTCGGCGGCTGCGGCGCCGATTTGCCGAGGAACATGTCGAGCGTCAACGGGTTGTCCTCGCTCGGGCTGCCGTCTCCGCCGCCGCCGAAGTCACCGCCCAGCCGGCAGTGCACGGATGCCGAGCCCGAGGCACGGAACTTGACCCAGCCGAGCTCGACGAGCTGGGACGTGCTCAGGTCGGTCGTCAGCGGCTTCACGTACGAGCCGCCCGAGAACGGAAGCTTGAAGAACGTCGAGACGGACGCGAGCTTCGAGGTCACCGCGTCGATCACGGCCTGCTGGCGCGCGCCGCGCGTGATGTCCGTCTCGGTCGGATCGAGCAGGTTCTCGCGGATGCGCGAGTAGACGAGCGCCCGTTCGCCGTTCATGTGCTGCTTGCCCTTCGCGAACCGGTAGCCCTGCCACGTCTGGCACCGCGCGGCCGAGAACGGGCAGTCGAACCGGTTCGAATGGATCGGCTTCGGCACATCGACGTCGATGCCGCCGATCGCGTCGATCAGCTGCTTGAACGCGCCGAAGTTGACGACGATCACGTGGTTGATCGGCAGACCGGTGAACTCGTGGATCGTCTTGATCGCGAGTGTGACGCCGCCGAGCTGGAACGCAGCGTTGATCTTCTCCGTGCCGTACCCCGGGATCGGCACCTGCAGGTCGCGGGGGATCGAGAGGTAGTACAGCCGGTGGTGCGACGGATCGGTCCGCATCAGCATGATCGAGTCCGAGTGATCGTCCGTCGTCCTGCCGACGATCTGCGCGTTGTCCGTGCCGAGCATGAGCACCGTCGTCGAGTGCGAGCTGAGCAGGCCACCCTGCGGCGCGAGCTCGGTCTTCGCGTTCGGGTCGAGTCGTTTGTTTGCGTCCGAGACGCCGCTCGCGAGCGACAGCCAGCCGGCGACCATCCAGATCACGAGGAGCAGGACGAGACCGGCAGCGCCCAGCCCGATGCGGAGCCCCCAGCGTGGACGCCTCCGCGTGACCGGTGCACCGGGCCCGCGGTACTCCGACTGCACGGCGTCGCTGCGTCCCGCTTCCGAGGCGCTGCGGACGCGCGACCTGCTGACTGTCGGGACCTTTCCTTTCTTGCGCCCGCCGCGATAAACGCGGTAGGGCTTTTCTTCCCCAGCCATTCGCCGGGTTACGTTACCCGGCAGTCATGAGCGACACGTATGTGATCGGGGTCGATCTGGGCGGGACAAAGATCCTCGCCGGGGTGATCGACGAGCAGGGCCGGGTGCTCCAGTCCATCGAGCGACCCACGGTGACGACGTCGCAGGGTGCATTGCTCGACGAGCTCGCAGGAGTCGTTCGTGAGCTGCCGCTCGACGGCGTGAGCGCGGTCGGATTTGGCATTCCGTCGCGGATCGACCACTCGACGGGCCTCGCGCTCGGTGCGGTGAACATCCCGATTCGAGACGTTCTCTTTGCGGAGGAGATGCGTCGGCGCCTCGAGCTGCCGGTCGAGATGGAGAACGATGCGAGCTGCGCCGCCTACGCCGAGTTCAAGCTCGGCGCGGGGCGCGGTGTGTCCGACTTGATCATGCTGACGCTCGGCACCGGCGTCGGCGGCGGCGTCGTCTCCGGCGGCCGGCTCTTCCGCGCGTTCACCGAGCTCGGGCACATGGTGATCGTCGAGGACGGCGAACCGTGTCAAGGCGCTTGCTCCGGACGAGGCCACGTGGAGTCGTACTGCTCGGGTCAGGCGGCGGGACGGCGTGCAGTCGAGGTGCTCGGACCGGGAGCGACGGCGCGCGACCTCGTGGTGGCGAAGCATCCGGTGCTCGGCGAGATCGGCCACCACCTCGGCGTCGCGATCGGCTCGCTCGTGAACGTGTTCGGCGCGACGCGCGTCGTGATCGGCGGCGGCTTCGGAATCGCGGCGTTCGACCAGCTCGTTCCGGCGGCGCGCCGTGCCGTGCTGCGCGAGGCGCTCGCGCCGTCGGGCCAGATGCTCGAGCTCCAGCGCGCCGAGCTCGGTGCCGAGGCGGGTCTGATCGGCGCGGGCCTGATCGCGTTCGAGGGCGCGGGCTAGCCCGATGCCGCTCGCGGTCTGCGCGACCCCGATCGGCAACCTCGAGGACGTCACGCTGCGAGTGCTCGCGGAGCTTCGCGAGGCGGACCTCGTGCTGGCCGAGGACACACGCCACACGACCGGTCTGCTGCAGCGTCACGGAATTCGCGCCAAGCTGCTCTCGCTGCACGAGCACAACGAAGAGCGACGCGTCCCGGAAGTCCTCGAGCGACTGAGCGCCGGCGAGCGGGTCGCGCTCGTCACGGACGCCGGGTTGCCCGCGATCTCGGATCCTGGAGGGCGAATCGTCTCCGCGGCGCTCGAAGCGGGCTTCCCGGTCACCGTGTTGCCGGGAGCGTCCGCAGTCGAGACGGCGCTGGTCGCGAGCGGGCTCGCAGCCGGCCGGTACGCGTTTGTCGGCTTCCTGCCGCGCAAGCGCTCCGAGCTCGCTGCGCTCTGGCGCGAGACGGCGGCCTGGGGAGCGGTTCTCGTCGCGTTCGAGTCCCCGCAGCGGCTGCCGTCTGCACTGCGATCTCTCGCCGCGTTCGCCCCGGAGCGCCGGGTCGCAGTCTGCCGCGAGCTGACCAAGCATTTCGAGGAGGTCGCGCGCGGCACGGCCGCCGAGCTGTGCGCGCGCTTCGTCGAGCCGCCGAAAGGGGAGATCACGCTCGTGGTCGCTGCGGGCGACGCCGCGGATCTCTCCGCCGAGGATCGCGCCGCGGCGCTCGCCGCCGTCGCCGAGCTCGTGACGGCCGGCGCACCACGCGGTGTGGCGGCCGATGTCGTCGCGCGACTGAGCGGCTCATCGCGCAACGAGCTCTATCGGGGCACACTGTGACAAAACTGTAATCTCGTTTGACAACGCCCGCCCTCACGCTCTACCGTGGGAACACCTGTTCCCCTCCGCGGGGTCAGCGTGAAAGAGGCTCGCAGGCGTCGCCGCGCTGAAGCGCCGACGCCGGGCTTTCGATAGCGGTCGAAAGGGGTGGTGGTGGTGCATCGCGTCGTTGCTCTGCTCGCGATCGTCGGGTCGTTGCTCGTCGTACCGGTTGCGCGCGCCTGGACGTGGCCCACCGACGGGCCCGTGCTGCAGCCGTTCGTGTTCGACCCGACGCATCCGTACGCGGCCGGCGAGCACCGCGGTATCGATGTCGGTGGTGACGCCGGCGGAACCGTGCGTGCCCCTGCGGCCGGGACGGTGACGTTCGCGGGCACCGTTCCCTCGTCCGGGGCTCAGCCTCACGATTCAGACCGCGGACGGGCTGGCCGTCACGCTCACGCATCTCGGCACGCTGGTCGTGGCGAAAGGCGCTGCGGTCGACGAGGGCGCGCCGGTCGGGACGATCGGGCCCACCGGCGACCCCGAAGTCAGTGGCCCGTATGTCCACCTCGGCATCCGTATTGCCGCGCAGCCGCAGGGCTACGTCGACCCACTCGCGTACCTGCCGCCGCGGCCTTCGCCCGGCGCTCCCGCGCCCGCGCCGCCGCCCACGGCGACGTCCGCGCCTCCGACCACGAGCGCGACGACCGGAGCTCCGGCTGCCCCTTCCTCGGCGTCTTCACCGGCTCCCACCACACAGCCTGCGGCACCGCTGCAGCCGGTCGGCACCCAGCTCGCGCCGTCGCAGCCGGTCCCGGTGACGCAGTCTGCGCCGTCGCAGGCGGCGGTGAGTGCGCCGGTCCCAGCCGCCTCGAGCTCGCCTCGGGCGTCGAATCCGCCCACGTCGGCCGGCCTCATCGTCCGACGGGCACGACGGCGCGCGGCAAGGCCGCGGGTCGGTGCGCATGCAGCGCACACCGCTGCCCCTCGCGTGCGCGCAGAGCGGACCGCGGCGAGTCATCCCTCGCCGGCGCCGGCACGCGACGTTGCGCGCGCTCGCACCGTCGTCGCCGTTGCGTCGCCGCACAGTCCCGGCGTCTCGGCGCGCAGCGCGCCGCCGAAACGAGCCAGGTCGCGCAACGCTGCACCGCGCAGGACGATCGTCGCTCCACGGTCGGTCACACCGGTCGCACCGCGCCCGACCCCAGCGCGCACGCCCGGGGCGCCGGCCGACGCGGTGGCACTCCGCGCGACCTCGCCGGGCACGGGTGCGGGCTCGGCCGGCGGCGTGCTCGAGCTCGCGGTGGCGGCGCTGCTTCTCACGTCTGCAGGGCTGGCGGCAGGAGTGTGCGCGAGACGCGCTCGTATCATTGCCGGCGATGGCAGCGCACCCCCAGCCGAAGCGGAAGATCCTCGTGGCACCGGCCTGGCCGTATGCGGCGGGCTTCCGGCACCTTGGGCACGCGGCGGCCTACGTGCCGTTCGACGTGTTCGCGCGCTACCACCGGCTGAAAGGCGACGACGTGCTAGCAGTGAGCGGCACCGACGAGCACGGCACGCCGGTCATGGTCACGGCGGACCGGGAAGGGAAGTCCTACCGTGAGGTGGCCGACTTCTACAACGCGGCGCACCGCGAGGACTTCCGCCGGCTCGGCTTCACCTACGACTGCTTCACGCGCACCACGACGCGCAATCACGAACGCGTCACGCAGGATCTCTTCAAGACGCTGCACGAGCACGGCGCGATCTTCGAGCAACCGCAGCTCGTCTCGTTTTCACCGACGACCGGGCATACGCTGCCCGACCGCTACATCGAGGGAACGTGTCCGATCTGCGGCTACCACGAGGCGCGCGGCGACCAGTGCGACAACTGCGGCAACCAGCTCGACCCGGTCGACCTGCTCGATCCGCGGTCGAAGATCGACGGCTCCACGCCTGAGTTCCGCGAGACGAACCACCTGTTTCTCGATCTCCCGCGCTTCGCAGACACGCTGCGCGACTGGATCAAGGGCCGGACGGGGTGGCGTCCGAACGTGCGCAACTTCTCGCTGGGACTGCTCGAGGAGGTCAGGCCGCGTCCGATCACGCGTGACCTCGATTGGGGTGTGCCGATCCCGCTTCCCGGCTACATCGACGATCCGAACAAGCGCATCTACGTCTGGTTCGACGCCGTGATCGGGTACCTCTCGGCGAGCGTCGAGTGGGCATCGCTCCAGGGAGACCCGGATGCCTGGCGCGCGTGGTGGCAGTCGGAGGACGCGCTGCACGCATACTTCCAAGGCAAGGACAACATCGTCTTCCACACCGTGATCTGGCCGTCGATCCTGCTCGGCTACGAGCGCGGCGGAGAGGTCGGCGCCGGCGAACCGCTCCAGCTGCCCGACGACGTGTTCGCGACCGAGTTCCTGACGATGGAGAGCAAACAGCTGTCCTCGAGCCGCTCGCACGGGATCCTGCTCCGGGACTTCCTCGAGCGGTACGACCCCGACCCGCTCCGGTACTACCTGATCGCCGCGAGCCCTGAGACGCAGGACGCCGACTTCACCTGGGCCGACTTCGTCCGCCGCTCGAACGACGAGCTGCTCGCGAACTGGGGCAACCTCGTCAACCGGACGCTCACGAACGCGCACCGCACGTTCGGCGCAGTGCCCGAGCCGGGGGCGCTCACGGCCGAGGACCAGGCGGTGCTCGACGGCGTCGAGGCCGGCTTCGACGCCGTCGGCGAGCACGTGGAGGCCGGTCGCTTCCGGGCAGCCCTTGGCGAGGCGATGCGGCTCGCCTCGACCGTCAACCAGTACGTCAGCGACGAGGCGCCGTGGGCGCTCGTGAAGACCGACCGAGCGCGTGCCGGCACGGTGCTCTACGTGTCGCTGCGCGCAGTCGACAGCCTGAAGACGATCTTCACACCGTTTCTGCCGCACACCTCGCAGGTCGTTCACGAGCTCCTCGGCTACGACGGCTGGGTGGCCGGGCCGCTCGAGTTCCGCGAGGTCGACGAGGACGGGGACGCGCACGAGATCCTGACCGGCGACTACTCGAGCTGGGTCGGAAGCTGGGCGCCGAGCGAGCTCCCGCCGGGACAGGTGCTGCTGGAGCCGCGGCCGCTCTTCAAGAAGCTCGACGAGTCGATCGTCGAAGAAGAGCTCGCCCGCATGCGCGTCGACGATCAACAGTGATCGACACCCATGCGCATCTCGGCGACGACGCGGCCGAGGTGCTCGACCGCGCACGGGAAGCGGGAGTCGCGCGCGTCGTCGCTGTCGCCACGTCCGTCGCAGGAGCACACGACGTGCTGGCGATCGCCGACCGCGAGCAGGGCGTGCTCGCCTGCCTCGGCATCCATCCGCACGAGGCGGGAAACCCCGCAGACCTCGAGGAGCTCCGCGTGTTGCTCGACCACCCGAAGGTCGTCGCGGTCGGGGAAACGGGGCTCGACTACTTCCGCGACTACGCGCCGCACGACGCGCAGCAGCGCCTCTTCGAGGCGGAGCTCGCGCTGGCGCGCGAGGCCGGCAAGCCCGTGGTCGTGCACACGCGCGCTGCCGACGACGACACCGCGGCTCGGCTCGTCGCCCACGACGGGCCCGTGATCCTGCACTGCTTCTCGTCGCCGGGATTGCTTCCGGCTGCGCTCGAGCACGGCTGGTACGTGTCGTTCGCCGGCAACGTCACCTATAAGAACGCCTACGACCTCCGCGCCGCGGCACGGGAGGTTCCGCTCGACCGCCTGCTCGTCGAGACCGACAGCCCGTATCTCGCCCCGCAGGCGGTTCGGGGCCGGCGCAACGAGCCCGCGAACGTCGTCCACACGTACGCGTTCCTCACCGACGTGCGCGGCGAAGAGGTTCGCGACGCGATCGACGCGAATGCGGACCGCGTCTTCGGGCTATGAGCAGCGTCTCGCCGCGGAAGAAGCTCGGTCAACACTTCCTGGTCGACGACAACATCCTCCGCGTCATCGGCCGCCTCGCAGATGTCGGGGCGGATGACGTCGTGCTCGAGATCGGCCCGGGACTCGGCGTGCTCACCCGGTTCCTCTCCGAGCGCGTTGCGCACGTGCACGCGATCGAGCTCGACAGGCGGCTCGCCCCCGAGCTCGCCGGCATCGAGCGCACGTCCGTGCACTGGGGCGACGCGTTGCGCTTCGACCTCGACTCGCTTCACCCCGTGCCCCAAAAGCTCGTCGCGAATCTGCCGTACAACATCGCGACGCCGGTGGTGGTCGAGTCGCTCCAGCGTCCCGAGCTCGAGCTGTGGTGCGTGATGGTGCAACGGGAGGTTGCAGACCGGTTCTTCGCCCAGCCGTCGACGAAGGCGTACGGCGCAGTCTCCGTTCTCGTTCAGCTGGCGACCGAGCGCACGGGTTTCCATCCCGTCTCGCGCGAGGTGTTCAGGCCGCGACCGAATGTCGACTCGGCGCTCGTTGCCTTTCGCCGGATCGCGCCCGGCGCCGGCGCCGACCTCGCCCGCCTGGTCGACGCGTCGTTCTCCCACCGGCGCAAGACGCTCGCCAATGCCGTGGCGCTCGCAGGGCTTGCATCGCGCGAGCGTGCGGTCTCGGCGCTCGCCGAGATCGGACGCGCTGCGAATATCCGTGCCGAGGCGCTCGCTCCGCAGGAGTTCGTGGCGCTCGAGCAGGCGCTCTCGTGATCGCGCCCGCGCCCGCGAAGATCAACCTCGCGCTCGTGATCGGCCCGCGCCGCGACGACGGCAAGCACGAGCTCATGACCGTGTACCAGCGCATCGATCTTGTCGACCGCATCAGAGTCGAGCCTGCACCCGAGACCGTCGTCACCGGCTTTGCGGACACGATTGTCACGAACGCGCTGGCTTCCCTCGGCGCGCCGCACGGCTTCCGTGTCCACATCGAGAAGCGCATCCCCGTCGCTGCGGGGCTCGGCGGTGGCAGCTCCGATGCCGCGACCGCGCTGCGGCTCGCGAACAGCCAGCTCGACGATCCGCGGACCGGGGAGGAGCTGCACGCGATCGCGGCCGGCGCGGGCGCAGACGTTCCGTTCTTCCTCTACGACGGGCCGCAGCTCGGAACCGGCGACGGGACGATCCTCGAGCCACTCCCGCTACCGCAGGACTTCGCCGTCGTCGTGCTCCTGCCGCGCGGCGCGGTCAAGGAGGCCACCGCCGACATCTATGCGGCGTTCGACACCCGGGAAGGTGAGAAGGGCTTCGAAGAGCGCGTCGAGGCGCTGCGCTTGGCGCTCGCGAGTGTCAGACGCCCGCGCGACCTCGCGCAGCTGCTGCCGAACGACCTTGCGAGCTCTCCACATGCGCAGGCGCTGCGCGACGCGGGAGCGTTTCGTGCCGACGTCAGCGGAGCCGGCCCGGCGGTGTACGGCCTGTTCCACGATCCCGCCGCCGCGCGACGCGCGCGGCGCGCCGTCAGCAGGCTCGGGCAGGCCTGGTCGGCGTTGCCAGCGTGGTACGGTTGACTCGATGTTCGGAGCGCACGCGATCGAGCATGGATCCAGTCGGTCGAGCCGCTGGCTTCGCGGTCGCCGGCTGAGGATCACGCTCTGGATCGCGGCGATCGAGGGCCTGCTCTACATCTTCCACGCGCTGCACTGGTGGGAGGCCGTCGCGCTCGCGATCATCGCGGTCGGCTTCTGGTGGTACGTCGCGCGCGGCAACCGCTCGGACACGCTGCGCCAGGTCGGCTGGATCTTTGCCGCCTCGCAGCTCCTCGTCCTGTGCGTCCCGATCGCCTACACGATCATCAGATGGGCCGCGATCGGCGTGATCGCGCTGCTCGCGATCGCCGCCCTGATCTTCCTGTTCACCGAACGCCCATAGACTCCCTCGGCGGTGGGGCGTAGCCAAGCGGTAAGGCAGCGGGTTTTGGTCCCGCGATCCCAGGTTCGAATCCTGGCGCCCCAGCCATCGCACTACCTCGACCGATGACCGACACACCGCTCGCAGCCGTGCTGATGGCCGGAGGGCTCGGGACCCGGATGCGGTCCGCGGTGCCCAAGCACTTTCATCTGGTGCTCGGCCGCCCGATGATCGACTGGATCGTCGAAGCGGGCCGCGGCGCAGGCGCTGACCCGATCGTCGTGGTCGCCTCACCTGCGACGGAGGAGCGCTTCGAGGACAGCGGTCTCGTCGTCGCAGTCCAACAGCAGCCTCTCGGCACCGGGGACGCGGTTCGCTCGGCGCGCGAAGCACTCGCCGGTCACGACGGAGACGTTCTCATCCTCTCGGGCGACACGCCCATGTTGACGCCCGAGCTTCTGCGCAGTCTCGTCGACGCGCACCGCAGCGCCGGCGCCGACGCAACCGTGCTCACCGCCGAGCCTGACGACCCGCGTTTGTACGGCCGCGTCGTTCGTGCTGCGAACGGCGACGTGGAGAAGATCGTCGAAGGCACCGACGCAAACGAGGAACAGCGTCGCATCCGCGAGATCAATTCGTCGATCTACGTCTTTCGTAGCGCGGCGCTGTGGAGCGCACTCGACCAGCTCGAGCCGAAGAACGTCCAGGGCGAGCTGTACCTCACGGATGCCGTCGAGATCGTCGTGCGCGCGGGTGGCAAGGTCTCTGCGTACGTCGCGCCCGATTGGCGTGAGACGGACGGCGTCAACACGCGCGCGGAGCTCGCGAGCGCGGCGGCGGTGCTACGGGACCGCATCAATGAGCGGCACATGCTCGCGGGTGTCACGATCATCGACCCGAAGACCACGTGGATCGAGCCGACGGTCGAGATCGAAGCGGACGCGACGATCCATCCGTTCACGATCCTGAGGGGCGCGACGCGCGTCGCCACAGGGGCCGAGGTGGGGGCGAACACCGTCGCCGTCGACACCCACATCGGGCGTGGTGCAACCGTAGGTCCGTTCTGTTACCTTCGCCCCGGGACGGTCCTCGGCGAGTCCTCGAAGGCGGGCACCTACGTGGAGATCAAGAACTCACGGATCGGCGACCGCACGAAGGTGCCGCATCTCTCCTACATCGGCGACGCGGACATCGGCGACGACACGAACGTCGGCGCGGGTGCGATCACCGCCAATTTTCCGCACCGGCCGGGCGTTCCCAAGGGCCGAACCACGATCGGCAGCAACGTCAGGACCGGGATCCACAATGGCTTCGTCGCGCCGATCGAGATCGGGGACGGGGCATGGATCGCTGCCGGTTCGGTGATAACGAAGGACGTCCCCGCCGACGCGCTCGGCATCGCCCGCCCGCGTCAGGAGAACAAGGAGGGATATGCAGCCCGGCAGCGCGACGTCTGAGCTCGTCCTTCCCGGCCTCGAAGGCCCGGACTCCGTGACGCAACCGAAAGCCGGCCACTGGATCGAGCGCGGGCCGCAGAAGCGGCTGATGGTGTTCTCCGGGCGCTCGCACATGGATCTCGCCGATCGCATCGCCCAACAGCTCGGCGTCGAGCTCGGCGAGGTCGAGGTGAAGACGTACCCCAACGGAGAGACCTACGTTCGGTACGACGAGTCGATCCGAGGCGCCGACATCTTCGTGGTGCAGACCGGGTGTGAGCCCGTCGACCGCAACATCATGGAGCTCGTCTTCATGATTCAAGCCGCGAAGCTCGCCTCTGCGAAGCGGATCACCGCCGTGATCCCGCTGTTCCCATACGCGCGCCAGGATCGCAAGGCGAAGCCCCGTGAGCCGATCTCGGCCCGGCTTGTCGCCGACATGCTGCAGCTTGCGGGAGCCGATCGCGTCCTGACGATGGATTTGCACGCCGGTCAGATCCAGGGCTTCTTCACGATCCCTGTCGACCATATGACCGCGATGCCGCTCTTCGCGCGGCACTTCCGCGACCTGGGCCTCGTCGGGGAAGGCGTCGTCTCGGTGTCGCCGGACGCGGGACGCGCAAAGCAGGCGGTGCGTTTTGCCGAGATGCTCGACGCAGACTTCGCCCTGATGCACAAGACCCGCGAGTCGGCGACCGTCGTCGAAGTGACCGAGATCACCGGCCGCGTGCGCGGCAAGAAGGCGATCTTGGGCGACGACGTGATCATGACCGGCGGCACGGTGCTTGCGAACGTCGAGGCCTTGCACGCGGACGGTGCCGAGGCGGTTTGGGTCTTCGCGACGCACGGGCTCTTCTGTGGTGACGGAACGATCGAGCGCTTCTCCGAGGCCGACATCGAAGGCATCGTTGTGACCGACACCGTGCCGATCGATCTGCTCGCGAAGCCCGACAACATGACGGTGCTGCCTGTGGCGCCGCTGCTCGCCGAGACGATCATGAACGTCTTCGCCGACGATTCCGTCTCCGCCATCTTCGGCGGCGAGAACCAGCTGTTCTGACCAGGCCTCGACGGCCTGGTCAGAACACTTTCCTGGTTGCCGGCGAAGCCGGAACCAGGAAGGAAGTCTTTCGCGGTCTGAAAGACAGCAACCTGGTTCCGCCTTCGGCGGCAACCAGGTTGCGTAGCGATCCGGGCATCGAGCCCGGATCGCTACACTCAGCGGCCGTATGGCGGGCGAGCGCATGAAGCTTCTGGTTCAGGACCGCTCGATCCTCGGCTCCGCCGAGGCTCGTCGGCTACGCCGGCAGGGACTCATTCCGGGTGTGCTCTACGGCCGCGAGAAGCCTGTGGCGATCTCCATCCCGGAGCGCGACCTGCGCACGGCGCTCACCGGCGAGGCCGGATCGAACGCAGTGCTCGACGTCGTCGTCGGCGAGGGTAAGACGCACGCGTCCGTCCTCAAGGAGTACCAACTCGACGCCGTGCGCGGCACGATCACGCACGTCGATCTCCAGGAGGTCCACCTCGACCAGCCGATCCACGCGACTGTGCCGCTCCGCCTCGTCGGCGAAGCGCCGGGAACGAAGGAAGGCGGCGTGCTGACCCAGGCCGTCACGGAGCTCAATGTCGAAGCGCTGCCCCTCGAGGTTCCTGCATCCGTCGACTTCGACGTCTCGGGTTTGCAGATCGGCGACTCCGCACACCTCTCGCAGGTCGCGTTGCCCGACGGCGTGACGCTGCTCGACGACGGCGAGACACTGCTCGCCTCGGTCGTTCAGCCCCGCGTCGAAGAGGAGCCGGAGACGACCGAGGCAGGCGAGGGCGCGACCGCAGGCGAGGGCGGCGAGGCTGCCGCCGACGCCGATTCGGGCGACACGCCCGCCGGCGACGGCGACACCGAGGAGTAGCGTCCGGCCATGCGGCTGTGGCCTCGCCGCCATGGCACGTCATACGACCTGCTGGTCGCCGGTCTCGGCAACCCTGGTCGCGAATACGCGCGCAACCGCCACAACGTCGGCTATATGGTCGTCGACGAGCTCGCACGCCGCCACGGCGGCACGTGGAAGGCGAAGTTCAACGGCCGGCTGGCCGACGTCCGGATCGACGGGCATAAGGTCGCCCTGCTGAAGCCCGAGACGTTCATGAACGACTCGGGCCGTCCCGTCACGGCGGCGATGCGGTTCTTCAAGCTCGAGCCCGACGCGGTGCTCGTCGTTCACGACGAGGGCGATCTCGATCTCGGCCGTCTCCAGGCGCGGCGCGGCGGCGGCCTCGCCGGTCACAACGGGCTTCGCTCGATCGCGAGCCAGCTCGGCACTCCCGACTTTCTGCGTCTCCGGGTCGGGGTAGGCCGGCCGGAGCGGGGCGACCATCGGAAGCTCGCCGATTTCGTGCTCGACGACTTCCAGCCGCACGAGGACGCAGAACGGCTCGTGGCCGAAGCCGCGGACGCCGTCGAGCTGCTCGACGCCGAAGGGCTCGACGCGGCCCAGAGCAGCATCAACACACGTCGCTCCGGCTAGATCCGGCCCATCTGGGGAGGCCAATCCCCCCCGGATGGGTCATGGCGGCTGCAGGGGACCCCGGCACACTGCGCGGGCCAACGACAGCGAGGCGCGCCCCACCCTTTCCGCGCGCCGCTCCTGCCGAAGGGAGATCCCGCAATGACCCACCGCATTCGCTGCGCGCTGCTCGCGCTCGTTCTGTTCGCCGTTCTGGCCGCGACGCCGCTCGGAGCCCTGACCGCACGCGCCGATCCAAGCCGCGACGGCGCCGTCGCGCGCGAGCAGATCGAGCTCGTCGGGTTTGCCCGCGGACTCCTCGGCGTTCCGTACGTGTACGGCGGCACCTCGCCGCAGAGCGGCTTCGACTGCTCGGGGTTCGTGCAGTTCGTCTACGCACACTTCGGGATCGATCTCCCGCATTCGTCCGGCGCCCAGTCGGTGTTCGGCCGGCACGTGGCGCGTGCGGCGCTCCGGCCCGGCGACCTCGTGTTCTTCGACGATCTTGGCCACGTGGGCATCTACGTCGGCAACGGCCTGTTCATCCACGCGCCGCACACCGGTTCGACCGTGTCGATCGACTCGCTCGCGGGCTGGTACAGCGCGACGTACGACGGCGCGCGCCGCATTCTGTAACGGACGCGTACCATGACTCCCCGGCCGAACGCCTTGTTCGGCCCGCTGTCATGGACCGTCCGGTGCTGCACACGCTTGTCGACCGCCTCCGCGGAGAGGAGCGCCTGCCTGCGCTCGTCGCGGCGATGCCGACGCGCGCGCGTGTCGCGGAGCCTGTGCTGCCGCTCGTCGTCGCGGCGGTGTACGAGGAGCTCGGCCGCAGCCTTGTCGTGCTGCTGCCGGAAGACGCCGACGCGCGCGATGTCGCCGAGGCAGCAGGCTGGTTCCTCGGCGACGACGATGTCGCCCTGTTCCCGTCGCGGGGCGTCGGCTACGGCTCCGGGCTCGAGCCGCCCCCGCACCTGGTCGGCGAGCGTGCACGCGCGCTCGACGTGCTCGCGCGTGGAGGACTCGTCTGCGCCTCCGCGACCGCGATCGCCGAAGGGCTCCCGCCGCTCGAGGCACGCCCCGCGACGGTGGAGGTCGCGCGCGGCGAGGAGCCCGGCATCGACTCCCTGGCGGCGTCGCTCGCCTCGGCCGGCTACGAACGGGTCGAGCGGGTCGAGGAGCGCGGCCAGTTCGCGGTGCGCGGCGGGCTGGTCGACGTCTTCCCGACGACGGGGCGCGAGCCGCTTCGCATCGAGCTCTTCGGCGACGAGATCGAGCAGATCCGGGCCTTCTCGCCGTTCACGCAACGGGCGCTGCGGCAGCTCGAGCACGCGACGATTCATCCCGCCTCGGAGCGGCGCCGCGAGCTCGTCGAGATCGACCTCGGTCCGGACGAGGGCGACGAGCCCACTCGCCACGTCGCGCCCGACGACCTCGTCCCGGCGTTCGATCGCGCGCCCGATCTCGTCTGGTCGCCGGACGAGATCGCCGGGGTCTGGGAGGAGCAGGGCCTCGCCGCAGTCGATCTCACCGGCGCGACCGAGCTCCAGCCGCTGCCGCAAGGCCAGCCGTTCAGCTTCGACGCACAGCGCCCGGCGCTCTCCGCGCGCGGCCTCTCGGAAGCCGAGAACGAGATCAACGGCTTGCTTCGTCAGGAGCTCGACATCGTCGTCGCGTTCCCGCACCGCGGCGAGGCTCTCCGCCAGCAGCAGCTGCTGCGTCGCGTATCGGCGCACCTGCTCGAGCCCGGCGAGGCGCCGGAGGGCCTGTCGTTCGCGGTCACACCTGCACGCCGCGGCTTCGTGTGGCGCGACCTCGGCATTGCCCTGCTGCCGGACACGCAGGTCTTTCGCAAGCGCCCGCCGCGTGCTGCCGCTGCGCCCGGCCGCGCGCTCCAGAGCTTCTCGGACCTGCGAACCGGCGACTACGTCGTGCACGAGGACCACGGGATCGCTCAGCTGCTCGGCTTCGAGACGAAGGAGGTCGCCGGAGTCACGCGCGACTACCTGCTCCTCGCCTACCGCGGCGACGACCGCGTCTATGTGCCGCACGAGCAGATCGGCAAGGTCAGCCGTTACGTCGGCGCGGACGCGAAGGCGCCTGCGCTCTCCAAGCTCGGCGGCAAAGCATGGGACAACCTGAAGAGCCGCGCGCGCGAGCATCTGCGCGAGATGGCCGGTGAGCTCCTGCAGCTGTACGCGCAACGGCAGACGCAGCCGGGGATCGCATTCGACGTCGAGCACGAATGGGTCGAGCGGCTCGAGAGCCAGTTCCCCTACCGCGAGACCGAAGATCAGCGCACAGCGATCGAAGCGGTGAAGGAAGACCTCGAAGCGCCGCACCCGATGGACCGCCTCGTCTGCGGCGATGTCGGCTTCGGCAAGACGGAGGTTGCATTGCGGGCGGCGTTCGCGGTCGCAGTCGCGGGACGTCAGGTGTTGATGCTCGTGCCGACCACGGTGCTCGCGCAGCAGCACTGGAACACGTTCCGCGACCGCTATCGCGACTTTCCCGTGCGCGTCGAGATGGTCTCGCGCTTCCGCAGGCCGGCCGATGTGAAGAAGGTGCTGGCCGAGTTCCAGGAGGGGAAGGTCGAGATCCTGATCGGCACCCACCGCGTTCTGTCACGGGACGTGATCCCGAAGGAGCTCGGGCTGGTGATCGTCGACGAGGAGCAGCGGTTCGGTGTCGCGCAGAAGGAACTGTTGCGGCAGCTTCGGCTCGAGGTCGACGTGCTCGCGCTCTCTGCCACGCCGATCCCACGGACGCTGCACATGTCGCTGGCCGGTCTCCGCGACATCTCGGTGATCGAGACGCCACCGGAAGGCCGCCGCCCGATCCGCACCTTCGTCGGCGAATACGACGAGGACCTGATCAAGAATGCGCTCGAGCGCGAGGTCGCGCGCAACGGTCAGGCGTTCTACCTCCACAACCGCGTCGAGACGATCGAGGACGCGACGACGAAGCTGCAGGAGCTCTGTCCGGGCCTGCGCTTCCTCGTCGCGCACGGCCAGATGGCCGAGCGCGAGCTCGAGAACAAGATGATGTCGTTCCTCGCCGGGGACGCAGACGTGCTCGTCTCGACGACGATCATCGAGTCGGGTCTCGACATTCCGCAGGCGAACACGCTGGTGGTCGAGCGCGCCGACCAGCTCGGCCTGTCGCAGCTCTACCAGATCCGCGGGCGCGTCGGCCGGAGCGACGTGCTTGCGCACGCGTACCTCTTCTACCCGGATGCGCATGAGTTGACGCCCGAGGCGCGCGCGCGACTCGCGACACTCGCGGATCACACAGAGCTCGGTGCCGGCTTTGCGATCGCGATGCGCGATCTCGAGATCCGGGGCGCCGGCGATCTGCTCGGCGCCGAGCAGTCCGGTCACGTCGCAGCGCTCGGTTTCGAGCTCTACGTCGAGATGCTGCACGAGGCAGTCGCCGAGCTGTCAGGGCAAAGACGGCTCGCGACACGGCCGGTGCGCATCGATGCGCGCGTCGATGCATACGTGCCGGCCGCCTACATCGCCGCCGAGGCGCTGAAGATCGATCTGCATCGCCGGATCGTGTTGTCGGAGAGCGAGGACGAACTGCGCGAGCTGCGCGTCGCGACAGAAGATCGCTACGGACCGCTGCCGGAGCCGGTGGAGAATCTCTTCGCGATCCAGGAGGCGAAGCTCAAGCTAGCCGTTCTGGGGGCGGACTACCTGGTCTTTCGCGGGGGAAAGCGTCGGTCGGACCGGTCATCATGGGGTCGGGCGAGCTGCGTGAATTGCGCGCCCATGTGGAGACTGCGGTCTACTCGACCGGCAATCGAGAGGTGACATTAAGAGCGAGTGAATTCAAGTCGGCGCTCGATTTGGCCGATGCTATGCTGGCCGCGCGCCAGGCCGCCTAGCCGGCGCTTTTCTATGAGAAACGCGAAAACATATCTCCCGATTGCGCTTGTCGCCGTGCTGCTTGCAGGCTGTGGCGGCGGCGGCAGCTCGGCAAAGCTGGGCTCGGGCGACGTTGCCGTTGTCGGCACGCAGCACATCTCGCAGGCGAGCTACGACCTGCTGATGGCTCAGGCGAAGCGCAGTTACACCGAGCAGAAAAAGCCATTCCCGAAGCAGGGAACCGCCAACTACCAGACGATTCAGGGTCAGGCGGTGACGCTGCTCGTCCAGGAGGCCGAGCGCGAACAGAAGGCAGCCTCGATGGGGATCACCATCACCGACGCTGCCGTGACGACCCGGCTCACCGCGTTGAAGAAGCAGTACTTCGGCGGCAACGAGAAGAAGTACGAGGCGCAGTTGAAGAAGCAGGGCCTCACCGACGCGCAGGTGCGTGACGACATCAAGTCGCAGCTCATCTCGGAAGCGGTTCAGGCGAAGCTTTCGAAGAGCATCAAGATCCCCGATTCGGCTGTGAAGGCGTACTACGCCCAGCATGCGTCGGTCTATACGAAGGCCGAGTCACGGGACATCCGCTACCTGAAGATCGACAAGAAGGCGACTGCCGATGCCGCGTACCAGCAGCTCGTCAGCACCGGTGGAAGCAAGAAGACGTGGTGCACTCTCGCGAAGAAGTATTCGAAGGACCAAAGCGCCCAGACGTGCGGCCAGGCGACGTTCTCGAAGGGGCAGACGGTGCCGGTGTTCGACAACATCGCATTCACGTCCGCCACGAACAAAGTGCACGCACCGTTCTATGACGCGACGCAGTACAAGTCGTGGTTCATCCTCGAGCCGGTGAGCGCCATCAAGCCGAAGTCGACGACGCCCGAGAAGGAAGTCGCCGCGGCGATCAAGCAGTCGCTCGTGCAGCAGCAGCAGCAGACGGTCATGACGACCTGGGCGACGAACCTGACGAAGGAATACTGCAAGGGCACGCGCGTGAAGTACCAGGCCGGCTACGCACCGAGCCCGGATCCGTGCGTGACGATCAACAGCACGACGACCACGTCGCAGTAGACGGTTGACCCTCGCCGACGCGCTCGTCGAGCTGCAGCAGCTCACCGAGCGGCTCCGTCGCGACTGCCCGTGGGATCGCGAGCAGACGGCCAAGACGATCGTGCCGCACACGGTCGAGGAGGCATACGAGGTCGCGGACGCCGCGCTCGCGGGCGACGACGCGAAGCTCCTCGACGAGATCGGCGACCTGCTCTTTCAGTCGTACTTCCTGGCGCTGCTCCTCGAGGAGCGGGGTGCCGGTGATCTCGAGGCCGCAGCACGCGGGGTCCACGCGAAGCTCGTGTCGCGGCATCCGCACGTGTTCGGCGATGCCGAGGCGCGAACCGCAGGACGCGTGCGCGAGCGCTGGGAGGAGCTGAAGCGCGAGGCCGAGGGCCGAGAGGGCGTGTTCCACGACGTGCCCGAGGGCCTGCCCGGGCTGCTGTACGCACGCAAGGTGCAGCTGCGCGCGCGCTCGGTCGGATTCGAGTATCCCGACCTCGCCGGCGCCCTCGCCGATCTGGACGACGAGTTGCGGGAGCTGCGCGCCGAGCTGCCTGCAGCCGACCCCGCTCCCGAGACGGAGCCGAACGCGCTGGTTGCGTCCGAGCTCGGCGACGTGCTGTTCGCCCTCGTGAACGTCGCACGACGCCTGAACGTCGATCCCGAGCTGGAGTTGCGTGCGTCGGCGAAGCGATTTCGCTCGCGCGTGGAAACTGCTGAAGCGCTGGCGCGCGCGGACGGGAAAGATTGGACGACGCTTCCGCTCGACGAGCAGGACGCGTACTACGACGAGGCAAAGGAGCGAGCACGGTGAAGATCAGCGACGTTCATGGGCGGCAGGTGCTCGACTCGCGCGGGAACCCGACGGTCGAGGTCGACGTTCGGCTCGAGTCCGGGGCACTCGGCCGCGCGATTGTCCCGTCCGGAGCGTCGACGGGCGTCCACGAGGCAGTCGAGCTCCGCGACGGTGCGGCTGAGTGGGGCGGCAAGGGTGTCACGCAGGCAGTCGCGAACGTGAACGGCGAGCTTGCAGCGCTCGCGCGTGGCCGCGATGCCTCCGACCAGGAGGGCCTCGACCGTGCGCTGATCGACCTCGACGGCACTCCGAACAAGGGTCGCCTTGGCGCGAACGCGGTGCTCGGCGTGTCGCTCGCGGCCGCGAAGGCGGCGGCCGCAGAAGCCGGCAAGCCGCTCTACGCCTATCTCGGCGGAGACGGCGCGGCCACGTTGCCGGTGCCGATGATGAACGTGATCAACGGCGGCGTGCACGCGACGAACTCGATCGACCTCCAGGAGTTCATGGTCGTTCCCGTGGGTGCCGAGTCGTTCGCCGAAGGGCTCCGCTTGGGCGCAGAGGTTTACCACTCGCTCAAGAAGCTCCTCACCGAGCGTGGCCTCTCGACCGGCGTCGGCGACGAGGGCGGCTTCGCACCGGATCTCGAGTCGAGCGAGGCGGCGATCGACGTGATCCTCGAGGCGGCCGAGCGTGCCGGCCACCGCGCGAACGTGGCGATCGCGCTCGACCCGGCCGCGAGCGAGGTGTTCTCCGACGGTGTCTATCGCTTCGAAGGGCGCGAGAAGACGAGCGCCGAGATGCCCGGGTTCTGGGCGGGCATCCTCGATCGCTACCCGGTCGTCTCGCTGGAGGACGGCGCCGCCGAGGACGACTGGGAGTGCTGGACGGGATTGACACGCGAGCTCGGAGACCGGCTGCAGCTCGTCGGAGACGACCTCTTTGTCACGAATCCCGTGCGGCTGCAGGAGGGCATCGACCGAGGTGTCGCCAACTCGATCCTCGTGAAGGTGAACCAGATCGGCACGCTCACGGAGACGATCGAGGCGGTGTCGCTCGCCCAGCGGAGTGGCTACTCCGTCGTCATGTCGCACCGCTCCGGAGAGACCGAGGACGCAACGATTGCCGACCTCGCGGTGGCGCTCGGCACCGGACAGATCAAGACGGGGGCGCCCGCGCGCTCGGACCGCGTCGCGAAGTACAACCAGCTGCTTCGCATCGAGGAGCAGCTCGGCGACCGTGCCGCCTATCCCGGGTGGTCGGCCTTCCCGCGCGCCAAGCACTAAGGCGCGTTGCGCCTGACGACTGTGCGTCGTCCTCGAGGACGATGCTCGCTATGGTTCTGGAAGTGGCAGCCGTTCGCCGGAGGACGAAGATCGTCGCGACGATCGGGCCCGCGTCGTCGACGCACGATGTGATGCGCGAACTCGTCGACACCGGTGTCGACGCGATGCGCCTCAACTTGTCGCACGGCACGCACGAGAATCACGCCGAGAACGCGCGGATGGTGCGCGGGGTGCAGGAGGAGACAGGCAAGCCGCTTGCGCTGATCGCGGACCTGCAGGGGCCGAAGCTCCGGATCGGGGATCTTCCGGCCCCGCGGATGTTGCTGAAGGGCGAGGAGATCCTCGTCGTCGGCGAGCAGGTCGCGGTCAACGGCGAGTTGCCGGTCGCACCGGCGGTGATCGGCGAGGTGCTGCGCCCCGGCCACGACGTGCTGATCGATGACGGTCTTGTCCGGCTCACGGTCACCGAGGTCAACCAGGGACGCGCGATGTGCACCGTTGTCGTCGGCGGCGAGGTGAAGTCGCACAAGGGCGTCAACCTGCCGGGTGTCCCGATCCCGATTCCGTCACTCACGAAGAAGGATCTCGACGATCTCGCGTTCGCGCTCGACCTGGGCGTCGACTTCGTCGCTCTCTCGTTCGTCCGCGCCGCTGCCGACGTCCGCGATTTGCAGGCAATCATCCGTCAGCACGGCTCACCTGCGCGTGTGATCGCGAAGATCGAGAAGGCCGAGGCGATCGAGGCGCTCGAGGAGGTGCTGCTCGAGACCGACGCGGTGATGGTCGCGCGCGGCGACCTCGGCGTCGAGATCGGCGCGGCGACCGTGCCGCTGTTGCAGAAGCGCATCATCCTGATGTGTCTCGAAGCGGGCAAGCCGGTGATCACCGCCACGCAGATGCTCGAGTCGATGATCGAGCACGCGGAGCCGACACGTGCGGAGGCGAGCGACGTCGCGAACGCCGTCCTCGACGGCACGTCGGCAATCATGCTTTCGGCGGAGACTGCGACCGGCAACTACCCGGTGGAGGCCGTGCGCACGATGGACACGATCGCGCGGGCAGTCGAGCCGTCGATGGGCTACCGGCACCAGATGCCCGAGCCGGGTGAGGAGACGACGGTGGGGCGCGCGATGTCCAACGGGGCGTGCGACCTTGCTGAGACGCTCGGTGCAAGTGCGATCGTCGTGCCGACGTTCACAGGGCGCACGGCGTCGGCGGTTGCGCGGCTGCGGCCGCGTCGCCCGATCATCGGGCTCTCGCATCATCAGACGGCGGTGCAGCAGATGGCGCTCGAGTGGGGGGTGACGCCGGTATTGATGCCGCAGACCGAGAACGTCGAGGACCTGTGGTCGCGTTCGCTCGAAGCAGCGCTTCGGTCAGGGGTGATCGAGAGCGGCGACCGTGTCGTCACGACGGCCGGCACGGCGGTCAATCTCCCCGGCTCGACGAACGTCATCAAAGTCGACATCGCGTAACCCGGTTGCCGGGCGAAGCCCGGAACCGAGTTGTATGTCTTTCGAAGGACGTAGCGGCTAGTCGGCGAAGTGACCGGCGTGATCCGCGTCCGGCCGACTCGCCTGCTCGCCTTGGGCGCGATCCTGCTCGTGGCCTTCCTCTACTGGAAGCCGCTGCACACCTATCTGCGCACGAAGCACGAGTTGGAGACGCGCAGCGGGCAGGTGCAGGCGTTACGGGCGGAGCGCACGCAGCTCCAGCAGAAGATCGCGCTCGCCGGCACGGCGCCGCAGCTCGTTCGGCAGGCGCGGCTGCTCGGCCTCGTCAAGCCGGGTGAGCGGCTCTTCATCGTCCGCGGAATCTCCGCGTGGCGGCACCGCAACCGCGCGCAGTAGTTTCCGAGCGTGACGGACGAGGAGATCGTCGAGCTGCAGCTCGGGCGTCGCCCGCGCGCATTTCGCCGGGTGGCCGTGCGTTGCCCGTTCGGGAGGCCGGCAGTCACGGAGCAGGAGCCGTTCGACGTCGACGGCCGGCCGTTCCCGACGCAGTACTACGTCACGTGCCCGCACCTGGTCGCGGCGCTTTCGCGCCTCGAGGCGGCGGGTGGGGTCGACCGCTGGTCGCGGCGCTCGCGCGAGGAGCCGCAGTTCGCGGCCAGCCTGGCGCAGGCGCAGGCCGACCAGCGCCGCCTGCGGCCCGAGCTGGACGGTGGCATCGGCGGGGCGACCCGCGACGGCAGCCTCAAGTGCCTGCACGCGCACGCGGCGTTCGCGTTGGCGCAGCCCGGCTATCTCCTCGGTGAGTCGGTGCTCGCGGAGCTGCCGGCGCTGTGGCCCGACGCCTGCTGTACAAAGCTCTAGGTGGCCATGGACGTCGAGCTCGCACGCCAGCATTGGCTCGACGGGACGCGGCGGGTCGAGGCAGCACGCGGCGACCGCATACGGCATGCCCGCCTGCTCGGTGGCGTCGACGTCGTCGTCGACGGTCTCCGCCGCCGGATCGGCCAGACATTCACACTGTCCGAGCTCGCCGCGGCCTACGACGGCGCCGACGACTGGGTGCGCGAGCTGCTCGACGAGGAGGACCCCGACGGCACGGTGCCAGACGAGCCTGGCACGGTCGCCGACGCCGCCTTCCATGTCTATGCCCGCGGCGCGCTGGACTATCGGCCGTGAGACGTCGCGCGGCCCTCGTCGCCGCCTTGCTCGTCGTCTTCGTGGTGGGGATCGCGCTCGGCGAGGCGCTCCACGACAACCCGCGGCCGGGCGGCGAGGAGACGCGCGTGCGGACGTTGACGCCGCTGCCGCTCGCACCTGCGGCCCTCGAAACGGTGACGGTGACGACGTCGAGCCCGTAGATCGCGTTTAGATTCGGACAGCTTTGGCTACTTTTCGCTGGTGAGCTTTCCGGGGAGGCGCGCGCCGACGTCGGAGCCGGACTGGCTGACGCTCGGGCAGGCCGCCAAGTTCCTGGGCGTCGCACAGTCGACGATTCGCAAGTGGTCCGACCAGGGCCGCGTGCCGGCCTTCTACACCCCGGGCGGCCACCGCCGCTACCGGCGGCGAGACCTCGAGCTCTTCCTCGCACGGTCGGGGCCGGGTGGGTCGACCACCGGCCCGGTCATCCTTGTCGTCGACGACGACCCGCAGATCCGGCAGCTCGTGCGCGAGAGCCTCGAGCAGGAGGGCTACACCGTGGTCGAGGCTGGGGGTGCCGACGAGGCGCTCGCCGCGATGGAGGAGAGCCCGCCGCAGCTTGTCCTGCTCGACGTGGTGATGCCGGGCGTCGACGGCTGGCAGATGCTGCAACGGCTCCAGGAACGCCACGGGTCGGTGCCGGTCGTGATGTTCAGCGGGCAGGTCGGCGGGAGCGCCGAGCACGAGGCTGCCGAGCGGGGCGCGAGCGGGTTCGTCGGCAAGCCGTTCGACCCGCAGCAGCTGATCGAGCGCGCGAAGGACCTGCTGCCCTCCTAAAGACGTACAACCCGGTTCCGGGCTTCGCCCGGCAACCGAAGTTCCTTCGGGCTCGCCGGCCCGAGCTCCGGGCTTCGCCCGGCAACCGGGTTACAGCTCGTCGGCGGCTTGTAGGAGGCCGCCGAAGATCACTGCGAAGCTCGCGACGAGACTGATCCAGATGCCGATGCCGCGTCCGTTTGCCGGCAGCACGGCATCCGGGATCGAGATCACCCGGATCAGCACGAACACCGCGGCGAGTGCGCCCAGAGCGAGCACGAGCAGGCTCTCCGGGATGCTCGGCGGCAGCTCGAAGCCGAGCTCGCGCAGGCCGACGATCAGCAGGATCGCAAGCCCGACGAAGAACACGAGCTTGCCGAGGATCCCGCTGTGCCAGCCGATCACAGCCAGCTTGACGCCGACACCGGAGCCGGCGTACCAGTCCATGAACGAGGAGAGCGCGAGCACGAGGCCGGCGACCCAGGTGATCAGCGCACCGGAGCCCCAGAGGCCCCCGCCTGCCGGGCGGGGATAGCCGCCCTCGGCGGGCGGTCCGGGGTCGCGGCGCTCGGTGGCGAAGAAGTCTGGAGTTTCCACACGCTGAAGTATGGGCATTCCATCGGTCGAGGGTCCGGGGAGCAGTCGAACCGAGAGGGGTCTCGATGGTCGACGACGCGGGAGCGTCGGACGCAGGTGAGGGCGACTTCGTGCAGTTCAGACGAGCGGGCTCACCTGCTGCGGGCGCCTTTCGCTGTGCCGACTGCGGCTACGGCGTGGCCGTCCACGAGTACCTGCCGCGCTGCCCGATGTGCGGCGGCACCACCTGGGAGGCCGCCCCGCCGACTCTGGGCCCGTCGGTCTCGCGGCAGTTTCTCTAGACGCCGAACAGCGTCTGCACTTCGTGCCACGCCGCGAGGATCACGAACGCGGTGACGAAGGTGAGCACGAGGAGCGACACCCAGAAGCGGACGTCCGAGCGCCGCGCGGCGCTCGACCGCTCGCTCCGCGCCCGGCGCCGCGCGCGCTCGCGCCGGTAGTTCCGCTCGATCGCGAGCGGATCGAGCGACGGGGAGTCGCTCGGAAGCGTTGGGGTGCCGCGGGCAGGCTCGGCCATGGAGAAATTCTAGTATTTGCGGCGACGATGGTCGTTGGAGCCCAGCGACTGCCGGTGGAGGCGCTGGCGGACGCGGCGCGCCGGGTCGCCGAGACCGGCGACCTCCGGGCCGCGCTTGCCGCTATCTCGGAGGCGGCCGCCGAGGCGGTCGCGGCTGACCTGGTGGTGCTGCGGGTGCTCGATACCGACGGCCGTCTCGTCGCACGCGCCACGGCTCCGGGCGGCTCGGCGCTCGCGGCGGAGGTCGCCGGCAGCCGCGTCTCCTGCGAGCACGTCACCGCCGGAGGAGCGTCCGAGGTCGTCGTCCGCGCCGCGGAGCGCACGGCCGCTGCCGGCATCGCCGTCCTGCCCGTCCGGGCGGGAGGCGAGGTGGTCGGCGCGGTCGAGGTCGTGCGCCAGGACGAGCTCGGTGAAGTTGAGCTCGCGTTGCTCGAGCTCGCCGCCTCGCAGGTTGCTCTCGCCGTGCGAACGCTGAGCCCGGGGAGTCACTCGGCGTCGAGCATGCGCCGGGCGGCGTGGCTCGAGCTGGCCGGGGAGGCGCTTGCAGCCGGTGGCGACGTCGTCCGCGCCGGCCACGAGGTGGTGCGCATCGCCGTCGACGCGACGACCGCACGGGGAGGCGTGCTCTGGCGCGTCGACGCGGACGGGCGACGGGAGCGACTCGCGTCCCTCGGCGAGGTCGATGCCCTCGTGACCGAAGCGGGCGACTCGGATGCTGTCAGCACCGTCGAGCTCGGGCGGCCGGCGTTCGCCGTTCTCGAGCTTCTCCACGCCGACGACGCACGGCCGTCAGAGGAGGATCTGGCCGGGCTCTCCGCGTTCGCCGCGCGCGCGACGCAGGCGTTGCGTGCGAGCCAGCGTGCTCGTGACGTGGAGCTGGAGCTCGAACGGACTCGCGTCCTTCTCTCCGTCGTCAGCGAGGCGGTGTCTCGTCTCTCGCTCGCCCACACGCTCGAGACGGCGGTCGAGCGCGTGGCCGAGCTGCTTCAGGTCGAGCGCCTCGGCGTCTACCTACGCGAGAACGGGCGTCTCCACGAGGCGGCCGGTCGGTCCGTCAGTGCCGCGCACGGCGAGGTGGCCGAGCGCGTGTCGGAGGCGCTGCTCGGCGCGCTGCGCGCGCGACCGTCGGTTCGCGCGCATGTCCACGGCGCGGAGCCCGCGCTCGCCGGAGCCCGAACCGCGCTCGGTGCAGCCGGCGAGGCAGCCGCGGTTGGCGTGCCTCTCAATGTCCGTGAGGAGCCCGTCGGGTTGCTCGTCGCGTTCCCCGGCGACCGCGAGCTCTCGGACAGCGATCTTGCTCTGCTCGCCGCGCTGGCCTCGCAGCTCGCTGTCGCCGTCCAGAACGCGCGCCTGCACGAGCAGGCGACCGAGCTCGGCACCGAGCTCCGCGACGTGCTTGAAGCCGAGCGCAAGGCATCTCGCCAGGTCGGCGCGCTCTACGAGATCTCGCGCTCCTTCGCGCAGACGATGTCGCTCACCGCGACGCTCGAGGCGGTGACGCAGACGCTGGTCACCGAGCTTGGCGTCGACGCGGCTGTCATCCGCGTCCCGGACGAGCGCGGCACCGAGCTCGTGCCGCGTGCCGTCTACGTTGCCGACAGCAGGCTCGACGGCGCGGTGCGCACGATCCTCGAGCGCTCGCAGCCGCTACCGGCGCGCACCCCGGCCGGCCCTGTGCTGCTCGAGGCCGCTGACCTGCCGCGGCTCGGCGGCGCACACGCGCTGCTGCAGCCGTTCCTCGCGAAGGGCTCGACGGCCGCCCTCGTCCCGCTCGTGACTGCGTCGGGGCTGCTCGCAGAGCTGACGCTCGTCTCGCTCGATCCGGCTGCGCCGATCTCGGCGGACACCCTCGCGACCGCACGGTCGATCGCCCAGCAGGCGGCGCTCGCGATCGACAACGCACGCCTCTACCAGCTGCAGAAGCAGTTCGCGGAAACGATGCAGCAGTCTCTGCTGCCGCGCGAGCGTCTGTCTGTCGAAGGTCTCGAGATCGGCCGTGTCTACGAGCCCGCGGCGGAGCTCGAAGTGGGTGGCGACGTGTACGACTTCCTCGAGTTGCCGGACGGAGCGCTCGCAGTCGTGCTCGGCGACGTCACGGGGCACGGCGTCGAGGCGACCGCCGACATGGCGATGGCGAAGTTCGTGTTCCGGTCGCTCGCGCGCGTTCATCCCGACCCGGCGGCGTTCCTCGCGCTCGCGAACGACATCGTTGTCGAAGACGTCCAGCCTGGGAAGTTCATCACGATGGTGTACGTGACCGTCGACCGCGACGGCCGCGTCGTCTGCGCGAGCGCCGGGCATCCCCAGCCCCGGCTCGTTCTCCCGGACGGCACGGTGCGCGCGCTGAACGCAGGCGGGCTCGCCTTGGGGATCGACGCGCCGCAGAGCTACGAGCCGGTGCGGGCCGAGCTCCCACCGGGCGGTTCCGTCGTGCTCTACACCGACGGCGTGATCGAGTCGCGCCGCGGCGGCGACCTGTTCGGCGACGACCGCCTCGATGAGGTGCTCGCCAGGTCGGTCGGCCTGCCGGCGCAGGCGATCGCCGACGCTGTGGTCTCGGCGGCGCGAACCTTCGCGGGCGGCGAGCTCGCCGACGACTGCGCGGTTGTCGTGATCACCCGGACAGACGCGTGAACCTCGAACGGCGCGGCGGCCGCCCGCTGCTGATCGGTCATCGCGGTGCGAAGGCGGTCGCACCGGAGAACACGCTCGCCTCGTTGCAGGCGGCTGTCGATGCCGGCGTCGACGTCGTCGAGCTAGACGTGTCACCGGGGCTCCTGCTTGCACACGCGCCCGAGGATGTCCGCGAGGGCACGCTCACGCTCGACGAGGCGCTTGCCTTCCTCGCAGCGCACCGCGTCGCCGCCCATCTCGACGTCAAGCTTCCGGGTTACGAGCGGGAGGTGCTCGCTGCGGTCGACCGCCACGGCGTTCGCGAACATGCATACGTCTCGACGGCCTTCGCGTCGGTTGCTCGCCGCGTCGCGGCTCTGGCACCGGATCTCACGGTGGCGATCGGGTACCCACGCGACCGCTACGGCGTCTCGCGGATCGCCTGGCCCGAGCAGCTGACCCGCGCCGGCGCGGCCGCGTTGCGTCAGGCGATGCCGGCCCGGATTCCGCTCTTGCTCCGGTTCTCGCGGGCCAACGCCGTCGCGCTGCATCACGCGCTCTGCTCGCGGGCCGCGGTCGCGACCGCGCATCGCTTCGGCGCGCCTGTCCTCGTGTGGACGGTCAACGACCCGGTGGAGGCACGCCGGTTCGCGGGCCTCGGGGTCGACGGGATCGTCTCCGACGACCCCGGATCCTTGAGGGCTACACTTCTCCGGCCGTGAAGCGCCAGCACGCCGTACTGCTCTTCGTGCTCGGCTTCGCGGTCGCCGGTGTGCTCTCCGGGACCGTGATCGCCGACGTCACCACGTCGACCGCGACGACGACCGTCGCGACGACGACGTTTGCGACGACGACGACCGGCACGACCACGACCGCTACGACGACCACCACGACGACGACGGTGGGCAAGCTGGTGCCGTCGGGCGTTCGGGTTGCCGGCGTTCGGGTGGGCGGCCTCGCGCCGGCCGACGCGGTCGACGCGGTGCGGGAGGCCTTCTCGACGCCGCTGCCGGTGGTGATCGACCGCACCAAGCTCTTGCTCGACCCAACCCGCGTCGCCTCTGCGTACGCGGCGACCGCCGTTGCCCGCGCGCGAATCTCAGCCTCCGGCACGAACGTCGAGCTCTCGGTCGCGGTGCACGGGCCGACGCTCAAGAGCTGGGTGGCTGCGGTCGTGAAGCGCTACGCGCGCCCGGCAGTCGACGCCACGCTCACGTTCAAGAACGCGCGTCCCGTGATTCGCGCGGACAAGCCTGGGCGCACGCTTTCGGCCAAGCTGTTGATGCAGCGCGTTGTCGGTGCGCTCGAGTCGAACTCGCGCCTGCCCGTTCGCGTCCACACGGGCACGATCGCGCCGACGGTGACGGCGCAGGCCTTCGCCGACGTGATCGTGATCAAGCGGTCGATCAACCATCTCTATCTCTACGACAAGGGCAAGCTGCGGCGAACCTTCAACGTCGCCACCGGCCAGTCGATCTACCCGACGCCCGCCGGGACGTGGCACATCGTCGTCAAGTGGAAGGACCCCTGGTGGTACCCGCCGACGCAGGACGCGTGGGCGAAGGGCTTGAAGCCGGTGCCGCCGGGCCCCGACAACCCACTCGGCACGCGCTGGATGGGTCTGAACGCCCCCGGCGTGGGCATCCACGGAACGGATGAGCCCGCCTCGATCGGCTACAGCGCCTCGCACGGCTGCATCCGCATGGAGGTGCCCGACGCCGAATGGCTCTTCGACCACGTCGACGTGGGCACCACCGTCTACATCGTCTGATGCGGGTCGTCCGCGCCGCCGCAGCAGCAGTGGTGGTCGCGCTGCTTGCGCTTCTCGTTTGGGACGTCGCCCACGGGAACGGCGGGGGGATCGCGGCGAAGGTCGACCACGGGCACGCGGTGCAGGAGCCGAAGATGACGCTGCCGTTCTTGGCGCGATCCGGCACATTCGACCTCGCCTCCTACCGCGGGAAGGTCGTGGTACTGAACTTCTGGGCGTCGTGGTGCGTCGACTGCAAGCTGGAGGCAAAGACGCTGCACGACGAGGCCGCCGCAGCGGGCAAGGACGTCGTCTTCATCGGCGTCGACGGCACGGACTTCTCGAGCGCGGCGCGCAGCTACATGCGCAGATACGGCGTCGACTACCCGGTCGTTCGCGACGTCAACGGCTCTGCCAAGTCGACGTGGGGCGTCACCGGTTTCCCGGAAACGTTCTTCATCGACCGAGCCGGCAAGGTGGTGCGGCACGTGGTCGGCCCGATCACGCCGAACGCAGAGTTCTCGACCAAGGACATGCAACAGACGATCAGGCAGCTCCTGTCGTGAAACCCCTGCACGTCCTCCGCGCAGTGGCCGCGGCGGGCGTGCTCGCACTCGCCGGTGTGCTCGTCTGGCATCTCACGCACCAGCCGAAGTCGGTCGCGAAGGCGGTCGCCCGCGGGAAGCCGGTCGCAGCGCCGCTGTTCCGGCTCGACAGCCTGTCGGGGCCCGGCACCGTCGCACTCGCGTCGTACCGTGGGAAAGCGGTCGTCCTCAACTTCTGGGCCTCCGATTGCATCCCCTGCAAGCAGGAGATGCCGCGGCTGCAACAGGCGGCTGAGCGCTGGTCGGGTAAGCCTGTGGCGGTCGTGGGAATCGACGTCGTCGACGGCCGCGGTGCAGCGCGGGCGTTCGCGAAGAAGCACGGCGTCACCTACGCGATCGGCTTCGACCAGCTCGGGGACACCGTCGGCCCCTACGGGGTTCTCGCCACGCCGACGACGTTCTTCATCGACAAGCGAGGTCTGATCGTGAAGCGCGTTCTCGGGCCCGTCTCGACGAAGGTCCTCGACACGCAGATCAGGCACGCGCTCACGTCGTGATGCGTCTTGCGCTCGTCGTCGTTGCGCTTGCGGTGGCACTTGCGCCCGCCGCGCTCGCAGGCGGCCCACCGAGCGAATCGGCGATCGAGACGAAGCTCGTGTGCCCCGAGTGCCACGAGACGCTCGACGAGTCGAACTCGGCGATCGCGCAGCAGATGAAGCTCACGATCCGCAGGGAGATCGCTGAGGGCTGGTCGGAGAAGCGGATCATCGACCAGATGGTCGCGAACTTCGGGCCCGGCGTGCTCTCGACGCCCGCCGACCACGGCTTCGACCTGCTTGCGTGGCTGCTGCCGATCGGCGGCGCGCTCGTCGGCGTAGTGGCGCTTGCAGCCGGCGCGCGCTACTGGTCGCGGTCGTCGCCGCCGACCCCGCCGAACGGCGGGCCGCCCCTCGACTCCGAGCTCGAGCGGCGCATCGACGCCGAGCTCGCACGTTTCGATGGCTGAGAAGCTGCCGGTCGCGTTCCTCGCAGGGCTCCTGTCGGTGATCACGCCGTGTGTCCTTCCGCTCGTCCCGGGCTACCTCTCCGCGATCTCGGCAGTGGAGGTCGACCGGCTTGGCGAGCGCGGCGTGGGTCGCCGAGTAGTCACCGCGAGCATCCCGTTCGTGCTCGGGTTCACCGCCGTGTTCGTCGTGCTCGGCGCAGCGGCCGCGGCGGTCGGGAGCACCGTCGACCAGCGCTCGCAGGTCGAGATCGCGGGGTTCGTGCTCGTCGTCCTCGGGCTTGCGTTTCTCGGCGTCCTGCCGTGGCCGGAGCGTGCGATCGCCCCGGGCTTGCTGCAACGCGCACGCGGCAGCGGCTCGCGTGCCCTCCTCGGCGGCGCATTCGCGATCTGTGCGGCACCGTGCATCGGCACGGTCCTGGCCTCCATCCTCGTGCTCGCGTCGTCGAGCGGGACGCTCGTGCGCGGCGTCGTGCTGCTCGTCGCGTACTCGCTCGGGCTCGCCGTGGCATTCGTCGCGGCGGGCGTCGCGTTCGCACACGCGATGCGGGCGTTCCGCTGGGTGCGCGACCACTATGCCGTCGTGCGGGGGCTGTCAGGCGCGACGCTCGTCGTGCTCGGACTTCTCCTCTTCTTCAACCGTGACTGGTGGTTGCGCGTCGCGCTCGACCAGGTGTTCACGCGGATCGGCCTCGGCAACGTCTAGCCTCGCGAGCAACTGCGCGACGTCGAGCCCGCGGTGTGACGGCGCGTACGCCGCGAGGCGCCTGATCGCCTTCACGCGCTGGCGTTCGGCGGCCACCGGCCTGCCGCGGTCCCGCTGGTACGCGGACACGACCACGTGGACGAGACCCTGGAAGAAGTCACGCTCGTCGTCGCCGCTCGCGCGCCATGCTTCCTCGAACGCTTCATGCGCCTCGAAGAAGGATCCGGCTCGTCCGAGTTCGAGGCCGCGTTTGTAGCCGGCTTCGACAGTGCTAGATTCGGGCGCAGGCATGGCGACGATCCTGTTGTGTGGGGTCGATCTGTTCGTCCGAGGGAAGCTCGAGGCGTTACTACCCGAGCATCGTTTCACGACCTCGGACGGTGTGGACCCGCCCGACCTCGTGATCGCCGACATCGCTCGGATCGATGCCGACGACGTCGTCGAGACGTTCCCCGAGGTGCCGATCCTCGGCTACACGAACCACACGGACACCGCGGGGCTCCGACGCGCGCACGCCGCCGGCTTCGATCAGGTGGTCGCCAAATCGGCACTCTTCGAGCGGACCAGGGAGCTGATCGACGGTCTGATCGCCTCGGTAGAGTGACGCCGTGACCTACATCATCGCCGAGCCCTGCATCGACATCAAAGACCGCTCCTGCGTCGACGTTTGCCCCGTCGACTGCATCCACGAGGCGGGTCGGATACTCGTCATCGACCCCGAGGAGTGCATCGACTGCGGCGCCTGCGAGCCCGAATGCCCGGTCGAGGCGATCTTTCCCGAGGACGCCCTGCCCGAGAAGTGGGAGCCCTTCGTGAGGATCAACTACGCCTACGGCGAAGGCATGGCCACCGTCGATCCACTCGTCGACGCGTACGCTACCGAGCACAACGTCCAGAACGAGCCGCTGCAGTAGGGTCCGAACCGTCCCGGCTCCGCCTGCGAATGCGGCTCAGGAGGACTATGGCCGACGACCTACACACCCTCTCAGCGCCTTACGCGCTCGATGCGCTCACAGCCGAGGAGCGAGCGCTCTTCGAGGAGCATTTGGCGACCTGCGATCAGTGCCGCACCGATCTCGCCGGGCTCTCCGACGCGGCCGCGTCCCTGGCGTTCGCGGTCGAGGGGCCACAGCCCCCCGCCGAGCTGCGCGGCCGCATCCTCGCCGCCGCGCGCAACGAGCCGTCGAACGTCGTCCAGTTGCGTCCACGACGGCCCGTCGTTCCGATCGCCGCGGCGTCGCTCGCCGCGGCAGCGGCTGCTGCGGCAGTTGGACTCGGACTGTGGGCGAGCTCACTCCATCATTCGCTGTCCCGTGAGCAGGCCGCGGTGCGCGTGCTCGGCGATCCGTCGTCGCGCCATATTCAGGTGAACGGCGCGAAGGGTCAGCTCGTCGTCGCACCGTCGGGGCAGGCAGTGCTCGCGTTGCACCTGCCGGCGGCACCGAAGGGCAAGACATACGAAGCGTGGGTCGCGAGCCCACAGGTTCACCGTGCGGGTCAGTTCAACGGCGGCACGACGATGCTCCCGGTGGACGTTCCGCGTGGCGCGCGCGTGATGGTGACGATCGAACGCGCCGGCGGTGTTGACGCGCCGACGTCGAACCCCGTGCTCGTCGCGCAAACATGACGCTGTAACGACGGCTCGCGCACTTCGCGAAAGACTGTCGTTTTCCTTTCCAGCAACGTGCGGGAGAAGCATGCTGTCCGCGTTGCACGTTACAAACCAACGTGGTAGGGAATCGTGCACGCGAATCCGACTCAGGAGGTCACTACATGACCCAAGAGGATTGGAGCGGGACCGGCGAGGCGTCGGATACGCCGAACGCCGGCTCGTGGAGCGAACCGACCGCGCAAGCGGAGCCAAGCGCCGACGAGGTGTGGGCCGAGCCTGCGATCGGCGAGACCGACGAGATTGCTGAGGTCGCACGCGCCGTTCCGGCGACGACCCGCTCATCGTCGCGCTCGGGGACACGGTCGTCCGGGCGTAGCTCCGCGAAGAGCTCCAGTCGCAGCTCCTCCCGGAAAACGTCGACTGCTAAGAAGTCGACTGCCAAGAAGGCCGGGACCAAGAAGAAGGCAGCTGCAAAGAAGAAGACGGCGGCTCGCAAGACGACCGCCCGCAAGACGACTGCGCGGAAGACAACCGCGAAGCGCTCGACCGCCAAGCGGAAGACAACCGCGAAGCGGAAGACCGCTGCGAAGCGGAAGACGACTGCGAAGCGGAAGACGACCGCCCGTAAGACGACCGCGAAGCGGTCGACTGCGAAGCGGAAGACCGCTGCGAAGCGGAAGACGACTGCGAAGCGGAAGACGACCGCCCGCAAGACGACCGCGAAGCGGTCGACTGCGAAGCGGAAGGCCGCTCCGAAGCGGAAGACCGCCGCGAAGCGGAAGACCGCCGCCAAGAAGACGACCGCGAAGCGGTCGACTGCGAAGCGGAAGGCCGCTCCGAAGCGGAAGACGACGGCAAAGCGCGCCACGGCGCGCAAGACGGGCACGCGAAAGGCCGCTTCGCGGTCTCGCACCGCCCGCCGTCCGAAGAGGTAGTTCGGACCGAGTGACGCTCGGGCTCCGCGTACGTTGCGGAGCCCGGGTGTCCCGGCTCTTCTGGTTTCGGCAGCTCACGTCGCGTCGATAACGTGTCGAGGTGCAGCCGAAGACACTCGATCACGTTGCTTTCTGGGTCACCGACCGTGAGCCGATCGTCGTGTTCTGTGAACGTCATCTGGGCATGCATACGATCGCGCGCGAGGCGAACTTCACGCTTGTCGGCTCGGACGCGCGGCGCGGGAAGCTGACGTTCTTCGACGCCGAGGGCCCGCGCGAGCCGGGGCTTCTGAAGCATGTCGGCCTCCGCGTGAGCGATCTCGCGGCCGCGCGTGACCGGCTGCCGAGCGGCTCACCGGACGCCTTCGAGATCGGTGAGGGGATCTACGTCACGCTGGTCGAGGCTCCAACGGATGTCGAGTACGACCTCGACCACATCGCGCTGTGGTCGACGAGCCCCGAGCGCTCCGCGGCGGAGTACCTTCGCTTCGGCTTCGCGGCGGCAGGCTCGGCGCGAGTGGAAGTCGGCGGCGCCTACGTCGAGCTCCACGAGGGGCCGGGGACGGCGAGCGAACGGCCACTGCTCAACCACCTCGCCGTGCTGGTCGACGCCGCCGACGAGGTGATCACCGACGCCGGAGAGCTCGCGATCGAGGTCGAATCGGTCGTCGACGCGGCGAACACGTACGCGGCATTCCTCTGGGGGCCGGACCGTGTGCGTATCGAGTACGTCGAGCACAAGCCCACGTTCAGCTTGACGTGATCTCGATCGCGGGTGCGGGAATGGCCGGCCTGGTCGCCGCCGCCCGCCTGCGTGAGCTGCGGCAGCCGTTCGTGCTGCGCGAGCGCGGTGTGCGTGTCGGCGGCTCGATGCTGCTCTCGTCGTGCGTCGTCTGGCGTCACCGAGAGTTCGAAGACTTCCGTCGCGAGTGCCCGGGCGGTGACGAGTTGCTGCAGCGCACCGTCTGGGAGCGCTTCGACGACGCGATGGCGTGGCTCGCTGCGCATGGCGCGCCTGTCGTGTGGGAGGAGACGGGAAACCCGGCGACGGTCGGCAAGCGGTTCGAGCCGCGAGGGCTTACCACTGCGCTCGGAGGCGGCGACGTGGAGCTCGAAGCGGACGGGCGAGCCGAGGGGCCGCTGATCCTCTGCACGGGCGGCTTCGGCGCCTCGCATGAGCTCGTTGCGCAGTACATCGCTCCGGCGGCGCCTCTGCGCTTGCGCGCAGCTCCGTGGTCGGTCGGGGACGGTCTCCGCCACGCGGTCGAACGTGGTGCGGCGCTGACGGCGGGCCTCGACGAGTTCTACGGCCGCGCGATGCCGGATGCGGAGTGGGGCGAAGAGGAGCTCGTATCGCTGTCTCAGCTGTACGGCCGCTTCGCGCGGATCTTCGACGAGGACGGCAGCGAGTTCTTTACGGCCGGTGACGTTTCGTGGTCGGAGACGAACGTCGTGCAGGCGGTCGCGCGTCGCCCCGGCGCGAAGGCCTACTACCTGCTCGACGCCGCCGCGCTCGAGCGGCGCGTGCGCGACCGCACCGTGAAAGAGATGGTCGAGTCGGCGCCTCATGACGCGCACGTCGCCCTGAGCGACCTGCCGTTCGTCGCGCCACGAGGCACGGTCGCCGCCGTCCGCGTCGTCGCCTCGATCACGCACACGGTCGGTGGCATCCGCATCGACGAGAGCGCACGCGTGCTGCGCGAGGACGGCTCCGCGATCGACGGTCTGTGGGCCGCAGGCGTCGACGCGGGCGGGATCGCCACGGGTGGCTACGCGAGCGGCCTCGCGCAGGCGCTCGTGCTCGGCCTCGCCGCCGCTGAAGACGCCGCGCGCGCTTGAACCTGGTTGCCGCCGAAGGCGGAACCAGGTTGCGCGTCTGAAGCGCTCGGAAGCTCGCTTACTTGCCGACCGAATAGGCGCAGGTGCGCGGGTCGCCGGGGAACGGCGACGCACCGACCTTGCTGATCACGAGCGTCAGATCGCCTTCCGAGAGCTCGTCGCCGGGGCTCGGCGGGTCGCCCTGCTCCTCACGGAGCGTGTACCCGGCGGGTGACCACACGAAGAGCAGGTAGCCGTTGCCGTCCGTCATCGGGCGGCAGCTTAGCCTTCCTCTCTCACCGCCGGGTCGCGTACGGCGGCAACCGCACCACGACCTGGGTGCCGGTGTCGGACGCGTCGACCTCGATCGTGCCGTGCAACTGCTTGACGCGCTCGTCGATTGCCTCGAACGACCGCCGGCGCCGCTCGGGCTCGGCGTCGTCGCCGACGACCGTCTCGAGACCGCCGTCCGCCGTCGCGCGGATCCCGACCGAGATACGCGTCGGCGGCCCGCGCCTGATCGTTTGCTCGAGCAGCTCGCGGATGATCGTGTACAGCGCGACCTGGGCGGTCTGCCCGGCGAGCTGTGCGTCGTCGACCTCGAGCTCGACGCGGATCCTGTTCGCGGTGCCGAGCTGGTCGGCGAGCGCCTGCAGTGCGGGCCCGAACCCCTGGTCGCGCAGGACGACCGGCTCGAGGGCGAAGGACAGGTCGCGCAGCTCGCGAATCGTCGCGCGCTGGCGATCGAGCGCGGTGCCGAGCACCTGCTGTGCGTCCTCGAGCTTGCCCGTCTGGACCGAGTGGATCGCGGCGTCGAGCATCAGCGCGATCCCCGCCAGGTTCTGCACGGGGCCGTCGTGCAAGAAGAGCGCGATCCGGCGACGCTCGTCCTGCTCGGCGGAGATGAGCCGATCGAGCGAGTCCTCCGTCACGCGCGCCTCTCTAGTCGATGATCGCTTCGCGGAGCGCGATCGCGACGGCGTGCGTGCGGGTGTCTGCCTCGAGCTTGGTGAGGATGTGCCGGACGTGGCTCTTCACGGTCTCCTGCGAGATGAAGAGCCGCTGGGCGACGTCCGCGTTCGACATGCCGTCGGCGAGGAGCTGCAGGATCTCGCGCTCCCGCGTGGTCAGCATGTCCGTCTGGTCCTTGCCGGCCAGGAACGACGGCATCAGCGCCGGGTCGACGTACGCGTCGCCCTGTGCGACTTTCTCGATCGCGCGTACGAGCGTCTGGTGCGGGGCCTCCTTGAGGATGTAGCCCTTCGCGCCACACTCGAGCCCACGGCCGAGCAGAGAGCGCTCCGAGTACGCCGTGAAGATCAGCACCTTGGCGTCGGGGACCCTCTCGGTGAGGAGCTTCGTTGCCTCGAGCCCGTCCATGCCCGGCATGCGCACGTCCATGATCACGACGTCCGGCTTACGCCGCTCCGCCATTTCGACCGCGGACGCGCCGTCCGACGCCTCGCCGACGACGCGGATGTGCGGCGCCCGAGAGAGCGACAGCCGCAGGCCCTCGCGGACGACCTCGTGGTCGTCGACGATCAGCGCGGTGATCTCGTCCGGCGCCATCTACGGGGCGATCTTATGCGGCCGGGTGGTCGGCGAGAGCCGAACTCAGCTGCTCGTCGGGCTCGGGCGGTCGTAGCTTCGTGGCGCGCCGGTCGCGGATGCCGTGGGCCTGCGCGAGCCGCCGCACCGCGGCGCGGGCAGGCTCGGCCTCGGCCTTCGCGATGTAGGCGCCACGGGCATACAGCCGCTCGTACTCCGGCAGCAGCTCAGGCCAGTCGCGCTGCAGGCAACCGAGGAAGTGCTCGCGCGTTCCCGGGCGCAGGTAGAGGAGGTTCGCCCAGACGCCGCAGGCGCCTGCCTCTCGTGCCGCGGTGACGACGCGTTCGAGCGAGCTCGGGTGGTCGGAGAGCCCGGGGAGGAGCGGCGCCATCCCGACCGACGCGCGCACGCCGGCGTCGACCAGCGTTCGCAGCGCGCGGAGTCGCTGCCGCGGCGGCGCCGTCCCGGGCTCGGTCGTGCGCCAGACGTCGTCGTCGACCGTCGGGACGGAGAACGTCACCGACACGTCCGCACGACGTGACGCGTCGGCGAGCAGATCGACGTCGCGGACGATCAGCGGCCCGCGAGTGATGATCGAGAACGGGTTTGCAGCGTCCCGCAACACCTCGAGGCACTGCCGCGTCAGGCGGTAGCGGCCTTCGGCGGGCTGATACGGATCGGTCGCCGCGCCGATCGCGATCCCCTCGCCGCGCCAGCTCCGGCGGGCCAGCTCCGCGCGCAGAACCTCTGCGACGTTCAGCTTGACGCGAATCGAGGTGCCGTACCGGTCGTCCGACGGACGGTCGGCGCGGTGTTCGAAGCTGCGGACGTAACAGAAGGTGCAGCGGTGCACACAGCCCATGTACGGATTGAGCGACCAGGCGAACGGCATGCCCTGCACGCGGTTCAGGGCGGACTTGCAGGGCTCCTCGCGGTACGACACCCGCACTCCAACAGCATAGAACATATGTTCGTATGGCCGGGCGCACGGCTATACTCCTCGGACTGATTCGCTTGGACGACGATCTGCCGCCCAGTACGCGAGCGCCCTTGGGGCGCCCATGACCTTTTTCCTCGAGATGCTGGCCCTCGTCGGGCTGATTTTCCTGAACGCGTTCTTCGTCGCGGCCGAGTACGGCCTGGTCACGTCGCGGCGCACGCGGATCATGGAGCTCGAGCACGACGGAAATCGCCGAGCGCGCGACGTCCTTCGGATCACGGCGGACCCGCCGCGCTTCATCTCGGCGATGCAGCTCGGGGTGACCATCTCGAGCCTGGCCATCGGTGCGCTCGGCGAGCAGGTGCTCGCGCACCGCTTCGACGCCGTGATGGCGTCGTTCCTCGCTGTGGTCGTTGCGCTGCTCATCGTCACGTACCTGCACGTCGTCGTCGGCGAGCTCGTGCCGAAAGGGATCGCGCTCAGCCACCCCGAGCGCACCGCGCTCGCGGTGGCCGTGCCGGTGCGGCTGTTCTTCCTCTCTCTCCGGCCGCTGATCTGGCTGCTCCAGGCGTCGACCGCGGTTCTGCTCCGCACCTTCGGGCTCGAGCCGCCGGGCGCCGAGCACGAAGCGCACTCCGAGGCCGAGCTGCGCATGCTGCTCTCGAGCTCCGCCGACCAGGGTGAGATCGAGCACGAGGAGCAGGAGATGCTCTACAAGGTCTTCGACTTCGCGGACAAGGAAGTGTCGGACGTGATGGTCCCGCGCCCCGAGGTCGTCGCGATCGCGCTCGCGCTGCCGGCGGAGGAGGCGCTCAAGGCGGTGCTCGAGTCGCCGTACACGCGGTACCCGGTGTACCGAGACTCGCTCGACGACATCGTCGGCGTGCTGCACATCCGCGATCTGATCGAGGCGATGCACGACCGCGGCATCGCCTCGGTCGACCTGAAGAACCTCCTGCGTCCCGCGTACATGGTCCCGGAGACGAAGGATCTCGGCGCGCTCCTCACGGAGTTCCGCCGCACGAACCAGCATCTCGCGATCGTGATCGACGAGTACGGCTCGATGGAGGGCATCGTCACGCTCGAGGATCTGCTGGAGGAGATCGTCGGCGAGATCGAGGACGAGTTCGACCTGCCCGACGAGACTGTCGAGCACGTCGACGAGGACACGATCCGCATCGACGGCACGTTCCCGATCGACGACTTCAACGAGCGGTTCGACTGCGATCTGCCGCACGAGGACTACCACACGGTCGCGGGGTTCGTCTTCGGCGAGCTCGGGCGCGCGGCGGAGCCGGGGGACGAGGTTCGGCACGACGGCCTGCTCTTCCATGTCGAGCGAGGTGGAGGGCCAGCGCATCGACCGGCTGACGGTCACGTTCCAGCCGTGGCACCGGCGACCGGTCGCCGCAGAGCCGGGCGAGGAGCGCCGCCCGCGGCGTGAGCCGCCGACGGTGCCGGTGAGCGGTAGATTCACGGCGATGGACGACCTGCGTCCGCTCACGGGTCGACCCGAGGATGCCCGGCTGGCGGGGTACCTCGAGAAGGTGCACACGCGTGCCTACACGGTCACCGACGATGACGTGCGGGCGTTGACGGACGACGGCGTCACGGAGGACGAGATCTTCGAGCAGACGGTGTCGGTCGCGATCGGCGAGGGGCTTCGTCGCTGGGATGCTGCGGAGCGGGCGATCGGATGAGGCTCGAGATCCTGAACGGGGACCACGCGCCGCCGCAAGCCCCCGGTGTGATCAAGACGCTGCTCTATCGAATGGAGCTCTTCGGCGGTCCGTACTCCGAGATCCTCGACGTGGTGATGCGGGGGCCGTCCGAGTGGAGCGCCGGCGAGCGCGAGCTCTTCGCGGGGTTCGCCTCGCATCTCAACCAATGTCTCTTCTGAGCGGGCTCCCACGGCGCGGTCGCGTCGTACGCGCTCGGTGAGGATGTGTGGAACGCAGTCAAGGAGGACTGGCGCACCGCGCCTGTCGACGAGCGCCTGCGCGCGGCCCTCGGCTTCATCGAAAAGCAGACCCTTCGTCCCGACGAGTTGACCCGCGCCGACGCGGAAGCTGCGTTCGCGGCGGGCGTCTCGCGCGAGGCGCTACGCGATGCCGCGAAGGTGTCGGCGCTCTTCAACATGATCGTCCGTCTCGCGGACTCGTTCGGTTGGGCGGTTCCCGAATGGGATCAGCTGATGCAGCGCGCGCCCCAGATGCTCGAGGGCGGCTACGCGCTGAGCGCGATCCACGCGCGCTCGGGTGTGCAGCCCGCGCCGCAGTCCTAGCCGCCTGCGACCTCCAGCGCCTTGAGAGTGGGGTAGAGCTCGCGGAAGCGGGCGTAGCCGTCGGTGTAGTCCCACACCGGCTCGACGACGTCTCTGACCCGCACACAGCGAGCGACCGCTTCGTCCGCGTCCGCGAAGACACCGGCGCGAACGCCGGCGAGGAGCGCCGCGCCGAACGCCGAGCCTTCGTCGGACTCCGTTCGCTCGAGCGGCAGCTCGAGCACCGAGGCGACGATGCGCAGCCACAGGTCGCTGCGGGCGCCGCCGCCGGAGACGCGCCCGACCTCGGGGTCGACGCCGAGCTCGCGGAGCAGCTCGAGCGAGTCGCGGAGCCCGTAGGCGACGCCTTCGAGCGTCGCGCGCCAGAGCGCGCCGCGGTCGTGTCGCAACGAGAGGCCCGTGAACGCGCCGCGCGCGTTCGGGTCGGGGTGGGGCGTCCGCTCGCCGGCGAGGTACGGCGCGAACAGCAGCCCCTCGGCGCCCGGCTCCCAGCCGGCCGCCTCGGCGTCGAGCGTCTGCCAGGTCGGCTGCGAGCGTCGTGCGCGCAGCCAGGCGGCCGAGCCGGCGGCGCTGAGCATCACGCCCATCGCATGCCAGGTGCCCGGCACTGCGTGGCAGAAGACGTGCACCCGCGCCTGCGGGTCGGGCGCGTACGCGGGCAGCACGGCGAAGACGACGCCCGACGTCCCGAGCACGACCGAGACCGGCCCCGGCGCGCACGATGCCGACGCCGAGCGCCGCCGCCGCCTGGTCGCCGGCGCCGGCGATCGCCGTCGACTCGTACGCCGGGCGGCAGCCACTCGAGCGGCATCTCGAGCGCGTCGCAGACCTCGCTCCGACCAGCGCCTGCCCGCGACGTCGAAGAGCAGCGTCCCGGATGCGTCGGCCGCGTCGATCGCGTGCTCGCCGGTCAGCCGGAGCCGCACGTAGTCCTTCGGCAGCAGCACGTGGCGGATCCGCGCGTAGGTCTCCGGCTCGTGCTGCCGCAGCCAGAGCAGCTTCGGAGCGGTGAAGCCCGGTCAGCGCGCGGTTGCCGGTCAGCTGCGATCAGCCGGTCGAGCCCGACGCGCGCCTCGATCTCGGCGCACTCGGCCGCGGTGCGCTGGTCGTTCCAGAGGATCGCCGGGCGCAGCACCTCGCTCGTCGGCGTCCGAGCACGACGAGGCCGTGCATCTGCCCCGAGAGGCCGATCGGCCCCTCGGGCAGCCGCGCGAGGCACGCTCGGCGGCGCGCCACCAGTCCTCGGGATCCTGCTCGGCCCAGCCGGGCTGCGGCGTCGAGAGCGGATAGCTCTCGTCCGCCGTCGCGAGGACCTCGCCCGTCGGGGCGAGATCGCGATCGCCTTGACGCCGGACGTCCCGACGTCGAGCCCGATGAGCGGCTCCGTCACGCGCCGAGCGCGGCGTACACGAGCTCGTAGGCGCGGACGGCGTCCTTTGTCCTGCTGCGCCTCCCGGAGCGCGGCCTCGTCGATCTTCGCGGCGACGCCGTCGATGAACCGCCACTGCAGGACCGAGCGCTTGACGGCGCCGACGGCGTCCTCGGTGTAGGGGTAGAGGTCGAGGCCGAGCCGTTCGCCGTTCGCGCCGTAGCCGACGCGGCGCAGCTCGATCGCGAGCTCGAGCGTCTCCATGAACGCGGTCGCGCCGACCATGTTGTCGTCGTCGAAGGTGCCCCAGCCGGAGTTGCGCGTGCTGGTGGCCCGAGCAGCCCGTCGGCGGCGAGCAGGGCCGCGTATTCGGCGAGGTTCTCGCCGTTCATGATCAGGTGCTGCCAGTCCATGTTGACCTGGATGTTGTCGATCCCCTGGGCGCGCAGCGTGTGGATCACGTGCAGCGTCATGCCGATGTTGCGCATGAAGATCTTCATCGCCGGCTCGGAGTTCTTGTGCTCGAGGAACACCGTGACGCCGCGCCCGTTCGCGTGCTGGGTCGCGACCTCGCCGACGCCGTCGATGAACCGCTTCCACGAGTCCGCGTAGCCGGTCTGGAACGGGTAGTTGTAGCCCTCGATCCCCGGCCAGATGATGAAGTGCGCCCCGACGTCGGCCGGCCAGGTCGATCCCGTCGGCGCCGTCAGCCGAGCGCCTCGGCGCGCGTCGCGTCGTCCGGCGAGGAGAAGCCGCCCTTGGCAAAGAGTGGGTTAAGGTGCAGCCCGCTCGCGATGCAGTACATCCCGTGCCCGTCGAGCGCCTCCTGGACCTCCTCCAGGTTCTCGCGCGAGACCTCCTGCGGGTAGTGGAACTCGTAGTCGTCGATCAGGTCGCCGAGCCCGTCGACGGCCGTGCGCACCTTGCTCACGGTCGAGACGCCCGACGAGCTCGGGCTTGTAGCCGCCCGGGTTGAACCGGGTCGCCATCGCGCCGAAGGCCCAGATACCCAGTGAGGTCTTCATGGCGCGAGCCTATCTCACTGGCGGCCCGACGCTGTACTTCTTGAAGCTTCACGAACTTGACTTCCGGGCCGAAATTCGGCGAACTTGACGAGTCACTGGCCCCCCGTCAGCGACAACGAAGGAGATTCATCTTGAAGAAGGTTTTCCGTAGGTCGACGGTCGTTGCGCTCGTCGCGCTCTCGATCGTCAGCCTCGCCGCGTTCGTCGTGCGCGACCGCGACGGCGAGCACCAAGAAGAAGGCGGCGAGCGTGCAGGTCTGCGTCCTGCTGCCGGACACGAAGTCGTCCGTCCGCTGGGTGCAGTTCGACGCTCCCGACATGAAGGCGGCCTTCGCGAAGGCCGGCGTCACCGCGTCGATCAACAACGCCCTCAATGACCCGCTCAAGCAGAAGGCACAGGCGCAGGCCTGCATCGCTGCCGGCGCGACGGTCGTCATCGAGACGGCGCTCGACAACGGCTCGGCCGCGTCGATCGAGAAGCTCTTCACCTCGAAGGGCGGCAAGGCGATCGACTACGACCGCCAGGTCACCGGCGGCAGCGCGTCGGTCTACGTGACGTTCGACGGCAAGGCAGTCGGCGAGGCACAGGCCGAAGGGCGTCATCGCCGCGATGAAGGCGAACGGCACCTACAAGCGGCGGCACCGTCGCCGAGCTGTGGGGCGGCCAGACCGACCAGAACGCGTTCTGGTTCAAGAGCGGCAACGACGCCGTCTTCAACCCGCTCTTCAAGAGCGGACGCGATCAAGAAGGGGCCCGCAGCAGTTCGTGCCCGACTGGGATGCGAACAACGCGGCGACCATCTTCAACCAGATGCTCGTCAAGACGAACAACAACATCCAGGGCGTGCTGGCGGCGAACGACAACATCGCCGGCGCCGTCGTCGCCGACCTGAAGGCGAAGCACCTGAAGCCGCTCCCGCTCTCCGGGCAGGATGCGACTGCGTCAGGGTGTCCAGAACATCATCTCCGGCTGGCAGACGGGCACGGTCTACAAGTACGTGCCGGACGAGGCGAACGCTGCTGCTGCTGCTGCCGTCGCGCTCCTCAACGGGCAAGAAGCCGATGACGAACGGGACCCGCACGAACGGCAGCAAGAACGAGCCGACCCTCGCTCTGCCGGTCGTCTGGATCACGAAGGCGAACTACAAGCGCCTCTTCACGGACAAGTTCCTGAAGCGGAGCGACGTGTGCGTCGGCACGTTCAAGCAGTACTGCAAGTAGGATCACGCACGATCCGCGGTGGAGGCGCCCTCGGGGCGCCTCCACCGCGACTTAATGCCGATGAGCGAGACCCCCCTTCTCCAACTCCGCGGCATCACGAAGACCTTCGGTTCGGTCGAGGCGCTGACCGACGTCGACTTCGAGGTCAAGTCCGGCGAGGTGATGGCGCTCGTCGGCGACAACGGCGCCGGCAAGTCGACGCTGATCAAGTGCATCGCCGGCACGCACGCCTACGACAGCGGGCAGATCCTCTTCGAGGGCCGGGAGGTGCACATTCACGGCCCGAAGGACGCGCGTCGGCTCGGGATCGAGGTCGTCTACCAGGATCTCGCGCTCTGCGACAACCTCGACGTCGTCCAGAACATGTACCTCGGCCGCGAGGTCGAACCGGTTCCAGATCCTGAACGAGGCGGCGATGGAGCACACCACCGCCGCGACGCTCAAGAGCCTCGCGGTGACGACGATCTCGTCGATCCGTCAGCCGGTCGCGACGCTCTCCGGCGGCCAGCGCCAGTCCGTCGCGGTCGCGAAGGCCGTCCAGTGGAACTCGAAGCTCGTCATCCTCGACGAGCCGACCGCCGCGCTCGGCGTGGCGCAGACCGAGCAGGTGCTCGCGCTCGTCCGCCGTCTCGGCGAGCAGGGGCTCGCGGTCGTGATCATCTCGCACAACCTCCACGACATCTTCGAGACGGCGGACCGGATCACGGTGCTGCGGCTCGGCCGGAACGTCGGCATCTTCGACCGCCGCACGACGACGCAGCAGGCCGTCGTCGAGGCGATCACCGCCGGCGTGCCCGACGAAGGTCTCGGGCATCCCGACGCGGTGCGCGCCGGCCGGGTCTGAGCCCGGAGCGGCGTGAGCCGTCGACGCCGACGTCGTCGGGCCCGACGGCCCGCCGCCGCCGGCGAGGAGGAGCTCCCGGGCGGCCTCGCCGGCCTGTACCACCGGGCCTGGTTCAACGTCAGGACGGGCAACCTCGGCCCGGCGCCGATCATCGTCGGCGAGATCCTCGTCGTCATCCTCTTCGCGGCTGACGGCGACGAACTTCTTCACGGCCGTCAACTTCACCAACCTGATCAACGAGATGGCCGGCACGGCGATGCTCGCCTTCGGCGTCGTCTTCGTGCTGCTGCTCGGCGAGATCGACCTGTCGATCGGGTACCTCGCGGGCATCGGCGCGCTGATCGTCGCGGAGCTGCAGCTGCCGGGCAGCGGGCACCAGCTGAACGGCATCCTCGCGATGGTGATCGCGGTCGCCGTCTGCGCGGTGATCGGCGCGTTGCAGGGGTCGATCGTCGCGTTCGTCGGCGTGCCGTCGTTCGTCGTCACGCTCGCCGGCTTCCTGATCTGGCAGGGCGTGATCCTGAACAAGCTCGAGCAGCGCGGCACGATCATCATCCAGGACCGCTGGATCAACTACACCGACAGCTACGCCTTCTCGCACCTCGGCGGCTATCTGTCGCGCTGATCATCTCGCGCTCTTATCCGCTCAGCGTGCTGTACAAGCGGATCGCCGCCCGCGGCACGCAGATCGCCAGCGTGAACTGGACGCCGTTCGCGGTGAAGACGGCGGGGATCGCGCGTCGCCGCGTTCGGCACGGTCGCGATCGCGAACCACGGCAAGGTGATCGCGACGTCGCTCGGCCTGCCGCTCTCGGGCGTGATCATCATCTTCTTCTTCATCCTGCTGACGTTCCTGGCGAAGTGGACGACCTTCGGCCGTCACGTCTACGCCGTCGGCGGCAACGCCGAGGCCGCACGCCGCGCCGGCATCAACGTGCCGCGCATTCGCGTGCTCGTCTTCATGATCTCCGGCGCCACGGCCGGCATGGGCGGGATCATCTTCGCGTCGCAGGTGAACTCGGTGGCGCTGACGTTCCCGCCGGGCAACCTGCTGCTGAACGCGATCGCGTCGGCCGTCATCGGCGGCGTGAGCCTCTTCGGCGGCCGCGGCGAGGTGCGCGGCGCGCTGCTCGGCGCGGTGCTGATCGGCACGCTCCAGAACGGGCTGAACACGCTGAACGTGTCGAACGGCTGGATCTACATCATCACCGGCCTCGTGCTCCTCGGCGCCGTCACGCTCGACACGGTCGCCGTTCGCCTGCAGGCCCGCTCCGGCCGCTAGCCAGAGCCCCCTCCGCGCGGATTCTCAGTGCCATGAGCGCCGTGGCACTTCGGTAACCGTTCCCAAGCAAGGGTTACCGAAGTGCAACATGCTCTTGGCAGAGATCCGCGGTTCACGTCGGTTTGCAGGGACGTTGCGTGTGCGAGCTTCGCGTTCTTTGCCAGGCAACGGTGACGGAAGTGCAACTTCGGCCGAAAGGACAATGGGGCTGAGGCTGGCGCGCGCCGTTACGATCGTCCGATGAGGCTGGAACGGGCGCGCGCGATCGTCGACCACGTGGTGGCGCACGCAACGTCGCCGGTGTCCGTCTATGTGGCCGATGCGCACGGTGAGCTCGTGGCGGCCGCGACGATGGACGGCGCGGCGCCGGACACGCGCCTGAACGCGCAGCGGAAGGCCTACACGGCGGCGCGGAGCGACGCGCGGACGACTCGTGAGCTCGCCGAGAAGGTGCGCGACGACGCCGTCGAGCGTGCCAGCTTCGACCCGTTCTTTACGTTCTTCCTCGGCGGCATCGCTGTGTTCGAGGGCGACGTGCGCGTTGGCGCGGTCGGCGTGAGCGGACTGCCAGGCGAGGTCGACGAGCAGCTGGCGCTCGCGGCTATCGAACGATCCGCGGGTCGGTGAACACGTCGGTCTCGTCCCGGCTTCGGGTCGAGAACTCGGTCACGATCGCCCCTTCGTCACCCGCGCGGAACCAGTGCAGCGTGTCGGGCATGATCGTGAACTGCTCGCCGGGCCGGAGCGTCGACGGGCTCATGCCCGTCGACGTGCAGCTCGACCGAGCCGGTGCGACAGCGGAACGTCTCCTCCTTGCCCGGGTCGTCGCCGACCGGCGGGTGGCGGTGCTCGGGGCAGTCTGGCCGGGAAAGAGCACGAGCTCCTTCGCGCACACACGATCGGTGTTGACGTAGACCACGAATCTGCAGGCCGGTCTCGTCAAGGTCGCCGAGCCCGAAGTCGGCGACCTCGATCTGCGCGCGCTCTGCGGCCGTGAGCACGATGCCGCCGGCCTCGAGCATCGCAGCCGCACGCTCGCGCGCCTCGCTCTCCGTCACAGCGACACCGGCGCGCTCGCGGTCGCGGACGCGTGCAGCGCCTCGAGCACCCGTGCCTGGCCAAGCGCGTCGTCGCGGCCCAGCAGCGGCTTGCCCGTGCCGCGGATCACGTCGCTCAGGTTCTCGAGCTCCAGCCGGTACGAGTCCTCGCTGCGCGATCTCGATGCGCTCGACGCTGCCGTCGCCGCGCCGCAGCTCGATCACCGGCTTGAGGCAGTGCCACGGGTCGTCGACGAACAGCGATCCCTCGCTGCCGATCGCCTCCAGCTCGTCGCGGTTCGTCATCGCCGTGCCGCAGTCGAACGTGGCGATCACGTCGCCCGGGAAGCGCATCGTCCCGGTGAACACCCAGTCCGTGCCGGTGGGCCCGTACCACGCTTCGCCCCACACTCGCTCCGGCTCGCCGGCGAGGAGACGTGAGCCGCTCACGTTGTAACAGCCGACGTCCATCAGCGAGCCACCCTCGACGTCGGTTTGCAGCCGGATGTTGTCCTCGTCGTAGAGTGAGTAGCTGAAGGTCGAGCGCACGAGCCGGAGCTCGCCGATCGCGCCGTCCGCAACGAGCTCGGTCAACTTCTTCGTCTGCGGGTTGTGGCGGTACATGAACGCCTCGCTCAGATGGCGTTCGGCGCGCTCCGCGGCGGCAAACGCCGCCTCGACCTCGCCTGGATGCCGCGACAGCGGCTTCTCGCACAGCACGTGCTTGCCGGCCTCGACGGCCTTGATCGACCATCGCAATGCATCGTGTTCGGCAGCGAGATGTAGACCGCTTCGATCTCCGGGTCGGCGAGCAGCGCCTCGTACGAGCCGTACGCGTGCGGGATCTCCCACTCCTTCGCGTAGGCGTTCGGCGCGCTCCTGGGTGCGGCTTGCGACGCCGACGAGGTCGACCTTGTCTGACGCCTTTGCGCCCGGGATGACCTTCCGGTTGATGTCGGCGGTCGAGACGATTCCCCATGTGACTGGTGTGTTTGCCATTGACGATTACTATCGCGGAATGGCGGAGATCGGCGTCGGCATGCTCGGCTACGCGTTCATGGGGAAGGCGCACTCGAACGCGTTCAAGAAGATCGCGTACATCACGTGGCCGCCGCCACTCGAGCCGCGGCTCGTCGGAATCGCCGGCCGAAACGCCGAGGCGGTCGAGGAGGCCGCTCGAGCGATACGGCTACGAGTACGCGACCGACGACTGGCGGCGCCTCGTCGCGGACGAGAGCATCGGCCTCTTCGACAACGGCGGCCCGAACTCGCTGCACGCCGAGCCGACGATTGCAGCAGCGCGCGCCGGCAAGCACGTGATCTGCGAGAAGCCGCTCGGGCGCGACGCGGGGGAGAGCTACGACATCTGGCAGGCGGTCGCCGCGACCGGCGTCAAGCACCTGTGCGCGTTCAACTACCGGTTCGTGCCTGCGGTGCGGCTGGCGCGCGAGATGATCGACGCCGGCGAGCTCGGCGAGGTGCGCCACTTCCGCGCGCGGTACCTGCAGGACTGGGGCGACGATCCGTCGCTCGACACGTGGCGCTTCGACGTCGGCGCCGCCGGCTCTGGCGCGCTCGGCGATCTGATGACGCACGTCGTCGATCTCGCTCGGTTCTTGAACGGCGAGCCGGCGTCCGTGCAGGGCTTTGCGCACACGTTCCTGCCGGGACGGCAGGTCGACGACGCGGTCGAGGCGGCGGTCAATTCGAGAACGGGTCGGTCGGCACGCTCGAGGCGACCCGGTTCGCGCACGGCCGCCGCAATGCGCTGCAGTGGGAGCTGAACGGCACGAAGGGCTCGCTGGCCTTCGACATGGAGCGCCTCAACGAGTTGCAGGTGTTCAGGGCCGACGGCGATCGCGCCCGCGGGTTCAAGACGGTGCTCGTCTCAGAGGCGAACCATCCGTTCTGGCAGCACTGGTGGCCGCCGGGCCACATCATCGGCTGGGGCGACACGTTCGTGCACGAGCTGCACCACATGCTCGAGGCGATCGCGAACGACTCCGACGTCGCGCCGTACGGCGCCACGTTCGAGGACGGCTATCGCGCGGCGGAGATCTGCGACGCGATCGTCCGCTCGGGCGAATCAGGCGCCCGCGAACTGATTTCGTTTCGCTAGTCGGAGACCACCAACGTCGCCTTGCCGCCGCGAAAGGCGAACGCCTCGGTGAAGCGGTCGAGCGGTACGCGCAGTGCGACGAGCTGCTCGAGCGCCCCGGGAAACTCGGTGCGCGCGCGATCGAGCTGCTCGACGCCTGCCAGCCAGTCTTCGCGATGCGCGTTGACGCTGCCGAAGAGCACGCGGTTCTCGAGCACCGTGTCGAGGCCGATCACGCGACCTTGCATGTTCACCGTCTGGTCGCGCCCGTCGATGCCGAGCAGGCAGGCGATGCCGCTCCGCCGGAGGAGGCCGAGCGAGTCCGCCATCAGCTGGGCGTTCCCTGCAGCCTCGACGACGAGGTCGAATGCTCCGAGCTCCGCGAGCGGCCCGTCGTCGATGCAGACGTACCGCGCGCCGAGGGCTTCCGCGATCTCGCTCGACGGCTCGAGGGACGCCACCCACACCTCGACGCCGTGCGAGCCGGAGCAACATGGTTGTCAGCAGGCCGACCGCGCCGGCCCCCGTGACGAGTGCGCGCTGCAGCTCCCAGGGCTGACGCGCGCCGATCGTCCGGACGTGCCGGACGGCGCGCGCGCAGATCGACGTCGGCTCGGCAAGCACGCCGAGCCGATCGAGGGAGCGGGGGATGCGGACGAGCTGGTCCGGGTCCTCGCGGACGAGCTCGCGCGCGAAGCCGTCGAGCCGCGTGATGCCGCGCTCGCTGTAGTCGCCCGTGAGGCATGAGTCCGGTGCGCCCTCCTCGCATGCCAAGCAGTGGTGGCAGGAGCGCCGCACCGTGGCGCTGACGAGCTCGCCGCGCTCGAAGCCGTGGCCGTCGGCCTCGACGACGCCGAGCATCTCGTGGCCGAGCACGAGCACGTCGGTCTCGTCCGGGGCGACCCCGAACAGGCCTTCCGAGATCTCGCGATCCGTGCCGCACACGCCGACCTCGAGCACGCGCACGAGGACACCGTCGCCGGACGGCTCGCCAACGTCGGCGATGCGTGTCGAGTGCGCGACCCCCGGCTCGCCGACGAGCGCCTTCACGCTGCGGTCATGCCGCCGTCGATCGTCAGGATCGTGCCCGTGACGAACTCGGCGGTGGCCAGATAGAGCACCGCGTCGGCGATCTCCTCAGGGGTGCCGAGCCGGCCCATCGGCTGCCTCGCCTCCAGGTCGTCGAGCGACTCGCCTGCTTCCTCGACGAGCCTGCGCACCCACGGCGAGTCGACCGTGCCGGGGCACACCGCATTCACCCGGATCCCGTCCGCGACGTGGTCGACAGCGAGCGCGCGGGTCAACGCCACGACGGCGCCCTTCGAGGCCGAGTAGGCGATGCGATTTCGCAACCCGACCAGCGCCGCGATCGACGCGATGTTGACGATCGCGCCGCCTCCACGTTGGCGCATGCCTGGGATCGCGTGCTTGCAGCAGAGGAACGTGCCGCGAGCGTTGACGGCGAACACGTTCTCCCACACCTCGAGCGGCGTGTCAGGGGCGTTCGTCGTCGAGCCGATGCCCGCGACGTTGACGAGCAGGTCGAGGCCTTCCATTGCCGGCAACACGCTTGCTTCGTCGCGCACATCGAGGACGACGGCTGTCGCGCCGAGCTCCTCGGCGACGGCGTGCGGGTTGAGATCGGCGACTGTCACGTCGAAGCCTTCGTCGGCGAGCTGTCGGGCGACGGCCGCGCCGATGCCCGAGCCTGCGCCGGTGACGAGCGCTCTCATGCGGAGATCATTCCGGTTCCGAGCACGGCGCCTTGCGACGCGGAGCCGACGAGCGCGCGGTAGCGGCCGAAGACGCCCGTTGCGTACGGCGACACGGGTGGCTGCCAGTCCGCAAGGCGCGAGGCGAGCTCGTCGTCGCTCACCTCGAGCTGCAGTGACTTGGCGTCGACGTCGATCGCGATTGTGTCGCCGTCGCGGACGAGGGCGAGCGGGCCGCCGCGTGCAGCCTCGGGCGCCACGTGCCCGACCATCAGCCCGCGGGTCGCGCCCGAGAACCGCCCGTCCGTCACGAGCGCGACCGAGTCGCCGAGCCCGGCGCCGACGACGGAGGCCGTCACGCTCAGCATCTCCCGCATACCGGGGCCGCCGGCCGGGCCTTCATAACGGACGACGAGCACGTCACCTGCCTGGACGGCTCCGGAGCGAACCGCCTCGGTGCAAGCTTCTTCGCTCTCGAACACACGCGCGGGCCCGCGCTGTGCGCGGCGCACCGCCCCGGCCGCCTTGACGAGGCTGCCGTCGGGGGCGAGGTTGCCGTACAGCGCGTACAGCGCCCCGGAGCTCTTGAACGGAGCCTCGACGGTAAAGAGCACGTCGCCGTCGGGCAATGGAGCGTCCGCCGTCTCGGCGTGCAGAGTCGATCCGGTCACCGTGGGCGCGTCGCCGTCGACGAGCCCACAGCGCACGAGCTCGCGCAGGAGCACACGAGTGCCGCCTGCACGGTGGAGATCCTCCGCGGCGTGCCTGCCTGACGGTGCGAGGCTCGCGATGACCGGCGTTCGCTCGCCGATCTCGGCCAGCTCACCGAGCGACAGCTCGACACCCGCCTCGCGTGCGATCGCGAGCAGGTGGAGCACGCCGTTGGTCGAGCCGCCCGTCGCAGCGATCCCCGTCATCGCATTGAGGAGCCCGCGTCGGTCGATGAACGTGCGCGCCCGCGGGAGGGGGCCGACAGCGAGCCGGCCGGCTCGCGCTGCGGCCGCTTCCTTCGCGGCGACATCGTCGGCCGGGATGAGGCCGTCGCCGAGCACAGCGAGGCCGAGGCAGTCGAGCGCGACCGCCATCGTGTTCGCAGTGAAGTGACCCGCGCAGGTCCCGGGTCCCGGGCACGCGGTGCGCTCGAGCTGGTCGAGCTCGGTCCGCGTCATCAGCCCGCGCTCCTCGGCGCCGACGGCTTCCCACACCTCCTGGATCGTCACCGGCGCACCGCGGTGCCTGCCTGCGCGCATCGGGCCGCTGTAGAGGACGACGGCCGGCACGTCGAGGCGCGCGAGTGCCATCAGCGCAGCCGGCACCGTCTTGTCACAGCCGACGATGCAGACGAGCGCATCGAAGTCGTGCGCGTGCGTCATCAGCTCGATCGAGTCCGCGATCACCTCGCGTGAGACGAGCGACGCACGCATGCCGGGTGTTCCCTGCGATTGGTTGTCCGAGACGGCGATCGTGTTGAACGGAAGCGCGACGCCGCCGGCCTCATCGATCGCCGCGCAGACCTGCCCTGACAGCTCGAGCTGGTTCAGGTTGCACGGCATCGTTCCCGTCCAGGTCGAGGCGACTCCGACGATCGGCCCGTCGAGCCGCGCCGGGTCGATGCCCATCGCTCGAAAGTGAGCCCGCGCACCGGCCCGCTCCGCTCCATGCGCGAGCGCAGCCCGAGCGTCCCGCCGAAGCGCATCGCCTTCCACGCGGCGAGAATACGTCTCCGTGGAACCCGTGCGCCTCGGCCTCATCAGCACAGCGGGCATCAACGCCGCGATCCTCGCCGCGCGTGGAGACGATGCGCCGTTCGAGGTTGCCGCTGTCGGCTCTCGCGACGCCTCGCGGGCGCGCGCCTACGCCGCCGAGCACGGAGTGCCGCGGGCCCACGGCTCCTACGACGAGCTGCTCGGTGACCCCGAGCTCGACGCGGTCTACATCGCGCTCCCGAACGCCCTGCACCACCAATGGACGATGCGCGCGCTCGCCGCCGGGAAACACGTGCTGTGCGAGAAGCCGTATACGCGCCGGCCGGACGACGTGGACGAAGCCTGGGACGAGGCCGAGCGGCGAGGACTCGTGTTCACCGAGGCGCAGATGTGGCGGCACGCCGCTCAGACGAGGCTTCTGCTCGATCTGTTGCCCCGGCTCGGCGAGCTGCAGTCGGTCCACGCCGTCTTCACGGGCCGGCTCGACCGCGCGGACGACCCGCGCTGGCGGCGTGAGCTCGGAGGCGGCGCGCTGCTCGATCTCGGCTGTTACTGCGTGGGTGCGGCCCGGCTCCTCGCCGGCGGCGAGCCCGACGGGCTGCACGCGGAGCCGACGATGCGCGGCGAGGTCGATGTTCGCTGCAGCGGTCTGCTTCGCTTCGGCGCGGTGAAAGCAACCTTCCACTGCAGCCTCGACTCGCCGCTCGTCAACACGATCGACGCCGTCGGCTCCGACGGCGTGCTGCACGTGCCGCAGGCGTTCGTGCGCCCGCCCGGGGTGGTGCTCGTCAACGGCGAGGAGCACCGAGTCGCTGCAGGAGACCACTACCGCGCCGAGCTGGACGACTTCTGCGCTGCGATCAGGGGTGAGCGCGACGTGCTCGTCGGCCGTGCCGACATGTTCGGTCAGGCTCGCGCGCTCGCCGCACTTGCCGCTTAGCTGCGCAGGTTGCGGACGCTCGGCGTGGCAGCGCACGTGGCGGTCACGACGAGCGCGCCGACGGCTGCGATCCATAGCGCTGTCGACGTGCCGACTGTGGCCGCCAGCGGCCCGGCGATCGCGAGCCCGAGCGGCTGAAAGGCGAGCGATCCGAACCAGTCATAGGCGCTGACACGCGACAGCGACGCCGCCGGGACGTTCTTCTGCAGCGTCGTCTCCCACAGCGAGTTGAACACCATGTTCCCGCCTCCGGCCAGGAAGCCGGCGATCGCGACGACCGCGGCTGGCGCGTGCAGTGCGAGAGCAGCGAGTGGCAGCCCGAGCATGCCGACGCAGTGTCGAGCCGAAGAAGAGCGGCCGCTCGGTGCGCACGCGCAGCGACACGAAGCCGCCGACGAGCGAGCCCGGCGGCGAAGCCGATCAGGATCACGGTCCACGCGGCGGCGCCGCCCAGCGACTCCTTCGCGACGACGGCGCCCAGCACCACGAAGAACGACGTGAACATGTTCCCGAACGACGCCGAGAGCACGATCACCCACACCCACGTTCGCGAGGAGAACTCGCGCCAGCCGTCTCGGCAGGTCGCGGAGAAACGACTGCGGCGCGAGCTTCACGTGCGGCGGCAGGCGCAGCATGCGACAGGAAGAACGCGCTGAAGGCGAAGCTCGCCGCGTCAACCGCGAGTGCCCAGCCGGGCCCGGCGGCGGTGACGACGAGACCGCCGAGCCCGAGCCCGACGAGGTTTGCGGACGACATCGAGATGCCGCGGAGGGCGTTCGCCTGCTGCAGCCGCTCCGCGCTGACCGTCATCGGCGTCAGGCCGGTCGACGCAGGGTTGAAGAACGCGGTCGCCGCGCCCGAGAGCCCCTGGATCAGCGCGACCTCCCAGACGGCGGCAGTGTGGGTGAGGATCAGCACGGCCGTCCCGGCCTGGCAGCCCATGCGCGTGACGTCGGCGACGAGCATCACCAGCCGCCGCGGGAGACGGTCCGCGAACACGCCGCCGACGAGCAGGAACGTGATCAGCGGAACAGAGCGCGCGGCGAAGACGATGCCGAGGTCGGTCGCGTTCCCGATCGAGAGCACGGCGAACGCGAGTGCGACCGACGTGAACGCGTCGCCGAGCAGCGAGATCAGCTGACCCGTGAAGAGCAGACGGAACTGACGCTCGCGCAGCGCGTCGAACGAGCTCAAAGCTTTACCGCTTCTTGCCGGGGTTGAGCAGGTTCTTCGGGTCGAACAGCTGCTTGAGCCGCAGATGCAGGTCGTAGCCCGTGGGGCCGAGCTGGTGCTCGAGCTGGCCGCGCTTCAGCCAACCGATGCCGTGCTCGCCGCTGACGGTGCCGCCGAGGCGGAGCGCGAGCTCGAACAGCTCGTGGCAAGCGGCGTCGGCCTTGCGTTCCTCGTCGGGCTCGTCGGGTGAGAAGAGAAACGTCGAATGGATGTTGCCGTCGCCGGCATGACCGAACGAGAGCGAGGGGACGCCGTGTCGCTCGCCGATCGCGAGCGTCTCGCGGGCGACGTCGCGCAGCCGGTCGAGCGGCACCGCGATGTCCTCGCTGTAGGCGCCGCCGCGCTGCGCCAGGATCGCGAACGCCGCGCCGCTGCGCCAACGCCACAGCTCCGCGACCTCGGACGCCTCCTGGGGTGCGTGCACGGCGACCGCTTCGTCGGCGAGCGCCTCTGCGAGCTCTCCGGCGACGCGGCGCGCCTCGTCCGGCGCACCGTCGGCCTCGGTGATCACCATGAAGCGCGCCTCGTCCTGCAGGCCGAACGGGTACGCGTCGCCGGCGTACGAGAGCAGGACGCCGTCGAGGTACTCGATCGCGGCGGGGACGACGCCCGATGCGAGCACGCGCTCGATCGCCGAGATGCCTGCGTCCGCGTCGCGATAAAGGCCGATCACCGGCAGCTCGAGCTCCGGTGCCGGCACGAGACGCAGCCAGACGGCGGTGACGAGCCCGAGCGTGCCCTCGGAGCCGACGAGCAGGCTCTTCAGGTCGTACCCCGCGACGTCCTTCCGGATCGGCCCGCCGAACGTGACGATCTCGCCCGGCGGGATCACGGCTTCGATGCCGGTCACCCAATGGCCGGTGACGCCGTACTTGAACGCGTGCGGCCCGCCGGCGTTGCAGGCGACGTTGCCGCCGATCTGCGAGATCTCTGCGGCTCCCGGGTCCGGCGGGAACCGCAGGCCGCTTTCGCGTGCGAGGCGCTGCACGTCGCCGGTTGTCACGCCGGCCTCGACGTGCATGCGCCACAGCAGCGGGTCGAACGCGCGTACGCGGTTCAGGCGATCGAACCCGAGCACGATCCCGCCGTGCACCGGAATCGCGCCGCCCGCGAGACCCGTGCCGCCACCGCGCGCGGTGAGGGGGATGTCGTTCGCGTAGCAGTGGCGCATGACCGCTGCGACTTCCTCGGCCGTCGAGGGCATGACGACCGCGTCCGCGGTGCCTTCGACGCCGCGGCCCATCAGATCGACCAGATAGCGCCCCTGCGGCTCGAGAATCGCCTCGGGTGGCAGTACGTCGGCGAGATCCACCGCGGCGAGCGTACCCTGTGGGTGGCAGGGACTTCGATCCCCGTACTCATCTTCGATCCGAGGAGTCAGATGAAGCTCGTTGCGATTGCGGCAACCGCCGCGCTACTTGCTGTGCCGGCCGCGCTGGCCAGCACGCCCACGCTGACCGGCACGGTCGGCCCAGGGTTCACGATCTCGCTCACCCAGGGTGGCAAGAAAGTCAGCAAGCTCAAGGCGGGGAAGTACGTCTTCAAGATCGCCGACAAGTCGAAAATCCACAACTTCCATCTCACGGGGCCCGGCGTGAACAAGAAGACGTCGGTGACGTTCAAGGGCTCGACGACGTGGACGCTCACGCTGAAGAAGGGGAAGTACAAGTACGTGTGCGACCCGCACGCGTCGTTCATGCACGGCAGCTTCACCGTCTCGTAATTCGGGCTGCGCCTTCTTGCTCGCGCCTGCGTCTCGCGGGCGCGAGCGAAGGTGCCCTCAGTCGAGCGGGAGCTCTTCGGCCGTGTCGCGGTCGATGCGCCAGGCGCGCAGCTCGTCGCGGGCGAGGCCGTAGATCAGGAACGGCTTGCCCGCCCAGAGGCCGGAGAGCTCGCGATCGGTGCGCGACGGGCGCGGCTCGGTCTCGGGATGCGAGTGGAACACGGCGAGCTCGTACCCCTCGTCCTCCAGGAACCAGACGCTTGGATCGATCTCGAGCTCGTAGCGGTAGGGAGAAGCGAGCCGGTTGCGCCCGCGCACGTAGCGTTCTGCGGTGCCGTCTTTGAACACCAGGACACCGCAGCACTCGTTCGGAGCCTCGTCGGCGGCGTGAGCGCGCAGCTCGTCGCGGATTGCCGACGGGATCACCATGGGCAGTCCTTTCGGCCAGCGCCGTGCCGGGCACCCGTTGCCAAGCAAGGGTGAACGACCTGCCACAAACGTTCCACAGGCCTGTGAATCCCCGGTAGGCAAGCCGTAGGCGCGAGACCCGTTCCCAAGCAAGGGTCAACGAACTGCCACGAACGCTCCACAGGGATCGCGCAGGCGGTTACCACCAGAGCACGCCCTCGTCGATCTCCTCGCCTTCCCAGAACGGGGCGGAGAGGTACTTCCACCCGCCGTCGGCGAGGATGCACGCGACGACCGCGCCCTCCGGCAGCTCCTCCGCGATGCGGCGTGCGACGTGGACGACCGCGCCTGACGAGACGCCGGCGAAGATCCCTTCGCGGTCGAGCAACGCGCGCGCGGCCGCCGCCGACTCCGCATTCGAGACGAGCAGCTTGCGATCGAGCTTCGACACGTCGAGCACCGGCGGCACGTAGCCGTCCTCGAGCGAGCGCAACCCCATCACCGGATCGCCCGGAAGCGGCTCCGCCGCGACGACTTGCACGCCCGGGAACGTCTCGCGCAGCCGGCGGCCGACACCCATCAGCGTTCCGCCGGTCCCGAGCCCCGCAACGACCGCGTCGACGCGATCCAGGTCGCGTGCGATCTCCGCGCCGGTGCCTTCGTAATGCGCACCGGGGTTCGCGGGGTTCTCGTACTGGAACAACATCACGTAGCGGTCGTCGGACGCCGCGATCTCCTGCGCCATCCGCACCGCCCCGTTCGACCCGAGCTCGCCCGGCGACTCGATGATCGTCGCGCCGTACATTGCGAGCAACGCCTTCCGCTCCGGCGTTGCATTCCCCGGCATGACACACGTGAGCCGGAGCCCCTTCAGCTTCGCCACGAGCGCGAGCGAGATACCGGTGTTGCCGCTCGTCGGCTCGAGCAGCTCCTGACCCGGCGACAGCTGCGCGCTCTCGACCATCTTCAGCGCGACGCGATCCTTGATCGAACCGGTCGGGTTCTGTCCTTCGAGCTTGGCGTAGATCGTGCGACCCGGCGGCGAGATCCGCGGCAGCTCGACCAACGGGGTGTTGCCGATCAGGTCGAGGAGCGAGCTAGCGATCACAGCCGCCGGCCATCGCCGGAAGCAGAATCACGGTGGAGCTCTCGCCGACCGGCGTCTCGAGGCCGTCGCGGGTGCGCACGTCCTCTCCGTCGACGTACACGTTCACGAACGACTGGATCTCGCCCTCGGCGTACACCTTCGAACCAAGAGCCGGAATACGCGCGCTCAGGTCCTCGAGCAGCTCACGGACGTTCGAGCCCGACGCCTGGATCTCGCGAGACCCGCCCGCTTCCCCGCGGAGCACCGGTGGCACGCGAACGACGCTCATGCGGCGTAGGCTCGACGGAGCCGCGATAGCGGAGGTGCCGGCTTTGCCGGTGCCGGAGCGAAAATCATCGCGGCGTAGGCTCGACGGAGCCGCGATAGCGGAGGTGCCGGCTTTGCCGGTGCCGGAGCGAAAATCATCGCGCGCAGAACTCGACGTAGTCGATGTACTCGGTGATCGTCGGGTGGTCGCCGCACACGGGGCAGTCGGCACGACGCTCGATGCGCACCTCGCTGAACTCCGTCGCGAGCGCGTCGAACAGCAGCAGACGGCCGACGAGCGGCTCGCCGATCCCGGCTGCGAGCTTGATCGCCTCGTTCGTCTGCAGCGACCCCACGATGCCCGGCAGCACACCGAGGACGCCACCCTCCGCGCACGACGGCGCGAGCTCGGGCGGCGGCGGCTCCGGGAACAGGCAGCGGTAGCACGGGCCGTCGTGAGGCTTGAAGACCGTGATCTGTCCCTCGAAGCGATAGATCGAGCCGTGCACGACCGGAATGTCACGCCAGACGGACGCGTCGTTGACGAGATAGCGCGTCGGGAAGTTGTCGGCGCCGTCGACGATCAGGTCCCAGCCGTCGTCGAGGATGCGGTCGATGTTCTCCGACGTCAGACGCTCGCGGTACGTGACGACGTTCACGTCGGGGTTGAGCGCGTTGATCGCGCGCTTCGCGGAGTCGACCTTCGGCGTGCCGAGCGTTTCCAGAGAGTGTGCGATCTGCCGCTGCAGGTTCGTCTCGTCGACGATGTCGGCGTCGACGATCCCGAGCGTCCCGATGCCGGCGGCTGCGAGGTAGAGCGACGCGGGCGAGCCGAGCCCGCCTGCGCCGATCAGCAGGATGCGCGAGTCGAGCAGCTTGAGCTGGCCCTCCTCACCGATCTCCGGGATGAGCAGATGCCGTGAGTAGCGCGTTCGCCTCTCGGGCGACAGTGTGCGTGGCATGACGATCTCGAGGCCGTTGCGCTTCCAGTCGGTGAAGCCGCCGGTGAGCGAGTGGACGTCGGTGTATCCGAGCTCGCCGAGTGTCTTCGCCGCGAACGCGGAACGGTTCCCCGCGGCGCAGTAGAGGACGACCGGCTGTGTCTTGTCGGGGACGACGGTCTCGATCCGACTCTCGAGGTTGCCGCGCGGCACGTGCGTCGCGCCGGGCAGATGCCCCTCCTGCCATTCGTCGATCTCGCGCACGTCGATCCACGCCGCAGCGTCAAGCTCACGCGCAGCGCGCGCGTCGACCTCCGAGATCTCGGCCTTCGTCTGGGCCAGCAACTCACGATACGTTGGCATCTGTCCTGTAAACGGTAGCGGGGCCCGTCCGCATTCCCGATACCGTGCCTGCCGGTGGCGCCTTCCACGCGTGTCCGGCTGCTGGTCGCGCTCGCGGCGGCCGTGGCCGCGGGGGTCGTCGCCGGCGTGGTGTACGCGACGCGCCAGGACCCGACACAGCCCAAGGTCCTCTGCCAGGGAGCCCCGAAGCCGCTGATCGTGCCCGGCGTCCGTTCGAACCACGTCGCGGCGGTCGAGGCGGCGTTCGCGCGCGGCCCACGGGCGGCGGCCAACGCGCTCGAGCCGCTCGTCCAGGAGAGCCCGAAGGATCCGGTCGCGCTCTTCAACTACGGCACTGCTCTCTATTGCTCCGGCTACGTCGACGAGGCCGCCCAGGCCTACACGGCAGCGAAGAAGGCGGGCTACGACACGTACTACAGGATCAAGGCCGACGAGCTGCTGCACCCGCAGTTCTTCCAGGACACGTCATTCGGCTACCCGCTCTTCCAATACGCGGGACACGATCGCTTGCTCGTGCAGGGGCAGATCGAGCAGCGTGCGGGCCACCAGCAGTCCGCCGAGAAGCTTTGGGCGGCGGCCGCGAGACTGCACCCGGACGATCCGAACGCGCAGGTTGCCGCGGCGGTCGGCCGCTTCGACATGGACAACCTGTCGGCGTCGTTCTCACGTCTCGGGCCGCTCGTCGTTCGCTTCCCGAAGAGTCAGACGGTGCGCTTCCATCTTGGCTACCTGCTCTCGTGGACCGGGCAGGGCGACCAAGCGTTGAAAGAGTTTCGGGCCGCGGTCGCACTCGGTCCGAGCACAATGTTCGGCAAGGAAGCAAACGCGTTCGTCCAGCGTCTTGTCGGCACGGGATCCGGAGCCGGCAGCGGCTGAGTCGTCCGTCCGGTGCCACTGCGATTGTTCCGCGTCATCCGGCGAGCAGGGGGAGAGATGAGCACTACCGAAGAGTTCGACGCTGTCGAGGAGCCCGAGGTCGAGACAGTGGTCGCCGCCGATGAGGAAGCGGAGGCAGACGCCGAGGCCGACTACTTCGCGTCGCGCCCGGACGAGCCGGAGGAGCAGCCCGATGCCGAGTTCGCCGCCGACTCGCTGCAGCTCTTCCTGAAAGACGTCGGCAAGGTCGATCTGCTTACCGCGGCGCAGGAGGTCGAGCTCGCCAAGCGGATCGAGCGTGGCGATCATCGCGCGAAGCAAGAGATGGTCGAGGCGAACCTGCGCCTTGTCGTCTCGATCGCGAAGCGCTACCGCAACCAGGGGCTCCCGTTCCTCGACCTGATCCAGGAGGGGACGATCGGCCTCGTACGCGCCGCGGAGAAGTTCGACTGGCGCAAGGGCTACAAGTTCTCGACGTACGCGACGTGGTGGATCCGGCAGGCCGTCGCGCGTGCGCTCGCCGACAAGGCGCGCACGATCCGCATGCCGGTGCACGTCGTCGAGAAGCTGAACAAGATCCTGCGAACCGAGCGGAAGCTGCGCGCCGAACGGGGTCGCGAGCCGACGAACGAAGAGATCGCCCGCGAGCTCGAGCTGACGGTGCAGGAGGTCGAGTCGATTCGCCGCACGTCGCAGACGCCGGTGTCGCTCGAGAAGCCGGTCGGGGACGAGGAGGAGTCGGAGTTCGGCCAGTTCCTCGAGGACGAGCACACGCCTCTGCCCGACGAGGCCGCCGACACCGCGTTCCGGACCGCTGCGCTCACGAAGTGCCTCGGCGCTCTGAGTTATCGGGAGCGGCGCGTGCTCGAGCTGCGCTACGGGTTGAACGGCGAGCAGCCGTGCACGCTCGACGAGGTGGGTCGTGCGTTCCAGGTGACGCGCGAGCGAATCCGCCAGATCGAGAACCAGGGCTTGAAGAAGCTCCGCGCGCTGGCAGACAGCCAGCAGCTCCGAGACGTCGCCTAACCTGGTTCCCGCCGCAGGCGGAACCAGGTTGTAAGTCTTTCGACTACGCTCGCGCTCGTGCCCGAGTGGTTCGACGAGCTCGCCGAGTTCCTGCGCATCCAGTCGGTGAGCGCCGATCCGGCGCATGCCGAGGACGTGCGGCGCGCAGGGGAGTGGGTGTGCGGCCTCGTGCGCGAGGCGGGTGGCGAGTGCGAGCTCGTCGACTGGCACGGACAGCCGCTCGCGATCGGTGAGATCCGCGCGTCGGCGAACCCGGACGACTCGCCGACCGTGCTCTGCTACGGCCACTTCGACGTGCAGCCGCCCGACCCGCTCGAGCTGTGGGACTCGGAGCCGTTCGAGCCCGAGCTCCGCGGCGACTATCTGTACGGCCGCGGGGCAGTCGACGACAAGGGCCAGCTGTACATGCTGCTCGCCGCTGCGCGCGAGCTCGCGAAGGCGCGCGAGCTGCCGGTGAACGTGCGCTTCTGCTGCGACGGCGAGGAGGAGACCGGCGGCCACTCGATCGTCGAGTTCCTCGAACAGGACTCTCGCGGCGCCGATGCCGCGATCATCTTCGACAGCGGGATGATTCGCCGCGACGTGCCCGCGTTCAATCTGGCGACACGTGGCGTCGTGTACTTCCACCTCACGCTGCGAACGGGCGACCGCGACCTGCACTCAGGCATGTACGGCGGCGCAGCGCTCAACGCGGCGCACGCGATGGTGAAGACACTCGGCGGCCTCGTTGCGCACGACGGGCGTCTCGTCGACGCGCTGCGCAAGGGAATCGTTCCCCCGACCGAAGAGGAGATCGCCGGCTGGCAGCTGCTGCCGGACGGCGCGGACGAGCTCGCCGAGCAGGGAGCGCGCCCGAAGGACGCCGCCGCCGAGCGCGACTTCTATCTGCGCACGTTCGCCGAGCCCGCCGTCGACGTGAACGGCATCCAAACCGGCTCGCCGCTTCTGCAGAAGACCGTGCTTCCCGTAGAGGCGATCGCGAACGTGTCGATCCGCCTCGCGCCGGGACAGAAGGTCGACGAGATCGCACCGGAGGTGGAGCGCATCCTGCGCGAGTCGGTGCCCGCGGGTGCCGACCTCGAGATCGAGCGCTGGTCGTCGGCAGAGCCCGGGCGCGTGCCGCCCGATGCGAAGGCGGTGCAACTCGGCCTCGACGCGTTCGAGCGCGTGCTCGGCAAGCGGCCGGCGCTCATTCGCACCGGCGGCACGCTGCCGATCGTGCCTGCGCTCGCGGGCCGCGGCATCCCGACGGTGATCACGGGCTTCGGCCTGCCCGACTCGAACGTCCATTCGCCGAACGAGCGGCTGGTCGCCGACTACGTTCCGCTCGGCATCCGCGCGGCGCGCGAGCTGTACCTCGCGTTCGCCGCGCTTTGATCGACCTCCACTCGCACGTTCTGCCCGGGCTCGACGACGGCGCGGCCGATCTCGACGAGGCACTGCGCATCTGCGAGGCCTCGGCCGCGGACGGGATCGAGGTGCTTGCGGCGACGCCGCACGTGCGCTCCGACTACCCGACGACTCCGGAGCAGATGGAGACCGCGCTCGCAGAGGTTCGGCGCGTGGCAGGCGACACGATCACGGGTCGTGTCCGGCGGCGAGCTCGACCTCGAAGAGCTCGGGCGACCGCACGACGAGCTCGCGCGGTTCGGGCTCGCCGGCAACCCTCGTTGGCTGCTCGTCGAGACGCCGTACGCGGGCTGGCCGCTCGACCTCGCCGACCGGCTGTTCCGGTTGCGCGTTGCGGGCTTCGAGACGGTGCTCGCGCACCCTGAGCGGAACTACGACGTCGAGCAGCGGCCGGAGCTCCTGGCGCCGATCGTTGCGAACGGCGCGCTCGTGCAGCTCACCGCCGGGTCGATCGACGGCCGGTTCGGTCGTGCGACGCGGAAGTGCGCGTTCACGTTGCTGGAACGTGGCCTCGCGCACCTGATCGCGAGCGATGCTCATGCGCCGGAGGTGCGCGGCGGCGGGCTCAGTCGCGCGGTAGCCGCGATCGGGGACGTTGAGCTCGCCCGCTGGCTCACGCTCGATGTACCGCGCTCGATCCTCGAGAACGAAACGGCGCCGCCGCGACCTGGGCAGAGGTCGCGGCGGCGCCGGTTGTTGCGGCGGTGAGACCGAGGCGCTAGGCGCTCGTGTCGGGATCGCTCGCCGGCTCGTGGTCGCCGACGTGGCGGGCCGGGGTCGCCTCGATCTGCGCGAGGGTCGAGAGGCGCGGTGCGCGGACGCGAACCGTGATCCGGTCGCCGGCCTTCAGCTGCGAGGCGTCGATCACCGTCGGCACCTTCCCCTGCCAGAGCAGGAAGATGGTGTTCTCGTCGTAGGTGAAGGTCTGGCTGTTCGACTGGTTGAGCAGCGTCCGCAGCGCGCGGGCGTTGCCACCGCTCACGGTCAGCGCGATGTGGCCGCCCGACTGCGGGCCGGTCACCGTGCCGGCGTAGAGGTACAGCGGCTGCGTCTTGCCGGGCGCAGCGACGTGGTCGCCGACGATGCCGGCCGCATTGGCCTCGACCTGCGAGAGCGTCGAGTTGCCCTTGGCGCGGACGTTCACGACGACCCAGTCGTTGACCTTGAGGTCGGCGACGGTGCCGACGACCGGAACGCCGTGGCGCCAGATCAGGATCTCGGTGGTCGTGCCGATCCCGAAGGTCTGATCCTGGCTCTGGCCGAGCATTGCGCGGAGAGCCGGGCGGTTGCCGCCCTGGACCTGGAGCTGGACGGACGTGGAGCTCGCGTTGAGCAGCTGTCCGCGGAACTGGAACAGCCGGCCATTGCCGCCTGCCGCGGCCGTTGCGGCCACGGCTGCGCAGGCGATGACTGCGAGACCGAGTGTGAGAAACAGGCGGTGCTTCATGTGGGTAACGCCTCCCTGGGGTACCGAAGTTGACAAGTCCCACAATCGCCCCGGTTCGCCAGCCAGACGTTCTCCGTGCGTAAAGCCTCGGAAAAATCGACCCGCCGGCTCTAGACGCCGCTGAAGGGGTGCGGTGCGGCGGCGATCTTCGGGATCGCGATGCGCGCGATCGTCGAGAACGGCTGCGGCCGGCAGGCCTGGCAGATGTTCGCGTCGCAGGCAACCGACAGGAAGATGAAGGCCTCTTCGATCGTGAAGCCCCACTGGTCGACCAGGAAGCGCGCCGCTTCCTCGGAGGCCCGGTCGAGCGCCTCCATGAAGTCCGGACCGGCGGTCCCGTGCACCACCCAGCGGTCGGCGAGCTCCGTGACGGGCCACCTGCCCTGCTTCCCTTTCAGGAGCCCGACGCGGATCGTCACCTCTCCGGAGATCTCGACACCGGTGAAGCAGATCTCGCCGTCGCCCATCGAGGCGTGCATGTCGCCGATGGCGAGCAGCCCGCCCGGCTGTCGTACGGGCAGGTACACGGTCGCGCCCGGGCCGTGCAGGTGGTTGTCGAGGTTTCCGCCGTGCTCGCCGGCGAAGCCGTTCGTCAGCGTTTCGCCGCCGGTCGCGCAGCCGATCACGCCCACCATCGGGCGGAGCGGGAAGGAGATGCGGTCCGACATGTGGACCGTGTCGCCCTCGACCCGGAAGACCTGCGTCACAGGCGCCTGCACGAGCTCGTGCAGTTGCCCCAGGCCGGGGATGAGCGTTGCGAACCCGCGATCGTCGGGGCGCACTTCGAGCAGCTCGACGACGAGCGAGTCGCCAGGCTCGGCTCCCTTGACGGCGATCGGGCCGGTCGCGCTGTTCACGCGCTCGAAGTCGATCTCCGTCACGAGGTCGGCCTCGGTCTTGATCTGCCCGGTGAAGCAGTCGTTCGTCTCGAGCGTCACGACGTCACCGGGCTCGATCTCGAGGACGGGCTGGAGATCCGGCCCGAACGCCCAGATCACGTCGTCCCGTCCGATGCGGTGAGGGGCGTTGCTCACGTTGCTAGTCCCAGGGTGGGGGGTTGTGTACCCAGCGGCCCGCGACCATCGTCGCCACGACCTGCGCGTCGAGGTCGTCCCAGGGATCGCGGTCGAGCACGACGAGATCTGCGTCGTGCCCTGGGATGAGCGTGCCGCGGCGCCGCTCGTCGCCCGCGAGCCACGCTGGGGCGACGCACGTCGCCCGGAACGCCTCTTCGACCGAGAGCGCCTGCTCGCCGTGCCACGCGGGCCGGTCGTCGATCGTCCGCCGAACGCCGGCCCGCACGCCTGCGAGTGGATCGAGCTCCTCGATCGGCGCATCGGACCCGTTTGCGACGACCGCGCCGGAGTCGAGCAGCGACTTGAACGCGTACGCGCCGTCCGTTTTGCCCGCCCAGAAACGGTCGGCGATGATCGCGATCTGAAGGCGCGTGCGTGAACTGCACCGAGCAGGCGACGCCGATCTCCGCGAAGCGCCCGACGTCCTCCGGTGCGAGCAGCTGGCAGTGCTCGATGCGGTGGCGCAGACCGAGCGGCGCCCAGGCGTCCTTCGTCTGCTCGAACGCGTCCAGCGCCTCGCGGTTCGCGCGGTCGCCGATCGCGTGGACTGCGACCGGGAAGCCCGCCTCGGCACCGCGCCGAACGATCTCGGCGAGCTCGGCGCCGCTCGTGATCTGCACGCCGCTCCCGTCGAGCATCCACGCCGTCTGCGAGCCGAGCGTGCCGTCCATGAACACCTTCAGGTAGCCGAGGCGGAGCAGCGGGCTGCCGAGCCCGGAGCGGAGCGCCGATCTGGCGGGCCGCGTCGACGACGTCGTGCGGGATCGACTGCCACACGCGCAAGCGAGAGCTGTCCGCGCTCCTCGAGCTGCCGCCACAGCCGGAGCGCGCCGAGCCAGCCGTCCTTGTCGTGCACGGAGGTGACGCCGCGCGTGTTCGCAAGCTTGACGCCGGTGCGCATCGCCGCGAGGTACGCGTCGTCGGAGACGACCATGTAGCGCTCCTTGAACCGCCACGCCGCTTCCTCGCGCAGGACGCCGGTCGGCTCGCCGTGCTCGTCGCGCTCGACGACACCGCCCGTGCACCTCGAGGTCGCCGCCCGCGAGCGCGAGCGCAGCCGAGTTGAGCCACAACGAGTGGTAGTCCTTGCGCGATCAGCGCCGGCCGGAGTGTCGCCGGTGAGTGCGTCGAGATCGTGTCGTGTCGGTTCGCGTGATGGTTGCCAGTCGCCGCTCCGCCAGCCGTAGCCGCGCAGCCAGCCGCTCGGCCCTGGTGTCGCGTCGCGGAGGCGTGCAAGTGCTTCGTCGAGCGATGCGCAGCCGTCGAGGCTCACTTCGTGCTGAGCGAGCGCCCAGGTCGGGAAGTGGACGTGCGAGTCGGTGAATCCGGGCAGCGACGACGCGTCCGCCCAGGTCGATGACCTCCGGCGAGGCGAGCGCGGTCTCGTGGACGCCGACGCCGCCCGCGATCCGATCGCCGGCGATCGCGAGCGCACGCTGTGTCGGCACTTGCCGGTCGAGCGTGCGAATGAGCCCGTTCTCGAGAATCACGCGCGCAACCCTACGCGGTGCATACACGTGAAGGGGGGCCCGGCAACGGGCCCCCCTTCGTGATTCCGAGTCGCGAGGTCTTGTTACGCGACGGCGAGCACAGGGTCGCTTTGCGCGACGATCTTGCCACTCGTGATCTTCGGCGCGTTCGGCAGCGCTCCGTCGAGCTTCTCGTCGGTGATCCACTGCGAGACGAGCATGGTCGCGGCGTCGGCCTGCTCGGAAGTCTCGAAGAGGCCGACCGAGGTCATCACGCCGCTGCTGCCCTCGATCAGGTAGTAGCCGCTAAAGCCCGGCAGTTCGCGGAGCCTCGGGACGAGGGTCTCGTTGACCTTGGTGATGACATCGTTGACGCGGCGGAGGTCAACACCTTCGTACCGGCGAATGGTGGCATGCATGAGGTGCTCCTTCTGTTGCTCCTGCAGTGCAGCACGTCGGAATGGGCGCACTGCGGCGGGCAGGCCAGGTCAACAGTCGGAGAGGAACGTGCTAAGAGCCTCGGCGGCTTCAACGGCTGGAGCCAACGCGCTGATCTCACAGTAGCCGCGATCTCCCGCGGCTGTTGTTCGCGACTTCAGCTGTGACTGCGCCCGAACAGCTTGCGCTTCCGCGACGACTTCGGCGGCTCGAGCTCGGTGAGCCCGTGCTCCCGAAGGTATGTCTCCTCGGTTGCCGACACCCGCTGCGGCCTGACGCCGGTCTGTCGAGCCGTGATCATCGCGACGATCTTCGCCCGTGTCTCTTCCGGCGTCTGGTCCGAGGCGACCAGCGCGTTCATGTGCGACTCGCTGAGGCCCTGGCTGTTTCGCTCCCACAGCTCGAGCAAGTCTCGAAGCTGGTCGTCTGTGTACTCCACCTCATACCCATACCCGTTGTACGGATGCCGAAACGTGTCTAGGCCGCGAGCCGCTCGGCCTGGAAGCTCTCAGTGCGAGTCTCGGTTTCGCGAGGACGTAGTGCGGCATCGGAGCGGATTCCGTGGACGAGGATCTGCAGGAGGCCGTAGACGACCGTTCCGCCGAGAAGCACGTTGATCGTGAGAAGAATGAGTGTCATGTCCCACAGCTTCCAGGCGTCGGGTGGGAGAGACTTGGGGGCGCGCTAGGAAAACCCTGAGAGCGACAGCGACGGTTCCCGCTGGACACGAGGATTGCGGTTCGATATACCGCGAAGTCGTGTCGCGTCCGCTTTTGAAAGGTGTCGGCACTGTCGCGGGAATTGCGGTCGTCGGAATCCTGATCGGGATCTACGTCGCGTTTCTCACGGGTAGCCCGCGGCCGTACAGGCCGCCGGTTAGCCAGGCTGGCGGTGCACGTGAGGTCAACCTGACATTGCAGACGGTCGCAGCGGTCGGGCCGAAGCTCTCACCGCACGAGAACTGGGTTTCGTACCTCGTGCGCGAAGGTGGAACGTGGCGGCGGTCGACGGTCTGGACGCTGCCCGCGAACACACTCGTGCACGTCACGATCTACAACTACGACGGTCAGAGCGGGCTTCGCAACCCATTCATGGCGCAGGCGCGAGGGATCGTAGGCGGCCGCTTCACGATCGACGGAACGTCGACCGTGACGATCAACCCCGACGCCGCGTCGCACACCTTTGCCATCCCCGATCTCGGTCTGATCGTCCCGATCGAGGGTGTCGACGACAACGCGAAGAACCAGTGCGGCTTTGCACCGTGCTCGCTGACGAATGCACATCACACGATCCGGTTCACGTTCCGGACCGGCAAGGCGGGCCACTACCGGTGGCAGTGCTTCGTTCCGTGCGCAGCGGGGTTCGTCTACGGCTTCGGCGGACCGATGCAGACCGTCGGCTACATGGACGGCTACGTCGATGTGGTCTAAGCGCAGCCACGCCGAGCGCATTGCGGTTCTGACGATCGTCGGCACGATCGTCGTCATCCCGCTCATGATCTGGGTGCTCGGGCCGAGCATGCCGCCTGGGGACTGGACGAGCGCGGCGAAGAGTCAGGTGTCCGACAACACCGTGCTACTCGTCGTGATGACGCCGTTCACGGTCTTCATCCTCGTGTACCTGCTCTACGCGTTGCGCGCGTTCCGCGTGCGAAAAGGCGACACCGATGACCGTGACGGTCCGCCGATCAAGGGTCACATGAAGTCGCAAATCGCGTGGCTCGCAACGACGACTGTCGCCGTGTTGTTCCTCGCCGTGTTCGGATCGGCGGAGCTGCTCGTGAACAACGGCTCCGGCGGAGGGCAAGGGCCGAAGCCCTTGGCGAAACCCGGCGGGGCGGTACTGAATGTGCAGGTGATCGGCCAGCAGTGGCAGTTCACGTACCGGTACCCGGCCTACGACGGGATCGAGACGGCCCAGCTCGAGCTTCCTCTCGGCCAGGAGGTCGCGTTCCACGTCACATCACTCGACGTCGTCCACTCGTTCTGGGCCTACCAGCTCGGCGTGAAAGCCGACGCGAACCCGGGTGTCGACAACATCGCGTACGTGAAGCCGACCAAGCTCGGCTCGTTCCAGATCCGCTGCGCCGAGCTCTGCGGCGTTTGGCACGGCTACATGTACGACACCGGCAAGGTCGTCACGCCCGCCGCCTTTGCGTCGTGGATCGCGAACGAACGCCGGGTGCTCGCGCCGATCCTCAAGTACCTGCCGCCGTACGCGACGACGTACGCGCCCGACCCGAGCTTCCGCGCCGGATGACGATCAAGCGCCTCTTCGGCTTCAACCTGCTCACCGCGGTGATCCTCGGGGTCGTCGGCTTCTACGTCGGCTGGTGGCTCGGACATCTCGTCAAGGCGCCGAGCATCGCCTACTTCTCCGACACCGGACAGAACGACGTGGCTCTCTTCATCGCCTACTTCACCGGCGTCGTGGGTTTCCTGGCCGGGCTCGGCTTCCTCAACTATCCGGCGCAGCGGCTCCTCGGGCGGCCGCCGTCGCTGCGCGAAAAGGAAACCCAGGGGGCCGCGAGGTACTTCGGCCTCTGCACCGACCACAAGGTCGTCGGCATGCAGTACCTGATCGGGATCGGCGTCTTCATCTTCATCGGCGGCCTGAACGCGATGCTGATCCGGTTCGAGCTTCTGCGGCCGCAACATCTCGCCTGGAACGGCAACAACTATCTGACCCTGGTCGGAATCCACGGCACGATGATGATGGGGATGATGACGAGCGGGATCCTCGGCCCGTTCGCCAATTACTTCGTGCCGATTCTGATCGGTGCACGCCGGATGGCGTTCCCGCGGATCGAGGCTCTCACGTTCTGGCTGCTGATGGCAGCCGGTGTGATCCTCATGACGACCGTCGCGTTCGGTGGGTTCCCGACGGGGTGGACGGGTTACGCGCCGTTGAACGAGCAGGCGAACATGGGCATGGACGCGTACATCGCGTTCTTCGCCCTCGTCGGTCTCTCGATGTCGCTGCTCGGGCTCAACATGCTCGTCACCGTGATCACGATGCGCGCGCCGGGGATGACGTGGAGCCGGCTGCCGATCTTCGTGTGGGCGACCGTCTCGACGTCGGTGTTGATGCTCCTTGCAGCGCCGGTTCTCATCTCGACGCTGCTCATGCTGACGATGGATCGCACCGCTCAAACGGGGTTCTTCAACTCGCAGACCGGTGGCAGCCCGTACCTCTACGAGAACCTCTTCTGGATCTTCGGCCACCCCGAGGTCTACGTGCTCGCGATCCCGGGCATGGGGGTCCTGCTCGAGATCCTGCCGGTCTTCTCGAGGAAGCCCCTTTGGGGCTATCGCCTCGCTGTTGCAGGGATGCTGGGGATCACGCTCCTCAGCTTCCTCGTCTGGCAGCACCACCTGTTCGTGAGCGGCATCAACGCCGACCTGCGCCCGTTCTACATGCTCTCGACGGAACTGATCTCGCTCCCCACGGGCTTCATCTTCCTCTGCGCGCTCGGCACGCTCTGGGCGGGGCGCATCCGCTTCACCGTGCCGATGCTCTTCGCGCTCGCCTGGATCTTCAACTTCCTGATCGGCGGTTTGTCCGGGGTTTTCCTCTCCGACGTGCCGAGCGACGTGACGACGCACGGCAGCTTCTTCTCGATGGCGCACTTCCACTACACGATCATGGGCGGGCTGATCTTCTCGTTCTTCGCCGCGATCTACTACTGGGTCCCGAAGATGACCGGCTTCGAGATCAACGAGCGGCTCGGCAAGATCCACTTCTGGACGATGTTCCTCGCGTTCAACTCGACCTTCGGTCCGCTGCTCGTGATCGGCTTTCTCGGGATGCCGCGCCGGGTCGTGACGTATGCCGGCTACCTGCAAGGAGCAAACGAGTGGGTTTCGATCTCGGCGTTCGTTCTCGGCGCATCCATGCTGCTGTTCATCGTGAACTTCGTCTACTCGATGGTGTTCGCGCGGGTGCCGGTCGCGCAGAACCCGTGGAACTCGAAGTCGATCGAATGGCAGTTGCCGTCGCCGGTGCCGGTGCACAACTTCGATGTCATCCCGACGTTTGACGGCGACCCGTACCCATACGGGACTGATGCACCTGCCGCTCCAGGACGCATCATCACGAACCCCGCGAGGCCGACCGCATGAGCCAACTGGCACACCACAGCACGGACTACTCGGTCGTGGAACGCGAGCCGCCGGAGATGATGGCGCGCAACCTCCGCGTCGCGGCCTGGCTCTGGGCCAGCGCGACCATGTTCTTCTTCTTCGCGTTCCTCTTCGCGTACTTCTACTTGCGATCGCTGAACCAAGACAAGCTATGGCACCCGAAGCACGTTCATCCATCGTTCACTCTTGGCACGCTGACGGCGGTTGCGATCGTCGCGGCCGCCGGGCTCGTCCGTCTCGGCTTCGTCGACCACAAAGCGGATCGGCGTCCGGCGTGGCGGATCAAGGGAGCCGCGGCGCTCGCGTTGCTCGTCGTCGCGATCGTCCTTCAGATCGTCGAATGGTCGACGCAGGGCTTCGGGCCGACGAACGGGGGCTACGCCAGCGTCTACCTGGGCTGGACAGGACTGCAGCTCGTGTTCGTGCTCGGGGTTGCGTACTGGCTCGAGACGACGCTCGCAACGTCACTTCACTACCGCGAAAGCACCGGTCGCACCGCGGGACCCGAGGCCGCCGGCGATGCCGATCGCGAGGCGCCTGACATTCACGATCCCCTTTCGCTGGTCCGGCCGCAACTCGAGGCGCTCTCGATCTACACCCAGGTGTTCGCAGGCATCGTCGCTGTGACCTGGCTGATCCTGTACGTGCTGTAGCCGTGGTCTGGGGGCTCGTCGACTGGCCGCTCGTCGCGATCGTCGTGACGGCGTATCTGTACGCCGCCGGCGGTCGCCTCAGCGTCACGCCACCCGACGTCGCGAAGCGGGCGCGGGGTCTGGCGTTCTACTCGGGGCTCGCGGTTCTCGTCGTCGCGGTCGACTCGCCGGTGGACACCTACGCGGACCGGCTGTTCTGGGTGCACATGATCCAGCACGTCCTGCTGACGATGGTCGCCCCGCCGCTGCTGCTTCTCGGCAAGCCCTGGCCGCGCATCGGCCGCCCGCTGTCGGTCGGTGTCCGGCGGCCCGTGATGCGCGCGCTGATCGCGGGTGAGGCGCTGTCCGGCGCGCGCGGAATCGCCACGCGGCTCGCGGCGCCGGCGTCGGCGTTCGTGCTCTTCAACGGCACGCTGCTCGTGTGGCATCTCCCGGCTCTCTACGACCTGACGCTGCGAAGCACCGCCGTCCACTACCTCGAGCACGCGCTGTTCTTCTCGACCGCGATGCTGTTCTGGGTTCATCTGCTGCCGTCGCGGCGTCCACAACTCGGTGACGCGGCCCGCATCGCCTACGGCACCGGCGCACTGCTCGTCAGCTGGGCCCTCGCCGTCGCAATCGGTCTGGCTGGACATCCGCTGTACGCCCGCTACGCCTCACTCGTCCACCGGCCGGGCGGCATCTCGGCTCTCACCGACCAGCAGCTGGCGGCCGGTGTGATGTGGGTTCCGGCCTCAATTCCGTACACAATCGTGCTGTTCATCGCCGTCGCCCGCTGGCTCGACCCAGCAGGGCGGCCACGCGGGCGTAGACTGGACCTTCACCTCAGGGAGACGACATGATCGCGAGCTCGTTTTTCACAGGATCGCTCTTGACGTTGCTGATCCCGGTCGGCTTTCTGCTCCTTGTCGGAGCGAGCTGGGTGTGGCTTTGGGGTCGTCACCCCGAGCAGTAGGTGGCTTCGTCCCGCCGACGTCGATTTCTCCTCAAGCTCTGGGCAGCCGCTCTGGGTGTGGTTGCGACGGCGTCACTGACGGTGATCGTCATTCACGCAGTTCGCTCCAACGGCTCGCCGGTGACGACGGCTGTTTCTCCATCGCGGCCTGAGCTCACCTGGAGTGCCGGCGCGCGCCGAGCGCCCACCTTTCAGCTCACCGATGCGAAGGGTCGTGCCGTATCGCTCGCCTCTTTGCGCGGGCGCGTCGTGCTGTTGACGTTCATCGACCCGCTGTGCCGCAACTTCTGTCCACTCGAAGCGAAGGTGCTCGAAGCGGCCGACCGCAGTTTCACCGGGGCGGCGCGCCCAGCGATCGTGTCGGTCAGCGTCAACCCGTATGGGGACGGCGCCGTGAACCTTTCAGACGATGCGGTGCACTGGCAGCTCGGCCCCGAGTGGCGGTGGGCGCTCGGCGACGCGCAAGCTCTCGCCCAGGTCTGGCGCGCCTACGCCATCGGCGTCCGGATCGACAGTAAGACAATCGCCGGCGTAACCGTCCACAACGTCACGCACACCGAGGCGACCTACGTGATCGACGCGCACGGCTTCGAACGCGCGCTCTTCCTCTATCCGTTTCAGCCGGACGACGTCGCGCAGACCGTGCGCGATCTCGAGGCGAGCGGCGCTACAGCCTGATCGTTGCGCCTCTAGATCCCGCCGCGGTCGGGTGACACGCGACGAAGCGTGGCAACGGAGCGCGCGTCCCGCACGGGGGCGCGGTCGACGGTTCAGCCGACGGCGAAGATGAAGAATGCAGAGCAGAGTGCGAAAACGCGCCGACTGCGACGGATGGCTGTCCGTGTGGTCATCCTGGATCAGACCAGTCTGATCGGTCGGCGTTACTAACGGACGGTGTAGGTCACGCGGACGGTGACCGGCTCGTTCGCGGTGACGACCCCGTGCACGGTGAAGGTGTGCTTGCCTGGGGTGGTGCTGATGGCGCTGCCGGAGGCAGCGGTTCCCGTGCAGTTCTGCACGCCCGCGACGCCGGGCAGCATGGAACAAGCCCAGCTGGCGCGGACGACCTGGCGTGGGTGGTAGACGGCGCCGTTGACCGGGCTGGCGATCCGGACGACCGGCGCGACTTCGACGAAGGGGACACCGGAACCGAGCAGACCGAAGTTAGGCGTTGGATACAGAACGGACTTCGCGATGAAGCTCGAGCCGGCGCCGCCGCCCATGCTCGCGGTGACCGCGTTACAGGGGCCAGGGCTGGGGCTGGTGCAAGCGTCGAAGCCGCTGACGCCGCCACCGCCGCCGAAGTAGCCGCCGCCTCCTCCGCCGCCCGGGCCGGCGTCGTTGCAATTCCCGGCGGTGTTGCAGGGGAGGGGCTTGAGCCCGGCGGCGTTGCCGCCGGTGCCGCCGTTGGGCCCGTGGCCGGGGCTTCCGGAGACGCTGTCGGAGAACGTGTCGCCCTGGTAGGCACCGCCGCCGTGACACGTTGTGCCCGACCCGCCGCTGCCGGCGACCGTGCTCCCGGCTCCCGCGTCCGTATCCCCGTTCTGCGTGCCCACCGAAGCGGTCGGAGCACCTGCACCGACGAAGCCGGGGATCACGGTTCCGCTCTTCGTCTTGATCGGCAGTGGGCCGATCGAGGCGTTTCCTTTGGGGAGCGGCTGCCCGTTGAGCGCTTGTCCACCTTCGGTGCCCGCTCCGCAAAGGAGACCGGCCGCGTCTGTGACCTCGGCGCCACCATTCCCGCCCGCGCCGCCCGCGACGAGCAGCCGCGATGCCAACGAGGTGCCGCCGCCTGGGCAGCGGACTGCATGCTCGGAGCAGGTGCGGATGTCGGTGGCTCCACCGCCCGAGGCGGCTTCTGCGCCCTCCGGGTTGGGTGAGCCCGCTGCGCCGCCGCCGCCGAACGTCGCACGCCCGTTGGCCGTCCCGTTCGAGCCGACCTCGACGTAGAGCGTCTCGCCGGGCTTCACCGGCACAAACGCCAGCCAGCCGGCGCCACTCTGCCCGATCACGCTCGTGTAGTGCGCCGGGCAGCAGCCGCCTCCCCAGCCGCCTCCCCAAGCGCCCTGCGCAAGCACCGCGAGGAGCCGCGCGCCCGCCGGCACGTGGTAGCGCTGCTCGGCGCCGGTCGACTTGAACGTGACGGCGGGTGCGACTGCAAAGGCCACCGCCGGCACCACTACCGACAGCACCCCCGCGACCATGAATCCCACTAAGACCGACCGCCGCAAACCCGTCCCATCCCTTCACGAACGAGTACCTGGTGAAACGTGCGGAGTCTACTTCAGTGCACACGCCGTGGCCAGGTCGGTGATCATGTCGATCGTGTTTGACCACGTCGGCATCGCGGTCTCCGACCTGAGTGCGAGCCGAGCCTTCTATCACGAGGCGCTCGGCCTTCCAGATGTCGAGGGCGAATTCATCGAGTGGGGCGACTTCGGCATCCAAGCCGTCGACGAGCAGCATCCGCTCACCAAGAACCTGCACGTGGCCTTCGGCATGGAGGACCGTGACGCCGTTGACGCCTGGTGGAATCGGCTGACCGGCGCCGGCTATCGAAGCGACGGCGAACCGGGCCCGAGGCCGGACTACACCGACAGCGTACTACGGAGCGTTCATGCTCGACCCTGACGGCAACTCGATCGAAGCCGTGCACCACGACCGAACCCGTCCGGGGGAGATGCAGCATCTGTGGTTCCGCACCCGCGACCTCGTCGCCGAAAGGCGCTTCTACGAGACGGTGGCTCCCGTCGTCGGCCTCGAGATCCTTCACAACTCGCACGAGCGCGTGCAGTTCAGCGACGGACGAGGGAACTTCACGTTCGTCGAGGGCGAACGGTCCACCGAAAACGTCCACCTCGCCTTCGGTGTCAGCGATCTCGCGACCGTCGAACGCTTCCACCAGGTCGCGACGGCCGCCGGCTACGCCGACAACGGCCCGCCCGGCGAACGGCCGCAGTACCACCCCGGCTACTACGGCGCCTTCGTCTTCGACCCCGACGGTCACAATGTCGAGGCCGTGTTCCACGATCGGCCGGAAACATGACCGACCGTCCCACGTTGCACGAGTTCGCGGGCGGCAGCGACGCGTTCGTTCGGCTCGCAGCTGCACATCATGCGCTGTGTCTCGCCGACCCCGAGCTCAACCACCCGTTCTCGCACGCAGACCAGCACCCGCAGCACGTCGAGCGGCTCGCCGCGTACTGGGCGGAGGTGCTCGGCGGCCCGCCCGTCTACAGCGACAGCTGCGGTGACGAGTCGTACGTGCTTCAGCTGCACGCCGGAAACGGCGACATGACCGACCTCGGCAACCGCTTCGTCGCGTGCTTCGCACAGGCGCTCGACGATGCAGGCCTGCCGGAGGACGAAGAGTTTCGCGCCGCGCTTGTCGCCTACATGCGGTGGGCGACTGATCAGGTCAACGCCAACCCCGAGCGGGACTTCGCGATCGCGCCGGCTCTCGCGATGCCCCGCTGGGGCTGGGACGGGCTCGAGTCGTCCTAGTTACGGCGTCTGGAACGGGGTGCCGTGGCAGTTCCACGAGCCGCTGAACGCGACGGTTGTCGAGATTCGACGTGAACGTGCCCTTGGCCGGGAAGCCTTTCGCGTCGACCAGGCTGTCGCCGAGGATCTGTTTCCCGTTCAGGTCCGCCTCGAAGACCGATCCCCAGATCTTGCCGGCGCTCTTCGTCAGCAGCATCGAGAAGTACGGATGACCTGCATTTCCCTTCGCGTTCAGACGAGCGTGCCGAGCGTCGAGCTGGAGAGCACCGTTCGCCGTCTTGCTCTGGCTGCAGAAGCCGCTCTTGAACGTGTAGGTCTTGCCCTTGAGCTTGAGCGTGGCGGTCGCGGGCCCGCAGTTGGCGACGGTCAGTCTTCCCGCGGTCTTCGACATCTTGGGCGTGCACGGCGGGGCGCCGAAGTCCGTGCGTGCGGAGCCGGTCGCGGCCGCGGCGAGGACGCAGGCGGCGCCGAGACGAGCAACGATCGAGATGCGTTTCATGTGTGAGCCTCCGGATGAAGTTCCTGGAGCCTTCACAGTCGACCCGGCGCGCATAGGACGCGTATAGCCGACGCGTACTACGCGGAAGGCGAGCGCGACGTCCGCGATCGCGAGCCAGATCGCGAAGCTGAAGACGAGCGCCCATGCGAGGCCGCGGTAGAAGTCGCCCTCGGGCCGCATCGACCAGTGGATTCGGCTCTGTGCCTGCGCTTCCGGCCCGGTAGACACAGACGGCACAAGGTGGTATGCCCTCGCCGAGGGAGGGTGTTGCGGCAGCTCCGCGAGGAGCGCGTCCTCGGGAACAGCGCCGCCGTGCGGCGGCGCCCGACGGGGAGGCGGCAATGCCGAGAGAGGGCATCGACTACGCGTGGCATCACGGCGTCGACACCGACGCGTTCCGGCGCGGCGGCGCGACGTTCGTCGTGCGCTACGTGTCGCACGACGAGACGCAAGAACCTGAACGCGAGCGAGGCGCAGCTGCTGAGCGACGCGGGCTTCGATCTCGCGGTCGTCTGGGAGTCGACGCAGTGCCGCGCTCGGGAGGGCAAGGCGGCCGGCGCGCCGACGCGCACACCGCCGCCGACGCAGGCGAAGGCGTGCGGGATGCCGGCGAGCGGCCGGTCTACTTCGCCGTCGACTTCGACGCCGGCGACGACGACCTGCCGCTCGTCGTCGACTACCTGCACGGCGCCGCGAGCGTGCTCGGCCCGCGCCGCGTCGGCGTCTACGGCGGCTACCGGGTCGTCGGCCACTGCCTCGATCAGAAGGTCGTCGGCTTCGGCTGGCAGACCTATGCGTGGTCGGCGGGCCGGCGCGACCCGCGCGCCCAGCTCTACCAGCACCGGAACGGCGTCGTGATCGGCGGCGTCAGCTGCGACCGCGACACGGCGTTCGCCGCCGACTTCGGCCAGTGGCGGGTGCAGGCAGCGAAGGCGCCCGCGTTCCCGTATCCGCCGACCGACTACCTCGGCACGGCGCGTCCCGACCCGCACTGCCACTCGGGCACGGACCCGATCGAGCGCCAGGCACATCGCGCGCTGGCAGAAGAAGATGGCCGAGCGCGGCTGGCGGATCGACGCAACCGGCGTCTTCAACCGGCAGTCGGAGCGGGTCTGCATCGCGTTCCAGAGCGGAGAAAGGGCTCAGGCCGGGACGGGCTCGTCGGGCCGATCACCTGGAAGGCGACGTGGACGGCGCCGGTGACGTAGGTGACACGCGGGGGCCGGGCGACCGGCCCCCGCGTCATTCCGTGTCCTGCGCCGGGAACAGCACCGTGGGCACGTCGACCTCGGCCGGGTCGATGCCGCGGACGGTGACGTCGACGATCGTCGCGACGAGCGCAGCGAGTGGGATCGAGAGCAGCACGTAGAAGCTTCCGAACAGAACGCCGGTCACCGACACCGACACGAGTGTCAGCAGTGGCGACAGCCCGACGGCGCCGCCGAGCACGCGCGGCGTCACGGCGTAGTCCTCGAGCAGCCGGATCAAGAGAAGCGCTCCGCCTGCAAGAGCCGCGGTGTGCCACGAGTCGGTCAACCCGGCCGCGACTGCGACCCCGAGCGCTGCGAGCGGTCCGACCACCGGCACGATCTCGAGGATGCCGGCGCTGATCCCGATCAACAGCCAGTAGGGCTCGCCGACGAGGAAGAACGCGAGCGATGCGAGCACCGAGACGAACGCGATCAGGATGATCTCGCCTCGGATGAACGCGCCGAGCTTCTGATCGACGAGCGTCCACGTGTCGCGCATCTTCTTTCGCTTCGGCCGCGGCAGCAGGCTTGCGATCAGGTCGACGGTGCGGTCTCGCTCGAAGACCCAGTACGCGGCGACCGCGAACGTGAACAGAACGCCCACGAGCAGCTTCAGCGCCTGTTCGCCGACCGACACGCCACGCTTCAACAGGCTGCCGGTCGACGGCAGGTGGTGAAGCTTCTTCGCGATGTCGTTGAGGATCCGCTCCTTCAGCCCGCTCCCGTGCGACGCTCCGTGCACGGCTTGCGCGCTCTGGAGCGCGTTCTGGACCTGCGTCGTCATCGTCGGCAGGACGAACGAGAGAAACGCTGCGATGAGCCCGAGGAACGCGACGTAGAAGAACAGCACTGCGACCGGGCGCGGCACGCGCCAGTTCGCGAGCCGGTCGACGCCCGGACGCATCGCCGCCGCGATCGTGATCGCGAAGAAGAGCAGCGCGAGAACGACACGCAGCTTCCAGAGCGCGAGCGCGCCGACGACGACCGCAACCACGACGACCGACGCGACGAGCGCGCGCCGTGCCGTTTCCACGGCGGGCGCGCGCCCGTCGGCGTTCACGTTCGTGCTCATGGCTGCGTGTGCGCCGCTTTAGACGGTGCGACGCGAGAAGAGTGCGACGATCACTGCGACGACCAACAGTGCAAACAGGAACTTCGAGATCACGATCCCGCCGCCGATCGCGATGATCAAGATCAGGAGAGCAAGGAGCAGCAGCATTGGGTCTACCTTTCGTTCGAAGAAACGGGACACGCCCTGATGCCCGCACGATCAACGCGTCAAACGTGCGTCAGTGCGTGCCCGCCTTGGCATTCCTCCGAAACGGGAGTAGCGTGTGCCGTCCGTTTCAAGCAGGCAGGAGGGGTTCTGATGGGGTCGAGGGCCAGGCGCGGCGCCTGCGCACTGCTCGTGCTGTGCGCGTTCGCAGTCGGAGCGTGGGTGGGGACGGCACCGGGTGCGACGCCGGGGTTCTTCGTCGGCTTCGACGACGACCTCGCAAAGCAGATCGGCACACAGGCGACCGGACCGATGCGCCAGCTCGGCGCGTCGGCGGTGCGCGTGACACTGCAGTGGTCGGCCGGCGAGACGACGCTGACGCAGGGCGACGCCACCGGGCTCGACCGCGCGGTTGCCGCCGCGTCCGGGATGCGCGTGTTGCTGACCGTGTACGGCACGAGTGGCGCGGCAGCGCCGGTCACCGCGACGGCGCGCAGTCAGTACTGCAGCTACGTCGCGTCAGCGCTTCGTCGCGAGAGTGCGATCCGCAACGTCGTGATCTGGAACGAGCCGAACAAGAATCAATTCTGGGCGCCGCAGCTCGCGACCGGATCGACGCCTGCCGCGCCCGCCGCGTACGAGGCGCTCCTCGCGACCTGTTACGACACGCTCCACTCGTCGTTCCCCGGCGTGAACGTGCTCGCCTTCGCGCTCGCGCACACGGGCAGCGACAACGCGAGCAGCACGTCGCCCGGCGCGTTCATCCGCAACGTCGGGACCGCGTACCGCGCGAGCGGTCGGCGCACCCGGATCCTCGACACCGTCGACTACCACCCGTATCCGCTTGTCTCGAGCGAGCGCCCGTGGTTGCAGCACATCGGGTCGACGACGATCGGCGAGGGTGACTGGAACAAGCTGATGTACAACCTCTGGCAGGCCTTCAACGGCACGGGCCAGCCGATCCCGGGCCAGGCCGGGGTGACGATCTGGTACGCGGAGTGGGGCGTGCAGAGCGCGATCCCACCGGCGAAGGCGAGCCTGTACTCCGGCACCGAGAACGTCGCCGTCGTCCCAGAGGTCGGCGGCGACCCGGACCAGGCGACGCAGGTCACCGATGCGATCGATCTGGCCGCGTGTCAGCCGTACGTCTCCGCGTTCTTCAACTTCCTGATCGCCGACGAGCCGACGCTCGCCGGGTGGCAGTCAGGCCCGCTGTATGTCGACCGCACCCCGAAGGCCTCGTTTGGCGCGTTTGCGAGCGCGATCTCCGCCGCGACGGGCGGCAGCGTCAACTGCAACGCGCTGAAGGGCGGCGCACCGAGCAGCGACTATCTGCCGCCGACGACGCCGGCGTCGCTCACCGGCGCTGTCGCCGGCTCGCCGCCGGTCGTGACGCTGCACTGGCAGCCTGCGACCGACAATGCCTCGGCGATCTCCTACCGTGTGTACCGCGGCTCGTCGCTCGTCACGACGACGACCGCGACGACGTGGTCGGGCACCGTCGCCGCGCACACGACGGCGACCTACACGGTGCGCGCGATCGATTCGGCCGGCAACCTCGGCAACGCGTCGAATGCGGTGACGCTCACGTCGTAGGTCGAATGTGAATCGGAGCCGGCTCGCGAGGCCGCAGCGCCCCGAGCCGACTCCGACCCACTTGCTCCCGCGTCTCACGTGCTGGCGTAAGTCCGGAAGAGAAAGCGCTGGCGGCCTCTCCCGACGGAAAGGCCGTCGCCGCCAGCTCCCGTCCTATCGGCGGCGAAGCGGTCGAGCTTTAGTTCGCGGCGCCACCAGCACGAACGCGAGCATCGGGATGCAGTAGAGGAGCCAGCCCGCCGCCTCGCCGACCGTCGGCTGCGGTTGCAGGCCGAGGACGCCGGTGAGCAGCGAGCTCAGCACCGAGTTGGGATGGACAAGCCAGGCGAGGCTGACGGTCGAGCCTTGCAGGCTGTTCAGCCAACCGGCTTCGTGTGCTGTGTGGAACGCCGACATGACGAGCCCCGCCGCGACGAGCACGAGTGCTGCCGCGGTGATCCGGAAGAAGCGCGCGAGGTTCAGTCGCACGCCGCCGCGATAGATGCCGAAGCCGACGACGACGGCCGCCAGGATGCCGAGCGTCGCGCCGATCCCCGCCGAGAGCGCGTCGCCGGAGGCCTGGAACGCCGCGAGCAGGAAGACGGACGTCTCGATGCCCTCGCGGACGACGGCGAAGAACGCCATCCCGACGAGCGCCCAGGCCGAGCCGCCCGCGAGCGCACCCGCAGCGCTCGCGCGCAACTCCGCCGCGAGCCCGCGGGCGTGGCGGCGCATCCACAGGATCATGAACGTGACCATCAGCACGGCCACGGCGGCGACGACAGTCTCGAGGCCTTCCTGTCCGCGGTCAGGGAGCTCGCGGTCGAGGATCTGCAGGCCGGCCGCGATCCCGATGCACAGGAGCACGGCGAGCGCGACTCCGGCCCACATGGAGCGAAGCGCGTCCTGCCGGCCCTGCTGCTTCAGGAAGGCGGCGACGATGCCGACGATCAGGGATGCCTCGACGCCTTCGCGGAGGCCGATCACAAAGGTCGGCAGCACTGTCAGGGCTACCGTACAGACTTAGTGTAAGGCGCTCCTTACACAGGCTTCTGGGCGGCGAACGAGATGCCGGGCACGACGATGTCGCCGACGGTGCGGATCGGCGGGAATCGCTTGCCGAGCCGCGCGAGCGTGCCCTGCAGGCCGCCGGCGTCGTCGCCCAAGAGGTCCCAGCGATCCCAGATGGTGCCGAAGCCCGCACGGCGGAGATCGCGGCGCGCCGATCGTGCGGTGAACCAGTTGATCGCCGGAGCGGTGGTGTGGCCGATCGCCTGCGGCTTGTTCTTCACGGCCCACGCCATGATCTTCCGCTTGACCGGCAGCGGGTACCAGCCGAACAGTGGAAAACCGGTGATCTCGTACTGCTTCGGCGACATCGAGCTTGCGGAGTTGAACCAGAAGACTCCGCCCGGTCGAAGGACGCGCTGAATCTCGCGAAGTGAGGCGTGCACGTCGAGCACGTGCTCGAGCACGCTGACCGCGAGCACGACGTCGAACTGGTCGTCGTCGAAAGGAAGCTTCTCGGCGAAGCCGTGGCGAATGTCCACGTCGGCTCCAAGGCGCGCCGCCAACTCCTTCGCTGCTTCGAGCGCCTCGGACGACGGCTCGACGCCGTACCCGTTGTGCCCGGCCCGCTGCAGCGCGATCACCGCACGTCCCTGCGCCGCGCCGACGTCGAGAACGTCGAGCTTCTCGCGCTGCGGCAGGTGCGGCCCAAGGCGCTTGAGGATCGAGCCGACGCGCTCCTCGGTTTCGGCGAGCAGAGCCTCCGCTTCGTCCGCGGAAAGAGATTCGGTCGCCCGCTGCCTCACGGACGGAGTCTAGACCGGCGAAAGACAGACAACTCGGTTCCGCCTTCGGCGGCAACCGAGTTTCAAGTCTGAGACTTTTCGTCCACGTATGCCTTGAACGCCTCCACACTTCCGAATGCATCGAGGATCGGCTTCGGGTCGACGAACGAGAACGGCGGCCGCGTTCCGATCAGGCCGGGGTAGCTCGCGTACGGCCAAGTCTCGTGGTCCGGTGGGTTGCGAGCGATGTAACTCGGCAGCTCGAAGTAGTGGCTCTCCGTGACGACCTCGGTTCGCGAGAACGGCGAGTCGAACACGTGGCCTCGCCGGCGATAGCGCCGGTTGAACGCAACCGCGTAGCGGCGGTTGAGCTTGTGAATCGCTGTCGTGACGTCGTCGAAGGTGCCGTACACGTGGTAGTGGGTCGGCATGAAGCAGAAGGCGTGGCATCGCAGCAACCCTGCGTGGACGAGCTCGGCGAGGATCCGGATCCCAGTCGTGTAGTCGCCGGTGTCCTTGAAGATCGTCTCCTCGGCAATCGAACGCGCGGTGACGTGGTGCATCTCTCGAGAGTGCCTACGACGCGCATCCGAAAGTGGGTGTGTGGACGAGAAGTCGCAGACTTCTGTGTTTCTGTAACTCGGTTGCCGCCGCAGGCGGAACCGAGTTGTCCGTCTTACGGTGTGGTCACCTTGAACGTCTTCGTGTCGAGCAGGTAGCGCACCGTGCCGTGGCGCGTTGCGATCACGAGCTTCCCGCCCGCGAGCGAGACGTGCGCGGCTGAGATCCACGCTGCGTTCTTCGTCCAGTCCGCAGGGATGCCGATGCACACTGCAACGTGGTGCACGGTGTCGAGCGCGTGCACGAAGGGATAGTTGTCATTCATCTGGTAGAAGGTGAACACCCAGTCGCCGCTCTTCGTGGTCGCGCGGCTGATCGGGAAGCCCTCCATCGTCCAGCCGGCCTGCCGCTTGTCGGCGATCACGCCCGGCAGCATGCGATGCGCGCGCAGGTCGTAGCCCTGCACCTGGTAGCTCGTCGCGTTCTTCGCAGCGAGATGGTGGATCAGGTACAGGAACCGGCCGTCCGGCGAGAGCGCGTCGACCGAGTAGTCGCCGTGCAGCCTCAACACCGTACGAATCTTCATCGTCGCCGTGTCGATCACCGCGAACTGCGAGGTGACGCGGATCGCGCCGTTCGGCTCGATGTTGTCGGTGAGCACGAGCACGCGTCCGTTGGGACTGAGGCCCGTCACCTGGCCGCCCAGGTCGGCCATCTGGATGCCCCAGCCGTTCGTCAGCGAGAGCGACGCGAGCACGCGTCCGCGCGAGCGCTTCTGGACGACGGTTGCCTCGCCGCCCTTGGCGAGGTCGACGTAGTAGGCGACGGCTCCGTCGCTCGCGGTGATCGTCTCCTTGTCGAGACCCGGGAGCGAAGGGCCGACTGCGAATGACGCCTGCGCGAGTGCGAGCACGGCGGCGATCACGAGAACGGCTACGAATGATTTGCGCATACTCGCTCTACACCGCAGGAGCCTACGAGGTTCCATCGATCTTGGCCGCGAGTGCGCGCGCCTGCACCAACGTGAGCCCTGGCGCCTCGAGCCGGTAGGTGATCGTCCGGCGCTGCCACACGAGCACGTTGCCGGCGAGTCGCGGCGGGGCGTCCGGGAAGACGATCACGTGCTTTGCGCCGGCGATCCAGAGGGCGGGCCAGCCGTCAACGGAGAGGTAGCTGACACGCGTCGAGCTGGCCGCGATCTTCTTCAGGATGAACGCGTCCGAAGGCAGCTCGCTGAAGAGCACCGGCTGCGGTGCGTGCAGAAGCGTCGAGACGACGGCACCGCTCAGATGCAGCTCGCCTGCTCGCAGCTGGCGCGGAAGTCGCAGCGGCGCGCCGAGGATCTTCTGCGCCCTCGCCGGCCCGACGACGGGGCCGACGTAGCGCCCGAGCGGCACGGTGCGCGCACGCGGCGTTGTCTGGACGCGCACGACCGTGACGCCGCCGAGATGGAACGCGCGCAGGATCGCGCTGCGAGCCGATGGGACGCTGAGCGCGACGGCGACCGCGACGACGGCGAGCGCGATCGCCGCCCAGAGCGGGCGGCGCAACTCGCGACGCTGCGACAGTCGCAGCCGGAGCTCGGGCGTCGCCGGCCACTCGAGCTCGGCGGACGCAGTGCGCAGCAGCTGCTCGAGCTCAGTCATGCGTCCTCCTCAGCTCGTCGAGCGCTCGTGCGGTGCGCGACTTGACGGTGCCGAGGCGCACGTCGAGCGCGGCGGCGGTCTCCGCCTCGGAGAGGTCGAGCAGGTAGCGGCACGCGAGCACGTCGCGTGCGTCGGTGGGCAGCGCGTCGAGTGCGGCGAGCACGCGGTTGCGCTCGTCGGCGGCGACTGCGATCTCCTCGGGGGACGAGGCCGCGCCCCCCGAAGGCTCTGCCGCTTGCGCCCGCGCGAGAAGTGCGGCGCGGCGGCCCGCCGAGCGGCGGCGGTTGCGGGCTTCGTTGCCGACGATGCGCAGGAGCCAGGGACGGAACGGCTCGGCGCTGCGGAAGCGCGGCAGCGCGCGCCAGCTCTTGACGAGCGCCTCTTGCGCGGCGTCTTCGGCGTCGGCGGCGTTGCGGGTGATGAGGTACGCGAGTCTGAAGGACATCTGCCAATGCGGGCGGACGAGCGCGTCGAAGGCGTGCTCGTCGCCGCGCTGCGCGCGCAGCACGAGCTCCTGCTCGCCTGGTGGCCGGCCCTCCACCGCACGCATTACACCGCGGCGGGCCTTCAGGTTCCGAAAGTGGCTACGCCCGCGCGGTGGAGGCGACGTCCGGTACGCGCTCCTCGAGCAGCGCGCACAGCACATCCACGACCTTCGGGTCGAACTGGCTGCCGGCGCAGCGCCGCAGCTCGGCCATCGCCTCTGCCGCCGAGCGCGCGGCGCCGTACGGTCGGTCGCTCGTGATCGCCGAGTACGCGTCGCACGCGCAGATCACGCGTGCTGCGAGTGGGATTGCCTCCCCGACGAGCCCGTCGGGGTAGCCGGTTCCGTCCCAGTGCTCGTGCGTCGAGCGGACGATCAGCCCGACTCCGGTGAGCGCCGGCGAGCCGGCGAGGATGCGTTCGCCGACGAGCGTGTGCTGGCGCACCATCCGCCACTCGTCGTCGTCGAGCGGGCCCGGCTTTTGCAGGACGGCGTCGGGGATGGCGAGCTTGCCGACGTCGTGCAGTTCGGCTGCGAGCTTCAGCTCGTCGATGCGCGCGTCGTCGAGGCCGAGGCGACGGCCGACTGCGACCGCGAGCGTCGCGACGCCCGCAACGTGAACACGCAGGCCGGGCTCGCGCTCGCCGAGCGTGCGCAGAAGCAGTTCGTGCGCGCCGCTGCGGCGTGACGGGAGCTGATCCTTGTGGGCGTAGAGCCGCTGGTCGGCCAGGTGGAGCGCGGCGGTCGGGTCGGATGCCTCCTGGGGCAGCGTCACGGCGCCGAACGCGCTCGAGATGGTGAACGTCTCGCCCTGGTCGTGCAGCGAACGTGCGGCCTGGTCGAGCAGGGTCTCCGTCGCGGGCACGATCACGCAGAACTCGTCGCCGCCCATGCGGTAGGCGGTGCCGTCGGGGGCGATCGCGGCTGCGAGCTTCGAGCCGAGCCGCGTGAGCAGTGCATCGCCGGCCGGGTGGCCGAACGTGTCGTTGTACGACTTGAAGCCGTTCAGGTCGAAGACGACCAGCAGGTTCGGCGCGTCCGGAGTCGCTGTGTCGAGGTGCGCCACGAGATCGTTGAGCAGCTTGCGCCGGTTGCCGAGTCCCGTGAGCGCGTCGGTGAGCGACTCCGTCTGGCTGTGCGTCAGGAGCTGCGAGTTCTCGCGGAAGGTGAGCGCGGTGCGGCCGAGCACGAGCGCGATCGTTGCCGCGGCGAACGCGACGGCGAGCGGGTGCACGTGCTGCTGGCTCGCGTCGACGAGCACGCCGACCGCGAACAGCCCACAGACGACGGGCGTGCCCAGCAGCGCGCGCTGCTGGAGCCGAACCTCGCGGCGGCTCCGCGCAGGCGCCTGCCAGGCGGCGAAGGCGAGCAGGATCAGCGAGGCGGGCCACGTCGTGTCGAGCCAGGTGCCTTCGACGTAGGTGCCCGCGGCGGACTGGTAGAGGTAGATGCCGTCGCCGAGCGCGTTCAGAAGCAGCGCGCAGGCGATCAGCGACCAGGTGCGTCCCGGCCGCCAGCTCGAGACGGCGAAGATGAAGACGACGAGCGCGAGCAGCACGATGTCGCCGAGTGGGTAGGCGATGTTCGTCAGGACGACGAGCGGCCGGCCATGCGTGCTTTGCACGACGACCTCGAGGATGACCGACGAGCCGACGGCGGCGGCCGCGGCGCCCGCCATCACACCGTCGAGCCAGAGGCTCGCGCTGAAGCGCGAGACGCGGTGGCGCAGCAGGAGAACGAGCCCCAGGTAGGTCACCGGGTAGAACGCGAGGTAGAACGCGTCGGCTGCCGACGGGAACGGGGGCGAGCCGCCGTAGGCGAAGTCGTAGAGGATGTCGCCGGTGGTGGTCAGGACGAGGGCGCTGCCGAGGGCGACCCACGCCCACCGCTCGCGCTGCACCACTGCTCCTCGCCAGAGGCAGCCGATGCCGGCGGCGAGCTCGATTCCTTCGTACAGCCAGGTGTCGAAGAGGCGGTCGTGTGCGTGGCCGCCGAGGCCGGCGACGTCGTGGGCTGCGAGCACGGCAAAGCCGAGCACGAGGGTCCCGCGCCACAGATTGAGGGGCCGCCAGCCGCGTTTCCGGCTCACAACCCAGGTATCGGCAATCCGCAGAGCGGCTTGAGGCCTCAGTTCCTGGCGGCGCCTGAGATCCAGAGCTGGTCGAGGAGGACATCCCAGGCGGGGCTGTGCTCGAAGCCGCGCACACGCTTGGAGACGAAGTCGATCTGCCGCGGATTTGCGAGCGGCACCCAGGCCGCGAGGTCTGTCACCTGCCGGTCGACGCGTGCCCAGGCTGCGTCGGCGGTCTGCGGAGCACGCTGCTCGAGCCTCTGCGCAGCCTCGATCGCTCGGTCGACCCGCGCGTCGCAGAACCACCCGTGGACATACGCGCTCGAGCACAGGAACCAGGGCTGGAAGAAGTTGGCAGCGCTGATGTCTTCCCACGACGTTGCGACGAGCTGATGTGTGCGCTCCGCCTGGGGCTGGCCCAGCGCCGCCGACGGTTCGAACTGCGCCGTGGCTCGATACCCGAGCGAGCGCAGAACGTGCGCGGCGTATCTGATGACGCTGGGGGCGATCGTCGGGTCGTCGGTCCCGCCCCACACGACCACGCGCTGGCCGCGTGTGCCCGACAACGCGACGAGCCGCCGCGCGGCTGCCAGGTCGGGCGCATGCCACAGCCCGTCGCTCCGTCCCGCCGTGTACGGGCAGTAGGGGCGGTAGCCGGGCACGCCCGGCGGCAGGATCTGGCACGCGGGTCCGGCGCCGGTCGAGCCGCCGTAGTCGGCGACCACGACTCGCCGGTCGAGCGCGAGATTGAACGCGCGGCGGACGCGACCGTCGTCGAATGGGGGCAACGCGGCATTGAGCTGCAAGAAGTCGGTCTCGGTGAGCGGGTACGAGTGGATCTGCGCCGGCAGCCGTGTTGTCAACCCGGTGAGAAGCGAGCCGGGAACCTGCTCGGCCAGCCAGTCGGCTTTCCCGGCGGCCACCGCTTGTGTCTCCTTCGTCGCGCTGAGCCCGAAGCGCATGACGATCCTGTCGGGGTTGCCCGCCGGCTGCGCCGCATGCGACCACTCGTGGAAGAAGGGGTTGCGCACGTAGACGATCTCATGCCGGTTCGCCGTCGCGACCTCGTACGGGCCGGTTCCGGGGACGTTCGCGAACGTCCCGACGTGCAGCGGGGTGGAGCGAGGCACCGGCGCGGTGAGGCTGCCGACGGTCAGGTTGGTCAGAAACGCCGGGTCGGGCTCCGTCAGCCTGAAGGTGATGGTGCGGGCTCGCGCGCTTGTGATTACACCGCGGGCGAGGCTGCAGGTCGCGGCGTGTGCGAGACATTCGCGCGCGCCGACAATGTCTGCGAAGAGGGACGCTCCGGGAGAATCGAGCCGCAGCACGCGTTCGAGCGCCCAGCGGAAGTCACCGGGCTCGACGAGCGCACCGTTCGAGTAGCGGATGCCCGGTCGCAGCCGGAACGTGTACGCCGTGCCGCTGACGCCGGCAGTCGGAAGCGCGACGGCAAGGTCGGGCACGAGCTGCAGACCGGCCGGTCCCGCGACGTGGTCGTACGACACGAGTCCGTCGTGCACGAGCCCACTCGACTGCGGCGGCAAGAGATCGAGCTGAAGCGCAGGGTCGGTCGTGATCGGCCGCGAGTGGAGCAGCACGAGCGTTCCACCGCGATGCTCGGTCACCGGCCGGAGGCCGACCCACACGTGTTCACCGACGGCTGCGACGACTGTTGGCGACCCGGCGACGATGCTCGAGCGAACAGCGTCGTCACGAGGGTCGATGCGAGAGACCGTCTGGCCGTCGGCGCTCGCAACCCAGACAGCGCGGGTATCGCACGCGAGCGAGACAGGCGTGCTGCCGACGGGAATCGCCGCCACGACGATCCCGCGCGAGGGGTCGACGCGCGCGACGGTCGAGTCGAGGCTGTTCGCCACCCAGATCGAGCCCGCCGCGGCGCAGAGGGCGGTCGGTCCTGTGCCCACCTGCAACTCGACGACGGTTCGGCCGTCGGCAGGGTCGAGCTCGGCGATGGTTCCGCTGTCGTAGTCGGCGATCCAGAGCTCGCGGTCTGCTGCGAGAAGTGCGGTCGGACGGAAGCCGAGCGGCAGAGTCCGCTCGATCGTGCCGGCGCTCGGGTCGACGTCGAGCAGCGATGCATCGACCGGATCGGCGAGCCACAGACTGCCGTCGCCGGCTGCGAGCGCGTCCACTCGAGCCTGGCCGAGCGAGATGCGTTGGGTGACTCGCTCGGTTCCGGGATCGATTCGCGTCAGCACACCGCCGGGCACCGTCGCGGTCCAGATGCTGCCGCCCGCGGCGGCGATTGTGCCCGGGCTGCCGCCGACCGGGATTCGCTCGACGACCTGCTCCGAGCGCGCGCTCACCTGCACGAGGTCGCCCGTGTCCGGCTCGGCAAGCCAGAGAGAGTTGCCGAGCTTTGTCAAAGCGGCCGGCGCGTCGGACAGCGTGATCCGTCCGCCGCCGAGCACAACGAGCCCGGCTGCGCTCGCCGGACGAGCCGAGGCGGGGGAGCGGCCGACGGTAAGCGCGACCGCCGTCGCGATAGCGGGCAAGACGACGACGGCGCCGAGGACGAGTAGCGCCGGGCGCGGCACTCGGCGGGACGGGCGCCGGGAGCGAACGCGATGTGCAGTGAGCGCAGGGTCGTGCGCGAGGATCATGCGCTCGAGCTCCTTCAGCTTCGAGCTCGGCTCGAGCCCAAGCTCTTCGGCGAACCGTCGCTGAACGGCGCGATATGCGTCGAGCGCGTCGGCCTGCCGGCCCGCCGCGTACAGCGCGCGCATGAGCTGGCCGGCAGGCCGCTCGCGGAAAGGCTCGTCGCGGACATGCGCTTCGAGGTCACCGAGAATCTCGTCGCCGTTGCCTGCTTGCAGCTTCGCTTCGAACAGCTCTTCCCGCGCGAGCTGCCGTCGCTCGTCCAAGCGCTGCGCTTCGCTCGTCGCGAACGGCTCGTCGAGCAGGTCGGCAAGCGCCTGGCCGCGCCAGAGCGCGAGGGCGTCTCGCAGCGTGGCGGCAGCGCCGGCGGGGTCGCGCTGGGCGAGCTGCGCGCGTCCACGGGCGAAGGCGCGCTCGAACCGAGCAAGATCGAGCTCGTCATCGTCGACCACGAGCGCGTAGCCCGGCGCGCGACGAACGATGCGGTCGGGCTCCTCGAGCGACTTGCGGAGCCGGGAGATGTAGTCGTCGAGTGTGTGCTCGGCGCTCGCCGGTGCGCGTTCGCCCCAGAGCCCGTCGATCAGGCGGTCGCGTGAGACCACCGAGCCCTCTGCGAGCAGGAGGATCGCGAGGAGCGCGCGCTGCTTTGGGCCGCCGACATTCAGCTCGCGGCCATCGCGGCGGACCTCGACCGGACCGAGAATGCCGAACTCCATCAGAGAGCAATAAACCACCCTTCCGAGCCGTTTACGACCTCGCTCCGACCGGCGGCCCGCAGCATCGGGGGCACATCTCCGACAGCTCGGAAAGGAGCACGATGACACTCGGAAGACGCTGGTCGCTCGCGACGCTCCTCGTCGCGTTCGTCTTCATCCCGACCGCGATTGCGCACCGAGCCGCGGCGCCGTTCACGGTCCACTCGACCCTCGACGGCAAGACGGTTCTGCCGCTGCGGATCCACTGGATCGCGCGGCCGCACCTGGCCGCGTCGAAGGTGAAGGAAGTGGACTTCCTGATCGACGGCCGCCTCGGCTGGACCGAGCACAAGACGCCGTATGTCTACGCGGACGACGGCAACTGGCTCGTCACGTCATTCCTCTCGCCGACAAAGCACCGCTTCACCGTCCGCGTGATCTCGACAACAGGCGCTGTCGTGAGCGACACCGTTACCGCCCGCGTGGTGCCCGCGCCGGCGCCGCCCGCGAACCTGATCGGCACGTGGTCTCGCCTGGTCACGTCCGCCGACGTGCAAAAGGCGACCTCGTCGCAGCCGCCGCCGGCCGGACGGTGGAAGCTCACGGTCGAGAAGCAGGGCTGGCACACGACAGACCCGGACAACGGCGGCGGGCTCTTCGATGTCGCATACCTGTCGGCGACACATGTGCAGCTACGGCCGACGATCGAGACGCCGCCGTATCCGAATCCCACCAACGGCGGCTGGTGCGCGGACACCGATCCGCTCTCGACCTACACCGCGACCGTCTCGAGCGACGGCTCCAGCCTCGGCTGCGGCGCTCACGAAGGATCCGTGCGGCGATCGCGCGGCGATCATCGAGGGGACGTGGATGCGCACCGGTTGAGGGGAAGACGTCCGGCGGCGCTGGTCTCAGCGCCGCCGGACGTGAGAGGATCGGTCCGTGTCCGACCACGCCCGCGAAATCGTGCTCCAGACGCTCCTCCTGGAGGCGCTCGAGTCCGCCGCGCTGGCGGTGTGCGTCTACGACGAGGAGGGGCGGTACGTCACCGTCAACAGCCATGCCTGCAGCCTTCTCGGCTACACGAGAGACGAGTTGCTGACCCACGACGTGGGCGATTTCACCGAGGGCGGCATCGACCGGACGCGCCTTCTCAGCAACGACTCTCGCGAGGGCGTCCGGCGCGTCCAGCGGAAGGACGGCTCGTCCGTCGCAGTCGCGTTCGTGGTCACGCCGACCCGGGTCGCGAACCTGCCGTACTACGTCGCCGTGTGGTGGGAGCTGCCCGACGACGACGCGCGGTCGCTCGACGCTGCGTAACTCGGTTGCCGCCGAAGGCGGAACCGAGTTGTCTGTCTTTCGCAGCGAAGCCGCGAGCTGGCTGTGTTTCGGCTGCCGCCGAGGCTGAAGCTCGCTGTAACTCGGTTGCCGGCGAAGCCGGAACCGAGTTGTCCGCCTTACGCCTTCGCCCTCCGCCCACATCTCGACCCCTCGCGAGGTTCGCGCCTCTCTCAACCGGGAAAGCGCTGTTCATGAAGCCGGACGAGAAAGGGCAGGCGATCCTCGGGCTTGCGCTTGTGGGAGCTGCCGCTCGAGCATCTCGAGCAGCATCGGCTCGTCCATCTGGCCGGCGATCCGTTCGGGGGAGCTGCATGCCTTTCGGGCAAGGCTTGAGGAGTGGCTCGATCGCGATGGCGCGAGCGGGCTCGCCCCTCGGCTCCGCCAGCCGGACGGTGGCTGACCGGCGCGCGAATGCGTCACTCGCCACGTCGGGTCTCTCCAAGCGTCACGGGATGACGCTCCGTTGCGGTTAGTTCCGGACGCCGCGTGCTCCTGCCCGGGCCTGCGCGGGAGCTCGTCGACATCGTTGCGAGCGGAACCCGAAGCCGAGGTGGGCGACGCGGCATCTACAGGCACGCGCCACACTGACGCCGCCGAGCGTTTCGAGGCGCGCGATCGTGGTTCGAAGGGGCGGGGGTGGGCGGCGGGCCGTGCGTATCGTCGGGCCGCTCGGCTGGTTGATGTCGTGGGGTGGCGATCTCGCGGGCCGCTGGGACGGCACTTCGGGGTCGCTAGGGCGCAATCATTCTCTGGTTCTGCCATGCGCTTGCGATCTGACTCGGTGTGGAGCCTCGGATGGGTTCGTGTTGCGCCAGCAACGACTCGACGGGCCGGCTCGCACCACATCAATCGGTCCGCTGTCCGTTGATCCCGCGTGATTTGCCATGAGACCGTCTAGGCTGCCTACGTGAGGGGGGGTCGGTTCTGGGCGCTGACTCAGGTCTTCGGCACTACCTAAACGTGCTTCGTCGCGGGGCATGGATCATCGTGCTGACGGTGGTTGTCGCGACGGGCGCCGCCGTGTTCGCGTCGAGCCGAGAGACGCCGCTTTATCAGTCCTCGTCTGAGGTCTTCTTAAGTACGCAAGACCTGGCGGCGACCCTCTCGAACGTCCAGGCCCCGTCGAGCGATCCAGTCCGTGACGCCGCTACGCAGGCTGACTTGGCTCGAACTCCGGAGGTGGCCCAGCGAGCACTTCGGCTGGCGCGGCTGTCTGATCGGAGCGCCCAGTCGCTGCTCTCGAACTCGTCGGTGCGGTCGGCGACGAACGCAGACATCTTGACGTTCTCAGTGACGGATCGTCGTCCTGCTGTTGCTGAGCTTTTGGCCGAGGACTACGCGACGGCTTACACGCGGTACCGCCGGCAACTCGACACCGCTGCGATTGTGAGCGCCCGGCAGGGAATCGAGGCTCAACTCCAAAAGCTGAAAAGCTCGGGAAGCGGCCAGACGGCTCTCTACGCAAACCTGTTCGAGAGAGACCAGGAGCTGAGCACCCTCGAGGCCCTGCACGGATCGAACGCGCTCCTCGTGCGCCAAGCCGGACGCGCAGTAAAGACCCAACCAAGAGCAACACGAAATGCGGTTCTAGCGTTCTTGCTTGGTCTCTGCCTCGGCGCGGGGCTCGCATTCTTGCGCGACGCCCTCAACACTCGAGTACGGAACGCGAGCGAGGTTCAGAGCCGACTTTGACCTCCCGCAGCTTGGTCGCATACCCGAGCCGCCGCGACGTTATCGGAAGGGAAGCGGCCTGGTGATGCTGTCCGACCCACTCAACCCTCTTGCAGAGCCGTTCCGCATTCTCGCGACCAACCTTGACTTCGTGAATCTTGGACGCGATGTCCGTTCGATCATGTTTACAAGTGCGACCAACGGCGAAGGCAAGTCGACCACAGTCGCAAATCTCGCCATAGCCCTCGCGAGAAGCGGCCGCCGAGTGATCCTTGTCGAGCTGGATGTTCGGCGGCCATCTTGAGCAACTTTTCGTTCTGGGCCGCCGCGCCGGGCTTTCTTCCGTCGTCCTCGGCAAGGTCCCGCTCTCCGCGGCCCTTGTCTCAATTCCTCTCCAAGGGTTGAACGGTCGGGCGGCTTCCCCAGCCGAGGATGACCTGGCGACGGGCAGCCTGGATGTGCTGCCAGTTGGCCCCCTTCCGCCGAACCCGGCCGAGTTCGTCGGGTCTGATGCTCTTTCGTCACTCTTGTCAGATCTCGAGCAGCGCGTCGACGTCGTCCTAGTTGATGCGCCCTTACTCGGGCTCAGCGACACTATGACGCTGTCGGCCCGTGTTGATGCCCTTGTTGTCGTTACCAGGCTCCCTTACATCAGACGGTCGGCGCTCTCCGAGTTGAATCGCGTACTTGGCGCATCGCCTGCGACCAAACTCGGGTTTGTCCTCACTGGGGCCGCTGCCGGGGAAGGCTACGATGCGTACGGCTACGAATACGCGTCCACGGGGTCGGCGCGGACGACCGTATAGACGATTTGTAGGTTTGGTAGAGCGGCGTGAGGGTCAACAAAGCCGGGCAATCCTCAGCGCGAGATGCCGCACCCGAGGCCCGTGCTTCAACGGGAACGGCGCTGGGCTTCACGCTCTTCGCTGGGACGATCGGTGACGCTGCACGTCAGGTCGTGTCACGCGCCGCTTCCGGCGAGGGCGGCTACGTCTGCTTCGGAAACGCCCATGTCCTTGTCAGCGCGCTCCACGATCAGGAGCTGTACCAAGCGGTTGCGTCGGCATGGCTCCGGTTTCCCGACGGTGCGCCGGTTGCCTGGCTCGGTCGAGTGAACGGTGCGCGTGACATGTCGAGAGTCGCCGGAGCAGACGTGATGAAGAGAGTTTGCGAGTTTGGGCGTCCCCTTTGGCTTGCGCCATTTTCTGCTCGGTTCAACAACGCCCGTTCTCGATCAACTTGCAGAGAAGCTTCGCCTGGGTTGCCCGGGGATAGCGATCGTCGGTTCTTATAGCCCGACGCGCGCTGAGGTCGAGGAATAGGACGACAAGATCGTCGAGCACGTCGGGGCGTGCCCGGGATGTCGTTTGGTGCGGCCTCGGTGCTCCTAGGCAGGAGCTGTGGATGGCGCCGACATCCAGCGCTCCGGCCGGCGCTCCTCCTTGGCGTTGGTGCGGCGTTCGATTTCCAGGCAGGAACGAAGGCGCGAGCGCCAGGCTGGGCTCAGAGGATGGGACTTGAGTGGGCGCACCGGCTTGGGTCCGAGCCGCGCCGCCTGATAGGTCGATACGCGCGCACAAATAGTGAGTTCATCGCGAGAGCGACGGCCGAGGCAATCCGTCGGCCCCTAAGACGTACGGAATGACCGAGCTGTCTACTCGGAAGAGCCGCCGGTCGAAAGAGGGCGCCGAGGTACCAAATCGCAGATGTGGCGCTCAAACCCATGCCAGGGTGGGTCATAGGTGAGCGCGTCGCTAGTCGAGACGATGCTTCTCGCAACCGTGGTTCTCGGTGTCGGAGCGGCTGTCGTGTACGGCGCGATCCGCAGTCAGCTCTTCGCGGCATTTCTTCTGATTCTCACGTTCGTACTCACGGCCGCGATTCGGGATCGGCTTGGGCTGACTGTGTCCCTGCACGGCGTTCGGATCTCAGCACTGGACGCTCTTGCCCTGCTGACGGCAATCGCCGGGTATAAGAGTATCGCAAAGGTTGGTTCGAATCCCGTCGCGGGTTTCGCATTGGGGACTGATGGCGCTTCTGGTGATCCACCTGACGCGCGGGGTTCTCGATTTCGGGTTTCAGCCTGCCGTAAACAGCTCACGCGATTGGCTGTCATTCCTCGCTCCGTTGCTGTTCGCTGCACTGTCCCGTCCCCGTGGACCAACCGCTTCTGGCACCTGATCGTGCTAACCGGGGTCGCCCTGGCGATCACGAGCGTCCCGTACCTAGCCGCGGACGGCATTCACGGCGCGTCAGAGTCGGTCGTGCGCAACGGTCAACTCGTCGATAGCCGGGCGATCACTGCGTCGGGAGCACTCGTAATCCTGGAAGCAGCCTTCATTGCACTCGCTCTTGGCTGGCCGTCGCGCAAGCTCAGCGGGTACGTCGCCGTCTTGACAACAGCTTGCGTCGTCGTTCTTCAGCACCGCACTGTCTGGGCGGCGGCCCTGATCGCTGGCCTAGGCGGGCTCGTCGGGTGGTCAAGAGGTCGAGTTCGAAGCGATGCGCGTGTTGTGTCTCTCGCGATCGGTTTGATCCTTATCTCGATGCCACTCGCGGTCTGGGGCTTTACGACCAGCAAGTCCCTCGACGAGTCGCTGTCCGAGACCACCTCCCACAACAGCACGCTTACCTGGAGGACGCAGAGCTGGCAGGATTTGCTGTCGAGTCACCACTCGGCGCTCGATGTCGTCTCAGGTGGTCCCGCGGGTGCGAGTTGGACGCGAGTAATCAACGGAACCGTGGCCGCGCAGGTTCCGCACGACGCATTTGTCGAGGCGTTTCTCAGATTCGGACTCCCCGGGGTTGTTCTCCTGCTCGGGCTGTTGGGCGCTGCCTGGGCCGGTCGGTGCCGCGCCGGCGACGCGAATGGGTTGTCGGCAAATGCGGTCGGGGTGATTGTCGTGGCGCAGGCCGTCTTCTGTCTCCCCTACAACTTGGGATCGATTCAAGGCCTCATCCTTGGCGTTCTTGCCTCCCGCATGCAGCGTTCGCCGCGCGACTCGCGACAACACGCATCGGCTCCCGCTCCCACCCGCGGCCACGGGACAGATCGCTTGGCGGACGGAATGAGGATCACCGCACTCCTCACAACCCACAACCGTTGCGAGCAAACGCTCAAGTCGCTGCGTGCTCTGTCTTCTCAGGAGTCGGTCGCGCAAGTAGAGCTCAACGCAGTGCTGGTGGATGATGGGAGCACGGACGGCACCGAAATGGCGGTTCGAGAGTCGTTTCCCTGGGTCCGAGTGGCTAGCGGTTCAGGCGACCTGTACTGGGCGGCGGGCATGGCTCTTGCCGAGCAGGTCGCGCTAGATGGTGACCCCGACTACCTCCTTTGGCTCAACGACGACGTTGTCCTCGACACGAACGCCGTCGCGAGGCTGTTGGCCGTGTATCGGGAAGTTGAGAGTCCCAACTGCATTGTCGTGGGAGCGGTGTGCGATCCGGCATCCCGAGAAGTGACTTACTCAGGGCTTCGTCGGGTTGGCATTCATCCACTCCGCCTCGAGATTGTTTCGCCAGAGGGAAGCCCGCAGCAGGTTGAGATGTTTAACGGCAATGTTGTGCTGGTGCCGCGAGGCGCGTACCGCGCGGTCGGGCCGATTGACGGCCGGTTTGCACATGCGCAAGCCGACCTGGACTACGGCCTCCGCGCGAGGAAGGTGGGGGTGGCTGCGTTCCTGGCGCCACGGACTGTGGGCACCTGCGTGCGCGATCCGCACCAGCTCCGTGGCTCGACGACGGTCTCTCGGCTAGCCAGCGCTTGCGGATGGGGCTCGGTCGAAAGGGGCCTCCGCCTCGCTCCGCCGCACGTTACTTAAGGCGTCATGGTGGCCCAATGTGGCCGATCTTTTGGCTTGCGCCATACATGCGGATAGCGTTGTCGATCGTTCGGACAGCAACAAGACGATCGCCAGGCACCCAATGAGCGACGTCGTCGTTTTGGCGGGCCCGGCGAGCCCGGCATGGCTCAGCGACGCCTTCGGTGCGGATGATGGTCGACGTGCGAGCGAGGTCCGTGGCATGGGCGGAACAGCGCTCACGAATCTGACGCAGGCGTTTCTCGACGACGGGCACTTCGTCGAGGTTGTGACGCTCGCCCCGGAACTCAAAGGCGAGTCTTTGGTCCTCGAGGGGCCACGGCTCAGGATGTTCGTCGCGCCCGCTCGGCTCCGTCCATTTCACCAAGCGCGCGACGCTTTCCGAGAGGAACGCCGAAACCTCCGCCGTCTTCTCCATGCAACCTCCGGACCCGTCATAAACGCCCACTGGACCTACGAGTTTGCTCTGGCAGCGATGGGGATTGCGAACCGAGCGACCTTGGTGACTGCGCACGACTCGCCGTTCACGGTTCTTCGATACGCACGCGACAGGCGGTACCGCGCGGTCCGCGCAGCGATGGCTATGGCGCTGCGCGTTCGTCGTCCGCCGATGACGGCCGTCTCGCCCTACATCGCCGCCGTCTGGCGACGGCAGATGCTCTATGGAGGGCGAATCGATGTCGTTCCAAACGTGGTACCACCGGTTCGGCTCGAGAATCGACGTCGAATCGACGGTCACGACCCGACGATTCTGGTTGTCGCAGACGCAGACCGGCTTAAGAACGTTGAGGTTGTCATTCGGGCGATGCCCGCGATCCTTGCGTCAACACCTCGGGCGAGACTGAGGCTGGTCGGTCGTGGTCTTACTCATGCGTCGGGCCTTGCAAGGCTCGCCGAGCGAGTCGGAATCCTGGGATCCGTGGAATTTGTTGGGCGGGTTGATCGTGGTGCGATGGCAGGGCAGTACGCCTCCGCCGACATGCTCGTCCACCCTTCTCTGGACGAGGCCTGTCCCATGAGCGTTGCAGAAGCGATGGCGCACGGTCTTCCGGTGATCGGCGGACGCGAATCAGGTGGCGTGCCCTGGCTCTTAGACGAGGGTCTAGCTGGGCTCCTCGTCGACGTCAAGAACCCAGTCGACATCGCGCGCGGCGTCAGTGAGCTTGCTCGCGGATCCCGCCTGCTTCCAGGATTTTGCGCAGGCTGGTCGCTCGCGGGTCCACGCACTGCTCTCTCCGCAGGTCGTCGTCGCGGGCTATCTCGCGGCCTATTCGTCCCTCCGGAGGGCCGGTGGTGCGGGTTCTTTATGTTCTCAGCCGCCTGAACGGGGGCGGTGTCGAGAGGATGCTCGAATGTTCGCATGGGCTTTGGCTGGACGCTGGGGTCGACCCGGTGGTCGTGGGTATGGCAGACGGCGAGCACCCTTACGCAAAAGCGTTGACGTCACGCGGCTACCACGTCTTCTGACCCCGGGCGTTCGGTCGGCCTCGGGTCTCCGGGGAAAGTGCACCGATCGAACGGGTGCGCAGCGGCAGCTGGGCCCCCGACACGAATGAGCAGGATCGGGAAAAGCGCAATGCCATGGCGGCACGGGGCTACTGGCAGGCGTTCCAGCTTGTACAGAAAAGCATTGGCAAGGTGCTAGTGGGGGAGAATCCGGGCGCTGTTGCCGACGACGACCACCGTGCCTGGTATCGGGAAATGTTCGCTCCCAGCGTGACGGTCGGCTTGCTGAAGGCCTCCGATCTGGCGGGCTACCGCAACGGCCCGGTTTTCATCCGTAAGTCCATGCACGTTCCGCCGAATAAGGATGCTGTTCGGGATCTCATGCCCGCATTCTTCGATCTCCTCCGAGCCGAGGAACACCCAGCCGTCCGCGTCGTGCTCGGACACTTCATCTTCGTCTACATTCATCCATATATCGACGGTAACGGACGCATGGGGCGGTTCGTGATGAACGTGATGATGGCGGCGGGCGGCTATCCCTGGACCGTCATCCCCCTGAATGAACGCGCTGCATATATGACCGCTCTCGAACGGGCCAGCGTGGGGGAAGACATCAAGCCTTTTGCCGAATTTGTCGGGGCGCTCGTCACGCAAGCGCCTGGCAGGAGAGCCTCTACCCTCGGTACCGGGGGGTAGAACGCTCGGAACTGTCGCGCCGTTGCAGCCGCTCATGACTTGTTTACTTCGCGCCGTTTATTTTCCATGACGACCCTTATTTCATGGAAATGCCACGGTTGAAAATCGTGTGAGTCCACTCCGATGTCGATTGACAGCAACGCGGGGTCATCCGGCAGTTTGCCGTGGGAATGTCCGTAAAGATGCCAGACACCGCGAGAAGAATGATGCCAGACTCGCATGGCGTAGTGACATAGAACGATCCTCTGCCCGCCGATTCTAATCTCCGCCAGTTGGCTCCAACTGCTGAACGCGCCCTTGATCTCACCAAGTGCAAGATCGTGATTTCCTTCAATCACAGGGACGTTGCGGCAAATGATGCGATCACGGTAGTGCCTGGCTCTATCCGTTCCGCCAAGGCAGAAGTCTCCGAGGAATATAGAGGATGTCGTTCTCGCCGACCTTCTTATCGAGGTTGGCGAGAATCGTTGCATCCATATCGTCGATTGAGTCGAACGGGCGATTGCAGTAGCGAATGATGTTGCGATGACCGAGATGAAAGTCCGAAGTGAACTAGACATTGATCATAAAACGATTCCTCAAATATGAATTGACCGCGGAGCCTTGACGGCTGGCAGGAAGCGCGCTTCGGCTTGGGCCTGCGGACGGCGACCTTCAGCGAATCGGACCACATCTGGCGCGTACTCTTCCCGGCTTAGTCGTCTGATTTATAGAGCTTAACTTGATAGGATGGCTTTGATCGCGTTCGTAGGAAACTCCCGGCCGGTATCTGCTACAACTACGGTCACGTCATAAAGCAAATGACGTTCCCGGCGTGTGATTATGGCAATCGATGAATGCAGGTACGATTGCCAGTGGCCGGGCGTCGAGCGTCTCCGTTCGTTTGGCGATCAGCGCTCGGATCTCACTGACGCGGGCTGCTGGTTTCATCGTTGATCTTTTACGGTGTTTGTTTACCCGTTACCGGGTGAGCGTAATGAAAGGGGACCGTATAGACCTTCGGGAACATGGCGAAAACGAGCGTCGGCGGCCGGTCCGGAGGGAAGTCTTTGCTGGGGCCTGGCATCGTCTGGCCGGGACTGTTCGCCCAGCCACCCATGTAGTTCGCGGTCAACGTGTTGTAGGTATGCACAGTCCGGAACTTCCAGACGCCGCCTTCCTTCACCGCCTCGTTCTCATAGATACCGGCGCCGAGGGATGCGCGCCCGTTCGAACTCATCTGTTGCAGGAGTCGCACTCGAATCTGAGCCGTTCTCCCGTCGGGAGAGATATGGATCACCGGCTGAAGCTGGAGATGATTGCCCAGCCTTCCCTCAACCGGACCCTGCTGGCCTCCGCGTCCGAATACATTGAGGAGAAATCCGCGAACTCTGTCGCTGCCCACATATACGCCTCTCTGCGCGAGTTCCATGGTGCCGTCCCTGGCGACCAGGTTCGCCAGATCGTCCCAGAGATTCTTGTCCAGGTAGTAGCCGTAAGCGCTCTGGAGATTCTCGACGTCGTAATAATCCTTGACGCGCTCCATTTGAAGCTCTGCGTTCCGGATCGCCGGTTCCAACTCACCCGCCAACTTTGCTGTGTGCGCGGATCGTGGGACATTGGCAATCGACGGATTCGGATAGTGGTACGGCGGCAGATACGCCTTCGGGATAGATCTCGTAGACCTCGGTTGGAGGCCGATCGGGAGGAAACTGCGCAAGCGGGCCCAGGCGCCGGCTGGGCGTCCTTGGCCCAACCCTGGTCGTAATCCGTGATAAAGGTCGGATAGAAGTGCAGCGATTTGAACTTCCAGGTGCCGCCTTCTTTCACGAAGCTGTTCTCGAAGACGCCTTCGCTCCAGGCGCCTTGTTCCCTGATACACGCCCGTCATCGCGAGTTCGCGGCTGCGCGCCTGCGCGGTGCGGCCATCGGGCGCGACGTCGGCGATAATCTGCAACTGCAAATGATCGTTGAGCACGCCTTCGGTGACTTGAGGGCCCGCCGTCTCGAGGAACTTTCGGATGCGGCTCTTTCCGGCATAGACGCCGCGCAGCCCCATTTCGATGGTGCCGTCGGACGCGAACAGATCCGCCACTTCGTCCCACATGCCGCGATCCACGTAGTAGCCATAGATCCGCTGCAGGTCCTCGATCTCCTGCTCGTCCTGAAGAAGCGTCACGCGGCGGATCGAGATCCGCGGCTCTTCGCGCGCGTCGCCCTTTCCTTTTAACGGATATCGCCACGAGGTCCAGACCGTGCCCGGAGGACTCTGCGTAGTGAAACGGCGCGATGCAGGCAGCGGGAAATCCTTCGCAGTCGGCAGTTGCGCGGCCGGTCGGGTGGATGCGCCAGTTTTCGCGCGCCACCCGCTCGCGGCCCTGGACTTGCGACCCAGCCGGTGGCATACGGCGCGCCGAAGCCCGAATAGTAGTCAAGGGTTTGAATCTTCCAGACGCCGGCGTCCTTCACGTAGGTGAACTCGTAAACGCCCTCGGCCCAGGTGGCGGTTCCGCCGAAGCTGCCGAACATGGCAAGGACGCGCCACCGTGCTTTGGCGGTCTTGCCGCCGGGATCCAGATGAATCACCGGCTGCAATGATCATGTGGTTGTAGAGGCGGCCATCGGGCGAGCCCGATTTTGCCGCCGCCGATGTTCTTGATCAGGTGTTCCCGGATGCTTGGCCTGCCGACAAAGACTCCGTTGGGGTAATTCGCCACGCGCGTCGTCGGCAAACAGATCGGCCACGTCGTCCCACATCCACTTGTCGACGTAGTAGCCGTAGGATCGCTGGAGCTTCTTAATGGCGCGTACGTCCTCGCCGCGCGCTACTTCGGTCTCGAGTCGATCGAGCCGCTGCTGCAGAGCTGGGACTGTCGGCCGCAATCCCGGATGCCGCGAACACGATTCCGATCAGCAAACGCCGCATCTTCAAACGCATTGTTCAAACCATGAACAGCGTGTCGAGCGGGTTCACTGGGCCCGGCGAGCCTGTGCGCCCGTAGCCGATCCGTTCGGCGTAACGAGGACAGTGCCCCGCCATATCGTCGATGGTCCAATCGGAAAGCGCAGGCTCCGGACGCCGGCGGCAGAACTCGCGCCACGGCAATTTGAGCCACCGCACCGGCTGCTATGGCCACGAAGGCCCGGCGATCCACGCTGCGATTCCTATTGCGATGCGTACTCATGACGCCTTCACGGGCGGGAGATCCCCAGCCGGCACCCAGTTGGTATGCGTGCCGCTGCGAAGCCGGAAGGGCAGCTTAATGGTTGCAATGGCTCCTTCTTCCATGCGCTGCGCGTCCACAATCACCAGGTCCGACGTCATCGATTCATAGTTGCTCGCGATGCCCATCAGATACCCGTCGCCTTCGGCCTTGCCGCCTTTGCGGGGAACGAAGCAGCTTTCCTGCAGGCTCTGCACAGGGCCGACGTAGTAAACGCCGGTCTTGCCGGTATTGACATCAATGCGCTGCCAGGTATTGGTGACGCGTCCACGCCATGTTTCCGCCGCGCTGCTGGTCATAGGCGAGGCTCGGGTCGCTGCTGCCGGCGAAGCAATATTTGTAAGGCAGCGACAGATACCTGTCGTCCATTCGGGCCAGGGGACCATTGGCGGTGGAGATCACATCTTCGGTAAAGGCCTCGTCTTTGGAATTCAGATCGAAGGTCCAGCGCTTGATGCGTGAGGGTGACCGCTCGCCGTCGGAAACCGGCAGTTCCATCGTGACCTTATTGTTGGCTTGATCGGACGCGTTCAGGAAATGCAGCGTGTTCCGGGCCGGCCCCTTGAACCACCGCACGTCCTTCGCCTCTCCATTGCGGGGCAGAATACCGACCATGGTCGGATAGCTGTCGTCCCACTTCCACATCGGCTCGCCCGATTTGAGCCGTTCCAGACTGGTCACCCGGCTGATCACCGGAATGACGATGTGCTTCTGTGTGATCGCAATGTCGTGGATGATTCCGACATAGGGCGCCTTCAGCCAGACTTCTTTGGCAATGTGGCCCTTGGGGTCGACTGTATAAACGGCGATATCGTCCGAAAGGTCGCCTTTGGCCTGGTAACCGTAGCAGATCATCTGACCCGTCAGGGGATCGATCTTGGGATGGGCCGACATGCTGGTCGCCTTGTACTTGCCGTAGAAATCCCAAGTGCCCTGGGTGGCGAGGGTGTTGGGATCCACCAGCCACGGCAACCCGTCTTCCTTGAGCACCATCATTTTTCCGCCGTGCCAATAGATGTGGGTGTTGGCTGCGGAGCGGTTGACATTTTTCACGCTCGGGTCGTCGGTGTACCGGTTCCGATAGACGCCGAAGAGCCGCTTACGCGCCCTGCGCTCGGCCATCAGACGATCCGTTTTGACGTATCGGCCGATGTAGTCCACCGATCCGTTGGCGAAACGAAATGCGCTGACGTGGCCGTCCCCGTTAAAACCTGTGGCCCACTCGTTGCGCGGCGGAGGGTAAGCGAAATCGCACTGAACCCGGTAAAAGGTGCCTTCGATGTCCGAAGGAATCTTTCCGTATACCTCACAATCGTAGACATCGGCTTCAAACCTTGTCGGGCTGTTGAAGCCGCCGGGGAACATGGGATGCCCTCTGAAATCCACCGCCATGGCTGACTCGCTCCTTAAACCAGTCGACCGGTCAGAACGCATTATACATTCTAGCGAGGCCGGAGACCATGCGATACCAATTGACACTGCCGGGGGCGGGTGATAACTTTCGTAGGGCTGGCGGCAGAGACTAGGAGAGCCGCCGTTACGCGCATCCCTGTTGCGACGAGGCCGAGACGACGCGGCGTTCAGGATTCCCGTATTCCCAAAATGATTGGAGGATGGAGCATGAAGATGAAGACCGCGTTGTTGGTATCCCTCCTGGGAGCGGCATGGCTGGCAAGCGCCGCCGCCGCGCCGGTGAAGACGGAAGGTGGCCTGGTGGAAGGGACCGTCGCGGACGGCCTCACGATTTATCGGGGTATCCCGTTCGGCGCACCGCCCGTCGGCGATCTGCGCTGGCGCCCTCCACAGCCGGCCGCGAAGTGGTCCGGGACGCTGCAAGCGGATAAGTTCGCGCCTTCGTGTATGCAGGGCGGTGGCGCCCGCCAATGCCAAAGGCCGAAGGCCGGCACCGCAGGGACCCGGCACGAGCGAGGATTGCTTGTACCTGAACGTGTGGACCCCGGCGAAGGCGGCCGGCGATCGTCTGCCCGTGCTGGTTTGGATTTACGGGGGCGGATTTACCGGCGGCGCGACATCGGTTCCGGTCAACAGCGGCGAGCAACTGGCCAAGAAAGGCGTGGTGTTTGTCAGCATCGCGTACCGTGTCGGTCCGTTCGGATTCATGGCGCATCCTGGTTTGACCGCCGAGTCTAAGCATCATGCGTCCGGCAACTACGGCATGCTCGATATGATCGCGGGCCTGCAGTGGGTTCAGAAGAATATTGCGGCCTTCGGCGGCAATCCCGGCAAAGTCACCATCATGGGCGAATCGGCCGGTGGCATCGCCGTGAGCCAGCTGTGCGCATCGCCGCTCGCCAAGGGGCTGTTCCACGGAGCGATTTCAGAGAGCGGCGGCTCTTTCGGGCCGTCCCGCTCGATCGGGATGCCGGGTGAGAATATGGTGCTCCTCGCCGATGCGGAACGCGCCGGAGAAGCCTACGCCAAGACTGTGGGAGCCGCGTCGATCGCGGATCTTCGCAAGCTTCCGGCCGATAAAGTGCTCGAGACGGCGCGCGGTCAACAAGGTCTCGGATGGCCGATTGTGGACGGCTGGGCGATTCCCGACGATCAATACCGGCTGTACGAGGCGAAACGCTATAACGACACGCCGATTCTGGTCGGTTACAACTCGGATGAAGGCGCCAGTTTCCAGCCTCCGCGTACGCCCGAAGCGTATATCACGGCCACGCGCCAACGCTACGGACCGTTCGCCGATAGTCTCCTCAAGCTGTACCCAACAGCAGGAAACTGTCGTTCCCAAGACGGCGCGCGATCTGACCCGCGATGCCGCGTTCGGTTGGCAAACCTGGACCTGGGTGCGGCTGCAGTCGAAAACCGGCAAGGGCAAGGCGTTTCTGTATTATTTCGATCAGCACCCGGACTATCCGGCGGACTCACCCCAGGCGGGTCGCGGATCTCCGCACGCCTCCG
>CAVZEA010000004.1:0-256985 GCA_963774225.1 uncultured Thermoleophilia bacterium
ACGCGAACCTCCTCGACAACGCAATCCGCTACAACGCCGCCGCCGGTGACATCTGGGTCAGTACCGGCACCGTCGCGGGCGAAAGTCACCTGACCGTGGCGAACACCGGACCGGTCGTCAGCCCCGAGGACGCCGACCGCATCTTTCAGCCGTTCCAGCGGCTGAGCGACCGCGCCTCGCACGAGGGCTTTGGACTTGGCCTCGCGATCGTGGAATCCATCGCCGCAATCCACGGTGGCGCTACCACCGCCCGCCCTCGCGCTGACGGCGGTCTCTCCATCAACATTGCGTTCCCCTCGGCCGAACATCAGCGTCGATTCGTCAGCCTGTAGATCTGCCCGCCCCGCGCCCCCGTCGGCGGCGGAGCGGGCAGGCTCTTTGGCGCGTCTACGCGTAGATGCCGCCAGGTTCTCGCTCAGGGTCGAGGTTGGGGCGATCTCACCGGCCTCCGCTCGGCGACGGTGAAGCCGTGTCGGTGACCGCCTTCCGCAGTTGCTTCAGGCGACGCATCACATCGTCACCGCCACGACCGAACATGTCGTGGAGACGTCGATACTCGCCGTAGAGAATGTCGTAGGCGGCTCGGTGCTCCGGCCGCGGAACGAAGCGCAGATCGCTTAGCCGTGCCATCCGGCTCGATGCCGCCGCGATTGTCGCGTGACCACCGGCAGCGGCCCCCGCTGCGACGGCGCCAGACATCGCGGCGCCGAGCGCAGGAGCCTGATGGGACGCGGCGACGGCGATCTCGCGGTCAACGACGTCGGCGAAGATCTGCATCAGAAGGGGGTTCCGGTCGGGGAGGCCACCGCACGCGACGATCGAGTCGACCCTCAGGCCCGCTCGCTCGAAAGCCTCGACGATCACGCGCGTCCCGAACGCCGTCGCCTCGATCAGCGCGCGGTAGATCTCGGGGGCACGCGTTGCAAGCGTCATTCCCACCAGCAACCCCTGCAGGTCGGCGTCGACGAGCACAGAGCGGTTCCCGTTCCACCAATCGAGAGCGAGCAGACCGGACTGCCCAGGCCGAAGCGTCGCGGCTTCTTCTGCAAGCACGTCGTGGACGTCGACGCCCCGTGCCCGGGCAGCCTCGTGGTACTCGGGAGGCACGGCGTGTCGTATGAACCACGCAAAGATGTCGCCGAGCGCCGACTGGCCGGCCTCGTAGCCGAAGTAGCCGGGCACGATCCCGTCCTCGACAACGCCACACATTCCTTCGACCTCCACGAGCTCGTCGCCGAGCAACAGATGGCCGTTGCTCGTGCCCATGATCATCACGAGCTCTCCTGGGGAGGTGACGGTCGTCGCCGGAACAGAGCCGTGGAAGTCGACGTTCCCAACCGCGACCGGCGTGCCGGCACGCAGCCCAGTCCAGGCGGCCGCGCGCTCGCTAAGGACACCGGCGCGCGCCCCGGGAGGCAGGAGCGAAGGCGAAAGCTTCTCGTCGACAACCCGCTCGAAGCGCGGGTCGAGGGCAGCGAAGAACGCAGCCGGGGGAAAGCCGTCGCGCTTCGACCACATCGCCTTGTACCCGGCCGCGCATGCGCTTCGGCTCTCGACGCCTGTCAGCTGCCAGACGACCCAGTCGCACGCCTCGATCAGCCGCGCCGCGCGTGCGTACACCTCGGGCGCGTCGTCGAGGATCTGCAGCGCCTTGGCGAAGAACCACTCCGACGAGATCTTCCCGCCGTACCGGGGTAGCCACGGCTCGCCACGCTCGGCGGCCACCGTGTTGATGCGGTCCGCCTCCGGTTGAGCAGCGTGGTGCTTCCACAGCTTCACCCACGCGTGCGGTTCGCGGCGCAGATCCTCCAGCGTGCAGAGAGGCGTGCCGTCGGCGAGCGTGGGCAGCATCGTGCACGACGTGAAGTCGATCCCGATGCCAACCACCGCCTCCGGCGCGACGCCGGTCTCGGCAAGCAGCCGGGGCACCGTGAGCCGGACACTCTCGAGGTAGTCGCCCGGATGTTGCAAGGCCCAATCGGCCTCGAGCTCGACGTCGTCGTCGGGTCGCGGAAGACGGTCGTCGATGACGCCGTGCGCGTACGGTTCGACGCTTGCTCCGAGCTCGCGCCCGTCTGCGCAGTCGACGAGCACGGCGCGCGCCGACTCGGTGCCGAAGTCGATGCCGAGCGCGCATGTCATGGTTGGACGAGCACCTTCAAGCCTTGCCGCTCAACGAGGGCGTGGAACGCCTGCGGCCCTTCGTCCAGCCGATACCTCGCGCTGACGAGTGACGCGAGCTCGAGTCGCGCGGATTCCGCCAGTTCGATCGCGCGCAGAAGATCAGCCGGCCGCATGCGACGGCACAGGGTGAGCGTCAATTCCTTGCGGCGAGCCGCCGCCGCACGAAAGGAACTGCGGTCGCCGTCGGGGATGCCGACGAGCACGACGCGACCGCCGGGACGTGCCGCTTCAATCGCGGCGTCAAGTGCGTCGTCGGCGCCCGCGGCCTCGTAGGCGACGTCAACCAGCACGTCCGCCGGGTCGGAGCGTCGCGCCCCGAGCCCGCGCGCAGCCGCCGCACGATGCGGCAACGGATCAGCCGCAACCTCGACCGTGACGCCCACGGCCTGCAGGACCTGGACGAGCAGCAGCCCGATCGGCCCGCAGCCGAAGACCGCGGCGGTCGTCCCCGGTTTCGCACCACCGAGGTCGACTGCGTGCAACGCGACGCCGAGCGGCTCGAGCAACGGGGCGGCGTCGTCGGAGACGGAATCCGGTAGCGCGTGCGCGAGCGATCTCCGGCCAGGCGACAAGCGTCCGCAATCCACCGTCGGTCGACCCGTGACCCGCGAACTGCAGATCGGCGCAAAGGTGCCCGTCTCCCGAACGGCAGAGGGAGCAGCGGCCGCAGGGGACGGCCGGATCGAGCACGACCCGTTCGCCGCCACGCGGGCCGCCCGCGATCGCACCCGCAAACTCGTGACCGAGGACCAGCGGTCGGTCGAGAACCGCGTCGCCGATGCCACCCTCGAGAAACCAGTGACGATCGGAACCGCAGAGACCGACGGAGCCGACGCGTACGAGGACCTGCCCCGGCTGCGTCTCCGGGTCCGGCTCCTCGTGCAGTTGCAGCTCACCCGCCGCGTGGAGGCGGAGCGCTTTCACCCCGGCTGACCGTAGTACGCGGCCGCCCCGTGCTTGCGTGAAAAGTGCTTCTCCAGCAGCTCCGCTGGGATCGCCTCGAGCTCTCCGGCCAGCACGACCGAGCGGAATGCGCTCGCGGCGACCGCCTCGAGCGCAACCGCGTTCTCGACCGCCAGCTCCACGGATGCGCCCCAGGCGAACGGACCGTGCGAGGCGACCAGCACTGCCGGTCTGTCGAGCGGCTCGAGCGCGAGAGCGGCAAACGTCTCGAGGATCACCTCTCCCGTCGCGCGCTCGTAGTCGCTGTCGATCTCGCGAGGCGTCAGCGTTCGCGTCACCGGCACGGCGCCGTTGAAGTGGTCGGCGTGCGTCGTCCCGAAGCAGGGGATCTCGCGGCGTGCCTGCGCCCAGGCCGTGGCAAACGCCGAGTGCGTATGCACCACGCCACCGACGTCGCCCCACGCTTGGTAGAGAGCGAGGTGGGTCGGCGTGTCCGAGGACGGCCGCGTCCCGTTTCCGACGACCGCACCGGTCGCAAGCGCGACGACCGTGACATCCGCGGCCGTGAGCTGCTCGTAGGAAACGCCGCTCGGCTTGATCGCGACGACGCCGGCCGAACGATCGATCGCGCTTGCGTTGCCGAACGTCAGAACGACGAGGCCGGCACGAACGAGCGCCAGGTTCGCCTCGAGCACCTGCTCCCGCAGGGCGGCGTGCTCCACTACAGCCCGCCCGCAAGCCGGTAGTACGCCTGGTTCCAACGCAGCTCGTTCGCGATGTCGCGGATCCGCGTCCGCTCGTCGATCACGACCAGTTCGACCCCGGCCATCTCCGCAAGATCGACGAAGACTTCCGTGCCGATCGCGCGGCAGAGAACGGTGTGATGCGGGCCACCGGCGCGCAGCCACGCCTCGACGGCGGTAGCGAAGTCCGGCTTCGGCCGCCAAAGCGCCCGCGCCACGGGCAGCCGCGGCAGATCCTCCGGCGGCTGCACGAGCTCGACCTCGCTCAAGACGAGCCGGAAGCGCTCGCCGAGGTCGAGGAGCCCGACAAGCACGGCGGGACCCGGCGCGGCGGTGAAGACAAGCCGGACCGGGTCGGCCTTGCCGCCGATCGAGAGCGGATGGATCTCGCACGAGGGGCGTGCCTCGGCGATCGACGGGCAGACCTCGAGCATGTGCGCGCCGAGCACCGCCGAGCCCTCCGGCGCAAAGTCGTAGGTGTAGTCCTCCATGAACGAGGTTCCACCTTCGAGGCCGGCGCTCATCACCTTCGCGAGCCGGACGAGCGCGGCGGTCTTCCAGTCGCCTTCCCCACCAAAGCCGTAGCCGTCCGCCATCAGCCGCTGCACCGCCAGACCGGGCAGCTGCGGAAGCCCGTCGAGATCCTCGAAGGTGTCGGTGAACGCCCCGAATCCGCCCGCCTCGAGGAAGCGGCGCAGGCCGGCCTCGATCCGGGCGGCGTCGCGCAACGACGCACGGCGGTCGCCTTCCCGACGAAGCGCGGGCGCGAGCTCGTATGACTGCTCGTACTCCGCCACGAGCTCGTCTACATCCGCCTCGGCCACGGCCTCACACGCGGCGCCGAGCTCGCCGACGCCGTAGCCGTTCACCGAGACCCCGAGCCTGATCTGGGCTTCTACCTTGTCTCCCTCGGTCACCGCGACCTGGCGCATGTTGTCGCCGAAGCGCGCAACTCGAAGCTGCTGCGCCTCGCGCCAGCCGGCCGCCGCGCGAGCCCACGTTCCGATCCTCGCTCCGACGAGTGGGTCGCTCCAGTGGCCGACGACGGTCTTTCGGCGCAGGCGCATCCGCGTCTCGATGAACCCGAACTCGCGATCTCCGTGCGCCGACTGGTTCAAGTTCATGAACGCCATGTCGATCTCCGCCCACGGCAGACCGCGATTGAACTGCGTATGCAGATGGAGCAGCGGCTTCTGCAGCGCGTTCAGCCCAGCGATCCACATCTTCGCCGGCGAGAACGTGTGCATCCACGCGATCACCCCGACACACGACTCGGCAGCGTTCGCATCGAGCGCGAGGCGCCGAATCGACTCGGAGCTCGTCGCGACTTCGCGGAACACCACCCTGACCGGAACGTCCGTCTGCGCGTCGAGACCGGCCGCGACCTGCTGCGCGTGCTCCTCGACCTGCCGGAGCGTCGCCTGCCCGTACATCTCCTGGCTGCCCGCAACGAGCCAGATCTCGAGATGTCCCAGCGCCTTCATCGCCGAGTCAGCCGCCCGCGCCCGAGATCTCTTCGAGCTCCCGGCGATAGCTCGAGACCATCAGCTCCGTCAGTGTCTCCAGTGACGTTTCGTGCACCGGCTGGTCGGTCGTGATGCGGCCGCCCTGCATCACGTTGATGCGGTCGCAGAGCTCGAAGAGATGAGCGTAGTTGTGGTCGATGACGATGATCGACACCCGGCCGCTCGCGGCGAGATCCTTGACGAGGTCGATGATCAGGCGCGACTCGCGTGCGCCCATGGCCGCGAGCGGCTCGTCGAGCAAGAGGATTTTCGGGGCCGCCCGTACCGCTCTCGCAACCGCGACTGCCTGCCGCTGTCCGCCGGAGAGCTGCTCGGCCTCGGCGTCGACGCTCGGCACGTTCACTTTGATCTCGTCGAGGTACCGGCGCGAGAGCTTTCGCATCGCGCGTTTGTCGAGGATGCGAAGCGGACCGAGTCTCGTCAGCTCGTGGCCCAGGAACAGGTTCTGGTAGACCGGCAGCTGCGGGATCAGCGCGAGATCCTGATAGACGGTTTCGATCCCCTCTGCGCGAGCCGCCGCGACCGAATGGAAGCGGACGCGCCGGCCGCCGAGGAACACGTCTCCGTCGTCCTGCTGGTGGAACCCGCACAGGATCTTGACGAGCGTGCTCTTGCCGGCTCCGTTGTCGCCGACGAGGCCGAGCACCTCGCCCTCGCGCAGGACGAGGTCGATGCCGCGGAGCACGACGAGCGCGCCGAAGCGCTTGGTCACGCCGCGCACCTCGAGCGCGAAGTTCTCCGCCGCCGAGGCGGACGTCGTCGGCTCCGTCGACTCAGTGCTCATCTCAGGTCCCCCTCGAACGGGCGATGATTCGGTCGAACTGCGCGTTCAACACCATCGCGAAGATGATCACGACGCCGACCCACACGTAGAAGTCGTTCGTGCTGACCCCGATCAGCGTCAGCCCATCCTCGAGAACTCCGATCAGGATGGCCCCGATGAAAGCTCCGATCACCGTCCCGCGACCGCCGGTCAGCGCGGTGCCGCCGATCACGCACGCGCCGATGGCATAGAGGATGAAGTCGACGCCGAAGTTGCCCGGGTCGAGGCTCCCGTACTTGACGGCATCGACGATCCCGACGAGGCCGGAGAGGAACGAGCACATGACGAAGGCCCAGACCTTCACGCGTCGGATCGGCACTCCCGCCTCGGAGGCCCCGACCAGATTTCCGCCGGTGGCAATGATCCTCGTGCCGAAGCGCGTACGCGTGAGCAGCACCGCTCCCACGATCGCGATCCCCAGCACCCAGATGATCTCCGACCACAGCCAGGCGCCCATGATCTGGCCGCCGAGGCTCTCCTTCCCGCTCGGCGAGGAATACGTCGACAGCGGGATCGGCGACGCCTCGGCGTCGTGCGAGTAGATGAGCACGAGCCCGTAGAGGACAAAGTTCATCGCGAGCGTCGTGACGAAGGACGGCACGTTCAGCCACACCGTGATCAGCCCGTTGATTGCTCCGACGACGCAGCACACTGCGAGCGCGAGGACGATGGCGAGCGCGACCGGCACCCCGAGGCCATGCAGCCACCATTCGACCCACGCCGCGAACAGGAAGACTTGGCCGGCCGACAGGTCGATCTCGGCGAGCACGAGCAGCAGCACCTCGCCGACTGCGATCGCACTGATCGGCCCCGCGTAGCCGGCGGCCGAGCTGAGGCTGAGCTCGCTGGTGAAGTTCGAGCCGGCCCTGATCGTGAAGTACGCGAAGAGGCCGATCGTGATCAGGACAGGCGTCAGCTCCCGCTGGTACAGAAACAGACGCAGGATGCGACGCCCCGCCACGAGAGTCACATGCTGCTGCCCCGGCGGAGTTCCCGCCGGGGCTGCAGTAGGCGGTTGAGCGCCCGAATGCACGCTCGCCCGAGACTAGTGCGGGATCGACGCGGCCGTCTTCAGGACCTGCTGCTTCGAGCTCGTCCCCTCGAACCTGTTCTTCACGAGGTACGGCTTGACATTCCCCTTGGTGACGATGCCGAGGCCGGTATCGGTGTTCGTCGGCTTCATCAGCCCGCCGGAGATGTTGAAGAGGAACAGCTGCATGATCGTGTCGAAGCCTTGCAGGTAGGCCTGCTGGTCGATCGTGGCCGAGACGAACCCGGCGTTGATCCCCTGCACGACGGGCAACCCGACGTCCCAGACCGACGCGCCGACCTTGCCCTGCAGGTGGTTCTTCTGGATGAACTCCGCGACCGCGTTGCTGTCCCCACTGTCCACCGCCATCATGAACTTCACGTCCTTGTGGCCGGCGTACCACGCGGAGACCTTGTTGTACTCCGGCGCGCCCTCTGTCGCCGAGGTACCCACCTCGACGAAGTGGACCCCGGCCTTCGCAAAGACCGGCTTCGCGCCGTCGATCCGCGGCTGGATGTTCCCTGTCCCCGGGGTCGCGATGATCCCGGCGACGAGGTCGCCTTTCCCGACACCCAGCTTCAGGATCTCCTCTCCGACCGCGGCGCCCGCAGTGAGGTTGTTCTGGCCGACGTAGGCCATCCGGGCGTTGTTGACGCCCGCCGAAACGTCGGCGTTGTACGCGATCACCGGGATACCCTTGTTCAACGCGGTGTCGACCGGGGCGTTGAAGGCGGTGTCGTTGATCAGGCAGCAGCCGATGCCGCTTGCCTTGCCGGCGATGGCGCTGTTGAACGCCGAGACCATCTCGTTGGTGATCGAGTTCTGCGAACCGGTCCACGTGGCCGAGCAGCCGGTGATCGCACACGCGTCCGCGATTCCGTACTGCGTCGCCGTGAAGAACGAGTTGGTCGTTACATGACAAATCATCACGAAGTGGTATTTCGGATGCTTCGCGAAGAACGCGGTGTCGCTGTTCTGGTGTGCCAGGGTCGCGGCGCTGGCGCTCTGTTCACCAAGAATGGCAGCGAGCCCGCCGTAGGCCGTCCCGGCCACGGCCGTCCCGCCTGCGTACCGTAGGAAGCGCCGCCGCGAGAACTCCCTCTGCTCCTCGCTGACCTCGTCCTGCTTGTCTCGTCCCATGCCTCCTCCTCTTCACGTCGGGCTCGTCCCAGCGAGCCGACCCGTCGTCCGCAAGGCGGTGGCGTGACGGTCGGGGACTTTCCCTATCACCGGCTAAGGCTTCGTATATAACAACTATCGACAGATATCTCAAGTGTGAAAACCACAATGCGGGTTACCACCGTTGGTGGACCTGCGGAGCGATGCGCCGGCGGTAGACGTCGGCAATCGCGGCATGTGTCTCCTCGCCCAGCGGTGACAGCTCGGCCGCAGCTGCGTTCGCGCGAGCCTGCTCCGGCGTCTTGGCGCCGGGGATGACCGTCGAGACAGCGTCGAAGTCGAGAATCCAGCGGAGCGCGAGCTGCGCGAGGGTTGCGCCGGCCGGCACGAGTGGACGGAGCTCCTCGACTGCCTCGAGCCCGCTCTCGAACTCCACGCCGGAAAAGGTCTCCCCGACATCGAAGGACTCGCCGCCACGGTTGTACGCGCGGTGGTCATCCGTGGCGAAGTGGGTGTGCCGGTCGAACGTTCCCGCCAGCAGGCCCGACGCCAGCGGGACACGCGCGATCACGCCGACGTCGAGCTCGAGCGCCTGTCGGAAGAAGAGCTCCGCCGGCCGCTGGCGAAACGCGTTGAAGATGATCTGAATCGTTGCGACGCCTGGGTACTGGATCGCCTTCAGCGCTTCTTCCACCTTCTCGACGCTGACACCGTACGCCCGCACGAGGCCTTCCTCGACCAGGCCGGCGCACGCCTCGAAGACTGATGGGGTGTAGTACGTGTCCCAGGGGAGACAGTGCAGCTGAACGAGATCGACCGTCTCGACGCCAAGGTTCTCGCGGGAGCGTTCGAGCCACGCGTGGAAGTTCTGGGCGGTGTAGTTCGAGCTGTCGAGTGGCGCTCGACGCCCGAACTTCGTCGCCACCACGAGGTGCTCCGAGCGCTCGCGCAGAAGCCGGCCGATGAGCCGCTCCGAGCGTCCGTCTCCGTAGACGTCGGCGGTGTCGAAGAAGGTCACGCCGGCGTCGACGGCGGCGTGCAGCGCAGCGAGCGACTGCCGATCGTCAACGGCGCCCCAGTCGGCCCCGATGCCCCACGCCCCAAAGCCGATCTCGGAGACCCGCAGGTCGGTCTTCCCGAGCCGTCTTCTGTTCATCGACCGCCTTCCATCGTTGCCGGCGGCCCGAGACGCACACCGCCGGGCTTTCCATAATCGTCGGAAGCGACGATACTAACTGCGGTTTCGAAACAATGCGCACCCTCGCCCGGCATGAGCTCCACCACGCGGACGGACGACGCCTGCTCGTCTACGGCTCGCTGTCCGGAAGCCTCCCCGACGAGCCGACGAAGGACGAGCCGCAGGCGATCCACAAGCGCCTTGACGTCTTCAGCGAGACCTGGGTCGGGATCGCTCCGGCGCGGAACGCGAGGCCGCTCGACTCTGCCACGGAGACCTCCGATGAATGCCCGTTCTGCCCAGGTGGAACCGAAGTCCCCTTCCCGTACGAAGCGGCCGTCTTCGACAACCGGTTTCCGTCGTTCCGCCCGACGCCGCCTGCGCCGCCTGCACTCGCAGAGCCGACCGGACCGGCGCTCGGCAGGTGCGAAGTCGTGCTCTACACACACCGTCATGAGGCGTCGTTCGGTCGCCTCTCGCCGACCGAGCTCGCCCGCGTCCTCGCAGTCTGGATCGATCGGACGCGCGAGCTCTGGTCCGATCCTGCTCATGCCTATGTGTGTGCCTTCGAAAACCGCGGCGGCGAAGTAGGCGCCACAATCGCGCATCCGCACGGGCAGATCTACGCAATCGACCATGTCCCGCCGATCGTCGCGACGAAGGCGGCGGCACACCGCGTTCGCCGCGAGCGCGACGGCAGCTGCCTGTCGTGCGAGGCGACGCTGGCCGATGCTCGCTCCGACCGCGTCGTCTCGGAGAACGACAGCTTCGTCGTCGCGGTTCCCTTTGCCGCGCGCTGGCCGTTCGAGGTTGCCGTCCGGGCACGTCGGCACGGACTCGGGCGCCTGGCCGACCTCCGCCCGATCGAGCAGCGCGACCTTGTACTCGCGCTCCGCGACGTCGCCCTGCGATACGACGCTCTCTTTGGCTTCCCACTTCCGTACATGATGGTCGCGCAGGAAGCGCCGGCCGGCGAACCTGACTGGCATCTCGCATTCGAGCTCTACCCGGTGCACCGCGCGCCCGAAGCGACGAAGATCCGAGCCAGCGTGGAGACCGGACTTGGACTGTTCCTGAACGACGTCGCACCGGAGGACGCCGCACGCCGGCTCGCGGCGCTCACCGTCACCGCAGACCCGATCGAGCTCGACACGCTCTTCATCGTGGCCGAGGCGGAGTTGGCGCCCTCGGCATGAGCATCCACGAGCACCCGCCCGTTCCACCGTCGCTCCGGCGCGAACGCATGCTGGCCGAGATCAGAGAGCGGGAGTTCGTCCGTGTCGGCGAGCTGAGCAGCCGGTTCGGCGTGTCGGAGGTGACCGTCCGCGGTGACCTCGACTCGCTCGCTGCGAAAGGGAAGGTGCACCGCGTCCGCGGCGGCGCGATCCCGCGCCTGATCCCGAGCCAGGAGCAGCCGTTCGAAAACAGCGTCTCGAGCTTCGCCGCCGAGAAGGTGGCGATCGGGCAGGCGGCAGCCGCTCTGCTCGAGGATGGCGAGACGGTGTTGATCGACGTCGGCACGACCGCGGCGGCGACCGCGCGCGCGGTCGCCGCGCGCACCGAGCTCGAGGACGTCGTCGTCTTCACGAACGGCCTCAAGACGGCGCTCGAGCTCGAGCCCGCGTCTCCGAGAGTCACCGTGGTCGTGCTCGGCGGGACGCTACGACCTCTCCAGCATTCGCTCGTCGACCCGCTGGCGACTGTCATCCTCGAGCAGATCTCGGTCAAGACCGCACTCCTCGGCTGCAACGGCGTCGATCCTGTCGGCGGCGTGACGAACATCAACCTGCCGGAGGCCGAGGTCAAGAAACGGATGCTGGCTGCGGCGACCCGGCGGGTCGTGCTCGCCGACGGCAGCAAGCTCGGGCGCGTCGAGGTGGCGCGACTGTGCGGCATCGGTGACGTCGACATGGTGATCACCGGTCGCTCCGCCGACCCTGCGGTGGTGGACGCGCTGCGCGACCGCGGCTGCGACGTGCGCGTGGTCGGCTAGGCCGGCGACCGAGACCGGTCTACCACTCCTGGAGCCGCGAGAAGTCAGCGTCGAGAATGGAAGCGGATGACTGCCACGGTTCGCCGGTGCGGCACGGCCGACCTGATCCAATGACACGCGACCGCTGGCACCTCTCTTCGAGCGAGGGAATCGAGATCAGCGTGCTGGCATACGGTGCAACCCTGCAGGAGATCGTCGTGCCGGACCGCGACGGCCGGCGTGAGAATGTCGCGCTCGGATTCGGCAGCACGGCTGAGTATCGAGAGCACGGCGACGCGTATTTCGGTGCCTCGATCGGTAGGTATGCGAACCGGATCGCTGAAGGGCGCTTCACCCTCGACGGTCAGACGTTCACGCTCCCACAGAACGACCGGGGCAACTGCCTGCACGGCGGTCCGGTCGGCTTCGACAAGCGCATCTGGGAGCACCGCCGCGGCGACGAAGCCTCCGTCACCCTCGGCTACGTCAGCGCCGACGGCGAGATGGGATTCCCCGGTCGGCTGGACGTCGAGGTCACGTACGCGTTGTGCGACCGTGATGTGCGGATCGACTTTCGTGCGACGGCCGACGCTCCGACACACGTCAACGTCACCAACCACACCTGCTGGAACCTGCGCGGCGCCGAAGCGGCAGCGCCGGACAGTGCAAGCGGCCATCTGCTCGAGCTCGAGGCGTCGAGCTACACACCGCTCGACGAAACGGGAATACCCACCGGCGAGCTGAGATCGGTCGACCGGACGACTCTCGACTTCCGCCACGCCCGCCCCGTCGGCACCGCCGACCTCGACCACAACCTCGTGCTCGATGCCGCGCGCGGACTCCGACGCGCGGCTCAGCTCTCAGATCCGCAGACGGGTCGGTCGCTCGAGGTGTTGACGACGGAGCCGTGCGTCCAGGTGTGGACCGGTGGGACGCTGGCAGCACCGCACGGCCCACGAAGCTGCATCGCGCTCGAGACGCAACACGCGCCCGACTCGCCGAACAAGCCGCAGTTCCCGAGCACCGTCCTACGACCGGGCGATCTGTTCGCGTCGACGACCGTCTTCCGCTTCGGCGACGCTAGCTCGGCGTAGCGCGTGCCTCTACACCGTCGGTCGCAGCACAGACGATGCCGCGGCCGGCGTGCCCGGTGCGCTTACGATAGGCGGCCGCCACCGACTCAGCGAGCTCGGCTGCGTCGTCGGCGCGAACGAGAGCGACGACCGAGCCGCCGAATCCGCCGCCCGTCATGCGGGCCGCGATCGCCCCAGCAGCACCTGCGAGCTCGACCAGCAGGTCGAGCTCGCGCGTCGAAACCTGGAAGTCGTCTCGAAGGCTCTCGTGCCCGGCGCGGAACGCCTGTCCGAGCACTTCTTCCACGTCGCGGCCGGACTCGAGTGCCGCGACGCATTCGCGCACTCGTTCGTTCTCGGTCACGACGTGCCGCAGGCGTCGCGCTTCGACGCCCTCGAGACCGAAGCGTTCGGACAGCTCGGCGGCGTCGACGACGCCGAGCCCGGACGCGTCGCGACGTCCAATCGCAGCGAGCGCACGCTCGAGCTCGGAGCGTCGATCCGCGTACCCCGAGTCCGCGAGACGGTGCCTGACGCCGGAGTCGAGCACGACGATCCCGAGATCAGCCGGAAGCGGGACGGGGCGGTGCTCTTCGGTGCAGCAGTCGAGGAAAAGCGCACACCCGCGACGGCCGAAGAGGATTGCGGCCGGATCCATCAAGCCGCACGGCACACCGACGGCAGCGCGCTCTGCCTCGCGCACGAGATGCGCGAGCTCGAGCGGCTCGAGGTCGAACTCGGCGACGTCGCAGAGAGATGATGCGACAGAAACGAGAAGCGACGCAGACGATGACAGGCCCGCGCCAATCGCGAGGGTCGAGCTCACCTCGCCCACAAGGCCGACCGGCGGTCGGCCGCGTTCTGCCAGAAGACCCGCGATCGCGGCGACGTACCGACCCCAGCCGGTTGGGGCGACTTGGCTCGAACCGTCCGCCGCCAGCTCGACCGTGTCGTGAGCCGCCGTCGAGCGCAACGCGATGCGCACCGCGTCGGCATGCCCGGAGACCGTTGTCCCGAGGTCGATGGCGACGGGAAGGACGAGCCCTAGGGAGTAGTCCGTGTGCTCGCCGATCAGGTTGATCCTGCCCGGGGCGAACCATTGCAACTGCTTCGCCACGCGCTCGACAATATGCCTGGTTGGGGTTGCACGCGTCGGCCACGTCCGGCAGGCTCGCCTCGATGATCGCCGCGTCGACGGCATCGGTAGAGCCGCGTGTCCGTCCTCGCTACGAGGACGTCGAAAGGTTCTGCAGCCGCGTGCGCGGGAGCGCGTACTTCGCCGCCGGCAGGCCGATCGCCATCGCGCGCGCTCCAGGGCGCCTCGACGTGCTCGGCGGGATCGCCGATTACTCGGGCGGGCTCGTGCTGGAGTTGCCGCTCCGAGCGGCGACCGTCGCCGCCGTGCAACAGAGCGACGACGGCCTGGTCGTCGCGGTTAGCGGCGGGCGACGACTCGCCATCGCCGCAGTCGAGCTTGCGACTGCGCCACTCGGCACGCTCGCCGAGCGGTTCACGGGCCGCGATTCGTGGGGCGCTTACGTGCTCGGGGTCCTCGCACTGCTGCTACGCGAAGGGACGCCAACGCCGCAAGGCCTGCGACTACTAGTGACGTCGGCCGTTCCGGAAGGGAAGGGCGTCGGATCGTCCGCCGCCGTCGAGATCGCCGTCCTCTGCGCGACCGCCGCATGCCTCGGCGTCGATGCGACCGCGAAACAGTTGGCTCTGCTTGGCCAGCGCGCCGAGCAGGTATTCGCGGCCGCACCATGCGGGCCGATGGACCAACTGGCTGTCATGCACGGCGAAGCGGGCTGCCTCCTACCGATCCTTTGTCGGCCGGCCGAGGTCCTCGACCCGATCCGACTTCCGGCGCCGCTCGCCCTCTGGGGCATCGATTCGGGACTGCGTCACGCCGTCTCCGGCGACGCCTACCGGCGTGTCCGCTGCGCCTCGTTTATGGGTAAGGCTCTGCTCGACGCCGACGCTGCGTACCTCACGGAGCTGGAACGCCCACGGGTCGCGGTCGACACGCTGCCAGAGGACCTGCTCGGGATTGACTTCCTCCGCCTGCGAAGCGGGATCGACGACCCGGTCAGCACAGTCGAGCCTGCGGCAACCTATCCGGTCCGCGCTGCGACGCTGTTTCCGATCGACGAGCACGCGCGTGCCCTCGAGTTCGTCTCGCTCTCCGGGGGTCGTCCGTCCGGCGAAGCGCTCGAGCGGCTCGGCGAACTCCTGTACGAGTCGCACGCCGGGTACTCGCGATGCGGACTGGGGGTGGCGCGAACCGATCAGATCGTCGACGCGGTTCGCGAGGCCGGTCGAGACAAGGGCCTTTTTGGCGCGCGCGTCAGCGGTGGCGGAAGCGGCGGCACGGTGGTCGTGCTCGGGCGACGCGAGGCCGAACCGCGGGTCCGCGCGATCGCCGAGAACCTCGGCGCGGGGCTCATCAGCGGTTCGTCGACGGGAGCGCTCGGCTTCGGCGCGCAGTTCGTTGCAGGCGGCCGAGGTCTTGATGCCACCACTTCGGCTGAGCGTACGATCGGCTTGTGATCCGGAGGGCCGTGCGACCAGATCTAGCGTCATCACGCTAGATCTGGCTACACGAGCGGAGGGGGAGGGATTTGAACCCTCGATCCGCCTTGCGACGGATAACGGTTTTCGAGACCGCCGCATTCGACCGCTCTGCCACCCCTCCGAGCTATGTGCAAGCGGTTTCGCAGGGTAGCGATTTCCGGCCGCGGGTTAGCCTTCGGCCGTGCGGAATAGCGGATCGCAATTCGAGGCAACCGTCGCGTGGCACGGCGAGGCTCCGATGCTGCCCGGGCGTACCTATGCGCTGCGCGTCGGCGACGACGCGGTCGACGCCACGATCTCGCCGCTCAAGTACCGCGTCGACCCGTTGACGGGCGAGCGGGCCCCGGCGTCGCGGCTCGAACACGGCGAGACCGGAGTCTGCGGCTTGCAGCTCGAGCGGCAGATCGCGTTTGACCCAACCGCCGAGCTCGCGCTCCTCGATCAGATCACCGACGAGCGCGTCGGCACGGTGCGCCTGCATTTCGCGCTGCGTCGATCCGACAACATCAGCTGGCAGGAGCTCGACGTCGACAAACACGCACGTGGCGAGCGCAACGAGCAGCTGCCGTGCGTGCTGTGGCTGACCGGGCTCTCCGGCGCAGGCAAGTCGACGATCGCGAATCACGTCGAGCGACGGCTCCATGCGCTCGGCCGGCACACGTATCTCCTCGACGGCGACAACGTGCGACACGGGTTGAACAAAGACCTCGGCTTCACCGAGGCGGATCGCGTCGAGAACATCCGCCGCGTCGCGGAGGTCGCGAAGCTGATGGTCGACGCCGGGTTGATCGTGATCGTTGCGTTCATCTCGCCGTTCGCGAGCGAGCGGCGGATGGCGCGAAGCCTCGTCGACGACGGCGAGTTCATCGAGATCCATGTCGACACGCCGCTCGCAGTCGCCGAGGAGCGCGATCCGAAGGGCCTCTATGCGAAGGCGCGCAGCGGCGAGCTCATCAACTTCACCGGGATCGACTCACCGTACGAGCGGCCGGAGTCGCCGGAGGTGCATCTCGACATGACGCAGCTTCAACCCGAGGAGGCGGCGCAACGCGTCGTCGATGCGCTGCTCGCCCGCGAGCTCAGTCGTGGATTCGTGCGATGAGATCCTCGCGCTTCAGCACCCGGACACGGTGTGAGCTGCGCGCAAGCCTCACCTCGTAGCCGACGTCCCGCGGGAACAGCACCTTGTCGCCCGGCTCGACGATCGTGACGTCAGGGCCGACCGAGGCGACGATGCCGCTGCGCACGTGCATCGCCTCGTTGGCGGGAACGATGAGCCCGCTCGGGAGCTCCGACTCGTCGAGCGTCTCGACGACCAGGTAGTCGTCAAGCGGCTCGAGCGTCACGTTCGCGATCGGGTGCCCTTCGAGCACGGCTCCACGATACTCGGTGCATGCAGATCGCCGGCCAGGACGTCCCGGTTTCGAATGCAGACAAGCTGTTCTTCCCGGCCCGCGGGTTGACGAAAGGCGATCTGATCGCCTACTACCTCGCCGTCGCCGAGCACGCTCTCCCGCACCTGCGCCGCCGGCCGTTCCACATGAAGCGGTTCCCGAACGGTGTCACCGAGGACTTCTTCCACCAGAAGCGCGTTCCGGCGAAGCACCCCGACTACGTCGACGAGGTGTTCGTCTCGTTCCCGAGCGGGCACTCGACGGTGTTCGCGATCGTCGACAACACGGCAGCGCTCGCGTGGGTGGTGAACCTCGGCTGCATCGAGCTCCACACCTGGGCATCGCGCGTTCCCGAGATCGAGCGGCCGGACTATCTGTTGATCGATCTCGATCCCACGACCGACGGCCAGTGGCCACTCGTGCGCGAGATCGCGCTCGTCGTGCGTGAGGTGATGGACGAGCTCGAGCTGCGCTCGTACCCGAAGACCTCCGGCGCCACCGGCCTGCACATCCTCGCGCCGATCAAGCCCGAGCTGCCTTTCCCCGAGGTGCGCAGGTTCGCCAAGGCGCTCGCCGTCGAGGTCGAGCGGCGGGTCGACGACCAGGCGGTCGCGACGACCACGTGGCGCGTCGCCGACCGCGTGGGCGTCTTCGTCGACTACGGGCAGAACGCGCGCGACCGGACGATCGCGTCCGCGTACTCGGTGCGGCCGACACCGGACGCCCGCGTCTCGGCGCCGTTGCGCTGGGAGGAGGTCGCGACGGTGGAGCCGGAGGCGTTCACACTCGAGACGATGCCCGCGCGCATCGCGGCGGCCGGCGACCCGATGTCCGGAATGTGGCGGAGCCCGCCGTCACTCCGCCGCCGCTTCGCGCGCCTCGGGCTCGACGCTCCGGACTAGAGGCTTGATGTGCATTTGCGGCATACGCGGCTGGTGCGCCTGATGCGGCGCGTCCCGCATACACCCCAATACACATCAAGCCTCTAGCTCCCGGCTGCGAAGAGCGCTTCGACGCCCGGCGCGTTCGGGTCGCGGGCCGGGCGCAGCTCGCGCCACGTGCAGTCCTGCGGATCCTTGTCGTCGCGCCAGCGCAGAAGCTTCGTCCCGTGGCGGAAGCGTGTCCCCTGCACCTTGTCGTACCGCACCTCGACGACGAGCTCCGGGCGCACCGGCGCCTCCTCGAGCTCGCCCGTCCCCCAGCGGTTCGGCTCGGAGAAGCGCCTGTCCGACGACTCGTCGACGAGCGGCAGCACACGCGCGGCAACGTCCGCGCGCGTGCGCGCGGCGACCGCTGCGGAACCGACGTAGTCGAGCCCGCCGTCGTCGCGGTACAAGCCGAGCAAGAGCGTCGCAATCGCCGAGCGGTCTCCCTTCCAGCGAATGCCGACGACCACGCAGTCTGCGCTCTTGTGCTCCTTCACCTTCACCATCCCATCGCGCGAACCGGGCAGGTACGGCACGTCGAGTCGCTTCGCAATCACTCCGTCGAGCCCGAGCGACTCGAACCGCTCGAGCCAACCGCGGGCGTCGTCGACGTCGCGCGTCGCAGGCGACACGCGGAACCCGCCCACGCGCAGCGCCTCGACCCGCGCGCGCCGCTCGGCAAGCTCAAGCTGCCACACCGGCTCGCCCTCCCACACGAGCATGTCGAACACCACATACTCGGCCGGGATCTCGCCCGACAGCTTGCGGATGCGAGACTCTGCGGGATGAAGCCGCGTCTGCATCGCATCGAAGTCGAGTGCGCCGTCACGCGCGATCACGATCTCGCCGTCGAGCGCCGACTGCGGCGGGAGCAGCTCACCCAGCGGTCGCAGCTCGGGGAAGTACCGCAGCAACGGCCGTTCGTTGCGCGACCAGAGCGCAAGCTCGCCCCCGGCGTTCTCGAGCACCCCGCGGAAGCCGTCCCACTTCGGCTCGTACTGCCAGCCGTCGCCGACCGGCAGCTCGCGAACGAGCTCGGCCTCCATCGGCGGGAACGGGATGTTTCCGGCGGGCATCCTGCGGAAGCCTAAAGGGGATGTCTGTGCTCGACGGCACCTGGGACGTCCACCGCGCGGGCGGGCTGCTGCCCCCACTCCTCGGGGTGCGCAAGCACATCGACGGGACGCACGGCGAGACGCGCCTCGGGGCGCTCCCGGGAGCACCGTTCGACGTCGTCGGTCTCGAGCTTCACTATCGCCGCCCGCTCACCGGCTTCGTCGACGTGCTCGACGTGTCGGCCGACGAGGTGCGAGGACGTGCGCTCTATCGCGGCCGCGAGTTCGGCCGCTTCACGATGACCCGCGCCTGACCCTCTAGGGTTTCCCCGATGACTCGCGTTGCGATCACCGGCATCGGCGCCGTTACACCGCTCGGCCTCGACGCGCCGTCGACCTGGCGCGCGGCCACGGCAGGCGAGAGCGGGATCGGGTGGATCTCGACGTTCGACACCGACGGCCTACCCGTACGCGTCGCCGGCGAGGTGAAAGACTTCGACCCGAGCAACGTGGTGTCTGCGAAGGACGCCCGCAAGCTCGAGCGGAACGTACTGCTCGGCGTCGCCGCAGGTCGCGAGGCGCTGACCGACTCCGGTCTGAAGATCGTCGACCCTGCTCGGGTCGGAATCATCTTCGGCTCGGCGATCGGCGGCGTTCCCGGCATCCTCGAACAGGCCGAGACGCTGCGCGAGCGCGGGCCGAGCCGCGTGTCGCCCAACTTCTTGCCGAACATCCTCGTCGACTCGGTGTCGGGACAGCTCGCGATCACGCTCGGAATCACCGGCCCGAACTACGCAGTCGTCTCCGCGTGCGCCACCGGCTCGCATGCAGTCGGCGAGGCAGCCGAGATGATCAAGCGCGGCGCCGCCGACGCAGTGCTCGCAGGCGGGACGGAGGCGTGCATCGTGCCGCTGATCCTCGCCGGCTTCACAGCGATGCGTGGGCTTGCAGCCGAGGACGAAGACCCGACTCTGGCGTCACGCCCGTTCGACGCGACACGTGCGGGCTTCGTGATGGCCGAAGGCGCCGGCGCGCTGTTGCTCGAGCGCTGGGACGGCGCCGAGGCGCGAGGCGCCGACATCTACGCCGAGGTGCTCGGCTACGGCGCTTCGAACGACGCGCACCACATGGCACAGCCCGAGCCGGAGGCGACAGGGGTGGCCGCGATGATGCAGGGCGCGCTCGCGCGCGCCAACGTCGACCCGGCGCGCGTCGGCTACATCAACGCGCATGGGACATCGACGCCCCTCGGCGACCTCGCGGAGACGAAGGCGATCAAGGATGTCTTCGGCGACCATGCGTACAAGCTCGCCGTGTCGTCGACAAAGTCGATGATGGGCCACACGTTCGGTGCGGCGGGCGCGGTCGAGGCAATCATGTGCGCTCTCGCTCTTCGTCGCGGCGTGCTGCCGCCGACGATCAACCTGCGGAACCCTGATCCGGAGTGCGACCTCGACTACGTTCCCAACGAGGCACGTACAGCACGGGTCGACGTCGCGCTGTCGAATGCAATGGGGCTCGGCGGCCACAACGGTTGCGTCCTGCTCGGGCGCGCAGCCTAGCTCGCTTCACCCCGCCTCGATCACCGCCGGCTCGAGCATCCGGATCGAGGCGAGGACGACATCCGCCGCCTCGCGCACGTGGTCGTCCGGAGGGAAGTGCGGGTTCGGGACGGCAACGACGCGCATGCCCGCGGCCTTCGCGCTGAGGATCCCGTTGTGCGAGTCCTCGACCGCGGCGCAGCGTGTCGGCTCGACCTCGAGTCGCCTGGCGGCTTCGAGGTAGACGTCCGGCGCCGGCTTGCCCTGCGGCACCTCCTGCGACGACACCGCTATCTCGAAGACGTCCTGCAGCCCGGACGACTCGACGACGACGGCGATCAGTTCCGGGTTCGAGGACGACGCGATCGCAACCGGCCAGCGCGACGCGATGCGGCGCACCGCATCCACGGCGCCCGGGATGAGCGGCGGCGACTCGCCGTACCGCGCGAGCATGCGCTCGACGACGTCCGCGTTGATCTGCTCGGGAGTTCCGGGCACGCCGAGAACGTCTGCCATGTACCGAGACCACTCGAGCGAGCTCATCCCCATCATCGCGCGCGCAGCTGTCGGCGGATACCTGCCGCCTCGCTCACGGGCGTAGGCATCGCGCACCTGATCCCACACCTGTTCGGAGTCGACGATCACGCCGTCGAGGTCGAAGACGACTGCGTCGATCACAGCCCGCGAAACCCGTGATGCACGTAGACGAGCGACGTTGCCGCGGTGCTCTCCTCGACCGACTCGACACGGCCGACGAAGAACGTGTGATCGCCGACGCGCAGCTCGTCGACCGTCACTGCCGTGAGCCAGCCGGCGGCGCCCGAGAGCAGCCGCGGGTCGTCGTCGCGCACGCCGATGCCGTCCCACAGGATCAGCGGCGGCACGCTGCGCGAAAAGTGCTGCGCGACGTCCGCTTGGTCTCCGGCGAGGATCGAGGCACCCCACGATCCGGCGTCGCGCAGCAACTCGTGCAGCGACGCCTGGTGCGCGATCGAGATCCCGACGAGCGGCGGCTCGAGCGAGAGCGAGACGAGCGAGGAAACAGTCAGCCCGTGGCGGCGGCCGTCGACCTCCGCGACGACCACGGACACGCCCGCGGGCCAGCGGCGAAAGAGCGACCGCTGCTCGGCCCCGCGTTCGTCCACGAAGCCGAGCCTAGCGAGTCAAGTCCTCTAGTTCGCCCGGCAGACCTTGTCGCCGAGCTGGGAGATCTGCTCGTTCGCGGCCTGGTCGGTGGCCTTGTCGTAGGCGCCGGGAGCTGCGCCTTCCCACATCACGTCGGGGGTGACGCCGGGGCCTTCCACGGTCGCGCGGTACTTCGAGCCCTTCCCGTCCGGATGCGAGCCGTGCGGGTTGAAGCTGTAACAGAACACCCCGGTATTCGTGTGCGTCAAAAAGCTGTTCTCGCGCTTCCAGCCGGCACCGTACGCGGAGTCGTAGGTATCGACATAGATGTTGCGGCCGAACGAGTCGAGCGGGTTGCCGCCCGAGCTCGCCTTGAAGCCGAACACCGGCGAGTCGCCGTAGCTGAACGTGCCGAACAGGTGATCCCACTGATGCCACGCCCAGTCGGTCGACACCGTCAACACCGGCAGCTCACCGGTCCAGTGCGACAGACGCAACTCCCACGCAGACTGCTCGGCGTCGGGTGCGACACCATAGTTCGGCAGCATCCGCTGCCACGCTTGCAGCGCCCAATACGAACCGTCGGGCGCCTTGCACGCGGTCACCTCCCAGGCAAGCGGCGGACCGTCGTAGGCGCCACAGCTACCCGTAAACGTCTTCCAATACGTGCTGTGGTACTTGCCCCAGCCACCTGCGTAGTCGAGCTTGAACTCGACCTGCGGCCGCGCATGCGTCGGCGCGATCGCGTTCACCGCACCCCACGCCAGCACATGCTTGACCGTGCCACCGTCGGTGTAGGTGATCAGAGCTTCGCCCTTCGAATTGATCGCGAGCTTCACGTTGCTCGCATTCCGATCGATGAGCTGAGACGCATTTGCCGTTGCTGCGAAACAAGCCGCGAGCAGCACGACGAGCAAGACTGAGACCCGACGCAAGAGCAATCCTTTCTCGAACAAAACTGACGCCAGCACCCTCACTATCGGCACCCCCCGTGCCTGGCTATGTCCCTCGTTCGAAGGTCGGCACTGTACGGTCGACTCCCATGGATCGCCGAGACAAGAACGCGCTGATCGTCACTTTCGGGGTCGTCGCGGTTGCTGCGGCGTGCAAATACGCGGGACTGGGCGACGTTGCGACATTTGTCGCATCCGCACTTGCTCTGGCCGCCCTCGCGCGACTGGTCGGCATGGCCACAAACCAGCTCGGGGCCAGGCTCGGCTCGGGCGGCGCCAGTGTCGTCCAGTCGGCGCTGGGGAACCTGCCGGAGCTCTTCATCGCGATCTTCGCGCTCCGTGAGGGCCTCGTCGGCGTCGTCCAGGCGGCGCTCGTCGGGTCGATCCTCGCGAACAGCATTCTCGTGTTGGGACTCGCGTTCGTCGTCGGCGGAATCAAGAACGGCCCGCAGCGATTCGACTCGAGCCGTGCACGGATGGTTTCGACACTCACCCTGCTCGCCGCCGCGACGATGGCGCTCCCGTCGCTCGCGCACGCGTTCCACACGCCGGCCGAGCCGCACGGCCACGCACTGTCGCTCGTCTGCGCGGGCGTCCTGCTCGCGGTGTTCATCCTGACGCTGCCGTCGTTCCTGCGGGGCGCGGAAGGCGAGGAGCATGAAGCGGCGCGGTGGAGCTCCGCCCTCACGTTCGCCGTCCTCGCAGGTGCGGGCATCGGCGCAGCCGTCGCCTCCGACTGGTTCGTCGACGCGCTGCGGCCTGCGATCCACACCTTGCACATGAGCGAGGACTTCGCGGGTCTCGTCATCGTCGCGATCGCGGGCAACGCGGTCGAGAACGTCGTCGGGATTCAGCTTGCGGCGAGAAACAAGGCCGACTTTGCGATCTCGGTGATCGTCAACTCGTCGCTGCAGGTCGCACTCGCGCTGACACCTGTGCTCGTGTTCGTGTCACTCGCGTTCGGAACGCATCTGACGCTCGTCTTCCCGACCCTGCTCGCGCTCGTGCTCGTCGTGGCGGCGATTCTCGGCGCCCTCGTCGTGAACGACGGCGAGTCGACCTGGCAGGAAGGCGTCGTGCTCGTCGGCTTCTACGTGGTGATCGCCGCGAGCTTCTGGTGGGGCACCTAGACGGCCACGGGCGCGACGCGCGCGGAGGTGAGGCGCACCAGGTCGGCCGGCGCAAGCTCGATCTGCAAGCCGCGCCGGCCCGCGCTCACGAGGATCGTCTCCCACTCGAGCGCCGACTCGTCGACGGTCGTCGGCAGCAGCTTGCGCTGCCCCAGCGGACTGATGCCGCCGATGACATAGCCGGTGGCGCGCTCGGCCTGCAGTTTCGCGGCGAGCTCGCTGCGCTTGCCGGTCCGCCGCAGGTCGAGCTGCCGGTCGGAGGGGACGACGAAGACGGCCAACTGTCCGTCGATCGCAGCGACGAGTGTCTTGAAGAGCTGTCCCGGCGGACGGCCGAGCGCAGTCGCGACGCCGACTCCGTAGTCGCCGTCGCCGAGCTCGACGCCGGTGTACTCGTGCAGACTGGAACGCGATGCCGGCCTGCGTCGCGGCGGCTCGACGGCGGGGTCACTCCGCGAGCTCTCTCCGCAAGGAGAGCGAGTGCGAAGAGCCGCCAGGCGAGCTCGACGTCCCCGGCGAGAAACACCGCGGCGTCACGGGCAGCCGGAAGGTCGCGCACGCGGAGCACCAGTGCGTCGATCGCGCTCGCGAGCTGCGCCCGGCGCTCCTCGGAGTAGAGGTCTGCCGCGATGGCCTTCACGGCGCGGTCATCGACGTCGAGCTCGCGATGAGGATCGCCGCCCGCCGCGACCAACAGCAGCGCTCGGCGGCGCGCACCGTTCAGCTCCTCGTCATCCAGCTCGACAGCCTGGCCGGCCAGGTAGGCGAGCACGGGGAGCGGATCGCCGAGCTCGCCTGTGTCGACCCGGACCAGCACGTCGTCGATCGGATCCCCCATGGCTACAGTTTCACTCGTGGACGACGTGCTCGCGAAGGCAGAGGAATGGCGCGCGGCAGGTGAGGACGTGGCGATCGCAACCGTTGTCGCGACCCGCCGCAGCGCCCCGCGTCCGCTCGGCTCGAAACTTGCGGTGACACGCTCGGGGCGGCTGTACGGATCCGTTTCCGGCGGCTGCGTCGAAGCTGATGTCGCCGAGCAATGCCAGGGCGTGCTCGCCGGCGAGATTCCACGCGTCGTCTCCTACGGGATCGCCGACGACGAAGCGTGGTCGGTCGGCCTGCCGTGCGGCGGCGAGATCGACGTGTTCCTCGAGCCGTTCGCGGGCTCGCCCCCGATCGAGCGCGGGACGAGCTACGTCGTCGTCGCGGGCGACGAGACAGGCAAGCGCTGGACCGAGCCGACGCGCGTGCAGACCGGACTTCGCGACAGCGTGTTCGCCGAGGCGGTCGGGCCGCCGCCGCGGCTCGTGCTCGTCGGTGCCGGCGACATCGCCGAGGCGATGTGTGCGCTCGCGAAGCCGCTCGGGTGGCACTCCGTCGTCGTCGATCCACGCGCAGGCCTCGCGACGCGCGAACGCGTTCCCAGCGCCGACGAGATCGTGGTGGCCTGGCCCGACGAGATCGCGATCGACGCCGAGACGGCACTCGTCTCCCTCGTCCATGAGGAGCGCATCGACCTTCCCGCGCTGAGACGCGGGGTGGCGGGAGGCGCGTTCTACGTGGGCGCACTCGGCTCGCGACGCGCCCAGGAGAAGCGGGCCGAGAAGCTGGGAGACGTGGCGCGGTCGATCCGCGGGCCGGTCGGCCTCGACCTCGGCGGGGAGACGCCCGCAGAGATCGCGCTCGAGATCGTCGCCGAGATCCTCGCGGCCCACAAGCGGGGACCTGCAGATGTGGAGCCCGCGGCGGAAGTGGCCGCGGCGGCTCGAAGCTAGAGGGCGGTCACACCCAGCAGGGCGATCCCGAGCCCGAAGTGCAACTGATTGTCTGCAGGGCTCAGCGGGACGAAGCGCCCAGCTGCGATCGCGCCGAGCGCCCACAGCGCCAGCAACAGCGTGCCGCCGAGCAGCAAGCCTCGAACCGCCCCCGCTCGCCGAGCGACGACGAGGAGGCCAACACCTAGTGCGAGGTGAAGGAGGTTCAGGAGCACCGAGACCTTGAAGGTTCCGGCGAGTTCTGCGTGCGATCGCCCGCCCGCGAACCGAATGCTCCCCAGGTGGGCGGTCACACCGGGAACGAAGCCCGCCACGCCGAGGAGCAGCAGAGCTGCGCCGGCGAGAACAGCCAGCAGCTGAGTGGGTGCGCGACGACGCATCGCGCCTAAGGATGGACGCTCGGCGCGGCTAGAGAAGCCGGAACCAGAGCTCGTACGCGAGAAAGACGACCCAGGCGGCTTCCGTCACGACGACGGCTGCGACCACGGAGACGTCCTGCGTGCGCCGAAGGCGCAGGCCACGGCGCTCTACGGGCGCCGCCTCGTCCGGCGCGACACCGGTCGCAGAGCCCAGCAGATCGTCGGCGACAGCCGCAATCGTCTTCACCGCAGGTCCTCTCCTTCCGCAGTTCCTCCGCTCCGCAGCAACTGCCACGACGCTCTTTCAGGGTGCGCCCGGCACCCGAGCCGCACAACTAGCCGATGGGCTGGTTTTTCTCCCTCAACAGAGCAAGATGAAGCCGGGGCGAGGCCGCGGCGAGTTCTCCCCTTCCCGCGGCCGCGCCCCTAAACGGATATCGGCGGCCCGAAGACGGCCCTTGAGCGGAGTGCGACGACCGCGTTATGCTCCCGAGCTTCGAGAGAGCACTGGGTGGCGAGCCGGGCGTGCGGCCTTGGGCTAGGCGAGAAGCCAGGTGCCGTACGCGAGCGCGGCGAGCCACGCGATCTGGATCAGAACGATCAGGGAAAGGACGGTTGCGTCATGCACGCGACGGCGCAAGGAGATCGCACCTTGAACGTCGGCCTGGTTGCCGCCCTGCTCTGGTGCGTGGCCTGTTGGGCCGCACTCGGCTATGTGATCGGGCTCGTCGTCGGCTAACCCGACGCGAACGATGTCATCGGCTGCCGCCGCCGCAGTCGCCGTCATGCTCTCCCCTTGCTCGAACTGATGCTTGCCTTCTTTCTGACGCAGCTCGAGCCGCTTGGTTAGCCCTCAACCCTTCGGCTCGCCTGGAGCATTGCTGTGAGGTCGTGTCGGTTCAAGACACGCGGCGAACGCAGCGTGCGCGTTTTTCGCGCAAACTGCGCCCAGGCACGCTGATGGCAACTGTCCTCTTCGTCTGTGTCGGGAACCAAGGCCGGTCGCTGATGGCCGAGCGGCTCTTCCGACGCGAGGCCGGAGCACTGCACGAAGCGCAGTCGGCCGGCGCCGCGCCCGGCTCGTCGTCGCATCCTGAGGTGGTCATGGTGCTGGCCGAGCTCGGCATCGACGCGTCGGATCACGTCCCGCGCAAGCTCGACGACGCGCTTCTCGAGTGGGCCGACATCGTTGTCTCGACGTGCGACGGCGTCTGCCCGGCGACTCCGGGCAAGGTGCGGCATGCCTGGCAGATCCGCGACCCGATGGGCCGGCCGCTCGACGAAGTGCGCGCGATCCGCGACGAGATCGCCGCCCGCGTGGACGAGCTGGTCGCCTCGCTCGGCTAGGCCGCGTCGAGGGTGATGCGCGCGTCAGGCGTGAGCTGGCCGCCGACGTTCGGGCCGAACACGGTCGCCCGGTAGCGCCTGCCGGTCCAGCTCGGCCGGAGCGCGATGGAGAAGCTGCCGTCGGTCTTCGGCGGCACGCCGAGCATGAGTGACCAGCCGGCCCGTGCGCCCGGACAACCGAAGCATTCGAGATAGACGTAGATGCGCGTTCGCTTCCCGGTGAGGGTCGTGCTGTACCCGGTGACCGGGCGGCCGTGGAACGTCGCGGTGCCGGTCAGGTGCGTTCCGTCGTCGACCAGGGTCAGTTTCGTGGCCGCGCCTTGCCAGCGGGCGAGGTCGAGGGAGATCGGACGGCCGGCGATCGCGACCTGCTGAAGCGCCCACAGCGTGTGATCGGGCGTCTCGCGGACCGCGACGGCCATCGGCACTGCGAGCGAGGTCGCCTTGGAGACGTCACGGCCGGCGAGCGTGCCGTGACGGCCGATGCCGGTTCGCGGGACGAGGAAGCTCTGGCGTGACCCGCCGGCAGCCCAGCTCACCTCGGCGAGGCCGCCGGCGTCGACGCGCAGCTTCGGTGCGCTCGCGCTCGTCGCAACGCCGTAGGAGGCAAGCGCGACCGGCGCCGCGAGCGCGGCGGCCAGCAACGCGATGGTGACCACGCGCGTGCGCATTACCGACTTCTATCCGATCCGCGGCCTGCTCGACACGTGAGCGCCACGGTGACGGACCCGTGCGAGCAACCAGCGACCGATGCGTGCTGCGTCGAGTTGAGTCGGTGGCCGTCGCCTCTAAGGCGACGGCCACCGACCAACACAGGAAGCGCGATCGGGGCTAGGGAGCCGTGAAGTAGTGGTACAGGTCCCCGCCGGCGCCCATCTCCGATGTCGCCATGCCGTTCGAGGTGTAGCCGGAGGGTGGGTTGCACGTGAGCCCTTCGCCCTGGACGAAGACGGCCTGCGTCGCGCCCGCGTAGTGCGCGTCGCCGTCCGGCTGTCCCAGGAACAGGTTCAGGAACGTGCCCGTGGCCATCGGCGAGCCGTCGGCCCAGGTGTCGCCAGCCACCGAGCAGTACCCGACACGGGCACCCGACGAGGCTGACCCTGCAAGCAGCGAGACGTTGTCGAGGTTGTATTCGGCCGGCCCGGTGAAGCTCTCCGGAACGGTCTCGACGAAGGCGACCTTGACGGTCTGCCCGGCAAACGTCGACAGATCGACACTGTGCTGAACCCAGCCTGTGTCGACGAAGCCCTGCGGCACCGTGTAGCTGTAGACGGTGGCGAGGGTCGTCGACCCTGACGCGTTCTGAATGTCGACCTCGAGTGTGCGCGACGCCCCGCCGTAGCTCGCCCGGACGTCGTCCTCCCAGCTCAACGTCGCGCTGGCGCCGGAGGGAATCGTCACGTTCTGAGAGAGCGTGAACGTGCCCGGGCCCTCACCGTCGAAGCCGTTGTCGGCGTAGGACGAGCCACCGTCGCCGGCCGGGCTCAGGCCGCCGAAATACCCGCACACCGTGAACTGCCAGGGGCAGAGCGGAGGCGCGAGCGTGGTGGTCGCGCTCCAGCCGGCGTAGGTGCCGGTCTCGAAGTCACCGTTCGTAATCAGGTTCGGGGGAGTCGCAGACGCAGCCGCTGCGAGCATGAGCGTGCAGACGGTCGCGACCGAGAAGGTGAGGAACTGCCGCATTGAGAGGGGACTCCGATCAAGTTGGTGGGGACGCCCACGTCATCGGCAGCGCGCACCCCGCCCTTGAGCGACCCACGGCAATAAGGGAGCGGCGGGGGTGGGATTCGAACCCACGGGACGCTTGCGCGCCCAACGGTTTTCAAGACCGTCCCGTTCGACCGCTCCGGCACCCCGCCGCGCGTTGTCCTTGTAACAGACTGTTACTTGCTTCGTACGTCGCAGCTTCGGCGCGCGTCAGGCTTGTAACAGACTGTTACTTGCCGACGTGCGGCGGCGCGCCGTAGCGCTGCAGGATCTCCGGCACGTCGCCGCCCCAGTTCTCGAGGATCGCGAGCGCCCAGCGGTCGGTGACCGCCGTTCCGTTCAGCGTGTGCGGCGTCTCGAGCCGGCGGTCGCCGGTGCGGAAGCGGATCCCGGAGCGCCGCGCCTGGTAGTCCGTCGTGTTCGAGCACGACGTGATCTCCCGGTAGCGGTCCTGCGACGGGAACCACGCTTCGATGTCGTAGCGCTTCGCCGCAGCGCTCGACAGATCGCCCGCGGCGCTGTTCACGACGCGATACGGGAGGCCGATCTGCTGCACGAGCGCCTCTTCGATCGCCAGCAACCGCTCGTGCTCGTCCCACGACTCGTCGGGATGGATGTAGACGACCATCTCCACCTTCTGGAACTGGTGCACGCGGAACATCCCGCGCGTGTCCTTGCCACCGGCCCCCGACTCGCGCCGGAAGCACGACGAGAACGCGCAGTACCGAATCGGCAGCTCCTCGAGGATCTCCTGCATGTGCATCGCGATCAACGGCACCTCAGAGGTACCGACGAGGTAGAGGCCGTCCTCGGGGATCGAGTAGTAGTCGTTCTTCTCCGACGGGAAGAACCCGGTGCCGTACATCGCCTCTTCGCGAACCAGCACCGGTGGCAGAACCGGCGTGAACCCCTCGTTCGTCAGGTGGTCGAGCGCCAGCCTGTACAGCGCGAGCGACAGGCGCGCCGCGTCGCCGACGATGAAGCCGAAGCGCGCCCCCGACACCTTCGCGCCGCGCTCCATGTCGTAGCCGCCGACCTCCAGATGCTCGAGCGGCGGGTCGGGCGCGGTGCGCTCCCCCCACTCCGAGACGACGATCGCATCCTCGTCGTGCATGCCCTCGGCCGCCGATGAGTGCGGCACGTTCGGGACACCCGCCAGCGCCGCGTCACGTGCCTCGGCCGCGGCCGCCAGCTCCTCCTCAGCCGAGCGCAACTCTTCCTTCACGCCCTTCAGCTGCTCGAGCTCGTCGGCCGACGGCTTCCCTTTCAGCTTGGTGCGGCTCCGCAGCTCGTCGACCCGAGGCACGAGCGCGCGCCACCGCTCATCCGCGGCGAGCAGCTTGTCGAACGCGTCGCCGGCGCCGCGCCGCGCGAGTGCGGCCCGCAGCGACTCGGGATCCGTCCGCGCGAGCTTGAGGTCGATCATGGCTTCGAGTCTAGTAAGGCCTCGATCACGGAGGCCACGCCCTCGTCCTCGGCCGACGGGCAGACCCACCGCGCGACCGCTTTCACGCGCTCGTTCGCGTTCGCCGTCGCGATCCCGTAGTCGGGCCACTCGACGAGCTCGATGTCGTTCTCGCCGTCACCGAAGGCGATCGTGTCCTGCTTCGTGAACCCGAGCCGCTCGCCGAGGAAGTCCAGCCCCGCACCCTTCGTGACGCCGGCTTGTGCGAACTCGAGGAAGTGCGGGAGCGACTTCGAGATGAACTCGCGCTCGCCGAACCGCTCCTTCAGCCGCGGTTCGAGGGCGTCCAACGCTTTCGGCTCGCCGACGCACACAAGCTTCGTCGGCGGCTCGTGGAGCCAGTCGAGCAGGTCGCCGACAACGTGGAACTCGATTCGGTTCAGCCGTGCGTACGCTCGCGCCGGCTCGGTGTCGCTCGCGACATAGAGCTCGTCGTCGACGTACACGTTCGGCGAGTAGCCCTCCTCGGCGAGCGCCGCGATCGTCTCTCGCGCGAGCTCGAGCGGCAGCGGCTCGTGACGGAGCCAGCGGCCCTCGGCGTCGACCACGACAGCGCCCTGGTAGCAGATGACCGGCGCCGCGATGCCCGCCGGCTCGAGCGCCTGACGCACGGAGCGCACCATCCGCCCGGTGACGACGATCACCGGCAGGCCCGCCGCATCGGCACGACGCATCGCCGCAATCGTTCGCGGACGCAGGACCCCGTCCGTCCAGACGAGCGTGCGATCGAAATCGGTCGCGACGACGCGAACGTCGCGCGGGAAGTCGTCGGGGAGGATCAGCCCGCGGTGACCTTGACGACGTACGCAGCCACGTCGGCGATCTGCTTCGTCGACAGCTGGCTCTTGAACGAAGGCATCGCCCCCGCGCCAAGCGTGACGTTGTGCACCACGATCGTGAGCGGCACGTTCGCGTTCGTCAGAACCGGGCCGACGGTGCCGTGCGAGCCGGCGTCCGCGAGCGTGTGACAGCCTGTGCAGCCGGCGCTCAGGAAGACCTGCTTGCCGGCGGTCGGGTCGCCGTTTTTGTACTCGGCGGGAACCGACTCCGTCTGCTGCTTCGGCACAGCGCCTACCACCTTGGTCGGGAGCGGCGAAACGGTCTTCTCGCCCGGCTTCGAGGTGTTGCAACCGGCCGCCACGAGAACGACCGCCGCCAAGACGAGGGGTGCCGCGAGTCGGCGCACGGGCGCGAGTCTATACGGGTCGGCGCTGTTCACGACGCGTTAAGCCCCTGCTGCACCAGGGGTGCCGTCCCTACAATCCGAGGCATGAAGCGGAAGACCTACGGACGCGACGCAGGGTTGACGGTGCGCATGATCCTGACGAGCGGCTTGCTCGGCCTGCTGTACCTGGTCTTCGCGGTCGTGCTGTTGCAGGTGCTGAACGTCAGCCTCATCCCGATGCTCGTGATCGTGATCGGGCTCGCGTTCTTCCAGTACTACACCTCCGACAAGCTCGCCCTCAGGGCGGCTGGGGCCAAGGTCGTCTCGCGTGAGGAAGCGCCGCAGCTCCATGACATGGTCGAGCGGCTCTGCGCGATGGCCGACCTGCCGAAGCCGAAGGTCGCGATCATGTCGACGGCGGTGCCGAACGCCTTCGCGACGGGGCGCTCGCCCAAGCACGCAGCCATCTGCGTCACGACCGGGCTGTGGGAGCGTCTGGAGCCGAAGGAGATCGAAGGCGTGCTCGCCCACGAGCTCTCGCACGTCGCGAACCGCGACGTGCTCGTGATGACGCTCGCGAGCTTCTTCGCGATGCTCGCCGCGTTGCTCACCCGCTTTGGCCTCTACGCGAGCATGTTCGGAGGCGGGAACCGCCGCAACAACAACGGCCCACCGATCTGGCTGATCGTCTTCGCGGTCTCGGCGCTCGTCTACGTGATCAGCTTCGTCCTCATCCGCACCATCTCGCGCTACCGCGAGTACGCGGCCGACCGCGGATCGGCACTGATCACCGGTGCGCCCGAGTACCTGATGAGTGCGCTGCAGAAGATCTCGTCCCAGATGACGCTGATCCCGAACCAGGACCTGCGGCAGGTCGAAGGCATGAACGCGTTCTTCATCATCCCCGCGAAGGCAAAGGGCTCGCTCTCGGAGCTCTTCATGGACCATCCGCCGCTCGAGAAGCGCATCGCTGCGCTCGCCGGAATCGCGCGCGAGATGGGCCGCCCGGTCGCGTAGCCCCGCCGCTCGACGCACTAGCATCGCGCCGGTGAAACGGCGGTTCTCCACGCGCGACGCCGCGCTCACGTTCCGGATGCTCGTCGTCGGGATCGGCGTGCTCGCTCTCGCCGCCTGCGTGGTCGGTGGCGTCACAGCGTTTTGCGTCGGCGTGCCCGCATCGACACCGTACGTGCTGGTGGTGTCGCTGGCGATCGTCGTGGCAACGGTGATCCGCTACGGGTCGGCGAGTGGTCTGATGCTCGCCGCCGTTGATGCAAAGCCGATCCACTCAGACGACGAACGACACCTCAACGACGCACTGGAGCGCATGTCTGCGCTCGCCGATGTTCCATGCCCGCGGCTGGCGCTTGTCGATACGAAAACCCCGAACGCCTTCACTGCGGGTGTTCGACGTACCGGTTCGGTAGTGGTGGTCACCAGCGCGCTCGCCGCGCGACTCACGACGGCCGAGCTCGACGCGGTGATGGCTCACGAGCTTGCGCACGTCGCGAACCGAGACGCTGGTGTCATGACGATCGCGAGCATCCCACGCACCCTCGGCGCGACGATCGTCGGCGAGGAGGGCGTCCTCTTCTACCTTTGGTTCTTCGTCTGGTGGGTGGGGCTGCCGATATGGGCAATCGGCTCGCTGCTCACCCTGGCGCTTTCCCGCTATCGCGAGTTCGCAGCCGATCGCGGGTCCGCGCTGCTCACAGGCCGCCCGGCGGATCTGATGAGCGCACTCGTCAAACTCTCCGCCTCGGACGCAATTCCCAACGACGACCTCCGTCGCCTCGCGCGCGTCGAGGCGCTGTGGGTCGTGCCAAACGGCCGAGCGCACTTCGCGCTGTTCTCGGACCATCCCGCTCGAGCAGCGGCTCGCTAGGCTCGGGGAGATGTCGCGCCACATGGGGGAAGCGCGTGGGGCTTAAAGACGTCCTCTTCGGGCGAAAGAAGCTCCCCGGGCCGAAGGACGACCGTCTGTTCTCACTGACGACCGCAGCGGTGACGCTGCAGGTGGAGCTCGGCCTCACCACCGCCGGCGCCTCCGCGATTGCCTTCAAGCCGCAGTCCTCGGGTGAGTTCCGCAGTGCGTTCGATGACATCGACAAGTTGATCGACGCGATCGGAGCACAGTCGGGCTCGAAGATCGAGCGTCAAACCGACGAATACGGGTACGACTGGATCGTCGTGCACGATCCCGATCTCGAAGATCTCGTCGGCACCGCGCACACGCTCGCGTCCGAGCTGACTGCGCAAGGATTCGGTGAGCAGTTGCTGGCTGCGATCTTCCGCTTCCAGGGCGGAGAGCATCCGGTGTACTTCATCTACGGCTTCAAGCGTGGGGCGTTCTGGCCGTTCGTGCCCCTCGAGAAGGAGACGCGCGACAACGCGATGGAGCTCGAGCTGAAAGCGAAGCTCGAGCAGGAGCTCCCAATCGAGCCGGACCTGACTCGGTGGCTGGCGCTCTTCGACGCGCCAGTCTGACCCTGTCGCTGCCGGCACTTGTCGGCACGTCGACGCTGATTCACTGGCTCGCCGGCCGGAGGCTGCACGGCCTTTGGATCATGCCGGACGAGGTTGTGTATGCCGGGCGGGCGATCGACCTTTGGCGGCATTTCTCGATCCCGATCCTGCATGGCCAGGGCGCGGGCTACAGCGTGCTCTATCCCGTCGTCGCCGGCATCCCGTTCGCCACCGGCAGCCTCGACCGCAGCTACGAGTCGCTGAAGCTGCTGCAGGCGCTCGTCGCATCCCTCGCGGCGGTGCCGGTCTTCTTCTACGGGCGGCGGGTGATGCCGAACGGCTACGCACTGCTCGCGGCCGCGCTGACCGTCGCCTCCCCGCTCCTGCTTTACAGCGGGCTCGTGATGACCGAGGTGCTCTTCTACCCGGTCGCCGCGTTCGCGACGCTGGCGATTGCGCGCGCGGTCGAGACAGCGGTGCGGCGAGACCAGGCAATCGCGCTGGTCGCGATTGCTGCCGCAGTCGCGACGCGTGTGCAAGGCGTCGCTCTCATCGCGGTGTTTGCCGCCGCGATCGTCGTCGACTGCGTCTTCGCACGCGAGCGCCGAAAGCCACTTCGCTTCTGGCCCGTGTGGACGCTGCTCGGGCTCGCGGCAGTCGCCACACTCTTCAGGCCCGAGGTGCTCGGCGCCTACTCGAGCACCATCAGCGGCGGCTACCCGATCGACGCCGCGATCCGTCTCTCCTACGACCACCTCGCCTACCTCTTCCTCTCGGTCGGCGTCGCACCGGCGGTTGCGCTGCTCTTGCTGCTCGTTCCCGCGGCGCGCGGCCGTGAGCGGGACCCGTCGGCGAGGGCGCTGCTCGCGGTTGCGCTGTGCACGACGGTGCTCGTCGTGCTGCAGGTCGGGCTCTTCGCAGCGCGTTTCGCGCCGCATCTGCTCGGGCGCGACCTCGCGGCGATCCCGCCGATTCTCTTCGTCGTATTTGCACTGTGGCTGGCACGTGGGTGCCCGCGACCGTGGCTCGCCGCGTCGGTAGCAGTCGCCGTCGTCGCCGCGATCATCATCGCCGCTCCGTGGAACAGCCTGGCCGTCGACACTGCCCTGCCGGACACGATGGACATCGCGCTCTTCCTTCGCACGTCTGCGAAGCCAGAGACCGAGATTGCAACCGGCGTCGCCCTCGCGGTCCTGCTCGTGCGGTTCGTTCCGCGCCGCGCCGGTCTCGTGCTCCCGGCGCTCGTCCTCGCTTTCTTCGTGCTGACATCGATCGAAGGCTCGAATGTCGTCTCGGCCAAGGTCGCGTTCGACCAGGAAAACATCGTCGGTACGCCACGCGACTGGATTCAACGCGCGACCACCTCCGATGTTGCCTACGTCTTCGACGGCGACATCGCGAAGTGGAACACGGTTTGGCAGCAGCGCTTCTGGAACCCGCGCATCACGCAGGTGGTCTCGCTCACTCCGTTCAACGTCCCAGGCCCCTTGCCGAACCGCCAAGTCGCGACGCCGCCGAGCGGCAACCTCGGGATCAGCCAGCGCTACGTCGTGGCCAACGACCGCAACTCGTTCGTCGGCTCAGCGGTTGCGCACCAGAATCGTGGCCCGAATCAGTTCGGGCTCACGTTGTGGCGCCTCAGCGGCGCTCCGCGCCTTGTCGCGATCCTGAACGGAACGCAGCCGAACGGCGACATCACCGGGGGCAGAGCGTCGGTCACCGCATACGGCTGTCGCGGCGGCCAGCTGCAGCTAACCCTGCTGCCGAAGGCATCCGCCGGCGTGTCGATCTACCTCGACGGCAAGCTGGCAGCGCAGACGACGTTCCACGGCCAGCTGTACTGGAACGGCACCGTGTACGTCCCCAAGCACTTCGCGCGCAACGTGTGCCAGTTCACGATCAAGCCGCACGGCCTGCTGCTCGGCTCGACCAGAATCGTCTTCCAGCAGGCTGGGTAGCGCTCTAGCCGTCGGGCCCGACGCGCACGAGCATCTTGCCGATGTTCGCGCCGTCGAAGAGCCCGGCAAACGCCGACGGGACCCGCTCGAGGCCGTCGACCACCGTCTCGCGATGCTGCACCGCACCGTCGCGCACCCACGGTCCGACCTCGGCGAGGAAGGCCTGGAAACGCTCCAGGTGGTCGAGCACGATGAAGCCTTCGACGCGCAGGCGCTTGCTGACGACGAGTGCGAGGTTGCGCGGACCGGGCTCGGCGCGCTCGTCGTTGTACCGGGAGATGGCACCACACGCGATCACGCGCCCGAACGGTCGGAGCGCGCCGATCGCCGCCTCGAGCTGCTCGCCACCGACGTTGTCGAAGCACACGTCGATGCCGTCCACGAGCGCATCGCGGACCGCCTGCTCGCGATAGTCGAACGCCTCGACTCCGAGCGACCTCAGCCACTCGACCTTTTCTTTCGAGCCTGCGCTGCCGATCACCCGCAGGCCCTTCTGACGTGCAATCTGCGCGACGACGCTCCCGACCGCGCCGGCCGCACCGGAGACGTAGATCGTCTCGCCCTCCACGACCCGGCCGATGTCGACGAGCCCGACCCAGGCTGTGAGACCGGGCATACCGAGCACTCCGAGCGCGGTGGAAGGCGGGGCGAGATCAGGATCGAGCTTCCGTACGCGATCGCCGTCCACGACTCCGTGCTCGCACCACCCGAGCATCGAGAGCACCCAGTCGCCGGGCTCGAGACCGTCGTGGCGCGACTCGAGCACGCGACCGACCGCTCCGCCGTCGATCGGGCCGCCGACGTCGTACGGGCCGACATAGGTGCGGATCCCGCTCATGCGGCTACGCATGTACGGGTCGACGGAGACAAGCACGTTGCGCACGAGCACCTGCCCGTCGGACGGCGCAACGTCGGGCGCGTCGCGCAACTCGAAGTCGCTCTCCTTCGGGAGGCCCTGCGGCCGCGCGGTGAGCACGATCTCGCGTGTCACGTCGCGAGCACGCCCGGGATAAAACCGTCGTTCGAGAGCAGGTCGCGCGCCTCCTCGAGAGTCAGATCCTCGGGCGGGACGACGGCGTCCGACGGAGTCAGCTCGTCGTCGGAAAGACGCGAGCCGTTTGCGCGTACTTCCTCCGCCAGCGCTTCGAGCCCGGCCCAGAGCGCCTGCTCGTCGCCGGACTCCACCGCGTGCGCGATGCGCTCGTCGAGCTCGTTCAAACGCACGCTCAGCGCGTCGTCGACGCGAAATTGTCCCTCGCCGAGCAGCCGAACGATCACGCCGTCTCGCTCTCGCTCTTTTCCCCTTCGAGCTGCTTCGGCGGCTCGCCCGCGCCCTGACCGAGCTCCGCCTTCATTTTCGCGAGCGCAGCGTCGACCTCGCCGCCCTGCGAGATCTGCTGCAGCTGCCGGTCGATGTCGTCACCACTCGAGGTGTAGTCCTCGAGGGAGCCCGCTGCCGTCAGCTCGTCGATCGCGCTCGCGCGCGCCTGCATCTGGTCGGTCTTGTCCTTCGCGCGCTGGATCGCAAGCCCGACGTCCGCCATGTGCTCACCGATGCCCGTCGCCGCCTCGCCGATGCGCACCTGGGCCTCCGCGGCCGAGTACTGCGCCTTGATCACTTCCTTCTGGGTGCGGAACGACTCGACCTTTGCCTGCAGCGTCCGCTCCCCCTCGACGAGCTTCTGCTGCTGCGCCTCGAGCTGCTGCCCCTGGGTCATGATGTCCTGCAGCTGCTCCTGCACCGCCGTCTTGCGCGTCAGTGCTTCGCGCGCGAGATCCTCGCGATTCGCCTGCAGCGCCTGCCGCGCCTGCCCGTCCAGCTTGTCGACCTGCTGCTGCATGGTCGTGTACTGCATCTCGAGCCGCTTCTTGGCCGTCGTCACGTCGGCGATGCCGCGCTTCACGTTCTGGAGCTGCTGCAGCTGCTGCTCGTAGGAGTAGTCGAGCGTCTCGTTCGGATTTTCCGCTTTGTCGAGCGCCTTCGAGAACTTGGACTTGAAGATCAAGCTCATCCGTGACATCAGGCCGGGCATCGTTCGGGTCGTCTCCTCGCGTCGGGTGCCGTTAGCCTAACCCGATGGACATCGTTGACCCCCGGATCGAGACGTATGCCGAGCGCATGACGTCCCCCCACGAGGAGCTCCTCGCCGAGCTCTCCGCCGAGACCGCCGAGACGCTCGGGTCCCCACAGATGCTCACCGGCCCGGTCGCAGGTCGCTTCCTGGAGCTGCTCGTCTGGTTCGGGCGCCCCGGGCGCGTGCTCGAGATCGGCACGTTCAGCGGCCACTCGAGTCTCGCGATGGCCGCGGCGCTGCCGGAAGGCGGCCGGATCGACGCCTGCGAGCTCGACCCCGAGCGGGCCGCGTTCGCGCAGCGGTACTTCGACCGCTCGCCGTACGGATCACGCATCACGCTGCACATCGGCCCTGCGCTCGAGACGGTCGATCGGCTCGAAGGCGAATTCGACCTCGTGTTCATCGACGCCGAGAAGGAGGGGTACGTCGACTACTACGAGGCGGTGCTGCCGCGGCTCTCAGAGCGCGGCCTGATCGTTGCCGACAACACCCTCGCCGCGGGCCAGGTGATCGACGGGACCCCGCCGATCTCGGCGTTCAACGAGCACGTCGCGAACGACCCGCGGAGCGTTCAGGTTCTCCTGAGCGTGCGGGACGGTATGACGCTCATCCGCCGCGCGTCTCGCTCTTAAGCGCGCCTTAAACAAACCTGGCAACATCTCGAGCCGCCATGCGAATTGCCGTGAAGCGTTTGAGCTTGGCGATCTCAGCATCAGGCATCGTGTTCGTGCTTGCGACCGTCAACGCCGGATCGTCGGTCGTGACTCCAAGCGCAGCCTGGCTTGCGTACGGCCGCACTCCCGATGCGGCGAACGTTGCCGCGAGCCCGGTGACGGTCGCACAAGCGAAACAGTTCAAGCTCGCCTGGAAGCGCGACCTTGGCGGCATGATCTACGGACAGCCGCTGTTCGTCCCGGCCGGGTCGGTGACCGGGACGCATCGTGACCTCGTGATCGCCGCCACTTCATCGAACGACGTTTACGCGCTCGCGGCTTCCACGGGACAGCCAGTCTGGAAACGGTCGCTCGGGCCGACGCGGCCCAATATCTGCGGCGGGTCGGGTGGCATCGAGTCGACGCCGGTCGTTGATCCTTCGACCGGCCTTCTCTATGTCATAGGCGCGGACGGACGACTACGTGCGCTCTCGGTGGCAACCGGGCAGCCAGACCCGAAGTGGAGCTTGCCGATCATCCAGCGCACGGACGTGGAGACTGTGTGGAGCGCTCTGCGGCTCGCGCACGGCGCGCTTTATGTGGGCGTGGCGTCGTGGTGCGACAAGCCCGACGCAAGCGGCGCGTGGGACGGCCGTCTTGACGCGATCGACCTCGCCACAAGACGGGTTGTGCATCGCTTCGACGTCGTGCCTGGCGCCAAGAACGGCGGGGGCATCTGGGGACCCGGCGGCGTGTCAGTCGACCCGGGGGACGGTTCGATCTGGGTCGCGACCGCGAACGCCGTTGTCGAGAAGAACGGCAATCTCCAGGAGCAGACGCCCAACGCCGAACGAGTGATTCATCTGACGCCCGCGCTTGGGATTCGCTCCGAGGTCGTCGAGCCCGACTCCAATCCGACCATCCTCGGTGACCAGGGCTTCGGCTCGACGCCCATGCTCTTCCAACCGGCCGGCTGCCCGGCGCTTCTCGCAGTCAACTCCAAGGACTCCTACACGTACGTCTGGAGACGCGCCGCGCTGCACGCGAAACCCGTTTTCCGCACGTTGTTCGGCCAGAGAGGCGCCAACAACACGTTCTTCGCGGAGCCGACGTGGGATGCCGCCGCGAAGACGCTCGTCGTTGACGACGCGCAGGTGCGCGGCGGCGACGGTTCGAACGGCGCGGTCGGGCTCAGGTTGGTCGATGGCTGCAGGTTCCGCGTCGCGTGGCACATCAACATCGGCGGCGGCGTCGATCCGCAGCCGCTTGCCGCCGGCCCCGTCGTCTTCGCGCCTGCGACGGCGGCCGGGCAGCTCGCAATCCTCGACGCCCGCACCGGCGCGGTCATCACGTTGCTCGAAACCGACGGCCCGGCGTACACCGCGCCGATGATCGCGGATGGGCGCGTGCTTGTCGGCTCCTCCTCCGGAGCCCTGCTCGCGTTCGGAGGCGCCGCCGGGTGAGGTGTTGCTTTGACCGCAGCGGCGGCGAGGTGCGTGTAGCCGCCGTTCTGCCGATGTTCTAGCCTCGGTCCGGTGCTGGTCTGCGCGAACTGCAACCAGGAGACGCCGGAGGGCTTCCCTCGTTGTGCCAACTGCGGTGCACCTCTTGGCGCCGCGGCCGCGCGTGAAGTGCGAAAGACCGTCACGGTGTTGTTCTGCGACGTGACCGGGTCGACTGCGCTCGGGGAGTCGACCGACCCTGAAGCGCTCCGGGGATTGCTTGCTCGCTACTTCGAGCGGATGAAGGAGATCGTCGAGCAACACGGTGGGACGGTGGAGAAGTTCATCGGGGATGCCGTAATGGCGGTATTCGGTGTCCCGCTGGTGCACGAGGACGACGCGCTGCGCGCCTGCCGCGCGGCGCTCGCCATGCGGGACGCTTTCGGGGAGCTCGGGATTCGCGGCCGCATCGGCGTGAACAGCGGCGAGGTGGTGGCGGGCACGGCCGAACGCCTCGTCACGGGCGATGCCGTCAACGTGGCCGCGCGGCTCGAGCAGGCAGCGCAGCCGGGCGATGTGCTGATCGGCGAAGCGACGTTGGGCCTCGTCCGATCGGCGGTCGAGGTGGAGCCGATCGAGCCGCTCAGCGTGAAAGGAAAGTCGGAGCCGGTGCCGGCGTTCAGGCTGCTCGCGGCGGCGCAGGCCTCCGAGCGCACGCACGGGCAGCGGTTCGTCGGTCGCGAGCGCGAGCTCGCGCTCGTCCGCAGCCACTGGGAGCGGGCCCTTTCCGGCCCAGGCTGCGAGCTCGTGACTGTCGTTGGCGAGGCAGGAGTGGGCAAGTCTCGCCTCATCGCCGAGGCACTCACGCCGATCGACGCACGCATCGTCGGGGGCAGCTGCCTGCCCTACGGCGAAGGGATCACGTATTGGCCGGTCGTCGAGGTCCTCAAGCAGCTTGCCGCCCTGCCGTCCGATCCGGCGGCGGCGGCTTCGATCCGCTCGCTGCTGCGCGAATCCGATGAAGGAACGTCTGCGGAAGAGATCGCCTGGGCGTTCCGGAAGCTGCTCGAGGAGCAGGCGCCGCTGGTGGTGCTCTTCGACGACGTCCAATGGGGCGAGGAGACGTTCCTCGACTTGATCGACGGCGTCGCGCTGCTCTCCTCCGGCGCGCCGCTGCTGATCGTCTGCATGGCTCGCCCCGAGCTAGTGGAGCGGCGCCCGAGTTGGCCGGTGACGCTCCGTCTCGAGCCGCTGCCGGATGGCGTCGTCGACGCGCTGATCGGCGACCAGGTGCCGCACGGGCTGCGCGAGCGCATCGCGGCGGCCGCCGGTGGCAACCCCCCGTTGTTCGTATCCGAGATGCTTGCGATGGCGTCGGGGTCGGAAGCCGTGGAGGTTCCGCCGAGCCTGCGGGCGCTCCTCGCGGCCCGCCTCGACCAGCTCGACGCGGCCGAGCGCCGCGTGCTGGAGCGTGGCGCAGTCCAGGGCGAGCTGTTCCACCGCGGTGCGGTGCAGGCGCTGTCGCCCGAGGAGTCGCAGGTGACACCGCGGCTCGCCGGGCTGACGCGAAAGCAATTGATCCGCCCTGCCACGGCGCAGTTCGCAGGTGAGGACGGCTTTCGCTTTCGGCATCTGCTGATCCGGGACACGGCCTACGACGCGCTCCCGAAGGCGGTTCGCGCCGAACCTACACGCGCGGTTCTCGGCGTGGCTCGAAGATCACGCTCGTGGCTTGGTGGAGCTGGACGAGATCGTGGGCTACCACCTCGAACAGGCGGCCCGCTACCGCGCAGAGCTCGGGCGACCCGATGAGCCGCTCGCGCTGCGCGCCGGTGAGCGTCTCGCGTTGGCGGGCCGGCGCGCGCTCTGGCGCGAGGACCGACGAGCGGCCGCCGGGTTGCTGACCCGTGCGCTCGAGCTGACGCGCGCAGTGCGGCTCGACGTCAACCTCGAACTCGATCTCGCTGCCGCGATCAGCGATCCGGAAGAAGCCGCAGCGATCGCCGAGAAAGCCGCACAGCGAGCGGGCGCAGCAGGCGACGCGGCGGGCAAGGCCCTCGCGCGTGCGGTGGCGATCGAACACCGAGCGCAGGTCACGTCGTTCATCTCGCCCGACGAGATCGAAGCGCTCGCACTCGAGGCACTGCCGCTGCTCGAGCAGGCGGGAGACCACGCCGGCCTCGTGCACCTCTGGGACGTTCTCGGTCACGGCGTCGCGAACTCGCGCACGCGCTACGACGACTGGGCGCACGCGGCCGAGGAGGCAATCCGCCACGCGCGACTCGCCGGGCGGCAGCCGTCGAGCGGTGGCTTTCTGGGGGTCGCGCTCCTCAACGGCCCGCGGCCTGCAAACGAGGCGCTCGAGACCTTCGAGCGGCTCGAGGAGCGAGCGGTGCCCTGGACGGACTTCCTTCGCGCCTGGTTCTTCGCCATGCTCGGCCGCCTCGACGAGGCCCGCTCGCTCGCCGAGGCGGCGTACGTGCGCGATCGCGAGCAGGGTGGGGGCTGGCACGCGGACTGGATCACGGCCGAGATCGCGAACCTCGCCGGCGACCACGAGACGGCGAGCAGTCGTCTCGAGGACGTCTGCGCCTGGCTGAGTGCGCGCGGGCAGGTCGGTTACCTGTGCACCTATGCCCCGGCGTGTGGACGCCAACTCTGCATCCTCGGCCGCTACGAGGAGGCCGAAGAGATGGCGCGCCTGGGGCGCGAGGCCGTCGAAGACAACGACATCGCGGCGCAGGCGGCCTGGCGGCAGGTGCAGGCGCGCGTCCAAGCGAGTCGCGGCGAGCACGCCGAGGCCGAGCGGCTAGCCCGTGAGGCACTGCAGCTGCTGGAACAGACCGATGGACTGCAAGCGCAGGGCGACGCGCTGTGCGATCTCGCCGAGGTGCTCGACGCCGAGGGCCGACACGACGAGGCCGCTGCTGCCCTGCGCACTGCATTGGCACGCTACGAGCAGAAGCGGATCATCCCGCTCGCGAGCCGCGTCCGCGATCGACTTGCAGCGCTCGAAACCGCCTCAGAGAACACTGTCCGTAAGGGACGGTAGCGTGCACTGCCGTGCGTTTGATCGTGGCCCGCTGCGAGGTTCGGTACACGGGCCGGCTGACCGCCCACCTCCCTGAGTCCGTTCGGCTGCTCATGCTGAAGGCAGACGGGTCGGTACTCGTCCACGCCGACGCAGGCGGCTATCGACCCCTGAACTGGATGACCCCACCGACCGTGATCGAGGATGCCGGCGAGACGATCGTCGTGCGCAAGCGTGCCGGCCGCACCGAGGACCGGCTCGAGATCCGCCTGCTCGAGGTGCTCTCGGACGTGGTCCACGACATGGGCGAGGCCGCGGCGCTCGAGAAGGACGGCGTCGAGCGCGACCTGCAGCTCTTGCTCGCCGACGACCCGACACAGATCGAGTCGGGACTCCGGCTCGTCAAGCGCGAGTGGCCGACGGACGTCGGGCCGGTCGACCTCATGTGCCGCGATGACGAGGACGGCTGGGTCGCGGTGGAGATCAAGCGCATCGGGACGATCGACGCGGTCGAGCAGCTGACGCGCTACCTGGACTGCATCCGCGTCGACCCGGCGCGCTCCGCGTGCCGCGGTGTGCTGGCCGCACAGCAGCTGAAGCCGCAGGCCGTTGCGCTCGCCGAACAGCGAGGGATCGCCACTGTCGCGGTCGACCTCGCGCTGCTCCGAGGCGAGCGGCTACCCGATCTGACCCTCTTCGCGGTCTAGCCACCACCCGAGTAGCCGAGCGGCCTCCCCGTCCAGCTCGCGCTGTCGGCGCGGCGAGAGGGGCGTGAACGGCTCCACGACAATCCGCGTGCGCTCGACACGCCATGTGCCGGCCACGAAGCCGTCAACGGTGAACGTGCTCTTGCACATGGCGTTCTTGCGGTTGTAGACCGCATCGACGTGCTGGGCCGGGACGAGCCTGCCGGTGTACAGGTGCGCGAGCAGAGCCGAGTCGAAGGCCGGCAGGAACCGGACAGGCGCAGGCGTGCGCGAGCTGATGCGTAGTGCTCCGGGAACGTCGTAGTAGCCGTTCCCGATCTCGAGCCCGTCGAGAGCCGGCGCGATTTGGCGGATCTTGAAGCTCGTGAACCGCTCGACGTCGTCGCGCGTCGCCGGCCCGTACGCCGTGAGATACGCACGCACGACACGCACCGCGCTCTCCTGCGGGTCGGGTAGCGGCTCGTGCCAGAGGCGTGCCCGCGGCGGCTTTGTGTGCGGCCACGGCCCGACGACACCGTCACGCACGAACGGCAGCGCGCGCAACGCGAACTCGATCGTCCAGCGGTCATCCGTTCCCAGCGTCCTTCGCGCGATCTCTCGCAACTCCTCACCCGACACTGCACGGCTCGAGACGGCGCGTCGCAGCGCCTCGACGTCCACGTCGAGGTTCTGCGTGCGCCCACGGATCGCGTCGATCTTCGCCGCGACGATCGCGGGATACAGGCTTGGCGACGAAACGTGCAGCGTGCCTCGCAGCGTCGTCGCTTTCACAAGCGCGGTGACGTCTTCCTTGCGCACCGATCGCAGCCGAGACCAGAGTGCGACGTACGGCGACGGTGCCCATTGCGCCTGCAACGCAAGCAGCAGGTCGGTCGCCGCGACGACGTCGAGGTCGCTTCGCTCGAGCAGGAGCTGCCGCGCGAGCAGCGACCGGTTCAGCTCACGGAGTGACGGCGGCTTTGAGGAGATCACGCGGTGGGTCGGCAAAGAGCTCCGGCAGATTTTCGAGCAGCACGCGATGCGTGATGAGTCGTTCCCAGGGATAGGCGCCGCTCGCGAGGAAGCCGAGCGCAGCGCGCACGGTCGACGGCGTGTGATGGAACGAGCCGCGCAGTGTGAGCTCGTCGTAGTGCACGCGGTACGCGTCGACCGCCGGCCGAGCCTCGAGTGGCAGCCCACCGAACAGGACCACCGTGCCCCCGGGCCGCGCGAGCCCAATCGCGTCGCGCCACGCTTCCCCGGTCCCAGCCGCCTCGATCACCACATCCGCGTCGTGACCGTCGCCGGGCTCCGCGCCGAACGCGTCGACGAGCTCGCGGCGCTCGGCGCGACCACCGACAACGACCGGCCAGCCGCCCGCGTCGGCGACGCACGCCGCCAGCATCAGGCCGATCGGGCCCGCACCGAGAATCGCGACGGTGTCACCCGCCTGGATACCTGCACGCTCGACACCGCGCAGACAGCACGCGAGCGGCTCGACCATCGCTGCCACCTCGGGCGCGAGGGCGCGCGGCACTTCCAGCAGGTTACGCTCGGCGATGCGTTCCGGAACGACGATCCACGCTGCATAGGCGCCGTTCAGGAACACGAGGTCGCGGCACTGCTCGCCACGCGCACAGCCGTCGCAGGCGCCACACGGCGCGGAGTTCGCAGGGACGACGCGACGACCGTCGACGATTCCGCAGAGCTCGTGACCGAACGGCGCCGGCGTCTCGCCGAGCAGCAAGGGGTGCCCGCGCCGGTAGGTCTTGAAGTCCGTGCCGTCGGTGAGCGCGACCTCGACCTCCAGCAGCACCTCGCCCGCAGCCGCCTCGGGTCGCGGAACGTCTTCGATCCGCAGGTCGCCGGGCGCGTAGAGCCGTGCCGCTCTCATGGCGTGAACACGACTTTCAGCGCCTCGCCGCGACGGTAGAGCTGCACGCCCTCGGCAAACCGCTCGAGCGGCAGCAGCAGCATGGGCGGAAGCTCGAGCTCCGGCAAGAGCGCGACCGCAGTGTCGAACGCTTGCACGGTGGCCGAGCGCGAGCCGCGGATGATCAGCTCGTGGCGGTACACGGTCTCGAGCGACACCGGCACGTCGCCGGGCGGCGCAGCGAAGACGAGCAGCGTCCCGCCGGGCTCGAGCAGGCGCAGCGCACCGTCGACCCCCTGGTGTGCCGTGACGACGGCCGCGTTGGGCGCGCGCGCGTCCGTCCGAGCGCCGAGCGCGAGTGCGGCGTTTCGCCGCTCGTCGCGCGGCTCGAGCACGTGCACGACATCGCCTCGTCGCAGCAGCACCTGCACCCACAGCAGCCCCACCGCTCCGCAGCCGACGACGAGCACGTCGCCGCGTGGCACAGCGTCGACGGCGCGCAACACGCACGCCAGCGGCTCGATCCACACGCCGTCGTAGTCACCGATCTCGTCCGGGATCGGGATCGTGTGTGTTGCACGCAGCTGCTCGGCAAACCCGCCCGGCGCGATGCGTGCGGTAGCGAACTGCTCGCAGGTCGTCTCGTGACCCGCCCGGCAACGAGCGCATTCGCCGCACGAAACGCGATGAACCGCCGTCACGCGCACACCGTCTTCGCGCACCCCGACGATCTCGTGCCCGAGCACCGCGCTCGGCGACGGACGGCCGAACTTCTCGACATCCGACCCACACAGCCCGCACGCGGTGACCCGCACGAGGGACCCACGGCCGATCGGCTCGGGAAGCTCGACGAGCCCGGGCTGTCCGTTCGCAGCAAGGACGACCGCGCGCACCGCCGCATCGTACGGCGGTGCGCGGGACGCCCCTGGCTCGTCCTACTGGTGCAGGTCGACCCTGAAGGAGACGAGGCGGCTCGTCGAGACGCCCTGCCCCTGCGGCTCGCCCGACTTGCGCGCCCGCAGGAAGACGGCCAGCAACTGCTGGCGCGACGATGCCGGATAGGCGCCGAGCTGCGGCTCCTGGATCGTCGCCGAACCGTTGGCGTCGGTCTGGACCTCGGGCGCGACGTCGAACTGGTTGAACGGCACCGCCGCGGCGTACACAAGCGCGCCCTGAACAGCGCGGCCGCCGCAGGCGGTGACCCTGGTAGTGATGCTCAACGTTCCGACGCTGCGGCCGAGCACCTGCGGGTTCGAGGTGAACGAGACGATGCTCAGCCGTGCGGGCGACGAGAGATCGGCGATCGGGATCGTCCCCGAGCCGCTCGGGCAGCCCGTCGGCGGGGCAGTCACAGCGGCCCTGATCACCGCGGTCTGATCGGACGTTGCCTGCGCGGAGCCGTCGGAGTTCTTCGCCGTCACACGCACGCGAATCGTGTCGCCAATGTCGCCGTGCCGGATCAGGTACGTCGACGAATCTGCGCCGCCGATGCTTGCGCAGCCTGCGCCGTTCTTGTCGCAACGGCGCCACTGATAGCTGTAGCTGATCGGCGTCGTCCCGTTCCACGAGCCGGAGCTCGCGGTCAGCGTCTGACCCTCCTCAGCAGAGGTGCCGGTGATCTTGGGCGGCGCCTGGTTCGTCGGCGCCGAGCCGCTCGCCGCGGTCGAGAAGCCCGCGACGACGAGAACCGTCACGACGCCGGCCCCGAGCAGGGCGAGCAGGTTGGATTTGCGAGACATATGGGGTTGCTCCTTTTGGTGGTGTCAGCACCTCTTGTTCCCGGCAGGCGGAAGGAGCGAGTGTGGGGTGTGTGAGGCTCACGTAAAGCCGACGGCGCTACAATGCGGCACCCCGGGGCTATAGCTCAGCTGGGAGAGCGCCTGGATCGCACCCAGGAGGTCGGCGGTTCGAGCCCGCCTAGCTCCATCAGTGTTCAAGCCAAAGTTGGGCCGCCGCGAGGCGGCCCCGCTCGACGAGAGGCCCCGAAGGGCCTCTCGTTCTTGGCGACTCAGCAGCAGCCGGACGGGCAACAGCCGTCGCTGTCGCAACAACCGTCGTTCTCGTTGAGGAGCATCACGCCTCCCTTCGGTGATCGTGAGTGGGCTACGACGTTGTGAGCTCTCCGATGAGGCGCTCCACGAGCACGTCGATCTCGTCACGGATCCGTCGCACCGTCGCGAGGTCTTTCCCGTCCGGGTCCTCTAGGGTCCAGTCCTCGTACCTCTTGCCGGGGTAGATCGGGCACGCATCGCCGCAGCCCATCGTGATCACGACATCCGCTGCGCGGACCACCTCGTCGGTGAGCGGCTTCGGGAACTCCTCGCTCAGGTCGACGCCGATCTCGTTCATCGCCTCGACCACAGCGGGGTTGATCTCATCGCCCGGCGCGCTGCCCGCTGAGCGGACATGAACACGACCCTGCGAGCGAAGCTTCACGAGCCCCGCGGCCATCTGGCTGCGCCCGGCGTTGTGGACGCAGACGAAGAGCACCTCCGGTGCCATCAAGCTCCTGACGCATCGACGGTCATCAATGACCCGATCTTGCCCGAGACATTGATCTGTGTCAATGTGTTCACGTGCAGACGATCGCCGTGATCGCCGCGTGCTGCCCGCCGCTTCTGGCCGAGCCGCTCTCCCCCGAGGACGCCGAGCAACTCGCGGCACCCTTCAAGGCTCTGGCCGACCCGGCCCGCCTGCGCATCCTCAGCCTGATCCAGGCGCAACCGGACGGCGAGGCGTGCGTCTGTCACCTCACTGCACCCCTCGACCTCTCCCAGGGCACCGTGAGCCACCACCTCCGTGTCCTCCGGGAGGCCGGCTTGGTCGAGCGCGACCAGCGCGGCAGTTGGGCTTTCTACCGCGTCGTGCCCGAGTCGCTCGAAGCGCTGCGCACGCTGCTCGCGTAGATGGCTCCCGAAACGCCCGGCGTGACCGTCGTACCGCTCGAGGCGGAGCACTGGCCCGCGGTCCGCGACATCTACGTCGAGGGGATCGCGACCGGCAATGCGACCTTCGAGACCGAGGCTCCGACGTGGGAGAACTGGGACGCATCACACCTTGCGGGCCTACGGCTCGTCGCGCTCGACGAGAACGGCGTCGCGATCGGCTGGGCGGCGCTCTCGCCCGTCTCCAACCGCTGCGTGTACGACGGTGTTGCGGAGGAGTCCGTGTACGTCGGGACGAGCGCGCAAGGAAAGGGCGTCGGGCGTGCCTTGCTGGAACGGCTCATCAGCGACTCAGAGGCGGCGGGTATCTGGACGATCCAGACGGGCATCTTCCCCGAGAACGAGACGAGCCTCCGGTTGCACGAGCGGGTTGGCTTCCGCGCGCTCGGCACGCGCGAGCGGCTCGGTCGGCTGAACGGGGTCTGGCGCGACGTCGTGTTCCTGGAACGCCGAAGCGACCGCATCTGATGACTGCTGGTCTTCTCCGGGCCGCAGTGGCGGAGGCCATCGGCACCTATGCCCTCGTTTTCGCCGGCGCGGGAGCGATCATGGTCGATGCGAAGACGCACGCACTCGGACACGTCGGTGTCGCGATCACCTTTGGCCTCGTGATCATGGCGATGATCTATGCGGTCGGTCACGTCTCCGGCGCGCACTTCAATGCGGCCGTCACGTTCGCGTTCGCGCTCACGCGACATTTCCCGTGGCGCCGGGCAATCGTCTACTGGACGGCGCAGTTCGTGGGTGCGATCACCGCCGCTCTCACCCTCCGCGCGTCGCTCGGAAGGATCGCGCACATCGGGGCCACTCTTCCGTCCGGCTCACAGGCGCAGTCGTTCGTCTTCGAGCTCATCATGACCGCGCTCCTGATGTTCGTGATCCTTGCCGTCGCGACGGATACGCGCGCCGTGGGAGAGGCAGCAGCAATCGCGATCGGCGGCACCATCGGCCTCGACGCGATGTTCGGCGGCCCGATCTCCGGCGCATCGATGAACCCGATGCGCTCGCTCGGTCCGGCGCTCGTGTCCGGCGACCTGCATGCACTCTGGCTCTACATCCTCGCGCCGGTCCTCGGAGCATCCGTCGGCGGGCTCGCGTATGAGTTCGTGCGCAAAGGCTCGGGATACGCAGAGCCGGTGGCATAGGCAAAACGGCCGATGTGCCCGCGCGACGGTCGTTGCAGTGTTGCTGCACACGACCAGGAGGAGTCAGTCATGACGGATTCAACCGAGCCGATCAAGGTCGGCGTGCTCGCCGACCAGACGGGGCCGCTCTCGTTCGTCGGCCTTGCGAACGCGAACGTGGCCAGGATGGTGATCGACGAGCTCAACGCAGCGGGCGGGCTGCTCGGCCGGCGCGTCGTCCTCGTGCTCGAGGACAGCGCGACCGACGACGCCGTCGCTGCCGCCAAGGCCGCGAAGCTCGTCGGCCGCGATCAGGTCGACGTCGTCTTCGGCGGCATTTACAGCTCGACGCGGCAGGCGATCAAAGGCCCGGTCGTCACCGAGGGCAAGACGCTCTACATCTACCCAGAGCAGTACGAGGGGCAGGAGTCGGACCCGTTGATCTTCTGCACGGGCCCGGTGCCGGCGCAGCAGGTCGACCCACTCATTCCGTGGCTGATGCAGGAGACCGGTGCGAAGACGTTCTACTTGCCGTCGGCCGACTACATCTGGCCCCACGTGCTGAACGCGCGTGTCAAGGAAGTCGTCGCGGCGAACGGCGGCTCGATCGTGGGCGAGGAGTACTTCCCGCTCGACCACACCGACTACCGCGAGACCGTCGAGCGGATCACCGCGAGCGGCGCGGACGTCGTGTTCAACACGATCGTCCCGCCTGGGGTCACGCCGTTCTTCGCCGAGTTGTACGACTCGGGCTTCACCGGACGCGGCGGACAGCTCATCTGCACGTACTTCGACGAGAACTTCCTGAACATGGTGCCCGCCGCCCACGTCGAAGGCTTGTACGGCTGCCTCGACTACTACCAGGCGGTCGCCGACCCGTTCAGCCGGACGCTGCTCGAGCGCTACGACGCGCTCTACCCCGGCGATGCCAAGTTCACCGGCGGGGGCGCGTGCTCAGGCCTCTACCGCGGCCTCAAGCTCTGGGCAGCCGCGGTGACCGACGCCGGCACGCTGAGGCAGGAGGACGTGGTCGCGGCTCTCGACAGCGCGCACATCGAGGACAGCCCCGGCGGGCCCGCAACCATGGTTCCTGGCGAGCATCACCTGCGCCTGAATATGTACATCGCGCAGGCCCGCAGCGGCACGTTCGAGATCGTCGCAGACCTCGGCGCGATCGACCCGCAGGAGGCACTCATCGAAACGCCGGCGCTCGTCGACTGAAGAAGAGCTGAGCCGAGCCGTTCGCCCTCACGCGGGCGCACGGCTCGGCTCGCTCACCTGACGCGCAACTGCAGGCTGTAGCGCCGCTGTCGCGGCGACCAGATCCGAAGCAGTGCCCCATGCTTCAGCCGAATCGTGCGAACGAAGAAACCACCGTTGTCGGTGAGGCTCACATGCCCGACCGGCTGCCACACGTTCTTCTTCAGAACCTGCACCTCGTACGTCTTCCGGCCGTGCGCCGCACCCCTGATCTGGCCCCAGACCACCGCCCGCGAGCCGACGCGTGCCATCTGCGCGAACGGCAACTTGAATTCCTGGAGCGACGGCTTCGGTCGGCTATCCGCGTAGACGAGCCCGGTTTGGAACCGGCTCAGCGAGACCTCGTCGCGGTACAGGTACTGAATCAGCATCGTCACGCGCGGCAGCCGCCACGCCCGCATCGCGGCGAGGCCCAGCAGCGTCGCCTGCTTCTTCGGCGGCACGCCGAGGAACGTGTCGGGCGGGTTCGTCTGGTAGCCGTACTCGGTCAGCCACACCGGCTTTGGCCCGAAGTACCGCCTGACGAGGATCAGCAGCTTCGGCAGCGTTGCCATCGTGATCGACGGGCAGTTCTTGCAGCCGCCGCTCGACGGAGTCTCGTGCGGCGACGAGGGATACGGATGATGGGCGTACGCGTCGAGCTTCGCGTGTGCGAGCGCCATGCCGTGCACCCACACGACAGGTGCAACGCCTCCGAGCCCCCCACGCGGCGCGGTGACGCCGCCGCCGACCTGCGCGTGACGCAACACCGCGTGAATCCCCTCGTATCCCGGGTTGAGCAGGTGCTGGACATAGATCGCGGCCCGTGTCGGCCGAAGCCAGAGAGGCTTGTTCGGCTCGTTCCAGATCAACCAGTACCGCACCCACGGATAGCGCGTTGCAGCGGCCCGCGCGAACGCGCGGAAGTCGCGCGGCCTGGGCGGCGCGAAGTTCGGCGCCCGCCCGCCGTTCGCCCACGAGGGTGTCCCGAGGAGCGTCAGCACCGGCGTCAGCCCGTAGCGCCGCAGGCCGCGCAGGATCCGGTCGGATTCGTGCCAGTCGTACGCGGGGTCGCGCGGCGAAGTCGGATCCTTCGGACGTCGAACGGCGATCTGGTTCCAGTGCAGCGTGAAGCGGACGAGCGGCACGCCGAGCTGCTGGAAGGTCGCGAGCCGTTGATTGAGCGTGCCCGGACCGAACTCCAGCCAAGCGTCGTCCTGGATGCCGTATCGCAGGCCGTGTGAGGCGTGCGCCGAGCTCGCGGCAAGGCACGCCGCGACGGCGACGAGCAACATGACGGCCTTCGGCCGGCCCCCCAACCCCCTCATGAGCGTGCAACTCTCGCAGGTCATGCTGACGACCCGGCGTCGGTATCGTCGCCGGCGATGGCGGGCCAGCCGCGACTTCGGCTCACACGGCACCAAATCCTCGCGTTCCGCCGGCGCGTCGGCAGCCTTGATGAGCGCATGCCGTTCGGGGCCGACTCTCTACGGCAGGCGGCATGGGCCGGGCTGCAGGACAGCATGCCGCGCGCTGCGCTGCTGTCTCTGCACGCACGGATCAAGGGCGTTCGCCCAACGGCGCTCGACGATCCCGCACTCGCGCAACTCTGGGGGCCGCGCTTCAGCACCTATGTCGTCCCGACGAGCGACTTCGCGCTGTTCTCCCTGGGACGACATCCGGACGACGCGAAGGGACGCGAACGCGCAGAGCGCATAGCCGCTCAGCTCCATTCGTTCCTCGGCGACGCGAGGATGCCCGATCGCGAGATCCATCAAGCGCTCGCACTCGACAACAGCCTCAAGTACGCGACGACAACCGGCACGATCGCGATCCGCTGGGAAGGCGCACGCGCACCGCTCGTCTGGGCTGTCCCCGCTCCAACGATCACTCCAGAGCAGGCTCGCCGTGAGCTCGCGCGTAGACACCTCCGCGTCTTCGGCCCGACGACCGCGAACCGGTTCGCCCGCTGGGCGGGCATCGCAAGCCGCGCAGCCGCAACAACCTATGCGTCGCTCGAAGAATCGCTGCTGCCGGTCCGCACGCCGCTCGGTGAGGAGTGGCTGCTCGCGGACGACGAGCCGGAGCTGCTTGCGGCCTCCGCGATGTCTGCACCCGCGCGGTTGCTGCCGAGCGGCGATGCGTACTTCCTGCTCGACGGCGCCGAACGCGAATTGCTCGTGCCGCGCGCGGAGCAGCGGGCGCAGCTGTGGACGCCTCGCGTGTGGCCCGGTGCCCTGCTGATCGACGGCGAGATTCGGGGCACGTGGCGACGCGCCCGGCACAGCATGCAGATCGATGCGTGGACGCGACTCTCGCGCGCAGCTCGCAACGCGGTCGAGATGGAAGCGCGGTCGCTGCCGCTCCCAGGGCTCGACCGCGACATCGACGTCGTCTGGGGATGACTGGTCCGGGGCGCCGTCAGGCGGCGAGCTGCTGGCCTGCCGCGAGCACCGGCCTGATCACCCGTCCCTGAGCCAGACGGTCAGATGCGCAGGCTCGACGGCGCCGCCGATCGCCTCGGCAAGCCCGAGCTCGACGGTCCTGAGGTCGACGGCCTCGCGAAGTCTGGCTGCAAAGACGGCTGCGATCGAGTCCGCGTCGTACCGAGTTCGGTTGAAGCGCCGGTCGACGACGTGTTGCAGCTTGGTCCGCAACGGGCTGAAGAGCGCAGCCGCGGCGAGCGTCGATGCCGCAACGCCCACCGGCGACGAGAACGGCAGGACGTCGGTGGTCAGCACGACAAGCCCGACGAACACCGCGACCAGCGATCCCGTCAGCAGCACGTACAAGATCGTTCGGCTGATCAGCCGGTCGATCTCGTACAACCGAAACTTGAGCACCCCGATGCCGACTGCGGCAGGAACGGCACAAACGCCGAGCGTGCCGAGGTCGCCGACCACCCCACCGAGGCCGCCCGTGCCGGAAAGAGCGATCGAGAAGAAGCCGCCGATGCCGGCGGCGACCGCACCTACGATCAGGAGCTTCAGCTGCTGCCGCTCGTCGCCGACGGCTCGCCGGTAGCTCGGAACGATGCGTGCGAGCCACGCGACGATCGACACGCCGAAGGCGGGAAAGAAAATCGTCTGGATGAAGCCCCAGATGGCGGCGCTACCCGTCGGATGGTCGAGCTGTACAAGATCGCCGCCCGCAGTGACGTGGATCGAGCCGTTCACGATCGCGGCAACCGCGATCACGAGCGCACCACCGATCCAGAGCATGCCGATCGCAAGGAACCCGAAGAGCGGCCAGCTCCAGCGTCCAGGCGGCAGGCGCCCTGACGGGAAGAGCTGGATCGCAACGCCGAAGAGGAGAATCGCGGGTGCCCAGCTCGGTTGGAGAACCACGGCGAGCCAGCCGAGCGGCAGGTTGTGATGATCGCGATACACGGCGATCGTGTAGAGCGAGCAGAACTGGTCGAGCTCCGCGAAGAGGCCCGCGAGCAGGAACGTCCAGCCGATCGGGTTCGCGGGCCTGCGCACAGCGACCAGTAACCCGACCGGCGCGAACCCGAGCGCGAGCGGATCACCCGCCAGCGTCGAATAGTTGCCTGTGAGCCCCGCGAGCGGGATACCCACTACGAACAAGCCGACGATGACCGCGCCGATCCCCCACGCCGTTGCCGGCCGCGCGAGACGCGTCAACTCGCGCTCCTGATCCACACGGTGAGATGGCTCGGCTCGACGGCAGTGCCGATCGCGTCGCGCAGCCCTTCGTGAACCGAGTCGAGATCGACCGCCTCACGCAGCCGGCGCGACAACGCCTCGACGATCGCCTCCGCGTCGTATCGCGCGCGGTTGAAGCGGCGGTCGACGATGTGTTGCACGCGGCCGCGCACGGGGTTGAAGAGCGCGGCAACCACAAGCGTCGATGCAGCGACGGCAAGCGGCGACGAAAACGGCAATACGCCCGTGATCAACGCGATGAGACCGACGAACACTGCGACGAGCGTTCCGGTCACGATCGCGTACGACAACGTGCGACTGATCAGGCGATCGATCTCGTACAGGCGGTACTTCAGGATCCCGACGCCAATCGCGATCGGCATCGCCCCGATCCCGAGGATTGCCACGTCGGCAGCAAGCCGGGAACCGAGAGAACTGCCGTTTCCCTCCAAGACAAGCAGTACCGAGGACACGACGCAGACCGTGCCGCCGCCCATCAGCCATTTCAGCTGCGCGCGTCGTTCCCCGCTCGACCGCCGCCAGCTGGCGACCTGATGGCCCACGAAGGCCAGCCAGCAAATGAGGAAGAGCGGGGAGATGATCCACGCGTCCCCGGCGATCCGCCCCGGATTCAGCGCTGGAACGTCGCCGCGAATGTTGACGACGGGGTGCTGCCCGATGATCACGACCACCGCCCCTGCAAGCTGAAGGACGGAGAAGACGCCTCCCAGCACCACGTAGGCGCGCAGCACCCGCCGCCAGCGCCGCGACGACACCCGGCCGTCGGGAAAGAGGAGGATCGTGGGGAGCCCGACGAGGAACGGGAGGATCGCGAGGCCGACCCTCAGGCTCGCCGCGACGGTCCCGAGGGGCAGCGTCCCACCGTGCTCGCGATAGTCAAGAACGAGGTACGAACGGACGCACGTGTCGAGGAGCGCGAGGAACGCTGTCGCAACGAACAGCCGGCCGACGAGATTGCCCGGCTGCTTCGCGCCGATCACGAGCCCCGTGGCGGCGAACAAGGCGAAGACGTAGATGGTCAGGCCATCGTTGGACGGCCATGGGTCGCGAGTCGCAACCGCCAACATCGCCGACGCAGCGGCAGGGAGTACGACGAGCATCCCGATCTTCCAGCGGAGGCTTCTCACTCAACCCCCAGGTGCTTCAGAGCCGCTCGAGCCGCGAAGACGCCGCACATGCCGTGCACACCGCCGCCCGGCGGCGTCGACGACGAGCCGATGAAGACGCCGGGAAGCGGCGTCGTATACGGGTTGAGCCGCGCGACGGGACGCGTGAACAGCTGCCGCACGTCTCCCGCCCCGCCGTTGATGTCGCCGCCGACGTAATTCGGATTGTGTCGCTGCATGTCTGCGGGCCCCATGGCCGAACGCGCAAGGATGAGCTCGCGGAAGCCGGGCGCGAAGCGCTCGACCTGCCGCTCGATCGCGTCGGTCATGTCGACGCGTGATCCGTTCGGCACGTGGCAGTACGCCCAGGCGACCTGTTTGCCCGCCGGCGCGCGCGTCGGGTCGAACAGGCTCTGTTGCGCGAGGAGAACGTACGGCACGGATGCGATCTCACCGCGAGACGGCGCACGCTCGGACAACGCGATCTCGCGCAGTGTCGGTCCGAGATGCACGGTCGCGGTGCGCGCACATTCGGGCGCTTGCCACGGAATCGGCCCGTCGAGCGCCCAGTCGAGCTTGAAGACGCCGGGCCCGTAGCGAAAACCCTCCAGACGGCGCCGATAGAGCGACGGCAGACGGTCGCCCGCGAGCTGCGCGAGCTGATGCGGACCGGTGTCGAGCACGATCGCCTTCGCGTCGCCGAGCTCCGCGAGCGACGTCACCTCGTGACCGGTTTCGATCTCACCTCCGAGCGCACGCAGGTACGAGACGAGAGCCTCCGCGAGCCGCTGCGACCCGCCCTCGACGAGCGGCCACCCGACGGCGTGGCCGAGCAGAGCGAGCGTCAGTCCGTAGCCTGCGGTGGCGGGGCTCGAGAGCGGCAGCATCGAGTGTGCAGCGAGCCCCGCAAAGAGTCCGCGCGCACGCTCTGTCTTGAACGCAACGCGCGCCAACGTGCTCGCAGGCAGAGCACCTCGAGCGCCGAAGCGCGCAAGGCCGAGCGGATCGCGCGGCAGTCGCAGCGGCCCGAGCAGGTCGGCGACGATCCGCGACGCATCCGGGACAAGCGGGCCCATCAGACGCCGATATCGCCCGCCGTCGACGCCGAGTGCATCGCAGGTCGCAGCAAGCGACTGCTCGAGCACCGCGGCCGTGCCGTCGTCGAACGGATGGGCGAGCGGGGTCGGCGGCGCGATCCAGCGCACGTCGTGCTCCTCGAGCGGCACCGACGTGAAGAACGGCGAGGCGAGCGCGAGCGGGTGGATCGCAGAGCAGACGTCGTGGGTGAATCCCGGCAACGTCAGCTCTGCGCTCCGCATCCCCCCGCCTACGGTGTCGCCGCGCTCGAGCACCCGGACCGAGACCCCGGCGCGCGCGAGCGTGATCGCTGCGGCGAGGCCGTTCGGGCCGGAGCCGACGACGATCGCGTCCGTCATGCCCCGAAGCTAACGGTCTAGCGTCCGCGCCGCCGGAACGGCGAGGTGGCCGTGTGCAGCCCGGACTTGAACGCGCCGTTGTGGCGCACGTTGCCGACCCGGGACCACTGCCGCTTGCGCTCCACGCAGAGAACGGTCGTCACGGGCTCAACATCGACGTCGAACCGCTGTGCGAGCGCGCGCATCGTCGCTGCCCAGAACGCGTCCTCCTTGCGATGGCCGCCGAGCGTCAGCCCGATCTCGGTGATCGGATCCTGCGCGCGCATCAGCACCTGCGCCTGCGCGGTCGTCGCACCATCCTTCTCGAAGGCGCTGAACGTGATCCAACCGGCGAACATGTGCCCCTGCGGGGTCATGAACGTGAACGACTCTTCATCCGCATAGATGACGAGGATCCCGGTCGACAGCTTCAGGCCACCGCCGAGCGACGCCTGCAGCAGCGCGACCTCACCGGGTGAGATCCCCGTCAGCGGTGCGTAGAACTCGTTGCCGCGCGGCCAGAACGTCGGAAACTCCTCCTTCCAGACCGCGATCACCTCGCGGGACGTCACCGGCGAGCCCGCGAGCGAGACGGTGTACGTCTTCTGCCACATCTTCCCGAAGCCCTGGATCGGCGACAGCACCTTCTTGCCACCGACCGTGTCGAGCGCACCCTGTGGCACGTTCGAGGCCGTCAGCCCGCTGACCGGCTTTGCCCAGTTGTCGGCGTCGCGCGGTTTCGTCTGTTCGCTCATCGTGATCCCTCCGTTCGCTCAGGCCGTGACGGCGGCGAGCGCCTCCGCCTCGCTGCCGTAGATGGAGATCGCCTCGTCCAGGCGCGTGAGCTCGAGGATCTGGCGGTAATGGTCGCTCAAGCCGCACGCGAGCAACCGCTGCTTCAGCCGGTTCGCGCGCACGAGCAGGGTGACAAGCAGTCCGATGCCACCCGAATTCATGTACTCGAGACCCGAGAAGTCGAGTAGGACGGCCCGCGCACCTCCCTCGGTCGCACGGGTATACGCATCCATCAGCGGTTCCTCGGAAGCCGCCGTGACGTCGCCGCGGATCTCGATCACGCTTGTCGCATCGTCGACGCGCCGCACGTTCATCGAGACGGTTTCCTGCGTCATGCTGCTCACCTTTCGTCGTCGAGGATCGTCATGAAGTCTGAGAGACGGGTGATCCGAAAGATCTCCCGGTAGTGCTCTGCAAGACCGCGTGCCTGGACCTGCCGGCTCGCCTTACGCGCTTCGGCGAGCACGCCGACGATCAGCGCGATTCCCGTCGAGTTGATGTAGTCGACGGACGAGAAGTCGAGGAGCACGACGCCGGCATCGCCGATCTGCGTGTACCCGTCCAACAGCCGCTCCTCGGCCCCGCCGCTGACGTCGCCGCTCAACAAGAGCACCGCAACATCGCCGTCTCGGTGCACGTCGACTGCGAACTCAGTCGCTGTCATCGTCGCCTCCTTCGATCTCGAGGACGAGCTCGATCGTGTGCCCGGCGTCGTCGCTCGACTCGCGCACCTCGTCGACCATGTTCTGGATCAGGAAGAGCCCCCACCCGCGTGCCTTCTGCCGCCCCTCGAGCTTCGCCTCGAGATCGGGCGTCTCTGCGGCGGCTACGTCGTGACCGCCGCGGTCGGTGATCGACACCGTGAGCACCCCGTCGGCGGTGTGGACGCCGAGCCGCACGGGCACGCTCGGGTCGGACCCGTTGCCGTGCTCGATCGCATTCATCGCCGCTTCCGACACCGCGGTCTTCAGGCGCTCGAGCCGTGGTGCTGCAAGCGACAGCGGCGCGACCGCCTGTGCCACGCGATCCATCGCAAGCCGTTCGTTCCCTCGCTCGCTCGGGATCTCGAACGTGAGATCGAGCTCGCTTGTCGCCTGTGTGCTCGAGCTCGCTGCGCGCCGCAACGCGACGAGCGTGATGTCGTCCTCCTGCTCGCCGCCCGGCGGCGTGAAGCGGCTCAGTTCCGTGAGCACACGGTCGATCACCTCGCCGCGGCCCGTCCGGCTGCCGACGACGTCGAGCAGGCGCGGGAAGCCGAACATCTCCCGCGACTCGGAATGCGCCTCGGCCACTCCGTCGGAGTGCAACAGCATCGTCTGGTCGGGCTCGAGGAACGCCTCCGTCTCCTCGTACTCGATCCCGGGCAGGAGACCCAGCGGCATGCCGGTCGCGCGCAGCTCGATCGTGCCGGTCGCGGTGCGAACGTACGGCAGGTTGTGACCCGCGTTGGCGAAGCGGAATCGGCCGGTCGCCGGGTCGATGACCCCGTACAGGCACGTGACGAACATCTTTGGCGGCATATCGGGGCACATCAGGTCGTTGACGCGCTGGAGCACAGCGCCCGGCGAGACGATCCGCTGTGCCGACGCACGCAGAACGCTCCGTGTCGCAGCCATCACCATCGCCGCCGGCACACCCTTGTCGGTCACGTCGCCGATTACGACGCCGACGCGTCCGCCTGGCAGCTCGATGAAGTCGTAGAAGTCGCCGCCGACCTCACGCGCCGGGCGGTAGTACGCCGACACTTGCCAGCCCGGTAGGTCGGGAAGCGACTTCGGCAGGAAGTTCTGCTGGATCAGAGTCGCGACGCGGAGCTCTTGCTCGATGCGCTCGCGTGAGCGCGCCTCGGCTTCCTGCCGGCGCACGAGTTGCGCGACCTGCAAGGCGGGCGCGGCCTGCGCTGCCAGTGAGAGCAGCAGCTTCCGGTCATCGGATGAGTACGCCTGATCGGAAAGCCGCGGGCCGAGGCTGACGACCCCGATCAACTCGCCCTGGCTGACGAGCGGGACGACGAGCTTCACGCCCGCCTCGCGCAGGGCGTCGACGGCTGCTGAGCGAAGCTCGAGCGCGTCGACGTCGACGACCCCGGCAGCCGTCTGCAGGAACCCGAGGATCGGGTCGTTCGGGCCGATTTCGATCGGGCGCGAATCAGGAGCGGCGAGCGCGCGGACTGCGGCGACGTCGCCCTCGGTCCCGGCTGCCACCGCCGACCGGCCGCCTCGGCGAATCACCCGCGTAATCGACTGAGTCAAGACACTCATAGGTCAACCTTCGGTTGGCCTATGGCTTTCGCTTCAGCGCCGGCCGAGCCGGCGCCTGCGCTTTCTCTGATCTCCGTCAAGCCTACGATCATTGTCACTCCTCGTTGTACGCCACGACCGTCACGGGAACGTTACGGCGGCGGAGGCCGCGCGTCATCTCGTTGCGTACGATCGCGTCGGTGCCCGCCTCGACCCTCCGGCTCGCGCTCCTCGGCGCCCCCGTCGCCGAGCTCGACGGGGCCGAGCTGGTGGTCGACACGCGGAAGGCCACGGCCCTCCTGGCGTTCCTGGCGCTCGAGGGCGGAGCGCATCGCCGCGGCACGCTCGCCGCTCTCCTCTGGCCCGAATACGACGACGAGCGGGCGCGCGCGGCGCTTCGCCGCACCCTGTCGACGCTCCGCCACGCACTCGCCGACGAGTTCGTCCGGGTCGCGCGTGACTCCGTCGAGCTGGACCCCACCCATGTCGAGCTCGACATCGCCCGCTTCCACGAGCTGGCGGCGTCGGGCACGGTGGCGGGGCAGGCGGAGGCGGTACTCCTGCATCGCGGGCCGTTCATGGCCGGCTTCGGCCTGCGCGACAGCGCCGCGTTCGACGACTGGCAGTCGCTCCAGTCGGGGAAGCTCGGACGCGAGCTTTGCGCGGTGCTCGACCTCCTCGCCGCCGGCGTTGCGCAACAGGGCGACCTCGACCGCGCGATCGAGCACGCCCGCCGCCGGCTTGCACTCGACCCGCTGCACGAGCCCGCGCATCAGCAGTTGATGGAGCTCTACTCCCGAAGTGGCGAGCGCGGCGCGGCCCTGTCGCAGTACCGAGACTGCGTGCGGGTCCTCCATCGCGAGCTGGGTGTGAGCCCTCTCGACTCGACCACTGAGCTCTACCGGGCGATCCGCGAGGGCGTCGCGGTCCCGGTGCACGGCGACGGGCCCGCGCCGGCGGTCGCCGCGCCGCAGCGGGCGTTCGTCGGCCGCGCCGCAGAGCTGATCGACGCGCAGCGCATCGTCGATTCGGTCGGCCCGGACGGCCGGCTGCTGGTCGTCGAGGGTGAGGCCGGCATCGGCAAGACGCGGTTTGTCGCCGAGCTTGCGGCCTCGTCGGCTGCACGCGGCATACCCACCGCCGTCGCGCGCGCGTTCGAGGGCGAGGGCGCGCTGGCCTACGGCACTGTCGTCGAGCTCGTCCGCGCCGCGCTGCGCTCGGGGTCCGCAGACCGCGTCGCCGCCGGTGCACGAGAAGAGGCTGCTCGGCTGATGCCGGAGCTCGGAACGCCCGCGGTGGGCTCGCTCGACGATCCCGGTGCGCGTGCGCGGTTCTTCGACGGCATCGTCTCCACGCTCGTCGATTCGCTCGCCCATGGACCGCGTGCTCTGCTCGTCGTCGACGATGTGCACTGGGCGGACGCATCGTCGCTCGAGCTCATCAGCTACCTCGCACGACGGCTCGCCGAGCGGCCGACGCTTCTCGTCCTCACCTGGAGGCCCGAGGAGACGTCGAGCAGACATCCGGCACGGGAGGCTCTTCGCCAGGCGCAGAACGACGGCCGCGCCTCCGTGATCCGTCTCGGCCGTTTGTCACGCGCGGATGTGGGAGTACTCGCCCAACGTGACGCACTCTCGGGGGAGCAGGTCGACCGGCTCTACTCGGAGACGGACGGGGTGCCGTTCTTCGTGTGCGAGTACCTGGACGCCGGCGTCGACGACTGGGCGGCCGTGCCCGCGGGCGTACGCGAGCTCGTCGAAGCGCGGCTTGCCGCAACCAGCGACGTCGCCGGCCAGGTTCTCGCCGGCGGCTCGGTGCTCGGCCGGTCGTTCGACACCGACACGGTCCGGATGGTGAGCGGGCGCAGCGACGAGGAAGTCGTGGCGGCGCTCGAGGAGCTTGTCACGCGCGGCGTGCTCGTCGAGCGCGACGACACGTCGTACGACTTTCGCCACGACCAGACTCGCAACGTCGCCTATGAGCGCACGAGCTCGGGCCGGAGACGGCTTCTGCACGGGCGCGCAGCCGATGCGCTCGCGGCCGGAGCCCGTGGCGGCACCGCCGCGAGCATCGTCGGCCAGCACCTGCGGCTCGCCGGACGCGAGCCCGAGGCGGCGGAGTGGTACGTCGCCGCGGGGACGCGTGCGCACGAGCTGCACGCGAACGAGGAAGCGCGCGCGCACTTCGAAGAGGCGCTCGCGCTCGGTCATGCCGACGGCGCGATGCTGAATCGCGCGATCGGCGACCTGTTGACCCTGGACGGCCGCTACAACGACGCACTCCGGAGCTTCGAGGCGGCAGCGGCACTCGCCGGCGAGGACGACCGCGCGACGATCGAGCATCGCATCGGCCTCGTCCATCACCGTCGCGGCGAATGGGAGCTCGCCGACGACGCGTTCGGCGCGGCGCTCGCGCTCACGCCGGACGAGAACGCGACGGAGCGTGCGCGCATCCTGGCTGATCGCAGTCTCACCGCGCACCGTGTCGGTCGTGATGGAGAGGCGAACGACCTCGCGTCGCAGGCACTCGAGCTCGGCACTCGCGCCGTCGACGATCGCGCGGCCGCGCAGGCGCACAACATCCTCGGGATCCTCGCAGGAGGCCGCGGCGACCACGCTGCGGCGCGGGCTCATGCGGAGCGCAGTCTCGCGCTCGCCGAGGCCCACGCCGACGACGTCGCACGGATCGCCGCTCTGAACAATCTGGCGCTGGTCGACCGCTCGGAAGGGGAGCTCGATCGCGCGCTCGAGAGAACGCAGGAAGCACGTCGGTTGTGCGCGATCGTCGGCGACCGCCACCGCGAGGCTGCCCTTGCGAACAACACCGCCGACCTCCTGCACGCGGTCGGGCGGGCCGACGAGGCGATGGCGACGCTCAAGGAGGCCGTCTCGATCTTCGCCGAGATCGGCGACACCGGCGACCTCGAGCCGGAGATCTGGAAGCTCCGCGAGTGGTAGCCTTGCCGGCTGTACGAACCGTTGCGCCGAGCGACCAAGGAGCGGAGATGCGCGCACCTGTCATGTCCATAACGAAGAGCTTCTCGACAACTTCGGAGGGTATGACGCGTGTCTCGAACGACGCTCAACTTGGGAATCCTGGCGCATGTAGACGCCGGTAAGACGACACTCACCGAACGCCTGCTCTACGCAGCAGGCGCCATCGACGCACTCGGTAGCGTCGATGCCGGCACGACCGTCACCGACTCGCTCGCGCTCGAGCGGCGACGCGGCATCACGATCAGGTCCGCCGTCGCGTCCTTCGCGCTCGGCGACGTCGTCGTCAATCTGATCGACACACCGGGCCACCCGGACTTCATCGCGGAGGTCGAGCGGGTGCTCGCGGTGCTCGACGGCGCGATCCTCGTCGTCTCGGCAGTCGAGGGCGTGCAGCCACAGACCCGCATCCTGATGCGGGCGCTCCAACGGCTTCGCATCCCGACCGTCTTCTTCGTGAACAAAATCGACCGTGAGGGCGCCGACGAGCAGCGCGTCCTCGGCGAGCTCGCCAACCGCCTCACGCCCTCAGTCGTGCCGCTCGCGGCGCCGTTGCAGCTCGCCGAGCTGCTCGCCGAACACGACGATGAGCTGCTCGCCGACTACGTCGAGCACGGAGACCTCATCCCTGAGTCGCGTCTGCGCAAGGCGCTCGGCGATCAGACTCGCCGCGGGCTCGTGCATCCAGTGCTCTTCGGTTCAGCCATCACGGGTGCTGGAATCGACGCGCTTGGCACGGCCGTCGCCGAGTTGCTCCCGGTCGCGGCCGGCGATCCCGACGCGCCTGTGTCGGGACTGGTCTTCAAGATCGAACGCGACCGCGGGGAGAAGGTCGCGTACGTGCGCATGTTCGCAGGCACGATCGGCACTCGGGACCGCGTCATCTTCGGTGACGGCGCCGGCGGCAAGGTGACGAGGATCGACGTCTTCGAGCTCGGCTCGACCGTCCAGCGACCTTCGGTCTCGGCGGGCTCGGTGGCAAAGCTCTGGGGGCTCGCCGATATTCGCGTCGGGGACCGCCTCGGCGGCGGCGCCGACAAACAGCACGCGTTCGCACCGCCGACGCTCGAGTCGGTCGTCGCACCACTCGCGTCCTCGGACAGCGCGGCGCTTCGCTCGGCGCTCACCCAGCTCGCCGAGCAGGACCCGTTGATCGACGTGCGCCAGAACGCAGAAGGAACGCTGTCAGTCTCGCTGTACGGCGAGGTGCAACGCGAGGTGATCGAGGCGACGCTCGCGGACGACTACGCGCTCGACGTCGTCTTCAGCGAACCGACGCCGCTCTGTGTCGAACGGCCCACCCGCAGCGGAGAAGCGCTCGAGATCATGAAGACGTCGACGAACCCGTACGAGGCGACGATCGGCCTACGCATCGATCCGACAGCGGAAGGATCAGGGTTCGAGTTCGAGCTCGACGTGACGCACGAGGTCGTTCCGCTGTACATCTACAAGCGAATCGAGCTGTTCGCCGACGCAATGAGCAGATACGTCGGCGAAGTGCTCGAGCACGGCCGCTTCGGCTGGCAGGTCGTCGACTGCAAGGTGACGATGATCGAGAGCCTGTACGCGATACCCGACGGTCCGCCGGCTCGACAGGGTCGCAGCACGGCCGCGGACTTTCGGAAGGCCACGCCGATCGTCGTGAAGAAGGCGCTCGCAGCGTGCGGCACCGTCGTGTGCGAGCCGGTCGTTCGCGCCCGTGTCGAGGTGCCGACCGCGTCTGTTGGCGCGGTCTCGGCCGCCGTGGCACGTCTCGACGGCCGTGTCGAGCTGGCATCGCTGCCGTCGGAGCTCGCGATGCTCGAAACGGTGCTCCCCGTCCTGCGCGCGCAAGAGCTGCAGCGACTTCTGCCAGGCCTGACGAGCGGGGAAGGCGTGCTCGAGTCGAGTTTCGAGGGCTACCGCGCCGTCGCCGGCGATCAGCCCGTCAGGCGGGAGCCTCGAGAGGTGTGAGCTCGGCGACGAGGTCTGCGATCGAGTCGACGATGCGCGACGGGCGGTACGGGAACCGCTCGGCCTCCTCGCGCGTCGTCGAGCCGGTGAGCACGAGCACGGTGTGCATCCCCGCCTCGAGACCGGAGACGACGTCCGTGTCCATGCGGTCACCGACCATTGCCGTCGTCTCGGAGTGCGCGTCGATCGCGTTCAGCGCCGAGCGCATCATCAGCGGGTTCGGCTTGCCGACGAAGTAGGGCTCGACGCCCGTCGCACGGCTGATCAGGGCGGCCACCGACCCGGTGGCGGGCAACGGGCCGTCGGGTGTCGGGCCCGTCGCGTCCGGGTTCGTCGCGATGAAGCGGGCGCCCGCCGCGATGAGCCTGATCGCCAGCGAGATCCGCTCGAAGCTGTAGGTGCGCGTCTCGCCGAGCACGACGTAGTCGGGATCGCGTTCGTTCAGCGTGTATCCGGAGGAATGCAGCGCGGTCGTCAGCCCGGCCTCGCCGATCACGAACGCCGAGCCGCCGGGCCGCTGGTTCTCAAGGAAGCGGGCGGTCGCGAGCGCCGAGGTCCAGATCGCCTCTTCGGGGACGTCGAGGCCGCTGCGCGCGAGCCGCGCCGCGAGGTCGCGACGGGTGTACATCGAGTTGTTCGTGAGCACGAGGAACGGCAGGCCGCACTCACGTAGCCCCGCGAGGAACCGGTCCGCACCTGGAATCGCGTGCTCCTCGCGCACGAGCACACCGTCCATGTCCATCAGCCACGAGCGAATCTCCCGATGCCGCGTCACCTCACCATCCTTGCAGCCCCGGCGGGAGTCGCTTCATCGGAGGGGTCGCTACCGGGCCGCGCCTCGCGCCGCAGGGCGAGATGCGGCCCGGCTCGCTACCGCGCGCCGAACTCGCGCCCGGCGCAACTTGGGCAGTAAAACGCGAGCGAAGGAGCTTCGTTCAGTTCAGGGTCGTCCGTGCGATAGGCACGCCAGCCCTGCCAGCGCAGGCTGCTCCAGCAGCCGCACTCCTGACAGCGAATCGTGTTCGCCTTCTTGCCCTCGGTGCGCGTTCCCTGCTGTCTCCCTTGCCCCATGCGCGCACCGTGACGGATCGGCCGGACACCCTCGCCCGACCACCGGCCGGACCTAGCTGGACTAGCCGGTTGCCTCGAATGAGTCGCGGTCACGGGCGCCAAACGCCGCGAGCGCCTCTCCGCGGTCGCGGGCGCCGAGCTTCTTCACGACCGATGCCGTGTGCACGCGGATCGCGGTCGGAGAGAGCGAGAGGCGGTCGGCGGCCTCGCGCGTCGTGAGCCCCGACGCAAGCAGGTCGAGCACCTCCCACTCGCGGCTCGTGAGCCGACGGCGCGCGTCGCTCGGCACCACCGTCCGGCGCCGCGGCTCTGTCCCGCGCAGCTGTCCCACGACGCGCGCCATCAGCCTCCGCGGCATCGTGAACGTCCCCTGGTGGATGTCCCAGATCGCGTGCAGCAGGCGGCCGTACCCGTCGCTCTTCAGCAGATAGCCGGACACGCCGACGCTCAGAGCTGCAGTCACGTCCTCATCCCGCTCGGACGTGGTCAGGACGACGACGTCGACGGTCGGGAGGCGCGAGGTGATTTCCCAGGCGGCCGCAAGCCCCTCTCCCGGCATATCGACCTCGAGCAGGCACAGATCCGGTCGCAGTGCGAGCGCCGCAGCGACTGCGGCCGCGGCGTCGTCCACCTCGACACAGACGACGAACCGACCGTCTGCGGCGAGCAAACGGCGGACCTCGGCGCGTGTCGCCGCGTCGGGGTCGGCGAGCAAGACTCGGAGAGCTCTCTGTTTTGTGATCGTCATCGGCGTCGCCCGCGGCTGCCTGCACCGCACGAGGGCCGCCCGGCTGGGCTCCCCCAGGCTCACCCTCGTCTGCGCGCACGGCGCCGGCGACCGACGATGGGCTGGTTCCCGCGGGCCGATCGGTGACCGAGGGAACCGATCGCACTCACCGACCCACCAACTACCCTTACAGCGGCGACGAAACGGAGGCCAGGCCGAATGCTGAAGGTCGTGATCGCGGACGATCACAAGCTGATCCTTGACGGGATCAAGCACGCGCTGGTGGAGGACGGGGGTTTCGAGGTCGTCGGAGAGGCGACGAGCGGCGAGCGCGTACTGCCGATCGTGGGCCAGACGCTCCCCGATCTGGTTGTGCTCGACCTGCGGATGCCCGGCATGGACGGGCTCGCCTGTCTCGACCAGATCAAGAAGCGCCACCCGCAGATGAAGGTCGTCATCCTCTCGGTCTCGACCGACGAGCGGCTGATCGAGACGATCCTCGCGCACGGCGCGAGCGCGTACATCGTGAAGAGCGTGAACCCGGTCGACCTGCCCGCCGCGCTGCGCCAGGCGGTCGAAGGAACCGTGTTCAGTGCGATCGGACTGCCCGATGCCTCACCGCCCGGAGCCGCGAAGGCCGCCGGTCTGACCGACCGCGAGCTCGCGATTCTCGCCGCACTCGCGCGCGGCCTGTCGAACGGCCAGATCGGCAAGGAGCTTTGGATCGCCGAGCAGACCGTGAAGTTCCACTTGACGAACGTCTACCGAAAGCTCGGCGTGGCGAATCGCACCGAAGCCGCCCGGTTCGCGTACCAGCAGGGCCTCGTCGAGAGCCCGCTGTACGAACGCGAATAACGGCGCGAGTAAACGACGGGGGCCGGCGGACACGCGCGCGTCGCCGGCCCCCGCCTTCTCCCCCCGAGCCGAGGCTCACCTCTCATCTAGAACCGCACGCGTCGCGTTCGCGCCCGACCAAGGTGCGGGATCGCGCCGAACCTTCGCCGACTGCTGCGAAGGTCAGCCGACCGAGCCCGCGGCTTCGGCGCCCGCCACGGCGGGTGCCCACGCGGGGAGAGCGACCGTGATCGTCGTGCCGCTTCCCGGCTCGCTCTCGATCTCGAACACGCCGCCGAGCAGCCGGACGCGCTCGCTCATCCCGACGATGCCGAGGCGACCACGCTTCGCCGCCGCAACAACCGTTTGCGACACGTCGAAGCCCTGGCCGTTGTCGGTAACCGCAAGCGCGAGGCTGTCGGGATCGCTGCGAAGCATGATCGCCACGCGTGTGGCGATGCTGTGCTCGCGCACGTTCGAAAGAGCCTCCTGCGCAATGCGCAGGACCGCGATCCGCTGCGATGCGCTCAAGCCTCGGAATGACCCTGATGCGTCGACAGTCACGTCGATGCCTGTGCGGCGGGCGAAGGCGCTGGCTTCGCGCTCCAGCGACTCGACAAGCGGACGGTCTGCAAGCGAAGACGTCTCGAGCGACTGGGACACCTCACGCAGCGAACGGTCTACCTCGACGATCCGGCTCGTGACGTCATCGAGCCTGCCCGTCATGATCTCGCGCAACTGTCCGGGCTCGAGACCTTGAACCTGTCCACGGAGATGGTTGAGCTCGGCGGCGAGCGCCGCGATTTCCTGCAGCGGCCCGTCGTGCAGATCGAAGCCGACGCGGAGCAGCCGCCGCTCGCTCGCCGCATGCAGGCTCTGGTCACGTGCAACGGAGTCGCGCAGGAGCAATTCGCGCTCGAGTACGGGCCCGACGACTTGCGCGAGCTCGTCGAGCAGCGGCCGGGCGCGCACGTCGACGCGAGCGACAAGCGCACCGACCGTGCGGCGGAGCCGCACGACGGGAACCGCATGAACGCGCCGGCCGGAAGGGTCGGGGTCTTCGTCGCCTGCCACAGCGCGCAGGGCTGCGGAGCGCCACGTCCGCGGCACGCTGCCGGCCGCGTGGGCGAGGGTTGCGTCGCCGGCCAGATCGGTGAGCCAGAGCGATGCTCCGGGGGAAGCAGCGAGGGCGCAAAACAGGCGAAGGTGCGCAGCGACCGCGTCACCCGGCTCGAGGGCGAGCAGCCTCGGTTCGCGAGCTGCGGCGCGATAGAGGGAGGCTCGCGCCGCCGCGGGCTCGAAACGTGCGACATCCGCGACGGCGCCGACGACGTCGTCGGCCGAAGGAACGTCGAGGCTTTCGATCGCGAGCGAGACGATCGAGTCGGCTGCCGCGGTGAGCACCGCATGGAAGGACGCGCCGTCACCGCCGTCCGACGCCACCGCAGCAACGGCGCGCAGGTCTGCAGGCAGGCGGCTGCCCGTCGTCGCACGATCGGTGTCCTTCGCTCTACTCACGGCCGTTCTATTCCTTCTTCGGCACCGAGCGAGCGTGTGGCGTCACCCTTTCGGGCAGGACCGTTACCGCGTGCGGGTCTGAACGAGGCGCAAGCCCGTCGGGCGCTCCGGCGGCGAGTCGGCGCGCGGCCCGAGCGCGGCCCAGGCGCGATTGACCGCGACGAGCACGGCTTCGAGCGAGGCCCACTTCTCGACCGCAAGGATCCGCGGGTGGTGCACTGCGAGCGGGGCTCCCGAAGCGACGACGACGGCAACGTGGTCGAGCTCTCCGACAATGCGCATCGCCTCACGCTCGACTGCCTCAGGCGATGACTCGCCCTCGAGGAGCAGGATGTCCGTCGCGCGCAACCGCGCGTCGTCGAGGAGCGGCCGCGCATGCCGAACCCGCCGTGTGTCATAGCCACAACGCCCGAGCAGGAACGCAGTCGCGCGCACATAGCGTTCGTCGCCGCCGGCCACGAGCACCCGAAGCGGACGAAGGGGCCGGACCGCCTCGACGTCAGGCGCTGCCCGGGGTCCCCCAACCTCCATAGCGAGAGCATCGAGGAAGTGCGTTCGCACGGCGACGGACGAACGTCGTGCCGGTTCCCACCCGGGCGGCCAGGATTCGTGGGTAATAGGTGGACGCCGACAGATCGACGAGAATGAGACGCGTGAGCAAGGACTTCGATGTGCACTTCGTCCGACTCGTCACGAACTCGCTGTTGCGGTCGGCAGACGACGACGTGCAGCGCGCCGCCGGCGCCCGCGTCGCGCCGCGGCTGCGAAAGTCGCTGGCCGAGCGTCGGTCGTCGGACCGCCGGCGCGTCCTCCAACTGCTCGAGCACGACCCGAGCGAAGTGGTCGGCTACCTCCGGACGCAGACCCGCGCGCGCCGCAATCGCAGCCTCCTCGCAGGCCTCGCGCTGGGCGCGCTCGTTGCCGCGATTTCGCTGCTCGCCGCGGTCGTCGCCAAGGGTGCAACCGGTATCTGGGTCGCAGTCTCGGACGCTGCGCTCGTCCTGCTCGCGATCGTCGCCTGCTTTGCGTACGTCGCGCTCGTGTCCGCAGAGTCGTCAGCAAGGCGGCGGTTACGACGGATCGAAGCGGCGCACGAGCACGAACGGCGCGCCGGGAGCGACCGGCGCGCGGCCGCGCTCGGGATCCCGCCGAATGGTGTCGAACGTCGATCCGGCTTCGACCGGCGCACGATCGGGGGTCGGGGCTGGGCCGACGTCCCATGAGTGCGCAACGAGCATGGACCGTTCAACAGCTCGAACGCCCAAGGCATTGACTCCTCGCGTCGGAGAAGGGAGATTGCGCAAGATGGACGATCGCGGCTACTTCATCAAGCTCCGCCTGTCTGGCGAGCACGAGGCGACTGACCTGACCGGCGCGCTGACCGCGCACGGTGCGGTTGTGGAGCGCGACGCGCTGATCGTCACCGCGGTCTGGCCCGCCACGGAGGCGGACGACCCCGATGAGTGGGACGAATACACCTTCGCCGAGCTCATCTTCTTCTTGCGCGCGTGGGCGGGCACGGATCCTGCGCGAACACTCGAAGTGCTCGAAGAGCGCCCCGTCTCGCTCGGCGAGCTCGACAGCCGGGTCGCTTAAGCGCAGGAGCTGCCGCACCGGCAGCTCCGAGACGAGAGGCCCCAGCGCGGCGTCGCCGCGGGTTCCTTGAGTGAGGCCTAGAAATCCCTGACCCGCCTACGGCACGCGGGCTGGAGGGTATCCCTGACCTCGCGTCGTCCCTCGGCAGCGCGTGCCTGTTCCTCGATCCCTCGTTCGAGGGATCAGGGCGTGGCGGGTGCGACGGGCGTCGCCGGGGCGATCGGAGTGGGCTGCGGCGCCGGCGGCGCCGGCTCCGAGGCGGTCGAGCCGGCCGGCGACGACGGCGCGCAAACAAGCGTCGCGCCGGGCAGCGGGTTGCCGCAATAGTCGGGCGGAGTGGCCGGCGGACGCGGGAAACTCGCCGGCGACTCACTCGGAGGCGGCGGCGGTGTCGGGCTCGACGGCGGAGTCGGCGTCGCCGGCTGCGTCGGCGTGGGGGCAGGCGTCGGCGTGGGTGTCGGCGTCGGCGTCGGCGTAGGTGTGGGGGTCGGCGTCGGTGTGGGCGTCGGTGTGGGCGTCGGCTTCGGCTTCGGTTTGGGCTTCGGCTTGTGCTTGTGCCCGCCCGGCTTCGGGGTGGTCACGGGTGTCGGCGTCGACGAACCGCTTCCGGTGTGCTTCCCGCCGCCCGACGACGAGCCGACGAGGGAGGGGACGCCTTCACCCGCGCTCGCGGACGACGACCCGCCGCTCGAATGCGAGCGAGCACGCGCCCGCGCCGCCGCGGCTGCTGCTGCTGCGAGCCGCGCCTGACGTGTGTGCTCGCTCGCGAGGCGGGCGCGACCCACCGCAAGTTCGTGCGCATGCTGCTTCAGGGCGCTTTCGAGACGCGAGATGACGACACCGTCGACCGCCCGCGCGCCGTCGTAGGTGCGCGTGACGCGCGCCTTCGGGGAGCGGTCGACAGTCGCGACCAACAGGCGCGTGACACCTGCTGCAATGAACGCGACGACGACTACAAGGGCAATGCGCACCGGACGCACGGCGGGGATCATCGCACCAACTTCGGATGCGGCTCTTCGATTTCAACGGTAATTGCGGCGAACGCGTTTCGAGGTTTCATTCAGCTGCAACAGACGTCACGACCCGGTTCTTTCCGGCCCGCTTTGCGTCGTAAAGGCGCCTGTCCGCCTCCAGAAGGAGCTGCGACGACTCGGCCGTCTCGGGGAAGCATGCGAGGCCGAAGCTGGCCGTGATCCGGATCGCGGCCTTGCCCGACTCGATCGTCGTCGCCTCGATTGCCTCACGCACACGCTCGGCGAGACGCCGCGCACCCGCCGTGTCGGTCTCGGGGAGAAGAATCGCGAACTCCTCACCGCCGAGCCGCACCGTGAGGTCGACGTCACGCGTCTCCGCCTGCATCACGTTCGCCACCCGTCGCAGCACTGTGTCACCCACGTCGTGGCCCCAGGTGTCGTTGACGCGCTTGAAATCGTCGAGGTCTGCGAGCACCACACTGAGCGGCGTCCCGCTTCGCTCGGCGCGCGAAACCTCAGCCTCGAGCTGGGCGACGAAGCGCCGCCTGTTCGCGAGGCCCGTCAGCTCGTCGGTGACCGCCTGCTGCTTGACGAGGCTGTGGAGCCGCGCGTTCTCGAGCGCGATCTCGCCCTGACGGGCGATCCATCGCGCCGACTCGCGCGACTCGGCGTCGAAGACCCCGTCGGCCGCATAGAGCTCGAGGGTCGACGTGACGCCGTCCTCCACGCGGATCGGCACCTCGAGACGCTCGGCCGAGCCCCCGGTCGTGCCCCGCTTCGCGCGGATGACCCCTCGCGTCGTGATCGTCCCGCCAACGGCGCCGGTCGCCTCGGTCGCCGCCTCGAGGATCACCGGCAGGAGCGCGTTCGGGTTGTGCGTCGCCGCCAGGGTCTCGCCGACGATCGCCAGCGCATCGCGAACGTTCTTCCGTCGCGCTGTCCGCCTGAGGACGGGGAAGCGGAAGCCGGCAGCCGCCGCGAGCAGCGCTGCAAGCAGGACCCAGAGGAACGCGAGCGGCACCCGCGCTGCTTTGGCATACGCGAAGAGGAACGCGGGCGGCGGCGCCGCACGCAGTGAGAGCTGGCCCACCGTGCGATGCGACGGGAGCGCGAGCTGCGAGCCGGCGCCCTGCGCGGGCGATGCGGCCGCCACCTGGTCGCCGACGGCGTAGACGAGGCGGACGCGTTCGGACGCTTTCCGTGCGGAGTCGAGCAGGGCATCGTTCGGCTCGACCGAGGCGATCACCGTGCCGAGCTGGCCCTGACCGCCGATCACCTTGACGCCGACCTGGATCGGTGCGCGATGGGAGAGACCGATCGTGCGCCCGTTCCAGAGCACGAATCCCACGGCCGGATGCCCTGCGGCAAAGCGGGCGAGCCGCGCCTCGTCCCGTGACGCGTACGCCGACTGGATCGAGCCGAGCGCGGCAACCTCGTCGGCGACGACAGCCGCTCGGCTCTGCTTCGTCGCGAGCAGCGAGGACGCACGATCGAGGACCTTCGAGACGTCGTTCCGTGCGGAGGTCACCTCGGAGTGGTCGTACAGCGCCTCTGCAACTCCCACGGCGAGGCCCGCGACGACGGCTGCAACGGCTGCGGTGGCCAACGGCCGATCGAGCAGCGCCCGCAGGTCGCTCCTGGTCACTCCGGGAATCGTCCCGGAATCGACATCGTCCCCTCGAATCGAACCAGCAGTGTCTCTCCCCAAAGACGGTTCCCCTTCCTCAGCCTCGCTGGAAAGGAACATGCCCGAATCCCCCGAATGGGGGACATCGTGTCCGTCGTAGCGAACGATCCGCTGCCGAACTTCCCGGCCCTTGCGCAGCTCGTCGAGCGCGTCCGCCGCCTCGTGCGGAAACGAACCGGGTCACTCGCCTACCCCGACGCCCACACGATCGCCGTCGCGCGCCTGGCGGTCTCCGTGGCAAGCCGGGTGTCGACCGAGCCGGTCGCGCTCCAGGACGTCGCCGAGGGCGCACTTCTCCACGACGTCGGAAAGCTCGACGTCGACGGCCGGATCCTCGACAAGCCTGGGCCTCTGACCGACGACGAGCTCGCCGCCGTTCGCGAGCATCCGATCCGCGGCGAAGGAATGCTGCGGGGCGCCGTCCGTGACGCGTCGCTCGCGGTCATCCGCAGCCATCACGAGCGCTGGGACGGCTCGGGCTACCCGGACGGGCTGAAAGGAGCGGAGACGCCGCTCGCCGCGCGAGCGGTTGCGCTCGCAGACGCCTTCGTCGCGATGCGCGAGGATCGTCCGTACCGGAGCGCGCTCAGCGAGCGTGAAGCCGTTGAGGAGATCATGCGTGCCTCGGGCTCGCAGTTCGATCCCAGCTGCGTCGCTGCATTTTGCGACATCCGCGCGTCGCTGCACTAGCTCTCATCGGTCACCGCGATAGGTGGCAACCGCAGGACTGGCATGGCATGCGGCGAACAATCGCGAGCCGGCGGCGCGCGCTGATAATTGACGGCTCGGGCGCTCCGCCGGCACTTTCTCTCTCGATCACGCGCACGCGGAACGCCCACCGCCGACATGCGACGAACGAGCCGAGCGTGACGCAAGCGAGCACGGCGAGGTACGGAAGCCCGCCGGCGAGCAGTGCATCGGTCGCACAGAGCGCGCCGAGCTGGACCAGCACGTAGCGGCGCGCGGCACCCGGGGATCGAGTGCGGAACGTCCAGCGTCCGTTCCAGATGTAGCCGTTCGTCGCACCAACGACGAAGCCGATCGGCGCCGCAAGCAGCGTCGGCGTGCCACCGCTGCGCAGCACCGCATAGGTCGCAGCCGTCAACCCAGTGTTCGCGACGCCGACGACGCCGAAACGCGCGAGCTGCTTACCGAGAGACCGCAGCGATCGCATCGGCCTTGCCGGCACAGTCGTAGAGCGTGGCGCCCGAAGTACCTCCACCCCATGCTGATGACGAGACGGCCGTGCAAGCGGACTCGATCGTCTCCTCGCCGGCGTTCGCACCGCCCCCGAGCGAGAACCCGTTCTGGCCGCCGAGCAGGAAGTACCGCGCCTCGCCGCGACGGACAAGGGATGCGAGGTATGAGCTCGAGCATGACCGTCTCGCGGCCGGTGAAGCCGCCCATCGCAGCGACCGGCTTGCCGCGACGACCGAGTACGGCCGCCTCCTCCTCGCTCGAGACGACGAGCGCGAACCGCGTCGCGGCGCCGTGCGCCTCGCGTACGCGAGTGCGGCGTCGATGTCGCCGCTCGCCGCCGCCGCACCGAGCCCTCCGCCGAAGCCGGAGGACCTAGAAGTTCGGGCCCGCGCCGGGGAAGACGCCGTTGACACGCGACGTCGCAGCGTCGACTCCGACCAGGCAGCCGGCGCCGCGAGGAAGCCGGCAATGCGGCAACGGCGAGTGCCGCAGCGGCGACGGCGTCCGCGCAGACGCCACTCGGGGAAGACGGCGAGCGCGACGAGCGCCGGCGCCGGCGGCAACTGCCGCGACGACGACGACGTCTGCGAGCCACGCCCGGTAGTCGCTCCGGTGCAGCATCGCAACCTGCAGCCACGCGGTGAAGCACGATCGCGAGGAGCGGCAGCGACCGACCCACGGCCCGGCGCGACGCGCGTCGCGGAAGAGCGACACCACGCCGATGCCGACGAGCGCGCCGTCGCGGGTGCGAGCGCGGAGACGTAGTAGGTGTGGACGATCCCGGCCGAGAAGCTGAGGACGAACGCCGCCGTCACGAACCAACCGCCGACGATCAGCAGCGGTCCCAGCTGCGCACGCCGGCGCCGCAACGCCCAGACGACGGCGGAGCATCCCGCCGACGACCGCGAGCGGCAGCAGCCAGCCGATCTGGTCGCCGAGCGCGTCGTTCAGCAGCCGGAAGACGCCGGGCGTGCCCGGAGAAGCGCCGCCGAGGTTGCCCGTCGAAGGAGGTGCCGCCGGTCTGCCCGTCGACACGGCCGAGGCCGTTGTAGCCGAAGGCCAGGCTGAGCGCGCTGTTGTCGGTGGTGCTGCCGAGCCACGGACGGTCGGCGACCGGCGACAGATCGACGACGACGATCCAGGCGCCGCCGACGACGAGCGAAACGCCGGCCGCGGCGAGGTGCAGGAACCGTGCGCGAGCCGCAGCCGGGCGAAGAGGAGGTAGGCGAGCGCGAGCCCGGGCACGACGATCGCGGCGACGAGCATCTTCGTCTCGAAGGCGAGCCCGACGAAGCAGCGCTCGGCGAGTAGCCAGCGCAGCCGCGACCGCTCGACCGCCCGTGCACCGGCCCACGCCGCGCAGACGAGCAGGAAGACGAACAGCGCATCCGGGTTGTTGTCGCGGTCGATCGCGACCGAGACCGGCAGACACGCGAGCGCGAGCGCAGCAGCGAGACCGGCGACGCGGCCGAAGTGCCGCGCGACGAGGAGGTACAGCACCCACACCGCGCCGACACCCGCGAGCGCCTCCGGGCACGAGGATCGCACGACCGAGAAGCCGAACAGCTTCGCGCTCGTCGCCTCGACCCACAGCGCGAGCGGCGGCTTGTCGACCGATCACGAGGCCGCCCGGTCGAACGACGCAAGAGGAAGAGGTGCCAGCTCAGAGCATCGAGCGCACGGCGCCGGCGTAGTAGGTGTTGGCGAAGCCGTTGCGATCGATGCGGACGAAGTCGAGCGTCGCCGCGAGCCCGAGGATACCCGCGAGCGCGACGCGATGCCAGTGTCGGCGCCAGCGCGGCGCACCGCGGGCGACTCGCCGCCCGACGCTGCGCGATCGACCCAGCGCGTCAAGTTTGAGCCGGCGCCGAGCGCGACGCCTTCGCCACGCCAGAAGGAACGGCGAACGCGCCAGAGACCGTGCAGGTCGGCGGCGATCGTCGACACGAGGTCGACGCGAGAGTCGAGATCCTCGATCCAGTCGACCGGCACCTCGTGAATGCGCAGGCCGTTGCGCTCGGCCGAGCAGGAGCAGCTCGGTGTCGAAGAACCAGCCGTCGTCGACGACGAGCGGCACGAGCCGCCGAGCCACGTCGGCTGCGAATCGCCTTGAAGCCGCACTGCGCATCGCTGAAGACGGCGCGGAAGCCGGCGTGGATCGATCGCGTTGTAGCCGCGCGAGAGAATCTCACGCCTCAACCGGCGCCGGATGTGCGCGCCATGGCCGAGCCGGGTGCCGATCGCCAGCTCGCTGTGTCCCGACAGGATCGGCGCGACGAGCGGCAGGAAGCTCGTCCAGGTTCGTCGAGAGGTCGACGTCCATGTAGGAGACGACATCGGCGCGAGCTCGAAAGCCACGCCGTTCGCAGAGCGCGAGCCCGCGCCCCTTGCGGTCGATGTGCAACGCCGACACCTCCGAGTGCTCGCGCGTCGAGCTCGCGCGCCAGATCACCGGTGTCGATCGGTGCTCGCGTTGTCGGCAATCACGACGCCGAACGGGAACGGAAACTCGTCGCGGAGGTACGAGACGAGCACCTCGACGTTCGCTTCGAGCGAGTCGCTCCTCGTCGTGGACGGGGACGACGATCTCGACGGCCTGCAGGTTCGCGTTCATGCGTCGCACGATCTCGTGCTCGGCTAAGGGAGGCTTGTGCCGATCCTGTGGGATTCCAAAGAGACCGACCGAAAGCAAACGCACAGCGAATCGAAAGCCTTCTCTTAGGAACGTGCGCGACGATTTGTCCATGTCGCTGACGAAGAACGGCAAGTTCGGCATCGTCGCCGTGGTCGCGGTTGCGCTCGTCGCCGCCGGGGCCGCCTACGCGGCCACGACGTTCCACGGGAAGGGCTCTTCCCAGGCGCGTGGTGGCTTCGGCGGTCCCGGCGCCGGCATGGGTCGCGGCTACGGCGGGCCGGGCGGCTTCGGCGCCCCCGGCGCGGGCGCGCAACTCGGCCGTGGCTTCCGCGGTGGAGGCGGGCCGTTCGGTGAGCTGTCCGCGGCGGCGTCGTATCTCGGCGTCAGCCAGAGCTCGCTCTTCCAGTCGCTCGCTCGGGCAAGACGCTCGCGCAGATCGCGAACGCCACGAGCGGCAAGTCGGAGAGCGGCCTCATCGACGCCATGGTCGCGGCTCAGACGACGCAGATCGACGCAGGCGGTTCGAAGGCGGGCGGATCTCGCAGTCGCAGGCCGATCAGCTCGACGTCGAATCTGAAGACACGCGTCACCTCGATGGTCGAGGGCAACGGTCGCGGCTTCGGCCGTGGCGGCTTCGGCGGTCCTCCTGGCGGCGGGTACGGCGGCGGGTTCGGCGGGCCGCCCCGCAGTCGGGCGGGACCCAGCCGAACCACATCTAGGACTCCTTCTCACAGCGAGGGCTCGCGCTACCTTCGGGCGGTGCGGGCCCTTGCTCTCCTGCTGATCGCGCTCGCCGTGCCGCCAAAGCCGGCGATCGTGTAGAAGCCGATTCCGTTCGGCGCGGCGCGGCAGGCCGAGACTCTTCACTACGCCGAGCGCCACTACGGACTCCACACGTGGCATCTCGTGCATCCACGCGTGATCGTCGAGCACTACACGGCGATCGACGACGTTCTCGTCGGCGTGGAACACGTTCGCGGACGACGCTCCCGATCCCGAGCTGCACGAGCTTCCCGGGACGTGCGCGCAGTTCGTCATCGACCGCGACGGGACGATCTATCAGCTCGTTCCGCTGACCACGATGTGCCGCCACACGGTCGGCCTCAACTGGACCGCGATCGGGATCGAGCACGTCGGGCACGAGCGACGCGCGAGATCCTCGACGACCCGAAGCAGCTTGCAGCGTCGCTGCGGCTGACGCTCTGGCTGATGCACCGCTACGACATCTCGCTGCCGAACGTGATCGGCCACAGCGAGAGTCTCACGAGCCCGTACCACCGACGAGCTGTACGCGCCGTGGCGCTGCCAGACGCACTGCGGACTGGCAGCACCCCGACATGAACGTGTATCGCGCGAAGCTCGCGGCGCTCGCGCACGGGGAAGGCGTCACGATCTCGCGCGCCGGGCATCCGGTCGCGTCGAACTGTTAGCCGGCCGCGCGTCGCGCGAGCTCGTCCTCGACGGCCGCGATGTCGAGTCCGCGCGCAGCGAGCAGCACGTACAGGTGGTAGACGAGGTCGGCTGCCTCCTCGACGACGCGCTCGTCTGACTCGTCGAGCGCGGCGATCGTGAGCTCGACCGCCTCCTCCCCCACCTTGCGCGCGACGCCGCCGACGCCGCCTTCGAGCAGTTCCGTGGTGTACGACCCGGCCGGCCGCTCGAGCGCCCGCTCGCGATCGTGCGCCAGAGCGCCGGCGCGAAGCAGCGTGACCGAGCCGGTGTGACACGTCGGCCCGGCGGGCGTGACGCGCAGGAGCAGCGCATCGCCGTCGCAGTCGTCACGCAGCTCGTCGACGGCGAGCGTGTTGCCCGGACGTCTCGCCCTTGCGCCAAAGCTGCTCGCGCGAGCGGCTCCAGAACCACGCCTCGCCGCTCTCGCGCGTGCGCCGCTCGGCCTCCGCGTCCATCCACGCGAGCATCAGCACGCGGCCGGTCGCGGAGTCCTGCACGATCGCCGGCTTCAGCTCGGGGTCATCGGAGTGGCACCCCGAGCTCTCGCAGCTCCGCGCGCAGCGTAGACGAGCCGCTGCGGAGTCCTCGTGCAGGATCGACGCCAGGAGCGCCGCCTGCGCGACCTCGAGTGCGTCCTCCACGTGCTGTGCGGTGCCCGCACCGCCCGACGCGATCACCGGCACGTCGACGGCGTCGGCGACCGCACCGGTCAGCTCGAGGTCGTAGCCGTCGCGCGTGCCGTCGGCGTCGATCGACGTGAGCAGGATCTCGCCCGCGCCGCGCCGTTCCGCTTCGCGCGCCCAGGTCGACGGCGTCGAGCCCCGTCTCGGTCGTCCCGGCGCGCGAGCGCACCGCTCCTCCTTCGGCGTCGATCGCGACGACGACCGCCTGCGACCCGAGACGCCTGGACGAGCTCGGTCACGAGCTCCGGCCGCTCGAGCGCAGCGGAGTTGACCGTCACCTTGTCGGCACCGGCGGCGAGCAGCTCCTCCGCGTCGTCGACGCGAGCGAACGCCGCCGCCGACCGTGAACGGGATCGCGATCCGCTCGGCGATACGGCGCACGAGCTCGACCAGCGTGCGGCGACCGTCGAGCGTCGCTTTGACGTCGAGGAACACGAGCTCGTCGGCGCCTCCGTCGGAGTAGGCGCCACCGAGCTCGACGGGATCGCCGACGTCACGCAGCTCCTGGAAGCGGATGCCCTTGACGACGCGACCGCCGGCGACGTCGAGGCAGGGAATCAGACGCGGGAGAGGCATCGGTCGAGAACGTCCTGGAGATAGCGAAGCGCCGAGCGCGCCGCTCTTCTCCGGATGGAACTGGCAGCCGACGAACGAGCCGTGACGCACCTCGGCGACGAATCCCTCCGACCACGCGGTCGCACACGACGTCACCGCGGCGTACGAGTGCGCGAAGTAGAACGCGCCGCGGTCGTCGACCGGCGCCCAGCCGATCCTCGGCACCCTGCCGACACGCAGGCGCTCGGCGCGGCCGGGAACGAGACCGAGGCCCTCGACGCCGCCGTCCTCCTCCGTCTCGTCGAGCGCGAGCTGCAGGCCGAGACAGATGCCGAGGATCGGCGCGTCCGGACTCGTGACGCTCGCGCAACAGCTTGTCGTGACCGCGTTCGCGCAGGCCGTCCATCGCGCTCCGCGCCGCTCCGACACCGGGAAGCACCGCAAGATCCGCGCCGAGGATGTCGTCGGTCTCGGCACGCCGAGGCGGGCGAGCGCGATCCGGACACTGCGCATGTTCCCCGCGCCGTAGTCGCAGATCGCAACGTTCACAGCTGCCCCTTCGTCGACGGCACGCCGGTGCCCTCCTGCCGCACTGCCGCACGCAGCGCGCGACCGACCGCCTTGAACGCCGCCTCGGCGACGTGGTGCGCGTCGCGGCCGGACGCCTCGACGTGCAGCGACGCACGCGCCGCCTGCGCAAGGCTCGTGAGCATGTGCACGGCAAGTCCGGGATCGTGCTGCAGGTCGAGCACCGCGTGCGCACGACCGCCCAGGTCGACGGCCGCGCGTGCGAGCGCGTCGTCCATCGGCACGACGGCGTCGCCGTAGCGCGCGATTCCGCGCCGGTCGCCGAGCGCGACGTCGAGCGCAGCTCCGAACGCGAGCGCAGCATCCTCGGCCGTGTGGTGGTCGCCGGTCTCGAGGTCGCCGACGCCCTCGAGCAGCAGGTCGAAGCCGGCGTGGAACGCGAGCTGTTCGAGGAAGTGGTCGTACAGGCCCGCACCGGTCGCCACGCGCACGCGGCTCGCACCGTCGAGCGCGAGGCGGGTCGAGAAGCGCGTCTCGGCAGTCGCACGCAGCGTGCGTGCCCGGCGATGGCCGGACGCCGCGACGGGAGACGGACGGTCGAGCAGCCGCGCGAGCGCCTCGACGAGCAGATCGTCGTCCGCTGCGTCGCGCACCGACGCGCGAATCGCATCGGGGTACGTCCGCACGACCATGCCCTGACGCAGCAACGCATCGCCGACCTCGTGCGGGTTGTCGATCGGGACGTAGAGGAAGTTCGTGTGCGACTCGAGCGGCTCGAGCCCGAGCGCGCGAAGCGCGGAGGCGAGACGCTCGCGCTCCTCGACGACGGGCGCCGGGTCGGGGCCTGCCGCGAGCGCTGCGATCGCGAGCTCCGCACCGAGCGAGCTGACCGGCGCCGGCGACTGCCGCGCGTTCAGCTCGTCGGCGATCTCAGCGGAGGCGATTGCATAGCCGACGCGCGCACCGGCGAGCGCAAAGAGCTTCGAGAACGTGCGGAGCACGATCACCTCGTCGCCGTCGACGAGTGGCAGCGCCGTCTGGCCGCAGTACTCGTAGTACGCCTCGTCGACCACGAGTGGGCGCGCCGCCGGCAGGTCGTCCAGCGCACCCGTCGGGTTGTTCGGCCGGCACGCGAACGTGAGCACCGCATCGTCGTCCCCGATCTCGGCGCCCGCGAGCTGCGCCGCGATCGCGTACAGCGGGTAGGTCGGTGCCTGCGGGATCGAGATCGTGTCGCCGGGGCCCGCGTAGGCCCGCGCGCAGAGCAGGATCAGGTCGTCTCCGCCGGCGCCGACGACGACGTTCCGCAGCTCGACGCCGGCGTACTCGGCAATCGCGCGCCGCAGCGGCAGGTAGCCGCCGCCCGGGTAACCGCTCACACGGGCGAGCGCGCCGGCGATCGTGCCGGGTCGCGTCGAGGGGAGCGGCAACGGCGGCGTGTTCTGGTCGAACCGCAGCACTTGAGACACGTCGATGCCCGCGATCCGCGCGACTTCGTCGCTCGGCGGCGCCCACGTGTACGGCCTGAACTCGGGCGCGAGCGCCTTCACCGCTGCACCGCCGCGGCGTGCGCCGGCATTCCCTCGGCGGCCGCGAGCGCCTCGACCGTCGGGCGGATCCGTGCGAGCCCTGCTTCGGTGAGCCGCTGGACTGTCACCGGCTTGAGGAACGTCTCGAGACCGAGCCCGCCGATCGAGCGGGCCCAGCCGTTGGTCGGCAGCACGTGGTTGCCTCCCGTCGCGTAGTCGCCGGCCGCAACCGGCGAGAAGCGACCGACGAACACGGCACCGGCGTTGCGCACGCGGTCCGCGTCGCCCTCTGCGTCGCCGAGCAGGACGAGATGCTCCGGTGCGATCGCTTCGGCCTCCGCGAGAGTCGCGACGCGCGTGCAGATCGCCTCGTGCCCGTGCTCGCGCTGCGCGTCCAGCTCGAGCTCGACGACGTCGTCGTCCCCAGAGCCGTCCGCGACGACGACGACCTCCGACGGCCCGCCGGGCAGGTCGATCGCAACGTCGCGCGAGACCTCGAGCTTTGCTTCGTTCACGTACTGGTTGCCAGGGCCGACGATCCGGTCGACGCGCTCGACATACGCGAGGAAGCCGATCGCCTGCGGACCACCGAGCGCCCACACCTCGTCGATCCCGAGCAGCTCGGCTGCGGCGGCGATCATTCCCGCGCCTTCGGGCGGCGTGCAGACGACGATCCGGCGCACGCCGGCGGTCTGCGCCGGGACCGCGCACATGACGAGCGTCGAGAGCAGATTGCGAGGTACGTAGATGCCGACGGTGTCGAGCGGCACCCAGCGGCGTTCGAGTGTCACGCCGGGCTCGACCTCGAGCGAGATGTCGGCGGGGCGCTGTAGCTCGTGCCAGCGGCGAACGCGGTCGGCGAGCTCGAGGATCGCGTCTCGCGGAACCTCGCCGGCAGGCAGCGCACGCTCGGGCTCGACGCCGTCGAGCTTCACCGCCCACTCGCGCACCGCGTCGAGACCGCGCTCCTTGATGTCGGACGCGATGCTCATGCCGCAATGCGCTCGACGGGCACGACGAGGATCGACGATGCGCCCAGAGCCTCGAGCTCGGGCAGGAGACGCCAGACGTCGGCGGCGGGCACGAGCACGTGCACGGCGACCATGCCGTCTTCCGAGAGGGGGAGCACGCTCGGAATGCGCGGCGAGACGAGCTCGGCGATCGCGGCGAGCGAGCTCTCCGGCGCGTTCAACATCAGGTAGCGGTGGCGGCGCGCTTCGACGACGGCGCGCAGCATGGCGGCAAACGGCTCGCCCACCGCGGGGTCGCCGGCCACGAGCACGGCCTCCGACTCGAGCAGCACGCCGAGCGAGCGCAGGCCGTTTGTTCGTAGCGTGTTCCCCGACGAGACGAGATCCACGATCGCATCGGCGAGCCCGAGTCGCGGGGCGATCTCGACGGAGCCGCTCACGTCGACGAGCGTCACGTCGACCGGGAGCAGCTCGCGCGTCAGCTTCGGGTACACGGTCGCCACCGACGAACCGGCGAGGTCTTCCAGGCATTCGACGTTCGACTCCTCGGGCACCGCCGCCTCGAGGCGGCACGAGCCGAAGCCGAGCGCAAGCAGCTCGTGCACCTGCGCGCCGCGCTCGCGGACGAGGTCGATGCCCGTGATCCCGCAGTCGACGACGCCGTCTTGCACGTATTCGGGGATGTCGGCAGCGCGCACGAGGAGCACCTCGACCGGCGCGTTTCGGCACGGAAAGGCAAGCGCCCGGTCGCCGGGCTGCTCGGGCCCGAGCCCCGCATCCTCGAGCAGATGGAACGCCGGTTCGCGCAGGCGGCCCTTCGCCGGGAGCGCGACCTTCAGGAGCCCGCCCGGTCGAGCGCTGCTCGATACCCGCCCTCGCCGTGCTTCAGCCAGTGCGCCACGCGCGTCACCGTCGTCGTCGAGGCGCCCGTTCGCTCTGCGATCTCCACGTAGGGCAGGCCGTGCTCCAGCAGCCGCGCCACCTGCCAGCGGTGCGACATCGCTTCCAGCTCCGCCAGGGTGCAGAGATCCCGAAAGAACGCCTCCACCTCCGCTCGTGTCTCCAACGCGAGAATCGCGTCGAAGAGCTCTCGCATCTCCTTCGTCCGCCATGGGTGTCGGCTCCGCTCGGCCATGAACGTATGTTAGCACGCTAACATGGAGACATGTGGTTCGACGCTTCGATCGAGGTGATCCCGGCCGTCGACGTCCTCGGTGACGAGGCCGTGCGGCTGGAGCGCGGGCACTACGACGCGGTCGTCGAGCGCGCGAACGACCCGATCACTCTCGCCGGGCGCTTCGTAAAGGCCGGCGCTCGGCGGATCCATCTGGTCGACCTCGACGGGGCACGCAGCGGCGGCGTCCGGCCGGAGCTCGTGCGAGCCATGGTCGCAGCAGCCGGCGTGCCGGTTCAGGCGTCCGGCGGGATCCGGTCGCGCGCCGACGCCGAGCGCCTGCTCGAAGCGGGTGCCGATCGCGTCGTCGTCGGCACCGCTGCCTGGCCCGACCCGTCGGCGTGGCTCGAGCTCGGCGACGCGGTCGTGCTCGCCGTCGACGTGCGCGACGGCCTCGTCCGCACCGCCGGCTGGACGGAGAGCGCGGGCCTGACGGTCGACGCCGCGCTCGCGCGCGCGCCCGGCGCGCGCGTGCTCGTGACGGCAATCGAACGCGACGGGACGCTCGCAGGGCCCGATCTCGACCTGGTTCGGCGCGCAGCGTCGACCGGTGCACGGGTGCTCGCAGCCGGCGGCGTTCGGTCACCGGAGGATGTCGCTGCTCTCGCGGACGCCGGCGCAGAAGCCGCGATCGTCGGGCGCGCGCTCTTCGTCAGCTAGCACTCCCGTCTGTTACCGAACCGCCTTCTCTATCGGTTCAAACAGGTGCTAGCAGGCTTTCTCTCCGATGTGCGTGTGGTTAGATCGCCGGTGGCGGGCGCCATAGGCAGGGAGAGGGAGAGATGAAGATCACGATTGGACCTCGTGGAATTGTGCTGCTTGCGGTTGCGACGGCTCTCGCCGTCGGGGCCGGTATCGCGTATGGATCGATTCCCGACAGCGGCGGCGTTTATACGGCCTGCATGTACACGAAGCTCGGCACGATCCGGATGATCGACCCGTCGATCCCGCACGCGTCAATTTCGCTCGGCGGACACTGCTTGTCGGATGAGCAACAGATCGTCTGGAACCAGAAGGGCCAGCAGGGCCCGCAGGGCATCCAAGGCGCAACGGGTGCGACCGGAGCAACGGGTGCCACCGGAGCGACAGGCGCGACCGGGTCCGTGGGTCCGGCGGGCCCAGGCGGCCCCGCTGGGGCGACCGGCCCGCAGGGCAACCCAGGAGCCCCGGGTATTTCGGTTGCTCATGTTGTTGGGATCCATCTCGGTGAGATCGGCGACCCGCACCGAGCAACCGGGACGATCGCCTCGCTGAATCTGACAGCCGGCACGTACTTCATCGAAGCATCGTTCGGTGTCTCGAATCTCGACGGCAGCAGTCAGGACTACTCATGCGATCTGACCGGCATCTCGTCGATCGCCGAAGGCGATAGCAGCGTCAGCAATACGTTGGAAGCTGACGGGGACGGGTTCGGCCGCGACCACGACGTTCTGGCTGTCGTCGGAACGCTGACTGCGGACGGGACTGTCGGGCTGGAGTGCAACGGCTTCAAGCTCTCCACCGACCAGGCGGGCTCGCTGTTCGCGATGCAGGTTCAGTGATTCAAGCTCAACTGGCTTGAGGCTCGACCCGCTGCAAGCGGGGGCGGTAGAACGCTGTGCCGTCCCCGCTTGCAGCGATCGTCGGGCGCGCGCTATTCGCCGGCGACGTCGCGCCGTAGGAACACGAGATAGCCCGCGAAGAGCGGCACGACGACATAGATCGCGCACACCCAGAGCGCGCGGACGACCGGATCGAAGTCGGCAGGCGTGCGGAGGAAGCCGTGCCAGGCCTCGAACTGCTGGCCGAGCAGGTACGGCCTGATCGCCTCGGTTCCGGGAAGCACGCCGAGCAACTGCATGAGCAGTGCCCACATGAGCGTGCCGACCACCGAGGCTGCGCTGTTTCGGGTGACGGTGGAGAGCAGCAAACCGAACGCGGCGATCCCGGCCATCGGCCACGCGTAGATCGCGAGGCTTGCCGCAAGCAGGCCGACACCGTGAAGCGCGCTCACCGTTGTGCCGGACAGCGACGTCAGCGGATGGAAGCCCCAGGCGATGCTCGCCGCAACGAGTGCCACGAGTCCCATCGCAAACACCACGACGACCGTGTACGTGAGCGCAGCCGCAACCTTCCCCGCGTAGATCTCGCCTCGGTTGCGCGAGCGCGTGAGGATCGTCTTCAGCGTCCCGTTGTGACTCTCCGCCGCGACGATGTCGCCGGCGACGAGTGCAGTGATCAGCGGGAATGCCCAGATCGACATGAAGAAGAGAACGACGAACGGCGTCGCAAGCCCCGTCTGGCGGATGTACCGACCGAGCGGGATGTCATTCGGGCCGCCCGTCTGGATGGTGAGCACGACAACGAACACGATCGGCACGAGCACCGACGCGCCGAGGCCGAGGTACGTGCGCTTCTGTGAGAGCAGCTTGAGCAGCTCCCACTTGTAGACGCGTGTCACGCCGCCTCTTCCTCGGTCATGTCGAGGAACAGCTGCTCGAGCGTCGCGGTCTGCGGCACCAGGGCCGCGATGCCGACGCCTGCGCGCCCGAGCGCGATCGAAAGCGCCTCGATCGCCTGCTCCTCAGCACGGAACCGAAGCTCGCCGTCGAGGAGCTCGACCGTGTCGACGCCGTTCGCGAGCAGCACTGTCCGAGCGCGTTCGAGGTCGGTAGTGCGCAACGCGTATCCCCCGCCTGCGGTTCGCAGGAGCTCGTCGAGACGTCCTTCGTAGATGACTCGCCCTTTGCGGATGATCGCGAGCCGGTTACAGAGCTCCTCGACCTCCGCGAGGATGTGGCTCGACAGCAAGATCGTGATCCCCTCGGCTGCGAGTCGCTTGACGAGCTCGCGCATGTCGCGCATCCCAGCCGGGTCGAGCCCCGTCGTCGGCTCGTCGAGGAGCAGGAGCTGCGGCGAACGAAGCAGCGAGGCTGCGATGCCGAGCCGCTGGCGCATCCCGTGCGAGTAGCCGCCGACGCGGTCGCCTGCACGATCGCGGAGCTCGACCGTGTCGAGCACTTCGTCGATGCGGGCCCGCTCCACGCCACCGTCGAGGTCGCCGAGCAACCTCAGGTTCTTCAGCCCGGAGAGGTACGGATAGAAGCGCGGCCCTTCGACGAACCCCGCGACACCGTCGAGCGCACGCGCGCCGTCGACGTGGGGGTCGCGGCCGAAGAGGCGTGCGGAGCCCGACGTCGGCGCGATCAGCCCGAGCAGCATGCGGAGGGACGTCGTCTTCCCCGCGCCGTTCGGACCGAGGTATCCGAAGACGTCACCGCGCTCGACGGTCAGATCGACCGAGTCGACTGCAGTGAGGCTGCCGTACCGCTTGACGAGCGCCCGCGCCTCGATCGGCGAAGCGTCCGTCACCCGAGAGCGCGGGCGGCCGACTCAGCCGCCGTCGTCGCGACGGAGCCTGCGAGCACATACGTCACGCCGCTGCGGTCCCACGAGAGGACGGTGCCAAGTTGCGTCGAGAGCTCATGTGCCGTGACGCCGTCGAGCGAAACCGTGGGCAGCGAGTCGAGCCCGCTTCCGTTCGACTGCTTCGCGTCACTCTGCCGCTCGACGACAATGATCGCGCCGAGGCCCTCGCCGTACACGGCTATCACCGAGCGACCGTCGGCCGGCCCGACAAGGCGTACGTCCTGTAGCGGAAGTCCGACGAGCGCCTGCGGCACGACGGCGAACGGCGCCGCCGCCTCCACAGGCCCGAGCCCGGTAACGGGGGGCGTGTCCGTGCCGCCCGGGCTGGCCTGGTGCGAGGAGAGGTCGACGATCTTCGTGCCCGCCGGGGGCGCGACATCGATGTCCGAGGCCGAGACGGGACCGAACGAAATGTCGGTCGCCTCGAGCGCAAGGACGGGCTTCGACGCGCCCTGCGCATAGATCGCCAGCCGAAGCGGTGTGCCGTTCAGCGCGTCCCAGGCAAGCTTCGCCGAGCCGAGCAGGCCGCCGTCGTGCTTCGGCGAGACCGAGACGGTGTAGGCCTCGCGGCCGGCGACGTTCGAGGGCGTTGCGCCGTCGATCGCCCAATGCCCTCCTGCTTGCGTAAGGAACGAGGTGATCTGATCGAGGGTCGGTGGCGCGTGCGAGGTGGTGTCGTTCGACTTCTGAGGCAGCGACGCGACATACGCGGTGTTCGACGACGCGTCGTAGAGCGTCACTTTCGTGTCCGTCCAGGTGACCTGGGTGTCGCCCGCGTCGGACTGGAGCTCGAGGCGCCCTCCGTCGGCGTTCGCCCAGAGGCGGCCGCTCGCGCCCGACGTGAGCGCTGACCCGGCCTGCCCGGTCAAGGCGCCCGACGGGAAGAGCGAGTTCGTGAATTGGATTCGGGCCGTGATGCCGGTCGGCGCGGTTGCGGTGAGAGCGTCGTGCAGCGCCTCGGCGAGCGGCTTGGGCGGCGGCGTCGGGCCTGCCCCGCCGCGGGCAGCGACGGCGATCGACGCACCGATGAGGATGGCCGCAACTGCGGTCACGAGCGCAACGAGGCGCGGAGTCGAAAGCGTGCGGAACAGTCTCACGGCGATCCTTTCTCGAGCTCTTCGCCGGAAGAAATACCCAAGGTGTCTGACGATTTCATGACGGGAAGCTCAATCGTGAAGGTCGCGCCGTTCGCGTAGGCGGTGCCGCCGTGCCGCTCGGCAGTGGCACGGACGATCGAGAGCCCGAGCCCCGAGCCGTCGCCGTGAAAGCGCTCGAAGATCCGCTCGCGGTCTTCGACGCCGACACCCGGCCCATCGTCGGAGACCCAGATTCGGGCCACGCCGTCGGCACCACGCGCGGCAGCGATGCTCACGGCCCCTCGGCCGTGGCGCCGCGCGTTCTCGACGAGATTGCCGACGGCTCGCACGAGGGCATCCCGGTCGCCGCGCACAGTCAGCGGCTCGGACGTCCACGTATCTGCGCCGGCCGATTGCACGAGCTCGCTCACGTCGATCTCGTCGCCGTCCCCGGGCCGTCCTGCTTCCTCGCGCGAAAGCGCGAGCAGATCGTCGACGAGCCGAACAAGCCGCTCCGCATCGGCTTGCAGGTCCGCGACGAGTCCGGGTGTCGACCCGTGGCGCACGAGGTGATCGACGTTGCCGCGCAGCGACGTGAGCGGCGTACGTAGCTCGTGCGACGCGTCGGCGACGAACCGACGCTCGCGGAGCTGTGTCTGGTCGAGCGACTCGAGCATCGTGTTCAGCGTGGCAGCGAGACGGCCGACCTCGTCGTTGCGGCGCAGTCCGGGAAGGCGCCGGCTGGGGTCTGCAGTACGGCCGATCTCGGCCGCTGCGCGGTCGAGACGGGCGAGCGGCGAGATCGCGCGGCCGAGGAGGAACCAGACGAGCGCCGCGCCAAGAAGCGCCGCACCGACTGCGCCGATGATCGTGACGAGGCGTGTCGCGCCGACCGTGTCCTCGACTCCGTCGGTCGATGCAGCGACGACCACTGCTCCTCCGCCGGCGGAGCCCGCGCCGAGCGCAAGCGGAGCGGCGTACACACGAAGGTCGCTGACTCCGACGTTCGCGTGCTCGAACCCTGCGCGACCGGCAATCGCTCGCTGAGCAAGCGAGACCGGGAGATCGCGTCCGCCGAGCGACGCAGAACGGGCGACGATGTTGCCGTGGCGATCGACGACCTGCACCAGCGCGCTCGTATCGCCGACAGGAGCGTCCAACGCGCCGCGGTCGTTGAGCAGCGAAGGCGTCGACGCTGCGATCTGTGCAACCTCTACTGCGCGTTGTCGCAACGAGCGGTCGAGGGTCGTGTTCAGATGCCGTGCGACGAGCACGTCAACCGCTCCGCCGAGGGCGGTGAGCGCGAGCAGCGTCGCGATCGCCGCCGCAACCACGGCTCTGAGGCGGATGCTCATCGCAACACGAAGCCGACGCCGCGTACGGTCTCGATCGAGGGCGACTCACCGAGCTTGCGTCGCAAGTTGGAGACGCATCGATCGACTGCATTGGCGCTCGCGTCGCCCTGCCAGATCTCCGCCAGCGCCTGCTCACGCGTGACCACGCGACGCGAGTGCCGCAGCAGCAACTCGAGCAAGTCGGCTTCGCGCGGACTGAGGGATAGGCGCTCGTCGCCGCGGCGCACGACACGCGTCGAGACCTCGAGCGTGACCTCGCCGTGCGCGAGGAGCTCTTCGGGATCGCGGCCGCGTCGCAGGAGCGCGCGAACACGAGCGAGCAGCTCGTCCGTCGCGAACGGCTTGACGAGGTAGTCGTCGGCCCCCGCATCGAGACCGGCAACGCGGTCGGGCACTGCGTCACGCGCGGTCAGGAGCAGGACGGGCAAGGCAAGGCCCTTCTGTCTAATCCGACGACAGACGGCCAGCCCGTCGAGCCCGTCCATCGCGATATCGAGCACGACCAGGTCCGGTGCAGAGCGCTCGACCGCCAGCAGCGCCTCGCCACCGTCGGCCGCTGTCTCCACGTCGTATCCCTCGGCACGCAGGGCACGGTCGAGCATCCGCCTGATCGGCACGTCGTCGTCGACGACGAGGATCGCCTCGGGCATGCCGCCAGGGTAGTGCGCTCAGCCGGTCACGAGTGCCAGGTCCGCGCGCAGCGCCTGCGCGTCGAAACCGTTCGGAGCTTTGCCGCCCTCGAGGAAGTCCGTCGAGATGATCGAGTACGCCTCGTCGACGTAGCGGTCCCAGAACGTCCAGGTCATCTGCTGCAGCCTCCCCCACGTCACGACCGTCAGCGTGTCGGCGTCGTAGCGAACGACGTCGACGGCGTGCCCGCCCCACGAGCCCGGCTGCGCCGGCCCGGAAAGCGAGCCCGTCCAGTCCCAGATTCCCGGGCGCTGGGCGGTCAGTGGCAGCTGGATGCCGAGATAGAGGCCCTCGAACAGCCACGTGGCAGTGCGGACGAGATCGTGGTCGAGGAGCGAGACTCGAGCGAACGCGGCGATGGTGTGGCCGCCGACGCCGTGAGCGCGCCAGTCGCGGAGAACGTCGAGCTCGACGGCGCCCTCCTCACCCGTCGCCGGGTCGACGATCTTCACGCGGTCGAACGTGGTCTGGACGTCGGCGTCCGAGACCTCGACCGGCTTGCCGGTCGCTTCTGCAGTCCACGACTCGATCATGTGGCCGGCCGCGGCGATCGTGCAGTCCCCGATCCGGTCGTTCAGGTACATCGGCCAGTCTCCGACGCCGACCGTCAGGTCGAGCGTGGCGGGTGGCGGCGGCAGCGTGAGCCTGTCGATGTAGCGCCCGAGCGCGAGCGTTCTGACGTCGGTGCGAACGGGCAGCTTGCCGAGCTTCACGGTCCCGATTTCGGCGGTGGTCACGAGGCCTCCCTGGTCTCCGGTCGATTGACTCCGCAGAGACCGCAGCGCCGCAACCCCGTTCTACGTGAGCGGCGCTATCTGGTCAAGCTCCTAGCCGTTGTCGCGCGCCCAGGCGCCGAGCAGGCCCCGGTAGTGCTCGACGAAGTGATCCTGCTCGTGCCGCGGGAACGTCGCCTGCACGGTACTCACGAGCACGTCGTCGAACTCTTGCGACGAGAACCACTCGTGTGCGACCTCGTCGACGTGCGGAAGGTGCCGCGCGCAGAACTCCTCGTACTCCTCCACCTGGAAGTACGCGTCTGCGAGCTCCCGGTACTTCGCGAGTTTCTCCTCGTACCCGAGATCGTCGCGGTCGCCCCACTCGAAGTAGTCGCGCGAGTTCTGGTTCACGAGCATCACGCGGTTCGTCACGGTGCAGAACGCGGACCATTTGACAAGCGCCGTGATCGCCCAGGGGAAGTAGTAGTGCAGTGAGGTGAGCGCCACGTCCGGTGACGCGTTCGCGTAGTCGATCGGGTAGGCGATGCCGTCTTTGACGATCGTCTCGCACGAGTTGAACTCCCAGCGGAAGAACGCGTTCACGAGCCGGGAGATCGTGACGATCTCGTCACCGAGATCCGGCGTCAGGAAGGCGTGGCGTACCTGGTAGCGGTCGTGCATCGGCCGTGATGGGTCGAACCACATCGACATCGTCTCGGCGCCGATCGAGAGCGAGCGCACGAACACGTCGAAGTCTTCGAGAGCCGTCTGCAGGTGCATCATCCGCTCGCCGGACTCGTCGTAGCGCGCGCGCAGCTCCTCGGCGGACCCGACACGCGACACGCCGATCCATTGCCCGCCGTCGAACGGCTTCATGAACAGCGGGTAACCGATGTCCGCGCCGATCGCCTCGAGATCGAACGCCGCGTTGTAGCGCTCGGCGGTCGGCTGGAAGCGCGCGTTCGCGGGCGGCACCTTGTGTGGGATCAACCAGGTTTCCGGCACCCGAATGCCGAGGCGCATCAGCGCGCAATAGGCCGAGTGCTTCTCCATCGCCTGGAACGTGAACGGGTTGTTCAGCAGGTAGATGTCGTCCATCAGCGAGACCTTCTTCAGCCAAGCACGCGGGAGGTCGTACCACCACGCGAGCCGGTCGATCACGAGCGAGTAGCGCGGCCGGTAGCGCAGGTCGAACGGCTCGTTGACGATCCGCTCGGTGCGGAGCTCGTGGCCGTCGACCGGCCCGAGGCGGCCGATGATCGCCTCGAACGCGGCGGGCCAGTCCTCCTCGGTGCCGAGGAGCAATCCGATCAGGCGCTGTTCCATTAGATGAACCGAGGAAGATGATGCGCGATCTGCCGCCGCCATGACGGCCAGTCGTGCGGCACATCGTGGCCCCAGAGATCCAGCTCGTGCCGGATTCCTTTCTCGGCCAGCAGCGAATCGAAACGCCGTGTCGACTCGAGTGCGCCCGTGGTGTCTTCCCACTGCCCCTGCCCGCAGACGAGCAGCAGCGACGCCTGGCCGCGCAGCCAGTCGAGGTGATCGCCGTTCAGATGCGCGACGTAGTCCATCGGGTTGTTGAAGTAGACGGCGTCGCCACGATCGCCGCCGCCTTGCACCGACACGTCGTAGACGCCGCTCATGCAGATCGCGAGCGAAAACAGGTCGGCGCGCTTGAGGCAAAAGTTCGCCGAGTGGTACGCCCCGAACGACGTACCGGTCGCGATCAGCTCGTGTGTTTGTGCGTCCGCCTGGATGAACGGCACGAGCCGCGTGAGCACCCACCATTCGTAGTGCCCGTGCCTGCGCGCACGCTCCTCGAGCGGTAGGTCACGGCGCGTCCAGCTCTCGTTGTCGAAGGACGGCACGCAGTAGAGCTTCATCCGGCCCGAGTCGAGCAGATCGCCGAGCGCCTCGACCATTCCGCGTGACTCCCAGTCCTGCACGTCGCCGTTCTCGGAGGGAAACGCGACGACCGGCCGGCCGTAGTGGCCGTAGGCCAGGATCGTGCCCCCGTCGATGTCAATCGACCGCCGTTGCATCACGTAATCGCCTCGATCAACGCCGGCAGATGTGGGTCGAAGGCGTCGCGCCAGCACGTCCAGTTGTGTGCGTCGCGAACGGACGAGAGCCAGGCTGGGTAACCCTGCGCGGCGAGCGTCTCGGCCATCGCCTCGTTGTTCGCGCGGTTCTCCTCGGCGGTGCCGCACGTGATCGCGACGGGGATCGGCCGCTCGGCTGCGCCGGCGCGATGCACCTCGCCGACGAAGCGTGTGATGCGCCCGTAGCGGCCAAAGCCGGATTCGACTTTGTCCCACCGCTGCTGGAAGAAGCTGCCGGATTGCAGCAGCAGCCCGTCGAACGCACGCGGATGGCGCCGGTGCGCATGCAGCATCGCGAGCGCGCCGAGGCTTGCACCCATGCCGATGCGCCGACCGTGCGGCGCGCGTCTCGCGATCTCGGGCAGCAACTCGCGCACGAGAGCTGCCGCGTAGAGCGCCGAAGCCGAGTACGTCTCGTTGCGATCGACGGGTTGGATCAGCGCAGCACGAAGCGGTGGGATGCGCTCCTCCCAGCTCATCGCGTCGAGGAATCGGGTCAGACCGGAGTACTCGGCGTACTCGGGCCCGTCATGCGCGACGAGGAGTGGCGCGTCGGCGCCGGGCGGCTCAGGCGTCGCGTAGAAAAGCACGTGCACCCGTGCGACGAGGCGGCGGCAGCGGATCTCGAGCGACTCGAGCGGCCCGGGGTCTGCGATCGAGTCGAGCCACGCGGGCCGGCGGTACTCCGGCCACTCGATCACGGACTTGTCGCCGAACGGGCCCGGCACGCGACGCGGGTTCGTCGAGTCGGGGACGAACGCGCCGTCGATCCCGAGCAGGTATTCCATCCGGTCGACGTCGGGCCGCCTGAAGTCGAACCGCCACGCCCCGTCGCGCCAGGCGAGCGCCGGCCCCGGCCGCGGGCGCACCAGCTCCTGGCCCAGCACGACCTGCCGGTGCTCTCGCCCCGGGTCGGGCAGGGTGAACTCGACCCCGTCCTCGCGGACCCGGGGTGAGCTCAGGACTTCTTCTTGGGGCGATTCTGACGTGCGCGGATCTTGTACTCGCGGACGCGCTCCTGTCGCAGTAGGTGGTTGCGCTTGAGCTCGATCGCGGCGAGCTCGCGCTCCAGTTTGAGGTAGCTCTGCCAGCGTTCGACGGAGAGCGAGCCGTCCTGAAGCGCCTCCTGGATGGCACAGCCTGGCTCCTGATCGTGAGCGCAGTCGGAGAAGCGGCAGCGCCGCGCGATCTCCTCCACGTCGCCGAACGTCTGGTCGAGGTCGCCTTCCCAGAGCTGCAGCTCGCGGATGCCCGGCGTGTCGAGGATGACACCGCCCGCTGCGAGCACGATCAGCTCGCGATGTGTGGTGGTGTGGCGGCCACGATGGTCGTCGCCGCGCACTTCCTGCGTCGCGAGCAGCTCCTCGCCGACGAGCGCATTCACGATCGTCGACTTGCCGACGCCTGACGAGCCCAGCAGGACCGCCGTGCGATTCGGCTCGAGCCACGGTCGCAGGTCGTCGATGCCGACGCCGGTGACGGCCGAGACCGCGACCGTCGCACAGGCGCCGAGCGTGACGGTTTCAACTTGGTCGAGATAGGGCGTCACGTCGTCGACGAGGTCGGTCTTCGTGATCACGACCACCGGCTGCGCACCGCTCTCCCACGCCATCGCGAGGTAACGCTCGAGCCGCCGCAGGTTGAAGTCGAGCGGTAGCGCCTGCACGAGGAACGCGACGTCGATGTTCGCGGCGAGCACCTGCTCGCGCGCGGCTTGCCAGACCTCCTTGCGGGAGATCGCCGTGCGTCGCGGCAGCACGACCTCGACGAGCTCGGTCTCGAGGTCGACACCGACCCAGTCTCCGACGGCGGGCAATTCGTCGGCCTTATAGAGGCGCGTCGTCGCGCTCGCGCGCAGCTCGCCCTGCTCGGTGACGAGGTCATAAGCGCCACGGTGCTGGATTGCGACGCGGGCCGGCGCGAGCCCTTCGTCGCGGTATTCGGCGAACGCGGCTTCCCAGCCGTCGTCCCAGCCGAGTGGGTAAAGAGGCGAATCCGTGATCGGAAGTGTCAACCAAAGCTCCTTTGCGTGCGTAGGCGGCGTACCGCCCGTCTCTACGCGCGCGTCAGAGGACGCTGCGACGGGCAGTGGCGCAGGGCGCGAGCATCGCGGCCAGGACAGTCATCATTTGTCGCGCCACCTCCTCGTCGTCGTCGGGACGTCTTCATTGTGCGCGCGACTCGCTCGAAGCGCAAGCGACGGCCGGTACACTGCGCGCGCCCGCGGCGCGGTGAGGTTCCGAACCGGGTCAGATCCGGGAGGAAGCAGCCCTAAGGATCCCTCACCGGTGCCGCGGACTTTCGCATGAAGACCGCCGTTCTCGTCTCACTTGTGGTCACTCTCGCCGCGGCGGCTTCCGCGCCGGCAGCACCGTCGCCACCGGTGATCCACGAGCCGTTCACGCTGTTGCCGTGCCCGATGCACCCGGAGACGACCGTGGCCCTCGAGGGCTGCTCGGAGCATGCGATCGTCGCGACCGACCGGCAGATCAACGTGCGGGTGAAGAAGATCTTCGGACTGTTGAAAGCGCCCGGAGCGCGGACGACGTTCGTCGCGAGCGAGCGTTCGTGGCTTCGCTACCGCAACGGGTCGTGCGCCGCGGAGGCGTCGTTCTACGCAGGCGGAACTGCGCAGCCGGTCGCGTATGCGGAGTGTCTGCTGCAGCGGAACCGCAGCCATCTGGTGGATCTCGCGGCGCTGGTGAAAACACTGTCGCAGCACTGATCGCGGACCAGCATGAGGTCGTGAGCCGCGGCCTCGTCGCCCGCATTCACAACCAAGGCAACCGCATCTGCGCCTGCGACCCGGACTGTTGGTGTCGTCGCACCGCGCTCGGTCGCGTGGTGAAGTGGTGGTTCCCCGCCCGACTCTTCGGCCTCCGGAACAAGGGGCCGTGGCAAAGCGCCGAGTGGAAACGCGCGCACGACGCGAGCAGCTGAGGGCTGCGCGCATCGTTGGTACGGTTTGAACCCTCTCCGGGCGCATAGCTCAGCGGGAGAGCGCTCGCTTCACACGCGAGAGGTCCCTGGTTCGATCCCAGGTGCGCCCACTACTAGCAGGCGTTCCCCCTAAGGGCGCATATCGCCGTTCGAATGGGAAAATCCGGTGCTGATGAGACCACAGACGGTGGCGTCCGCACCACAAGGTTGATGCTTTTGCCCATTCTTGTGCCCAACCCAGTAAGGCAAGGGCCTGGCAGACTGGCGCGCTGGGCGAGTGTAAGACGTCCCGGTCAGACTCGCCGCAACCGCTGTACCGGGATAGGTGGGCATTCGGCCTGAAGACCACCTCAAGCGTCACATGTCGCCGACTACCTCAGAGAGCTCGGGCGTAAGAGCGCTCGCCCATGTCACTGCCCTTTACGAGAGTCCTACGGCTGCCGACAATGGAGTGATGCTTGATGCGCGGGAAATACGGCGCCGCTGCAAACTCCCAGGCTGACGAGGTAGTGGCTGGTGTTTCAGCCGAGGATGTCGGCCGGGCGTGGTGTCGGTATGCAACCCGGGCAGCCTGTACCAGTGAGCGCACCCGCAGTCGCAGCGCGATCGCGATCTACACGTCAAGGAGGCATCTTCTGTTCGTCGTCGAGTCCGGAGGAGGAATCGCTGCGTATGGCATCTGGGTCGCGCGTGCGACGGAGTAGGGTCGGCTATCTATTCGTCGCCCCGTACGTCTTGCTGCTCATCGCCGTGGGGATCTATCCCGTGGGCTATGCGCTCGATCTCGCGTTGACATCGTTCACGGCTCATTTCACCGGGCTGGGGAACTTCATCGGCTCCTTCGACAATCCTTTTTTCGTGCCGGCCCTCGAGAACGTCGCGGCATTCCTGGCGATCTGGCTCACAGCGCTGGTGGTCTTTGTGGTCGGCCTGGCGCTCATGCTGCACTCGATGAGCAGGCGCATCAGCGCTGCGTTCCGCTGCGTCTTCTACCTCCCGGCAGGGCTTGCCGGCGCGGCGAGCGTGATGCTCTGGCTGTTCATGCTGCAGCCCGGCACGAGCCCGTGGAGCTTCGTCTTGAACCGGCTTGGCTACCACTCGCTCGGCGACTCGCTCACGTCTCCGAACCTGCCGGTGATCTTCGCGCTGATCGCGTTCTGGAGTGGTGCAGGGATCTGGATCGTCGTGATGCACGGCGCACTCGCGACTATTCCCGAGGACGTGCTTGAGTCCGCGAAGCTCGACGGCGCGGGCGCGTGGCGAACCGCGGTCCACGTCAAGCTGCCGTTGATCAAGAACTGGATCGCATACATAGTGATCGGCGCGTTCGCCGCCGGGTCGCAGCTGTTTGTCGAGCCGGAACTCATCAACGAGACGACGGGTGGGGTCACGAATCAGAACTGGTCGCCGAACCAGGTTGCCTTCGGCGTCGCCTTCCGTGTCGGCAACTTCAACTACGCCGCCGCGATCTCCATCGACCTGCTCGTTGGTGCCCTGATCTGCGCGGCCGTCATCCTCCTGCGTACCGGCCTGTTCGAGGTCGACGACTAAATGCCGACTCACACGAACTGGGTCACGCTGCGGCTATCGCCGGGCCAGTTCGTTTCCTATGCCCTCGCTACGCTCGCTGCAGCCTTCTTCGTCGTGCCGATCGGCTGGCTCATCTCGGAGGCGACGATCGGCGGCCACATCGGGCGGTGGGTGTTCAACTCAGCGTTCTACTCCGCGGCGGGAGCCGCGATAGCCGTCGCATTCTGCGTTCCAGCCGGCTATAGCATCGCGACCCACGACTTCCGCGGCCGACGCGCACTCTTGATCCTCACGATGGTCGTCATGCTGATCCCGACCAACGCGCTCGTGCTGCCGCTCTTCCTCGAAGCGATCTCATTTCATATGCTGACCAGCCCGCTGGCGGTCATCTTGCCCTACGGTCTTTTCCCGTTCGGCGTCTACCTCGCCTACATCTACTTCCACACCGAACGATTCCACGCTGTGATCCAGACGGCCCGCCTCGACGGCTGCAACGAATGGCAGGTGTTTGCTCGCATCGCGGTTCCACTTTCGGCGCCAGTCGCCGGGCTGATCGTGTTCCTCGACTTCGTCGCGAGCTGGACGAACTACTTCCTCCCGTGGATCATGTACTCCGCGTTCAACACGACGAGCCGCTACCCCCTGGCGCTCGGCATCGCCCAACAGCTGTTCGAACGCCAAACGTCCGGGAACATCCCAGGCCTGCTCAACCTGCACACGACCTCGCCGCCGAGCACGATCGCCTTCTTGCTGCTCGTAACCGCCGCCCCAATCGTGATCGTCCTCGGCCTCGCCCAACGCTGGATCGGGTCTGGCGGCTTCGCGGGCACCTTTCGCTAGGAAGCCTCGGTCGAGGGCGCCTGACATGAGAGCTTCAACGCCTCGTCTCGCGAAGCTCTAATCAGGCCCCATTGTTTTGACTTATGCGTCCTGCGGGTTGTCGTCTTGCTCGATAGCCCATGTTCCCGCATCGACCAGTGACGGATCAGCATCAGATGGAGGCCAGCCAGGTCCGACCGGAAGCACGTCGTCCCACTCGACAACCTCAAACCCTTCCTCGCTGAGTGCTGCCGCAGCTTTCGCGATGTAGCTATCTACCGACATCGCACAGGTGGCGACCTGGACACCGGCCATGCCCGCAGGTGCATTCGTCCCGCTTCGCGGGCTGACCTCTGCCAGACCGATCCAGAGCTGCTCTCGGCGGGGGCACTCGCCGACGATAGCGCGGCGTCAGGCGTCATCCGCGAACACTGGGGCATGCGAGGACGACCCCGATGAGTGAGATAACGCTGCCCGTCAGTGCGAGTCGTCGTCTGCGATCATCCGCAAGAGGTTGCCGTCTAGGTCGAGCAGCGTGGACATCTGCTGACCCCACGGCTGTGTTGCTATCGGCCGCACGCTGGGGCGCCCATGTCGCTTCTCCGGCACGCCGGCTGTGCGAACTGCCTCGTAGAGACTTTCCAGGTCGGCCACACGCAGACAACACGCGAACTCGTGGCCTCGTGGGTCGAGGTCGTCCTTGCGGAAGAACTCGAGCTGAAGCTCTCCTCTTCGCAGCACAAGCCAGTTGTCGTCCCGGTGTAGTTCACGAAACCCGAAGCCACGGTAGAACGCAGTGGTTGCGCCCAGGTCACGCGAGGGGAGGTTTGGCACTGCGCGGTCGGTCACGCAGGACAACCTAGCGAACAGGTCGCGCGCGCTCGCAACCTGTCGGTCTCAGTCGGGTGGGACCCTGTAAATGTCGGCCCGCCGGTTCTTCAGGGCCCATTCCGAAGCACTGGCGCAGCCGAGAATCTCGATTCTCTCCCCACCATCGGACTCGTGTGTGACCGACTCCGCTGGGGCGACAAGCCGCTGTATCGCCGGGCAACGCTCTAGGGCGTTCTCTTTGGATGCCAGATGATCTCCCAGAGGTGACCATCAAGATCACGAAAGTACCCCGAGTAGATCCCCCAAGGGCGTTCGTGGGCGGGTGTGACGTTCGCCCCAACCGATGCCGCCTTCTCCAACAACTCGTCCACCTCCACGCGGCTGCCGACGAGCTGCGCGAGGCTGAACTCACCGCTGTGCGGCTCCGCAAGTGAAATTGCCGCGTCCTTGGCAAGATCAGCACGCGGATACAGGTTGAGAAGCAGCCCGCCGTCAAGCTCGAACATCGCGATCGCACCATTGGCGCCCGTCACCTTGTCCGTCCACTCCGTCCCCAGGATCCCCTTCGACTCGAAGCCGAGCGCACGGTAGAACGTCAGTGCTCGCCCGAGGTCGGCGACCGCCAGCGTGATCACATGAAGACGTGGTTCCACGCCTCGCTTCTACCCCAACCTCTCTCGCCTTACCCGAGAACGGTAGAACTGGCATCGAACCGCCGTTCCCGTGCGGCCCTCAGGCGTCATTGCCGAGCACTGGCGCATGCGAGGGATCAAGGCTGTCTGCACGGCCGGCCAACTCCATCGACCAACGTCAGGAGTTGCGTGGAGAACGACGGCTTGTTCGCCGTGATCTCGTGCACACGGTTCCGGAGTTGGGCGAGCCGCATCTTGTCGTCCTCCGACGCGCGACCGGCAATCTCGCCATGCCTGGCGATGACCTCGTCTATCGCCGTCTCGACCTCTTCGCGAGAGCTCTCTTCAATCTCGAGTGGCGAAGCGCACGCCGTTGCCGGTTCGGACGCTCTACGACATCTCGCTCGTACCGTCGTCGCTCGCCCGCGGGGTGGGGCTAGCCCCACCTTGAGACGCCGGTGCGCGCCATGGTGGCGTGCGCGCCGGGCGAGCAGCCTGAGGTCGTGAACTCCAACACGACTCAGGGGGACAAGATGAACCTCGCAGCTCGCGCGGGCCGGTGGAGCGCCGCGCACTGGAAGACCGCCACCTTCGGGTGGCTCGCGTTCGTCGTCGCGGCGGTCATGCTCGGGACCGCGCACGGATCGATCAGACAGACGAGCGCCGAGCAGACGAACGGCCAGGCCGCGCGCGCCGAGCAGATGCTCGCCGCAGCGGGCGTGAAGAGCCACGCGAGCGAGAACGTGCTCGTGCGCTCGCGCACGAGCACCGCGTCGTCGGCCGCGTTCCGCCGGACGCTGAACGACGTGCGCACGACGCTCGCACGCACGAAAAGCGTGCGCAACGTTCATCTCGGTGACGTGTCGAAGGACGGCCATCTCGGGCTGGTCGAGTTCGACATCGCCGGCGACTCCGACACCGCCGACGCACGAGTACAGCCGGCGCTTGACGCGGTGAGCAAGCTCGCTTCAGCGCATCCCGGCTACGCGATCAGCGAAGTGGGCGACGCGAGCATCTCGAAAGCGATGAACAAGGTCGTCGCGGACGGGATCTCGCGTGCCGAGCATCTCTCACTGCCGATCACGTTCACGATCCTGTTGCTTGCGTTCGGGGCATTTCTCGCGGCCGGCATTCCGGTGCTGCTGGCATTCACCGCGGTGCTTGCGGCGATCGGGCTGTCGCATCTGTCGAGCTCGGTGATCCACGAGGCTAATCCGACGACGAGTGTGATCGTGCTGATGGGCATGGCGGTCGGTGTCGACTACTCGCTCTTCTACTTGAAGCGTGAGCGCGAGGAGCGCAACCGCGGTGCGAGTCGCGAAGAGGCGTTGCAGCGTGCAGCCGCCACATCGGGCCGCGCTGTGCTCGTGTCCGGGCTCACGGTTATGACAGCCGCCGGTGGGATGCTTCTGTCGGGCAACAGCGTCTTCACGTCGCTCGGTCTCGGGACGATCCTGGTCGTGCTCGTTGCGGCGATCGGCTCGCTGACGGTGCTTCCGGCGCTGCTCTCGAAGCTCGGCGACCGGGTCATGTTCGGTCGTATCCCGTTCCTGCGCTCGAACGGCGAGTCGCGGGTCTGGCGGACGCTGCTCCGCCCCGCGCTGCGCTATCCGAAGACGACCGTCATCGGCGCGCTCGCGCTGCTGCTCGCCATCGCCTCACCTGTGCTGCATATGCAGACGCGCAGCGACGGCGTCAAGGATGCGCCGCAGCACCTCGCGATCGTGAAGACGTACAACCAGCTGACGGGCGCGTTCGGGACAACTGCCGCACCGGCTGTCGTCGTAGTGCGCGCCGCAAACGTCAACGCGCCGAGTGTGCGCGCAGGCATCGCAGCCCTCCGCAAGGACGTCGGCCGCCCCGTGCCGATCACCCGCTACGCGCACGACACCGTCGCCGAGCTCGACGTACCGCTCGCGGGTGACGGCGACAACGCGGCCTCGGTGCACGCACTGCACACGCTGCGCTCGCAGATCATCCCATTGACGATCGGAGCGGTGTCCGGCGTCACGGTCGCGGTCACCGGGGAGACGGCAGGCAACGTCGACTTCACGACGACGATCGACCATCACATGCCGTTGATCCTGGGCTTCGTGGGTCTGCTGACGATCGCGCTGATGCTGTTGTGCTTCCGCTCGCTCGTCGTCGCGCTCACCGCGATCGCGCTCAATGCGCTCTCGGTCGGGGCGGCGTACGGCGCGATGACGTGGGCGTTCCAGGACGGCCACATGCAGGGCGTGCTCGGCTTCCACTCGAGCGGCGCAATCGTGCCGTGGGTGCCGCTCTTCCTGTTCGCCGTGCTGTTCGGCCTCTCGATGGACTACCACGTGTTCATCGTCAGCCGGATCCGCGAGCTCGTCGACCGCGGCTACTCCACGCGCGACGCCGTCGACCGCGGCATCCGCTCGACCGCGTCGACGGTCACAAGTGCGGCGATGGTGATGGTCGGTGTCTTCTCGATCTTCGCCACGCTCGGCCTGCTCTCGATGAAGGAGATGGGCTTCGGCCTCGCCGTGTCGGTGCTGATCGACGCAACGGTGATCCGTGCCCTGCTCCTCCCCGCCGCGATGACGCTGCTGGGCGAGCGCAACTGGTGGCTGCCGCGGGTGTTCGCCCGGCTGCCGCAGCTCGACCTTGCTGCCGAGGGCGCGTGACGGACAATGCGCCAATGATGTTCCTGTTGCGAAGGACGGCTCGCGCTTCGGCGTGGGCCGTCCTCTTCCTCGACCTCTTCGTCGTGGTCGTCTGGGCGGCCGGTGGCTTCGGCACGTTCTGGCCGGTGTGGGTGTGGCTGCCGACTGGGCTCGCGGTCGCGTCGGGCTGGTGGGCCACCGAATGCAGAGGCGCCCTCGCGCAGCACGCAGGCCAGTCCGCTCTCGTTGGGCTGTTTCTGATCGGCATCTGGGCGGCGGCAGGCTTCGGCACGTTCTGGCCGGTGTGGCCGATCGCGGTGCTCGCGTTCGTTGTCGGCATGCGCGCGGTGACGCGCCGCGAAAGGAGCGAGGCGCGCGTCGAAGAGCTGACGCACAGTCGCGCCGGCGCCGTCGAGGCCGCCGAGTCGCAACTGCGCCGCATCGAGCGCGACCTGCACGACGGCGCGCAGGCGCGCCTTGTCGCGCTTGGGATGAACCTCGGCCTCGCCGAGCAGCAGCTTGCGAAGGATCCCGAGAAGGCGCAGGAACATCTCGCCGAGGCACGCGCCGCGGCGACCGCTGCGCTGCAAGAGCTTCGCGACCTCGCGCGCGGGATCTACCCGCCGATCCTCGCCGACCGAGGGCTCGACGCCGCGATCCGCGCGATCGCGACGAACGCCGTGGTTCCGGTCGCGGTCGACGTCGAGCTCGCCGGGCGCCCACCGCTGCCGGTTGAGAACGCGGCGTACTTCGTCGCATCCGAAGGACTGGCCAACGCGCTCAAGCACGCGCACGCCTCGCGCATCGACATCGACGTGCACGAGCGTGAAGACGCGGTCGTCGTGCGGGTGCTCGACGACGGACGCGGCGGAGCGACGGAGGCAAACGGTGGCCTGCACGGACTGCGTCAGCGTGTCGAAGCGCTCGACGGCTCGCTGCGCGTGGCGAGCCCCGCCGGCGGCCCGACGGTGATCGAGGCCGTGCTGCCATGCGAGCGGTGATCGCCGAAGACCTCGCGCTGCTGCGCGACGGCCTCACACGCCTCCTCCGCGACAACGACATAGAGGTCGTCGACGCGGTCGGCGACGGCGATGCGCTCGTGCATGCCGTGCTGCGCGAGCGTCCTGAAATCGCGATCATCGACATCCGCATGCCGCCGTCGTTTCGCGACGAAGGCTTGCGCGCCGCACTCGAGCTGCGTGAACGCGCACCTGAGACGGCAATCCTGATCATCTCGCAGTACGTCGAAGGGACGTACGCGCGTGAGCTGCTCGCCGATGGCCGCGGCGGCGTCGGCTACCTGCTCAAGGACCGCGTGATGGACGTCGACGCATTCGTCGAAGCCGTGCGCCGCGTCGCCGACGGCGGCACGGCGCTCGACCCGGAAGTCGTCGCGCACTTCGTCGGCCGAAACGACCGCCTCGCCGCGCTCAGCCCGCGAGAAAAGGAGGTACTCGCGCTGATGGCCGAGGGCCGCTCGAACGCGGGTATCGCCGACGTGCTCGTGCTCACCGTCGGCGCGGTGGAAAAGCACGTCGCGTCGATCCTGCAGAAGCTCCGCCTGCCGCCGTCCGACGAGACACACCGACGTGTGCTCGCCGTGCTCGCGTATCTCGACGCCAGGCCGTAGCCGGGCGCCTGATGCTCAGTCGGCCCTCGATGAACTATGCGTCGGGTTCGGCTACTGCCTCCCTCCAGGCGATCAGCAGGCGATTCTCGACAACGTTCCCGCCGATCCGGACGCGTTCATTGATGCCGTTGTGACCGCCGAGGGCCGGGATCCGACCCGGGATGACAAAGCAGGAACGCCGTCCCATGATCGAAGTCGTCACGAGACTCGTCTACGGCGACAGCGCCCGACGATAAGCACCCGCCGCTCGGGCGTCATTCGCGAACACTGGCGCAGCCGAGAATCTCGATTCGCGTTCCGCCCCCTTAGGTGATGAAGCGGTGGATTGCTTCATTGGCGTTGTCTTGAAACGACGGGTTGGCCAGGTCGGGCAGGAAGTCCGCTTGGTTGACCAACGGACCCGTAAGCGTGTTGGCCGCGCTGGCGTAGAACGCGCCGCTGGACAGGGTCGGGTCAGTGACGCCATCGACGAGCCGCTTCGCTCCCACGTCGAGTTTGTGGGCGAGACCTAGGGCGGGCATGACGTACTTGGCGGCTACCCGCATCGGTAGGGGAAGGCCGTTGGGGGCTCCGGTGCCGGTGGTGTTGCCGGGGCTCACGGTGATGAAGCGGCGGTCGGGGTGTTGGCGGGCTAGGTAGGACATCCAGAGCGCCCCGATGTACTTGGCCTGCCCGAACGCTAGGTTGAAGTCAGGTTTTCTGTTGGCGAAATAGCTGCCGTCGATCACGGTGGCGAGCTCATCGGCTGAGGTTGAGACGAACGATGGCCCCTTCATCCGCAACTTCGGGACCCCTCTGACTGCTTCACTTCCGACGAAGACCGCAACCTCGCCAAGCCGGTCCTCGGCCAGGAGTCCTTCGAGGAGGACGACGTGGCCAAGGACGTTGGTCGCGAACACGGTGGTGACCCCGTCAGCGGTCAAGTTCATCGACTGCGGGCCAATGACACCGGCGTTCATGACCAGCGCGTCGAGGGATCCGTCGATTGCCGCCAGGCCGTCGCGGACCGAGCCCAGGTCGGCAACGTCCATGAGAACGATGTCGAAGATGGTCCGGCCGGTCGCGGCTTCAAGTTCGGCCTTGGCCGTGCTCGCCCGCTCTTGGTTCCGGCAGGCCAGGTAGATCCGGGCGATCTCGGGACGTAGTGCCAGTTGCCGGGCGACTTCCTTGCCGATCCCGGCGTTGGCGCCCGTGATCAGCACGGTCTTTTCTGGGAGTGCGCTCATCACAGTTGCCTCTCATCTGTAGGTTCCGCGGCAGCCTGGGTTGGCTGAATGGCGCGATCTGACCGCGCGGGTGGATACGACGGCTAAGCGCTCGGCCTGGCCCAGCACATGGCTTCTTGACTCTCCCGGCGCTAGCGGCCGAGGCCATTGGCCAAAATGGAACGCGCGATCCATTCTGCCATACTTCCGTCATGCCCGCAAGTCCTGGCCGGCGGCCGTTGACGCGCAAGGGCGCTGCGACGCGCGACCGGATCGTCGATGCTGCGGCGGAGCTGATCTATCAGCAGGGCGTTGCCCGCACGACGATCGAGGAAGTGCGCGACGGTGCGCAGGTGAGCAGTTCGCAGCTCTACCACTACTTCGAGGACAAACCGGCGCTGGTCCGTGCAGTCATCGAGCGCCAGGCCGACATGGCCATCGGCACGCAGGAGCAGTTCGACCTCAGCAGCCTCGACGGCCTACGGGAGTGGCGTGACTTCGTGGTTGAGCACGCCCGCGACACGGACGGGCGCGGCGGTTGTCCGATCGGCTCGCTCGGTCCCCAACTCTCCGAGACGGAGCCCGAAGCCAGAATGATCCTGGCGGCGTCCTTCAAACGCTGGGAGGCCAGCATCATGGCCGGTTTCCTGCGGATGCACGCACTCGGCCGACTCGCACCGGAGGCCGATCCGCGCCAGCTTGCGCTCGCCACGCTTGCCGCGCTTGAGGGCGGCCTCCTGCTCGCTCAGATCCAGCGCGACCCAGAACCGCTCGCGGCCGCGCTCGACGCGCTGCTCAAGCTCATCGCCACCCTCAGCAGCGACGAGCACTTCGCTCAACCGCTGAGTCGAAGCCTTCGGGGGCGTCCTTCCCCAACGGTCGGTTAGCCCGGCATCGTCCGAGCGTGCAAGTCGCCGGTCGATGGCGGGCATGGAACCGCCGTTAGCAGCCCTCGATCAGGCGTCATTCCGGACACTGGCGCACGTGATTGATTGCGCCTGGCTCAGATGGAACTGCCAGGAACGGCAACGCCGTGAGTGTGATCTGCAATCGCACTTGCGATCCGCCGGGTCCCGTCGGGGCTACTCCACGCGGAGGGCGGCAGCCACCGCTGCCGTGTCCAGATAGATCTGGAATCGCGCGAGCTTCCCATCCCGGAACGTCCACACGTGTGCCTCATGATTCACAAAAGCGCGGCCGCTACCCCGAGCCGTTGCTTCGGCGTACACCAGGGACACCACCTTGTCGTCTTGGGCGATGAACTCTCGTGGCTCGAACGTCGTGAAATCGACAGTCGATGCAAGACCACCAAACCAGCCCAGGACAGCTTCCTTGCCCTTGAACGTTCCGGCGGTCGGGTCGTCGGCAGGATCCCCGGCACTCACCCACTCGATGTCGTCCGCCATCACCTCGGCAAGCGCCGCCATGTCGCCCCGACCGAAAGCCTCATACGCCTCCTGAGCGAGTCGGGTGTTCTCCTCTGCTGACACCGGAACTCCTTGTTCGAGGGTGAGCGAGAAGTATCTCACCCGCGGAGACTCGGTTTCACCGAGGACGCTACTTCATATGCATGCCCGTTTTCGCAACCGTGGTGTGGAAGACGGCTCGTTGTGCGTTGAGCGTGACGGTGACGGTGATGTGGTGGCCAGCTGTTAGCTCGACGTTGTTTCCGTAGTGGTAGTCGGAGCGGCCCATGCCGATCCCTTCCATCGTCGCAACCGGCAGCATCGTCATCTTCATCGCCTTGGCGGCGGGATCATTGATCTCGATCGTCGGATGGGCGCCGGTAACGACGGCTCCTCCGTGCGTGCAGATGTGAACCTCCAGGTGGCGCTCGCTGGAGGAGGACATGTGCATGGCACTCATCGTCCCGGAGAGCATTACCTCGCCGCTCTTCGGGTGCTTGGCCCTCACCTGCGCCGGCGTATACATCGTCTCGACCGGGCCGATCGAGAGTGCGAACACATATGACTTCGTCTTGACAACCTGACCTGTCGAGCAAGCGGTCCCCATCGCGGCAGCGGAGTCGACCGAGAGTCCGACAACAAGGAGCGCCGCCACCAGAGTGGCGAGCGGCAGGACAGAGAGAGCACGCATCTATCTACCTCCACGGACTTGCGCCTGCGCCGGAGGCCGATCCTATCCAGGTGAAGCAACTCTGCCAAGATCGGAGGGGACTGCGCAGTCGAGCAGCGGCGTGAATCGCCGGGCCTCCGCGGTGCCAGAGCAAAGATCGCAACGGCTAGGGGGACCGCGCGATCCAGAGCTGCCGAAGGTCGGCGCCGTGCAGCTCCCGTCTTAGATCCACTCCGCGCAGCTCGTCCTCGAGCGAGCCCGGCCGCGACAACCGCTGCGCTTCGATCGACGCTCACCCGCTCGGGCGTCACTACCGAACACTCGGGCAGGCGGGCCACACTCTGATTACAAGCGATGGTGGCGGCGATAGCGTTGGACGCCGCCTCGAAGACGAATACCGCCGCGCACCAATCAATCCGAGGAGTTACACCATCAGGAGATTGCGCTCTTGCCAGTTTGTGAAGGGAAGCCGTCTGGCTACGGTGCGACGACGACGCCCGTGCCGGCGCAGTTCGCCTTCGTGAACCACGTGATCGGTGCTGGCCCGCGCGCGCTCAGCTTGCTGTCCGCGGTTGCGTTCAGGCAGAAGTTGCTTGCTGTCGGGGCCCCGTTGCCGGTGCCGACCTTCACCGCGAGGTTCGAGTCGTACGAAACCAGACCGGGTGGTGTTTTCTTCGCCGTGTTACCCAACCCGACATACGTCCCGTTATCCACATAGAACGCCTCGACGTCGGGGATCGCTGCGCGAATCTGCTGCTCTGCGGTGCGGTTCGTCGCCTTCGCGGACAAACCTAGATACGAGGGCACTGCGATCGCCATCAATATGCCGATCACAACGATCACGATCAGCAGCTCGATCAGCGTGAACCCTGCCATCGTCACACGCAGTTCGTGGTCGTGCAGGGCGAGCGAGCGGACGGCCGAGCGATTGAAAAAGGAATACATGAGCCATGCATCTATCGGTTGGCCCCGCGTGCGGCGCATACCCTTTCCGGGGGAGACCTGCGGGGGGATCCCAGCAGGAGTCACGCCATCAGGGCCTAACCCGGCGTCATCGAAGCCTCCGCCGACGACCGCGCGTACCTCGCAGCCGCCGAACTGCGCGTCCGCATGCTCGCCTTCCAGCGGCGGACGGAGGAGATCACGGCCCGCAACCGGTTGACGCCGCAGCGCTACCTCCTGTTGTTGCTCTTGCGCGCACGCGAGGTCGACGGCCAGCCTTCGCCGATCGGCTCGCTGATCGCCCCGCTCCAGATGAGCCAAAGCAGCGTCACGCGACTTGTCCAGGGTGCGCTACGGGCCAAGCTCGTCACAAGCCGGATCGACCCCGGCGACAGCCGACGGCAGCACCTCGCGCTAACTGCCGAGGGGCGCCGCCGGCTCAAGGCCGCCTTCCGCGAGCTCGGGCCCGAGCGGAGCATTCTCGCCCAAACGATTCTCGACCGGGGCGAACATCTCGCCGGCCAATAGCGAGGCGCGTCGGAAGCCGGGCCGGCGACTCCTCAGGAACGCCATCGCGCGCCCTGTCGAGTTTCCGGATCGGATTCAGCCCGAATGCATCCGTCGCAGGAGCGACGTTGGCCTAGGGCCTGCGATTTGGCTTGTCACGCCTGGTCGGTGTGCGCCTCCTCCAGCCCAGACTGTCATGTGCGCGCGAACTGCACGACGATGAAGAGGACGTAAAGCGCGACCAGGAGCGCTCCGCCGCCTCGGCCAAGGCCGAGAGGCCGCGCGAGCAGGGTGACGCAGGCGATGGTCATAAGCAACACCCAGGCTAGGTCGAAGCCGACCAGGCCTGAGCGGGCGGCGAGGCCGACCGCCAAGGCCGGAACGATGACACCGCCGACCAGGTTGATCGTGTTACTGGCAAGCGTCTCACTCACAAGCGCGCCGCCGCGGCCCACCAGCCCGAGCCGGAGGGCCGTGAACGCGTTCGGCAGGCTCGTCAGCGCTGCCAACACCACGACGCCAACGACAACCGGAGGGACGTGCCAGCGGTCGGCGACGACAAGCGCGGAGCGCACCATTCCCGTGGCGCCCACGACGATCAGCACCACAGCAGGCACGATCAACGCAGCAGACCTCCACACCGCACCTTCCTGAACATGCCGATGATGCCGTTCAGACGAGCGCCAAATGAGCACCAGGTAGACGAGGGAGACAACAGCGACGAGCGTCACCGCCTCCGGTGCACCCAACAGACCGAGGATCAATGCGGCCGCGACGAGCGTGGCCGCGACGCCGACAACGCCCTCGACCGCGAGCGGCCGCCGCTCGACCCGGACCGCGCCCGTGAGAAGCGCCGACAGACCGACCATCGCCGCAAGGTTGAAAGCGTTCGAGCCGAGTACGACGCCGAGACTCACGTCCTTTTCACCGTGAATCAGCGCGACGACGGCCGATGAGATCTCAGGTGCGTCGGCAGCGAGCGCGGTCAACAAACCGACGATCGCCTCCGGTAGCCCGAGCCGCGCCCCCAGGTGGTCGAGCCGGTCGGCAAAGAAGCCAGCCGCTGCCAACGTGAGGGCTAGCGAGCCAAAGAAGACGAGGATGGCAAGCGCGGTAGGCATGGGGCGACAGATCGCCGACCAGCCTTCCCGGCACACCTCGTGCGACCGCCGATGCTACAGGGGCGCCAGACTCGGCGATCCATGAGGTCGCGCACCAGAGCTCGTAGACCTCTGCAGTCGCGCCGCCCACGCCGGCGAGCGATGCCAGCGTATGTTACATCATGTCATGGTGTTGATTTTCCAACCAGTGGGAATCAAAGAGGTCGCTCTGATCAAACGGGAGGAAGAAATGAGGCTGCTGGATCGGATCCATCACGTCGACGGCGCTGGGCACAAGAAGCAAGAGCAATGGCTGATGTGTCCGCTGTGCGGTCAGTCTGGCCCGACGGCGGAGACGGCGGACGGAAGCGCGGCTTCGTTCGCTCTGCGGGGTCAAGTGGAAGGACACCCGGCACGGAAATGCTTCGTCTGCGGCGCGGGGTTCGTGGTCAAGGGTGCGAACACAGAACCGATCCCTGCACACCGCTGGTCCGAGATCGAGGCCCGCTACGACAGGCAATTCCCCGAGAACGTCTAGGGCTGACGACACCAGCCGCTCACTGGGCGTGGTCCCGTGACAAAGCGACTCGCTCCCAAAGTCACCGAGCTCGAGCTGCAGCGTGCCGCCGCGTTCCGGGCAGCGCTGCGCCGCTTCCTCGCCCGTACCGACGAGGTCGCCGACAGCGCGGGCCTGACCCCCCAGCGCTACGACCTGCTGCTCGCCATCAAGAGCGCCCCCGACGAGACCTCCACCGTGACCGAGCTTTCAAGCAGGCTCTCGCTGCAGCAGACGGCGGTGACCGAGCTCGTCAAACGCACGGAGGAGAGCGGGGCTGATCGAGCGCTCGCCTTCAGCCGCCGATGGTCGCGTCACGTTGCTCGCGCTGACAGCCGAAGGGGAGCGGCGGCTGCTACAGGCATTCATCGGCCTGCGCGAGGAGCGACGCCAGCTTGCGGAGGCGATGAGCGCTGTCGGGTCGAGCTTCCGCGCGTTCGTGCACAGCCAGCAAGATGTCGGGCGCTGATCGGCTCGGCGGTGCGCTCGTTTCGATCGCCCTGACCGTCGAGGCTCAGCGATGAGCGTGGTTCGGATCGTCACTGTCGGTCGTGGCCGGCTGGCGCGCGCACGCTGGTGGTTGCGCGCGACCTCGGGCGGCCTGGTTGCGCTTGCGCTTGTCGTCGGTTGCGGCGCCGGTGCGGGTGCTGTCGCTTTCCGTTACCTGATCCTCGCCTTTACCTACGCCTTCAGCGGACATCGCGACTACAGCGCCGCCGGTCACGCTTCGTACGGCTACTTCCACGGTGTCGGCTTCTGGTTCGTCGTGTGTACCCCGGTGGTAGGCGGCCTGCTGTACGGGCCGTTGATCTACTTCTTCGCCCGCGAGGCACGAGGCCACGGGGTGCCGGAGGTGATGCTCGCGGTCGCGGAGCGCGGCGGCCGGATCCGCCCGCAGGTGGCGGTCGTCAAGTCGCTTGCCTCGGCGCTGTGCATCGGCTCGGGCGGCTCGGTGGGCCGCGAGGGCCCGATCGTGCAGATCGGCTCGGCGCTCGGCTCGACGCTCGGCCAGCTGACGCGCGTGCCGGAGTCGCGACTGCGGATCCTCGTCGCCTGCGGTGCGGCCGGCGGCATCTCGGCGACCTTCAACGCGCCGATCGCAGGTGTCTTCTTCGGCCTCGAGCTGATCCTGCGCGACTTCGAGGCGGAGTCGTTCGGCGTCGTGGTGCTCTCGTCGTTCGTCGCTGACATCATCGGCCGCGCCGCCTTCGGCTCCCACCCGTTCCTGACGCTGCCCGCCTTCGAGCTGCGCTCGCCGGCCGAGTACCCGCTCTATGCGGGCCTCGGGCTCGTGGCGGCGTCGTCGTCAGCTCCGCGTTCTCTACGGGATGGAGGACGCGGCCGACCGGATCTGGCGCGGGCCGGAGTGGCTGCGACCGGCGGCCGGCGGAATCCTGCTCGGGGTCGTGCTGCTCGCGCTGCCGGAGCTGTACGGCGTCGGCTACCCGCCGCTCGAGCATGCAATCAACGGCAACTACGTCGTGTGGCTCTTGCTCGCGCTGCTCGTCGGCAAGATCGTCGCGACCAGCCTGACGATCGCGATCGGCGGCTCGGGCGGCGTCTTCGCCCCGTCGCTGTTCATGGGGGCGATGCTCGGGAGCGCCTACGGCGTGGGTGTCCACCATCTGCTGCCGGGCTTGACTGGGCCGGCCGGCGCCTACGGGATCGTCGGCATGGGGGCGGTCTTCGCCGGCGCGGCTCGGGCGCCGATCACGGCGGTGATCATCATCTTCGAACTGACCGGCGACTACAGGATCATCCTGCCGCTGATGTTCGCGATCGCGGTCGCGGCCGGCACCTCCAACCTCTTGAGCCGCGACACCATCTACACGCTGAAGCTGCGCCGCCGCGGCATCGACGTCATGCGAGGCCGCGGCGCGAACCTGATGCAACTCCTCGACGTCGCCGACGCGATGCAGCAGCTCCCGCTCGCGCTCGCTTCGCGAACGCCGTTGAACGAGGTGATCGCGCGGCTCGGCGACTCCCCGACGGACGGGCTGCCGGTCGTCGTCGACGAGGACAGCGGCTATCTCGGGACGGTGACGTCGCAGCAGGTCGAGCAAGCGATGCGCGAGAACGCGACTCGACGCGACCGCGGGCGAACTCGCTCAAGACCTACCTGCGCTACGCAGCGGGCAGACGCTCGAGGACGCCCTCGGCGCACTCCTGCGCGCCCACTCCGGGCTCCCCGTCGTCGGTCACGATGAGCAGCCTGTCGGCTGGCTCACCCACCTGGACGTCCTTCGCGCCTACAACACACGCCTCCAGCAGGGCATCGAAAAGGCCCAAGAGAAGCCGCCGCCAACCCGCGGACCCGCGCCCGACCGCATCGGCAGCGCGCTCGCCCGCTTACGCGGCTATCGCATCGTCGACCTCGACCTCGCAACAGCCAAACCGCCAGTCGGTCGTCGCATCGCCGACATCCCTTGGCCGGCGCGCTCGACCGTTCTCGCCATCCGCCGCGGAGACAGCGCGTTCGAACCCAACGAGACCGACCAGCTCGAACGCGGCGACCGCATCACCGTCCTCGTGCCCGCAACCGCAGCCGACGAACTCGTCGACACGATCACTGCCGACAGCGAATCGGCTCGCCACAACGAGGTTGAGCATCGGACTAAGAACGAAAAGAAGTAGACCGATGGATGTTCGCCGACGTTGGAACGCATCTCGATACTGGGTCACCCTGGCAGTCGCAAGTGGCGCCCAACGCAATTACTCGTTTGCGATCCCGCTCCACCTACGCGGTGTCCTTCATCTTCGGATCGACTAACCCGACAACACAGCGCTGTAGGCACCTACCAGGTGCGGTAGCTCAGCAACGCGCTCCGGTTGTGTTCGCAGCGACGGCGTCCCGCCCACCGTTCGGGCTATGTCCTCGCGAGCGAGGACAGCTTTAGGCGATCGTCGGCAGGCTGAACGAGACGCGGGCGCCGCCGTGCGGCCTGTTCTCGGCCCAAATGCGACCGCCGTGTGCCTCAACCAGCCCGCGCGCGATCGCGAGCCCGAGTCCCGCTCCAGCACCTGCGCGCGAGCGGTCGGCGCGCCAGAAGCGCTCGAACATCCGGTCCTGGGTGCTCGGTTCGAGTCCGATGCCGTCGTCGTCGACGTGGACGCACACCTCACGTGGTCGTGTCTCGAGTGACACGGCGACCGATCCGTCCGCCGGGGTGTGTCGTAGTGCGTTTGCGACGAGGTTGGCGAGCACGCGCTCGATCTTTTCGGGTGCCACGTCGACGATCGCGCCGGGGCCTACCTGTGAGCGCAGCGTGACGCCGCGGGACGCTGCTTCCGGGTCGAGGACTCGGAGCGTTGACGAGATGAGCTCGGCAACGTCGATTCGGTGCAGCTCGAGCGTGAGGGTGCCGGCGTCGATCTGCGCGAGCTCGAAGAGATCGTCGACGAGGGCCGAGAGTGTCTCGGCCTGGTGGCGGAGCGTCGGCAGGTACTCCGCGGGTCTGATCAGGCCGTCCTCGGCCGCCTCGATGACGGCTTGTAGCGACGCGAGCGGTGTGCGGAGATCGTGGCTCGCCCAGGACACGAGTTCGCGCCGTGCGTCGAAGAGCTGTTCAATCGACACGGCCATGCCGTTGAACGCCTCGGCGAACGTGCGAAGCTCGGCGGTGCCGTCGGGCGTCGCACGGGCGGAGAGGTCGCCTGACGAGATCGCCGCCGCGGCAGCGTGCAGGTCACGCATTGGGCGGGCGATCGAGCGTGCGAGAAGCAACCCCGCGGCGGCGGCGGCAACCGCGGAGCCAGCGGCAACGGCGAGGACCTTGAGGTCGGCATGCATGTGGAACATCACCCAGCCCGAAAGGAGGACGGCCGCGAGCGGGATGCAGACGGAGAGAACGGCGAGCGCGGCGACCTGCATGCCGATGCGCGGCGCGAGCCGGAGCAGTTGTGCGACGACGACGCTGATCGCGATGCTCGAGCCGGCAACGATGAGACCAAGCCAGATCATGGTTCGAACCGGTAGCCGGCGCCCCAGACGGTCAGCAGGTGAGCCGGGTTGGTCGGGTCGCTCTCGATCTTCTCGCGCAGCCGACGAACGTGGACGGTGACGGTGCCGGTCTCGTGCGCGGCCCGGTAGCTCCACACGCTGTCCATCAGAGACTCGCGCGAGAACACGATCCTCGGGTGTGAGGCGAGAAACCAGAGCAGGTCGAACTCTTTAAGCGTCAGCGTGATCGGCTCGTCGTCGCGCGTGACCAGGCGTGCGTCAGCGTCGATTCGGAGGCTGCCGAACTCGAGCCGCCGTGGTGCGTCGTTGCGCGGCTGGGTTCGGCGGAGCACGGTCCGTACACGCACGGCGAGTTCCCGTGGCGAGAATGGCTTCGTGACGTAGTCGTCGGCGCCGAGCTCGAGGCCGACGATCCGGTCGGCCTCTTCGACGCGGGCGGTGAGCAGGATGATCGGCAGCTCGGAGCGGTTGCGGATCCAGCGGCACAACTCGAGCCCGTCGGTGCCGGGGAGCATGACGTCGAGCACGACGAGGCTTGGGTCGCAGTCGCGGATCAGCTCGCGGGCGTCGTCGCCGTTTCCCGCTTCAAGGGTCGTAAACCCGTCGCGACGGAGGTAGCGGACGACGACGTCGCGAACGACGGGTTCGTCATCGACAACAAGGATCGTGGCCACGGTCCTATTGTGGCTCCCATTTGCCGTGGTGTCGTCGTGCCCACTCCTCATCGACGGTGCCGACTGTCATCCCGCGCAACGCGTGACGTGTCGCCGGGTGGATCACGGCCAGGTAGAGGTGCCCGATGAATAGAGCAAGCGCGGCGAAGGCGAGGCCGTCGTGGAGCACGACCGTGCTCGCGAACCTCCAGCGTGTGTCTCGCTCGCCGAGCCAGAGCAGCAGGCCGGAGACGACGAAGAGCACGGTGCATGCGGCGGTGAGCGTCGCGTTCACCTTCTGGCCGGCGTTGAACCGTCCTTGCGGCGCCGGCCGGCGGCCCGTCAGCCAGCGCAGGTCGTCGGCGTCGAAGCGGTCGATCTCACGCGCTGTGCGAAGGAGGCCGCGTGTGTTGCCGAGCAGTGCGACGGCGGCCAGCGCGCCGACCCAGCCGACGCCGGTCCAGAAGTGGATGTCCTTGACGAGCGGCCGGCGGCCGACAGCGACCTCGAGGCTGGGTAGGTAAAGCGCCATCCCGGTCGCGAGGAGCACCAGGAAGAACACGGCATTCACCCAGTGGAACGCGCGCTCGGTGCGCGAGAACCGACGGACGTAGCGCCTCATGCGCTGTATCCGTTCGAGTGGCCAATCCAGGCGTTCCGGTCGTAGCCGAGGTTCTCCCAGTAACCGGCCCCCGCCTGCGCGACAAGCTCGATCCGTGCGAGCCACTTGACGTTCTTGTAGCCGTACATATCCGGGATCACGAGCCGAAGCGGGGCGCCGTGCTCGCGAGGAAGAGGCTTGCCATCCATCTCGTAGGCGAGCAGTACATCTGGAAGTGACGCTTGCTGAAGGGTCAGGTAGTCGTCGTATGGGTGCTCGGCCGAGACGAAGTGCAGGGCATGCGCGGCCTGCTGCGGCCCGGCTGGCCCGATCACGTCGGCGAGCCGCACGCCGGCCCAGTGGACGTTCTTCACCGTCCAGCCGGTGACGCAGTGGAACGTCGACACCTGCTCGACGCGTGGGAGCGCCCGCAGTTTGGCGTAGTCGAGCGTCAAGGGCTGCGTGACGAGTCCGTCGACGCGTAGCCGCCAGCTCGCGGGATCGAAGCGCGGCATCGTGTCGGCGACGCTGTAGATCCGCCAGCCGGAACTCGGGAGCACCGGCACGACCGTCTCGGCGATAGGTGAGACGACGCCGGTCACGTGCCCCCAAACTGCTTTCCCCCAGAGCAGCGACGAGAGCCCGACACCGACAGTCCCAAGGAACGCGGCGCGACCGACCGGTGCTCCCCCTACGTGGGGCCGAGGCTCTCGTCTCTCTACGCGTTCATTCATGCCCACTCACATGTGAGCCATGCCGACAAAGAGCTTGCCGCGCAGCTCGCCCATGTGCGCCTTCGTGTCGACCCAGACGCTGTACTTCGTCGGTGCCGATTCGATTGTCGTAACCGACTTGGCGGGCTCCATCGCGCAGCCCTTCTTCGAGTACTTCGCGCCGAGCTTCGCGACAACCATGCCGTGCGCATCGCGCACCGAAGCCGACGTGGCGCCGGTCGTCGGGATGTCGAACGTCCAGCAGATCTCGTGATGCGTCGATTTCAGCGTCAAGTTGACGACGCCGTGCTCACCCATGCCCGAGAGCTTAGCTCCGAGCTCGGGATGCATCGTGTCGGCAGCCGCGGTGCCCGCACCGAGCACGAGCGCTGCGGCAGCCCACAACGAAAGCAGCAACTTTGAGCGCAACAGTTTCCTCCTTGTTTGATCCAGACCGACTATGGAGCGATGTGATTGCGCCGAGGTGTCGCGCCGCTTACAAGAGTCTTAAATCAGTCGTGCGAACGGCAAGCGGCTACCGACCGGTGGTCGACCGTCGCTCGCACCAACGCTCCTCGCCGCCACGGTGGTCCCTCCCGGCAGCGGCCATCGCGCTGTTGCACGTGCGCGACCCGTAGCGCGCGGCGCGGCTCGTGAACGCGAGCTTGGTTGGTACACGAACTGCCTCACTGATCCCGAGTTGGTCGAACCGAACCCGAGCCTAAATCGCCGTCGCCTGGGCACCGGCTCATACGCCGTCGTCCACAGCGCGTTCCTATTTCCCGTATATAGCCCGACGGCCAGACGCCCACGTCCTCTACACACAAGGTTTCACCGCCCTCGACTACGCCCACGACATGCCCATCCTCGTCCGCCTCTAAGAGCAGGACTGACGGTTCCCAAGCGGGGCTTGCCCCGCCAACGACCGATCGCGATGACGTTGCCATTGCGTGGCTAGTGCCCGCGCGACGAGTTCAGGCGCCGCGCCTAGCGGTCTTCGCTTGCTTCAGCCGGGATCGGAGCAGAGAAAGCGGCAGGCCTCACGGCGCTTTCATTTGACCCTCGTAGCGTGTTGACGTGCCACTGCCCGAGCGCGCTGAATTGCTGACAGAGGTTCCGGCGCATCGGCGGCGCTTCCTGCGACCACGGCTCCTCGTCCCAGTAGCGTTCTTCGTCATCCTGTCGCCGGCGATCTATTCGTATACGACGACAATGCTGAAGCCGTCGAGCCTCCCGCTCTGGCCTCGCAGCGTCGAGTGGCTCCGCGAGCATCACGGCAACTGGGTCGTCGACGAGGCAGAGCACTATTACTACAGCTGGAAGGCTCCGAAGAAGGGCGGCCCGCAGCTGAAGACGCTTCCCACACTCGGAGTGCGGCCGTCTTCGACTCGTGTCGGGGCGCGACGTCAGAGGCATACGCTTCGGGTCGCGGTCTGGCCGCCCCGGATCAAGCCGGTGTTCGCGCATCCGCTTCCGGGAGAGGGCGTCTGGAACTGGGCGGGGGCGCTCGTTGACGGCAAACCGCCGGTGCTCGTGACGATCTTCCGCACGCAGATCGACTACCCGCGCATCGTCGCCTATGTCGCGTGGTTCGACCATGCTCGAACGTCGGTCGCTTATTACCCAGGCCGGTACGAGCCCCCCAGCGCGCCCGTCCGCGGGCCGATGGAGGTACCGGCCGGTGAGCGCTGGCGGCTGCTTGCGACGTTCAACAGCGGGTTCATCTACCGCGATGGTCACAACGGCTCGTCGATCGGCGGTCGTGAGTACGAGCCGTTGACGCAAGGGCTTGCGACGATGATCGCGTATCGCGACGGACGCGTTGACATCCGCACGTGGCACGGCGGGCCGGTCGCAGGATCGCAGATCGCTTTCGCGCGCCAGAGCCTCCCGCTGATCGTTGACCACGGCAAGCTCAACCCCGCGCTGAACGACAGCACGCAGTGGGGATACACACTCGGCAACGCCGTACGCGTCTGGCGCACGGGGGCGGGGATCGACCGCCACGGCAACCTGATCTATGCGGCCGCCGACTACCAAACCGTGACGACGCTCGCGCGGATCCTGCAGCGCGCGGGCGCGGTACGCGCGATGCAGCTGGACATCAACCCGGAGTGGCCGACGCTCATCACCTACACCCACCACGGCGGTCTCGAGCCGACGAAGATCGTCCCCAACTACCAGCAACCGGCCACGCGCTACCTCGTCCCCGACGACCGCGACTTCTTCGCGATCTACCGACGTGTGCCCGGGCCGGTACGGGTGCCATTCCGGTGAGCCGGAAACTCGCGGTCGGGGTCATCGGATGCGCCTGTCTCCTCACCGCCGCCGCAGCTATCGCACGGCCCCAGGCGGACGTGCGTGTCCGCCTGCTTCGGTTCGTTGACCGAACGCGCGTGGCTCACTTCTCCGACGGCACCTCTGGACCGCGCGTGCTCGTCACGATGGTGCGCTACCCGGCGCATGGGAGAGCCCCGTTCCCGCTCGTCGTCTTTGCGCACGGCTTCGACCTAGAGCCGGATACCTACGCGCAACTGCTCGACGCGTGGACGCGCGCTGGGTACGTCGTCGCAGCGCCTGTCTTCCCAGTCGAGAGCGCGAACGCGCGTGGCGGCGCCTCGAGAACGGACATCGTGAACGAGCCGCGCGACCTCGCGTTCGTGCTGTCGCGACTGATCGCTCACGGCAGTCCCGTTCGTGGGCTGATCGACCCGGGTCGGGTCGCATTCGCCGGACAGTCCGACGGCGGTGTCGCAGCCCTCGCGGCAAGCTACGAGCGCGGGTACCGCGACCCGCGCGTCGACGCAGCGATGATCATGTCGGGCGCGCCGCTTGGGACGTTCGCTGCGCCGCCGCCGGGCGCGCCGCCGCTTCTGGCTGTGCAGGGGACGGCCGATCCGTTCAACGCGCCGGCGACGACTGCAAACTACTTCCGCGTGATGCGCCGTCCGAAATTCCTGCTCTGGCTGCTCGGCGCCTCGCACAAGGCGCCGTACACGACCGAGACGCGCTACCTCAGCATTGTCGAGCGCACGACCCTCGCGTTCCTCGACCACTATCTCCGCAACGCCCCGCTTCGCCCACTGATCGTCACCGGCGCTCACCCCGGATTGTCGCGGCTCGTCGCCGAGCCCTAATAGGCGCCGTCTATTTCCCCATGACGGACCGGCTGAGAGGCGCGTCACCGCGTACTGGGCGATCCGGCCGTTCGGGCAGGGCATCTAGAATCGGATTCGCAATGACCGATAAGACCACCTTCACCAGCGACGAGGCGCGCCGTGTCGGCGAGGAGATCGGGATCGACTGGACCGACGCGCCGTTTGACGTCGAGCAGTTCCGCATGGGCATGGATGTGGAGCTCGAGCACGGCCTCCACGACCTGATGACGAACGTCACCGACTCTGACCCAATCGTCACCGGCAAGATCGCGCTCGCGCACCTCAAGGAGTTCGCCGACTATTACAGCCGCCTCGCGCGCATGGAAGCAGAGGCTAAGGCCGAACTAGCCGCCGGTTGAACAAAGCGCCGCGAACGGGGCGACGGCGACCCTTGCCGACCCTCAGAGCTCAGTCAGCCGCATCGGCCCGCGGAACCGATTGGCGCGACGCATGTCTAGACCCACCCGCGCTTCTTGAACAACGTGAAGAGCGCAGCGACGGTGACGATCTCGAGCCCGACTCCGAGGCCGAAGAAGATGCCGGGGCTCTTGATGTGTCCGACCATCCAGCCGAAGTTCTGACCGAAGAAGCCCGTGATGAAGCTGAGTGGTAGGAAGATCGTCGCCATGATCGTGAGCTGTTTCATGACGCTGTTGAGTCGGTTGGAGACGGTTGAGAGATAGACGTCCATCGAGCTCGTCAGCAGGTCGCGGTAGGTGTCGATCAGATCGCTGATCCGAATCAGGTGGTCGTAGATGTCGCGGAAGTAGCGTTCGTCCTCGTCCGTCAGTCCTGGCAACTCGGCGACGCCGCCCATCAAACTGGCGAACATGTCACGCTGGGGCGTGATCGCTTTTCGCATGCCGACGAGGAGTCGCTTCATGCGAAAGATCTCTTGGAGCTCCTCGTCGCCCGCGTGCAGAAATGTCTGATTCTCGAGCTCGTCGATTCGGTCGTCGAAGTCGGCGAGAATTGGAAAGAAGCTATCGACGAGGCCGTCGATGATCCGATAGAGGAGCTGGCCGGGGTCGTCGATCGGCTTCTGGCGCTTTACATAGCGTCGGCGAACCTCAGTGAACGCGGGCGCTTCGTCACGGTGAACCGTCACCAGGAACTTCTCTGAGTAGAAGCAGTGCACTTCAACCAGCCGGTCGTCGTCTGGAACAGCGCCGTAGATGACTATGAAAACGAAGTCGTCGTAGTCGTCGATCTTGGCGCGTTGCCCGAACTTCTCGGAATCCTCGATGGCAAGCGGGTGAAACTTGAAGACTTCGCTGAGGATCTGGAAGTCGTCTGCGTCTGGCTGGTCAACATCGAGCCAGAAGAAAGAGTGACCCGCGAGGAGCTGCTCGACGTTCGCGCGGTTGAGGTGCAGCTCTTCGCTGCCGCGGTCGTGGATCACGGTGCAGGTGTTCGGGGGCGTGCGCTTCCCGGCCGGGTGGGAGGACTCCCTCGATTCACCGGTCGTTTCTGCAGTGTCAGGCGCTGTTGGTTCGGTCATCGTGAACCTCTCGACCGTTGGCTGCGAAGCAGCCGGAGGCGACGTCGAGATCGCTCGAGCTGAAGGTTGCCCCAGGCCGCGACAGCAAACACACACAATACGAAGAGGAGCCAAGCCGTCAAGAACGCAGTCAGCTCGCTCACGTGCCAGAACTCAAAGCCTGCGACTAGAGCGACTGCCCCCGGCGCGATGACGAGGCGCACTACGACCGGGCCGAGGAGGGGCGGCACTCCTTGAGGCTAGCGCCGGAGGAGGATGAGCGGGTCACGAGTGGCGACCGGCGCGGTGAGCAGAATCCAAGGCTTGAATTGAGGCGTCCGCAAGATTCGACTGCCTAAGCTTCATCCATGTCGGTTCCAACGGCCGCCTCTCCATCGCAGGTACTTCACCTCTCGTTGATCCTCGGTGGGCAACTCCGCGATGCGGACGGCCTTCGCCTCGGCAAGGTGGACGACCTGATCGTTCGCCTCGGCTCCGATGACTATCCCCCGGTGACGGGCTCGCTCGCGACGATCGCCGGCCGTCCGGTCTTCGTCCCTGCTGAGTTGATCACGACGATCGAGCCGGGCGCGATCATGATCCGCAAGTCGCCGCTCGATCTGCAGCCGTTCACCCGACGACCGCAGGAGGTGCTGTTGAAGGCGGATGTACTCGATCGGCAGCTCATTAACGTCGACGGTGCGCGGCTGGTGCGGACGAATGAGATCGAGATAGCTCGCCTTGAGGGCTGGTACCGCGTCGTCGGCGTCGACACCGGGCCGCGCGGCCTCTTCCGCCGGCTGATGCCACGACGATTCGCCGACACGATCCAACCGGGGACCTTTCTCGACTGGGCGAGTGTCGAGCCTTTCACCGGCCACGTCCCGACCTGCGCCTGCGGATTCCCCATCCGAAGCTCGCTCGGCTGCATCCGGCGGAGCTCGCCGACCTTGTCGAGGCGGCATCGCACCGCGAGGGCGAGGAGATCCTGGAAGCGGTTCGCGCAGATGCCGAGCGCGAGGCCGACGTGTTCGAGGAGCTCGACTCGCAGCATCAAGTGGAGTTCATCGAGGACAAGTCAGACGAAGAGGTGGCTGCCGTTCTTGCTCGGATGGAAAGCGACGATGCCGCCGACCTAATCAACGAGCTACCAGAGGAACTGGCGTCGCGTGAGCACGAGGTCCTGCAGCTCCTCGCGCAGGGACTCTCCAACGCAGAGATCGGAACGCAGCTCTACATCGGCGAGACGACCGTCAAGACGCACGTCACGCGCGTCCTCCAGAAGCTCAACGTACGTGACCGCGCCCAGGCGATCGTCGTCGCCCATCGGACGGGACTTGTGGACGAGGACTGACGCCGGCGCTGCAAGTCCCTCGCCGGCGTGCGCGACCGAGATTCGTGCGAGATTCTCCCGATAGCGTGAGGAATTGGGCCGGCAACACCACGTACTCGACCGATCGCGTTGTCGCGCCACGCACGATCGCTGAGGCACAGGAGGTGGTTGCGCAGTCAGACGTGCTTAGGCCGCTCGGAACGCGCCACTCGTTCAATCGCGTTGCCGACACGACTGGCGTGCTGATTTCCACCGAGCACTTGAATCAGATCGTCGAGGTGGGAGAACGAACGGTCGTCGTGGAGGCCGGCATCCGCTACGGGGAGCTCGGTCGCGAGCTCGCCCGCCATGGGCTGGCAGTCGCGAACTATGCCTCGCTACCGCATATCTCGGTCGGCGGTGCGATCGCTACTGCGACGCACGGGTCGGGGGCGCGCAACCAGTCGCTCGCTGCCTCCGTCGCAGCGCTCGAACTGGTCTGCGCGGACGGCTCGCTCGTGCAGCTCGCGCGGAGGGATGATGGCTTCGATGGAGCGGTCGTCGCGCTCGGCGCGCTCGGGCTCGTGGTGCGCGTGACTCTTGACGTCGTCGCCGAATTCGAGGTACGCCAGCACGTGTTCGAAGGACTGGCCTGGGAGGCCGTCGAGGAGAACCTCCACGAACTGCTCGCGCTCGGCTACAGCACAAGTCTCTTCACACGCTGGACGGCAGCTGGGATCGATCTGGTTTGGGTGAAGTCCACCGGGCCGATCGACGGCTGTTTCGGTGCCGAGCCGAGTGACGGGCCGCGCAATCCGGTCGCCGGCGGGAACCCGACGCACACCACCCAGCAGCTCGGCGTGCCGGGCCCGTCCGTGGAGCGGCTGCCGCATTTCCGGCTCGGCTTCACGCCGAGCAGCGGCGACGAACTCCAGTCCGAGTACGCGATCGGACGGGAACACGCCGTCGATGCCGTCCGGGCGCTTAGACCGTTGGGGCCAATCCTCGCCCCGCTCTTGCTCACTTCAGAGATCCGTGCGGTCGCAGCCGACTCGCTCTGGCTCAGTCCGTTCTTTGAACGAGACAGCGTCTGCATCCACTTCACCTGGAAACCGAATGACGCGAAAGTTCACTCGGTGCTCGCACGGGTCGAGGCGGCGCTTGCACCATTCGAGCCCAGGCCACACTGGGGCAAACTGTTCATCGAGTCTCCCGCGCGGCGCTACCCGCGACTACCGGCGTTCCGCAAGCTTCGCGCCCACCTCGACCCCGGTCGGGTCTTCGCCAACGCGTTCGACTCTCAGCTGGGAACGTAGGCGAACGTGTCCGGGTTCGGGCCATTACGCCCCGCCTCGCCACGATCAAGCGCGTCGATCGTCTCGACGTCAGTCGGCTCAAGCGCGAAGTCGAAGATCGCGATGTTCTCCCGGATCCGCTCCGGCCTGACCGATTTCGGAAAGACGATGTTGCCATGCTGGATCTGCCACCGCAGCACGACCTGGGCAACTGACTTCCCATAGCGCCCAGCGATTTCGCGCAACACGAGATCTTCCAGCACCCGGCCCTGTCCGATCGGCGCCCACGCCTCGGTGGCGATCCCGTGCTCGCGCCCGTACGCGACAACGCTGTGGTTGCGGAAATACGGATTGAGCTCGATCTGGTTCACCGCGGGGACGGTGTCCGACTCGGCCGCAAGCAACTCGAGGTGCGCAACCTGAAAGTTCGAAACGCCGATCGACCGCGCACGGCCCTCGGCTTTGAACTCCTCCAACGTCCGCCACGTCGACACGAAATCGCCGTCGTACAGAGTCGGTAGCGGCCAGTGGATCAGGAACAGATCGACGTACTCGAAATCGAGCGCCTCAAGGGTCCGCTCAAACGCGTGCCGGGCATCATCAGGACGGTGATAGCCGTTGTTGAGCTTGCTCGTCACATAGACCTCACCGCGGTCGAGCCCCGCAGCGTGAACCGCTTTACCAACACCCTCCTCGTTCCCATACATCTCGGCGGTGTCGATATGCCGGTAACCCGCCTCGAGGGCGTGGCAGACGGCGCGCTCGGTCTCAGGCGGCGGAATCTGAAAAACGCCAAAGCCAAGCTGCGGGATCATCTCCCCATCGTTCAGCGCTACAGACGGAACAACCATGACCCCCATCCTGCCAAAGCAGCGCCCATGGTCAGTTGACGAACCGGCGCTTGTGTTTGAACGCGACACGTGTCAGGAAATCTCGGGCTGGACGCGCCAGACGAACCAGTCATGTCCCCCATTGACAAAGTCGGTCGTCACCGCTTCGCGCACTGCTAACGCCAGCTCGTCTGCATTCTCCTCCCGCCATCGCAACTCGAGCGGGCCGTCGGTTCCGCGACCGACGACGCGGCACTCGAGGTCGATCGCGAGCGGCAATACGAAACAGTCGTTGTAGTCGGTGTGGTCGCCGATGAGATTGACACGGCCGGGTGCGCGAACGGCTACGTCAAGCATCGCGTAGTGCCTGTGCAGCGGCCTCAGGCGCCACGGGGTTCGTCAGCGTGCCGCTGCCGACCTCGCCCGCCGCGACATAGCGCAGCGTCTCGGCGTTGCGCCGCACGGGAGCAATGTGGACGTGGACATGCACCCCGTAATGCACCCACAACATGTATGGGAACGGACGGTCGAACAGACGGTCGAGCCTGGCGACGACGTCGACGAGCGCACGAGCAAGCCCGTCGCGTCCGGTGTCGGAAAGCTGCGGCAGGCCGGCGACATGTGCCCGAGGCGCGAGCAGGAGACCGTATGGGTAACCGGACGCGAACGGCACCCACGCGCGCCATTCGGCTCCCTCGTACACCCTTCGCTCGGCCGATTCCTCTCGACAGAGGAGACATCCGTCGCGTGCGGCAATCGCAGCTTCACGGGCGGGCAACGGCGGCACGAACGGAAAGCCGTAGATTTGACCGTGCGGATGAGGGATCGTCGCGCCCGCATCGGCCCCGCGATTTTCGAACACGAGGGCGTACTTCACCTCGGGGCGCGCGAGGAGCGCTTCGGTTCGCTCGGCCCAGAGGTCGACGACCTTCCGCGCTCCAGCCGCACCGATCGACGCAAGCGAGGCGCAATGGTCCGGCGAGTACAGGACGACCTCGGAGGCCCCGCGCGCAGGCACGCTCTCGCCCTCGAGGTGAACAGGCTGGCCGGGCGAAAACATGGGCCAGCGGTTCGGGAACGCCAACGTCTCGTACGCCTGCGGAGCTTCGAGGCCGCCGATGCAAAAGGGACAGTCAGCGGTTGGAAGGTTCGGCCGCGACTGGCGACCCGCGGCGATCGCGACCCACTCGCCCGTCAGCTCGTCTCGGCGCAGCTCGCCGACGTCGCTCACACGCCGAGCTCTCGCCGCGTCGTTCGCAGCGTCGTCATGCGCTGTCGAACCCGTCCTGGTCCTGCATCCGCCAGACGAGCGGCAGCGCTTCGACCCCTCGCGGCTCGAAGTGATCGACGTAGTCGCCGATCACCGCCTGCCAACGCTCGTTTGCGGGGTCATGCTCCAGCTCCCGGAGAGCGGCCGGGAGGTCGTCGCACTCGACAAGGTGAAAGAGGTTCGTGCCGCTGCGCCAAATCATCCAGTCGCGAATGCCGACACGACGGTGCGCCTCGACCAGGTCGTCTGGTATCCGCTCGTGCGCTGCGTCGTAGCCGGCTTCACAGCCGGGCTTCAGCAGCGAGTGGAGGGCGATATATCCCATGGGCCAATATTCATACTACGATCATATGATTGAGGTTCAAACCGATGTGATGGCCTTCGCCGCCCCGTGACAAAGCCACGCCACGCGATTCCCGTCGTCGATGCGCACCAGCATTTCTGGGACCCCGAACGGGCGCACTATCCCTGGATGACCGACGAGGTCGAACCGCTTCGGCGACGCTTCGGCCCCGAGCATCTGGAGCCGCTCCTGCGCGCGCACGGCGTCGCGGGTACGGTCGTCGTCCAGGCTCGGCAAGAGCTCGCGGAGACCCGCGAGCTCCTCGCACTCGCTGAGGAGACGCCCTTCGTCCTCGGCGTCGTGGGCTGGATCGACCTCACGGTGGATGTCGCGGCGCAGCTTGCGGATCTCTCGGGCGGGCTCGTCGGCATTCGGCATCTCGTCCAGGACGAGCCCGACCCGGCCTGGCTCCTCCGCGACGATGTGCAGCGGGGGATCGCGTCTGTCGGAGACGCCGGTCTCGTCTTCGACCTGCTCGTACAGACGCCGCAGCTCGAGGCGGCGGTCGAGACAGCGCACCGACATCCGACCGTTCGCTTCGTGCTCGATCACGTGGCAAAGCGACCGAGAGACGATCGCGACTGGCGCGCCGGCGTGACGGCACTTGCCGCGTGCCCGAACGTCGTCTGCAAGATCTCGGGTCTGTTCACCGAGCACTCACCGGAGGAGACGGCGGCGCTCGCGCTCGACTGGTTCGGCCCCGAGCGTTGCATGTTCGGGTCAGACTGGCCCGTCTCGACGCTCGCCGTTCCCTACGCGCAGACGCTCGCCGTCGCAGGCGAGGACGAGAACGTCCTCGGCGGCACCGCGATCCGCACCTACCACCTCGCGTCCGCCCTTTCGGGATAGCCGCCTAGGCGCCGATGCCCCCGGCCGGATCGGCGACGCGGTTCGAGGCCATTCGCGGCCACCTACTCCGAGCGGCTTCATCGCTCGACGCGCGGGGCGGCGCCCGCGACGAGACGCTCGACCTCCCGGCGCGTCGCCATCGACGTGTCGCCGGGAGTCGTCATGGCGAGCGCACCGTGCGCGACGCCGAAGGCGAGCGCGCGGTCGACGTCTGCGCCCTCGAGCAGTCCGCAGATCAGCCCGGACGCGAAGGAATCACCGCCGCCCACGCGGTCGTAGATCTCGAGGCCGTCGAAACGCGGGCCGACGTGAAAGCCTTCGTGATCCCGGCACACCGCCGTCCAGTCGTTGACGGTCGCGGTACGTGCCTGGCGAAGCGTGGAAGCAACAAGCGCGAGCTGTGGATGGTCGTCGAGCACGCGGCCGAGCAGGCGTTCGTACGTCGCAATCTCGAGCTCGAGCAGGTTGTCGTCCACGCCGTCGAGCTCATAGCCGAGACCGGCGTGAGAAGTCCTCCTCGTTGCCGAAGAGCACGTCGATCTGTGCGACGAGGCGCCGGTTCAACGCCGCCGCCGCGTCGCGGCCCTGCGCCTTCCAAAGCGACGGCCGGTAGTTGAGGTCGTAGGAGACGACCGTGCCGTGGCGGCGTGCCGCCTCGACGGCTTCGACAGCGAGGGCCGCCGCAGTCTCGGACAGCGCACAGAACACACCGCCCGTGTGAAACCAGCGAGCGCCTTCGTCACCGAAGATGCGATCCCAGTCGACGTCACCCGGCTGCGAGCTGCGACGCCGCCGAGTGCCCGCGGTCGGAGCACCCGACGGCGCCGCGCACACCGAACCCCCGCTCGGTGAAGTTGAGCCCGTTGCGCACCTCACGGCCCACGCCGTCGTAGGTGCGCCAGAGAACATGCGTCTGGTCGACGCCACCCTGCAGCATCAGATCCTCGATCAGCCGGCCGACAGGGTTGTCGGCGAGGGCCGTGACGATGCCGGTCTGGAGGCCGAAGCACCGGCGCAACCCGCGCGCCACGTTGTACTCGCCTCCCCCTTCCCACGCGCGGAACGCGCGCGCGCTCGAGATCCGAACGTCGCCGGGATCGAGGCGGAGCATCACCTCGCCGAGCGCGACGAGGTCGTAGCGGCACTCCTCGCGCGGGCGCAGCTCGATCATGCGGCGATCGCAACTGCTGCTCGTGCCCGACGCGTCACTTCGTCGAAGCTGCGACTCGCGATCAACGCTCGGTCGGCGATCCAGCTGCCACCGCACGCGAGCACCTGCGGCACGCCGAGATACGACTCGAGCGTCTCTGCGTCGATCCCGCCGGTGGGAATGAAGCGTGCCTGCGGGAACGTGGCGGAGACGGCACGCAGGAACGCCGGCCCTCCGAGTTGGGCCGCCGGGAAGACTTTCACGACGGTGCAGCCGAGGTTGAGCGCGTGCCCCAGCTCTGTCGGCGTTGCGACACCAGGGAAGAACGGAAGCGCGAGCTCCGCACACGCCGTGACCACGGCTTCGTCGCACCCCGGGGCGACGGCAAACGCCGCGCCGGCAGCGGCAGCCGCCTGCGCCTGGTCCGGCGATAGCACGGTGCCCGCGCCGACGAGCATCCCCTCCACGTCGGCCGCGGCTGCGATCGCCCGCTCGGCGGCTCTCGTGCGAAAGGTGATCTCGATGCACGAGATACCGCCGGCCTGGAGCGATGCGCAGAGGTCGCCGACGACAGTTGGATCGTCGACCGCGACCACCGGGAGAACACGAGCCTCTGCGAGCGCGTCGGTCACAACGCTTTCGCTCATCGGCCGAGCCAACCGCCGTCGACCGGCAGCACTGCGCCATGAACGTAGTCGGCGGCGGAGGAGCAGAGGAACACGATGGCGCCCGCGACATCCTCGGCCTCGGCCCAGCGTCCTGCGGGGATGCGCGCGAGGATCGCCGCGTTCCGCTCCGGGTCGTCGCGCAGGGCCTGGGTGTTGTCCGTGCGCACGTAGCCGGGCGCGACCGCGTTGACGTTCACGCCTCGAGACGCCCACTCGTTCGCGAGCGCCTTCGTCAAACCGGCAACACCCGACTTCGCCGCCGTGTAGCCCGGGACGTTGATGCCGCCCTGGAACGAGAGGAGAGACGCGACGAACACGATCTTCCCGTGCCCTCGCTCGACCATGTCCCGCCCGAGTTCGCGCGAGAGGATGAACTGTGCGCTCAGGTCGACCTCGAGGACCCGGTCCCAGAGGTCGTCGCCGTGCTCCGCGGCCGGCGCCCGCTCGATCGTTCCCGCGTTGTTGACAAGGATGTCGACGTCGCCGACCTCGCGGCGCACCTTGTCGACGAGCGCGTACACCTCAGCACGGTTTGCGAAGTCGCACCGGTACGACCGACCGGGAACCTCGTCCTCTGTCGCGCTGACGCCGACGACGCGCGCGCCGGCGGCTGCGAGCGCAGCCGCAGCCGCGCGACCGATCCCTCGGCGCGCGCCGGTGACGAGCGCGGTTCGCGCGGAGAGGTCGAGCGCGCTCACGCGCGGCAGTCCACGAGGATCTTCATCGCCTCGCGCCCGGCGAGAAGCTCTGCGAAGAGCTCCGGAACGCGGCCGATCGGCTCGACCGCGGTCAGGAGTCGCTCGATGTCGAGCGTGCCGGAGGCGAGCAGCTCGAGCGCCGTGTCGAAATCCTCCGCCTCGTAGACGCGCGCGCCGCGGACGTCGAGCTCCTTCCAGAAGAGGTCGAAGAGCGCGACCGGTTTCGGCTCGGGGAAGATCGCCACCACCACCACACGGCCACGGATCGCGGCGTGCTCGGTGGCGGCGAGGATGCCCCCCGCCGATCCCGAGACCTCGAACACGACGTCTGCGCCGGCACCGTCGGACTCTGCGTCGACCGCAGCCTGCACAGGATCGCCGGGCGGGAGTGCCGCGAAGCCCAGTTCACACGCGAGGGAGCGCCGTCCGCCATCGGGCTCGACCACCAGGACGCGGGCGCCTCGTGCGCGCGAGACGAGCGCGATCAGCATCCCGATCGGGCCGCCGCCGATCACGAGCACCAGCTCGCCGGCCGCGACCTCCCCGCGGCGCACATCGTGGCAAGCGACGGCGAGTGGCTCGGCAAAGGCCGCAAGCTTGAGGTCGAGGCCCTGCGGTACACGGTGCACCGTCGAAGCGGGGACGGTCCACGACGCCTGGAGCGCTCCGGGAGAGTCGATGCCGATGAACCTCAGGTTGCGACCGACGTGGCTGTGGGCGCGATCAGCCTCCGGCACATCCCGGGTGTCGAGCGGCCGTACGACAACGGCGTCGCCAAGACGCAGCCCCTCGACCCCGGCCCCGACCTCCGCAACGGTCCCGGACATCTCGTGGCCGATCACGCGTGGCCCCCCGATCCGTGCGTCCATCGCACCGTGGGCGATGTGGAGGTCCGTGCCGCAGACCCCGCAGTAGGCAACGTCGAGGCGGACCTCACCGCTTCCGGGCGGTACCTCCACGGTGGGCCCGACCGAGAAAACACCCTTGCCTTCGTACGTGACGGCACTCATTCGTCGTACGATCATATGAATATCGAGCCCGGCTCTGCAACCGGACGAGTTGGGTCAGCCGTTCGTCGGAGCGTCCGCGCGGAGGAGACCCTCCGCCCGGAGCTCCCGCCACACCGTGCTGGACACCCCGCGTTCGTACAGGTCGGCGTTTCGCTCGATCTGAGCCGGCGAACGCGCGCCGAGGCACACGCTCGCGACCGCGGGGTGTGCAAGCGGAAACACGATCGCGGCGCCGGGCAGGGACGCGCCATTCGCCTCGCAGACCTGCGAGATCCGGCGCGCGCGCTCGATCAGGTCGGCTGGCGCTGCTCCGTAGTTGTAGTGCGCGTCGGCCGGAGGCGCGTCCCGCGCGAGGAGGCCGCTGTTGAAGACACCCGCTGCGACCACAGAGATGCCCCGTTCCACGCAGAGCGGCAGCAGTTCGTCGAGGGCGCCCTGCTCGAGCAGTGTGTACCGGCCTGCCAACATGAAGGTGTCCATGTCGGTGTGGCGCGCGAACTCGGCCAGCATCGCCGTCTGGTTCATGCCGGCACCGATTCCGGAGACGACACCCTGAGCCCGCAGCTCCTCGAGAGCGGGATATGCGTGTCGCAGCGCATCGTCCCAGTGGTCGTCCGGATCGTGGAGATAGACGAGGTCGACGCGGTCGAGGCCGAGCCGCTCGAGACTGGATTCGAGCGAGCGAAGGACGCCGTCGCGGCTGAAATCCCACACGCGCGTGTGCGTCGCGGGCACGTCGAAGCCCTCGTCGTCGTACGCCGTGACTTTCGCGACGGGCTGGAGCAGTCTCCCTACCTTCGTCGAGATCACGTACGCGTCCCGTGGTCGTGACTGAAGCGCTGCCCCGAGGCGTCGCTCGGAGAGGCCGAGCCCGTAGTGCGGGGCGGTGTCGAAATAGCGGATCCCGCGCTCCCACGCGGCATCCACCGTCGCGTGTGCCTCTTCATCGTCGACAGCGCGGTAGAGGTTTCCGAGCTGCGCGCAGCCGAGCGACAGCTCGGTGAGGCGCAGCGCGCGCGTCACCTGATTGCGAGCCCGGTCTTCAGATCGAAGAAGTGGAGCGCCCCCTGATCGACCGCCACGTCGATCTCGTCCCCGGCAGCCGCGCGGGTACGCGGGCTGAACCGGCCGACGAGGGACGCTTGATCCGCGACGAGGCGGTCCTCGCCGATGTCCTCCGCGAGCTCGCGCATCTCGTCAGTCAGCGCCGGGCGCACGGACGCTGCGAGGTGGACGATGATCTCCGAACCGAGGGCCTCCCGCAGCTCGACACGCGCGCGGATGCGCGGCTGCTCGGCCGGCGCGAACGCAGTGTCCTCGAGATCCTCCGGGCGCACGCCGAGAACAACATCGCGACCCAACCATGGGCGCAGGAACCCATGGCGATCGTCAAGGACAATGTTCGAATCGCCCGCTACAGCAACGAGTCGGCCGTCGAGTTCTTCGATGCGGACTTCGAGCATGTTCATCGCCGGGCTACCGATGAACCCGGCTACGAACATGTTGACCGGATCTTCGTAGAGCTCCTGCGGCGGCGCAGCCTGCTGGAGCTCGCCTTTTCGCATGACGGCGACGCGGTCGCCCATCGTCATCGCCTCGACTTGGTCGTGGGTGACGTAGATCGTCGTCGCCCGAAGCTCGTTCTGAAGCTTCTTGATGTCGGCGCGCATCTGCACGCGCAGCTTGGCGTCGAGGTTGGACAGCGGCTCGTCCATCAGGAATGCGGCCGGCTCGCGCACGATCGCGCGGCCCATCGCGACGCGTTGCCGCTGGCCACCCGATAGCGCACGCGGCTTCCTTTTGAGGTACGGCTCGAGATCAAGCGTCTTCGCGGCCGACTCCACGCGGTTGCGGATCTCGGCCTTCGGCACCTTTGCCAACTTCAACGGGAACGCCATGTTGTCGTAGACACTGAGGTGCGGGTAGAGCGCATAGCTCTGGAAGACCATCGCGATGTCGCGCCGCTTCGGCGTCAGGTCGTTGACGATCGTGCCGCCGATCGAGATCGTGCCACCACTGATCTCCTCGAGGCCCGCGACCATCCGCAGCGCGGTCGTCTTCCCGCACCCGGACGGGCCGACGAGGACCATGAACTCACCGTCGGCGATGTCGAGATCGAGTCCGCCGACGGCGCGCGTGCCGTCGGCGAACACCTTCGTGACGTCCTGCAAGGCGACGTTAGCCATGTCTCACTCCTTTACGGCTCCGCCGACCAGGCCGCGGACCAGCGCGCGCTGCGAGAAGACGAACACAATCGCGATCGGCACGACCGCGAGCAGCGTCGCAAGTGCGAGCTCCGGGCGGAAAATGTCGACCGACTGTCCGCCGCCGCCTTGAGCCGGGTTGAACGAAGGCGTCGAGGATAGTAGGTCGGAGAGGCCCACCTGGATCGGGTACTGGGACGAGTTCGCAAGGAGGGTCAGCGGCAGGAAGAAGTTGTTCCAGTCCGCGACGAAGCTGAAGAAGAACACGAGCGCCACCACTGGCTTCGCAAGCGGGAGCGCGATCCGGACGAACGTTTGCAGCTCGCTTGCGCCGTCGACGCGCGCGGCATCGAGCAGTCCCGGCGGGAGGGCCGTTGTGTAGTAGATATACGCGAGATACACGCCGAAGGGGAAAAACGAGAACGGCAAGATCACTGAGAGCACGCTGCCGATCAGATGGACGGCGTTGAGCTCGAGGAAGATCGGAAGCACGAGCGCGGCGCCCGGGATGATCATCACGATGAGCGTGAGCGAGAGGATCAGCTTGCGCCCTGGGAAATCGCCGAAGGCGAGCCCGTAACCGGCCGGCACGCCCGCGACGAGCGTGATCCCCGTCGCACTGAGCGCGTAGAACAGCGAATTTCCGATCCAGCGTCGGTAGATGTGATCGCTGAACGCGTTGAGATGTCTCCAGGCGAGGAGGACATGATGGAAGTTCCCGAACGAGAGCGGGCTGCTCGTGACCAGCGCGGCGTCGCTCTTCGTCGGCGCAAGGATCAGCCAGATCAGCGGCACGACAAAGAAGAGCGCGAACGTCGTCAGGATCACGAGTCTCAGCCCGAGCGCCGTGTGCCGCATCACTCGTCCGTCCTGAAGAGACCGGTTCGGGTCACGATGATCACGGCACCGACGAGGCCGATCAGAAGAAGGTCGACGGCGATCGCGGCTGCTCCGTTGAAGTCGCCGTAACGGAAGGCAAGTTGGTAAGCCAGCTGGTTCGACGACCACGTATCGGGAACAAGCCCCAGACTCGCCTGGTTCACGAGCTGCGGCTCGACGAAGAGCTGCGTGCCAGTCGCGAACGAAAGAATGACCATGTACGCAATCCACTTGCGGATCAGAGGCAGCTTCAGACGCAATGCGATCTGAATCGGGCCGGCGCCATCGATGCGGGCCGCCTCCTCGAGGTCATGAGGGATCGTGTTGAGCGCGCCGTACATCACGACGATCCAGCCGCCCGCGCCGGTCCAGAAAGCGATCATCGCGAAGATGAAGGGCAAGTTCCCGGGCGCGATCGACTGCGCGAAGATCGTTGCCCCCAGCCCGTGGCGGAGCAGGAACCCGCCGGGACTCACAATCGGGTCGAGCATGAAGAGCCAGACGAGAACGGAGGCCGCGCCGGCGAGAGCGCCCGGAATGTAGAAGAGGAAGCGATACGCCGAGGAGACGCGGTTGGCGCGACCGTGGAGCAGAAGCGCGAGCCCCACGACGAGGACGACGAGCGCACAGAGCCAGACGGTTGTATAGACAAGCACGTGCTTGAAGGCCGGGATGAACCGGTAGTCCTGGTAGGTGCGAACGAAGTTGTGGAACCACACCCAGCCGCCGCCCGAGTTCGTGAACGCAAGGTCGAGCGCGTAGATGGTCGGCGCGATCCCGAAGGCGACGAGGAACGGGAGGTACGCGAGGACGAACGGAAGCCCGCGCGGCACGCGGGGGCCGCGCGTGCGCGCGGCCCCCGCGTTCGTTTCGGTCAGGGCGTTCGAGCTCAAGTCGTCAGTGCGTTACGACCTTGTAGCCGGCCGCCTGCGCCGCCTGAGAAAGCCCCTTGCCAAGCGCGGGCAGCAGCGAACTCAGCGACTTGCCCGCGATTAGCTGCGTGACGACGGAGTTCGACCACACCGGCTGGTCCGGATAGGTGACGAGGTTCCAGCCCTGCCAGATGTCGGCCGCCGCCGCCTGCATTGCCGGGCCGGGCGGGGCCGCAAAGAACGGGTCGGTGTTGAGGCTCTTGAGCCACGCCGTGGCGCCGGGAGCGGTCGACGGGTAACCCGGCGAGACTGCACTGTAGTTCGGCTCCTTCGTGTTCGTCTTCGCCGTCGACACATTCCATTCGACGAAGTTGAGCGCTGCCGCCATGTTCTTCGTGTGCTTCGAGATGATCCACGGCCCGCCGCCGACCTGCCCGGTCGAGCTGGGCTCGCTTCCCCAGCGCAATGGGGCCGAAGCCGTCCACTCGCCGGCCGGCAGGTGAAGCGTGTCGCGGAAGAGCGAGAGCGCGTACCACGTTGGCCCGGGCATCATCAGCACCTTGTCAGCCGATCCGCCGTACTGCTTCGCGAAATCGGGCGAGAACACGGTCACGTCGGACACCGACTTGTTCGCGAGGAGCGGGTCGAGCAGGGTTGCCATGCGTGTGCAGTGCACGTCGGAAGCGTTGATCAAGACCGTGTTCGGCCCCTTCACGGTCGAGAGAGGACACTTGTCCGCCCACAGGTAAAGCCAGGCGCCGAACGAATCGCCGAGCGTCCCGATGATGTAACCGGGGTGATCGGTCGCAACCTTCTGGCCGATCGCCTGCCATTGCTGCCAGGTCTTCGGGACCTGATAGCCGAACTGGGCCATGAGCTTCTTGTTGTAGTAGAGCACCTCCTGCGCAAGGTTGTCCTGAACGCACACAAGGTGGCCGTTCACCGTGCACTGCGCCTTGGATGGCGTCGGAATCTGCTTGAGAATGCTCGTGGGAAAGACTCCGTGCCCAAGATCGGCGGCGTAGTCGAACGGCTTCTGCGCCATCCACACGGGATCGTTGACCTGCTCGGTGAAGATGATGTCCGGCCAACCGTGGCCAGAGCGATTCCAGAGCTGGATCTTCGCCTGCAACGTCGTCGCACCGTTCGAATCGCCGTCGAATGTAACGATGTGCAGCTTCACCTGCGGGTGCGTCTTCTGGTACAGCTTGGCCGCCGGCAGGCGGACCGAGTCGACCCAGACGGTAAGCGAGCCCGAGGGCCCCTTGGCGGGGCTCGCGCCCCCTGTGACTGCGGTCACCAACGCTGCGGCGACAACCACGCCGACGAGCGGCACGAACACGAGCCACCGACGGTTGAGTTTCATCTACCTTCGTCCTCCTTGTCCTGTCAGACTGATCGGGCGCCCCGCAGCTCGTGCACGAAGTCCGGCAACTCGATGCCGGGCGCCGTTGGCGCGTGCACGAGCCCGTCAGGCCCCACCCTCGACTCGCGAACCGCCGGGTTCGACGTGACGAGCGACTCGTAGTAGGTGCAGTTCGGAATTGCCATACAGAGGTGCACCGCCGGCTCCGTCGGCCCGTGGACTTCTGCACGGAGCCGAAATGAATCGGCGAGATGAGCGATGCGCATTGCTCCTGTCATTCCGCCGCGGTGATTCGCGCTCGTGCGCACGTATGTCGCGCACCCTGATGCGATGAAGTCCGCGGTGTTGAGGTGACTTCCATCGGACGTCTCACCGACGAGAAGCGGAACGGCGACCCGCTCGGCCAGCCAGCGGTACGCCGTGACGCTGAACTCATGGATCGGCTCCTCGTACCAGCGGTACCCGGCCTCCGCCAGCGCGTGCCCGAGGTAGACGGCATCCGGCAGGTCGAAGCCGGCCGAGCCGTCATACATCAGGTCAACGTCAGGCCCGACGTGGGCCCGCAGACGCTGGCAGAGGTCGGCATCCGCTCGTGCTTCACCCCAAGCGTGGAGCTTGATCGCGGGATACCCGAGCTCTAGGCACTGGTCGGCGACCTCGAGGTACTCCTCAAAGGTGGAGAACGTCGTCGTCGACGCGTACGCCGGGATTGCTTCCCGATAGGTCCCCAGCAACCTGTGGACGGGCACCCCAAGAACCCGTCCCTCGAGATCCCACAACGCGACGTCCACGATGCCGAACAGCCAGATCGGGAACTCCTCGGTACGGTCGAGCTCCCACAGCCGATGCCAGAGCCACTCTCGCCGATCGGCCCGCTCACCTACGAGCTCCTCGCGCAACACGCGATCGACGATGTCGGCCAGGATCGGGCCGCTCCATTCGTGGTACGCCTCACCGACCGCCCCGTCGTCGGTCGTGATTCGGAGCACAGCGGTCGTGCGTGCCTTGTGCGAGCCCCGCAGACCCCGCCGCCACGCAAACGGCGGGGAGACGGCGGGCACCTCGATCAGGTCAACATCGATCGCCGCGATCCGCATCGCGGCATATCATCATACGAATGATGAAGTGATGTCAAGAGCGGGCGACGCGCTTCCGCTCGGCCCACGCGCCTTCGATGTGGCCGGCGATCAGCTCGCCTGCAAGAACGCCGTCGCGTTGAACAAGCGCTGCGTAGATCGCCCGGTGGTCGTCGACCGTTTGCTTGAGGAGCTCGCGGGATGAACCTGCCTTCGCGATCATCGGAGGCGTGCCACCGGTATGCCGGTGAATGGTGCGCACGATCGTCAGCCCGACTTCGTTGCCGGAGGCGCCCATCACAAGGGTGTGAAACTCCTGGTCCGCCTCGCGAAAGCGACCGTAGTCGTTGAACGTCGATTCCATCTGGTCGATGCACGTGGAAAGCTGTGCCAAGTCAGCCTCGGTTAGCCGCTCCGCCGCCGCCTCGGTCATCTCCTGTTCGAGAACGCGCCGGACCGTGACAAGACTGTCGAGGAGCGACATGTCGTCGTCGTGTTCCAGCGCGGTTCGGATCACGAGCGGGTCGAGCATGTTCCAGCCGGCGCGAGGCTGAACGGTCGTGCCCCGCCCTTGTTCGACAACGACAAGGCCGCGCTCCTCGAGGAGCTTCACGCCCTCGCGGATCACGGTCCGGCTGAAACCGAACTCCTTGCAGAGCACCGGCTCGGTTGGCAGCACGTCACCCGTTGCGAGACGGCCACTGATTATCTGTTGCGCCAGTTCCTCGACCACCACCGACCCGAGCCGACCGGGTCGCCGCGAGCGCTTCCCGCCGATGAGGCCCCACGGAATCTCGGTGGCGGGAACGCCGTCGGTCACCGAAAACATCATATGTTCGCGGCCGACGTCACTCTCGAGCGCGTCGCCGACCCGGGCGCGCTCCGGGTGGCGAGCTGTCACCGCAGGATCCGCGCGGAGAACATACGACGATCGTACGTCACGGGATCACCGTCCGATAGAGCTACAGCGTCGTGCAGCGCGGCGCTGCGACTCGCGAGCCGAACGTTCGTTTCAATTGTTGTCCTCCCTTAACCGAGGTAACGAACGACGCGGCTGATGGGCCTGCGTAGGGAAACGTCCGCTACCCGAAGGGGGAAGATCAATGAGGTTCCCGACTCGCATCGCTCTCGCAGTGGTCGCGCTTGCAGGTGCGCTAGCCGCCCTTGCCGGCACTGCAGGCGCAGCTTCCGGCTCAGGATCACCCGGCGTCGTGTTCACGCTGACCGACAACACCGCGGGGAACCAGGTCGTCGCGTACGACCGCGCCGCAGACGGCTCGCTGACGGCGGCAGGCACCTACGCAACGGGTGGCCTCGGTGGCGTGCTCGCCGGATCGGCCGTCGACCACACCGCCTCACAAGGCGCCCTCGCCTACGACCAGACACTCGGCGGCCGGTTGCTCCTCGCCGTCAACCCGGGAAGCTCGACGATCTCGGTCTTCAAGGTCGCGGGCGACGGGCTCGCGCTCTCACAGGTGCTCCCGTCGGGCGGCAGCTTCCCGGTGAGCATCACCACGCACGGAAACCTTGTCTACGTGCTGAACGCGCTGAACGGCGGCTCGGTTCAGGGGTACTTCGTCCTCGGCGATCATCTGCTGCCGCTGCCGGGCTCGACGAGGCAGCTCGGCCTGAACCCCCTGGCGACGCCGCAGTTCACGAACACACCAGGTCAGGTCGCATTCTCGCCGGACGGGACGAAGCTTGTCGTCACGACCAAGGCGAACGGCAGCGCGATCGACGTCTTCCGCGTCGGATTCCTGGGCTACCTGTCGTCCTCACCTGTCGTGAACGCCGAGCCGGGAGCAGTGCCGTTCGCGGTCAGCTTCGATGCGGCCGGCAACCTCGTGGTGGCCGAAGCGGGAACCAACGCGCTTGCAAGCTTTGCGCTCTCGAGTGACGGCACGCTCACACCTCTCAACACAACCGCGACGGGCAAGGCCGCTACGTGCTGGATCGCGCGCGACGGCAACTACTTCTATGCGTCGAACGCGGGCAGCGCGTCGGAGAGCGTCTTCGCGTCAGGCTCGGGCGGATCGCTTTCGCTGCTTGGTTCGGCTTCGACCGATGCAGGGACGGTCGATGCGGCAACGACGTCCGACGGCAGGTTCCTCTACGTGCAAGCTGGCGGGCCGGGGAACATCGACGGCTTCCGCGTGAACGGAGACGGCTCACTCACCGCAGTGGGCTCGGTCACCGTGCCGGGCGCAGCCGGCAGCGAGGGAATCGTCGCGTTCTAAGAGAACTGCGTGCGCTGCGCTGCGCCCGGTGGCGCGGCGCAGCGCACGGGCAAAGGCTGGTCAGCCGATCCAGGCCTGACCGTTCCAGAACGCCCGTAGCGCCCCTCGCCGGCCGAGCTCGAGATGAAGCTCCGAGGGAGCGAGCAGACCTTTTGTCGCCCAGACCTCCACTTGACCTTCGCAGGGGAGCCGCTCGAAGGAGCGTTTGCCCGGCTCGGTCGCAGCTTCCAGCATGGCTGTCCGTCCGCCGCAGCAGCGCATCTGTTTCGACCAGAGATACACCGCGCCACCATTCGCGGCCACATGGTTCAGCGCTTTGTCCGTCGCGACTAGCCGCATGACCGAGGTACTACGCCTCTCACACGAGGTCCGCAAGACGCTTGGCGTACCAGGCCTCCCAGGGGTCCGACGACCCCGACCCGAGGTAGTCGCGATCCAGCTGGACGAGTGCATGAACGAGATGGCTTCGCACGGGCGCTCGCCCGATGAGCGAAGGGAGCTCGGAATGATCGAGGAGCCAATCGGCGTACCACGAGGCCCAATCAGGATCGTCGCCATCCACGATCCTGAACACCACGTGATGTGTCTCGGCCGCCTCCCGGAGGAGACCGCTCACGGTTGCGTGATCCATGTCGTCGCAGACAGCGCTTGGCAACGATTCGTTACGTGACCAGGGCATCCTCTCCGGTCTATAGCGTCGGCGGGTGGCCGACGATGAGAAACCCGGCGTAGCCGACAGGGCCAAGCCTCGGTGGCCCGCCCGCAGCTACGACCTGCATCAGAACCTGACGGTGCTGTTTGTCTGCGCCGTCGCGACGGTCGTCTTCACACGCGGCTTCCTCGCTGCGACCGGCTACCCGCAGGTGGGCGGCTCGAAGCTGCACATCGCGCATGTGCTCTGGGGAGGCCTGCTGCTCTTAACGGGATTGATAACCACACTCGCGTTCCTCAGCCCGACAGCGAAGCCGATCGCCGCGGTCGTCGGCGGTGTCGGCTTCGGTCTCTTCATCGACGAAGTCGGCAAGTTCGTCACCAAGGACGTGAACTACTTCTACCGACCGGCAATCGCAATCATCTACGTCAGCTTCGTTGTCCTGTTCGGTGTGATCCGCTGGCTCTCACGCCGCGGCTTCACGGCGCAGGAGGCGACACTCAGTGGGCTCGACGCGCTCCAGCGAGCGGCCGTCGGCACCCTCAACGCGCAGCGGCGCACGCACATCCTCAACCTGCTGGACACCACCGGGGCCAACACCCCGCTGGCGCAAAGCGTGCGCGAGCTACTCGCACGAACCGCGAGCGAAGCCGATCTACACCCACCACTCACGCGCCGCCTCTCCACGTCACTGGAGCAGATCTGGGTTGCGCTCACCGAGCACCGCCTCTTCCGCTCAGCCGTGTTCGCCGTCCTTGCCGTCGCGGCCGCAATCTCCGCTGCTGAGGCAGGGTGGCTGCTCCGCCACGGGGTCGGCCATCTCTCCTTCAGTCAACGCGCCTTCACGCTGACGACGATCGTCGCCGATCTCGCGCTCCTGATCGGCGCCATCAGGCTCCGCAAGTCACTGCTCTCCGCACTGCACTGGTACGACCACGCGGTTCTGCTCGAGATAACTGTCGGGCAAATCTTCCTCTACACCTCCGAGCAGCTCGCAGCCACGCTCAACCTCGTCGCCCTGCTGATCCTCTGGAGCCTTCTCCACTGGACTATCCAGTTCGAGACCGCCCGACGGCTCACCGGCCCGGTGACCCGCGATCAGGCGAGCTGACTAGAGTCGGGCACGTGTCCGCGATCGAGGTCAGCGGGCTCACGCGGACCTACAAGGTCGGGACGAGGCTTCCGGGACGCGACGGCAGGCGCGACGTGGAGGCGCTCAGAGGCGTGAGCTTCGAGGTGCCGGCAGGCCAGCTGTTTGGGCTGCTGGGACCGAACGGCGCCGGCAAGACGACCACGATCAAGATCCTGACGACGCTTCTGCTGCCGACGGGCGGCCAGGCGCGGGTCCTCGGGCTCGACCCGGCGCGTCAGCATCGCGAGCTGCGACACCGCATCGGCTACGTGTTCGGCGGCGACAAGGGTTTGTACGAGCGGATCTCCGCGCTCGAGAACCTGCGCTACTTCGCGGATGTGTATCGAGTGCCGGGGAACCTGAAGAAGCGGCGGATCGACGAGCTGCTCGAGACGGTCGGGCTGAAGGGGCGCGAACGAGAACGGGTCGAGACGTATTCGCGCGGGATGCGGCAGCGTCTCCATATCGCTCGCGGGCTGCTGCACGACCCGGAGGTGCTGTTCCTCGACGAGCCGACGATCGGGCTCGATCCGGTCGGCGCGCGCGAGTTGCGCGACACGGTTGCCGCACTGCAGGCATCCGGGAAGACGATCCTGTTGACGACGCACTACATGCTCGAAGCGGATGAGCTGTGCGAGCGGGTCGCGGTGATCAACCACGGCCAGATCGTCGCCGCAGGCACGCCGGCGGAGCTCAAGCGCCGCGCGACCGCGCGCAGCGTGATCGAGATCGAGGTCTTCGGCGTCGACGACGCGATCATGACGCGATTGCGTGCGCTCGAGGGTGTCGACGCAGTGTCGGTCGAACAGCTCGAGCAGACGCACGTCGTCGCGATCCAGTCGCAGCACGGCCCGGCACTGATCCCGGCTCTGCTGGCCGAGTTCGTCGGCGTGACGGTCGGACGTGTAGTCGCGCGTGAGCCCACGCTCGAAGACGCGTACGTCGAGCTTGTCAGCTCGTGATTCGCGTCTTTCTCACGGGAATGCGTGTGCAGATCACGCAGCTGCTGCGGTCGACGTTCGACCTCGTCGCGATGTTGATCTGGCCGATCATCTACGCGTCGATCGCCTACTACCTGCTCGACGCGAAAGAGTCACCACACGAGCTGCTGGCCGCGTCGATCGGGAGCGCAGTGATGATCATGTGGGCGCAGGTCGTGATCGGTTCTGCAGGCACGCTCGACTTGATGCGGCAGGCCGGCACGCTCGAGCTGATGGTCGCTGCGCCTGTGCCGTTCGTCGCAGTCCTCGCACCGATCATGGTCAGCACATCGGCCTTCGGCCTCTACGGGCTTGTCGTCACACTCCTCTGGGGTCGTCTCGGCTTCGGAATCCCGTTCACGATCACGCATCCGCTGGCGTTCGCCGTTGCGATCCCCGCCTGCGTGATCGCGATCGCCGCGCTCGGACTGATCGTTGCCAGCACGTTTGTTCTCTACCGGGCCGCCTTCTCGCTCGGCGTCGCGATGCAGTACCCGATCTGGCTTGCATCCGGGCTGCTCGTGCCGCTGTCGGCACTACCCGGGTGGCTTGGTCCGGTGTCATGGCTACTCGCCCCGACTTGGGGGTTCCGTGCGATCCAGCGCGCAGCTGTCGCGGGTAACGCCTGGCCGTCGATCGCTATGTGCGCCGTCGTCAGCGTTGCCTATGTCACGGTCGCTGTCGTCTTCCTGCGCCTGTTCGAATACCTGGCCCGCCAGCGGGCGTCGCTGAAGCTCGCATGAACTGGCTGCGCGTCTTCTTCAGCGGCGGCGTCACGAGCTACCGAGCGCTCTTCGCCTGGATCAACCCATGGCTCGCCGTGCCGATGCTCGTCGTCTACCCGATCTTCCAGACCCTCTTCTTCGTCTACCTCGGACGCTCTGCAGGGGTCGAGTCCGACTCGTTCTTCCTGATCGGCAACACGTTCATCGCCACCGCGGTCACGGGCCTCTTCGGCATGGGCCAAGCAATGGGCGGTGAGCGGCGATTCCAGACGCTGCCGATCCTGCTCGCCTCACCTGCGAGCCGACTCGCGCTGTTCCTCGGCCGCGCGATTCCTTCGATGGTCAACGGCTTCGTCGTCGCCGCGCTTTCGTTCGCACTCGGCGTCTGGATCGTCGGCGTCCACTACACGAGCAGGACAATCGAAGAGCTCGCCGTTGCACTGCTGACAAGCTGCTTCGCCTGCACCGCTCTTGGCCTCTGCATCGGCTCGCTCGGCATTCGCGGACGATCCATCGGGCTCTTCGCCGACAGCATCAGCGGCTCGATGCTCATCGTCTCCGGCGCGAACGTTCCCTTCGATCGACTCCCCCACGCGCTGCGGACGATCTCCTCGGGCATCCCACTCACGCACGGCATCGCCGCCGCGCGGCAGCTCGCGACCGGCGCAAGCCTCGCCCACGTCGAGCCGCTCCTCGGCAAGGAGCTGCTCATCGGCTGCATCTACCTCATCGCGGGACTGACTCTGCTGTCCGTCTTCGAACGCGAGGGTCGACGCACCGGGGCGCTCGACCGCTTCTAAGCATGTGCGCTCGTCGACCAATGAACCTTGCATGACCGTCCGCGACAACCCAGACGAGCTCCGCTACGAGCTGCTCGACGGCGACGAGCTCGTCGGCGAGATCCGCTACCGACGCGAGCCCGGTGCCGTTGCGCTGGTGCACACCGAAGTCGATCCGAGCCACCAGGGGAAAGGCGCCGCAAGCATGCTCGTCGCGGAGGCAGTGCGCGACCTTCGGGAACGCGGCCTCGGCCTCATTCCCATCTGCCCCTATGTCCGCGCCTGGCTGCGCCGCCACCCGGAGCAGGCCGACATCGTCGTGCCCGACCCGGCGGTGCCGGACTGAGCGCCGCGATCAGTCAGCCGCCGTGGGCGCGCTCTTCCTCGATCGTGAGCTCGGCCGCCGGCTGAACCCGGAGGCGCTCATCAGGGATCGGGTTTCCGCTCTCGATCGACAGGCCGTAGGTTCCGCTTGCCAGGCGCCCCTCGGCTCGCTCGACCGCAGCGAGTTGCTCGCGGAGGTCGTCGGCAAGCCCCTCGTCGAATTCCTCTTGATAAAGGTCGGAGGCGAGGTTGGCGGGATCGAGCTCGTCGGCGGGCTCGCCGTCGTCTTCGTGGCGACGTCCAGCGAGGGCACGTTCGATCCGCGTCCGCTCTGCGGCGAGAAGTTGGCGGGCTTCTGATTCGTCCATGGCGCAAGACTACGCGGCTGGCGTTTCCGGAAGCGTAGGTTTCAGCTTCGGAGCCGCATGACAGACGACGCTACGAACAAGGCGGTGCCTACACGGCCGATGCCGGAGGACAAGGGCGGCTGGCGGGTTGCGCCGGCGGCGGACGGGCGCGGGATGCCCGACCATCACAAGCCGAGCCCGCCGCATCGGTGGCGCGGGTTCTGGATCTTCGTCGCCGCGTTGCTCGCGATCAATTGGCTGTCGGTGTTGATCGCGCAGCCGTCGGGTCAGAAGCGCGTGAGGATCCCGTTCAGCCCGACCTTCTTGCACCAGGTCGACACGGGAGTCGTCAAGTCGATCTCCTCGAAGGGCGACACGATCAGCGGCACCTTCGCGCGCAAGATCGTCTATCCGACGGGCAGCAAATCGAAGCCGACGACGCTGTTCTCCACGCAGGTCCCGTCGTTCTGGGACAACACGGCGCTGACAAACCAGCTGCGGGCGAAGAACGTCGAGGTGAACGCGAAGAACCCGAGCCCGGGCAATTCGCTCATCGCGGAGCTGCTGCTCGGATTCGGCCCGACGTTGCTCCTCGTCGGACTGTTCTATTTCTTCGCACGACGCGCGCAGTCGGGGGCGGGCGGCCTCGGCGGCATCGGCACGTTTGGTCGCTCGCGGGCACGCCGGGTCGATCCGACGACGATCCAGGTGACGTTCGACGACGTCGCCGGCATCGACGAAGCGAAGGCCGAGCTCGCAGAAGTGGTCGACTTCCTGAAGACACCCGACCGCTACATGCGCCTGGGCGCGCGCATCCCCCACGGTGTGCTTCTGTTCGGGGCGCCGGGTACGGGCAAGACGCTCATCGCGCGCGCGGTCGCCGGTGAGGCGAACGCGGCGTTCTTCTCGATCGCGGCCTCGGAGTTCATCGAGGCGATCGTCGGCGTCGGCGCCGCGCGCGTCCGCGACCTGTTCGCGAAAGCCAAGGAGGCCGCGCCATCGATCATCTTCATCGACGAGCTCGACGCGGTCGGCCGCTCACGACAAGGGTCGGCCGGAGTCACCGGCGCCAACGACGAGCGCGAACAGACGCTCGACCAGATCCTGACGGAGATGGACGGTTTCGAGTCGACACAGGCGGTGATCGTGATCGGGGCGACGAACAGGCCCGAGATCCTCGACGCAGCGCTGCTACGGCCTGGGCGGTTCGACCGCCGTGTCGCCGTCCAGCCGCCCGACCGCGACGGCCGGCTGCGCATCCTCGAGGTGCATACGCGCTCGCTGCCGCTCGCCGACGACGTCGACCTGGCCGCTGTCGCCTCGACCACCCCGGGGATGGTCGGCGCCGACCTCGCCAATCTCGCGAACGAAGCCGCTCTGCTCGCAGCGCGACGCGAGCACGACAAGGTGCAGATGGCCGACTTCACCGATTCGCTCGAGAAGATCCTGCTCGGAGCACCCCGCGGAATCCTGCTCGGCCCTGAAGATCGCGAGCGCACGGCGTATCACGAGTCCGGGCACGCGCTCGTCGGGATGCTCACCCCCGAGGCCGACCCGGTGCGCAAGGTCTCGATCATCCCGCGTGGCCAGGCGCTCGGCGTCACGCTCTCGACGCCCGACGCCGACCGCGTCTCCTACTCCCGCGAGGAGCTCGAGGCGAGAATCAAGGTCTCTCTCGGCGGACGTGTCGCCGAGGAAGTGGTCTACGGAACGATCACCACCGGCGCCGAGTCCGACTTGGAGCAGCTCAGCCAGATCGCGCGGCAGATGGTCGGCCGCTGGGGCATGAGCGACAAGCTCGGCCCGTTGGTGCTCATCCCCCGCGAGAGCCAGGGCCCGTTGCTGACAGGCTACGGCGATGCGTCACAGGAGACGCTGACGCTCGTCGACGAAGAAGTGCGCCGCATTGTCGACGACGCGCACGGAAAGGTCACCGAGTTGCTCACCGAGCATCGCGACCAGCTCGACAGCCTCGCTCATGCCCTGCTCGCGGCGGAGACGCTCGACGCACCGGACGCGTACGGCGCCGCGCAAGTCGCGATGCGCACCGCCGAGCTGGAGAACACCGTGCCGGTCGCAGCTTCGAAGCCCTAGCTCCGGATGCCTCGTCAGATGAGCGGTGACCGGGGGTCGTCGATCGAGCTCGGCGTGAGCTTCGGCTACGGCTACGCGAGCCGACATCACGAGGATCGCGTCAACCTGGGGCGCATCGCGAGTGCACGCTCAGCGTCCGACGTGACCGCCAACGTCGACCCTGCCGAGCTTCCGGTGGAGGAGATCCTCGATCCGGTCGCGTTCTGGAGCGGCTTCGCGCACGGCGTGCGGTGGTATGTCCTCGAGGAGGCACGTCCCGCTCACTGAACGCGCCCTAGCGAGCCGACATCGCCGATCGTTGTTCGCGCACGAACATGCGCGCCGAGTCGACGATGCTCTCTTGAACGTCGATCGCCGCACTCGCGTACATGTCTGTCCACACCAGACGAACCTCGGTCGCTGCTCGACCGTCGTGCGACGCCAGGTCTCCTGCCAGCGCCGCCAGGAAGCCTGAGCGAGCGTCGGCATCGACGACCAACGGATCGTGGACGGCGGAGCCGGTCGCGAGACTCTGTGCCAGCTCGTCGAACCAACTGCGAATGCGAGTTGTTTTCGCGACGAGCTCCCGTCTGGCTTCGGTTCTCGCGCCCGACACCGGCGCCTGTGAGTCGTGCCAGAGTGAGATCACGGCGTCGGCGGTCAGGCGCAGCACCGCGCTCCCGATCAGCAGATTGGTCACCTCGACCAACGGCACGGGCTTCGCGCCACGCTCCGCTAGGTACGTGCGAAACGCGTCGTCGAGGCGCCGGGCGGCGGCGATTGCGAGCTCCGCCTGCGGCATCGGCGGCGTCGCCGGCACTGCGTCGAACGAGCAGCACGCCGAGGCGAAGTCGACCGCGTCCGCAAGATATTGCCCGGCGAGCGCGTAGGCCTCACCGATCGCACCCCGGAGCCGCGCACCGGCCCCCCGGGGCCAGAACACCAGGGCCACCGCGAGGCTCACCGCGCAGCCGAGCAGAACGTCCTCGACCCGAACGACTCCGATCTCCCACCCCTGCGGGGCAACGATCGTGAACACGACGAGGATCGTCACCGTGAACGCCGCCTGGCCGACCGCGAAGCTGAGCAGAACCGGCGCGAGGCCCCCGATCAACACCGACACCGGCAGGATCGCCCAGAGGACACCGGTGTTGGTACCGACGACCGAGATCACTGCGGCGCCAACCGCAAAGCCGGCGAGCGTTCCCGCGATCGCACGCCAGATGAACTGACCGGTGCTGAACGCGTTCGACCGCAGCACCGACAGCGTGCCGAAGACGACCCAGAACGAGTGTTGAACGTGCACCTTGTCGGCGACGAACGTCGCCAGCCCGAGCCCGACAGCTCCGCGGAGGCTGTTGCGAAACCAGACGGAGCTCGGGCTCAGGTGCGCCAGTGCGCGCTGACGTGCAGTGAGCAGCAGCGCACTCGACACAGGTTGGTGGCCGAGGAGCGTCCCCCACCAACTCCGGCGGTCGGCAGCCACGGTCACCTCGACCGTCTCGCCGATCGCTGCGACGGCTGCAGCGAGCTCGAGCGCTCGGAAGCTCGGTACAAGTCGCCGAACGAAGTCGTCAGGCGCAACTGGCCTTGCCTCGCGCTCGCGCTCCTCGGCCGCGCCCAACGCCATGGTTTCTGCTGCTGCTCGGCGGCTGCGCAGAGCCGCGAGGGCCTCGGTGAGCCGGCCGTTGTTGCCTCGGTGCTCGAACGCATCCGCGCAGGCGTCGAGCACGTCCGCCGCCGCGTCGTCGACAGGCGTTTCCCCCAGTTCGGCCTGCCAGCGGCCGATCGCGCGGTCAAGCCAGCCGAGCTCTTCGACGAGGCGGACCGTCAACCGCGTCTGCGTGCTGAGCCCCGTCGGGCGAAACGGAGTCGCAAGAAACGCCCTGCTGAGGTCGGCGGGCCACCCGCGTTGGCCCGCCTCGACTCCTCCGGTCTGCGGCGCCGGCGCCCGGCGGAGCCTGGCTGCCAGGGCGTGCGAGACCTGGATCGTCGGGCCGCGCAACGGGTCGACCGGGGGTATCGGCCAAAGGACTCGAAGCGTCACCAGCGATACGAGCGCCGCACTTGCGAAGCCGGCGAGTCGGTGCGGAATCTGGTCGGCGCTCGCCGGCAGGACGGTCGCCAGGATCAGCGGCAGGACGAGCGAGTTCGACGCGCGCGCGATCTGGGAGCTGACTGCGCCGGAGAAGAGAACGACGAAGCTTCCGAGCGCCATCACAACCGCGCTGAGCCACGCATTGTTCGAAACCAGCGTCCCGACGACGATCAGTACGGCGCCGCACACAGCGAGGCCGAGCTGCGAGCGCACGCGGCTCCCAAACGGCCCGCCGAACTCGACGAACCCGATGAGCGCGAACGCGCCGAAGGCAGCGAAGAACGCATATTGCGGCTGGTCGACGACCTTCTCGCCGAACGCGAACAGCAAGGGCATGACGACCGCCGCCCGCGCCGCGCGTCGGAGCGACGCGTGCGCGGGGTCGCGAGCCAACCGAGCAACGACGGCGTTGCTCACACGGAGAGGAAGGCGAAGCTTGGCCAGGCGGAGAGGATGCCGGATTGGCCGCGAAGGGCGCTAGGATCGAGGGATGAAGAGTCTCCTGAACAAGCTTTTCGGCCGTAGCGACGAGGCGGCACTCCGGCAAGCGGAGGAAGCCCAAGTCGAGAGCCCGGCCGAGCGTGCGTTCGCTGCCGAGCGAGTCGAAGACCATGCCGCGGACGAAGCCTCCGAAGAGCATCTCGGGGGGTTCAACCCCGAACGCCTCGCCGACGACGAATAGGACCCTTTAGGCACGCCTCGGAGCGGCACTGGGCGCCGCCGTGCCGAGCCGGGCTGCCCACCACTCGACCGGGACGAGCCGAAGCGCCAGCTCGAGCGTGACTCGGTCGAGCTCCTCCGCGAGCTGCGTGATCGTGACGATGCGATCGGCGAGCTGTTCGTCGTCGATCATTCCCGTCACCTGCACCGCGGGATGAGTGCGACTCGCGCGCCGCCGGAAGTCGTCTCCGTCGAGATCGTCGAGATTGTCGAGAAGGCTCCCGAGCCAGGCAACGTCGCTCGCGAGCTCGACGTGACGGTCGATGATCTCGGCATAGAGATCGGTGCTCAGCATCACGTTGGCCCAGCGTCCGAGCACCTCGTCGTTGTGGATCACGATCCGTGAGATCGACTGGTGGAAGTGCGTCCGCCGAGCCGGCTCGGCGAGCACCGTTCGAACGGCGACGCGTAGCCGATCGGAATCGCGAACGAGCTGCGCTCCCCCGTCGATCGACGAGGCGTCGAGGTTGCCCGGGGCCATCACGCCTGCCAGCTCGAGAACGCCGGTCCAGATGCCGCGCGCATCGCGAACGAGCTGCAGCATCACGTACTGGGCGAGCACGCTCCAGCGTTGACGCCTTCGTCGCTCGACCGCTTCGTTGACGAGCGCCACCGTGAGCATCACGACGATGAACCCGGATGCGAGCCCTGCCAGCAACGGATGCCGAACCCACAGGTGTGTGTCGGCGATGTCGGAGGCGAGGCCGGCGATCAGCGCGAGCAGCGCCGCCGCGGCAAGCGCCCGCGTTTCCCAGAGGTACGAGTTGACGGATTTCGAACGGCGCGGACCGCTCATCGCTCGGCGTTCGCTGGCGAGGGCGGCTGCAACCGAGACTTCACGGGTTCGACGAGCGCGAGGACAACGAGCAGAAGCACCGTCGGCACGCGGAACAGCGGAGGGAGCAAGCCGTGAAGCGGATGCGGCTTCAGCGTCGCGACAACGTCACGGACGAGGCTCTCACGCATGCCTCAGTCTTCCATCGGGACCGCCCGAGCGTGACTGATCGACGGCGCCGCGCCACCTCACTCCGCCCGGCTAGGCTCATTCGATGGCAGTTCCCGGGAGCCCACTGCTGTCGGCCGGACAGCTGGAGACGTTCGCACGGCTGGGCGAGGAGCGCACGGCCGGCGTCGGCGACGTGCTCTTCCGGGTCGGAGACGCGGTGTACCCGTTCATCGCGATCCGCGAGGGCGAGGTTGCGATTCTCGACTCCGCCGGCAACGAGATCGTGCGGCACGGCGCCCTCGGGCTTCCTCGGCGAGCTGAACCTCCTTTCGGGACAGACGGTCTTTCTGACCGCGGTCGTCACGCAAGCCGCTGCGCTACATCGCGGTCGACCGTGACGCGCTGCGCGCGCTGCTGTTCGACGACGCGCCGCTCAGCGACCTCATCCTCTCGACCTTCATCGCACGCCGCGAAGGCGCTGCAGCGCGTTCAGGGAATCGGCGTCGAGATCGTCGGGCCTCGCTCGTCCGAGGCGACGATGCAGCTGCTCGACTTCGTTCGCGCCAACCGGCTCCCGTTCACCTGGAAGGACGAGCTCACCGGCAGACGGATCGGAGCCACCGCTCGTCCGGCTGCCCGGCGGCAACGAGCTGCAGCATCCGTCGCGGGGCGAGCTGCTCCGCGCGCTCGGCAGTCGGCCGCGAGCTCGCGCCGCGCGAAGAAGTCGACCTGCTCGATCGTCGGCGGCGGCCCGGCGGGGCTCGCCGCAGCCGTTTACGGCGCGTCGGAAGGGCTCGACACGCTCGTCGTCGAGAGCACCGCGCTCGGCGGGCAGGCCGGATCGTCGCGCCGCATCGAGAACTACCTCGGCTTCCCGGCCGGCATCACCGGCAACGAGCTGACAGGCCGGGCGGTGAGCCAGGCGCGCAAGTTCGGCGCGCGCCCCGCGACGCCCGTATCGCGCGATCGCGCTCGAGCCCGGTGACGGCCGACACATCGTCCGGCTCGAAGAGGGTCACGAGATCGCGGCGCGCGCGGTCGTGCTTGCCACCGGCGCCGAGTACCGGCGGCTCCCGCTCGACGACCTCGCGGAGTACGAAGGACTGAGCGTCTTCTACGCGGCCGGACCGACCGAGGCGCAGCTCTGCGGCGCCGTCACGCGTCGCCGTCGTCGGCGGCGGCAACTCCGCGGGCCAGGCGGCCGTCTGGCTTGCGCGCGGCGGCGCGCTCGTCACACTGCTTCACCGCCGCGCCGATCTCAGCGAGACGATGTCGGACTACCTGATCCACGAGCTCGAGCGCTACGGCGTCGCGGTCCGCGACCGGAGCGAGATCGCAACGCTGCACGGGACGGATGGGCGACTCGAAGCAGTCACGCTGAAGAGCGGCGAGCAGCTGCCGTTCTCGTTCCTCTTCTGCTTCCTCGGCGCGCAGCCGTGCACCGAATGGCTCGACGACGCTGTCGTGCGCGCTCCCGACGGGTTCATCCTCACGGGAGAAGCTGCCGGTGCCGATCACCTGCTCGAGACGAGCGTGCCCGGGATCTTCGCCGCGGGCGACGTCCGCTGCGGCTCGACGAAGCGGTGTGCAGCCGCGGTCGGCGAAGGCTCGATGGCGGTTCAGTTCGTTCATGAGCACTTCGCGGCCGAGAGAAGCCGGGTCGGATGAGCGAGACTCTGCACGCATCTCGACCAGGTCACGATGACGGAGCTGCCGGCATCCGTCGACGGCTGTGTGGATTGCCTGCGCGAGGGTGGCAAGTGGCTGCATCTCCGGATCTGCCTCACCTGTGGTCACGTCGGGTGCTGTGACGACTCGCCGAACCGTCACGCAACTGCGCACCATCATGCGACGTCGCATCCGATCATCCGCTCGCTCGAGCGCGGCGAAGACTGGTGCTGGTGCTACCTCGACGAAGTCGCGTTCGTGCTCGAAGGTCTGCGCGGCACGACGCGCATTCCGCCGTCGCCGCTCCTGAGCTAGGCGGCGTAACGCGGTTTCTCGAGCGTCCCTCAAGGCGTAACCTCGGCGGGACGTGAAGCTGATCGTCGGCACCTGCCTTGGGCTCGCGGTCGCCGCCGCCCTGTTCGCGGGCGCTTCGGCCCACGGTGACGCCAAGCCGACGCGGACCATGCCGGCCGAGTCGGGGTCGCTGATCGCGGTGGTGCGCGAAGGAAGCGAAGGCGGCTGCGTGAACACCGGGCCCGGCGGCTCACCCGCTTTCCGCTTCGTCGTCCCGCCCTTCTCCCCCAACTGTCCGCCAACAACCTGCGCGAGCACCACGAGCAAGGCGACTTCCTGCCCGAAACCGCGGCCCGACGGGATCTACATCGTTGACGAAAACGGCCTCGACCCACACTGGCTTGCGGCGGGCGTCGAGCCGGCTTGGTCCGCCGACGGAACCACGCTCTCGTACTCGACCGGGCGCTTCCTCGCGATCCAAGGTGTCGATGGCAAGCCGGAGCGCGACGTGATCGTCGCGCTGCCGACGGCGCTCGCCGACGCGGGCGGCGAGATCGGCGCCTCATCCTGGTCTCCTGACGGGAGCCGGATCGTCTTCTCCGTCTACTACACGGACGCGGCCCTCACCGGCATGGAGTGGCGCGAGGACCTGTACGCGGTAGACATGTTCAACCTCGACATCCACCAGTTGACCGCGAACGCGGCCAACGATAGCGACCATGCGCCTGCGTATTCGCCCGACGGCTCCGAGATCGCCTACGCGCACTGGGGCGCGCAACCGGGAATCTGGCTCCTCGACGCGGACGCAACACACGCCCGGGAGATCAGAGCGGTCTCGGGCTACCCGTACAGCCTTGCCTGGTCGCCCGACGGACGACGGATCGTCTTCGCGGTCTTCAACCCGTTGACCGTGACGTCGGAGATCGACATCGTCAACGCCGACGGAAGCGGTCTGCTTAGCGTCCCCGCGACGGATCAAGGCGAGCTACCGGATCGCCCGGTCTGGTCGGCCGACGGCAGCGAGATCGAGTTCACGAACTACAACAACGCCGGGAGTCGCGTCCTCTACGCCGTCCGGCCGGACGGAACGGGCCTGCACCCCGTTCTCAGAGAGCCGTGGGACGTGTATCAGCCCGCGTGGCAACCCGGCTAGCCGTCCCGCGCGGGACACACTCGTCTACGCGCGCACAAGGAGCCGAGGCGCGGCGACCCTCCCTGCGTCGGCGGCTGGCGCGGTTCTTAGGAATCTGGAAGACGGCTCTAGGGAAGTACCTATGTGCGGACGCGACGCTGGACGAGCCCACACACCGATTTCGAGGAGCGCCGATGACCCGCCCGAGCCGTCCCAGCCACTTCCGCACCCGCTTCGCCTTGCTCGCCGCAGTCTGCGTAGCGGTCGCAGCGGTCGCCGCCGGCTACGCCTACGGCAGCTCGCGCGGCACCCCACTCGGCACCGGCGTCGTCGTCATCGAGACGAACCTTGGCTTCCAGGGCAGCGCAGCGGCGGGCACCGGCATGGTGCTGACCTCGTCGGGAGAGATCCTGACGAACAATCACGTCATTCGCGGCGCGACAACGATCAAGGTCGTCATCCCCGGCACCGGTCACAGCTACAGCGCGAAGGTCGTGGGCTACGACGTGACCGGCGACGTTGCGGTCATCAAGGCGATGGGCGCGGCAAACCTGAGGACGATCGCGATCGGCAACTCGACAGGCGTCAGTGTCGGGCAGACCGTGACAGCGGTCGGCAATGCCGGCGGGACCGGCGCTCTCGTCTCGAGCACCGGAACCATCACCGGAACGTCGCGCACGATCACCGTCAACGAAGAAACAGGTGTCGCTTCGACGCTCAAGAACCTGCTCGAGACCGACGCGGGCCTGCAGCCCGGCGACTCAGGCGGCCCACTCGTCAACGGTGCAGGCAAGGTCATCGGCATGGACACCGCGGCCAATCTCGGCTCGGGCTACCAAAACGTCGCGAGTAGCGATGGCTACGCAATCCCGATCAACCGCGCGCTCGCGGTCGCCAAGCTGATCGTCTCCGGCAAGTCGTCGGCAACCGTGCACATCGGCAGCACGGCGTTTGTCGGCATCGCGGCCACCTCGACGAGCAGCGTTCCTCAGTACGAGTACACCGGCCAAGGCGCCGTCGTGGCGCAGATCGTCACGGGCAGCCCGGCCTACAAAGCAGGGCTCGCCGTCGGCGACTTGATCACCGCGGTCAACGGCAAAACGGTCGGGTCTCCGACGGCCCTCGGTGCATTGATCCTCGCCCAGAAGCCCGGCGCGACGATCGCGGTCAGCTACACGAGCCAGAACGGCGCGTCGCAAGCCGCGCAGGTCACGCTCACGAGCGGGCCGCCTCAGTGACCGCCCGATCGTAGTGGCGCAGCCCTGCGGCTCCCGGCGCGGCGGCACCTCGGTACTCGAGCCAGGCGTGAGGTTCCACACCCGACGAGCATGAAGACGATCGCCATGACCGCTGCGACGCGCACAGCCAAGCGTCGCATGTCGAACGCCGGCGCTGCGGAGCTACGGCAGTGCGAGCAGCACGTAGGCGTGGATCGTGTCGTTCTTGCCCTTGACTCGCAGCTCGGCGCGCTCCTCGACGACCGCGCCGCCGGGGAGCTGCTCGAACGTCTCGGAGCCGATCAACACGCCGCCCGCGGGCGCGAGGCCTTCCAGGCGGGAGCCGGTGTTGATCGTGTCTCCGAGCAGCGGATAGGCGACGTGACCTTCGCCACCTACCTCGCGCAGCATCGCCTCGCCGCTGTTCACACCGACGCGAAGCTGCGGCCAGTCGGGATGTCGCCGAGCGACCGTGGCGAGCTCGTCCTGCAGCGCAAGCGCCGCGCCTGCTGCGCGCAGGGCATGGTCCGGCTGGTCGCCGCGGCTGTTGAACGTCGCAGCGATGCCGTCGCCGATGAACTTCTCCAACTCCCCGCCGAACTCGCGCGTGATCAGAGGTGCAGCGATCCCCCAATAGACGTTGAGCATTCGTGCGACCTCCGCGGCGCTCGAGCGCTCGGAGAAGCCCGTGAAGCCGACCAGATCGCCGAACAACACGCTGATGTCCTGGCGGCGCTCTCGGGTCGTCGACAAGTACAGATGACGGAAGCGCTCTTCACGCCATTCGCGATGCGCCGCGACGCCGATGATCAGGTACGCGCTCACGATCAATCCGTGCCACTCCCACCAGCTGGCGTGCCAGCGACGCTCACCGGTCAGGGCAACGCCGATCATCGCCTCTGCAAGAAGCAAGAAGCAGGCGATCACGGCTGCCGGCAGCAGCTTACGACTGTGGCGGAAGATCACCCAGTACCGCGCGGCGCTCACCGCGTAGACGACCGTGCCGATGATCGCGGTCGTCGCGAGGAAGCTCCCGCCGCCGGCCTCGCTGTCAGCTCCCTGCAACGGCGGCAGATCGAGAACGGTCAAGACGAACCAACCGGCCATCGCGGCCAACACCGCGAGACGAAGAGTCGCCCGCTGCCTGATCAGCCAGGCGCCGACCTCCGGCCAGACGTCGACGAACGCCGACGCCGCAGCGAACACAGCTGCGACCAGCAGGCCGACGGGGATCGCCACCTGAAAGCCCGCGTGCTCGCGCGTGAACAACACGCCCTGGGTGCCGAATGCATGCAGTCCGAGGAAGCCGCCCGTCGTCATGAACGCGAGCGACAGAAGGAACACTCGCGCGTCTCCACGACGGTTCGCCGCCTCGCCGGCGGTGTAGCCGAGCGCGAACGCGAGACCGCCGACGGTGCCGAAGACGAGGAAGTGCGCTCGGTAGTTCTCGATGTGCGGATCGAGGTGCGAACGAAGAAGCAGCGAAGCGAGGCCGACGAGCGGTAGCGCCGCGCCGGCGACGACCGCGGCAACGGCCGCAACGCGCTTCATTCGACCTGCCGGACTCAACGCCATACGCCCTCCCGACCAAAGACCTGCCTGCCGACCCCCAATCACGAGGCTAGGCACGGGCAGCGTCGACCGGAAGCCCGGCGAGAACGATCCCACCTCATCCTCGAGGATGATCTTCGCCGACAGTTGGACCGCTACTCGGTCGTGTGCGTTTGCTACGAGTGTCGAGATGACGAGCGCAGCGACAAACGGCATTGAGCTCCGCGGGATCGAGAAGACCTACCGCGCGGCCCACGGTTCTGTTCGCGCGGTCCGCGGGATCGATGTGACGGTCGCGCCCGGGGAGACGGTGGCGCTGCTTGGGCCGAACGGTGCGGGCAAGTCGACGACGATCGACATGCTGCTCGGGTTACAGCAGCCCGATGCCGGTGACATTGCCGTGTTCGGGGAGACCCCGCAGAACGCTGTCAAAGCGGGTCGCGTGGGTGCAATGCTGCAAACCGGCGGCCTCCTCCGCGATCTGACAGTGCGCGAGCTCGTCACGATGATGGCGTCGCTCTATCCGAACGCCTTGAGCGTCGACGACGCGCTCGGGCACGCACGCGTCACGGAGCTTGCACACCGCCGCACGGAAAAACTGAGCGGCGGCGAGACGCAGCGCGTCCGGTTCGCGATTGGGCTCGTCAGCAATCCCGACCTGCTCGTGCTCGACGAGCCGACCGTCGGTATGGATGTTGAGGCTCGCCACTCGTTCTGGACGACCGTCCGCGACTTCGCGAGCCGCGGCAAGACCGTGCTGTTCGCGACGCACTACCTCGACGAGGCCGACGCGTACGCGGATCGCGCCGTGCTGATGGCACGCGGAAGCGTCGTCGCCGACGGACCGCCCACCGAGATCAAGGCGATGGTCGGCTCGCGAACGATCCGCGCAACGCTTCCGGACGTCTTGCCCGACGACCTCCTGCGGCTGCCGGGGGTGACCCACGCAGAGCGACGCGGCGAAGCCGTGACGCTCTCGTGCTCGGACTCCGACGCCGCGATTCGAGCGCTGCTCGCGTCTTATCCCGGACTACGCGACATCGAGATCCGCGGCGCCGGCCTCGAAGAGGCGTTCCTGCGGTTGACGGTCGACGCGCCGGACGAGGAGGACGCGGCATGAACGGCATCACGTATGCCCGGCTGGAGCTTCGGCGGACGTTCCGCAACAAGCGGTTCTTCATCCTCGCGTTCGGCTTCCCGCTCGTTCTCTACTACGCGATCGCCGGGCCGAACCACAACGTGCACAACTTTGCGAAGACAGGCATCTCCGCGCCCGTGTACTACATGGTCGGGCTCGCGGCGTTCGGGACGATGAGCGCCGTGCTCTCCTCCGGCGCACGCATCTCGGCGGAGCGTCAGGTGGGTTGGAATCGACAGCTTCGCCTCACACCGCTCTCGACTCGCACTTACTTCCGGGTGAAGGTGCTGACCGCGTACGTCATGGCGTCGATCTCGATCGCGCTGCTGTACATCGCGGGCGCAACACTCGGTGTGAGCCTCGGCGTCGCGGACTGGGTCAAGATGACCTTGCTGATCTTTGTCGGCCTCATCCCGTTCGCGGCGATCGGGATCCTCATGGGCCACCTGCTCACTCCCGACTCGATCGGGCCGGCGATGGGTGGTGTGACGGCGCTCTTCGCGCTGCTCGGCGGCGTGTGGTTCCCGATCACGAGCGGCGTCATGCACGACGTCGGGGAGGCGCTTCCGTCGTACTGGCTCGTTCAGGCGAGCCGGCTCGGCATCGGTGGCCACGGCTGGAGCCACACCGGGTGGGCCGTGATGATCGCGTGGACCGCGATCGCGGCCGCTCTTGCCGGACGCGCCTACCGGCGCGACACGCTGCGCGTCTGATCGTCGAGCTCGTAGCTCGTGACAGCGGAGCGGAGTCTCCCCGCGAGCTCGAGCAGGCGGCGCCGGCCGTCGACGCCGAGCGACTGGTCGTCGTCCGAGAGCGAGTCGATCGCCTCTTGAACCTCGGTGAGCCTGGCCAAGAGGTATTCGTACTCGAAGCTTCGCTGCGCGCCGTCCGTGCGGCACCTCCCCTTTCGAGGCGTTGTGCCGAAGAGCCGCAAATCGCAAACCTCTTCAGGGGCTGCGCGAGTATCGTCGCGAGATGGACGAGCTCGACCTGCTCGATTGGAAGCGCCAGGTCTTCGAGGTCTACGCGGACGTACGCGCGGACGACGACCACGAGCGCGCATGGCACCGATGGCGCGATGTTCGCGACGAGCTCTTCGCGTCACATCCGCAGACGCCGTTGACGCCCGACGTGCGCGGCTCGTTCAGCGGGCTGCCGTACTTCGACTACGACGGAGCATTCCGCGTGCCTGCAGACGTCGAGCCGGCGCCGAGAGAGCGACGCGAGATCGCGACGTCCGGGGAGCATCCCTATGCATTCACGCGTTTTGGTCGCGCGACGTTCGTGCTCGAAGGCGAGCGCCACGGCCTCGATCTCTACTGGCTCGACGGCTACGGCGGCGGGTTGTATCTGTGCTTCGCCGATGCCACGAGCGGCCGCGAGTCCTACGGGGCGTGCCGCTATCTGCTCGACACCGTCAAGGGCTCCGATCTCGGAACCGACGGGGGGCGGCTCGTCCTCGACTTCAACTTCGCCTACAACCCGTCGTGCTCGTACGACCCGCGCTGGGTCTGCCCCCTGGCGCCGCCCGGGAACAGGCTCCCCGTGGCCGTTCGCGCCGGAGAGCGCTACCCGCTCTAGAATCGACTCGTGCCCGCGCTCTACCGCAAGTACCGCCCGCAGACGTTCGACGAGGTGGTCGGGCAGGAGGCGGTCGTGCGGACGCTCACGAACGCCATCGAGCAGGGGAAGGTGCGCCAGGCGTACCTCTTCGCCGGCCCCCGCGGGACGGGCAAGACGTCACTCGCCCGCATCCTCGCGAAGTCGGTCAACTGCGAGCACGGCCCGACCGCGACGCCGGACAACACCTGCCACGTCTGCGTCGGGATCACGAACGGCACGTCGCTCGACGTGATCGAGATGGATGCTGCGTCTCAGCGCGGGATCGACGACATTCGCGAGATCCGGGAGCGGGTCATCCTGCAGCCGGTCGAAGGGAAATACAAGGTCTACATCCTCGACGAGGCGCACCAGCTCACGGATGCCGCGTGGAACGCGCTCCTGAAGCTGATCGAGGAGCCGCCGCCGCACCTGCTCTTCGTGTTCTGCACCACAGAGCTGCAGAAGGTGCTGCCGACTGTTCGCTCGCGGTGCCAGACATTCGTCTTCCAGCGGCCGCGCCTGCCGGATCTCGTGCGCAAGCTGCGCCGGATCGCGGACGGCGAGCAGCTCGACGTGCCCGACGCTGCGCTCGCGCTGATCGCGCGCGGCGGCCGCGGCGCCTACCGCGATGCCGAGTCGACGCTCGATCAGCTCTCCGCGTCGACGGGCGGTGCGATCACGGTGCAGGACGTCCTGCAACTGCTCGGCGCCGTCGAGGACGAGGTGTTGTTCCGGCTGTGCGACATGGTCGCGGCCGGCGAAACAGCCGAAGCGTTGCTCTTCCTCGAGGAGCTGTCGTCGCAGGGCCAGGATCTTGGCCGCCTCGTCACCGACCTGCTCGAGCACCTGCGGCATCTGTTGCTCGTGCAGCACATGCACGAGGTACCCGACTCGCTGCCGGTGACCGACGAGGCGCGCGAGCGTCTGCGTGAACAGGCGAATCAGCTGCCGCCCGCAACGGTCGTGCGCCTGATCGACCTGCTCGCGGTTGCGGTGGACGACATGCGCCAGGGCGGCGACCCGCGCCTGCCGCTCGAGCTTGCACTCGTGAAGGTGACGCGTCCGTCGTCGGACCTCTCGCGCGAGGCATTCGCGCACCGCCTCGAGCTGCTCGAGGCAGGTGCGCCGGCTCCGGCGGCGCGGCCCGCACCGGAGGCGCCGGACGCTCCGAAGGCGAGCGCCGTCGTCGCAGCGACACCAGAGATCGCCGTCGAGCTCGAGCAGCTGCAAGAGGCCTGGCGGCGGACGATCCTCCCCGCCGTCGAACAGCGGTCGATCCCGATCGGGAAGACCCTCGCCGAGGCGCACCCCGCAGCACTCGCGGGCGACACGCTGACGCTCGAGTTTCCGCAGACCGCCTCGTTCCACCTGAAGCTCGCCGAGGACCCGAAGAACCAGGCAATGCTCCGTGAAGCGCTGTACGAGGTCACCGGCCGCAAGCTCGCCGTTGAGTTCGAGTTGGGCGAGGTCGCACACGCGCCGGAGGCGGACGACGTCCCGCAGAGTGAAGAAGACGTCCTCGAGCTGATGAAGAGCACATTCGACGCCCGGGAGCTGGACGAATGACTTTCGACATCAATGCCTTGATGAAGCAGGCGCAGGAGATGCAGGAGCAGATGCAGCAGCTGCAGGAGGAGGCGTCGCACGAGGTTGCCGAGGCGTCTTCAGGCGGCGGCGCAGTGACCGTCGTCGCGAGTGCGGGCGGCGAGCTGAAGGAGCTGCGCATCGACCCGAAGGCGATCGATCCGAACGACCCCGAGCTGCTCGCCGACCTGGTGCTCGCCGCCTCGAACGAGGCACTGCGCGCAGCACGCGCGAAGGTCGAGGCGAAGATGAAGAACCTGCTGCCGCCCGACCTCGGCGGCCTCCTCCCCGGTCTATAGAGACCTGGCCAGCCGACCCGACGGGGCACAATGGTGCCCGTGTTCAGCCCGTCGGTGGAGAACCTCGTCGCGCAGCTCACCCGCCTCCCTGGCGTCGGCTCGCGCACCGCGCAGCGCCTCGCGTTCCACATCCTGCAACGCCCCAAGGAGGAGGCGCTCGCGCTCGCCACGGCCCTCGAGGAGGTGAAGGAGCGCGTTCGCTTCTGCCGTCAGTGCGGCAACCTCACCGAGGAGGAGCTGTGCGGCATCTGCCTCGATGCCCGCCGCGACCACGCCGTCATCTGCGTCGTCGAACAGCCGGTGGACGTCGTGTCGCTCGAGCGGACTCATGAGTTCCGGGGGCTCTACCACGTCCTGGGCGGCGCGCTCTCGCCCCTCGACGGCGTCGAGCCCGGCGATCTTCGCGTCGACGAGTTGTTTCAGCGCGTCGAGGCGAACGGCGTGCAGGAGGTCGTGCTCGCGACGAACCCGAACATGACCGGCGAGGCGACCGCGGCGTTCCTCGCCGACCGGCTACGCGGACGCGTCCGCGTCACGCGCCTCGCGAGCGGGCTCCCCGTCGGTGGTGACCTCGAGTACGCCGACGAGGTCACTCTCGGTCGAGCCCTCACGGGCCGTCGCGAGATGTAGAGCCTGGCCGAGCGCCGTCGCCAGGAAGCGCTCGGTTCGTTGCGCGATCCAGAAACAGATCGCCGCCGCGGGCAACTCCGCGAACACGGCAAGCAAGATGGCGTTGCGTCGCTCGTCGGCGTGCGACTCGAGCAGGATGTCGAACCACGCATCGGTCACGAGCAGCGTTCCCGTCGCGGCCGCGAGCGCGGCGACCCACGGCGAGCGGCGGTACGCGGCGAACGCGGTCGCGACGAAGAGCATGGCGAGCCCCGTGTCGAAGCCCGACCACGCGAGGTCCCAGTGTGCGTCGCGATGATGGGGTTTGAGCGACTGCGAGAGCCAGAGCGCCCAGGGCAAGAGGCCCAGGCCGGCGAGGCCGTAGAGGATCACGACCCACTCGCGGAGCGATGAAGGGCGGTTCGGCATCCTGCCTACACTGTGGCAGAGATGACCACTATCGAATTCGAAGCGATACCGAGCGTCGCGACGACGCCCCGCACACCTGGGCTCGTGGTCATGAAGTTCGGCGGCACGTCGGTGGGCGACACCGACAAGCTGAAGGCAGTCGCAGCGCGTCTCGTCGCAGCCCACGAGGAGGGCGCAAAGGTGGTCGCGGTGCTCTCCGCGATGGGCCATACGACCGACGAGCTGATCCGCCTCGCCCACGAGGTGTCGGACACCCCGCACCCGCGTGAGTACGACATGCTCGTCTCGACCGGCGAGCGCATCTCGAACGCGCTCTGCGCGATGGCGATCCACGACCTCGGCCACGAAGCCGTCTCGTTCACCGGCTCGCAGGCCGGAATCGTCACCGACGGGAGCCACACGAAGGCAAAGATCGTCGAGGTGCGCGCGCAACGCATTCACGACGCGCTCGCGGAGAACAAGATCGTCCTCGTCGCGGGATTCCAGGGCGTGTCGACGTCGACGAACGACGTCACGACACTCGGGCGCGGCGGCTCCGACACCACCGCGGTCGCCCTCGCGGCTGCCCTCGGAGCCGAGGCGTGCGAGATCTTCACCGACGTCCGCGGCGTCTTCACCGCTGATCCCCGCCTCGTGCCGAACGCGCTCAAGCTCGACACGATCAGCTACGAGGAGATGCTCGAGATGGCCTCCTCGGGAGCAGGCGTGATGATGGCGCGATCGATCGAGATCGCGCGTAGCTACGGTGTTCGTCTGCGCGTCCGCTCGACCTTCGAGCCGAGCGACGGCGGAACATGGATCGGCGAGGAAGGTGACCTGGTGATCGAGAAGGCAATCGTCTCCGGTGTGACGCACGACACTTCCGAAGCGAAGGTGTCGATCATCGGCGTCCCCGACCGGCCCGGCATCGCGGCGCGCGTGTTCCGCGAGCTCGCACGGGCGGGCGTCAACATCGACATGATCGTCCAGAACGTTTCGCAGAACGGCGAGGCGACGATCTCGTTCACGCTGCCGAAGACGGATGTCCCCACCGCGACGCCGATCCTCGAGCGGCTCCGCGAAGAGTTCGGTGGCGGCCGCGTCGAGCAGGACGCCGACGTCGCGAAGATCTCCCTGATCGGCGCGGGTATGAAGAGTCACCCCGGCGTCGCTGCGGACATGTTCGACGCGCTGGCCGAGGCCGGCATCAACATCGAGATCATCTCCACGTCATCGATCCGCGTGTCCTGCGTCATCCGCGCGTCGGAGGTCGAGCGCGCAGTGCGCGCCGTGCACGACCGCTTCCAGCACTACGCCGAGGAGCGCGTGAATGGCTGATGCGCCCTCGATCGGCGTCGTCGGCGCGACCGGCGCGGTCGGCGGCGTCACGCTCGAACTGCTCGAACGCCGAGGCTGGGACGACGTGCGCGTCTTCGCGTCTTCGCGGTCCGCCGGCACAAAGGTTCGCGGACGTACTGTCGAGGAGGCGACGCCAGATGCGCTCGCGCGAGGCGACGTCGACCTCTTTCTCTTCTCCGTCGGCACGAGCGCGTCGCGCGAGCTCGTCCCCCACGCGGTCTCCGGCGGCGCGGTCGCGATCGACAAGTCGTCTGCGTACCGACTCGACCCGAACTACCCGCTCGTCGTGCCCGAGGTAAATGCAGAGCGCGCGACCGGCAGCATCATCGCCAACCCGAACTGCTGCACGATCCCGCTCACGTGCGTCCTGAAGCCGCTGCACGACGCGGTCGGTCTCGTCCGGGTGCGCGTCGCGACCTACCAGTCGGTCTCCGGCGCCGGAGCGCAGTCGATGGAGCGCCTGCGCAACGAGCAACCGTCCGAGCACGACCTGCGCATGGATTGGGAGTTCGACGGAGTCGAGTTCGACGAGGAGTCGAAGCTGCGCGAAGAGACGCGCAAGATCATGGAGTTGCCGGAGCTGCCGATCCAGGCGACCTGCGTGCGCGTGCCGGTAATGGTCGGCCACGCCGAAGCCGTGTGGATCGAGACCGAGGACGACCTCTCGCCCGAGCAGGCGCGTGGCCTGCTCGACGCAGCACCGTCCGTGCGTCTCGACGACTTCCCGTCCCCGGGCAAGGCCGCCGGCGAGGACGAGGTGCTGGCCGGCCGCATCCGGCGCGACCCGACCGTCGAGCGCGGGCTCGCCTTGTTCCTCGCGTGCGACAACCTGCGCAAAGGCGCGGCGCTGAACGCGATCCAGATCGCCGAGCTCGTGCTCGACCGCGTCCCTGTCTAGGGGAGAGGTCAACCTGGGTGACCTCTCCACCCGACATCGGGATGCTCGGGCGGTTCTTCGGTCGCCTGACCGGCGGCAACTGGCGCCCGCCTGCGGACGAGCTGCGCTTCGCCGCCGGGGCCGGGTTCGACACCGTTCAGATCCGAAGCGATCGTGCGGGCGAGATCGAGGACGAGCTCGGCGCCGGGGCCTCGGAGCTCGGCGATCTCTTCGCGGATGCCGGGCTCGAGCCCGTCCTCGAGATGCTCGTGCGGCACGAAGGCGAGCCCGGAACGCTGGCGCACGCGCTCGAATCAAACCTCGACGCGATCGAGGGGATCGGCGTGCTGCGCGTGCATATCCATCCGGTCGGGCCTGCCGAGTCGGCGCCGCTCCTCGTAGACGACTTCAAGCAAGCGCTTGTAATCGCCGAGGACAGCGGCCTCCTGCTCGCGGTCGAGCACAACGCGCCGGGCCATCGGCTGCTCGTCGATCCGGCCGACGTGGAGTTCGTGCTCGATCGTGTTCCGGGTCTCGGCTTCGTGTGGGACGTCAATCACACGAGCGCCGAGCACGTCGAGCGCTTCCTCGCGCTCCGCGAGCGCTTCACGCTCGTCCACGTCTCAGACACGCCGCTCCCCGAGACGAACCACCATCTCCCACTCGGTCGCGGAAACGTGAACGTGTCGGTGCTGCGAGGCCTCGACGTGCCGCTGATCCTCGAGATCGGCGGCCTGCCGCATTCGGGAGGTCCAGGCCTCGACACGGACGAGGCGCTGCTCGACTCGCTCGCACGCGTGCGACACGCACTCACCGAACCCCGGATCGCCGAAGGCGCTTGATCGCGCCAGGCACGCGGGTTCAGTAGCTGTCCGAGAGCCTCTGAACGTCGAATGCGATCTCGAGCACGGCCTCTTCTAGCGCCTCGATCCGCACCACGAGATCGTGCATTGCGATCGAATTCGGTGTCGCGCCGAGGCGTGGGTTTCCCCAGACCAGCGGCCGCTCGCTCGGCTGATGGATCAGCTCGTGCACACGCTCGACCAACGTGTTGGTGACGGTCACCATCGGGAGCCTCCTTCCTGTGAGAGCCGGGAGCTGGGTTCGTAGCGGCTCGGGCCCATCCGGACTGCCACTTGTGTGTTGAACGCTGCGGCAGACAGGTTCGCAACGGGTGGCGCGGGTCGTATCCGCGTTTCCCCTGATCTTTCGCGGTCATACGCTGGATCCAGCGGCGCCTTCTGCCTCGGTGGCTCCTTGGTCGAGGTTCGCTCCGAGATATCCGCCACTGGCTGGGCAAGAGGAGTGGCGAGGCTCGTTCCTCGTCCGTCCGGACGGCGTGGCGCAACACGGGCCGGCGCGCGCGAGACGGTCGAGCAGAGGCACACGGTGCGCGACTTCACCTCGGAGCTTGCGGCGCTGCTGAACCCGGTCTCGCGCGGCTCGCGGCTGGCAGCGGGCGCAGAACCCGAGCTCTCCAACCTCCGGTGCGGGGGTTCAAAGGGGCATCACTTTCCAAGCCATCATGTGAGGGCGGCCTCGGGTGCTTGCAGCGTGCGACGCGCGACTCCCGTTGCCTCGGCTGCTGCAGCAACGGCCGCGGCGACCGCGGGCGCGACCGCGCGGTTGAAGACGCTCGGGACGATGTAGTCCGCAGAGAGCTCGTCGTCGGCGATCGTCTCCGCGATCGCGCGCGCCGCGGCGATCTCCATGTCGCCGTTGATCGTGTGCGCGCGGACGTCGAGTGCGCCCCGGAAGACTCCCGGGAACGCGAGAACGTTGTTGATCTGGTTCGGATAGTCGGAGCGGCCGGTCGCGATCACCTCGGCCAAGTTCTCGATCGACTCGGGATCGACCTCCGGCGTCGGGTTCGCCATCGCGAACACGATGGCGCGGTCGGCCATGCGCCGCACACCGTTGACGGAGATCGCGCCCGGGACTGAGACACCGATGAAGACGTCCGCCCCGTTGAGCAGCTCGTCCGCAGTGCCCCTGAGGTTCTCGGGGTTCGTCGACTCGGCGTATGCTTGCTTCGCCTCGTCGAGATCCGGCCGTCCCCGGTAGAGGGCGCCGCCCTCGTCGCAGCCGACGACCCACGTCGCGCCTGCCTGCTGCAGCGTCTTCGTGACGGCGGCGCCGGCCGCGCCGCAGCCGGTGGTCACGATGCGTACGTCCTCGAGACTCTTGCCGACCACGCGGAGCGCGTTGAGCAACGACGCGAGGACGACGATCGCAGTTCCGTGCTGGTCGTCGTGGAAGACCGGGATGTCGAGCGTCTCCCGCAGGCGCCGTTCGATCTCGAAGCAGCGCGGCGCCGAGATGTCCTCAAGGTTGATCCCGCCGAACGCCGGCGCGATCGCCTGCACCGTCCGCACGATCTCGTCGACGTCCGACGTGTCGAGGCAGATCGGGAAAGCGTCGATCTCGCCGAACTCCTTGAACAGCACAGCCTTCCCCTCCATCACCGGAAGCGCCGCCTCGGGACCGATATCGCCGAGTCCGAGCACGGCGGTGCCGTCGCTGACGACGGCCACCGTGTGCCGCTTGATCGTCAGGCTCCAAACCTTGTCCGGATCGTCCGCGATCGCCCTCGAGACACGCGCAACCCCCGGGGTATAGACCATGGACAGGTCTTCGCGTGTCTTGACCGGCGTGCGCGGCGCAATCTCGATCTTTCCACCGAGGTGTGCCAAGAACGTGCGGTCGGAAACGTGAACGACCTCCACGCCTGACACGCCGCGAACGGCATCGACGATGGCGCCGAGATGCACCTCGTTGTCGGCGAGAACGGCGACATCGCGAACCTTCGTGCGACCCTCGACGCGGACAAGGTCGATCGCGCCCAGGAGACCGCCCGCCGCACCGACCGCGGCGGCGAGCCGCGCGAAAGCTCCGGGGTGGTTCTCGAGGCGAACGCGCATACTGGCGCTGAACGACGCCGACGGGTGCATACCCGCACCGTAGACCCGTCGGGAAACCGTCAGCAACCGGACAACTACGCTCCTCTGCTGCGGCTTACCCTCCGCTTTCCCGCGTGCGAACCGGCCTCCGACCAGCGCTCCTCCGACGGGAGCACCATTACGCTGGCCTGGTCGATGCACTCCGCCGAGAACGGTGGGATCGATGGGAAGATCGGCAGCCGCAGCGCTATGCGTGGTTGCGATGGTCGCTGTCGTGGTCGGGGTGGACGTACTCTTCTTCCGAAGCGACTTCTGGGAGCGGCTGACCGCCAGCGTTGGCATCACCCTGTTGTTCGGGGCGTTCTACTTCAGGTTCCTGCACCACGCATAGGCGAAAGTGCGAACCACTAGCTCAGGGGTCATTCCGGAACACTGGCGCAACCCAGAGGTAGAGAGCTAGCCCCACCCGGAGTGGAGGTCCAACTGAAGTGTTTGGCTGCGCCAGCCGGACGGATAGCGGACTCGCACTCGAAGCGTTAGTCGCTTCGCTGGTGCGCCTGCCCACGATGCGGGCAGTCCCATCCTTCGCAACGGGAGATGAACGAAGCCCACCCAAAAGCTCCCGACCGCCTTCGGCGGGGCCAGCCGAACGCGCACACCTGCCAACGTCGCATCAACGCGCGTCGCGTGACGACGGGCGAGCCAAACAGCGATCCCAACCCGACCACACGTCGTGCTGTTTGGCTGAGGACATGCAACACCGACATAGGGATCGCGAGCGAGTCCCAAGCCAAGCGACAAAGCACTCAGGATCGCGACTAATCCAGCCACCAGGTGAGATACGTTCGGCGCGTACCGGTAGGTCCCGCTCAGGCGTCATTCCGGAGTGCTGGCGCAGTCCAAGGCTCGGTTCAGGCCTTACTCTTGCGCGGATGGAGGTGATGATCGGCGCGTTGGCCGCTACGGCGACGCTTCCGGGCGAGCCGGCGTCGGCGGTCGTGGCGTTGCACGGCGCGGACGGAGGGACGCGTGAGCATCACCTGCTCCGCCGCCTACACGACCTGATCCCTGCCGTCACATTTGACCGCCGTGGTGAAGGCGGCTCTGGTGGGGTTCCCTCGGTTGGCGACTTTGAGAAGCAGGCCGACGACGCCGCGGCCGTAGCCGATTGGCTGCGTGAGCAGCCGAACGTCACAGAGGTTGGATGCTGGGGGTTCAGTCAGGGGGCATGGGTCGGGGCGATCGCACTGTCGCGGGCGAGGTTCGACTTCCTCGTGCTGATCGGGTCGTGTGCCGTTGCGCCCTACGAGCAGATGCGTTTCGGAGTCTCGATGCATCTGCGACGGGCTGGCTTTTCCGACGACGACGTCGCTGAGGCAATGAGGGTTCGGCGCCTCGTCGAGGCCCAGGCTCATGGCGACGCGACTGCGGACGAGGTCGGTCGTGAACTCACCGCCGCGCGGGCAGCCTCTTGGTGGGAGCCGGCCTACCTGCCTGAGCGGGCGCTCACGCCGGATGAGTGCACCGAGTGGATACGCGAGATGGACTTCGACCCGGTGCCTTCGATCGCTGCGGTCAACGTCCCCACGCTCCTCGTCTACGGCACCGACGACCTATGGCTGCCGGTCGAGACAAGCATCGACGCGTGGCGGCAGCACCATCCAGACGTAGACGTATTGACGATCCAAGGCGCGTCGCATGACCTGATCGTCAACGGTCGCGTTGCCCAGACCTACGAGGACCACCTCGTCAACTGGGTTCTGCGCCCTCCCGGCAGACTCGGTGACGGCTGCGGCGAGGCCGATGCCTTCGCCAGTCGTTTTGCGACGTAACCGCCGAGCGCTCGCTGGTGTGAGGTACGGGAAGGTTGTTGCGTCCACGAGACGGGCCTGCACTCGACGGCGATGCCGTGGCGGCCGAGAGCGCTGCCACGGCGACGAGGACACATCAGCACACCCAACCACACGACCCTATGTTCCTCCGGGCGACATGCCAACTCGGGCCCCAGTCCGGAACGCTGGCGCACTCGACGGTTCTAGCCGGGCTGGTGGCAAACAGCCTCGATGTTGTTCCCATCGGGATCGAGCACGTAGGCGCCGTAGTAGTCGGGGTGGTACCAGCGTAGGCCGGGCGCGCCGTTGTCAGTCCCGCCTGCCTCGATCGCTGCGGCATGGAACGCATCCACTTCCGTCCGACTCTGAGCCCGCAGCGCGATGTGCAGCCGTCCACGCACCGGCTCGCCGTCGGCCTCGATGAAGAACGATGGTCTTCCACCATCGTTTCTGCCGAACCCGGCGGCTGCTCCGGAGAATTCCATCAAGAGCGTCAGGCCGAGCGGTGCGAGCGACTTCTCATAGAACGCCTTGCTTCGGTCGTAGTCGGCGACGGCGAATCCGATGTGGTCGAGGGGGATCATCCTCTCTCTTTGCCCCTCGGTCTTAGCTGGGGAGGGAGGCAAGCTTGCTCGACCTCCCTCCCCAGCGAGGCTCGATCAGTGCGGCCGGACCGACATCGGTTGCGGTCCACCCTGCCCGTCGTGGTTTGGGTAGTCGGGATCGGGCTTCACCACGCCGAACCCGCATTCGCCGAGTGCGAGCCCGTACACGACATTCGGTGCCGCCCCAGAGTCGCCGAAGTTCGCCGCCGGGCTGTTGCCGAAGCACAAGAGGCTCCCGAACACGGTGTTCTGACCGATCTCGGTCGAGTCGTAGTTCCCGAAGTCGCCGGTCGTGACGCCGACGTCGAACGCGATCGCTGCGCTTCCGTGGATGGTGTTGCGAAGCAAACCGAACCAGGCGCCCTTCCATCCCGTGACGAAGACGTTTCCGTCGATCGTATTGTCCTTGATCGGGAAGTTGATGTACGGGTCGAGGGTCGCTCCCGGGCCACCTCCGACCGAAATCACGTTCCCGTGAACGGTGTCGCCGTCGAGATACATCGTCATCGCATGGTTCGCGAAGATACTGCCCCAGACGACGTCGCTCGTGGTCTGACCGTCGCACGGCGGCTGATTGAAGGGCGGACCAAGCGAGCCGGGCGTGCACCCAAGACCCAAGGTCGCTCCTGCTCCGACAAGGATGTTCCCGCCGACCGTGACGGTACCGAGCGTGAACGCGTCCAGACACGAGCCGGGCGCAAGTGTGAGGTTTCCGCTCACGGAGAGCGTTGTGTTGGCGGCGACGTACTCGTTTCCGGTAATCACGAGATTGCCATAGCTGCCCGCGATCGCTGTCGCCGGCACCGCAGGCGAGCAGATCGGCGGTCCGACATTCGGGTCAGCCGTCGCAGTTGCCGTGTACATCACCGCGATCGCTGTGAGAGCCCCGACAACCACCATCAGCTTCGTCATCATCGCTTCTCCTTTCGAACGGCCTCGAATCGGCCCCCGAGTCTACAACCGCGATCATCCGCGCGACCAAGAGCAGCTCGATCGTCACCAGCCCGCCAGTCGCGCGATGTTGCTGGGCGCGAGGCGGCCGGGAGGCCTCGTGTGAGGCTTCGTTTCGCCCCTGGGTAGGGTGGCTTCATGGGACGGCTGACAGTCGGGGCGCTGTACGCGGTCGCGATGGCAGCTGTCGTGGTCGGAGTGGATGTCCTGTTCTTCCGAGGCCAAGTTTGGGAGAGGTTGGCCGCCAACGTTGGAATCGTCTTGGTCGCCGTGGCGTTCTACTTCAGGTTCCTGCATCGCCCGTAGGCCAAGCCGGTGATTGAGTGTTCGCCTACCGCGTCCCTCTGAACCCATACGACCCGCGTGCTGGTGAGTGGGCCACCTTGGTACGGGCGGACCGCATCCGCGTCGGCGACCGTCTTCACGATCTCTCCTGGACGGAGGCGGTAGGTCAGCTGCTCACCACACGCGGGTCTCGTGATCGAGTGGGAAGTCTCAGCCGTCGAACCCTGCGCAGACGAGGGGCGCCCGGCCATCGTTCATCGGAAGAACGCGCCGGATGCCGTCTGGGACGGAACCCTCGTGCTGCGTCTCGTCAGAGGTCACTCTTGAACACTCACGCACATCAGCGTCCTTGCGCTCTGAGGGCTGGCGTCGGGTTGATCGTTCCACTGCGGGCACTGGTGGCCCCACGCGGTGGCGCTTCACGGCCGTCGGGTGACACTCCCGAGCACCGGCGCAGGCGAGTTACTTCTGTAGTAATCGGGCATTGACTCGGCGTGAGGTTCCGCTGTCGTCTGGGATTCCACCGCTGGGTGCGCGTCAAGATTGACGATCGGACGGTCGAGAATGGCGGCGATCGTTGGGAAACGCGCTGTCAGTACTGCGGAAGGGTGCGGCGCTTCCTCGTATCCAGGATCGGCGGCGGGACTGGGATGTAGCCCCTCCGCCATGTCAGCTCCCACGGATCAGCCTCGGCAAGCAGATTCCTTGCCAGCCCTGATCGACCGAAAGCCCCGCAAAGGGTGATTCCAGACGGCTCGCCCAGGCCGATTAGATTGGGATGGACGACAACGTGCGCCCCCTGCGGCCGCTCGTCGATGAGCTGCTCGACGATCGCTACCTGCTCGACACGTTGATGGAGCACATCCCCGATCAGATCTACTTCAAGGACGCCAAGAGCAGGTTCGTGCGCATCAGTCGTGCTCTGGCGACGCGCCTGGGGCTCGATGACCCTGCCGAAGCGGTCGGCAAGTCCGACTTCGACTTCTTTGCCGGTGAACACGCGCAGAAGGCGTTCGCCGACGAGCAAATGCTGCTCGAGACGGGTGAACCACTGATTGCAATCGAAGAGCGCGAGACCTGGCAGGGCGGGCGCGAAGCGTGGGTCTCGACAACGAAGGTGCCGTTGCGCGACCGCAACGGCAGCATCGTCGGCCTCTTCGGAATCTCTCGAGACATCACCGAGAAGAAGCTCGCCGAAATCCAGCTCGCCCACCAAGCAGCGCAGCTCGCAGAACAGTCGCAGTCGCTCGCGGAGCTAGCCCTGCTAGACGAGCTGACCGGCCTCAAGAACCGCCGCGGCCTGCAGACCGCCGGCGAGCAGGCGTTGTACGACGCGCGCCGAGACGGCGCGCCGGTCGCGCTCCTCTTCATCGACATCGACGACCTGAAGCGGATCAACGACACCTTCGGCCACGCCGCCGGCGACGACGCGCTGCGCACCATGGCCGAAGTCATCCGATCGTCGACCCGTGAAAGCGACATCGCAGCACGGATCGGCGGCGACGAGTTCTGCGTGCTCCTACTCGACAAGGCCGGCGCGGCCGTAGAACGCGTGCGGGAGCGAATCGCTGCAGGCGCCGATGCGGCAAGCGCGGGTAATGCGCTTCCATTCCAGCTGTCGGCGACCATCGGAGCGGCCGAGATCGATGCCCGCACGCCAGGCTCGCTGGCTGAACTGCTTCGTCAGGCAGACACGCTCATGTACGAGGACAAGTCACGCAGGCAAAAGGCACGCCACCGCGACACCGGATAGCCGTCCCGTTAACGGAAGATCCCGCCGCTTGTGGTCTAGTTCGTTGCGATGAAGGGTGTCACGGCTCTAGCGTTCCTCGCGATCGCTGCCGCCGCATTCTCTGCATGCGGGGAACGGAGTTCACAGCAGCCGACGCCCCAGAACCGGCTCATCGCGCTCGACGATTCCATTGCTGGCATCCGGTTGGACGAGCCGCGGAAAAGTGTCGAGAAGACACTGGGACGCGGCTCCTCCAAACGTCCTGGTCTCGTCTCGTACTTCGGCGGCCACCTTCTCATCGATTACGTGTTCCACGATCAACTGACGACGCGGGTCGAGGGTCTCGAGACCAGGTGGTCTGGCTTTCACACTCGCGCCGGTGTGCACGTCGGATCACGCCGTCAGGATCTGCGCGCTCTCCGTGTGACGTGCAGCGACGGAATCTGCGGTCGCGCCGCGGGGACTATGCCGGACGGACCGGGAACAGGTTTCACGATGCGACGCGGCCAGGTCATCCAGATCGACGTCTCCTACGGTTAACAGACTCGACCGCATCCAATCCGTCAGGCGTCATTCCGGAACACTGGCCCAGACGAGCTCTGCGTGCGATCATGAGCGTATGCGCACTGTTTCGCGCAAGCAGGGCCCGAAGGCAGGGCGTCGTTTGAGACCGCGGCCGAGCCTCTGAGACCTGCTAAACGCTACACATCAGGGGATTCCCGGAGGCCGCTCGGCGACGCCGGCCCCAGGATCCGACCCATGACTGCTGCGGGAGGCCCGTAGAGTTGGACAGCCGATGAGTAGGCCGACGCCGAAACATGATTGGTCGCTGGACGCGGCGATGGGCGCCATCGTGATGCTGAGTGTCGGTCTTGCGATCGGTGCCGCGGTCCTCGGTTTCTTCGTCGGCCGCGACACGACACACCCGGCTGCTGCTTCCGCCACGGCTTCGACCCAGACCGCCAGCGTCGCCATCGCCCCTCATGTCGCCGCCGGCGCCCACCTGTTCGTGCAATTCGGTTGCGCGCAGTGTCACGGTATGCAAGGACAGGGCGGTGTCTCACCCGTCGTCCCGGCGCTGACGACGGTCGGCAAGCAGCTGACGGCGGTTCAACTTCGCCACATCATCGACCACGGCCTCGGCGAGTCCGCGAACCCGAAGCAGCCCTACATGCCCGTCTGGGGAGCGGTCATCTCCAATACACAGGTCAACGACCTTGTCTCCTACGTCCGCGCCGGCCTGCCATCGGTACCGACAGCAACACCACCGGCTGTGCCGACTAATCAAGGCCTGGCGGTCGAAGGTTCGGTGCTTTACGTCCGCGACGGCTGCATCAACTGCCACGGCCCGAACGGCCTCGGCGGCGTCCCAAATCCCCTCTCTGCCGACAAGACGATCCCGCCACTCTCCGGACTGGCCTTCCGGCAACAGTTCAACACCGATGCCAAGATCGAAGCCGTGATCAGTACCGGCAGTGTGATCGGCAAAGCACCGATCGTCAGCATGCCGCACTGGGGCGGCATCATCCCCCAGACACAACTGCAAGCACTCGTCGCCTACCTTAGAACCCTCAAAGTCGCCCCGAGCCCAAACGGCTAACACGCTACCGCGCATCGACCTCCGCGTTTCGCCTGGTGCCGCTCGATCCGCGATCGTCGGTCGACACGGGACTGGCTGGAAGGTCCGCGTGGCTGCCGCTCCGGAGGACGGCCGCGCAAATGCCGAGCTCTTGCGTCTGCTTGCCGCTGTGCTCGACATCCCTGTACGGAACATGTCGATAGTCGCAGGGCGGCAGTCGAGGACGAAGACCGTGGCGGTCGAAGGCGTCGGCCTGATCGAGGTTGAGCGGCGTCTCGATGCTGCCGGCCGCCAGCCCTAGCAAGCCGGGTCCCGGCTTCAGCGAGCCTGGCCCGACCTAGGGCCGCGGAGCCGGAACCGGCTCCGGTACGCCGAACGCGCTGCGCACGACGCTCAGCACCTTCTCGCGGCGACCTTCCTCGACCGGCTGCAAGCCACCGAGCTCGAGCCGAGAGAGGCCGATCCTGCCCGAGAAGCGGACGACCTCGAACCCGAAGTCGGCGAGGAAGTCCTGCGGGAACACGGTCCTGTGCACGCGGAAGCGCTCGTAGCTGGACTCGCCCTCGGAGTAGCGGTACGAGAACGCCTCGAGCGACGACGCGCCGCGGTCGCGCGCCTCGCCGATCGCGGCCAGGAAGAGCGACTGCAGTACCCACGGGCTCGACGGGTCGACGAGGTACGCGCACGTGACCAGGATCGAGTCCTCGGAAGGCGGGCCACCCGGCAGCTCGGCTGCGCGCGGGAACGCCTGCGACGGGCCGTACTGCATCGAGCCGAGCACACGGCCGTCACCGTCGTAGTACACGGTCCCCCACGCGCCGAAGTCGAGCTCGACCTTTTCCATCCAGCGGTCCTTGTCCGGTGCGCGCCGCCCGCGCGTCTGCCACCACACGCACTCGTGGCAAACCGTCGGTGCGGTCTCGAGGGTCAACTTTGTCAAGCCGGCGAGGCGAACCATTTCAGTTACCGCTGTACGTCCTCGACGACGACGTGCACCGCAGTCGGCGCCACGTCTGCCATCTGGCCGAGATAGTCGTGCACGCGGGACTGCACCTCGGCCGCGACGCGTGTGATCTCGGCGCCGTAGTCGACCACCACGTGCACTTCGACCTCGGTGCCGGTCACGCGTGCGCCTCGCCGCTGCTTCGTGTGGACGCCCGGCACCTCGGCCGCCGCGTCTGCGGCGTAACGGGCGAGCACGTCCGGCGAGATGACGCTGTGGCCTTCCATCACCCTGATCGTAGAACGAGCTCGGTCGCCTCCGGGCGCGCGAAGTACCGGAACGGCACGAACGTCGTCCCGAGCCCTGGCGAAATGTGCATCGTCGTGCGGCCTCGGGTGTAGATGCCCTGGCGGTAGCGAGACGATGGATGTGCGAGAAGAAGGCGGCTCGCACGCCCATAGGGGAGCACGATCTGGCCGCCGTGGAGGTGGCCCGAAAGGATCAGCTGCCACCGGCCGTCCGGGACATAGTCGAGGGCCCGCGGAAAGTGGCAGAGCAGGATCCGAAGAGCCGCATCGGAAGGCTCGAAGCGGCTCGTGCGGTACGACAGCCACGAACGGGGGTCGACCCCCGCGATCTCGACCTCCAGGCCGCGCAGCTCGACCAGCGCGGACTGATCTGCGAGGAGCACGCCGCGGGAGAGCCGGCCGAGCTGGACCGGCTCCGAGAACGGGTCGCGGGAGAGGGCGAAGTCGTGGTTGCCGAGGACGATGTATGGGTCGGTCGGCAAGCGCTCGAGCAGCTCATTGAGGAGCGGCTGACCGCCGGCCCGCGACAGGAGGTCGCCGGTGATGCAGACGAGGTCGGGCTCGCGTTCGGCGACCCAGTCGATCGCGCGCACGACGGCCCGCAGACCGCGCGAAGGCATGCCGAGATGGAAGTCGGAGAGATGCGCGATGCGGACACCGTCGAGCTCGGTGGGTAGATCGGGGACGGTGACGTCGCAGGTGCGAAGTCGCACCCAGCCTGCTTCGAAGTGGCCCCAGGCGAGCCCGCCGGCCGCAGCGAGCCCGAGCCCAGCGGCGACGTCCCTGCCTGCGCTCAGCTCAGATCTCGAGCTTCTCGAGGACCGGCTTCACCGACACGACGTGTCGCTTGAACTTCAGCTCGGACTCCTCGAGGCCGGCGGCGACGCCGACGAGCTGCGAGAGATGCAGGATCGGCATCTTGAAGTCGCGGCCCGTGGCCTTCTTCAGCTTCGACTGCCACGCGTCGAGCGACAGGTGGCAGAGCGGGCACGGCGTGACGATCGCGTCGGCGCCCGCTTCGTACGCCTGCTCGATCGGCAGGATCAGCTCGCCGAGCGCCGTCTCCTCGCGCGCCTGGATGATCGGGAAGCCACAGCACTTGATCTTCGCGGGGTAGTCGATCGCCTCACCGCCGCACGCCTCGATGATGCGCTCGAGCGACCAGGGCCGGTCCGGGTCCTCGAAGCCCTGGATCTTCGACGGCCGCAGGATCTGGCAGCCGTAGAACGGCGCGATCTTCAGGCCCTTGAGCCCGCGGTGCGCTGCGGTCTTCAAGAGCTCGTACCCCTCGCCCTCCGCGATCTCCCAGAGCAGATGGCGAACGTCGACGTCGCGCTCGTAGGCCGGCACGCCGACGGAGACGAGATTCTCGTTGATGCGCGCACGGAGCTCCGAGTCGCCGAGCAGCATGAAGTTCGCCTGTCGAAGGTTCAGCGTGCACACGTTGCACACGGTGAGCAATGTGTCGACCTGCTCGGCCGCTGCGTACGCCAGGATGCGCGCGTTCAGGTGCAGGTAGTAGTCGGGCTCGGCCTCGTGGATGTCGCCTGCGCCGCAGCACGTCACCGACTCGAGCTCGATCAGCTCCAGACCGACCTTCGGTGCGAGCGCCTGCGTGGCGGAGTCGAGCTCTTTTGCCGACAGCGAAGCGAGACAGCCCTTGTAATACGCGACGCGCTTCATGCTGCGGCGTCACCCTCATCGGCGATGAACGGCTTGTGGAACGCGCCGGGACGGTCGTAGATCTGCTCGAGTGTCTCTTCGCCCGAGTGTCCGTGCGCGAGCTTCGCCAGCGCGCGCTCGCCCTGCACGATCCCGTCGTAGCCGTTACGGCCCTGATCGCGCACGAGGTCGTGAAGGTTGCGTGCCTCGCGCACGTCCTTCGCGACATGTGGCGGAAACGGCGGCGGCACTTTGCCCTTGATCGCGAGATCGAGCGCGAAGCGCGTCTGCTTGATGGCCGCGACGACACCCTGTGTCTTCGGCACGAGCTCGGTCTCGCGCAGCCAGCCGGTGGTCTTCGCCGAGGTGACGAACCACTTCGCGTGCTTCGCGCCCATGTCGCGGTCGATGCCCTCCTTCATCGACTCTGCGCCGAGCTTCGCGATCGCATCGCGCGGGTCGACGCCCTTCGGGCAGCGCTCGTTGCAGAAGTAGCACCGCGTGCACTCCCAGATCCCGTGCTCACCGTTCAGTTTCTCGAGTCGCGCGAGCTTGTTGCCGTCACGAGGATCCCCGACGAAGCGCATCGCCTTCGCGAGTGCCTGCGGTCCGAGGAAGCGCGGGTCCGACTCCATCGCATTGCACTCCGAGACGCAACAGCCGCAGTTGATGCAGAGCGCCTCTTTGTGAATCACGTTCATCCGCTCCTGCCGAATCAGGTGCTCCTTGCCTTCCGGCGGCTCCTGATAGCCGGGCTGGAGGTACGGGTCGACCGACCTGAACTTGGCCCAGAACGGGTCCATGTCGACGACGAGATCCTTGACGATCGGGAGGTTGCCCATCGCTGACACCACCGGCACGTGGCCCGCCTGTGCGATGTCGTACATGCGCACCTTGCAGGCCAGCACAGCGGCGCCGTCCATCCGCATCCCGCACGAGCCGCAGATCATCATCCGGCAGCTCTTGCGGTACGCGAGCGTCCCGTCGTGACGGTCCTTGACGATGTCGAGGCAGTCGAGCAGCGTTGCCTCCTCGGGCGCGTCGATCTCGAATTCCTGCAGCTCACGCTCGCCGCTGCGCGAGTTGAACCGCCAGATCTTCAGGCCGACCTGCATCCCGCGGCGATCCTAGCTACGGCGTTGTACGACGCGCGGCGGTTACTTCTTGAGCAGCTGCGCCGCGAGGCCGGTCGCGTCGAAGACTTCGGAATCGGGCGGCACGACGGCGTTCACCGTCTCGCCGTAATCCGAGAGCGTCATCGTCATCGAGAACGTCGCCTCCGGGGCGGTGGTCGAGCTGCCCTGGAGCCAGCTCATCTGCAGCCGGCGAACGAGACCCTGGCCGTCCACCCAGACCTCGACCGGCCCGTATTCGACGCTGACCTTCAACGCCTTCTCGACCTTGCTGGCCCGGCTCGGGTCGACGAAGGCGGTGTAGTGCGTCGTCGCAACGCCCTCGATCGTCGCCGGCCCGTCTTTCGTGACCTTGCCGGTCGACTGAAGCTGCGCGAGCGCGTCGGAAGGCGAGCTGGAGCTCAGCGCGCTCGTGCTGACCCCGAGTGCCGACAGTTCCTTCCCGTAGTCGAGCTTCAGCCACGTCTTCCCATTGGGGAGCTGCCCGGCGAGAAGAGACGAGCTCATGTAGACGCTGGTGTCCGCGAGGACGGCGTCCATCGTGGTGGTGCGGCCGGCAGCGATTATCTTGAACGTCATCGAACCGAGGTTCGGATTGTTCTGGAAGTCGCCGGAGCCCGTTTCGGTGATGGACTGACTTCCGGCAGTCACCGTCGCGGTCATCGTCATGTGCTCGCTCGTCTGCTTCACCGTCGCATCAGCGGCCTTCGCAACCGGGTCCAGCGAAACGGTGTCGCTGCAACCCGCGGCGAGCAGGGCGACGAGCGCGAACGGCACGAGCAACCAGGCGACCCGGGGACGCATGCACTCAACCTAAAAGCCGTCCTGACGAGAGCGTCCCCCGTCAGAGGGATTTCAGATCAGTAGGTGCGCTCCATGGGCTCGTACTTCGTGAAGCGAACCTCCTCGTAGGAGAGCTCCGGCTCGCCGTCGGCCCAGCGCGAGATCGAATGCTTCATGAAGTTCTCGTCGTCGCGCGTAGGAAAGTCGTGGGGTCGCGCGTGCGCTCCGCGGCTCTCCTTGCGAGCGATTCCCGCCTGGAGCATGCAGCGTGCGAGGTCGATCATGTTGCCGAGCTCGATCGCCTGCGTGAGGTCGCTGTTGAAAACGTCGCCCTTGTCCTCGATCACGACGCCCGCCTCGTAGCGCTCCTTCAACTGGTCGAGGATCTCGATCTGCTCAGCCATCTGATCCTCACGCCGGAAGACGCCGAAGTTCTCGAGCATCGACGAGCCGAGGTCTTGGCGGATCTGCCACGGACGCTCGCCGGTCTCGACGTCGAGCAGCGCAGCGAGCTCCCGTTCGGCGTCGGCCTCGACGCTCTGTGGGACGTCGATCGTCGTGTGCGACAGCGCCCATTCCGCGGCAGCGCGACCTGCGCGGCGTCCAAACGTGATCGTCTCCATCAGCGAGTTGCCGCCGAGGCGGTTCGCGCCGTGCACCGAGACGCAGGCGACCTCGCCGGCTGCGTAGAGCCCCGTCAGCTCGGTGGCGCCGTCGTTGTCGGTTCGCACGCCACCCATGTGGTAATGCGCTCCGGGCCGAACCGGCACCGGGTCGTAGATCGGATCGACTCCGGCGAAGGTCATCGACAGCTCGCGTGAGCCCGGGAGCCGCTCGATGATCCGCTCTGCGCCGAGATGACGCATGTCGAGGTAGACCGAGCCGTTGATGCCGCGGCCGTTGTCGATCTCCGTCTGCTCGGAACGCGACACGACGTCGCGCGACGCGAGCTCCATCGCGTTCGGCGCATACCGCTTCATGAAGCGCTCACCCTCGCTGTTGATCAAGTACGCGCCTTCGCCGCGACAGCCTTCGGTGAGCAGGATCCCCGACGGATAGAGCGTGGTCGGGTGGAACTGCATGAACTCCATGTCCTTCAGTGCGACGCCGAGGTACAGGGCCATCGCCGCGCCGTCACCGGTGCACGCGTAGGCGTTCGTCGTCGTGCGATAGATGCGTCCCTGGCCGCCGGTGGCGAGCACCACCGTCTTGCCGCCGACCGTGTGCAGGCCGCCGTTCAAGAGATCCCAGCAGATGACGCCCTGGCAGCGGCCGTCGTTCTCGACCAGCTTCCACGCGAAGTACTCCTCGTACACCGTGATGTCACGCTTCACCAGCTGCTCGTAGAGCACCTGGATCAGCACGTGGCCCGTGATGTCGGCGGCGTACACCGTGCGCGGCGAGCCTGCGGCTCCGAACGGGCGCTGGGCGAGCAACCCGTCCTCGCGTCGCGAGAAGAACGCGCCCCAGTGCTCGAGTTGGTAGATGTCGTCGGGAGCCTCGCGCGTGAAGAGCTCGATCGCGTCCTGGTCGCCCAGGTAGTCCGAGCCCTTCACGGTGTCGAACGCGTGCGTCTCGGGCGAGTCCTCGGCAGCGTTGCCCAGCGCGGCGTTGATGCCTCCCTCGGCAGCCCCCGAATGGCTGCGGGTCGGGTGGAGCTTCGAGATGACGGCGACGTTCGCGCCTGCGTCGTACGCCTCGATCGCCGCGCGCATGCCTGCGCAGCCGGCCCCGACGACCAACACGTCGTGCGTTGCTTCCACGTGAACGGACGCTAGCGGAAGAGCCGGAGCGGCCGCATCAGGAAGCGGGCTCCGACTCGACGACCCACAGCGGCGCGTCGGCGCATTCGAGCCGTTCGGCGCCGTCGACCTCGGAGAGGCTGCTCTTCACGATGCGAATCGCCCCGCCGTCACGCTCCAGGATCGGGCCGAGCCCGACGATCGGCGGCATGAACGACCACGCACGCACCTGCCTGTGCACCTCCGCTGCGGTCGCGGTCGGATCGACGTGCCGGTAGGCCTCCTCGAACGCGCTTTGGTACTCGCCGCCCTTCTGCGGGTCGCCGGGATCGCCGGCTGCGAGACGCTCGAAGACCGTCGCCAGCAGCTCCGCGGCGACCGCGGGAAACTTCCCGAACAGCGTCTCGTCCGTCTCCTCGTCGTCGAGCGGAATGGGCACCTGCGCCAGCAGATTGCCGGTGTCGAAGGATGCGTCCATGAAGTGGTAGCTCATACCGATCTCGGTCTCGCCGTTCCGGATCGCCCAGGCGACGGGGAACGGCCCCCGGTAGCGCGGCAGCAGCGACGGGTGGCCGTTGACGATCCCGAGCCGAGGGACGTCGATTGCCTCCTGGGTGATCAGCCACGGGAAGCCGGTGCAGATCCCCAGGTCGATCTCGAAGCCGCGCAGCATCCGCGGCAGCGAGTGTTTCGTCGCCGCGAACAGCACATCCATGGCCTCGGGATCGTCGGCGACGTGCTCCGCAGCGAACGGCATCGGCGGCACGCCGGGCGCCCGCCGGCGCGGCGTGATCACGCAGACCGGTTCATGGCCGTGCGCGCGCACGATCTCGGCGTAGCCCTGCGCGACTCTCGGCAGGACCGTGATGATCGCGACGCGCCAGGGCGCCGCCACGGCTCAGAGCCTCGGCCCGGCGGAACTTACCGCAGCGTCGACGTCGCCGAACCGCCGAGAGAAGTTCTCTGCGAACAGCTCCGCCAACTCGCGCGCCTTGACGTCGTACTGCTCGGCGTCGCGCCACGTGCGTCGCGGGTCGAGCAGCGCGCGCTCGACGTCCGGCACGGCGAGCGGCACCTCGAAGCCGAACACCTCGTCCGTTCGGAACTCGGCGTCGTCGAGCCGCCCGGAGAGCGCGGCACGAAGCATCGACCGCGTCGCCTGGATCGGCATCCGTTGACCCTCGCCGAACGGGCCGCCCGTCCAGCCGGTGTTCACGAGCCACACGGTTGCACGGTGCTCGTCGAGCTTGCGCCCGAGCATCTCGGCATAGACCCGAGGAGGCTGCGGCAGAAACGGCTGGCCGAAGCACGTCGAGAACGTCGGCTGCGGCTCGGTGACGCCGATCTCGGTCCCGGCGAGCTTGGCAGTGAAACCGGAGAGGAAGAAGTAGAGCGCCTGCTCACGCGAAAGGCGCGCGATCGGCGGCAGGATCCCGAACGCGTCGGCCGTGAGGAACACGACCGCGCTCGGATGTCCGGCTTGCTTCGACGCCAGTGCGTTGCCAATCTGCTCGAGCTTGTACGCGGCACGCGTGTTCTCGGTCTTCGAGTCGTCGTCGAGATCGAGCACGCCTTGCTCGTCGACGGCGACGTTCTCGAGAATCGTTCCGAACGTGTGCGTCGTCCGGAAGATCTCCGGCTCCGCAACCGGGGACAGGCGGATCACCTTCGCGTAACAGCCGCCCTCGATGTTGAAGACGCCCTGCGTGCCCCAGCCGTGCTCGTCGTCGCCGATGAGCCTCCGCTCGGTATCCGCGGAGAGCGTCGTCTTGCCCGTGCCGGAAAGTCCGAAGAAGACCGCAACCCGTCCGTCGCGGGCGACGTTCGCCGAGCAGTGCATCGGGAACACGCCCTCCAGCGGGAGCCGGTCGTTCATCACCGTGAAGATCGACTTCTTGATCTCGCCCGCGTAGAAGGTCCCGAGCACGAGCAACTCGGTTCGTCCCGGGTGCAACACGATTGCGGTGGAGCTGCGCGTGCCGTCCTGTTCCGGGTCGGCCTCGAGGTCGGGCGTGTGGAGGACGAGCGCCTGGGGGTGAAAATCGTCGAGCTCGCCCGCGTCGGGATCGATGAACATCGTCTCAGCGAACAGCGCGTGGTACGGATGCGCGGTCACGACACGAACGCCGATGCGATGCGTGTGATCCGCGCCTGCCCACGCGTCGACGACGTAAAGCTTCGGCGCAGCAGCGAGGTGCGTAGACACCTTCTCGCGCAAACCGTCGAAGCTGCTCTCGGCGAGCTTCTGGTTGACCTCGCCCCACCAGATGCGATCGGTGGAGGACGGCTCGTCAACGAGGAACTTGTCCTTCGGCGAGCGGCCGGTGAACTTGCCGGTGTCGACGACGAGTGGTCCGCCTTCGGCGAGGCGGCCGTCGCCGCGCGTGAGCGCGTGCGAGTAGAGCAGGGCGGTCGTCGGGTTCCGGTAGACCCGCCCCGTCGCGTCGATGCCGTGCACGGACAGATCGACGCTTCCGGGCAACTGGGTGGTCGTCATCCGGGACTGCATGGTACGCATTCACTCGCGGCTTCGGATCCAGAACCGACGCGGCGGGAGTTCAGATCTGCCAGTCGCCGCCGCGCAGGACCGGCACCCGCGCTCCGTCGGCGGTGACGCCGTCCACGTCGAGCTCGAGCGAGCCGATCATGAAGTCGATGTGCTGGGCACTGTGGTTCACCCGGGGCTTGTGCTCGTCGTCGACGAGGAACGGGAACCCCGCGCCGAGTGCGATGTGGCTCGCGGCGTTCTCGTCGAGCAGCGTGTCGTAGAAGACGGTTCCGAGCGGACCGATCCGCCCCAGGCGATCGACGAGCGCAAGCTCGCCAAGCCTGTGTGCGCCCTCGTCGATCTCGAGCGCCGATGTGAGCGCACCGCCGTTCTGGTCGGCGTCGATGCGCGTCGCCACGCCATCCTTGAACTCGACGCGCAACCCGCGCACGATCGTCCCGTCGCGCATGACGAGCGGCTTCGTCGATGTCACGTGGCCATTCGTCCGCGCCGGGTCGGGCGTCGTGAAGACTTCTTCGGTCGGAAGGTTCGGCAGATGGCGGAGGCCGTCGGCGGTGGTGAAGTCGGCCGCCCACCAGTTGTGGGTCGGCAGCAGACCGATCGAAAGCTCTGTGCCAGGGCCGCGGAGCTCGATTGCGTCGAACGAACGCGCGCCCATGCGCGACGCGGCGTCGCGTAGAGCGTCCATCCGCGTGTCCCACGCCGCGTTCGGGTCGGGCTCGTCGAGACGGAGCACGTGTTCGAGCTCCTGCCAAAGTTGTTCGTACGCTGCCTCCGGCTCGAGATCGGGGTAGACGAGTTGCGCCCACGCCGAGTGCGGTGCCGGCACGATGCACCAGTTCGTCGAGCGGTCGCTGACGATCTTCGTCAGCTCTTTCACGCGGGGCAGCATGTCCTTGCCGACGAGCGACGGATCGAGGTCGTCGAGCAAGCCCGGCGCCGTCGGGCCCGCAAGCGTCACGCGCGCGCCCTTCTGCTCGGCATGCTCGAGGAAGCGCGTCGAGTACCAGGTCGGGACGAAGCCGAGCGTCGATGGGTCGGCGTTCTGCACGCGCGCGCGCTTGAGGTACGGGTCGAAGTAAATGACGTCGACGAATTTCGCACCGCGGTCGTAGCCCGCTGCGGCCACCGCCCGTGCGACGTCCTCGTGGCCGAGCTCGGCCACGACGAGCAGGATCTGGCCCGGTTGTACGTTCGCTCCGTGCACGGCGAGCTCGGCGAGGCGTTCGAGGCGATCGGCCATCGGCAGGCGATCCTAGTCCTCACGGCGAACACCTGACGGTGACAGTCGATGCTGCGATCGAGCGCTTCCTCGCTGCCGCGGGCATCTCGCAGGGAACGAGACGCGTCTATGCCTCGGATCTCCGCCAATTCGCCACCTGGTTCGGCGGCGACTCGCCGCTCGAGGACGTCGACGTGCGCGTCCTTGCCGACTGGGTCTCCGAGCTCGGCTCGGCGCGACGCAACGGAAAGCTCGCGCCCACCACCATCGCACGCAAGCTTGCCGCGGTCCGGTCGCTGCTCCGTTTCAGCCTCGGGAAGGACCGCGTGCCGGACGCCGCGCTCGCACCGCGGCGGCCGCGTCGCCTGCCCGATGCGCCGAAGCAAGCCGAGATCGAGGCGATGGTCGAAGCGGCCGACCGCGAGGGCCCGCTGGGAATTCGCGACCAGGCGTTGCTGGAGCTCGTCTACTCGGCAGGGCTGCGGAGCGCGGAGGCGGTCGGTCTCGACCTCGGCGACGTCGATTTCGAGCAGGAGCTCGTGCACGTTCGCGAGGGCAAGGGCGGAAAGGATCGCGTCGTGCCGCTTGGTGAGGAGGCGGGCGCGCTCGTTGCGCGGTACGTGCACGACGCACGGCCGCAGCTCGCCCGCGGAGCCGAGAACGCGCTCTTCCTGTCGGCGCGCGGCCGGCGGCTCGACACGTCGACGCTCCGTCGGCTCGTGCCGCATCCGCACCGGCTGCGCCACGCATTCGCGACACATCTCCTCGAGGGCGGCGCGGATCTCCGCACGATCCAGGAGCTGCTCGGCCACAGCTCGCTGTCGACGACGCAGATGTACAGCCACGTCGACGCCAAGCGCCTCCGCCGTGTCTACGACCACGCTCACCCTCGCTCATGACCGAAGCGCGCGATCAAGAGGTCGAAGGTTTTCTCGCGCTGCTGACGGCGCAGCGAGCAGCGCGCACCGTCGACGCGTATCGGCGCGACCTCGCTGCGGTGCGCGCGTACCTCGGCAAGCCGGTCGGGAAAGCGTCGGTCGAGGATCTCGAGCGCTATACGGCGCAACTGCGCGCGGATGGGCTCTCAGCGGCCACGATCGCGCGCCGGACCGCAGCGACCCGAAGCTTCTTCCGTCACCAGCAGCTGCTCGGCGTACGCGGCGACAACCCGGCTGCGGCTGTCGCGTTGCCGCGCCGCGCGAAGCCGCTGCCGAAGACGCTCTCGGCGGGCGAGGCGGAGCGGTTGATCGAGGCGGCAGCCGGAACGACGCCCCGCGCGCTGCGCGACCATGCGCTCGTCGAGTTGCTCTACGGCGCGGGGCTGCGCGTCTCCGAGGCTGTCGGTCTCGAGCGCGCCGGGATCGATCTCGACGGCCGCCTCGTTCGTGTCGTCGGCAAGGGCGGCAAGGAGCGCGTCGTCCCGATCGGTCGGCCCGCCGTCGAGGCGGTGCGGCGCTACCTCTCGCGTGGACGGCCGTATCTCGATCGGCGGCATCGACCGGAGCTGTTCCTGAACGCGAAGGGCGGCGGGCTGACCCGCGCCGGCGCGTTCCTCATCCTGCGCACCCTCGCGGGGAAGGCAGGGCTCGACCCGACGCGCGTCCACCCGCACCTCCTCCGGCACTCCTTCGCGACGCATCTGCTGGAGGGCGGGGCCGACCTCAGATCGGTTCAGGAAATGCTCGGTCATGCCGATCTTTCGACCACTGAGCTGTACACGCACGTAACCGACAAGCGCCGTCGGGAGTTGTACTTCCAGGCGCATCCACACGCTCGTAGGAGAACGGAGGACTCACGTGTCGATCGATCCGCACGCCGAACTGGTTCTGGCGCTGGCCTCGGTCGCGGCGTGGCTGATGACGAAGGCCGGTCTGGCGAAGAACATGCTCGAGCCGAGGCGTCGCCGGATGAGGTGCCCGTCGTGCGGCCGAGCCGTCGACGGCTGTAGCTGCGCCTGACCCGACGCACTTGTAACAGTCTGTTACGCTGAAGAGCTCTCGCCTCCCGAGCCTGGAAGCTTGTAACAGTCTGTTACTAGCTCTCGGCGTCGCCGTCGAGAAAGAGGCGCACGCGCAGCTCGATTCCTTCCGCTGCGCCCTTCGGGTCGTACGGCTGAATCCGCAGCTGGTTGAGGGCGCGCACGAGATACCGCACGAAGAGCACGTCTTCGACATCCGAGAGTAGGCGCTCCCGCGGTGCGAGTCCCTCGAATGGCTCGAGATAGTCGTCCCGCGCCGCCGGATCTTCCTCGACCGTCAGCGTCATGAACGGATGGGCAACGGAAGCGTCGCCCCAGTCGATGAGGCGTGCGACGCCAGCTCGCGAGAAGACGTTTCCGTCGTGCAGGTCGCCGTGGTCGAGCATCGCTGCGAGTGGCGACCTGCCGAGGCGGCCGAGCGCGGCGTCGACTTCCGGAAGCCGCGCCTCGAGCTCGTCCATCGACGGTGGAGACAGCGAGGGAAGAAGCGCTCTCATGTCCGGCATCCGCATGTCGACGACACCGCACGCAACGAGCTCGTCGGCGAGCGGCGCGGTCGCGATCTGGAGCTCCGCGTAGCGACGCAGCAACGGCCGCCAGTCCACCGGATGCTCCCGGGCCCGATCGCCCGCATCGGCGAGGAGGAGCCAGCCGTCGGCCGGTCGTGCTGCGACCACTTCCGGCAAGAGCCCCGGCGCGAGCGGCACGATCCGCTCCAGCAGCGCCGCTTCGAACGCGAATGCGTCGCGTGATGCCTTGAACCAGACGACGCCGTCGCTTGTCGGCACACGGAGTGCCGTCGCCCACGAGCGCACGTGCGGCTGCTCGATCTCGCCGGTGATCGTCACCTCGGACTCGATCCAGGCCCGCGCCTCCGCGAGCCAGGCCGGGTCGGTGAACGAGATCACTTGCCTTTGCGCCGAAGCTGCTGCGCGACCTTGATCGCAGCGTCGCGCAACTCGCGCGGCTCGTCGTCGTTCGCCCCGAGCGACGCGAGGATCTGGATCGTGTCGGGACGCGCCGAGCCGTTCTTCAGTGACACGACAGCGAGCCGACGCACAGCTTCGTTGTCGTCGCTCGAGACGAGCTCGTGGAGCAGCGAGCGCACATCGTTGACGTCGCCGGGATGATCGCGCGAGAGACGTTCGAGCGAGAGCAGCGCCGAGCCGCGCACGGCCGGGCTGTCGTCGCCGAGCCCGCGGCGCAGAAGCTCGCGCTTCGCTCGGAAGCGGAACTGGCCGATCGCCCGATACGCGACGACGCGCTGCCGAAAGTCGGAACCCCGGGCGGCCGCCTCGAGCTCGTCGTCCCACTCGGCGCGCAGCTGCGAGAGCGCGCGTTCGTCGCCCTGCTCTGCCAGCGCCTCAGCCTGCGCCGCAGCCTCGACGAGGCTCAAAGATCCGCGAGCGTGCGGGGCGGCGGGCCGACGTAGCGAGCTGCCGGGCGAATCAGCCTGCCGGTGCGCTTCTGCTCGAGAATGTGCGCCGACCAGCCTGCGACACGAGCACAGCCGAACATCGCCGGCGTGAGGTCGGGCGGGATTTCCGCGTAGTCGAGGACGACTGCCGCCCAGTACTCGACGTTCGTCTCGAGCTGGCGGTCCGGTGAGCGCTCGCGCAGCACCTTGAGCGCCGCGTCCTCGAGCGCCGCAGCTACCTCAGCGCGCGGCGACTCGAGCTCCATGGCAGTGCGCTTCAGCACAGTCGCCCGCGGGTCGTACGCGCGGTACACGCGATGGCCGAAACCCATGATGCGCTCGCCGCGGTCCAGCATCTCCTTGAGGTACGCCTCGAGATCGTCGCGCCCCTCGGCGCCTTGGATCATCGGCAGGACGCGTGCCGGCGCGCCGCCGTGCAGCGGGCCCGAGAGCGTGCCGACCGCCGACGACATCGCGGCGGCGCAGTCGGCGCCCGTCGAGGCGGCGATGCGCGCGGTGAACGTCGAGGCGTTGAGCCCATGCTCGGCCGCGGAGATCCAGTAGGTGTCGAGCGCCTTGGTCTGCTTCGGATCCGCCTCGCCGCGCCAGCGGATCAAGAACTGCGCCGCCGCGCAGTCACCCTTCGCAATCTCGTCGTCGGGCACCGGGGTCTGACGGCCCCGCGCTGCCTGCGCGACGATCGTGAGCGTCGCCGCCGAAAGCTTCGCCAGGTCGTCGCGCGCCTGCCCGTCGTCGATGTCGACGAGCTTCTTCATCCCGAACTTCGGCCCGAGGGTTGCGAGCGCGGCCTGCAGGTCGGCCGGAACCGAGCCGCTCGGGTCCTGCAGCTCGATCGGCTCCGACGGCGGCAACGGCCGGTTGATGTCCTCGTCGACCAGCAGCCCCCACACGTTCTCGAAGTGGTAGCGGCCGACCAGCTCTTCGATGTCGATGCCGCGATAGCGGAGTGCGCCGCCGTCCTTGTCGGGCTCCGCGATCTCGGTCTCGAAGGCGATGACGCCCTCGAGCCCGGGGCGGAAGTCGCTGGTAGCGCTCATCGGCGCGGAGCGTACAGAACCAAGGCCCGCAGCCGGACCGTCAGCCACCAGTCGGACACGCCTGCATGTGTACGCTGGCGCGCGGCGATGACGCACCGCGTGACCCTGATCCCCGGCGACGGCACCGGTCCCGAGCTGACGGAGGCGACCCGCCGCGTCCTCGAAGCGACCGGTGTCGGATTCGACTGGGACGTGCGCGAGGCCGGCGTCGACGTCATGGAGTCGGCCGGGCACGCCGCTTCCCGAGGAGACGCTCGCCTCGGTGCAGCGAGAACAAGGTCGCGCTGAAAGGCCCGATCACGACACCGATCGGCACGGGCTTCCGCTCGGTGAACGTCGCGCTGCGTCACGAGCTCGGCCTCTACGCGTGCCTGCGCCCGTGCAAGACGTACCCCGGGGTGCGCTCGCGCTACGACAACGTCGACTCGTCGTCGTGCGCGAGAACACCGAAGACCTCTACGCCGGCATCGAGTACGAGGCCGGGCACGCCCGATGCCGAGACGCGTGATCGCCGAGCTCAACGAGCTGCAGACGAAGCAGATCGCCTCCGGCTCCGGGATCTCGGTGAAGCCGATCAGCCGCGAGGGCTCCGAGCGGATCATCCGCTACGCGTTCGAGTACGCGCAGCGCGCACGGCCGCAAGCGCGTGTCGTGCATCACGAAGGCGAACATCATGAAGTTCACCGACGGGCTCTTCCTCGACGTCTTCCGCGGAGTCGCGAAGGACTACCCGGAGATCGAGCCGTGGGAGACCCTCGTCGACGCGCTCTGCATGGGACTCGTGCAGCGGCCTGAGGAGTTCGACGTGCTCGTGCTGCCGAACCTCTACGGCGACATCGTCAGCGACCTGACCGCCGGCCTCGTCGGTGGGCTCGGCGTCGCGCCGGGCGCCAACATCGGCCCCGACATCGCGGTGTTCGAGGCGACACACGGCTCCGCCCCGAAGTACAAGGGCCAGAACAAGGTCAACCCGACCGCGATGATCCTCTCCGGAAAGCTGATGCTCGATCACCTCGGCGAAGCCGACGCTGCAGCGAGGCTCGAAGCAGCCGTCGCCGCCGTCATCGCCGAGGGCAAGCAGCGTCACCTACGACATGAAGCCGTCGCGCGACGACCCGACCGCGGTCGGGACGAGCGAGTACGCCGACGCGATCATCGGAAAGCTGGAGGTGTAAGGAATGGCAGCGAGGCCGAAGGTCACGATCGTCGGAGCCGGGGCGACGGGCGCGACGTGCGCGGAGGTGCTCGCGCAGCGCGACTACGCCGAGATCGTGCTCACCGACATCAAGGAAGGCCTGCCGCAGGGCAAAGCGCTCGACATCAACCAGATGGGCCCGATCCTCGGGTTCGAGGCGACGGTGGCCGGGACGAACGACTACGCCGACACCGCCGGCTCGGATGTCGTCGTGATCACGGCCGGGCTGCCGCGCCAACCCGGGATGAGCCGCGACGACCTCGTGCAGACGAACGAGAAGATCGTCAAGTCGGTCACCGAGCAGGTCGTCGGCAACTCGCCCGACGCGATCATCATCGTGCTCTCGAACCCGCTCGATGCGATGTGTCACGTCGCGAAGAGCGCGTCGAACTTCCCGAAGGAACGCGTCTTCGGTCAGGCGGGCATCCTCGACACAGCCCGCTACCGCACGTTCATCGCCTGGGAGACAAACGCCTCGGTGAAGGACGTTCAGGCGCTCGTGCTCGGCGGGCACGGCGACCAGATGGTGCCGGTGATCTCCTCGACGAACGTCGGCGGCGTCCCGCTGCGCAAGCTCGTCTCCGAGGAGCGAATCCAGGCGATGGTCGAGCGCACCGCAGTCGGCGGCGGCGAGATCGTGAAGCTGCTCGGAACCTCGGCGTGGTACGCGCCTGGCGCCGCATGCGCGCAGATGGTCGACTCGGTGCTGCTGGACGAGAAGCGCGTCCTGCCGTGCACGGTTCTCCTCGAAGGGGAGTACGGCATCGACGGCCTCTACATGGGTGTGCCTGTGAAGCTCGGTCGCACCGGCATCGAAGAGATCTACGAGATCGAGCTCGACGAGACGGAGCGCGCCGCGCTCTCGAAGAGCGCGGACGCGGTCCGCGACGTCGTCTCGGTGCTCGGCTCGTAGCTCCTAGACGCACTCCTTCACGCCGTAGCCGAGGTTCTTCGGCTTCTTGCACGGATAGATGCCGCGCTGGTCCTTCGGTGCTGCCAGCTTCTCGCGCGTGATCACGCGGCCGGCGGCGTCGTAGCCGACGAGTGTCGTGATCCGATGCCCGAGCGCCCAGTGGTCGGTTGGGATCGGCCAGACGAGGAAACCGGCCCTCGGCTGAAGCTCGACTCGTGCGCCGTCCTGGAAGAGCGCCTCGACCCGAACGATTCGCGTCGAAACGCTGCAGCACAGCCGGTCACCGTTGAACCCGACCTCGAGCGGCGGCATCGTCTTCAGCAATGCCGGCGTGAAGCAGCCCGAGCCGGTGTTCGTCGCGTAACAGCGGCCACCGCCCCGCATCGGCATCGACCACAGCCCCACTCGCTGGCCGCCCGGCGCGCGCAAGTCGAACAGCAACACGCGCTTCGCCCAGATTCCTGCGGCAGGAGCGGAAATGACACCGAAGCCCGCGAGCTTGTGTGGCCGCTGGGTCGCAAGGGGCGACTCGCCGCCGATGATCGGCTCACGGTCGAGCAGCTTCCCGGCCTTGTTGTAGAGCGCGAGCGATGTCGGGCGCGTCGCCGCTCGCCGATGCGCGTCGGGCACGCGATAGAGATAGAAACCAGCGGAGATCGGCGTCGACACGAACACGAACGGAACCTCCGCCGTCGCTCCGTCCTTGAACGTCATTGTCAGTCGGTCGCCGGCTGCCTGGATGAACGACCCTTCGAGGACGATCAGTCCGTTCCGGCCGATGAGCCCACCCGGATCGATGTGCGTCGCGTACCGGCTGTGGCGACTCGCGCGGCAAGTGCCTCCGAGCTGCGTCCACTCGTAACAGAAGCCTCCGTGCTTCGTCGGTGCGACGTAGAGCGTGTGCACCTTGCCGTCGATCCGCACCGATGTGATCCGCCGCGTCTGGTGCGGCAGCACCCCGGGAGCCATCCCGCGCGGCGCGGCGACTTGCATCGAGCCGAACTCGTCGACTTCGTGCACCCCCGCGTGCTTCGCAGTGCCGAAGTCGACCACCGGATGTCCGAGCGCGTACGCGGACGCAACGCCGACGATGACCACGGCGAGCACTGCCGCGGCCTCCAGCGCGCGCCGCGCACGAGCTGCGCGCCGTGCACGGCGTACGACGTCGCCCCAGTCCGGGCGAACCTCCAGGGTCTGTGTCATGTGCTCGCTCCTTTCGCGCGCAGGTGCTCGGACAGCTCGGCGTGCGACTGGGCGAGCGTCGCGGCGACAGTGCCTTCCGAGATCTGGCAGATCGCTGCGATCTCGCCGTAGGACAGGTCTGCGAAATACCGAAGGAAGACGACGAGGCGCCGGCGAGGCGGAAGAGCCCGAACCGCGGCGCGCACCTTCGGATCCGGTGTCGCGTCGGGACTCGCGGGAACGTTCTCGAGGTCCTCGTCCCAGTCCGGCCGCAGCTCACGCCGGGCACGCAGCGCCTCGTTGACCGCGATCCGCCAGACCCACGCCTCGAGACTCGCGTCGCCGCGAAAGCGGCGGCGGCTGCGCAACGCACGCGCGAACGCCTCCTGCACGACCTCGTGCGCCGACTCCTGGTCGCGAAGGACGCGCGACATCCCATCGAGAAACATCCGGTAGCGGCTGCGGTACAGCCGCTCGAGCTCGGCGATAGTCGCCCCCATCTACATGTATCGATCCCGACGCACCCGGTTTCCTTTAGCAGCTACCGTCCCGCCGAATGGACCTCGGCCTGCGCGGCAAGACGGCGATCGTCTGCGGAGCATCCTCCGGTCTGGGGCTCGCTGCGGCCGAGGCACTGGCCGAGGAAGGCGCGAACGTGACGATGTTCGCCCGCCGGCGTGAGCAGCTCGAGCTCGACGCAGAGCGGATCGGGGCGCTCGCCGTCCGCGGCGACGTGACGAACGCCGCCGACCTGGAGCGGCTCGTCGCCAAGACGCTCGAGGCGTTCGGCGGGATCGACATCCTGGTCTGGAACGGCGGCGGGCCGCCCAGCGGCAAGGCAAGCGAGGTCGACGAGCACTCGCTCGAGGCTGCGTTCGAGTTGCTGCTCGTCCCCGCGGTCCGCCTCGTGCGGCTATGTCTCCCCCACCTCGAGCAGAGCTCGGCCGGCCGCATCGTCGCCGTCACCTCGCTGACCGCCAAGGAGCCGACCGACCATCTGCCGCTTTCGAACGCGATCCGGCCCGGGCTCGTCGGCTACCTGAAGACGCTGTCGCGTGAGCTCGGCCCGAAGGGGATCACCGTGAACTGCGTCGCTCCCGGCCGCATCGACACGCCGCGGCTGACGGAGATCTACGGCGAGAACGGCCCACCGCCCGCCGAGCTCGAGCAGATTCCCGCGCGCCGCCTCGGCACGCCGCGTGAGTTCGGCGACGTCGTTTGCTTCCTCGCATCGGCGCGTGCGTCGTACGTCTCCGGTACGACGGTGCTCGTCGACGGCGGCATGTCGCGCGGGCTGCAGTGAAGCGTCTCTTCACCCCGGGACGGCTGTTCGGACTCGGCCTCGTGCTGCTGGCCGTCGTGCTCGCGCTGTTCATCATCCCGTCGAACGAGTACATCTTCCTGCCCGACCCCGCGCATCCGGTCGCGCCGCTCGTCACCGTTCCCGGCGGACACGATCCGACGGAGGGCGGCATCTTCTTCGTCGACGTCGTCGTTCGCAAGGCAACGATCCTCGAGAAGCTGTTCGGCGGTCTGCACCAGGGCGCCGATCTCTACCCCGCGAGCGAGGTCAACCCGCCGGGCGTGAACGACGCGGGGCGTCGCCGAATCGATCTCGAGGACATGCAGCAGTCGCAGCTCGTTGCGGCCGCGGTCGCGGAGAAGGCAGACGGCAAGAAGGTCACGATCACCGACGTCGGCGCGAAGATCGACGACGTCTTCGACGGCGAGCCGGCGGTCGGGAAGCTCGAGCCTGATGACGTGATCACCGCGATCGACGGTATGCGGATCAAGTCGCCGACGGACATCTTCAGAGTGATGAAGAGCAAGCGCGTCGGCGCGACCGTCGCGTTCACGGTTCGTCGCGACACGACGACGCTCGTCGAGCGTGTCCGCACGGTGGCGGACCCGACCGCCAAGAAGCACGCAGTCGTCGGGATTGCCGTCGAGCCGGCCGTCAACATTCACGTGCCGATTCCCGTGCGCATCGACGCGGGTGGTGTCGGCGGCCCGTCCGCGGGACTCGCGTTCGCGCTCGAGGTGCTGCAGCAGCTCGGCCGAAACGTCGTGCACGGTCACAAGATCGCCGCGACCGGCGAGATCTTCCCGGACGGATCAGTCGGGCCGATCGGCGGCGTGAAGCAGAAAACGTACGGTGCGCGCAAAGCGGGTGTGGACGCATTTCTCGTGCCGGCTGGGGAGAACGCGCAAGAAGCGCGGAAGTATGCGCACGGGCTGAAGATCATCCCTGTGCAGAACTTTCAACAGGCGTTGCGTGCGCTGGCGACACTCTCGCCGGCCGCCTGAATCGGGCAGATTTCGAGCCGAGCGAAGTCCGCGGAAAGTGGGTGTTTTCCTTTTGGACAAGCCCTTTTCCGCGGTTGGTGGCGGTCGTAGCATCCGTCGTCACCAACCAGCCGCGAAGCACCGCCCCCAGCCCCCGGGAAGGACCATCTCAGATGACCCGCCAGACCGCTCTCACGTGCGACGACTGCTATTTCCGCCATCACGGACTTTGCGCAATGACGCCGGAGCGGCCCTGTCCTACCTTCCGTGCGGCAACGCGCGCACTGCAGCCGCCGCGTCAGCCGCGCCTCGTTCCGCTCGCGCTCTCGCGCAGCACGACTGCGGTCGCCTGATCGCGTTAGACGGCGGCGGGCAGCGCGGCTGCGAGACGCGCGACGCCTTCGCCGATCTCGTCCAGCGACACAAAGCTGTAGGCAAGCCGGAGGCTGCTGGGCGAGCCGCCGAAGTCGGTGCCCTTGACGAACGTGACGCCTGCCTCTTCCGCACGCCCAAGCAGATCGGTCGCATCGACGTCGTCGAGCTCGAGCCACAGGAAGTAGCCACCGTCGGGCCGCGTGGTGCGGACGCCGGGCAGCTCTTCGTCGAGCGCGGCGAGCATGCGATCGCGGCGCGCGCCGAGCAGTCCGCGCACACGCTCGAGGTTCGCATCGAACAGACCACGCTCGAGGAACTCATTGACGGTCGCCTGCCCGAGTAGTACCGGCGTGATGTACGTCGACGTCGCGGTCGCCTCGATCTCGCGAGCGAGGCTCTCGGGAAACACGAACCAACCGACGCGGAGCCCCGGCGCGATCGTCTTGGAGAACGACGAGCTGTAGGCCGTCGTTCCGTCCGACAACTCGAAGAGCGACGGGATCGGCTCGCCGTCGAAGCGCACGAGCCCGTACGGGTCGTCTTCGAGCACGAGCAGGTCGTGCTCGCGCGCGAGCTCGACGACCCGGCGGCGGCGCTCCTCGCCGAGCGTGCGGCCGCTCGGGTTCTGGAACGTCGGAATCAAGTAGAGGAACGCGGGCCGCTCGCCGCTCGCGAGCGCAGCGGCGAGTGCGTCTGGGTCGAGCCCCTCGTCGTCGCAGTCGAGCGCGACGATGTCGGCGCCGAGCTGGCGCAGGATCTTGAGCGGCCGGTCGTACGTCGGCCGCTCGACGAGGACGCGCTTCCCGGGCGCGAGCCGCTCGGCCAGGAAGACGAATCCCTGCAACGAGCCGTTCGTCAGGAAGACGCGGCTCGGGTCGACGCCGTGCCGTTCGGCGAGCCGCTCGCGGAGCGGGCCGTATCCCGGGGAAGGCCCGTAGGACAGGATCGTGCGGCCGTCGCGGAGAAGCGCCGCCTGGGCGCAATCGGCGAGCGCTTCTACCGGCAGGCACTCGGGCGCGGGCACCCCGCGCGCGAAGGAGATCGTCGACATGCGCTCTAGGCTAGACGAAGGCCGTCGGGTCTAGACCGTTGGCAGTTCGACGACGAATCGCGCGCCGGTCGGCTGCCCTCGTTCGTAGCGGAGATCGCCGCGGTGCGCTCTCGCGTAGGCGCGGGCGATCGCGAGCCCCAGCCCGGTCCCGGCGACGCGGTCGCGCGCGACGCCGGCCCGCGTGAACCGGTCGAAGAGTGTCTCCTCGATCTCGATCGCAACACCAGGGCCCGAATCCTCGACCGTCACGCGTAGCCCGCCGCCGGCAGCTGACGCGACGACGCGAACCGGCGACTCGCCGTAGCGGAGCGCGTTGGTGACGAGGTTGCTCACGATGTGGTCGAGGATGTCGGGATCGACAAGGGCGTTCGCGTCGTCGCGGATCTCGACCTCGACCTCGCCGGCCCGGGCACCCGCGGCGATCGTCACGACCTCGTGCAGCCGTTCGTGGAGATTGAGCGTGCGCGGGCGAACGGTGACCGCGTCGGCGTCGAGACGCGAGAGGTCGAGCAGTTGTTCGACGAGCGCGGCCATGCGAAGCGTCTGCTGCTCGAGTGCGACCCGGAGCTCTTGCTTCTGCGGCTCGGCGAGCCGGTCACCAAGGTGATTGAGCGTCTGCACGAATCCGTGGATCGTCGTCACCGGTGTGCGCAGCTCGTGCGCTGCAAGCGCGACGAAGTTGGTCATCAGCTCATTCGCCCGTTCAAGCGCGATGCGCGTCTGATGCTCCTGCTCGAAGAGGCGAACACGGTCGAGTGCGGTGGCGGTGAGTGCGCCGATCGTCTCGAGCATCCGGAGCTCGTCGTCGCCGAAGAACGGCGCGTACGGGGACGTCCACGCGGTCATGGTCAGGTTCGGTAGCTCGACGCGCCGCTCGCCGGCGCGATTCGTGCTGCCGTGCATTGCGAGCAGCCGCCCTGTCTCGTCGCGCATCGCGAGACCACGCGCGCCGACGAGCGCCGCCGCAGGTTCGACGATACGGGCGGCGATCTCGCTGCGGCTCGTCGCGAACGAAGCGAGGTCGCGCATCGCGCCCTGCAGTCTCGCCTGCTCGGCCGTGCGCCAGTACGCGCGGACGATCTGCGGCGGGTCGATGCCGAGCAGGAAGGCGACGATCGCGACGAACGCGACCACTTGCACGATCAGGGCGGCGACCGAATCCTGATCGGTCGCGAACGCGACGCCGATGATCGCGACGGTCAGCGCGGCCGCGGCGAAGCCGAGCATGCGCATCCGGTTCGCGGCGACGGGCGGCTCATCCGAGCCGGCCCGCCAGAGCCGGGTCGAGACGACGACCGAGAGGATCGCCCAGTGGACGAGGAACGCGACGATGTACGCGTCGAACCAAGCGGAACGCGGTTCACCTGCGGCGGGGAAGCGTGGCAGCGCGAACGTCCAGAAGGTGAGCCCGACCGTGAGCGTCGCGACCGTCGACTGCAGCCGGCGGCTCGGCGGCGAGAACGCGATCGCGAACTGGTACAGCAGGAACGGGAAGATGACGAGCAGCTCGACGTCGAGCCGCTGCCCGAGCTGCGCAAAGGTGCCCTGGGGATGGGACGGCACGAGCCGGCCGATCGTGACGAGGAGTCCGATCGCGACGAACGCGAGAGCGAGCCAGCGGGCAGCGACGTCGCGATGGTGAAGCCAGCGGCGCCACGCGAGAATCGCGAGCAGCACGAGGAGAATCGAGTTCGCAATGCCGACCGTGATGACGGACGCGTGCAAACCGTTCCCCCCAGGCTCTCGACGCCGCGCGAATCCTACGCCTAAGCAAGTTCTTAGGCGGACGGGCGACAATACGACAATGACTGCTCGAGTCCTCGTTGTGGACGACGATCCCGCCGTGCGGTCGGCGGTCTCGCGCGCGCTTCGGATCGACTACGAAGTCGACGAGGCGGCCGACGGTGCCGAGGCGCTCGCCCAGCAGGCCTCGTCGCCGGTGGACGTGATCGTGCTCGACCTGTTGATGCCGGTGGTCGGCGGGATCGAGGTCTGCAGGTCACTGCGACGCCGCGACGACCCGGTGCCGATCCTCGTCGTGACGGCTCGCGACGCCGTCGACGACCGGGTCGAGGGGCTCGACGCGGGCGCGGACGACTACCTGGTGAAGCCGTTTGCGATCGAGGAGCTGCGTGCGCGCGTGCGGGCACTGCTCCGCCGGACGGGCGCGGGCGACGGCGCGCTCCGGTTCGCCGACCTCACGCTCGATCCGGCGACGCGCGAAGTGATGCGCGGCGACCGCCGGCTGCAGCTGACACGCACCGAGTTCAATCTGCTCGAGCTCTTCATGCGCAACCCGCGGCAGGTGCTGACGCGCTCGCAGATCTACGAGCGCGTGTGGGGCTACGACTTCGGCGCTACGTCGAATGCGCTGTGGGTGTACATCGGCTACCTGCGCCGCAAGCTCGAAGAGGGCGGCGAGCCACGCTTGCTCCACACGGTGCGCGGCGTCGGGTACGCGTTGCGCGAAGAGGCATGAGGAGCATGGCAGGCTGAGCTTCCGTCAGCGCGTGACGCTGCTGACCGCGGTCGCGATCGCGGTCACGGTCGTCGGCGACCTCGGTCGACCGTCTGGGTGATCTCGAAGCACGAGCTCTACAAGCAGCTCGACCAGACGCTCTTCGCAGCAGGCCGACGGACGCGCGGTCCTTCGGCGGAGCAACACCCTCGATCATCATCGCCGATGGCGCAGATCACGAGCGGTCGGCTCAGTTGATCTCCCGTCAGCGTCGCGTGCGCGCGAGTCGCTCAACGGGCACGACGACTACTACTACGCAAATTCACGACGTCGCAGGGATCACGCTGCGCGAGCTGGTTGCGCGTCGACGCGACGGCGGCACGATCGATTAGCGTCCAGCAGCTCGCAGCCGACCCACCACGCGCTCGCACCGGATCCGCTTCTGGATCCTCCTCATCGGCGGGATCGGGATCGCAGTCGGCAGCAGCACTCGCGGCATTCGTCGCGACGCTCGCACTTCGTCCTGTGCGCCGACTGACCGCCGCAGCCGAGAACGGTCGCTGCGACGGGCAACCTCAACGAGCGCGTCGCGGTCGACCGGCACCGACGAGCTCGGCCGTCTCGCGACGCGGTTCAACGGCATGCTCGAAGCGCTCGAGGACTCGGTCGGTCGTCAGCGGCGACTGGTCGCCGACGCGTCGCATGAGCTGCGCACGCCGCTTACCGCAGCACGCACGAATGTCGATCTCGTCCGTGAGGGGAAGCTGCCCGAGTTCGAGGTGCGGCGCGCGCTCGACGAGGCGTCGATCGAGCTCGGCTCGCTGACGAGTCTGATCGCGGACCTCGTCGAGCTCGCGCGCGGGACGGAACGGAAGCTGCAGATCGAGGAGGTGCAACTCGACGACCTCGTCGCCGGAATGGTCGAGCGCTCGAAGGCGCGCTCGCCGCAGACGATCTTTGTCACGTCTCTCTCACCGACGACCGTCCACGCCGACCCGGCGCTGATCGAGCGCGCGGTGTCGAACCTGCTCGACAACGCCGTCAAGTACAGCCCCGTAGGCGGGCCGATCGAGGTGACCGTCCGCGACGGCGAAGTGCTCGTCGCCGATCACGGGCCGGGCATCGCCGACGAGGATCTGCCGCGGATCTTCGACCGCTTTTACCGCAGCGCCGCCGCGCGCTCGAAGCCGGGCGCGGGCTCGGCCTTGCGATCGTCCGCGAGGCGGCGGAAGCGCACGGCGGGAAGGCGACCGCCGAGAGCACTGCCGGCGGGGCGCGCTTCAAACTTTCGCTGCCCGCCACGACCTGAAACCGCGACGTCCGTTTCGGCCGGTCGAATGGATACTCCCTTCGACCGATACTTCGGCCGACCCGCCCTCCGTAGCCTCGCTTCATGCAGGCATTGAGAGACTCCTTTGGCATCACCTCGCGGCAGAGAGAGGTCGTCGAGTTGATCGCGCAGGGGCTGTCGAACGACGAGGTTGGCCTCGTGCTCGGTATCTCGCCGCGCACCGCGAAGGCGCACTGCGACGTGCTCCGGCAGAAGCTCGGCGTCCCTCGTCGGCGACAGATCCCAGTCGCGTTTCGACTGCTGACGGGAGAAGACCCGTTGGCGAGGCGACTGGCGTCGGCGAGAGCCGACAACGGGGGCTGACGGCGAAGCGGCGCCCGCGGCGGTTCCCTCCCCTGCGGGCGCCCAGCCCCCTTTCTTTCCGGCTCGGCAAAGCGTAGCGTTGGCTCTTCTGGCGACGTCTCGCCGACGCGAGGGCAGGCATGCAGGCAGGCGCAATACAACCGATAGCGGTTTCCCGGGATCGACGGATCATCGAGCGTCCGCGGCTGATGAAGCTGCTCGACGACACGGACGCCCGCACGATCCTCCTGCTCGCTCCCGCCGGTTACGGCAAGACGACCCTCGCTCGCCAGTGGGCGCGGACATTGCTGGGCGCGGTCTACATCTCTCTCACACCTGCGCACCGCGATGTTGCCGCTTTCGCCGACGACCTGGCGTGGGCGATCACCCCGGAACGTGACGATGTTCGCTTCGTCCGTGAATACGTGCGGGCGCGAAGCAATCCTCAACGCGAGGCCTGGGCGATCGGCCGTGTGTTGTCCAGGTTGCTGACAAAATACAGGTCGCAGTGGATCGTCTTGGACGATTACCAGGTGGTCGAGGAGTCGGAAGAAACGGCGGGGCTCATCGAGGCTCTCCATCAGGTTCCCAACATCCGCTTCCTCATCGCCTCGCGGGTCCGACCCTCCTGGGCGACATCGAGACGAATCCTCTACGGCGACATTGTCGAGATCACAAGGGATTCGCTCGCGATGACCTTCGACGAGACCAAGGAGGTCTTGGGCACGCGCTCTGATCTTCCTGAGCTTCTCCGCCAGTCCGAAGGCTGGCCAGCCGTGCTCGGGCTCGCGTCCCATTCCGGACTCAACGCACCGGGAGGTGTAATGCCGGTTGGGCTCCACGACTATTTCGCGGAGGAGCTATTTCGCTCGGCGCACGAAGCCGTCCGTGCACGGCTCATGACGTGGGCCCTTGCGTGCGACCTCTCATTCGAAAAGCTTCAAGCGCAGTTTGGTGACGATGCAAGGAGAATCGTCGACGAGGCAAGAGAATTGGGCTTCGTCTCGAGCGAGCAACTTGAGCTTCACCCACTGATTCGCGACTTTCTCCTGGAGAAGGTATCCGAGCTTCCGAATGCCGACGAGGTCGTTCGCCGAGCTATCACCGAGGCCGTGGCGCTCGGCCGATGGGACTGCACTTTCGAACTGATTCGCCGGTTCAACAAACTCGATCTTGTTGAACCGGTACTCGAGTGTGCTTACCGTCCGCTAGTCAGATCGGGGCGTCTCGGGACGCTCTCTTCGTTTTCCAGCGCAGTCGACAAGGAGCCGAGGTTTCCCCCGCCCGTCGTCGACCTGGTTCGAGCCGAAGTCGCACTTCGCGACGGCGGATTCGACCTCGCAAGCCAGATCGCTAAGCGCGTGATCGAACGTTTGCCAGACCCGCACAGCCTTCGCTCGAGACCGTTCGCGATAATCGCGCAGAGCGCGTATATAAAGGGCGACCTCCGCCTCGCCCAAACGTCCTTTGAGAAGGCGAATGCCGCCGCGCAGGAAGACTCGGACAAAGCTGAGGCGCTTTACGGCCTCGCGCTCGCGTTGCTTCAAGGCGAGCACCGGAACGCCGAGTGGACCGTTTCGGCACTAAAGGCACGCAGCGTGCAATCGCCGTTGGATTTACTGCGCCACGCGACAGCGGAGATCGTTCGTCTCCACTTCACAGACGGGTTCGCCGACGGAGTACCTCTCCACAACGGGATGCAGGCAATCGGCTCAGTCGAGGATCCCAGAGCACGTAGTTCGTTCACCGCGATCGCGGCCTACTGCATCGGATTGACAGGCGAGTACGAACGGGCTCTTGAGCTGACAGAACTCGCACTTGATGAGGTCTGTGCTTACGACCTCGATTTCGCGCTCCCCCACATCTGGTGGACGCGTGCATTTATTGAGCTGGGCCTTCGTCGTTTCGGCGCGTGCGAACGCTCACTGCAGCGGGTCGAAGACACCTCACGAGATAGGCCAGTCGGCTACCACATCCTTAACGCCCGGACACTCAGGGCGCGCCTGGCACTACAGACCGGGCAACTCGAGCGTGCGGCGGAACTCGTCGCGCAGCCGAGCCGCGAAGCCGCAATCCCGTCCATCCACGGAGAGTTTCAGGCGACACGAGCCTTGGTATTCGCGACCGCGGGAGAACGAGGCGCCACCGCCGAGGCCGCCTGCGCCGCCGAAGAGCTCAGTACGGCAGTAGAGGTCAGAGTTCTTGCTCAGGCCGCACGCGCTGTCGCCGCGGCGGACAGAGAAGACGACCTCCCAATTCGCGAGCTATGGGATCGCGCAACCGCACTCGGCACGTGGGATCCGGTAGTCGTCGCCGCCAGAACGTCAGCGAAGCTTGCAGCGGCTCTTGCGTCCATGGAAGACATTCGCCCCGCACTCGCCGAGCTTTACCAATCATCCAAGGATCAAGCCTTGGCGCGGCAAGCCGGGATGCGTACGCGAGCCAAGCAAGCGCCGGACGCGATTCTGACACCGCGCGAACTTGAGGTTCTCGAGCTTCTCGCACGAGGGTTCCGAAATCGCGACATCGCCAATGCGCTTGTGATCTCACCTTCCACTACGAAGGTTCACATACGGCACATCCTCGAGAAGCTGGGGGTCCGGACTCGAACCGAGGCCGTGGCCCGCTTCTCGAGTACGACGTAACTAGCTGGCCTGAAGCTGGATCGCAGGGGTAGCGACATCGGGCGCCGGATTAGAGCCAAAACTGAATTCCGAACTCCGTGCCACCCGATACTCCTCGTTCGCCGCAGCGAGAATTGCTTCGAATGCCGCCACCACAGCCGTGTCGAACTGCGTCTCTACGGCCTGAGCAAGCCGCAGCCTCGCAACTCGGCTCGGCATGGCCTCTCGGTAAGGACGATCTGAGGTCATGGCGTTGTACGCATCGGCTACTGCGATCACGCGCGACAAGAACGGGATCTCCAAGCTGGCTAGTCCGTCGGGATAGCCCTGGCCGTCCACGCGCTCGTGGTGGTGTCGTACGACGCTCGCGATCTCTTCGTACGTCTCGACGTTCGCAAGAATCTTCTCGCCGATCTCTGAGTGCCGCTGCATCTCCTTGCGCTCCTCGAGCGTCAGAGCCCCCGGCTTCTCGAGGAGGCCTGCGGGGAGCCCGATTTTCCCAATGTCGTGCACGAGGCCACACAGGTACGCAAGATCCTCTTGCTCGACCCCGAGCTCCATCCTTCTCGCGATATCTCGTGCATAGATCGCAACGGCCGCGGAATGTCCGGCCGTGTAGCGGTCTCGAGCGTCGAGCGTCGCGATTAGTCCTTTGGCGAACGAGAGGTTGGCAGTTTCCAGCTGGTCGTTCGCGACCTGGAGGTCTCCGGCAAGTCGGCGCTGCTCCTGGTACAGCAGGAACCAGCGCTGGGCAGCTAGAGCCGGAGCAAAGAACAGTGGGAGCGTCCACGGAGAGACCTGTTGATAAGAAAGCGCGAGGATGGCGACGGCAGGGCTGTAAAACGGAACTGACGCGATGATCACGGGAAGCGAGTCCTTCACTGCGTCGATCCACCTGCCGTAGCCCCGAAGCCAGTAGGTCAACGAAGCGAAGCCGGCATCAGCGATCTCGGCAATCAGCGACGCTGCTGTCGCGGCGATGACAGTGCGCTCGGTCCCGGCGTCGACAAACGAGTTGACGATCGCAACCCCACCCGCGGCCATGGCACCGGTCAGAGCCCGGCTGCCCAGATAGCTCATTCGGCCGACCGTCAGCACCCACCGATCGAGGTTGGGGAACGACACGCCGGCGCCTGAGGCCCCGAACACGACCATCGCAGCGATTGGACCGAAAAGAACAGCCGCGAAGATGGCCGGGAGGAGCGAGATGGAGACGGTGAAGTGGCCTCGGAGCGTGATTCTGCCGCGCTCGCCGTAACACGCGACTACAGCGAGACCCGCGACGGCAAACCAGTTTCCCACCGCCTGACCTGAGACGATCATCAAGGCGACACAGGCAGCCGCAACAGCGTCAACGAGCAGGACGTAGGCGATCACGCGGCCCGTCAGACCCGCCAGACGGGCCCGGATCCTGCCGAATACTTGCGGATCCCCCAAAAGGGTTATAGGGTTCACTTTGCCGTCAGTCCTACTAGAACGGGGGAAAGCAAATGAGCAAGTTTGCGAAGCTCGTCAAGTCCGCCAAGATCGCCGGCGGATTCGCCTCCTGGTAAGCGAGGCTCGCGTAGTTAACTAGGTTCTCCGCCGGTGGACTTCCCCCTTTTGAGGGCTGTTGTCCACAATCGGGGGATAACCGGTCGAAAGTCCTGAGAAGGCCGCCCGTCAGGGGGCGGCCTTTTCTTTGGACCGACCCATCTGAGCTCCAATAGCGGTGTGCCGCCCGGTCACGGTCGGCGGCGGGCTGGGGTGCCCTCAAGCACCCAGCTGCTAGCTCGGCCAGCAGCGCACCGTGCGCCCTGGTCTCGCACTCGCCGACCGCACCCGCATCGACGAACGTCATGGTGGCGGGAGAGCCGGTTAGTCGATCAGCCCGCGGCGCAGGCCGATCGCAACGGCATGGGCGCGGCTCCGGGCATGGAGCTTGGCCAGTAGGTGCCGCACGTGGCTCTTGACCGTCTCCTCGCTGAGGAAGAGACGAACCCCGATCTCGCGGTTCACGAGCCCGTCCGAGATCAGCTGAAGCACCTCGATCTCGCGCGGTGTCGGCTCCTGCGCCAGCTCCTGCACCTGGGGCTGCAACGGGATGACGGCTGCAATCGCGGCATCACGCCGAGCGGCGACCGACTCGAAGCGAGCGGTGTGCTCCTTGTAACGCGAGAGAATCTCATTCCGCTGTGCAGCGTCCACGTGCCAGGTATCGGCAGGGGGCAAGCCGCCTTTAGCAGGACCTGCCTCGAATGGGGTACACGTTTAGAGGCGGACGACCCCGTGCCGGCGGGCCAAAAGTTCCGGCGGCTCGGCCTCCTCGATCACCCCGATTCCGCCGTTCCGGCCCGTGGAATGGAGAATCCGCCCCGCTCCGAGCCAGAACGCCACGTGGTCGACCGGATCGCCATAAGTAATAAGGTCGCCCGCCACCGGCTCGGCGACCTCGGTTCCGGCGTAGTCCTGTTGGGCCGCGTCTCGTGGGACCAGCCGACCCACACGCCGATGCGCCATGTGGACGAGGCCGGAGCAGTCGATGCCGCGCTCGCTCATCCCGCCCCACTCGTACGGCGAGCCGAGATACCGCCGGGCCGCCTCGAGCGGGCTCTCGGCAACGGGCGGCGCGAACGCGCCGGCGCCCGCCTCGACGTTCTCCTCGCGAACCCAGCCGGGATAGTCGTAGGCGGTCGTCACCTGCAGCCAGCGGCCGCTTCGGCCGCCGGTCGGCGCGAGCGGTTCGCCACGAAGCGCCTGCGTGACCTGCTCGGCCCGCTCGTCGGGCTCCGCGCGCAGCGGCGCGACCTCGACCGCGCACCTCATCCCGCGTGGCGCGCGATCTTCTCCTCGAGCATCGCCCGCACGCGCGGCCAGTCGTCGTCGACGATCGCGTACCAGGCCGAGTCGCGGATCGAGTCCGGCAGCACCATGTGCTTGCGGAAGATCCCCTCGAAGCTCGCGCCGACCCCCAAGAGAGCGCCGCGCACGCGCAGGTTCCGGGCGTCCGTCTTGAACTCGACGCGCATCGCCCCCCACTCCTCGAACGCATTTCGCAATAAGAGGTACTTGGTCTCCACGTTGGCGCCCGTCCCCCACTGCGGCGCGCTCCAGCCACGTCCAGCCGATCTCGACCCGCCGGTGGAACGGCTCCACGTTCAGGTAGCGAGACGAGCCGACCGGCTCGCCGTCGACGAGCACGACGAACGGCACCTCCGTCTCCGAGCCAAGCGCAAGGTCGAACCACCGATCGAAGCCGAGCGAGTACATGTTCGTGAAGCGGTGGATCTGCGGCTCCCGCTCCGCCGCCCGGCGCAGACCCTCGCGGTGAGCCTCGGCAATCGGCTCCAGGCGCACGATGCGGCCCGCGATGGGTTCGGCCGGCCGCAAGGGCGGTACCTCTTCACGGGATGGGTCCGGATGGTGCAAAGTCCCATCAGTATCGCTTGGCGGGCGTCTAACCAGTCAGCACCACCGATCTCGCCCTCGATGACGAATCCTCCCGAATTCCAGGTCACCTCCGGCGGCACGATCGCCCTGCCGCAGCCCGCCGCGATCGTCCGCAAGACGCCGCGGCAGCTCTTCTGGGAGCGGCTGAAGCAGGACAAGGCGGCGCTCGGGGGCGGCGTGGTGATCGTGCTCCTGGTCCTGATCGCGATCTTCGGCGGCCCGCTTGCCCAATGGCTCACCGGGCACCCGCAAGATCAGACCTACACCTCGACGATGCTCGACCAATTCGGCGTACCGAAGGGCCCGAACAGCAACTTCTGGTTCGGCGCCGACGCGTCGGGGCGCGACGTGTTCGTGCTCACGATGTACGGCGCGCGCACATCGCTCTTCGTCGGCATCGTCGCCTCGGGCTTCGCGATGCTGATCGGAGTCGTCGTCGGCCTGACTGCGGGCTTCTTCGGCGGCATCGTCGACACGATCCTGTCGCGCTTCTCCGACATCCTGCTTGCCGTTCCGCAGATCCTGATCGCCGTCGGCATCGTCGCCGCGTGCTCGATCTCGAAGTCGGGCTGCCTCGGTGGCCTGTTGCAGCCCGGCCTGACAGTCGTGATCGTGGTGATCGCGTTCTTCTCGTGGTCGTACATCGCGCGAATCGTGCGCGGCTACACGCTCTCGCTGCGCGAGAAGGAGTTCGTCGAGTCGGCGCGCGCTGCCGGTGCGAGCAACTTCCGGATCATCTGGCAGGAGATCCTGCCGAACCTGGTCGGGCCACTGATCGTCTACGCGACGCTGCTGATTCCAACCAACATCCTGTTCGAGGCGGCGCTCTCGTACCTCGGCCTCGGCGTGCCCGTAACGACCGCGTCATGGGGCTCGCTGCTCAGCCAGGTGAGCAGCCAGGGCCTCTACAACGTCGCGTGGTGGCTCGATGCGTGTTCCCGGGCGGCTTCCTGATCATGACGACACTCGCGTTCAATCTCCTCGGCGACGGCCTCCGCGACGCCTTCGACGTCAAGTCTGATCGATGATTCATCAAGTAATGACCCCCAGAAAGGAGAAGTCTGCGTGAGAAAGATGCTTCGGCTCGCACTCACCGCCGGGCTGATCGTCGTGCTCGCCGTGCTCGCAGCCGGCTGTGGAAGCAAGAAATCCAGCAACGGCACGACGACCACGACCTCGAGCGGTGGCTCGACGTCCAACACCGCCTATCCGGGCACGTTCAGCAACGGGACACCGGCCAAGGGCGGCGTGTACACCGTCGGCTGGGAGAGGCGCGTTCGGGTTCACCGACAACTTCGACCCGACCGGTGAGTACCTCGGCATACGCGTGGGGCCTCTACTCGAACCTCATGCTGCGGTCGCTCATCGGCTACAAGCACCAGCCGGGTGCCGCCGGGCAACGACCTGGTAGGCGACCTCGCAACGAGCGTCCCAACGCCGACCGACGGCGGCCTCACCTACACGTACCACCTGCGGTCAGGCGTCAAGTTCGCACCGCCGGTCAACCGCGCAGTCACGTCGCAGGACGTCGCCTACGCGATGAACCGGCTCGCCAATGCGAACGACGGCGGCGAGTACTCGCTTCTACTACACGGTCATCAAGGGTTGGAGCAGGCTGCGACAGCAAGCGCAAGCGGCAAGAAGCACGTGCCGGTCTCGGGCATCTCGACGCCGCAACTCCAGCACGATCGTCTTCCACCTGACCGAGCCGACCGGTGACTTCAACCGGCGCATGTCGATGCCGGCGACCGCACCGATCCCGCCCGAGGTGGGCACGTGCTTCGAAGGCAAGGTCGGCGACTACGGTCGCGACGTGATCTCGAACGGCCCGTACATGCTCCAGGCGGGCCGCCGGCAAGTTCACCTCGTGCGCCGCGCTAAAGCCGTTCAGCGGCTATGCAGGTGCGAACGGGAGCAACATCATCCTCGTCCGCAACCCGAACTACGACCAGTCGACCGATCCGTACCGCAAGAACTACATCGACGAGTTCAAGTTCGTGATCAACTCGAATGCGGACGACATCTTCGCGAAGGTGCAAGCCGGGCAGTACGGCGGCGACGGAAGGGTCTCCTCCCACTCCGAAGACCATCCGGCAGTACGCGACAACCTCGTCGCTGAAGCCGCGCATGATCCCGAACGTCGGCGACCGCACGCACTACATCACGATGAACCTGACGCAGCCGCCGTTCGACGACATCCACGTCCGCGAGGCGATGAACTACATCATCGACAAGGCGGCGCTGCAGAAGGCGTGTGGCGGCCCGATCGCGGGCTCGATCGCCACACACATCGTCCCGCCCGTGCTCTACAACAACGGCCTCGCCGAGTACGACCCGTACGCGACGCCGAATGAGGCCGGCAGCGTCGCAAAGGCCGCGGCGGAGATGAAGCAGTCGAAGTACGACCCCGGCCACACCGGCAAGTGCACCGCCAGTGTGTGCAAGAACGTGCTGCTGATCTCCGACACGCGGAGCGTCGACAAGACGATGGCGCCGATCATCGAGAACGACGCCGCGAAGATCGGAATCCACTTCACGATCCGGTCGATCAACGGCGCGTATCCGACGATTCAGAAGCCGACCAACAACATCCCGATCTCGGATCGCTCGAGCTGGGGGAAGGATTACGCCGACCCGTACACGTTCTTCGCAGAACTGTTCGACGGCGGCGCAATCATCAAGGACGGCAACACGAACTACTCGCTCGTCGGCATCACGCCGGCGATGGCGAAGACAGTCGGCGCGACGGGCAGCGTCAACAACGTCCCGACCGTCGACCCGCAGATCAACGCGTGCGGCAAGGCACTCGGCCAGGCCCGCACCACGTGCTGGGAGAACCTGGACAAGAAGCTGATGACCCAGGTCGTCCCGTGGGTGCCCGTACCTCTGGCCGAACAATGTGTACATCATCGGTCCGAAGGTCACGCATTGGAACTACGACCAGTTCTCGGACGGCCCGGCGTACTCGTCGATCTCCGTCAAGCAGTAAGCAGAGGTACGACTGCTGGGGGCGGGACGCGACGTCCCGCCCCCAGCGACAATCGAACGGAAACGGGAGATCGAGGAATGGCGCTCTACATCGCACGCAGGCTCTTCTGGACGATCGTCGTCGTCTTCTGCGTGATCGCGATCACCTATGCCGTCTTCTACCTCCTGCCCGCCGGTGATCCGGCGCTCCGCTTCGCCGGCAAGAGCCCGACGACCGCTGAGCTGATCGCAACATCCGCCACCGGCTCGGCCTCGACCAGCCCTGGTAGGAACAGTTCGGAAAGTTCACCTGGCACTTCTTCGTCGGCGACAAGTACGGCTGGCCTGGTCTCGGCTACACCTACGCGGGCGGCACGCTCGGTGAAGTCGCTGGTCGTTCGCACGGGCTCCGCGCACGCTCTTCCTGATCGCCGGCGCCGTCCGTGCTCTGGCTCGTCAGCGGGGTCGCAATCGGCGTGATCTCCGCCGTGCAAGCGCCGCACGCTCGTCGACCGCCTCGCCATGGGCTTCGCGCTCTTCGGGATCTCGACACCTGTCTTCTGGCTCGGCCTGATGGCGCTCTTCGTCGTCTGGGGCAAGCTCGGCCTGACCGGCGGCACCGGCTACGTCTCACCCGTGCACGAGCATCACAGGCTTCCTCTCGCACATGATCCTGCCCTGGATCGTGCTTGCGCTCCTCTACGCGGCGTTCTACGCGCGCATGACGCGCAACAACCTGCTCGAGACACTCGGCGAGGACTACATCCGAACAGCGCGGGCGAAAGGCCTCTCCGAGCGCAGGGTGATCTTCAAGCACGGCCTGCGCGCGAGCCTGACGCCGATCGTGACGATGTTCGGCATGGACGTCGCGCTGCTCGTCGGCGGCGCGATCATCACCGAGTCGGTGTTCAACCTGCAGGGTCTCGGCTACCTGGCGATCAACTCGGCGCCTGCAGCAGGACCTGCCGATCGTGCTCGGCGTCGTGCTGCTCTCGGCTCCGTCGCCGTCGCGTTCGCGAACCTGCTCGTCGACATCCTCTACGCGTTCCTCGACCCGCGCGTGCGCTACGCGTGAGCACCGACGCGAAGACCGTCAGCTGCTCGACGTCCGCGGGCTCACGGTTCGCTTCCCGACCTCGGACGGTGTCGTCCAGGCCGTCAGCGGACGTCTCGTTCTCGCTCTCGCGCGGCGAGACGCTCGGCGTCGTCGGCGAGTCGGGCTCGGGGAAGAGCGTCTCGAACCTCGCGATCATGGGGCTGCTGAACCGCGAGCGCACGGTGATCTCGGGCGAGGTCGAGTTCAAGGGCCGCGACCTGCTGACGCTGCCGCCGGACGACGCTGCGCCAGATCCGCGGCAAGGAGATCGCGATGGTCTTCCAGGACCCGTTCGCGTGCCTCCATCCCATGTACCGCGTCGGCGCACAGATCGCCGAGGCCGTCACCGCACACGACGACGTCGGCAAGGAGCGTCGCCTGGGCGCGTGCCGTCGAGCTGCTCGACCGCGTCGGCATCCCGAACGCGAAGTCGCGCGCACGCGACTACCCGCATCAGTTCTCGGGCGGCATGCGCCAGCGCGCGATGATCGCGATGGCGCTCGTCCACAACCCGGACATCCTGATCTGCGACGAGCCGACGACCGCGCTCGACGTGACGGTGCAGGCGCAGATCCTCGAGCTGATCGAGGAGGTGAAGCGCGAGTTCGACATCGGCGTGATCCTCGTCACGCACGACCTGGGCGTCGTCGCCGAGACGGCGAACTCGGTGCATGGTGATGTACGCCGGCCGCGATCATGGAGTACGGCCCGGCGAACGAGATCTTCGAGCGGCCGCAGCACCCGTACGCCTGGGGCCTGCTCGACTCGATGCCGACGATCGACCGAGCGCCTCGCCTCGCTCGTGCCGATCGAGGGCTCGCCGCCGTCGCTGCTCGCGCCGCCGTCCGGCTGCCCGTTCCACCCGCGCTGCCCGCACCGCTTCGAGCCCGTGCGCACGGAGCGTCCGCCGCTCACAGGCGCCGGCAGACGACGCCCACCTCGACGCCTGCCACCTGCCGTGGGACCGCAAGGTCGACCTCGGCGGCGAGCGCGCGAAGAGCGGCGGCGTGAGCGCGAACGGCAGCTCCGACAACCTCGTCGAGCTCGAGCATCTGACCAAGCGGTTCGCCGTCAAGCAGGGCGTGTTCGCGCGCGGCAAGGCCCAGGTGCACGCAGTCGAGGACGTGTCGCTGACCGTGCGTCGCGGCGAGACGCTCGGCATCGTCGGCGAGTCGGGCTGCGGCAAGTCGACGACGGCACGGCTGATGCTGCGGCTGCTCGACCCGACAGCCGGGAACGATCCGCTTCGACGGCCAGCGACATCTCCACAGCTCTCGCAGCGCCAGCTGCGGCCGCTGCGCCGCGAGATGCAGATGATCTTCCAGGACCCGTACGCGTCGCTGAACCCGCGTAAGACCGTCGGCCAGATCATCGGCGCGCCCGTTCGCGATCCACGGCGTGAAGGGCGCGAAGCCTCGCGTGCAGGAGCTGCTCGAGACGGTCGGCCTCAGTCCCGAGCACTTCAACCGCTATCCGCACGAGTTCTCCGGTGGGCAGCGGCAGCGGATCGGCGTCGCGCGTGCGCTCGCTCTCTCGCCCAAGCTGATCGTCTGCGACGAGCCGGTGTCGGCACTCGACGTCTCGATCCAGGCGCAGGTGCTCAACCTGCTGCGCACGCTGCAGCGCGATTTCAACCTCACGTACGTCTTCATCTCGCACGACCTGTCGGTGATCAGGCAGATCGCCGACCGCATCGCCGTCATGTATCTCGGACGTGTGGTCGAGATCGGCGACAGCGAGTCGATCTACGAGAGCCCGAAACACCCGTACACGGCTGCGCTCCTCTCGGCCGTACCTCGTGCAACGACGCGGGCGACGCGAGCGGATCGTGCTCACCGGCGACGTGCCGTCGCCGGTCTCTCCGCCGAGCGCGTGCGTCTTCCATCCGCGCTGCCCGCGCTTCCACGCCGGTCACTGCGACGTCGAGGCGCCGGAACTGCACGACGTCGACCGTGTCCACGCAGTCGCGTGCCACTACCCGCTCGAGCGCTGGCCGATGACCGAAGCCGAGATCCGCCAGGCCGAGGGCGCACGGCACGCCGCCGAGAGGCCGAGCCTCGAAGGCGCAGCGCATGAAATCTAAGGCGCTTCTCGCCACAATCCTCGTGCTCGGGTTTGCCGCGGCGGCCGCGGCGGCAACGCGTTCGGCGGTGCCAGGCTTCTACGGATGCCGCGCCTTCGTCTCCAAGCATCCGCTCGCAGTCGTGCGGCCGCGCTCGATCGTGGTCGCGTGCGCGGATGCCAACTTCTATCTCACCCGCATGCACTGGGCTACGTGGACCGCCTCAGGCGCGACGGGTACCGCCGTCGGTCACCAGAACGACTGCACACCGAACTGCGCCGCCGGCCACTTCCACACCTACCCGGCGACCGTGACGCTCTCGAAGCCGCGCTCGTGCGACGGTCACAAGGTGTTCACGACGCTCGCGTGGCGCTTCACCAAGCCGACGCCGAAAGGCATCGCGCTCAGCGGCACCACCACGTTCAACTGCTGAGCCAGAGAGCTACAGCTTGTCGACGAAGACGCGTGCGGCGCCGACGAGCTCGAACCCGAGCCCGACCAAGATCGGCTTCGACATGCGCCCCGCCTGCACGGTCAGCGCCGGCGTGCCGCGCTCGACGGCGAAGTCCCAGCGCTCGCGGATCAGCGCGCGGTAGACGCCGCGGCCGCGCGCCTCAGGCAGCACCGAGCCGCCGAACAGATTGACGCCTGCGTCGCCGAGCGCCGCGTACGCGCTCCCGACGACCTTGCCGTCGATCGCGGCGCAGAACAGGCGTCCCGGGTTCTCCGGCGAGCCGAGCCGCCCGAACTGCTCGCGCCGCTCCGCCTCCGAGACCTCGGGCGTCCCGAACGCGGCGTGACCGACGTCGTGCGCCGCGCAGTAGTCCTCCCACGTCTCGACGAGCCGAGTCTCGATGCCCTCGGGAGGTGAGCCGGCAGGCGGCACGACGAGTGCCATCCCGTTCTCGACCGCCTCGAACCCGGGCGTGTCCTCGTTCACGACCCCGAGCTCCTCGAGGGCGCCTGCGAGGTGGTCGTGCTCGGGAGCGATCCACCAACCGAGAATCGCCCTGTCGTGAGCGCGAGCGATCTCGCGCGCCGCCTCGACCGCAGCGGCCACGTCATCGGGGCCGTTCGCAACCGGCTCGACGATCTGCGCCATCGGCCACGGCGAGATCCCAATCTTGAAGCCCGGCCCGTCGCAGACCTTGATCTCCGGCGGCCGATGAAGCTCGCGAAACGGATGCATCGCCTGACGGGCGACGGGCTCCGCGATCACGACGGCACTCCTGGAACGACGCGAGCCCGGCTCGACTCGCGCCGAACCGGGTCACGCGACGAAATCACGCGGCGAGGCCGGCGAGCTCGCGCAGTGCGGCAAGCCGGGAGAGCGCCTGGCCCTCGAGCTGGCGGACGCGCTCACGCGTCAGGTCGAGCTCGTGCCCGATCGCCTCGAGCGTCCACGGCTCGCCCTCGAACCCGAAGCGCAGCTCGAGGATGCGCCGCTCACGCTCGGGGAGCGCGTCGAGCGCTTTGCGGATGTTCTGCCGGCGAAGCGACTCCTCGGCCTCGTCGAACGGATCGGCCGCCTCGCGGTCTGCGAACAGATCGCCGAGCTCGCCTTCGTCGTCCGCGCCGACCGTCTGGTTGAGCGACACGGATGCAGACGCCGCGGAGAGCGCCTCCTCGACGTGCTGCAGCGGCAGGCCTGTCGCCTCGGCGAGCTCTTCCTTCGTCGCCTCGCGACCGAGCTCAACCTCCAGCCGCCGTGCGGCACGGGAGAGCTTCTGCTGGCGCTCGACGACATGCACCGGCACACGAATCGTGCGCGCGTGATTCGCCACCGCCCGCTGAACCGACTGCCGGATCCACCAGGTCGCGTAGGTCGAGAACTTGTACCCGCGGCGCCAGTCGAACTTCTCGACCGCGCGATTCAGCCCGAGCGTTCCTTCCTGGATCAGGTCGAGGAACGGGACGCCGAGACCGCGGTAGCCCTTTGCGATCGACACGACGAGCCGAAGGTTCGACTCGATCATGCGCCGCTTCGCGCGCGCATCGCCGCGCTCGATCGCCTTCGCGAGCACGACTTCCTCGTGCGCGGTCAGCAGCTTGTGCTTCCCGACGTCGGCGAGGAAGAGCTGCAGGCTGTCGCCCGCGCCCGAAGGTGCGTCGGCCTCGTAGATCACAGGCTCGGCCTGCGCCTTCGTGTTCTTCTCCTCGACCACCGGTTCGCGCACTTCGAGCCCGATGCGCTCGAGCTCGCGGAGCACATCCTGGATCTCGGGCTCACCGAGGTCGTTCTCGACCGCGAACGCCTCGAGCTCGGCCGGCTCGACCCAGCCGCGCTCCTCGCCCGCCTCGATCAACGAGCGGGCGCTCTCGGTCTCAAGCAGTTCGTTCAGCTGGCTCTGCGTCAAGTGGTATTCGATGTCCTTTCGTTTCTGCGAGCGGCACCCGAGACCTGCCGCGCCAGGGTACCGCCCCTACGAGCACGAACGCCGACAAACGGAGGCCAATTCCGCTGCGGCTTCCTGATTATGGACGCTTTCGGGCCGGAAATGTTGTCGAAGGTGTTTCGAGTTGGCTACGAGCGCTTCCGGCTTGTGCGCTTCTTCACGGGCCCGCGCTCGCGACGGGCCTGGAGCAGCTCGGCGGCCCGCTCGGGGGTGACCGACTCGATCGAGTCGCCGGCGCGGAGGCTGGCGTTCGTCTCGCCGTCCGTGACATAGGGGCCGAACCGGCCCTCCTTGAGCACGACCGGCTTGCCGCTCACCGGGTCGTCGCCAAGCTCCTTGAGCGGTGGCGCCGCGGCCCGCCCGCCTCGCTGGCGGGGCTCCGCCAGCTTCGCCAGCGCCTCGTCGAGCGTGATCGTGAAGAGCTGCTCCTCGTTGTCGAGCGAGCGCGACTCCTTGCCCCTGCGCACATATGGCCCGTAGCGGCCGTTCGTCGCGACGACCTCTTCGCCGTCCGACTCGCCCAGCGAACGGGGCAGCGAAAGCAGGCGCAGCGCCTCTTCCAACGTGACCGTTTCGGGCGACATCGTCTTGAACAGGGAGGCAGTTCGCGGCTTCTCGTCGCCCTCGACGACCTCGGTCACATATGGCCCGTATCGCCCCGAGCGGAGCGTGATGGTGCGGCCGCTCTCGGTGTCGACGCCGAGCTCGTGTTCCTGGCTCCCCTGCGCGAGCAGTTCCTCGGCGCGCCCCGGTGTCAGCTCGTCGGGGGCGATCTCGGGCGGCAGCGTCTGACGCTGGTCGCCGCGCTCGAGGTATGGGCCGTAGCGGCCGACCCGCACGACGATCTCCGAGCCCGGCAGCTCCACCGTGTTGATCTCGCGCGCGTCGATCTCGGCGAGTCGTCCCTCGACGAGCTCCTTCAGGCCGGCGTCGCCGTCCTGGCCGAAGTAGAAGCGGTGAAGCCAGCTGTCCCGCTTCGCCGCGCCTGAGGCAATCTCGTCGAGGTCGTCCTCCATGCGGGCGGTGAACTCGTAGTCGACGAGTTGCGGAAAGTGGTTCTCGAGCAGCTTGACGACCGCAAAGGCGAGGAACTCGGGCACGAGCGCCTGGCCGCTCTTCCGCACGTAGCCGCGGTCGAGGATCGTGCCCATGATTGCCGCGTACGTCGACGGGCGACCGATGCCGCGCTCCTCGAGCGCTTTCACAAGCGTCGCCTCGGTGTAGCGCGCGGGTGGGGTCGTCGAATGGCCTTCCGGCTCGAGCGCGACGGCTGCGAGCGCGTCGCCCTCGGCGAGTTTCGGCAGCAGGCGCTCTTCGTCGTCGGAGCCGCTCGGCTCGTCGCGTCCCTCCTCGTAGGCGAGCAGGAACCCGCGGAACGTGATCACGGTGCCGGCGGTGGCGAACTCCGCCCGGCGCCCGTCGCTCGCGTCGCCGGCGATTCGAACGGACACCGTCTGGCCGCGTGCGTCCGCCATCTGGGAGGCGATCGTTCGCTTCCAGATCAGGTCGTAGACGTTGAACTCGTCGGCGGAGAGCTCCCGCCGAACGTCGTCCAGCGTCCGGAAGCGGTCGCCGGCAGGGCGGATCGCCTCGTGTGCCTCCTGTGCGTTCTTCACCTTCCGCGTGTACTGCCGCGGCTCGGCCGGCACGGCGTCCGCTCCGTAGAGCTCGCGCGCCTGGTCACGGGCCGCCGTGAGCGCCGACTCCGAGAGTGTCGTCGAGTCGGTGCGCATGTACGTGATGAAGCCGTTCTCATAGAGGCGCTGAGCAACGCGCATCGTCTGCTGCGACGACAGGCGAAGCTTGCGACTCGCCTCCTGCTGCAGCGTCGAGGTCATGAACGGAGCCGCCGGCCTGCGCGTGTACGGCTTCTCCTCGACCGAGGCCACTGCGAACGGCACGTCGACGAGCGCTGCGGCGAGCCCGCGCGCATCGTCCTCGGTCACCTGCACCGTGTCGGCGCTCCGAAGCTCTCCTTGCTGGTTGAAGTCGCGGCCCTGAGCAACCCGCTTTCCATCGACTGCGGCCAGCCGCGCGTTGAACGCGCCGGGCTCGAACGTCGCAACGATGTCCCAGTAGCCGGCTGCGACGAATCGCATCCGCTCTCGCTCGCGCTCGACGACGAGGCGCGTCGCAACGGACTGCACCCGCCCCGCGGAGAGACCCTGCATGATCTTGCGCCAGAGGACCGGCGAAACCTCGTAGCCGTAGAGACGATCGAGGATGCGCCTCGTCTCCTGCGCGTCGACGAGGCAGTCGTCGATGTCGCGGGTCTGGGTGAGCGCGCGCTCGATCGCCGGGCGGGTGATCTCGTGGAACACCATCCGCCGCACCGGGACCTTCGGCTCGAGCACCTCGCGCAGGTGCCAGGCGATTGCCTCTCCCTCGCGATCCTCGTCCGTCGCGAGCAGGAGCTCGTCCGCGTTCTTCAGCTTGGCCTTCAGGTCGGAGACGACCTTCTTCTTGCGTGCGTCGACGACGTAGAGCGGCTTGAAGTCGTGGTCGACGTCGACGCCGAGCCGCGACCACGGCTCGTCCTTGTACTTCGCCGGGATCTCGGCGGCGTTGTTCGGCAGATCGCGGATGTGGCCCACGGACGACTCGACCACGTAGTCGGGCCCGAGGTAGCCCGCGATCGTCTTCGCCTTGGCCGGCGATTCGACGATCACGAGCTTCTTGCCGTTTGTCGACGCCATTTCGCGCGCCACCTTAGCGTCCGGGGTCATTTAGGCGATACTCGCCGCGGGTGTCACGTCCACCTCGGCCTTCGCCGCTCTACTCGCTGATCGCCGCCTGTTCCTGGCCGGTTGTCCATCTCCTCTTCCGCTACCGGGCGGACGGGCGGGAGAACCTCCCGCGTGAGGGCGGCTACGTCCTGGCGGCCGGCCACGTCTCGAATCTCGACCCGTGGCCTCTCGGGCTCAGCATCTGGCCCGGTCGTTTCCTGCGTTTCATGGCGAAGTCGGAGCTCTTCTGGTTCCCCCTCGGCCCCGTCCTCAGCGCCTGCGGCGCCTTCCAGGTGCATCGCGGCACGGCCGACCGGGAGGCGATCGAGACGGCCGTCCAGCTGGCGCGCGATGGGCACGTGATCGCGATGTTCCCCGAGGGCACCCGCCGCCGAAAAGGGCTCCGCAAGCGATTCGAGGCACACGCGCACACCGGCGCCGCGCGGATCGCGATCGACGCGGGGGTGCCCCTCGTTCCGGCCGGGATCCGCGGCACCAACGGCCTCCGGCACTTCGAGGCCTGGCGCGTCCGCTACGGCGCACCGATCGAGACCGGCGACGATCCGGCCGAGGCGACCGCACGGTTGATGGAGGCGATCAGCGCACTCGAGGCGTCGCTGTGAACGAAGGCATGCTGCTCGCGATCGACGGTGACTCGCTCGCCCACCGTGCGTACCACGCCCTGCCGAAATCGATCCGCCTGAACGCGCTCGTCGGGTTCGCGAACTTCCTGCAGCGGTTGTGGGAGGCCGAGCAACCGGAGTCAGTGCTCGTCGCGTGGGACTCGCTCGAAACGCCGACGTACCGCCACGAGGCGCTGCCTGCCTACCAGTCGGGTCGCGAGTTCGAGGACTCGATCGTCGAACAGCTCGCGCTGCTCCCACCCTTCGTCGAGTCGTTCGGCTTCGCGATCGGGAAGGCGGGCGGCTACGAGGCGGACGACTTCCTCGCCGCGGCCGCGCGCACGTGGCCCGGTCAGGTGCTCGTCGCAACGTCGGATCGCGACGCGTTCCAGCTCGTGAACGAGCGCGTGACGATCCTTCAGCCCGTGAAGGGCGTGAGCGAGCTGGCGCGGATCGGCCCTGACGAGGTACGCGAACGCTACGGCGTCGAGCCGCGCCAGGTGCCGGACTTCATCGCGCTGCGTGGCGATCCCTCGGACAAGATCCCCGGCGCACCGGGGGTCGGACCCAAGAAAGCAGCGGACGTGTTGCGCAATCACGGCTCCCTCGAGCAGGCGCTCGCCGACGGTCGCTTCCCGCAGAACGCCGACGACCTGCGCCTCTATCTCCGCATCGCGACGATGGACGCGAACGCGCCGCTACCGAAGCTGCGCGCGACACCGCCCGATTGGCAGCGCGCCGCCGCTCATGCGTCGCAGCTCGGTCTCGGCAATCTGGCCGGACGGCTGGAGCAGCTGTCGAGCTCGTAAGCAATAACGCGTTCGCCGAGCTTCACCCGACCGGAGGTCATCCCGAGTCGCAAGCACGACTGGCGGCACTGCACGAGCGGTTCGACTTCGTCGAGTGCTCGCCCGCGACCGAGAAGGACATCCTGCGCTGTCACACGACCGAGCTCGTGGAGCGCGTGAAGACGACACGCGACCTCCTCGACCCGGACACGCCGTGCACCGAGACGAGCTATGACGCGGCGCTGCTCGCGGCCGGCGCTGCGATCGAAGCGGTCCGTCGTGGCGGCTTCGCGCTCGCACGCCCTCCCGGCCACCACGCCGAACGCGGCCGCGCGATGGGGTTCTGCCTCTTCGACTCGATCGCGATCGCCGCGCGCTACGCGCAGGCAGAGCTCGGCCTCGAACGGGTCGCGATCGTCGACTGGGACGTGCACCACGGCAACGGCACGCAAGACATCGTCGCGGGCGACGACTCGATCCTCTTCGTCTCACTGCACCAGTGGCCGTTCTACCCCGGCAGCGGTGGGCCGACCGAGCAGGGCGCAACGCTCCTCAACGTCCCGCTCGCGGCGGGCACCGGTGATGCCGGGTACCTCCAGGAGTGGGAGTCGGTCGAGCGCGCCGTGACGGCGTTCGAGCCGGAGCTCGTGCTCGTCTCCGCCGGCTTCGACGCGCATATCGACGATCCGTTGGCGGACATGCGAGTGACGGCCGACGGCTTCCGCGAGCTTGCGCGTCGTTCGGCCACGCTCGCGCCGCGTGCCGCCGCGGTGCTCGAAGGCGGCTACAACGTGCATACGCTCCCCGATCTCGTCGAGGCTGCGCTCGAAGGCTTCTCCTAGGGCTTTTACGCGCGTCTTACACGGGTCCCGCAGATCCCCCACGCCGACCCGACATCCTCAGACGAGATCGTCCGGAGGAGGGGTAGGCATGTCAGGGATTCGGATGCGGTGGGCGGTTGGAACGGTCATCGTGCTTGCATTGGTTGCGTTCGTCGGCGGCGCCGCCGCGGCGGCGCCGACTGCCACGACCGGCCCGACGACGTCGCTTGGCGCGACGACGGCTACCGTCACCGGCAGCGTCAATCCGGGCGGCCAGTCGACGAGCTGGTACGTCGAGTACGGAACGTCGACCAGCTACGGCTCGCAGACATCGAAGACGAGCGCCGGCTCTGGCTCGACAACGACCAGCATCTCCGCCGACCTGAGCGGCCTGCAGAACGGGACGACGTACCACTACCGCGTCGTTGCGACGAACAGCGCGAACACGAGTCACGGCAGCGACGCCGTGTTCACGACGCTCACGCCGCCGGTCGCCACGAGCGGCTCGGCGTCGAGCATCACAGCGAGCTCCGCGACGCTGAACGGCACGGTCGACCCGAACAGCCGCGACACGAGCTTCTACTTCGAGTACGGGACCTCGACGAGCTACGGCACGAAGACCGCCGTCAAGGGCGCAGGTGCGTCGAGCAGCCCGCAGTCCGAGTCGGCATCGATCTCCGGCCTGCAGACCGGCCGCACGTATCACTTCCGGATCGTCGCGACGAGCGACGCCGGCACGAGCACGGGGAAAGACGCGAGCTTCACGACGAGCTCCGCACCGTCGATCGAGACGGGCGATGTCGCGTCGGTCACACCGACGACGGCGACGCTGAAGGGAACCGTGCTGCCGAACGGGCTCTCGACGACGTGGTGGTTCGAGTACGGCACGTCGACGAGCTACAGCTCGAGGACGAGCTCACACAGTGCGGGCTCAGGGACGAAGACCACATCCCAGTCGATCGGCATCAAGTCGCTGAAGCCCGGCACGACCTACCACTACCGGCTCGTCGCGCAGAACTCGAGCGGCAAGAGCTACGGCTCTGACCGCTCCTTCGCCACCGTCGGCGCGCCGGCGAGCGCAACCGGCGCGGCACAGAACGTCGGCGCGGACGCAGCGCTTCTCACGGGCTCGCTGGACACCCATGGCCGCACGACGACGTGGTGGTTCCAGTACGGCACGTCAGCCGGATACGGCAAGTCGACGTCGTCGAAGAGCGCGGGCTCGAAGGCCGGCACCCAGACGGTGACGTCGCAGCTCACCGGCCTGCAGGCGGGCACGACCTACCACTACCGCCTCGTCACGAAGAGCGACGGCGGGACTGCGTACGGCGCGGACGCAACCTTCACCACCGCCGGGGTGACGCTGACGGTGGTCGCCCGCCAGGTGATCTTCGGCGGGCGCATCAAGCTCTCCGGCGTCGTGCCGACCCACAACGCGGGCGAGCAGATCGCGATCTACGCGCAGCCGTACGGCGGCGGTTCGTTCCACGCCGTGACGACGGTGCTGAGCGGCGTCGGTGGCACGTGGGCGTACATCGCCCAGCCGGGCATCGCGACCGCTTACGAGGCGATCTGGCGCGGCGCCGCAAGCACTCCGATCTCGATCGGCGTCCATCCGCGCATCGGTTTCTCGCGTGCTCGCAACGGGAAGTTCCTCGTCCGCGTGTCGGGCGGCCGGTCGTTCGCGTATCGGATCGTTCAGGTCCAGCGGCGCTCCGAGGGCCGCTGGCTGACGATCCGGCGCGTGCGGCTCGGCGCGCGGTCGCGCGCGCAGGTCGCGGTGTCGCTGCCGAAGGGAACCTCGACGCTACGGATCGCGCTGAGCGTGAATCAGGCCGGCGCCGGCTTCCTCGGCGGCACGAGCCACACCCTCGTCGTGCACGTCAAGCGCTAGTCGCGCTCAACAGTTGCTGTAGCGCGCGCGCCGCCCTACCCTCGACGAATGCCTCGTGAGCTTCCGACAGGAACCGTCACGTTCCTGTTCACCGATATCGAAGGATCGACCCGACTCCTCCACCACCTCGGCCCAGACGAGTACGCCGACGCGCTCGCCGAGCATCGACGGATCGTGCGGGATGTCCTTGCCGCGCATGGCGGTGTCGAGGTCGACACCCAAGGTGACGCGTTCTTCGTCGCCTTCCCGACGGCGGAGGGAGCGGCTGCGGGAGCACGAGCCGCACTCGAGGCACTCTCCAATGGCCCGATTCGCGTGCGCATGGGGCTACACACGGGAGCCCCGACGCGAACCGCCGACGGGTACGTAGGGCTGGACGTGCACCGCGGGGCGCGAATCGCGGCGCTGGCGCACGGAGATCAGCTGCTCGTATCGCCGTCGACGGCCGCGCTGCTCGAAGCGCAGCCGCTGCACGACCTCGGGGAGCACCGGCTAAAGGACTTCGACGCTCCGGTTCGTCTGTACCAGCTCGGCAAGGGAGAGTTCCCGCCGCTCCGCACGCCTGGGAGCGTCGATCTGCCGACTCCGGCGACGAGGTTCCTGGGACGCGAGGAGGAGTTGTTCGACGCCGTCTCGCTCATCTACGACGACGACCCGCGCCTGCTGACGATCGTCGGCCCTGGCGGGATCGGTAAGACGCGCTTCGCACTCGAGCTCGCACGACTGCTCGCCGAGGATGCGGACGGAGGAACCGTGTTCGTTCCACTCTCGTCGCTGCAGGATGCAGCGCTTGTCGTCCCGACGATCGCCAATCGCCTCGGGGCCTTCTCGGCGGACGTGGGTGCGATCGCCGCGCGCGTGGCCGACCGTCGCACGCACGTCGCGTGCGACAACCTGGAGCATCTCCTGCCGGCAGCGGCAGGCCCGCTCGCCGAACTGATGCTTGCGGTCCCGTCGCTCCGTCTTGTCGCGACGAGCCGCGAGCCGCTGCGAATCCAGGGCGAGCTGCAGTTCGACCTTCCGCCTCTCGATGCGGGGGACGCGGTCGCACTGTTCTGCGAGCGGGCGCGAGCGGTACGAGCCGACATCACTCCTTCCGAGGCGGTCACGAAGCTGTGCGACCGGCTGGATCGCCTCCCCCTCGCCCTCGAGCTCGCCGCGGCGCGAACGAAGCTGCTCTCTCCGGAGCAGCTGTTGGCCCGCATCGGAGACCGGCTCGACGGCCTGAAGGGCACTCGCGACGCAGAGCAGAGACACGCCACGCTCAGAGCGACGATTTCTTGGTCGTACGATCTGCTGGACGCCGGTGAGCGAAGCCTGTTCGCGAAGCTCGGCGTCTTTCGAGGTGGGTGCACGCTGGAGACGGCAGAGGCTGTGTGCGAAGCCGAGCTCGACACACTTGCCTCGCTGCTCGACAAGAGCCTGCTGCGCCGGCGCGAGGGACGGCTTGGCGAAGTCCGGTATTGGATGCTCGAGTCGATTCGCGTATTCGCACTCGAGCAATTGGTTGCGGCGGGCGAACTGCAGGCGCTCCAGAGACGCCACGGGGGCCGCATGCTCGAAATCGCGCACGCGACACGTTTGGGCGAAGGCGACACGGAGGCGGACGTTGCCGCCGGGCTCGCGGAGCTGGACGACCTGCGGGCAGCGCTCGATTGGGCGGCCGACGCCGATCCCGTCCTCGGTCTGAAGATCGCGATCGAGCTGCAGAACCTGTGGAACGCGTCGGGCCCTGATGAGGGGATGCGCCGCCTCGAGCAGCTGCTCGACCGCGCAGGCGTTGTTCCGCCGGACCTTCGCGCATCGGCACTACGCGTGTACGGCGGAACCTTGGCGCTCACCGGTCACGAGGAACGCTCCGAGCGCTCGCTGCAGGACAGTCTCCGCCTCTATCAGGACGTCGGGGATGAGCGCGGGATAGCTGCGGTCGAACACATGCTCGCAGTGGGGGCATGGCAGCGGCTCGACTGGGAGCGCGTGCGGGAGCTGACCATCCACTCGCAAGAGCTCGCCCGTGGCAGATACAAGTTCATCGAGACCAGCAACTACTGGCTGCTGGGACAGCTGGCGCTGGCCGAAGGCGATGTCGAGCGCGCCACCGACCTGACCCTCCAGGGCGCCGAGATGGCGAGCGCGACGGGTTGGCTCTGGTGGGAGTCGGGCCAGCGGCACGAACTGCTCATGCTCGCGCTCCGGCGCTCGGACCTCGCTGACGCCGAACGACACGGCGCTACCGCGTTACGCATCGAGCGAGAGCAGGACAACCGTCTGTGGGGGCTCTACACGCTGACGGGTCTCGCGCAGCTCGCGTTGGCGCGCGGCGACCTTCGACGCGCCGGGCTCCTCTGGGGCGCAGCCGAGCGCGAAGGGGAGCATCTCCAGCGCTGGGCTGACGAGCGGGTGACTCGCGGCGGCGCCCTCGTGACGGAGGTTCGAGCGGCGTTCGTCGACGCCTGTCGCGCGGGAGCCGAGCTCGAGCTGTGGGACGCCGCCGAGATCGCGCTAGCGACCGTGCACGCGGCAACCGAGTTCGAAACGAAATGGGAAGCCCCGCCGGAGCGGGGCTTCCTGTAGCAGGCCTGTAAGCCGGATTCTGTCGAGGGTGACCATCCCTCTCGGCAGCTACCCGGGCCCTCGGCGGGCAGCCTTCATGCGGGCCCTGTTCGCCTTGCACCGGACGGGGTTTGGCAAGCCGCCGCGTCGCCGCGACGCTGGTGGGCTCTTACCCCACCGTTTCACCCTTACCTCGGACGTCTCCGGAGAACACGTCCGAGGCGGTTTCCTTTCTGTTCCACTTTCCGTCGGCTTTCGCCGCCTCCCCTTGCGGGAGCGTCCTGCCCTGCGGTGTCCGGACTTTCCTCGACGACACCACCCGAAGGCAGTGCAGCCGCGGTCACCCGGCCTGCACGGAGGATTCTAGCCCCGCCTCGAGCACATCCTCGTCGCCGAGCTGTGCACCGCACTCCGGGCAGAAGACGCCGCCGCGGGCGTGCATCACGAACTCGCCGCAGGTGAGGCACTCGAGCGACGCGCCGCGCAGCAGCGCAACCAGCTCCTGGTCGAGCGTGCGATGGAGCGCGGCAACCTCTGCGGTCATAGCTCTCTGAAGACCCCGACGACGCGCCCGAGCACCTGAACGTGCGGTGAACGGATCGGCTCCATCGACGCGTTCTCCGGCTGCAGGCGAATGCCGTTCTTCTCCCGGTAGAACGTCTTCACCGTCGCTTCGTCGAGCGACTCGTCGTCGCCCGCGAGCGCGACGACGATCTCGCCGTTGCGCGCGTCCTGGGCGCGCTGCACTATCACGAGGTCGCCGTCGAGGATCCCGGCCTCGATCATCGACTCGCCCTTCACCCGCAGCAGGAAGTCGCCCTTCGTCGAAGCGGGCATCGGAAGGTATTCCTCGATGTTCTGCTCGGCGAGCAACGGGCCGCCTGCAGCGATCTCACCCAGGAGCGGCAGCCGGGCGATCTCGAGCTGGTCGGCCGACGCGGAGTCCGGTTCGCGGCGTTCGCGGCCCAGGAGCTCGAGCGCACGCGGCTTTGTCGGATCGCGGCGTAGGAGCCCCGCCCGCTCCAGGTTCGCGAGGTGCGCGTGCACGGTCGACGGCGAGGCCAGCCCGACCCGCTCCCCGATCTCGCGCACCGTCGGCGGGTAGCCGTGGCGGTCGACGTACTCGACGAGGTAGTTCCAGATCTCCTGTTGGCGGGCTGTCAGCAACGCGGTCCCTCCGGGCTCGGGTGGCGGTCGTCCGAACGTGTGTTCGCTACCAGGGTAGAGACTCCTGCGGACGCCGTCAAACCGGTCTCGGCAAAGAAAAAGCCGCCCCAGGGGGCGGCTCATGCGCTGGAGAGGACTTGAACCTCCACGACCGCAATGGCCACTAGGCCCTCAACCTAGCGCGTCTACCAATTCCGCCACCAGCGCGTGGAGGACGAGTTTAGCGGTGGTCAGAGGACGTCGAGAAGATCCCACTTCGAGACCGTGTCGGCCCCGTTCGCGCGCGCCTCCTCGGCAACTTCCTGCGGGAGATCGGCGCTCATCAGGACGAATCGGCCGGAGTAGCCGCGGGTCGTGAGGTACGCGAGGAGGTTCACTCCCGTCGCGCCCGGCATTGAGTAGTCGCAGAGGACGAAGTCGACAGGCTCCCGCTCGATGACGTCGATCGCGCCGAACACGCCGCTCGCCTCGAAGACATCGGCTCCGCTCGATGCGATGAAGGTAGCGACGGCAGCACGAAACGCATCGTCGTCGTCGACAACGAGGACGGAGTCCCCGAGCCCGGGCTCGAGGTCGCGCAGCTGAAGGGACGGAGGTGATTCGAGCGTGACGGACATGGTCTGCTCCTCGCGTCGACGGACCTGATCTCCTTCAGCCTCGCCCCGGGACCTAGAACGCACCTCGTCCTTACCGAAGAAAACACTGAGAACCCCCGGCGGCCCGTCGATGCGGCAGACTGCATCGCATGGCGGACGACTGGCGGATCACGACAACACTTGCGAGCGACGAGGACGCTCGCGCGGTGGTTCGCGCGCTCCATGAGCACGAGGTCGAACCGTCGCGCCGCGCAGAGCACGGCGATCGCATCGCGGTCTCGCGCGACGACGCAACGGTCTTTCTCTACGCCGACACGCGGGACGCCGCAGACGCAGGCGAACGAACGCTGCGTGAGGTGCTCGCGAAGCAGAGCCTCACGGCCAAGCCTCGGCTAGACCGCTGGCATCAGCTCGAGGAACGCTGGGAAGACGCGAGTGTGCCCCTCCCGGCGACCACGGCTGCGAAGCACACCGAGCACGAGCGCCTCGAAGCCGAGGAGTCGGCGGAGTCGCGTGCATCCGGGGTTGCCGAGTGGGAGGTGCGCATCGAGCTCGGCTCGCGGCAGGAGGCCGAGGCACTCGAAGCGCAGCTGCAAGACGAGGGCTGGAGCGTCGTCCGCCGGTCTTCTTACCTCCTCGTCGGCGCGAACGATCGCGACGATGCGGACACGCTCGCACGCCGCATCGAGCAGGACGCCCCGCATGGCGCGAAGGTGCACGTCGAGCCCGGCGCCGGGCTCGCGTGGCAGCTCACGCCTTTCAACCCGTTCTCGATCTTTGGCGGGCTCGGGCTCTAGCTCCGGTCGAGCGGTGTGAGCTCGCGCTCGAGCGTCGCGCGCTCGGGCTCGAGCCAGGCAGGTAGCGAGAGCCCCTGGCCCAGCGTTTCGGCGGGCTCGTCGACCAGGAAGCCCGGCTCGTCGGTCGCGATCTCGATCAGCATGCCGTCGGGCATCCGGAAGTAGACCGAGCGGAAGTACTTGCGGTCCTGGACCGGCGTCGGCCGCAGGCCGACCTCGGTGAGCCGCTCGAGCCACGCGGCCTGATCCGCATCTGTCGAGACGCGCCAGGCCACGTGGTGCGTCGTGCCTGCACCGATCAGCGCCGGCTCCTCGACGGGCTCACCGAACGACAGCGGCGCGCCTTCCGCGAAGAGCCCCGCGTACAGATCCGGGTTGCCGATCACAACGACGTCACGCAGACCGGCCGTCTCCGCCGGGTAGAGCCGAAGTCGGAGCCCGTCGGGATCCTCGACCTCCGACTCCTGCGCCACCACGGGGACGGCGAGACCGATCGACTCGAGCGTGCCCCGCCCGACCCGGCCTCGATCCGCACGCGGCCACTCGAAGAACGTGAGGAGCGTTCCGGGGCGGCCGAGGTCGTCGCCGAAGTACAGGTGGTAGCTGTGGGGGTCGTCGAAGTTCACCGTCTTCTTGACGAGGGTGAACCCGAGCTCGCGGTAGAAGTCGAAGGTCTGCTGCGCGTCCGAGCAGACGCAGGTCACGTGATGCAGGCCCGCGAGTTGCATTCGCAGCGGGAGTGTACGGACGACCGCGTTACTGCAGGAGGCGGAACAGCAGGATCGTGTTCGCGAAGAAGAGCACCGCGACGACGATCGTGACCCGTGTCAGGTTTCGCTCGACGATGTGCGTACCGCCCTGCGACGCAGGCGTGAAGCCCATCCCGCCGAGCCCCGTGTCGCGGCCCGAGTGCATGAGAATCAGGCCGACGAGCGCGGCAGCGAGCAGGACGTGAATCACCGAGAAGAACGGGAGCATCGCCGGGAAAGGTAGCCGAGCCTAGAGGCTTGCAGCGTCCAGGATCGCCCGGACGAGATCGCCCGCGATCTGGTCCTTCGTCACGTAGCCGGCGGCACCCGCCGCGCGAGCCCGAGAGACGTCGTGCGGGGCCTGCGACCCGGTCAGGACGATCACCCGCGTGGCAGGCGCCTCGGAGCGGATCAGCTCCGTCGCCTCGATGCCGTCCATCACCGGCATCGCGATATCCATCAGCACCACGTCCGGGTGCTCGTCGCGAACGAGCTCGACGGCAGCACGCCCGTCGCCGACCCGGCCCACCACAGCGATGCGCCCGTCGGTGGACAGGATCGCCTCGAGCGCCTCGGCAAACAGATGCTGGTCGTCGGCAATCACGACTCTGACGCGCGTGGTCGGCATGACCGTGCCTACCGTACTGCGATCAGGCCGGACCGCTGCGAATCGCGCGCATGAGGATCTCCTCAACGCGGGCCGCCTGCAGCCTGACGTCGTGGTTCGTTGCTGCCGCTCGTGCGGCCTCGTTGGGCGACGGGAAGCCCGCAGCTGCAGCCAGCGCACGCGTCAACTCGGCCGTGTCGAGCGGGTCGACGAGGATCCCGGCGTCGTCCGTCACGAACTCGGGTGGGCCGCCGACGCGGGTTGCGACCACCGTCCGGCCACATGCCATCCCCTCGAGGATCGCTTGTCCGAACGGCTCGAGCAACGAAGGCCCGCACACGACGTCCGCCGCCGCCAGCCAGCCGGGAACAGCGTCGTGCGCTACGCGGCCGACAACTTGGACGCGCTCGCGGCCCTCGAGGCGCGAACGAAGCGGGCCGTCGCCGACGAACGTCAGCGAGCCGCGGCCGAGCGCAGCGAACGCGTCGGCGAGGCGCACGACGTTCTTCCGCTCGGTCAGCGAGCCCACGTGGACGAAGGCCGGGGACTCGAGTTGCGCGATGGGCTCGACACCCGTGAACCGTTCGAGATCGACACCCGAGTCGACCACCTCGGTCTTGCCCCGCGCCGCAGGGAGGCGCTCTTCGAGCTCACGGCGCAGGTACTGCGAGACGGCGATCACGGACGAAGCGCGCTCGACGACTCTGCGAGTCAGCTGCGCCACGCCCGGCATTGCGCCGATGTTGCGGACGTCGCGGCCGTGCGCGGTCACGACCAGCGGCCCACCCGCGCCGGCGGCGATCAAGCCGGCCGGGAAGAGGAAGTGCGCCCACGTCACGTCGTGCGGGCCTGCGTCGCGAACACGACGACGCAACTCGAGGTAGCGGCGCTTTCCGCCGCCGCGGCGGTCGAGCACCGCGAGCTCGATCTCATGCCCGCGTTCGCGCAGGGCCGACTCCATCTGTGCCACGAACGTCCCGAGGTCGGGATCGGTCGGGCCCGGGTACATCTGCGAGACGAGGAGGATCCTCAACGGCGGTCTTGCTCGCCCCACTCCTCGCGAAGCACGCCGCAGATCTCGCCGATCGTGCAGTGCGCACGCAGCGCGTCTCGCATCGGGTGGAGCAGGTTCTCGGTGCCGCGCGCGGCGTCACGCACGCGGGTCAGCGCGGCAGTCGCGTTGTCTGCATTGCGCTCGGCGCGCAGCGATGCGGTGCGCGCGACCTGCCGCTGCTCGGCTGCGGGATCGATCGACTGCAGCTCGATTTGCGATTCGCCACCGCTCTCGTAGGCGTTGACGCCGACGATCACGCGCTTCCCGTCCTCGACCTCGCGCTGCCAGTTGAACGCCGAACGTTCGATCTCATCCTGGATGAAGCCCTGTTCGACCGCTGCAACAGCGCCACCGAGCTCGTCGACCCGTGCGATGAGCTCGTCGGCACGCGCTTCGAGCTCGTCGGTGAGGGCCTCGACGTAGTACGAGCCGCCGAGCGGATCCGCCGTCGCCGTCGTGCCTGCCTCGTTCTGGATGATCTGCTGTGTCCGCAACGCGATCGTCGCGGCATGCTGCGACGGCAGCGCCAGCGCCTCGTCAAACGAATTCGTGTGCAACGACTGCGCGCCGCCGCACACCGCCGAGAGCGCCTGGATTGCGACGCGCACGACGTTGTTCTCCGGCTGCTGCGCGGTCAGCGTCGAGCCACCCGTCTGCGCGTGGAAGCGAAGCGCGAGCGCCTTCGGATTCGTCGCGCCGAAGCGCTCGCGCATCACGCGCGCCCAGAGCCGACGTGCGGCCCGGAACTTCGCGACCTCCTGGAAGAAGTCGTTGTGCGCGTTGAAGAAGAACGAGAGACGCGCCCCGAAGTCGTCCGGAGAGAGACCCGCCTCCACTGCAGCGGCGCAGTACGCGATGCCGTTCGCAATCGTGAACGCAAGCTCCTGCACCGCGGTCGATCCCGCCTCGCGAATGTGGTACCCGGAGATCGAGATCGTGTTCCATTGCGGGATCCGCTCTGCGCAGTACGCAAAAAGATCGGTCGTGAGGCGCATCGACGGGCGCGGCGGGAAGATGTAGTTCCCGCGCGCGATGTACTCCTTGAGGATGTCGTTCTGCACGGTGCCGCGCAGCTGCGCACTACTCACGCCCTGGCTCTCTGCAACGAGCTCGTACAGCAGGAGCAGCAGTGACGCCGGCGCGTTGATCGTCATCGACGTGGAGACCTCTGCGAGCGGAAGACCGGCGAGCAGAATCTCCATGTCGGCGATCGAGTCGATTGCCACTCCTGTTCGCCCGACCTCGCCGAGCGCATGCTGATCGTCGGAGTCGTAGCCGAGCTGCGTCGGCAGGTCGAACGCGATCGACAGGCCCGTCTGCCCGCGTTGGAGCAGGTACCGGTAGCGCTCATTCGATTCCTCCGCCGACGCGAAGCCGGCGTACTGCCGCATCGTCCACGGCCGGCCGCGATACATGTCGGGATACGGCCCGCGTGTGTACGGGTACTCGCCCGGCCCCTCGCGTGGCGTCGGTGCGTCCGCGGCGACGTAGACCGGCTTCACCTCGATGCCAGACTCCGTCGTGCGGCGGTCGATCGCGGCCACGCCGGAAGTATGCTCGCGGCGTGCGCATGACCGCCATCGCGCTCGTCGTACTCGCTTTGACGGGGTCGGCGACCGGGGCCGGCGCGGGTCAGCGGATCGCATTCGTCCACGGCGGCAGGCTCGTCGTCGCGAACCTCGCAACCGGCGTGCAGCAGGTCGTGCTGGCTCGCGCGGCACTCGGCCCAGTCGCATGGAGCGGCGACGGGAAGCTCGTCTCCGACGGCGGGACGATCGCGGGTGGACCGAGACTGCCGACGGCGTCGCTCAGCTGGTCGCCGACCGGAGAGACGGCGGCGTTCATCGCGACGGACGGCTCCGTGCGTTTGTGGACAGCCGGTCACGGCGAGCGGACAATCCTGCCGCGTTCGTGGGGCGCGCACTCGGTGGCGTTCGGGGACGCCGGCCGCATCGCGCTCGGACGAAAGGTGTACGGGCAACGCCCGGCGCTCGCGCACGAAGAGGTGTGGGTCTGGCAGAGCGGCAGCCTCCACCGCATCGTGGGGCCACTCCGGATCGACACGACGCCGATCGTCGAGGGATTCGCTCCGGACGGAAGCGTCCTCTGGTGGAGCGACCTCTCCGACTCGTCGTCGGTCGCCGCCGACGGTCTTCCGCTCTACGCGAACCGGACCCTGCTCGGGCAGACCCTTGTCTTTCCCGACTTCGTCACCGTCTGCGGCTCCCACCTCGTCTTCGCACGAGGCAACGACCGCTACACGACGCACGGCAAATCGATCATCGAGGACGGCCACGACATCTCGAACGACGCGAAGCTCTCGTGGGTCTCGCCCTCCTGCAGCGGCACCACCGTGATCGCAGCAGCGGGTCGCAACTGGGCCGAGACGTGGATGGGCCGAGGCGAATTGCGATCGATCTGGCAGCTCGAGCCGATGAGAAAGCGCCTGACCCACCCGCCCCACGGCTGGACCGACGAGGACCCGCACGTTCTGCCGGACGGCTCGATCCTGTTCGTGCGCACGCGCCAGACGTTCGCCAAAGACACGACCACCGAGCACGCCGGCCTCGACCTGCTCAAACAGGGCACTCTGAAGGCGATCGCTTCGATGACCATCACCGTCGACGACCTGAGCACCCACTGGGAGCCGAACTACTACGGCCACTACGGCTGGCCGAGCCTGGTCGCCGTCGCGCCATGACGGTGAAGGTTCGGCTGTTCGCCGCGCTGCGGGAACGCGCGGGCTGGTCGGAGCGCGAGCTCGACGCCACGACCGTCGCGGACGTATGGCCGCAGCTCGAGCTCGGCGACGAGCCGGCCGGGCTTCTCTACGCGGTGAACCGCACGTACGCCGAGCGCGACCGCGCCCTCGCGGACGGCGACGAGGTCGCGCTGATCCCGCCGGTCTCGGGCGGCGCGTTTCGGCTGAGTGACGAGCCGCTCTCGCTCGACCGCGTCGTCGACGAGGTGCGCTCCGACGACGCCGGTGCCATCGCGACGTTCACGGGGACGACGCGCGAGCAGTCGCGTGGACGGTCGGTCGTCCAGACCTCGACTACGAAGCCTACGAAGGAATGGCCGAACAGGTGATGGCCGAGATCGCCGACGCGCTCCATGCTCGGTACGACGTTGACCGCCGTCGCGATCCACCACCGAGTCGGCACCGTCGGCGTCGGCGAGTCGTCCGTCGTGATCGCCGTGTCAGCGCCGCACCGCGCCGACGCGCTCGCCGCGTGCCACGACGCGATCGACGAGCTGAAGGAGCGGGTGCCTCTTTGGAAGAAAGAGGTCTACGACAACGGCGAGGAATGGATCGGAAAGGGATCATGAACTTCGAGCCCGACCAACCGCACGAGCAACCAACGGAGCCTGACAAGGAACCGCTGTGGGCGCCGAGGCCCGACGTCGAGCCCGCGCACAACTACGACCCGATCCAGCCGGGCGGCACCGACTGGCGCGGGCGCGTGAGGAAGGCGCTCGCACCGATCGTCGCCGTCTTCGTCACGCTCGCGAAGTTCTCGTTCGTCCTGCTCAAGTTCTCGACGATCTTCGTCGCAGTCGCGGCGTACGCGCTGATCTGGGGCTGGAAGTTCGCGATCGGCGTCGTCGTTCTCATCCTCGTCCACGAGCTGGGCCACTACATCGAGGCGAAGCGGGAAGGACTCAAGCCGAAGCTCCCGATCTTTGTCCCGTTCCTCGGCGCATACGTCCGCTACACGCGCGGCCATCCGTGGCAGACCGTGCGCGTCGCGATCGCAGGCCCGATCCTCGGCGGTGTCGCGTCATTCGTCTTCTATCTGGTCGCGAAGTCACAGCACTCGAACTTGCTCGTACGCGCTCGCGTACTTCGGGTTCTTCATCAACCTGTTCAACCTGATGCCGTTCGGGATCTTCGACGGTGGCGCGGTTTGGCGCTCCGCGGGCTTCCTGCGGCGCGGCGGCGGCCAGCGGCTCGCGCTCGCGTCGTACGCGCTCTACTTCGGGACGACGCCGTGTGCTTGTGCTCGGCATGACGCGTCCCACGTCACTCAGCACCGCCTGTGACGAGCGACCGCCAGATCCTCGACCACCCGCAAGCCTGGGACATCGAAGCGTCGCTTGCGAAGATCGAGGCGGAGTTCCGCGTCGGATTCGAGAAGGTGGCGCTGATCGACCGGCCCGCGGCGACGCTCTTCGGCTCGGCCCGCGTACAAGAAGGCAGCGAGCCGTACGAGTCCGCGCGCGCAGTCGGGAAGCGGTTCGCCGAGGCCGGCTGGGCAGTCGTGACGGGTGGTGGCGGAGGCGTGATGGAGGGCGCGAACCGTGGCGCACGCGAGGGCGGCGGCCTGTCGGTTGGGTTCAACATCACCCTGCCGCACGAACAACAGCCGAACCCCTACCTCGACATCGAATACACGTTCGACCACTTCTACGCGCGCAAGGTGTGCTTCGTGCGACCGTCGGAAGGCTTCGTCATCTTCCCGGGCGGGTTCGGCACGCTGGACGAGCTGTACGAATCGCTCGTGCTGATCCAGACCGGAAAGATCAAGCACTTCCCCGTCGTGCTCTTTGACACGGAGTACTGGCGGGAGATGATCGACTGGATCAACGGCGATCTCCTCAACGAGGGAATGATCTCGCCCGGCGACCTCCAGCTACTGCACAAGACCGACGATCCGGACGAGGCCGTGCAGATCGTCCTCGACAGCTACGAGCGACGCTGCGCCGACGACCCGAGCGCACCACACAAGCAAGACGCGCAGTAGCTACCGGTAGGGCGCGACCGTTGTAGTGACGGTCGGCGGGAAGTACGAGAAGCAGCCACCCGACGCGCGCTCGGCAGGACCGAAGTCGACGGCGACGGTCGTGCTGAGCGACCGCGCCTCGGTGCCTTGCTCGATTCTCACGGTCATCCTGAGCGCGCGCGTCCAAGGCATCCGCCACGTCTCCCCTGGCTGCACGTCTCGGCGCGCTTCGACGCGGCCGCCGATCAGGAACGTGACGACGTCGGTGGCGCTCACCTTGATTGCGTCGAGCTCGAGTCGGTGCCGCATCTGGAGTCCCGGCGACGCTGCGGTGCAGCTCCAACGGATCGTTCCGACGCTCGGAGCGGCGGTCAGAAGCCAAGGCCCGCGCACCGGCGGACCCGCAATGGCAGCCGTACCCGCCAGCAGAGCGAAGACGGCGACGAGTAGAAGGCGCACGCCGTCGATACGCAGGCGGCCGTGACGGAGGTCCCTAGACCGTCGTCGGGATGACGATGTACGGCCCCGGCGGCGTCTTCCCCGGCCCGTAGACGGTAGTCGGGCTGTCGGGGATGTAGTGCGACTTGAAGACGTTGCTGCGCAGGAGCTTGCCGTCCGCGGTGTACACCTTCCGCGTCACGACGACGTCGAAGCCCTGCTCACCACTGCCCGCGACCACGCGTACCGAGTTCTTGGGTGCACGCGGATCGACCGCGTAGTTCATCCCGGGCGAGGTCCAGTTGGTCTGCGGTCCGGTATGCGCCACAACGCGACGCCCCGACGGCGTGCCGTAGAAGGTGAACGTCAGGGTCTGGTCGGTGTACGACGTCTTGATCAACAACCCATGTTGAAGGTCGTTCTTGAACTTGAGGTCGGGACCGCCCCACGACACCGTCGCGTCGCGCCCGATCGGATAGTGCGCGAGGTACAGGTTGTGATTCGTTCGCTCGAGGATCGGCAGGCCGAGCTCGAACGCGTCGTTGAAGAGCGTCGTCGCTGTCTGGCACACACCGCCGCCGATCGACGGCAAGACGAGCGAGCCGATGATCTCCTGGCCTTCGAGGAATCCGCGTTCCGCAGTACGCGGGCCGACGACGTCGTTGAACGAGAACACCTCACCGGGCTTGATCACCGTCCCGTCGATGAAGTCGGCCATCAGATGCACGTTGTGGATGCGATTCGACGACGAGACACCCATCTGCGTCGTGTAGGAGACGAGCTTCTGCCGAATCCCGAGCGCGTCGGCACGCCGGGTCGTGAGGTCAGGCTGGTGCGGCCCGAGCTCGACCCGAACGACGTGGTCGCCGCGAGCCGCCTGCTCGATCGCGCTCACGAGCTGCGCCGGGTCGACGTCGTCACCGGGCCGCGACGGCACGACGTGTACGGCGTTGCCGTGAACCGCGAACTGCGCGTTGTGCGCACGCACGATCCACTTGCCGAGCCGCGGGCGAACGACTTTCGCGAGGAGCTCTCCGTCGAGCTTCACGTCGAACCGATGCTCGTTCGCGCGCACCTCGATGGAGCGCGCGATCTGCACGGGCGTGAGCGCTCCACGACGCGCTCCGTGGTAGTCGACGACGAGCGGACGGGCGAGCAGCGTGTCGATGGTTGTCGCCGCTACCTGCGCAGCAGCTGTGCGCAGCTCGGGTGTGATACGCGCGAAGGGGGCCTCGATCACCGTCTCGCGATCGGCGAGCAGACGAAGCAGCGCGGCGTTGTCGAGCGATCGCCCGTAGCGCCCGGGAGTGACGACGGCGTGTGTCCCTTTCAATCGGACGGCCGCCGACCGGGCCGGGCGGCCGGCGCGCGCGATCTGCCCGAGCACGTTCTGCGCGTCGCCGGCAGGCTCGAGCACCGGCGCAACGTCGATAGGTGACGCCGACACGAGCGACGAAAGGGAACCGGCGGCGAGCGCGCGTTTCGCGGTCGCCGGCGCGTCGATCGCGACGAGCCAGCTCCGGCGAACGTGGTACGAGCGGCCGGCAGCATGGATCGTGACCCGGCCGTCGCCCCAAACGCGCAGGGCCGTTTCGATCTGGGCGCGGTCGCGACCGCCGACGTCGACGCCGAGCACGCGAACGCCCGGCTTGGCGTCGCCGTGGTACTGGATCAGGCGCACCAGCGCGGCGCAGCCGACGACTGCAACGACCGCTCCGGCGACGATCACGGCAAGACGCGTCACTCCGACAGTAGAGCAACGGTCCCGGAGGGACCACGTGGCGTATCGTCTAGAGGCTTGATGCGCATTTGCGGGCATACACGGCTGGTGCACCTGACACGGCGCGCATCCCCGCGCACACCCCAATACGCATCAAGCCTCTAGTCGTGGAGCTCCGGGACTTGCCGTCGGTGGACGAGCTCGCCCGCAGCTCGGGCGATCCGCTCGCCGTCGATGCCGCACGCACGGTGCTCGCGCGGGCACGGGAGGAGATCCGGGCAGGCGGCGAGCCCGGCGACCTCGCCGTTCGCCTGGAGGACGCACTGCGTGAGGCGCGTCGCCCGGCGCTCAGACGCGTGCTGAATGCGACCGGCGTTCTGGTGCATACGAATCTCGGGCGGGCGCCGCTCGCGCGCTCGGCTCTCGACCGGGCGCTCGAGGTGGGCCGCTCGTACTCGAACCTCGAGTACGACCTCGCGGCGGGCGAGCGCGGCTCGCGCCAGGATCACGTCGCGGCGATCCTCCGGAAGCTGACAGGCGCCGAGGCCGCACTCGTCGTGAACAACAACGCGGGCGCGACACTGCTCGCGCTCGCTGCGCTCGCCGAAGGGCGCGAGGTCGTGGTCTCGCGCGGCGAGCTGATCGAGATCGGCGACGGCTTTCGCATTCCCGATGTGCTCGCACGCTCCGGTGCGCGGCTGGTCGAGGTCGGGACGACGAACAGGACGCGTGTCGCGGACTACGAGCGCGCGATCGGACCTGACACCGCCCTGCTTCTGCGCGTCCACCAGTCGAACTTCCGCGTCGTCGGCTTCACGGAGCAGCCGGGCCTGAAACAGCTCGCCGAGGTCGCTGCCCGCCATTCGCTGCCGCTGCTCGACGATCTGGGCTCCGGTGCGCTGCTCGAGCTGCACGATGAGCCGACTGCACGTGCTTCGCTCACGGCCGGCGCCGACGTCGTCTGCTTCAGCGGCGACAAGCTGCTCGGCGGACCGCAGGCGGGGGTGATCGTCGGCCGCGCGGAACATGTGGAGAAGCTCCGCCGGCATCCGCTTCACCGAGCGCTTCGCATCGACAAGCTGAGTCTTGCCGCGCTCGAGGGGACGCTGCTCCTGTATCTCGAGCCCGAGCGTGCGCTGGCCGAGGTGCCGGTGCTGCGCATGCTCCACGAGGCTGCAACGGTCGTGCGCGCGCGGGCCGAGCGCCTCGCGGCGGCCGTCGGCGGCGAGGTCGAAGAGACGCGCGCACGCGTCGGCGGCGGCGCGCTCCCGCTCACGGAGCTCGAGTCGTTCGCCTGCGCAGTCGACGAACGGCTCGCAGCCCCGCTCCGCGACGCCGAGCCGCCGGTGATCGGAATCGTGCGCGACGGGCGCCTGCTGCTCGACTGCCGCACGCTCGACGACGGCGAGACGGACGAGGTCGCGGCGGCAGTGCGCGCATGCCGCTGACGATCGGCACCGCCGGGCACATCGACCACGGAAAGACCTGGCTCGTCCGCGCGCTGACGGGCAAGGACACCGACCGTCTACCGGAGGAGCAGCGACGCGGCATCTCGATCGACCTCGGGTACGCCCCGCTCGAGCTGCCCGACGGCCGGCCTGCGTCGCTCGTCGACGTGCCCGGCCACGAGCGCTTCGTGCGCACGATGGTCGCAGGTGCGACCGGCATCGACCTGTTCCTGCTCGTGATCGACGCACAGGAGGGTGTACGACCGCAGACGCTCGAGCATCTCGCGGTCCTGCGGCTGCTCGGCGTCGAGCTCGGAGTCGTCGCAGTGACGAAGGCGGACGCGGTGGACGCGGAGACACTCGAGCTCGCCATCGCCGAGGCGCAAGAGCTCGTGCCCGGCGCGCCGGTTGTTGCCGTGTCCGCGAAAACGGGCAGCGGAATCGACGAGCTGCGTGCTGTGCTCGCAGCAATGCCTGTTGTCGAGCGCAACGCCGATGCCGCGACACGGCTGTACGTCGACCGGGCGTTCTCGCTGCCGGGTATCGGCACGATTGCGACCGGGACACTCTGGTCGGGCAGCATCGCCGCCGGCGACGCTCTCCACGTCGCGCCGGGCGGCCGCGCGGTTCGCGTGCGCTCGGTGCAGGTGCACGACGCGCCGGTCGAACGGGCCGACGCGGGCCAGCGTGTCGCGGTCAACCTCGCATCGGTCGAGCGACGCGACGTGGCCCGCGGCGACGCGCTCGTTGCTGCGGGCAGCTATCCCACGTCGTTTCGCCTCGACGTCGCGCTGACGGAGCTCGAGCCGATCCCGGCATCGGTGACCGTGCACCTCGGCACGACTGCTGTCGCGGCGCGCATGGTTCGGTCCGGCGACCTCGCCCAGCTGCGGCTCGAACGCCGCGTCGTGGCGGCGCGCGGCGACCGTGTCGTGCTGCGCACCGACACGACGGTCGGCGGCGGCGTCGTGCTCGATCCGGCGCCGCCACGCGGGCTCGACATCGAGCGACTCGAGCTGCTCCGTCGCGGCGACCCGCAGGAGATCATCCGCTCGCTCGTCCATGCGCCCATCACGCGCGACGCCCTGGTCCGGCGCGGGCTCGTCACACCGGCCGAGCTGGACGCCGCGCTCGCGGTGCTGCCGTCCGTCGAGGGATACGTCTACTCAGCAGAGTGGCTCACCGATCTGCGCGCTGACGTACGCGCGCGACTCGAGCGACAGACTGCCGAGAGCCCACTCGAGCCCGGCTTGCCGCTCGCGGAGCTGATCCCGAACGCGCCGTGGGCACAAGGGGTTGCGGAGCTGCTCGACATCGAGCGACGCGGTGCGAAGGCGTACCTTCCCGGTGCCGCCGCCGCGCTCGGCGTGCGAACCGAGGCGGCCGACGCACTCGAAGCACAGCTTGCGGCAGATGAGATCGTGCGCGTCGACGACCGCCAACTCTCGGCGTTTCTCGAGGAACAAGGAAGACTGCGCCGCGTCGGCGACGGCTTCGCGGTCTCGACGGAGCTCTACGAGCGAGGGCTGTCCCTACTTCAGACGCTCGACCCGATCACGATCGCGTCGTTCCGCGACGCACTCGGCGTCGGGCGGCGCACAGCACAGCTCGTGCTCGAGCGCTACGACGCGGACGGCCTCACGCTGCGCCGCGGCGACGTCCGTGTCGTGCGACGGCAGCGAAGCTAGATTCACGTCGGGAGCGGCGGGGGCCGGTGCCCCAGCGGGTCTTCAAAACTCGTCAGGCGTGGCAACCCCACGCTGGCTCGGTTCGACTCCGGGGCCGCTCCGTTGATGGCTGACTCGAACGTGACGTTGCAGCAACTGCCGATGCCCATACGGCTGATCGGCGACGTCCGCTGGCAGGCAGCCGGCGAGCGGCTGACGATCGAAGCTGCAGCGCGCACCGACTGGTTCCTCGCGCCCGGCGATGACGCGACGACGACGATGAACACGGGTGCGCTCGTCGGCGACGTCGACGGCGACTACTCACTGAGCGCGCGCGTGGCCGTCGAGTTCGCCGCACGCTTCGACGCGGGCGCGCTCGTCGTCTACGCACGACCGGACAGCTGGGCGAAGCTCGCCTTCGAATACTCACCCGCAGGAGAGCCGATGATCGTCTCCGTCGTCACACGCGGCCGCTCCGACGATGCCAACTCGTTCGTCGTCGACGGTCGGTCCGTGTGGCTGCGAATCTCCAGGCTCGGCTCGGCGTACGCCTTCCACGCCTCGACGGACGGGGCGTACTGGCAGCTCGTGCGGCACTTCACGCTCGGCGACGACGCGCCGGCCGCAGTCGGCTTCGAGGCGCAGTCGCCGCTGGGCGAAGGATGCAGCGCGACGTTCGACCAGATCGTCTTCGCGCCGGGTCGCCTCCGCGACATTCGTGGCGGGTCGTGACCCGAGCCGGTGGCCTGGACGAGTGAGTGACGCGTAGCGGCAATGACGTCATTCCGGTTCAGGCTCTAAACGCTCGCGCGCGGCTTCCGCCCATTTGCGGTGGTGCTCGAGCGCCCAGTCCTCGTCGACCCAGCCGCGCGTGATGCCGGACAGCGCGTGCCGCGTACGCGGGTAGATCACCGCGAGGAAGAGATGTCCGACGAACAAGACGAGCGACACGTCCATTAGCCAGTCGTGCACGAGCAGGGCCTGCGGCAGGCGGTAGCGCGTATTGCGCTCGCCGTACCAGAGGAAGAACCCCGACACCGCAAACAGGAGCGCGAACGCCGCGGTGAGGATCGCGTTCAGCTTTTGACCGGCGTTCAACCTTCCCTGCGGAGCAGGGTGGCGGCGGCGAAGCCAGGCGCGGTCGTCGGCGTCGAAGCGATCGATCTCGCGGGCCGTGCGCAGGAGCGCGCGCCGATTGCCGAAGGTAAACACGAGAACGAGCGCGATTGCCCACGCGATTGCCGTGTAGATGTGAATCGTCTTGATGAGCGGGCGGCGCCCCACCTCTTCGGCGAGGCTCGGCAGATAGAGACAGAGGCCCGTCCCGAGCAGCACGAGGAACGCCGTCGCGTGCACCCAGTGCACCGTGCGCTCAGTGCGCGTGAAGCGCGCAAGCCGCCGCTCAGAAGCCCGCTCCGGCACCGGCGAAGCCGGCGCCTGCGCTCCTTGCTGAGCTCCGTCAAGCCTACGCTCAGGAGGAGTAGCCGTTCGACCTCCCCACCCACGCGTTCTGGTCGTAGCCGAGGTTCTCCCAGTAGCCGCTCCCCTCGTCGGCGACGAGCTCCATGCCGGCGAGCCACTTGACGCCCTTGTAGCCGTACATCTCCGGGATCACGACCCGCGCGGGCGAGCCGTGTGGCCGCGAAAGCGGCGAGCCGTCCATGTCGAGCGCGACCATCACGTTCGGGAGCAGCGCCTGGTCGAGCGTCAGGTAGTCGACGTACGGCTCTTCCGCCGAGACGAATTTGATCGCCTTCGCGTTCGGCATCGGGTCGACGAGCGAGAGCAGGTCGGCGAAGCGCACACCCGACCAGCGGACGCCGTGGACCGACCAGCCGGTGACACAGTGGAAGTCGGTCACCTGATGCGCCTGGGGAAGCGCGCGCAAGTCGTCGTACGAGAGGCTCGCGGGCTTGCGCACGAGCCCGGTGATCCCGAGCCGGTACGCGCGCTCGTCGAAGAGCGGCATCGTCCCCGAGATCGTGTAGATCCGCCAGCCACCAACCGGCAAGAGATCTCCGGCGAGCTGCGAGAACTGCGACGTCAGCGGTGCGAGGATGCGCGACGCCGGTTGCGCCCACCAGTACGAGGAAACGCCGCCCCCGAGGAGGGCGAGGAAGGCCCGCCTGCCGTACGGGCGTACATCCTCGGGCACAGGGAATGGACTCCCAGCGTTGCGGTGGCGTTACAAGACTACGATCGAATGATGCCGAGAGCGATCGCCGCGGCGCTGACGCCGCTCAAAGAAGACGGCGCGGCGCTCGACCTCGACGCGGTCACGCCGTACGTCGCGTTCCTCGCCGACGCAGGGATCGACGGCCTGCTCGTCGCCGGCACGACCGGGGAGGGCATGAACCTGAGCGTCGACGAGCGGCAGGCGCTGCTCGAGGCGTTCGCCGCCGGCCCATTGCCGGTGATCGCACATTGCGGCGCGCAGACGACCGCCGCGACGATCGAGCTTGCCCGCCATGCGGCCGGCCTCGGCGTTGAGGGGGTTGCCGTGATCGCGCCCCCGTACTTCCCGCTCAGCGCCGAGGAGTTGCTCGCGCACTTCACGGCCGCCGCCCGGGCGTGCGCGCCTACGCCGTTCTACGCCTACGAGCTCGAACGAGCCTCGGGCTACGCGATTCCGCCCGCGGTCGTGGAGGAGCTGCGCAGAACGGCGCCGAACCTCGTCGGCCTGAAGGTCAGCGACGCGCCGTTCGAGAAGGTGAAGCCGTACCTGCTGCCGGGCCTCGACGTGTTCATCGGCGCCGAGGCGCTGATCGGGCAAGGCCTCGCTGCGGGCGCGGCCGGCGCGGTCTCGGGGCTCGCCTCCGCGCTGCCGCACGCGGTCGTCGAGGCGGTTCGCACCGGCGACTCTGGAGCCGCGGGCGAGCTACGCGCCTCGGTCGAGCGCTTTCCGCGCCACGCGGCGCTGAAGGAGATCGTCGTGGCCGTCGGTGTGCCGATGACGGCAGCCGTCAGGCTTCCGCTCCGCGGTCTCACCGCTGACGAGCGAACCGAGCTGCTCGCCCTAGTCGCGTAGCTCGTCGATCGCGTTGCGGGCGCGCGCATGCACCTCGGCGCGCCGGGCGGCAGCGTCGGCCGGCTCGTCCGCCGGTGGCGCGACCTCGTCCGCAGGCGCGTCGGCGGGGGACGTGCGGGTCTCGGCGAGGCGCAAACGCAGCTCGTCGGCGGGCGACGAACCGAGCTCCGGAGCGGGCCTACGGCGGCGCAGGAGCGCACCCAGACCGAGACCGCCGGCGAGGAGCGCGAGCAGGCGCTTCACGAGCCCGATGCTACACTGCCGCAGCTTCTCGCCCTGTCCGTCGCGCCGTTCCAACCCGAAGCGGCGCCAAGGAGACAGGGCCGACTTAGACCGTGGGAAGGAGAATTCGGGCGTGAACGAGTACGAAATCATGCTTCTGCTGGACCCCGAGCTCGCCGAGGAGAGGGCGAACGAGATCATCCAGCGCATTCGCGATTCGGTCGAGGGCGCCGGCGGGACCTGGGACGGCCACGAGCCGTGGGGCCGCAGGCGGCTCGCCTACGAGATCGGGCATACGAGCGAGGCCGTCTACCACCTCCTGCTCTTCACCAGCCCGGTCGAGGCTCTCGACGAGATCACGCGCGTGCTCAAGATCACGGACGGCGTCGTTCGCCACGGTGCGTACCGGCGCGTCAAGGGCTCTCAGCACACGAAGGCGCCGGCGCAGGTGGCGGTCGCGGCGCCCTCCTCGGCCCCGGCCGCTTCCGCCGATGACAGCGCCGAGGCGGCGGAGTAGCCTGGGGCGACGACCCTGAAGGAGGAGCGACACCACCATGGCAGCCAACATCAACCGCGTCGTGCTCGTCGGCAACCTCACCCGTGACCCCGAGCTCCGCAACACGCCTTCCGGCACCTCGGTCTGCAGCCTGCGTATCGCCGTGAACACCCGGCGCAAGGACAGCACGACGGGCCAGTGGACGGAGAAGCCGAACTACTTCGACGTCACCGTCTGGGGCAACCAGGGTGAGAGCTGCGCCCAGTACCTCGCCAAAGGGCGCCCCGTCGCGATCGACGGCCGCCTCGAGTGGCGCGAGTGGGACGCTCAGGACGGAACGAAGCGGCAGGCGGTCGAGATCATCGCCGACTCCGTGCAGTTCCTCGGCGGCCGCGGCGAAGGTGGCGACGGCGGCAACCAGTTCGTGCCTGCAGGCGCGTCGGCGGGCACAGACGCCGACTTCGCGGGCGGCGGCGACGACGACATCCCGTTCTAAGGAGCAAACCACGTGGCAGCACCGAAATCCGACCGCTCGACGAGCAGGAAGCGCACCGCCCCACCGGGCGGCGGCCGCCGCAAGTCGTGCTTCTTCTGCAAGTCGAAGGTCGACGAAGTCGACTACAAGAACGTCAACGAGCTCCGGCGCTACGTCTCGGAGAAGGGCAAGATCCGCTCCCGCCGCATCAGCGGCGCGTGCCGGCGCCACCAGCGCCAGGTCGCCGTCGCCGTGAAGCGCGCCCGCGAGCTCGCTCTCCTGCCGTACGTCGGCGACAAGTAGGCCATGGACGTCGTCCTCAAAGAAGACGTCGACACGCTCGGTCTCCGCGGAGAAGTGGTGAGTGTCGCGCGCGGCTACGCCCGGAACTTCCTGCTCCCCCGCGGCCTCGCCGATGTCGCGACCCCCGGGATCGTCAAGGAGCTCGAGCGGCGCGAGGCGCTGCGCGCGCGGCACGAGGCGAAGACGGTCGACGAGGCTCGCGCGATCGCGTCGAAGCTCGAGGCGCTCGAGCTTCGCTTCGACGTCAACGCCGGGCCGACGGGCGCGCTCTTCGGCTCGGTCACCGCGACGAACGTGGCCGACCGGCTGCGCGAGGCGCAGGGCCTGCGCGTCGATCGCCGGAAGCTCCGGATGGACACGATCAAGCGGATCGGCCGGTACACGGTGCCGTTCGAGGTCTTCACCGACGTCGTCGCCGAGCTCAAGCTGGTCGTCGCCCCCGAGGGCCAGGAGTTGCCGCCCGAGGAGGAGCTGGCAGCGCTCGCGGCGCAGGAGCGCGCAGAGGCAGAGGCAGAGGCGGCCGCAGCGGCCGTCCCGGAGCCGGTCTACCTGGACGACGAGCCCGAGCCCACGCCGGACGCGAGCGAAGCGTCCGACGAGCTCGAGCGGGCCCCCGAGGAATAGCGCCGGCAGGCCTCGGTCGTCCACAGGCTCTCCACGGAGCTGTGGACGACTTTCCACCGCTTTTCCACAAGCGGTTCACAGCTGTGGAACTCGGTCTGAAAGTGCCGCAAAGAGCGTCCGGTTCGTCCACTACCGCGATACGAACACACGTTCTATAGTTCCTGCATGACAGCGCCCTTCGACCCTCATGGCAGCGGTATCCACACCCTTTCGGCGGGCGCGCAGGCGCGATCTACTAGTGGACGCATGGCCACGCCTGCCCAGGCTCTCGGGACCGCCCCGATCCCGCCGCAGAACCTCGATGCCGAGGAGTCCGTCCTCGGCGCGATGATGCTCTCGCCGCTGGCGATCGGGGCGGTGACCGAGTCGACGAACCTGAGCCCGTCCGACTTCTATCGGGAGAGCCACGGCCACATCTTCCGCTCGATCATCGCCCTGTATGCGAAGGGCGAGCCGGTCGACGCGATCACCGTCGTCGACGAGCTCGACCGTGCGAGCACGCTCGACGCCGCGGGCGGCACGGAGCGCGTGCACGAGCTCGCAGCGCTCGTTCCCGCCGCGTCGAACGCCGCGCACTACGGGCGCATCGTCAGCGAGATGGCGACGCTGCGCGGCCTCATCCGCGCGGGCAACGACATCGCGCGCCTCGGCTTCGACCGTCCCGGCGAGACCGTCGAGCTCGTCGATCGCGCCGAGCAGATCGTCTTCGACCTGTCGCAACAGCGGGTCGCCTCGGAGTTCGCGCACATCGACGAGCTGCTCAAGGACTCGTTCGAGACGATCACGAAGCTCTACGAGGCGGGCAGCGACATCACGGGCACGCCGTCCGGGTTCCGCGACCTCGACCGCCTCACGTCCGGGTTCCAGCCCGGGAACCTGATCATCGTCGCGGCCCGGCCGTCGATGGGCAAATCGGCGCTCGCACTCGGCATGGCGGCGAACGTCGCGGTGCGCCACGACACACCGGTCGCGCTCTTCACCCTGGAGATGTCGAAGGCCGAGGTGACGCAGCGCCTGATGTGCGCTGAGGGCCGCGTCGAGTCGCAGCGCCTGCGCACGGGCAAGCTCGCGGCGGACGACTGGCCCCGTCTGACGGCCGCGTGCGACAAGCTCGCGAAGGCCCCGATCTACGTCGACGACACCGGCTCGATCACGATGATGGAGATCAGGTCGAAGCTCCGCCGCCTCAAGATGCGCGAGCCGAACCTCGGCTTGGTGGTCGTGGACTACCTCCAGTTGATGACGAGCGGTACGACAGTAGAGAATCGCGTCCAAGAGGTGTCCCAGATCTCCCGCTCGCTCAAGGTGCTGGCACGCGACCTCGATGTGCCGATCGTCGCGCTGTCGCAGCTGTCGCGCGCCGTCGAGCAGCGCCACGACAAGCGTCCGATCCTCTCCGATCTGCGCGAGTCGGGCTCGATCGAGCAGGATGCCGACCTCGTGATGTTCGTGTACCGCGACGAGTACTACAACCCGGAGGAGACCGACTCCGCCGGCATCGCCGAGTTGATCCTCTCCAAGCACCGGAACGGCGCGACCGGCAGCGAGAAGCTCGCGTTCCAGAAGCGCTACGCAAAGTTCGCCGACCTGGCGGCAGCCGCGTGACGGCTCGGTCGACCACGGTGTGGCTTGCGCCGTCGGCGACGTCGTTCTCGTGCCTGTGCGAAGCGTGCCTCGAGCAGGCGCGGACGTCCGGCGCACTGTTCGCCGACGCGCTGATGATCGCGAGCGTCCGGGGCACTGTCTCCGCGGACGCCGAGGTGACGACGCGGCGCTGCCGCGCCGGTCACGAGCTGGTCCTGCGCCGCATCGAACGACCGCCCGCCTTGCAACGCCACGACGACCGACAGCTGCAGCTAGGGGCTTGATCCGGATGATCCAGCGCCAGCACGTGTGGCTCGGCCCGGACGCAACGACGTTCGACGAGCCGTGCGACGCCTGTCTCGCTGTGGCCCGCGACGCGATCGTCGGTGATGCGTGCATCGCCCACGGGACGCTGCGCCGTGAAGCCGACGTGGGCTTCACGACCTGCAAGCGGGGCCACCGCATCGTGATGCGGCGCGTCGCCCGCCGGCTCGCGCGGGTCGTGTAGCTAGAGTCGAGCCTGTGCCGTCGACCGTCGTGGTCGGTGCGCAGTGGGGCGACGAGGGCAAGGGGAAGATCGTCGACCTGCTCGCCCAGCAATCGGATCTCGTGTGCCGCTATCAAGGCGGGCCGAACGCCGGGCACACGATTGTCGTCGCCGGCGAGACCTGGAAGCTTCGTCAGATGCCGAGCGGCGTCGTCTCGGGCACGCCGTCGGCGATCGGCGCAGGGTGCGTCGTCGACGCGAAGGTCTTCCTCGACGAGATCGACCTGCTGCGTGAGCGCGGGATCGATCCCTCGATCGTCCTGCTGTCGGGAAATGCGCACCTGATCATGCCGTGGCACGTGACGATCGACCAGGCGTCCGAGCGGCGGCTCGGCAACCTGCAGATCGGTACGACGCGGCGCGGCATCGGGCCGACATACGCCGACAAGGCCTCGCGAATCGGAATTCGCGTGCAAGACGTGCTCGACGCGAAGATCCTGCGCCAGAAGATCGAGGTCGCGCTCGCGGAGAAGAACCTCTGGCTCGAGCGCATCTACGAGGCGGAGCCGTTCGACCTCGAGGAGGTATGGACGCAGTACGCGTCGTTCGCAGAGCGGATTGCCCCGTTCGTCGGCGACGTCTCGCTCGAGGTCGACCGCGCGCTCCGCTCCGGGAAGAACGTGCTGTTCGAGGGCGCACAGGCGACCATGCTCGATCTCGACCACGGCAGCTATCCGTTCGTCACGTCGTCGAACCCGATCGCGTCGGGAGCAGCGACCGGCATCGGCATCGGCCCCACGCGCATCGATCACGTGCTGGGCGTCTCGAAGGCATACGTGACGCGCGTCGGTGAGGGCCCGTTCCCGTCGGAGATCGAAGGGCCTGACGAGACGCGACTGCGTGAGTTGGGCGGGGAATACGGGACGGTCACCGGCCGCGAGCGGCGTTGTGGCTGGCTCGACCTCGTCGCGCTCCGGTACGCGGTGCGTGTGAACGGGCTCACGTCGCTCGCACTCACGAAGCTCGACGTGCTCTCCGCGTTCGACGAGCTTCCGGTCTGCGTGCGCTACCAGCTGCGAGACGGGTCGGAGACGGAGGACTTCCCGGCGCATCAGTCGGATTTCCACCACGCCAGGCCGGTCTGGGAGCGGTTGCCGGGGTGGGCAGCACCGCTCGACGAGGCGTCGACGCGTGACGAGCTACCCGATGCGGCACGCAGCTACGTCGACTTCGTCGCAGCGTCGCTCGGGATCCCGATCGAGCTCGTCGGGGTCGGCGCCGCGCGCGACCGCGTCCTCGCCTGAGGTGCTGCTCGGCTACACAGGCACGACGTGGACGCAGATCATCGTCGGCTCGTCGATCTTCATCCCAGTCGGCGTCACGATCTGGCTCTGCTTCGTGTTCCTGCGCGGACAGAAGGACGACCCCGACGAGCAGCGGCTCAAGCATGCCCAGAGCGAGTACAAGGCGCGGCGCGACGCACTCAGCGGAGCGAAGCGAGATCGTCCGGAAGGTCGACGTCGGCGACGAGTGCCGGGTCGACGTGGACGGTGACCACATCGAGCTCGTCGTACGCGCGGTAGAGCGCGAGCGGCCCGTGCTCGAGCCGTGACCTGAGCAACGGCAGCGCGCTCTTCGCCCAGGCGCCGGGCAGCGGGCCGGTCTGCGGCACCGCGGCGTCACGACATGCTTCGCCGAGCTCGCGGATGACGGCCGAGGTGATCCGAGGACAGTCGACCGGCAGAAAGACGGCGACATCGTTCGTCGCGTGCGTGAGGCCGGCGACGACACCAGCGATCGGTGCACGCACCTCCGCCCCGTCGTCGATCACGTCGAACGGAAGCTCACCTGCCTTGCCGACGACGATCACCTCGTCGCAGGCCTCTGCGAGCACGCGCCGGCCACGATCTGCGAACGTCTCGCCGTCGAGCTCGATGAGCGCCTTCGGAGATCCGAAGCGCGAGCTCGCCCCGCCGACGAGCAGCACGCCGGTGAGCACGCGTGACACGCCTACGCTCGCGTGACGCGCTCGGGCACGGTGTAGATGTTCATCCGCCCGCCGCGCACGAATCCGCACAGCGTGACGTTGCGATCCGCGGCGACCTCGATCGCGAGCGAGGACGGCGCTCCGACGGCAACGAGGATCGGGCACCCCGCGACGGCCGCCTTCTGCACGAGCTCGAACGACAGTCGGCCGCTCACACAGAGCACGTGCTCCGCAAGTGGGAGAACCCCGTGCCCGAAGGCCCAGCCGATCACCTTGTCCATCGCGTTGTGCCGGCCGACGTCTTCGCGCACGCAGAGGAGCTCTGCTCGTGCGCGTCGAAGAGACCCGTCGCGTGCAGCCCGCCGGTCACGTCGAACGCGGCTTGTGACTCGCGCAGACGATCGGGCAGTGCGGCGAGCACCGCCGCGTCGATCCGCAGGTCGCTCGCAACCGGCGGCGCCTCGACGGCGACCGCCTCGAGAGCGCCCTTGCCGCACACGCCGCACGAGCTCGACGTGTAGAAGTTGCGCGCAAGCCGGGCCGGGTCGAAGCCGGTCGCGTCGAGCTCGACGGTGTTCGCGGCGAGGTCGTCCGGCAGACGGGCGCCTTCCGGCCGGAGGCCTTCGGAGAGCGCGAAGCCGAGAGCGAGCTCCTCGTCGTGGCCGGGCGTCCGCATGGTCACGGCGACCGGCGCGCCGTTGATCCGGATCTCGAGCGGCTCCTCGACCGCGACAACGTCGGCCGCCGGCCCGTCCGGGATGCGAACGATGTCGACCCTCGCGGTCGCGTACGGCGGTGTGGTCACGGCGCAAGTATCGCCCCCGGTGCCCCGGAGTAGACTCGGCCGGTGCAAGTGGTGGTTGTCGGCTCGGGCGCCCGCGAGCACGCGCTCGCCTGGCGGCTCGCCAGCAGCCCGCTGCTCACGGAGCTGCACGCTGCGCCCGGCAACCCGGGCATCGCCACCCTCGGTCGCTGCCATCCGGTTCGCGCCGATGACGCGGACGGGCTGCTTGCGCTCGCCCAGACGATCGGCGTCGACCTCGTCGTGATCGGCCCCGAGGGCCCGCTCGTGGCGGGCGTCGCCGACGAGCTGCGACGAAACGGCGTCGCGGTCTTCGGGCCGAGCGCCGAGGCCGCGCGAATCGAAGGATCGAAGAGCTTCGCCAAGGACGTCCTGCGTGCGGCAGGCGTGCCGACGGCCGAGTCGCTTTCCGTGGCGCGCACACCGTGCGTCGTGAAATCGGACGGCCTGGCCTCGGGGAAGGGCGTGTTCGTCTGTCACACGGCGGACGAGCTCGACGCGGCGCTGCTCGCCGTCAGAAAGCTCGGCGGCGCCGTCGTGATCGAGGAGCTGCTCGAAGGGCCCGAGGTGTCGCTGTTCGCGCTCTCCGACGGGCGGCACGCGCTACCGCTGGGCGCCGCCCAGGACTTCAAGCGAATCGGCGATGGAGACACCGGGCCGAACACGGGTGGCATGGGCGCCTACTCCCCCGTCCCCTGGTTCCCGGACGCCGCAGAACTGGTCGCGCAGATACACCAGCCGGTGATCGACGAGCTGGCTCGGCGTGGGACACCCTTCGTGGGTTGCCTGTTCGCGGGCCTGATGCTGACGGATTCCGGCCCGAAGGTGCTGGAGTTCAACGCTCGGTTCGGGGACCCGGAGACCCAGGTGTTGTTGCCGCGGGTCGACGGCGATCTGCTCGCGCTGCTCGCTGCGGCCGCGCACGGCGACCTCTCAGGTGCCGAGGCGAGCGACTCGGGGCCGGCAGCGGTGACCGTGGTGGTGGCGGCGCCGGACTACCCAGCGCGCAGCGACTACGCAGGAGCAGTGATCGAGGGCATCGAGCATGCGGAGGAGTCGGGCGCGTTCGTGTTCCACGGCGGCACGGCCGTGCGCGATGCGACGGTGGTGACGAACGGCGGGCGCATCCTCTCGGTGACCGGAACCGGGGGAACCGTCTCGACTGCGCGCGAGCATGCGTACGCTGCGGTCGAGATGATCACCTTCGAGGGAGCGCAGTACCGGCATGACATCGCGGCGGGCGTCGATGGCTGAGCCGGTTGTCGGGATCCTGGTCGGCTCCGAGTCCGATCGTGAGCGCATGCAGTCAGCAATGGACGAGCTCGACGCACGCGGCTACGCCTGGGAGTTCGAGGTGCGGTCGGCGCATCGAATGCCGGATGCGGTCGCGGAGTACGCGAAGAGCGCCGCCAGTCGCGGTCTCAAAGTGCTGATCTGCGGCGCAGGGCTCGCCGCCGCGCTGCCCGGCGTCGTTGCGGCGCACTCCGAGCTGCCGGTGATCGGCGTGCCGCTCCGATCGTCGATGTCGGTCCTCGACGGCCTCGACGCGCTGCTCTCGATCGTGCAGATGCCGCCGGGCGTGCCTGTCGCAACGGTCGGCGTCGACAACGCGAAGAACGCTGCTGTGCTCGCCGCGCGGATCCTCGCACTGGTTTCCGCTCGCGGCACCGGCGAAGCCGGCGCCTCCGCTCCTTGACGAGCTCCGTCGAGCCCCAGCCTGAGCCCCCTCTAGACTGTTCGAAGTGATCGCCCGCTACTGCCGTCCGGAGATGTCCCGGATCTGGTCGGAGGAGGGCAAGCTTGCGCGCTGGCTGGAGGTCGAGCTTGCGGCGCTCGACGCGTGGGCCGAGCTCGGGACGATCCCTGCCGGCGACGTCGCCGCCATCCGTGCCGAGGCTCGGAGCCCTTCGGTCGAACGCGTCGCCGAGATCGAGCGCACGACCGACCACGACCTGGCCGCCTTCGTCGACGCGGTCACGGAGCAGCTTGGCCCGGAGGGTCGGTGGGTGCACTACGGCCTGACGTCCTCGGACGTGCTCGACACCGCGCTAGCACTGCAAATTCGCGATGCCGGCGCGCTGATCCTCGACGGAATCGAGCGTGCGCTCGCAGCCTGTGTGCGGCTCGCCGATACGCACCGGGGGACGATCTGCATCGGCCGCTCGCACGGCGTGCACGCCGAACCGACGACGTTCGGCTGGAAGATTGCCGGTTGGGCGTTCGAGCTCGAGCGCGACCGGGTGCGCATGGAGCGCGCGCTTGCCGGGTGCCGCGTCGGGCAGTTCTCGGGAACAGTCGGGACGTACGCCGCAATCGACCCCGATGTGGAGCGAATCGCGTGCGAGCGGCTTGGGCTCGAGCCGGAACCCGTGTCGACTCAGGTCATCGCCCGCGACCGGCACGCAGAGCTTCTCTCCACGCTCGCGCTGTGCGCGACGTCGCTCGACCGGTTCGCAACCGAGGTTCGACATTTGGCGCGCACCGAGGTTCGCGAGGTCGAGGAGCCGTTCGCCGCCGGGATGAAGGGCTCGTCCGCGATGCCGCACAAGCGAAATCCGAAGGTTGCGGAACGGATCTCCGGCTTGGCACGCGTCGTCCGCGCCTCGGCGGCCGTCGGGCTCGAGAACGTGCCGCTGTGGCACGAGCGCGACATCTCCCATTCGTCTGCGGAGCGTGTCGTCGTTCCCGACGCGTTTCTCGCGCTCGACTACATGCTCGATCGGTTCCATTGGCTCGTCGACGGGCTCGTCGTGTACCCGGAGCGGATGGAGCGGAACCTGTGGGCGTCACACGGCCTGTTCTTCTCGCACCGTCTCTTGCTCGCGCTCGTCGAGCGTGGGCTCGAGCGAGGCGACGCCTATCGCCTCGTCCAGCGAAACGCGATGCGCGCGTGGGACGAGGAGCAAGATTTTGCGACGCTCGTTCGCAGCGACACCGAAATCACCCGGCACCTCGACGACGCCGCGCTGGCCCACGTGTTCGACCTGCAGGCCACGATCGCCAACCTCGACGCCGTCTTCGATCGCGTCACCCGCCTCGCCCACAAGGAGGAGCCCGTCCATGTCTGAAGCCACCCACGTCGCGAGCGGCAAGGTTCGCGAGCTCTACGCGCTCGACGACGACCGCCTGTTGCTCGTTGCGAGCGACCGGATCTCGACTTTCGACGTGATCCTGCCGACCCCGATCCCGGACAAGGGCTGCGTCCTGACCGGCCTCTCGGGGTTCTGGTTCGCGCGAACCGAGGACATCGTCCAAAACCACCTCATCGCGCTGCGCGACGACGGACGGTCGACGGAGTGCCGGCGCCTCGAGATGCTGCCGATCGAGTGCGTCGTTCGCGGTTACCTCTCCGGTTCCGGCTGGAAGGACTACCGCGCGACGGGCGCAGTGTGTGGCCACGTGCTGCCGGAGGGGCTCGTCGAGTCACAGCAGCTGCCGACGCCGATCTTCACCCCGGCGACGAAGGCGACGACGGGGCACGACGAGAACATCGACGGCGAGACGGCAGCGGGGCTCATCGGCGAGGATCGGTATGCGCAGGTCGAGGCAACCGCGCTGGCGTTGTACGCGCACGCGTCCTCGTTTGCGCGTGAACGCGGGATCATCCTCGCGGACACCAAGCTCGAGTTCGGGATCGACGACGACGGCCGCCTCGTGCTGGGCGACGAAGCGTTCACGCCGGACTCATCGCGCTTCTGGCCGGCGGACGAATACGTCGAAGGCGCGACGCCGCCGTCGTTCGACAAGCAGTTCGTGCGCGACTACTGCGAGGCGCTTGGCTGGGACAAGACCGACCCGGGTCCTGAGCTGCCCGAGGACGTCGTCTCAGGCACGCGCGCCCGGTACATCGAGGCGTTCGAGCGTCTGACCGGGATCGCGTTCGTCGACTACGTCGCCGACCCGACGGTGGTGCTCGAGTGAGGGCAACGGTCCTCGTCCGGCCGAAGCCGGGCATTCTCGACCCGCAGGGACAGGCGGTCGAGAGCTCGTTGCGCCACCTCGGGTTCGAGGTGGGCGGCACGCGTGTCGGCAGGCTCGTCGACGTGGAGCTCGCGACCGAGGATCGCGGCGAGGCCCAGGCCCAGCTCGAGCAGATGTGCGAACGCCTCCTGACGAACCCGCTGATCGAGAGCTACACGATTGCGTTCGCCGGGGAGGCCGCCGAGTGAGCGAGCGGCCGCTGGTTGCGGTCGTTGTCTTCCCCGGCTCGAACGACGACCGCGACGCGGCCGCCGCGCTCGAGCTGCTCGGGGCGCACGCGCCGCGAGTCTGGCACACCGACGAGGCACTCCCCGCCGGAACTGCGGCGGTCGTCCTGCCGGGCGGCTTCTCCTACGGCGACTACCTTCGCTGTGGGGCGATCGCGCGCTTCTCGCCGATCATGCGAGCCGTCGAAGCGTTCGCAGCGGACGGCGGCCCGGTGCTCGGGATCTGCAACGGGTTCCAGGTCCTCACCGAGGCGGGCCTGCTACCGGGGGCGCTTCGACCGAACGCGTCGCTGTCGTTCGTCTGCCGCGATGTGCCGCTAGTCGTCGAGCGTGCCGACACGCTGTTCACGAGGCGTTGCACCGATGGGCAGAAGCTCACGATCCCGGTCAAGCACGGCGACGGCTGCTGGTTCGCACACGACGAGCTGCTTGGGGAGCTCGAGGCCGGCGGCCAGATCGCCTTGCGCTATGCACCCGATGCGAACCCGAACGGCGCAGTCGGCGACGTTGCCGGCGTGACGAACGAGACGGGCAACGTCTTCGGCCTCATGCCGCATCCGGAGCACGCGGTGGACGCACGGCTCGGTCCGGGCTCGACGGACGGGGCGTTGATCCTCGGGTCGCTCGTCGACGCAGCTCGGTTGTCGGTCGCGGTCTCCGTCTAGGCGGCTCCGGAGAGTGCATCGGTGAGCGAATGCTTCACCAAGGCCTACGACGTGAACGTTGCCGGCACGCAAGTCATAACCTGGACATTTATGCCGCTTTTGCTCAAGTCGGCCGACCCCCGCCTGATCTTCGTGGCCGGTCTCTCCCAAATCACGGTGGCAAGCGAGACGTACTTCCCTACGCCGCCTCAGCCGGCCGGGTGGCCCAAGAAGGTGGACTTTGAGACGATTGGATACCGCTGCAGCAAGACGGCACTTAACATGATGATGCTGGACTGGAACCACAAGTTGAAGGAGGATGGGGTGAAGGTCTGGGGTGTTGGGCCCGGGTTCCTGGCTACGGATCTGGGAAACATACGGGAGAAGGTGAAGGAGATGGGGGGTGGGCATCCGAGCATTGGTGGGAAGCTGCTCAAGAGTGTTGTGGAGCAATACGTCTGGTCGAAGAACAGGAACAGAGGCCGATTGCTAAGCAGCTGTGCCAGCCGCCGTTCGAGCTCCGAATTGCGCGCCACCAGCTGGGTGACGACGCCGAGGACCTCCTCGCCGCGCACCTCGGCAAGCAGCTCTCGGACGACGTCGACGACTTCTCCTCGGTGCTCCCCCGGCGCCCGACTTCGTCTTGGTCGCCTTCATCGCCTTCGCCACGCGCTCGCTTTTGATCCACGCGCGGGCGCGACGGCAGTCCCTTTTTGATCTCGACGCTTCGTTCGCGCTCAGACGACGCGTGTATGACCCGGAGGCTCCCACCTCGCCGAGGTCCGCGCGCGCTCGACGTCGATCCCTTCGAGCAGCATCGACAGCCGCGCGTCGGCTCTCACCCGTTTCGGAAATAAGAATTTCCCGCGCTCAAGACGCTTGTGCACCACCGTGTAGCCGCCGCGCGGCCATACAACCAGCGATGGGAGGAGCCGGTGCCTGAGGCAAAACCGTACAACATTCCGAAGCAACTCGTTTGGGAAGCGTACCAGAGGGTGAAGGCGAACCAGGGTGCGGCGGGGGTGGACGGCGAGACTTTGGCAACGTTCGACAAGGACCTGAAGGGCAATCTCTACAAGGTCTGGAACCGGATGTCGTCAGGGTCGTACTTTCCACCGCCCGTGCGGCTCGTCGAGATACCAAAGGACAACGGCGGTAAGCGCCCGCTCGGCATACCCACCGTAGCCGACAGAGTGGCGCAGACGGTCGTGAAGATGGTGCTTGAGCCCCTCGTGGAACCAGTGTTCCACGAGGACTCGTACGGCGATCGACCCGGCCGGTCTGCGCTCGACGCGGTAGGTGTCGCGCGAAAGCGATGCTGCGAGGAAGACGTCGACGCGACGGGTCGCCGGGACCATGGCATGCGGGGCAACAATCCCCGTGACGTTCGAGTTCGGCGATGGACGGAGGGTCAACGTTCCCTTGCGTTTGCTGAGCAAACGAGCCCGCCGAGGCAGGAACGGATGTTGCGGCCCTTCCGTCCATGGCAGCGCACACACACGTGACCGATCAGCCGGACCTGAAGTGCCGCAGATGGCTCGAGAAGCACCCCGAAGCACTCGAAGACGTCGCGACCGCGTTCGTGCGGGAGCACCCGGTGTCGGGAACCTTCGTCAAGCGAACTAGCGGCGGTGAGGTCGAGATCAGCAAGGACGAATTCGAGGCGCGTCAGTGGGTGCTCATGGATCCCGATGTGCTCGCGAAGATTCGCGGCGTCGCGAAGTGACCAGCCGCCGGGAGCGGAGCTCCGTCGTATACGCCGCCGCAGGCGCAAACTTCGTTATTGCTCTGGCGAAGTTCGCAGCGGCCGCAGTGACGGGAAGCTCTGCCATGTTCTCCGAGGGCATCCATTCGATCGTGGATACGGGGAACGAGCTGCTCCTGCTGCTCGGGCTCAAGCGCAGCGCGCAGCCCCCTGACGAGGCGCATCCGTTCGGGTAGGCAAGGCGCTCTATTTCTGGAGCCTGATCGTCGCAATCGTGATCTTCGGACTCGGCGGCGGCGTTTCGATCTACGAAGGCGTGCATCGGCTGACGCGCAGGACTCCCATCGAGCACGTCACCTGGAGCTTCGTCGTTCTCGGCGTCGGGGCCGCGTTCGAGAGCGCCTCGTGGTCTTCGCGCACCGCGCGCTCCGCCGGCGCCGTCCGACCGGCAGCCTGCTGGCCGCCATCCGTGCCAGCAAGGACCCCTCGATCTTCACCGTCTTGGTCGAGGATTCGGCGGCCCTGGCCGGGATCGCGATCGCCTTCGTCGGGGTGCTCCTGAGCTGGAGGCTCCGTATGCCCGCGTTCGACGGCATCACGTCGATCCTCATCGGATTGATCCTTGCCACCGTCGCCACCTTGCTCGCATGGGAAAGCGGCGGGCTGCTCGTCGGGGAGCGTGCCGATCCGGCCGACATCAAGGCCATCCGCGAGATCATGGCGTCGGATCCCGACGTCGAGGGGATCGCACGCACGTTGACGATGCAGCTCGGGCCCGACGACGTTCTCCTCAACGTAGACGTTCACTTTCGTGACGATTTGACGTCCGGAGAGGTCGCGTCCGCGGTCGACCGACTCGAGCGGAAAATCCGCGACCGCTGCCCGACGATCCGCCACATCTTCATCGAGGCCGAGGCCATCACGAAGAAGGCGCGCACCGCTTATGCACGCTCCCCGTGCGAAGCATCGCTCAACCCCGGCTCAGCCCACGGAGGAGTCGTCATGGCCGCCACTTCGACGAATTTCCAGATTCCGCAGCGCATGAAGGCAGCGGTCCTCGATCGCTTCGGGCAGCCGGAGGAGATTCACGTCGCGGAGATACCGGTGCCCGAGCTGGGCGAGCGCGAGGTCCTCATCCAGGTCGTCGCGGCCGGCGTCGGCGCGTGGGATCCGGAGCTCGCCGAAGGGACCTTCGGAGCGGATCACGCGCGGTTTCCGTTGGTGCTTGGCTCTGACGGCGCCGGCACCATCGTCGCCCGTGGACCGAATACGAGGCGCTTCGACGTGAGCGATCGCGTCTACGGATGGGGCTTCATGAACCCCAAGGGCGGGTTCTTCGCCGAGTACGCGGTCCTTCCCGAGCAGCAAGTCGAATCGATCCCCGGGGGGATGTCGATGGCCGAGGCGGGAGCGCTCGCGGTCGACGGGCTCACCGCGCTGGCGGGTCTCGACGAGCTGCAGCTCGCGGCGAGCCAATCGCTCCTGGTCCTCGGCGCGAGCGGCGGCGTAGGTCACATCGCCGTTCAGCTCGCGAAGAGGCTGGGGGTCCGCGTGTTCGCCGTGGCGTCCGGACAGGACGGGCTCGAGCTGGCTCGGCAGCTGGGCGCCGATGCCGCCGTCGACGGGCACACGGCCGACGTCGTCGCCGAGGCGGCCACGTTTGCCCCGCAGGGCCTCGATGCAGCGCTCGTCCTGGCAGGGCGGCACGTCCCGGGGCCCCTCGCTGTGGTTCGACAAGGCGGCCGCATCGCGTACCCGAACGGCGTGGAGCCCGAGCCTGGCGAGATCCCCGGAGTCCGCGTCCGAGCCTTCGACGGCTACAGCGGCCGCGAGGCGCTCGATCGGCTCAATCAGATGATCGCGATGGCTCCCTTTCGTGTCGAGATCGGGCGCGCGTACCGGCTCGATCAGGCCCCGCAGGCCTTGCGAGACGTGTCGAGGCATCACCTCGGGAAGCTCGCCATCGCAGTCG
>CAVZEA010000005.1:0-392105 GCA_963774225.1 uncultured Thermoleophilia bacterium
GAGGCCGACATCGGAATCGCCACGTGTTATGCCGCGCGCGCCGCGTCTTTTCGCGCGTCCGATGATGACGGGCATTTCTTAATTCATCGGAGAGGCACGCCGCCAAATTGAAATTCTTTCGAACGAAATTGCCGCCCGCTTAAAGCCCGCGGTAGTCAAGTATGGGATTACGCAAAACAGCGGATGCCGCCGCGCAAAAATTTGTCGCGCCGCCTCGTAACCACCATCGCCGGCGCTCAGGCGGCCTGCACCCGCGACGGCAACGTGGCTTTGGTCAGCCAGAAGTCGTTGATGCTCTTTACCAGGTTTTCAAACGCCTCCAATTCAACCGGCTTGCGCAAATAGCAATTCGCCTGCAGCCGATAGCCTCTGGCAATATCGACCTCCGCATCAGAAATGGTCAGGATGATTGTCGGGATCGTTGCCAAGTTGGTGTCTTCCTTGATGTGCTTGAGCACTTCAAGGCCGCCCATTTTCGGCAAATTGAGGTCCATCAAAATGAGATTAGGGCGTGGGCAATTGAGGTAGGACCCCTTGCGCTTAAGAAAGCCCACGGCTTCGACGCCATCCGGCACCACGTTCAAACGGACACGTTTGTTGGCGACGCGGAAGGCTTCGTGCATCAGCCGAACATCCCCCGGACTGTCTTCGACCAGAAGAACCTCGATGGTCGGCGCCTTTGCTTCATGCGCTCACGGGTGGTCAGGCGCGTCGCGTTGGTGGCGATCGCAACGTTGGCCGCGGCGTTATGGGCCGGCTTCGGGCCGAGCGCGCGAAGCGCTCCGGCGGCCGCTCATCGGCGAGCGGCGAGACGGGACGCGGCCGTCCTGCTGAAGCGCCTTCATCTACCGGCCGGCTGGATCCGATCGGCATCCGAACCGCCGGGGGCGGGGCAGGCGCTCGCGAATCCGGGCAGCCAGCCGGGGACGCCGAATCTGGCCGACGCACACGCATGGTGGACCGTGCCGGGGACTCCCGCGGCCGCGATCGCGTTCATCGAGGCGCATCCTCCCGCGGGCTCGCGGCTGATCCAGTCGGGCTCAAGCAACGCCGGCCGCGGTTCTCAGATGGTGGGGTACGGCTGGCCGGCTCGGCCGCACGTCCTGTCGACCCGCTGGCTCGTTGTCGGGGTCGTGTCGCTCGGCGATGGCAGGACCGCAATGCGGGCCGACGCGGAGGTCGTGTGGATCACGCCGCGCCCGGCGTCGGAGCGGATCCCAGCCGGCGTCACACGGCTCGTGGCGAGCGTGATCAGGGCAAAGCGGATCGTGGACGGGCCGTTCATCTTCACCGCCCACGGCCCGGTGCACAAGGTCAAGGCATTGATTCGACAGCCTTTCCGCAACCCAGCCCGGCGTGTTCGCCTGCCCGGAGGACTTCGGGATCCGCGTCCGGCTCGCGTTCTACGGGGTCGTGAGCAAGCCGCTGGCGGTGGCGCTGGTCGACCCGGGCGGGTGCGGCGACGTGGAGCTGACGATCGCAGGCAGGCGACAGCCGCCACTGACGAGCTCGGCGTTCCCAGGCTCCGGGCGCGCCGGACTGCCGTCGTTGGTCAGCCAGATCGACGCGGCGCTGGGGATCCAGCTCCACGGCGTCGACGGTCCCTGACGCTCGTCAGCCGATCCCGAGCACGGCGCGCATCGGCTTGGGGACTACCCCGAGCCGCTCGGCGTCGTCGGTCCCGCGCTGTGAGAGGAGCGGCACTTCGAGCAGCTCGGCCTCATCCCAGGTCGCAAACGCCGTCGGTCCGCCGAGCAGCTCGACCAGCTTCAGCACTCGGCGGGTGATCCCGATCGGGACGCTCACCACCCGGCGCCGGCGGCGAAACGAGCGCAGCGCGAGCTCGACGATCTGGCGCTGGGTCAGCGTCTCGGGCCCCGCGAGCTCGTAGCGCGCCCCGACCGACTGCGCCGCGGCCGGGCCGCTCGGCAGCACGGCGAGCACGCAGTCGGCCACGTCCTCAGACCAGATCGGCTGAAACGAGGCCCGCCCGGAGCCGGGGATCGGCATCACCGGCAGCCATGACATGCGCGCGAGCAGCGTCAGGTACGGGTCACTGGGCGAGTAGACGATCGAGGGCGCGAACACCGTGTGCTCGAGCGCGGACTCGACCACCGCCCGCTCGGCAATCGACTTGGCGCGCATCAACCGGGCGCGGCTGCGGGTCGAAGCGCCGAGCGTCGAGAAGAACACGAACCGCTGCACGCCCGCCCGCTCGGCGGCCTGCACGAGCCTCCAGGTGGCGACGCCGGCCAGCTCCTCGATCGAGCCGCCGGGCTGGTCACGGATCACCGAGGCGAGGTGAACGACCGTGTCGACGCCGCGCAGTGCGTGGCGGAAGGAGAGGTGATCGCCGAGGTCTCCGAGCGCGATCTGCACCTGGACGCGCTCGGGCCCGAGGCGGCGTGGATCGCGCACCAGGCAGCGCACCGGCGTGCCGACAGCGACCAGCCGCCGCAGCACAGCGCGCCCAACGGTCCCTGTGGCGCCGGTCAGCAGCAGCACCGCGCAGGAGGCTACCGTCCGCGCACGGTCCCTAGAATCCCCAGCCCGCCGGTCCGTCCGGCCTGAACTGAAACCAAGAGGATCTGAGAACACATGGCCTACGTGATCGCCGAGCCCTGCATTGGGACCAAGGACAACTCGTGCGTCGAGGTCTGCCCCGTCGACTGCATTCATCCGACGCCCGACGAGCCCAACTACGACGACGTCGAGATGCTCTACATCGACCCCGAGGAGTGCATCGACTGCGATGCCTGCGTCGAGGCATGCCCGGTCGACGCCTGCTTCGCCGAGGACCAGCTCCCCGAGGAGTGGCAGAAGTACATCCAGATCAACGCCGCGTACTACACGAAGTAGCGCGGCGTTGGATGAGGAAGTCGTCCCGGTCCTCTACGTCGGGGACGCGGGCCGTGCCGTCATTTGGTACGGACGCCTCGGATTCCAGAAGGAATAGGAGCATCAGTTCAAGCCAGGCTTCCCCTGGTTCGTGTCGGTAGCACGCGGCCGCGTTCGGCTATATCTGTCCGAGCACAAGGGCGACGCTCGCCCCAACACGTTGCTCCATCTCTATGTGAAGGACATCGACGCGGTATCGGCCGAGTTCGGGTACCGGTCGATGAAGAGGGGCTCGCCGGGCGCGAGTGCGACATCGAGGATGCCGACGGCAACAGGCTGCGGATCGCCACACGGCGCTCGTAGATCGAAGAAGGGGGCCCGATCGGGGGTGTCAAACGCGACAAATCCGGTCGCGGAGGAGGTGATTTGTCGCAAACCGGGCCGAGTTGGATGCCGTCTGTGGCAAATCCCGTCGTGCGCGGACGATTTGTCACGTTTGGCATGCGCTCAGGGACGCTGCCAGCGGCGGTTCGGAGGGTCGGACCGCGCCGATCTCCGCGACGCTCGAAGCTGTCCCAGGGACCCGGGTTCGACGCAAAACGCGCGACCCCCACGACTGACAAACGCTCGGGCACCTTGAGCCTCTACGCGGCGTCAAGTTCAAAAGCTCGCTGCAGACCCTCGACCAACAGGCCCCACCCCAGCTCGAAGCGCAAGCTCGTGCTCGACAACAACCGCCACCCACTCACCACCAAAGCTGCGCCACCGCACAGACCTCTCAGTCCCCGACCCCAACACCCACATCCGCGCCTGGACCCGAACCTGCAACGACAACCCCCGCCCCTACGTCTAGACCAAGACCACCGATCAGATCCTCGACTCGATCGCCACCCACTGCACGCCGATCAGCGAATCACGACACTCTAGGCCATCGGCAGCGACATGCCCGCCGGCTTGGGCGCGGCCGCCGGGCGCCGGCGCCTGCATCACCGGCAGCTCGATCGGCGACAGCGCGATCAGGCCGCGGGCGCCGTGCGCAGCGCCTGGGCGGCCGGATCGTCCGGGTCGGGAACATGATCGCGGATCCGGCGTCGGCCTGCTCGCGGAGCGCCATCGTCAGCGGGACCTTGCGCCAGCAGCGGCACGTCGAGCTCGATCGGCCAGCAGCTGACCGCCGCCCTCGCCGAAGATCTGGAACCGCTCGCCGCTCGGGGTGACGAAGCCCGACATGTTCTCGATCACGCCGCCGATCTCGAGCTTCAGCTTGGCGGCCATCTCGGCCGAGCGAGCCGCGACCTTCTGGGCGACCGGCTGCGGCGTCGTGACGATCAGGAACTTCGCCTGCGGCAGCAGCTGGGCGAGCGTCATCGAGACGTCGCCGGTGCCCGGCGGAAGGTCGATCAGCAGGTAGTCGAGCACGCCCCAGTCGACGTCCTCGAGGAACTGCTGCAGCGCCTTGTGGAGCATCGGCCCGCGCCACACGACGGCGGCGTCCTGCTCGACGAAGAAGCCGATCGACATCACCTTGATGCCCTCGTGGACGTCGATCGGGATCAGCTTGCGCTCGGCGTTGACGCGCGGGCGCTCGGCGCCGACACCGAGCATCCGCGGCTGCGAGTAGCCCCACACGTCGGCGTCGAGCACGCCGACCCGCTTGCCGTCGGCGGCCAGCGCGGCGGCCAGGTTGGCGGTCACGCTCGACTTGCCGACCCCACCCTTGCCCGAGCCGATGCAGATCACGTTGCTGACCTGGGCGAGCGCGCCCTCGGGCAGTCCGGTACGCCCGAGCTTGCGCCCGAGCGCGGCTTCTCGGCGTCGGACAGCACGTCGAAGCTGATGTTGACGCCGGTGACGCCGTCGAGGCTGCGCACGGTCTGGGTGACGCCGGTCTCGAAGTGGTTGCGGATCGGGCATCCTGCGGTGGTCAGCGAGACGGTCACGTCGACGACACCGTTGGGGTGGATGTCAATCGAGCGCACCATCTCCAGCTCGACGATGTCCCGACGCAGCTCGGGGTCGATCACGGCACGGAGCGCTTCGGTCACCTGGTCTTTGGTCGGCATGGATTCCATTCAAGCAGAAGGGGTGAAGCCGCCAGAGAGATAGTCCGCCGTGGCGGACCGGCAGCCGCGCTGCGATCATCCGTCGCGCCCGCCAACAGCCACTCAGGGAGCCTCCTCGATGATCTCCAACCGCACGATGCCCGATGCGACCGTGATCCCGGAGCTGGTCTACAGCGATGTCGGCGCAGCCTGCGATTGGCTCTGCCGGGTGTTCGGATTCAGCGAGCGCTGGCGGGCCGGCGATCACCGGGCTCAGCTGGCCTACGGGGACGGCGCGCTGGTCGTGATGGAGACTCGAGTTGGCGCCTCCGGCGAGCCAAGCGAGGGGGTGCAGGCGGCCCCGGAGCCCGAGGGGCGGATGAGTCACGCGGTGATGGTGCGAGTCAGCGACGCCGACTCCCACCACGCCCACGCGGTGCAACACGGCGCGAGGATCCTGGCGGCGCCGCGGGACTTTCCCTACGGCGAGCGCCAGTACAGCGCGCTCGACCCCGACGGTCACCGGTGGACGTTCTCGCAGTCGATCGCGGATCTCGCGCCCGAGGAGTGGGGTGGCCGGACGGCGGGCGCGTAGCCTCGCTTCGCGATCGCGCGCCGTCAGCCGGTAAGCGAGATGATCGCGTCACCGAGCAGCTTCGCAGCGAGCACAAGGCACAGGACCGCGATGATCGTGTCGTTCTCGTGCGTCATCCAATCTCGCAGCTCGGTCAGCAGATCCGTCCCGCGGCTGGGCATCAGCACATGGATCGCCAGCGGCACCGCCAGTCCTGAGCCACCGAGCAACACGAACGCGCCGACGGCGGATGCCTGACCTGCTGGGCTCGCGCCAACCTGCGCCACCGCCACGCCGGCGCCGATCGTCAACAACAGGTTCTTGGGCTTGACCACGAACAGGGCCCCCCAGACCCGCTGCGCCCACCAAGTTGACGCCGTCGAGCTTGCGCATCCAGCCCGGCCGATCCGTCTCCGCCTCCCCGGTCTGACGTCCCCGCCACTGGCGCACGCCGAACGCCAGGAGCAGCAGCCCAACGACTATCTTCACGACGCTCACCCAGGTCGCAGGGCCGCCGGCGCTCGCATCAGCCCCATCCGACAGCAGCAGGACGAGCGTGGCCGCCAGCGCCAGGGACACGGCCCAGGCCCCAGCAAACGTCCATGCGGCACGTGTCCCGCCCGGGGCGACCAGCATCACGATCAGCGCAACGATCGCGAGCGGGCTCAGCGCGACACCCACGCCGAGCGCGACAACCTCTCCGATCGCCTCACCGATCATCAGAACAACACGGCCAAGCTCGCTACGGGAGGCGCTCGAACAGGTGCTCGGGCACGATCCTGAAGCTGATCCGCTCCTGCGAGCGGTACTGCTCGGGGTCCTCGGAGTAGCGGCGGGCGAGCTCCATCGCCTGCTCGACGGCCTCGTCGTCTACGGCGGCGACCTCGGCGTGTCCCCGAAGCCCGAGCCAGTGAAGCGAGTCGTCGGCGTCGTGGACGACCATCGAGATGCGCTCGTCACGGCCCAGGTTGCGGCACCAGACCCGGTCGGTACGGCCGTTGACCAGCAGGTGGTCGTCGAACAGCGCATAGTGGACGACTGCCTGGCGCGGCGAGCCGTCCGCCGCGAGCGTCGACAGCACCGCACAGCGTGGCGCGCTCAGGTACGCGCGGGCCGGTTCGAGTAGCTCAAGCGCGCTCATCTGCCGATCACGGCAACCCTATCGCGGGCTACGCCACGCGCGGAGCGAGCGTCTCGCCCAGCAGCGCCACGGCGTCGAGATCCTCGTGGACCAGCTGCTGGCACATCACCCGCGAGACGCCGGCCTCGCGCAACGCCAGCAGCTGTTCTGTGGCCTGGTCGATCGTGCCGACGATCCAGCCTTCGGGCGGCTGATCGATCAGCTGCCCGGGGTCGGCGTCGATCTTCTCGCCAAGCCGCTCTGCGCGTTCACGCAGCTCTCGCTCGTCGGCGCCGACCAGCACGCCGGTCATGACCGAGAACGGGATCGGGTCGCGCCCCGCCTGCTCGCAGGCGCGCCCGACGCGATCGCGCCGGGCGACCACCTGATCGACGGTCGGGGACGCGGTGTTGTATTCGTCGGCGTAGCGCGCCGCCAGAGCGGAGCTCCGCGGGCCAGCGTCGCCGCCCATGACCAGCGGTGGATGCGGTCGCTGGACCGCCTTGGGCTGGGCGTCCAGATCCTTGAGCCCGTAATGGTCACCGGCAAACGTGAACCGGTCATCGCCCCAGCTGCCGAGCAGGATCTGGAGCTGCTCCTCGAGCACGTCGACCCGTACCGGCGTGGCGGGGAACTCGAAGCCGTGGGCCTCATGCTCGCGCTCGTGCCAACCGGCCCCGATGCCCACCGTCACCCGGCCACCGCTGATCTGGTCAGCGGTCACGGCGAGTCTGGCGAGCACCGACGGGTGGCGGAAGGTCGCCGGCGAGACGAGCGTGCCCAGTCGCACGCTGGAGGTCGAGCGCACCGAGCCCGCAGATCGTCCCCCAGGCGTCGAGCGATCCGCGCTCGGGGTGCTGGAGATCCAGGTTCATGTAGTGGTCGGAGCGAAACAGCTCCGGAACCCCGTGCGCCTCGCATGCCCGTGCCAGCGCGACCCACTGCGCCCAGGTGACGCCCTCCTGGCCTTCGATCATCAGACAGAGCTGCACGCTTTGGGACCTCCCGGGGGGCGCAAGTCGATGGTGACGATGGTCACCGTACCCCGTCGGTCAACGCGCCCCACACGTGCCGCCCCAGAAAGACCGACGGGACGCCACTTACGTGACGCCCCGGCGGTTGAGGGAGGAGAGGGTGCTGCATTCGCCGGCGAGGTTATGGGGCCGGCGAACCTGTTCCCGTCCGCGGCGCTCTCCTGGACACCGGGCGGGGGAAGCCGCTAGGAGACCGGGAGGCGGTCAGACGCGTCCGAGACGATCTTCTCGACCCGTGACGTGAGCGCACCGGACTGCTTCTCGAGGTCACGGCGCACCGAGCGCACCTCGCGCTCGAGCCGGCGACGGTTCTGGCGAACGGTCCGCTCGACGACATTGCGGCGCTGACGCAGCTCGCGTTCGAACTTGGTGCGCGTGCGGCGCACCTGGCGCTCGAAGCGGTTGCGGGCGGTCACACCTCGGCGCTCGTAGCGACGAAGCTCGCGCTCGACCGATGCACGGGTCCTGTACTTGGTCGTCAGGCCGTTGACCGTCGACACGAGGTTGTCCCGTGCGACGAGTCCGGCGCCCAGCGGGACATTGACCGCGCGCTCGGCCATCTGCTGGGCCTGAGTGAGACGGACCTGGGTCTCGCCGGTCGTCGCGTTCGACGCCTGGTGAGCGGTCGTCTTGCTGGCGACGGTCCGGCGGGCGTTGGTCTTGGTCGCCGTCGCCGACTTGCGCGTCGCCGTTCGCTTTCGTGTCGCGGCGGCCTTCTTGCCGCGGGGGGGTGATGTTGTTCGTGTTTTCAGCCATAGCTCTGGTAGTCGCTCCCGCTGGATTGGGACTTTATCTGTTCGTGCTTAATCGATCGAACACATGTTTGTAAACCGAGGGCGCGGGCTGGTTACATTCCTGAGGGAAAAGTGAGTGATCCAGCCACCCATTACGTGCGCAGCGGCGACGCGAGCATCGCCTACCAGGTATTCGGGGATGGCCCCTGCGATCTGGTCGTGATCACCGGTCCCGCATCGCATCTGGAGCTGATGTGGGACGAGCCGCGGACCGCGCGGACATTCCGCCGGATGGCGCGATTTCGCGCGGCTGATCATGTTCGATCGCCGTGGGAACCGGGCTTTCGGATCCGGTCATCGAGCCGCCGACGCTCGAGCAGCAGGTCGACGATCTGCGGGCCGTTCTGGCGGCCGTCGACGCCGAGCGGGTGTCGATGATCGGGGGCAGCGACCTCGGGCTCTCGGCCCTGTTCGCGGCCACCTATCCCGATCAGGTCGCCGCGCTCGTCCTGTCGGGCGTCGCCGCTGACGGGCACCAACACTCGCCGGCGACGCCCGCGACGCGATGATCGACGCGATCGAGCACAACTGGGGCGACGGGACGCTGGTTTCGCTGTTCGCGCCGAGCCAGGTGGGCGATCGAGCCTTCGTCGAGTGGTGGGGCCGTCTGCAGCGGTCAGCGGTCAGCCCCGGGATGGCGCAGAAGCTGATGGATATGACCGCCCGGACCAACCTGCGCGCGATCCTGCCGACGATTCAGGCACCGACGCTGGTCCTGCACGTCAGCGGCGACCGGATCGTTCCGGTCGAGTGTGGGCGCGAGGTCGCCGAGCTGATCCCGGGCGCGCGCTTCGTCGAGCACGAGGGCGAGGATGCCTACGGGTGGATCGATCCGCCTTGGATGCTCGAGATCGAGGAGTTTCTGACCGGCAGGCGTTCCGCGCCCCCGATTGACCGCGTCCTGGCGACGGTCCTGTTCACCGACATCGTCGGCTCGACCGAGCAGCTGTCAAGACTCGGGGACGAACAGTGGCATCACCGGCTCGATGACCACAATCGCGTCGTCCGGGCGTCGCTGTCGCGCTGGCGTGGAATCGAGATAAAGACCAACGGCGATGGCTTCTTGGCCACCTTCGACGGACCAGCGCGCGCGGTCCGCTGCGCGGCCGAGATCGTCGACGACATCGCGTCGCTGGGGATGACCGTCCGGGCCGGCGTCCACACCGGCGAGTGTGAGCTGCAGGACAATGACGTCACGCGGCCTCGCGGTCCACATCGCCTCGCGGGTCATGCACGAGGCGGCGCCCGGGGAGGTGCTGGCGTCGAGCACCGTCAAGGACCTGGTGATCGGGGTCGCGGCTGCGGTTCGACGACCGGGGCGCACACGACGCTGCGCGGGGTGCAGGACCCATGGCACCTGTACGCACTGGCGCCGTCTGACGGCTCGAACTGACCGCGACGCGCTGCTTGTTACGCGATCGAGCGCTGTGCGATCGCGCCCTCAAAGCCGACGCGGCGCAGCCAGGCGGGCGGGTCGCGCAGCTCGTCGAGCGTCGGCAGCGCCTCCGGCTGCTGAGAACAGGTGGGTCAGCGCGGGCGTCCCGGCCCGCTCCACGATCACGTCACAGAAGTACTTGCCCTGCTCGTACTGGCGCAGCTTGAGCTCGAGTCCCGAGCAGCTTCGCCGAGCAGCCGCGAGAGGCCGGACTGGGAACGGCGGCGGCGGTCCAGCGCGCTCGCGCAGCTGCGGCAGCGACGGGCAGCAGGTCAGGCGCGACGGCGTCCATGACGTGCTCGGCGTGCCCTTCGATCACCGCCATCACGGCCTGCACCTGGTCCAGCGTCTCGCGCTCGGAGCTGGAGGCGAAGATTGCGATCAGGTCCCCCTGGCGCAGCCGCGCCGGCCACCCGGCGCACCTCCGCGCCGCTCGGGTAGCCGCAGCTTGCGCTCAGTCCCGATTCGCAGCTCGGCCTTGTCGAGCAGTTGCGCGCACCAGGCCCGCCACGTGGCCGTGCAACCACGGCACGCCGGAGAACTGGACCGCGTGGGTCACCTCGTGCAAGGCCACCCAGGTCACGAACTCGTGCTCGCGGGCGCCGAAGCTCTGCCTGGCCTGACCGAGGTTCGGCAGCACGAACAGCAGGCGCGGCGGGGTGGTCACCGCGCTCTCGTCGAGCAGCACTAGCTCGTACTGGCCCGAGCACGCGCTGGGCCAGATAGCCCAGGACGACCGCCACCTCGGTGGTGACCGCGAACCCGAGCGTCAGGCGATCGGCCGGGCGCAGCGGCCCGAAGCTCGTTCTCGCTGCGCTCGAGCACCGGGTCCAGGAGCGCCCGCATCGCCGCGATGTTGGTCGAGATCCACTCACTGCGGCCGATGCCCTCGGGCGGCGGCAGCGGCCGTGACCGGGGTGCAGCCCGGTGTACGCGGTCACCCGCCGCTCGGACTCGCTGGCCAGCGCGGCAGGTCGTCGCGGGGGAGGTGGCCTCCACCCTGGCCGGCCACGTAGCCGGCGATCTTCTCGGCCAGGATCCAGTCGATCACGCGGGGCTCCGCCCTGGCGCGCCGCCGCTCACGTGACGATCCGCTCCAGCTCGGCAGGCTCTCGGCCGACCGGGCGGCCACCAGGTGGGAGGTCGGGCTCGCGTCCATCGGCGCGGCCAGCGGCTCGGGACAGTCGGTGAAGCTGATCAGCCCGCCGGCCTCGCGGACGATCAGCTGCCCGGCGGCGGCGTCGACGCCGCGGGAGCGCGCCAGGGTCACCATCCCGTCAAAGCGGGCGGCGGCCACCTGGCACAGCGTGCTCGGCGATCGTGCCGAGCGCGCGCAGCCGGTGGGCCGAGCTGAGCAGGCCCTCGATCGAGGCCGCGACCCAACGCGGATCGGCGGACTCGATCCCGAGCAGCTCGAGCCGGCCGTCGCGGCACGGCGCTCGCCCGGCGACGGATCGAGCAGCTCGCCGTTGCGAAACGCTCCCTGGCCGCGAAAGGCCCACCACTGCTCGCGCGCGCCGAAGTCGTGGACGAAGCCGAACGCCACGTCGGCCGCGTCGGGCCCGTCGGCGACCGCGATCGACAGCGCGTAGTGGAGGGCTCCGCGCTTGGCGTTCAGCGAGCCGTCGATCGGGTCGATGATCACCCGTACCGCGGCTGGTCGCCGTAGTCGATCTCGCCGCGCTCTTCGGAGATCGCGCAGAAGCGATAGCCCTCGGCCGCGATCGCGATCGAGCTGGGCGACACCAGGTCCTCGGCGGCTCGGTCGATCACCAGCGTACGGTCGCCGCCGCTGCCGCGGGTGCCGGTCTCCCGCGCCCGATCCTCGGTCTCTGGAGTCGCGGCCAAGCAGTTGCTCGAGTCCCACGACTGCGCGCCTCGACGCTCCGAGCCAATCAGCGTCGAGTGCCGTTCGGGTAGAGGTCATCCTCGACTTATGCTGTCAGACGGTGAGTGTGGAGCCCGAAAGCAGCGAGCGGACGCCGACGGGCTCGACCTGCTTTCGCGGGACGCTGGGGCTCAGCCGGCTGCTCGACGGCCTCAGTGACGACCAGCGCGCTGCCGTGACGGATTCCAGCGGCGGCGGCTGATCGTCACGGGGCCGCCGGAACCGGCAAGACGCGGGTGATCGAGACCCGGTTGCGTGGCTGATCGATCAGGGTCAGCGCCCGAGCGCGTGTGCCTGCTGCTGCCGACGCCGGCCCGCGCGGCGGCCTGCACGAGCGCCTCGAGACGGCGATTGCGGTCGGCTACGAGCAGCTGTACGTGGTGACTCCGGCCGCAGTTGGCGGCGCTCGTCCTGCGCGGGGCCGGTGCGGGCGTCGACCCGCTCGCGGCGGCGCTCAGCGCCGGCGACCGGCTCGCGATGCTGGTCGAGCGGATCGACGAGCTGTCGCTTCAGCACCACGACTTCGGCGGTCGCCCGAACGCGCTGCTCGCGGGCTTCGTGCGCCGGATCGACCGGCTCAAGGCCGAGCTGATCAGCGCCGACGAGTACGTGCGCTGGGCTGACTCGCTCGCCGATGATTCGCCAGAGGCCGCGCTGGAGCGCGAGTTCGCGAGATCTACTGCGCGCACGAGCGGATGCTCGCCGAGGCCGGTGCCCGCGACGCCGGCGATCTGATCGTTGACGCGATCTCGCTGGCTCGCAAGCAGCCCGAGCTCGCGCGTCGCTTCGACCACGTGCTGGTCGACGACGTCCAGGAGCTCGACCTCGCGCCGGCGCGGCTGGTGCTCGAGGTCGCCGGGCCCGGGCTGACCGTCGCCGGCGACCCGCTCGCGGCGGTACGCCGCTTCCGCGGCGCCGGCGCCGAGCGGATGCGCAGCCTCGTGGCTGACGGCGGCGCGACGATCGAGCTGCAGCGCAGCCATCGCTGCCCGGATCGTGTCTGGACAGCGGCCGGCGCAGCGCTGGATGCCGGCGGGATGACCGCACCCGCCGCGGGGCCGGCGACTGCGCCCGGGGCGGTCGAGTTCTGGCGCTGTACCGACGAGCGCTCACAGGCGCAGGCGGTGGCGGTCGACATCGAGCGTTTGCTCTCGCGTGAGGGGGTCGCCCCCGAGCAGATCGCGGTGCTCGTGCCCGAGATCACTCACGAGGGCCAGGCGGTCGCCGTCGCCCTCGAGGAGCGCGCGGTCGCGCACCGTCTGGTCGGCGAGGCGGCATTCTTTCAGCGGGCCGAGATCCGTGACCTGCTCGCATGGCTGCGCCTGCTCGCCGACCCGACCGACGCGGGCGCCGTCGTTCGCGCTCTGGCGCGGCCGCCGATCGAGCTGCGGTCGGTGGACATCGCCCGCTGCACGCAGATCGCGCGCAGGCGCAAGCTCGACATGGTCGCCGCGCTGGCGGCCGCAACCGAGTCACCGCAGGTCCCGCCCGAGGCGCGCGAGCGGATCCGCGTGTTCCTGAAGCTGTACCGGTCGAGCATGACCGCGATCGACACCAGCCGGCCCGACCTGTACGTCCACCGCCTGATCGACCGGCTCGGGCTTCGCCGCCAGCAGCTGTTCGCCGCCCAGGCTGATGTCGTCGAGCGCCTGCGGGCGCTGGCGGTGTTCGGGGATCTGGCGTCCGCGTGCGTCCGCCGCGCGCCGCAGACGACGCCACGCGAGTTCGCACGGTCGATCGCGGCGGTCGCCGACTTCGGACTGCGCGAGCAGGAGGAGCCCCAGCTGGCGCGGGCAAGCGCCGTCCAGGTCCTGCCGTTCGAGGCCGCCGGCGGCCTCGAGTCCGATCACGTCTACGTGACCGGGCTGCATGCCGGGCTGGATGGCGCCGTCATCAGAGGCGATCCCCGACGATCTGCTGGCAGAGCCGCTGCCGGCAGACGGCGATCAGACCCGGCGAGCCGCGCTCGCCCAGGCGCTCTACGTCGCGTTCGGGCGCGCTCGCGAGCGGCTGGTGCTCGCGGTATCCGCGGACTGACGAGCACGAGCGCGCAGCGGCGGCCGTCGCCGTTCCTCGACGCTGTCCGGCGTGCGCTGGGGGCCGTCTGGCAGGAGCAGGAGGAGGAGCTGTTCGGCCCCGCCGAGGCGCTTCATTCGACCTACCGGCTGATGCGCGACGAGCTGCTGGCGGGCACCAGCCGGGCGGGCAGCCGGCTCAGCGAGCTGCGTTTCGACACCGACCTCGACGTCTCTCACGCGGTCGTGCGCTACCTCGAGCTGCTCAAGCTGGCGGCGCTGATCGCGCGCCCCGAGGGCCAGAGCGTCGCCGAGTCACTGCGTGACGTCAACTCGCGGATCCTGCAGGCGGTCACCTCCGAGCAGCGCGAGATCTTCGTCTCCTCGGCGCTGGACGACTACCTGCTCGACTCCGAGCGCGACGCGCGTCGCCGGGCCCAGACGATCGTCGCGCGCGACGAGCCGTCGCTGGAGCCGTTCCTGCCGCGGCGCGGCGACGGGGTCATCCTGTCGGCGTCGGACATCGACACATATCGCACCTGTCCGCTGAAGTACAAGTTCGCGCGCGTGTTCCGCATCCCGCAGGAGCCGACCCTGCATCAACGGTTCGGGATCCTGGTTCATCAGGTGCTGGAGCGATTCCACGCCGGCGGCACGGCGACCCTGCCCGAGCTGCTCGGCCTGCTCGACGCGGGCTGGCGGCGGGGCGGGTTCGGCGACTCTGAGGAGGAGCGCCAGCTGCGCGGCAAGGCGACGGCGTCGCTCACCCGCTACCACGAGCGCTTCCAGAGCGAGGAGTCAGAGCCGATCTGGTTCGAGCGCCAGTTCACTTTCAAGCTGGGCAAGCACATGCTCCGCGGGCGCGTCGATCGAGTCGACCGGCTGCCCAGCGGCGAGTACGAGCTGATCGATTACAAGACCGGCCGCCCCAAGAGTCCCGAGCAGCTGGCCGACGACGTGCAGCTGTCGCTGTACGCGGTCGGCGCCCGCGAGGCGTGGCGGCTCGACGCATCCCGGCAGGCCTATTACTACCTGCTCGACGATCAGAAGGTCGCCGTCCCAGGGGACGATGCCAGGTGCCGTCGACGCCGTCGCCGGTCGTCTGGCCGGGTCGCCGTGTCGCCGGAGTACTCGTAGAGGGGCCGGCCCTTGTAGGTCACCTGGGTGTGGCCGTCCTCGCCGGTGATCGTCGTGACGGCACCGGTGACGCCGCTGCCGGCCGTGGCCTTGCCGCCGCTGCCGACGATGAAGGCCGGCCACGTCACGTCGCAGCCATCACTGGACGTGCAGGCGCTGGTCGTGGTGCCGACGGGATCCTCGTCGAAGACGTAGACGGTCCTGCCGTCCGGCGCGATGAGGAACTTGCCGGTCGGGTCCAGGTTGACGACCGCGTCTCCGGCGGGCGCCCCGCCCTGGGTCGGCGAGGCCGCGGGCGGCGCCGTGGTCGGGCTGGCGCCGTTGGCGGAGCAGGCGGCCAGCAGGATGACGCTGGCGGCGGTGAGCGCTCCGGCGCGCAAGGAGCAGCCGGGCGGGCAGATGGAACATGGTGATGGGTCCTCCGAGGTGATCGCGCGCTCCGTGGAGCGGCGTTGCTACCCTCGGATACGCGCGGGGGCCAGCGAGCCGGTTTCGCGGCGGGGGAGGGGTGGGCCGGGGCAGGTGACGCCGGGCGAGGGTCAGCTCGGGGCGATGATCACGTACTCGTTGCTCCACCGCACGGGGAAGGCCTCGATGTAGTACGTCACGTAGCGTCGCCAGCTGACTCGGCGTGAAGCGCGTGCCGGGACGCGGGTCGTACGGGCCGCTCTGGAGCGGGTAGAGCGGCCCCATGATCGTCACGCTGGTGACGTTGAAGGGGCTGCGGAGCGGGTCGGCGGTGGCGGCGAAGCCGGTCATGACCCAGGCATGGTGGGCGTGGTCGACGAGCAGGCCCACCGGGAGGTTCGTCTCGCGCAACGCCATGGCGGCCGCGCGCAGGGCGTCGTTGACGGTGCTGAAGCTCTCGTCCTGGTAGGGGTGGCTGCCGAACGTGTTGAGCAGGCCGGTCCAGCTCGCCGGATCGAGCCCCGGCGCGGCGTACGGGTACGCGTTGTGGGCGCGCCCCCACTCGTACCAGGAGGAGATCTGGCTCGTGCTGTGGCTCGACGTCCCGTTGGCGAGGTTCAGCATGATCTGCACCGCCGTCGGCACGCACGTGTAGTAGTTGGGCTGGGTCGTGAAGGCCGACGCCCGGTAGAGCTCCACCGCTCCCGTCCAGGTCGTCGGCGTGCGCGGGAAGGGGATCGGCACACCGGTGACCGCACTGGAGGCCGCCGCCGGTGCCGTCGCGACGATCGAGGCGAGGGCGAAGACGAGGCCGGCGAGCAGGCCGGAGCGCCCGAGCCGACGTGCCAGTCGGGCGTGCGGGGCCCTGGAGGCGGCAGGATGCGCTGTGACGCCCGAGTCGAAGGCGCCGACGACGCGCTCGTGGCTGTCCATCGGTCGGGAGAGCATGGCCGCCGGGGTCCGCGGGCGCCATGGTCAATTGGTCCCCCGGCCGCCCGACGCCATCGTCCCGCCATCTAACCCCGGGATGCTACTTCCGATAATGGAAGTTATGTAACATCAAGCTCGACAACGTGACGGCTGCTTCGCGGGCAACGCGGCAGCCAAGACCGCAGTGAGCCGGTCGATCGCCGTCGCATCAAGAGCCTCGACGGTGCACAACGAGCACACGAGCGAGCGCGGCGCTTCGAGCCGGACACCGTGGTAGGCGCGCGGAGCGGCGATGAGCGGCCACTCCCCGTCGACGAAGCACAGGACCGGGATGAGAGGTGGCAGAGGGTCGACGCCGGCATCGGTCAGCGCAAGTCGGACGGCGTTGATTTGCCACGTGAGCCCCTCCGCGAGAGGCGACCGATCGCGACCGCCGACGCAGAGGCGGTAGTCCGGCCGCAGGAGCCAGCCGCGGTTGCGGATCTCGATCAAGCCCTCGTAATGCTTGGCATCGACGACGAAGACGCCGGCCGGGGCCACGACGATGTGGTCGATGTTCTCTGGCATGCCCGCGACGTGCCGATCGTTCAGGACGCGGACGCCGGCCATTTTGGCCAGCGACCGCGCGAGCTTCTCCTCGCCGGCCGCACCGCTCGCCCATGCCCGGGTCGTCTGCGGGTCACTGGTGACAGCGAGGATCATGCCTCCCAGGCGGTCGCCCCAGCGATCCTTGGTCGCCGCCTCACGCTTGCCGCGCCGCCGCTCGTATTCGTGCCGTGCCGACGATCCGGCCCCACCTTGGTCGAGGGCGGGCTCGGAGGGATCGCTGGCCGTGCTCTGCGGGCAGGAGACGCAGTGCATCGTGCGCGTGTGCCGATCCCAGACGGCGATCGTGCCGCGGGTTAGCGTGGTCCCACATCGCGCGCAGGCCCCGTCGTACTTGACTCGCCACTCGGCCACGGCGGCTGCTTGTCCCCTCCCCTGAGCGCGACGCGATCAGTTGCCCTCCGACACTAGCTCATAGACGACCTGGTCGATCAACCGTCCGGCGATCACGGCGCTCTGGCGGAGCACGGCGGTCTCCCGGAAGCCGCTCCGCTGCGCGACTCGCCGCGATCGCTGGTTCTCCGGCTCGGTGGTGAGCCGGAGATTGGTCACCCCAAGGTCGCGTGCCGCCCAGCCCGAGAGCAGGCGAACCGCCCTCGTGGCGAGGCCCCGGCCTCGTGCGCTCGGCAGCAGCCAGTAGCCGATCGACCCGGTCGTGGGGTCCGCCTCGCGCACGTTGACCCACATGAGGCCGACGCACTCCCCGCCGCGCTCGCAGATCGACAGCGTGGGCGACCCGCTCGCCCATCGCTGCCTGTTCAGGGCCAGGACCTCGACCGCGGAGCCCTCCGGCGGTCCGATCCACCGGACGACATCGGGGTCATGGATGCCGGCGTCGATCGCCGGGAGGTCACGGGGTTCCGAGGCCCGCAGGGTCACGCTGCCATCGGTGAGCGGCGGATCCGGGGCGAGGGCTGGGGTCATGGGAAGAAGGAGACTACTCTCGCCGCTCGGACGGAGCGCCTCTCGGCTGAAGTCGGTAGGGTCTTCCCTTGAAAGGAGGGGTACACATGACCGACACGAAGACCACCAACAAACGAGGCAGCACGGCCAAGGCTTCCGGTGACGTGTTCAGCGACGAAGAGCTCGCCGCGATGCAGGAGACGATCCGGGAGCGCAAGAAGACGGCCAAGCTCAGCCCGGAGGAGGCGCGCGTCCAGGGCGAGGCCGACGTGCAGGCCAAGATCGGTGAGATGGCCGACGACGATAGGGCCATCGCGACGCGCATCCACGAGATCGTCCTCGAGACCGCCCCGGCGCTCGTGCCCCGGACGTTCTACGGGATGCCGGCCTACGCCAGGGACGGCAAGGTGATCTGCTTCTTCCAGGCCAAGTCCAAGTTCAAGGTGCGCTACTCGACCCTGGGCTTCCAGCCCGACGCCCGGCTCGACGACGACGAGCAGATGTGGGCGGTCGCCTTCGCGCTCACGAGCCTGACGCCCGCCAATGAGAAACGGATCGCCGAACTGGTCAGGAAAGCCGCCGGCTGAGGTGCTACGCCATCAGGTGCGGAAGGTGCTCCGGGTAGTGCTTGCTCGAGTCCCAGGCGACGGCGATCGCGAGCGTGTCCTCCCCTAGCCAGGGGAAACGATCGGCCGTGAACAGGTCCTCCTCCGACGCGGCTCCCACGGCCGCGACGAGTCGTTCAAAGGCCGCGGCCTCGAAAGCGCGTACCGCGGCCGCGTCTATACCGCGGTACTCATCGAGGATCGACCTGTTCTGGGCGTTGATGTCGAAATCGGGAGCTCGCGGGTAGGGCTCCTCTCCAGCCAGCAGGGCCGTGATCACGCGCACCGAGTGATCGCTCCACCAACCGATGTGCGCGAGCGCGTCCTTGCGGGTCCAGCCGTCCATGTCCGGGATCGGATCGGCCCACGCGTCGTTGGACAGGCGCGCAGCGGCGGCGGCGATCGGCTCGTGCTTCGCGCGGATCTCGGCCAGGAAGGCCTGTTTGTCCATCGCCCGGCGGTCGACTAGCCCTTCACCGCGAGCAGCTCGACCAGGCGGATGTCGGGGTCCTTGGCGAGCAGCTGCGGGCCGGCGCTGGCGAGCGCGGCCGGGATCTGGCCCGCCAGATGCGCCTGACGTGCCGCCTCGTCTTCGAACGCGTCGAAGATCCCGAAGGTGTTGTCGTTGACCTTGAAGCCGTACCAGACCCGGGTGCCCGGCTCCTGCTCGACGATCGCCCGACCGCCCTTCACGAAGGCCTCGACCTCCGCCTCCTTGCCCGGCTTCGCCTCGACCAGAGCCACGATCCCAAGGGTGAGCGCCATGTCGTTCTCCTTGCTGACCGCTATCCGACACGTGCCTGGACCCTGACGATACCGCGTCTGGCGTCTGGGCTACCGATCCGCTCTCGGGTCGGCGGCGTGGCCGTCACGCCAGGCGCCGGAGCGTCGACGCCCGTCGCCTTCTTGAACGCCCGGCTGAACGCGGCCTCCGAGTCGTAGCCGGCGGCGTGAGCGGCCTCGGCGACCGTCGTTTCGGGACGTCGAGTCGATCGGCGGCAAGGCGCATCCGCCACGCGGCGAGGTAGCGCATCGGCGGCTGGCCACGAGCCGGGTGAAGCGATCGGCCAGCGTCGACCGCGAGGCGCCGGCCTGGCGGGCCAGCGAAGCCGTGGTCCACGGCTCGGCCGGTGCCGCGTGGATCAGGCTCAACGCGCGCCCGACGACGGGGATCGCCGAACCCGTCGAGCCAGCCAGGCGCCGCCGCGCACGAGGTGCGGGCGGACGGTCTCGATGAACATCGACTCGCTCAGGCGCTCGCGGACCGATGCGGCGCCGGCCCCGTCGACCTCGGCCAGGGCGAGCTCGACCAGGCGCGCGAGGCGACCGCTGGCGTGGCGGACGACGAGCATCCGCGGCAGGGCCTGGAGCAGCGGATTGAACGGCGGCGCGTCGGAGCCCAGGAAGCCGCACACGAACCGCGTTCGATCGGCGTCCTGCGGGTCCGCGGCGGAAGCTCGCCGGGATCGACCCGTCGGCGACGCCCGCGAGCAGCCCGTGCATCGCCGTCGGCATCCGCTCCGCCCGGCGTGCGGGACGGCGGGGTCGTGGCGCGAGGAAGTAGGCATCGCCGCGCGGGTAGACGACGACGTCGCCGCGTTCGAGCGCGATCGGCGCTCGCGTCCCGTCGCCGCCCGGCTCGTCCAGGCCGGTCCAGCAGCCACCCGTCGACGATCACGTGGTACGACAGCACGGTCCGCGTGCGGGGACCGAGGCCGGATGCGAGGGTCGGCCCCGGGCGGGACCTGGATGGCCGGCCACGGACCGGCGGCGTCGATGGTGTAGTAGACGGCCCGCGTGAAGTGGATCGCGCGGAGGACCTCCGACAGCGGGTCGGCCGCGGCGCGCGGCCGGACGGTCGGGCAGGGATTCCGGACGGCGCGGTCATGGACATCGGGCGGCTCATCGCGCCAATGCTGCCGCCATGGACATCAGCGACCGTCAACCGAACCGCCGCCGACGCTCAGGCGCAGGTCCGCCGGCGCCTCGACGAGATCTGGCCGACCGCCGCGGCCAGGGACTTCGAACGCCTCGAGTCGTTCCACCTGTACGGCCCGAAGTTCACCGAGTTCAAGGACGGCCGACCGCGCGGCGACGCCGCGTCCTGCGCCGCCGGCGAGCGCGCGACCTTCAGCCGACTCGAACAGCCGGGCGTCGACATGAACGACCTCGCGATCAACGTCTTCGGCGAGGTGGCCATCGCGACGTTCAACGGCCACTTCACGGGCCAGATCGCGGGCAACGCGGTGGCGCTCGATCAGCAGTGCACGCATGGTCTTCGCCCGGGTCGGCGACGACTGGAAGATCGTCCACGAGCACATGTCGCCGCTCGGCGGACCGGACCTGGGGCCGGCGGGCCGCCGCCGGGCGCAGGTGGGCCAGCCCACGGGCTGATCACGGCCGGCGGCCTCGCTCGTACCAGTCGAGCACGCGCAGCGCGCGGAGGGTGTTCCAGCGGCTCGGCTGCCCCTCCCCCACCTCCATCTGGAAGTGGCGCCTCGCCCGCGTAGACGTTCTGCAGCGGCCACCGGCCGTCCGGCGTCGCGGTTGGCCTCCGACGACCCCGATCGCCTCGGCGACCCGCTCGTCGGGCTTGACGCCGGCGGCGCGGAGGTAGTCCAGGCCGCGCAGGACGTCGTAGTGCCACCAGGTCGGGAACGAGAACTGCAGCCAGGCGGGGTCGATCACCTCGCCGGTCGACTTCCGACGGAACAGCCCCCGCTCGAGCATGTACGCCTCGCCCCGCCGCCGTGCGGCGGCCACGACCGTCGGAGCCACCGATCGCCCGCTTCGTGCTCCAGGAGGCCCTCCAGGACGTTGATCGTCGTCCCGAACGACGACACCGTCGCGCCGTTCTCCACCTCGCAGTTCCAGCCGCCGTCGGGGAGCTGCTCGCCGAGCAGCCGCTCGACGAGCGGCGTCATGTCCACGCCGAAGTACGAGCCGGTGGCGACGACGTTGCCGTTGATGCAGGGCTCGACCTCGCCCTCGAAGAAGCCGTTGTGGGCCCAGGGGTTCTCCCACGGCGAGCCGTCGCCCCAGGTGACGTGCTCGCGGACGAGACCGATGGCCCGCTGGGCCTGCTGGCTCGCCGGATCGAGCCCCAGGCGCCGCAGCAGCTCCAGGGCATGGAAGGTGTCCGTGAAGTCGCGCGACCAGGCCTGGCCGTCCCACAGGCCGTCTGGCGCCTGGAGCGCGAGGAGCCGGGCGCCCCAGCCCTCGGTGGCGATCCTGGACCGCTCGGCGGCGATGACGTCCGGGGGCTCGTGCGTCAGGTCGCGCATGACCTGCCAGCGGATCGCGGGGTCCGAGTCCAGCAGCCAGTCCGTGACGGCGGTCATGCCCCTGCCGGCACCTCGAACTGGTCGTGCCGGGCCATGAACTCGGCGCGTTCGGCGTCGGTGTAGGTCCGGCCCGACGCGATGCGCTCGGCCAGCTCGCGGAAGTAGGCCTCGCGCGGCGGCGCCGGCGCGAACAGGATGAGCATCGAGACGGGGGCGCCACTGTCGTTGCGGAAGGCGTGGATGCCGCGCGGCGGCACGTACAGGAAGTCCCCTGCCCTGCCCTCGCGCCAGCCGCTGCCGTCGTACAGGGCGATGCACCCGTGCAGCACGTAGAACGCCTCGGAGAAGGTGCGATGGAAGTGGGGCGTGGCGCCGCCGGACGCCGCCGTCATGTCCCAGCGGAACAAGCCGTAGTGCCCATCGGTCGCGGACCCCGTAGCGACGAGTCCAGCGGTGGTCCCGCCGACCAGCATCGTCGGGACGTCAGCGGCCGCCAGGAGCCGGGCATCGGTGGTCGGTCCGTCGGTCGGGAACGTCATGTCCAAGCCTACCGGAGGACGGCTTGACAGGGCCGTCATACAACCGTATGGTTGTACCAATGATCTCGACCTTCAACCCCGACAGCGTCTTCGCCGCTCTGGCCGACGCCACCCGGCGCGACATCGTCCTGCGGGCCCTGACCGGTGCGGAGGGCGTGGCCGAGCTGGCCGGGCACTACCCGATGAGCTTCGCCGCCGTGCAGAAGCACGTCGCGGTCCTGGAACGCGCCGGCCTGGTCACCAAGGAGCGCGACGGACGCCGCAAGGTCGTCCGCACCAACGTCGAGGGGCTCCGCCTCGCCCGGAGCCTGCTCGACGAGTACGAGGCGCTGTGGCGCGGCCGCATCGAGCGCATGACCGACCTCATCACCAGCATCGAGGAGACGCAGCGCATGACCGTCACCGCCGTCCGCAAGGATCCTGCCGCCATGACCCTGACCGTGACCGCCGAGTTCGACGCCTCGCCGGAGCGCGTCTGGCAGCTGTGGGCCGACCCGCGCCAGCTCGAGCGCTGGTGGGGTCCGCCGACGTACCCGGCCACGTTCACGGCCCACGACCTCGCGCCCGGCAGTCGCGTCGAGTACCACATGACCGGGCCGACCGGCGACCAGCCGCGCGGCTACTGGGACGTCCTCGAGGCCGAGCCGCCGCGTCGGCTCGTCTTCCGCGACGGGTTCGCGCACGCGGACGGCACGCCGGATGACGACTTCCCGCGCAACGAGGGCCACGTGACGATCGAGCCCCTCGAGGCGGGCCGCACGCGGATGTCCATCCAGAGTCAGCTTCGCAAGCACCGCCGGCGATGGAGCGGTACCTCGCCATGGGCATGGAAGAGGGTCTCACCCAGGCAGTCGGCCAGATCGACGCGATCCTGGCCGCAGGAAGGAGTCGCCCGATGACCACGATGACCGCGTCCGCAGACGCACACCCTGGACGTGCCCGGCGCCGTCCTCACCTACGACGTTCGCGCAGGCCGACACGCACTGCGCCCCGGTCCTGTTCCTGATCGGCTCGCCGATGGGCGCCAGCGGGTTCGTCACCCTGGCCAGCCACTTCCCGGACCGCACCGTCGTGACCTACGACCCGCGGGGGGTCGAGCGCAGCACGAAGGCCGATCCGGCCAGCCCGTCGACGCCCGAGCAGCACGCCGACGACCTGCACCGGATCATCGCCGCGCTCGACGCGGGCCCGGTGGACCTCTTCGCCAGCAGTGGCGGCGCGGTCAACGCCCTGGCCCTCGTGGCCCGGCACCCCGAGGACGTGCGGACGCTGGTCGCCCACGAGCCGCCGCTCGCGGCGATCCTGCCCGACCGGGAGGGCGCGCTGGCGGCCACCGAAGCGATCGCGGACACGTACCAGCGCAGCGGGTTCGGTCCGGGCATGGCCCAGTTCATCGTCGCGGTGGGGCATCGCGGGCTCATGGACGCGGCATACCTGAGCCAGCCGGCGCCCGATCCGGCGATGTTCCACCTCCCGACCGAGGACGACGGCTCGCGCACCGATCCCCTGCTGGGTCAGAACATCATCAGCTGCACCCACTTCGAGCCCGACTTCGACGCGCTTGCGGTCGGCCTCCACGCGGATCGTCTTCGGCGCGGGCGTGGAGTCCGAGGGCCAGATGGCGTGCCGCGGCGCCTTCGCGGCGGCCGAGCGTCTCGGCACGACCCCGGTCCGCTTCCCGAGCGGCCACGGCGGCTTCATGGGTGACGAGTACGGCCAGCCCGGCGACCCGGACGGCTTCGCCGCGACGCTTCGCGAGGTCCTGACCGAGGCGTAGGCGGTAGGCTGCCGCCATGAGCGACACGCTGCGGGTGATCCTGGAGATCGGCAAGAAACGGCGGGTCGTGGCCGGCGCCATGGATTGGCCCGGCCTCGATCGCTGGGGGACGTCGGAGGACGACGCCCTCGCCAGGCTGCATCGCGTACTCCCGCGCTACGCCGCGGTCGCGGATCGGGCGGGCTGGGGCCGGCGTTCGACCGACGCCCGCGACGTGGAGGTCGTCGAACGGGTGCCCGGGTCGAGCTCGACCGACTTCTGGGGCATCGCCCACGTGCCGTCGCAGATCGAGCGCGAGGTGCTGCCCTCGCGCCGACCTGGAGCGTCGGCTCGACCTCCTGCGCGCTTGCTGGGCCTACTTCGACGAGGTGGCGGCCCGCGTCTCGCCCGAGCTTCGACCCGGCACCCGCAGCGCCGGGCGCAGCCGCGACCAGATCATCCGCCACGTGTACATCAACGAGCCGGAGCAGATGTCGCGCAAGGTGGAGGTCCGCACGCCGCGCGAGGTCGTCCTGACGCCGGACGGCCTGGCGGCACACCGCCAGGCGTACCTCGACGCCATCCGCGCCTACAACGCCGAGGGCAAGGCCGGCCCGGAGCTGGCCGCATCCAGTTCCTCGTGCGCCGGACCGCCCATCACCTCATGGACCACGCCTGGGAGATGGAGGACCGCGACCCCACACCCGCCTGAAGGGAGGGCGGCTTGCGGCCGCTGTTACCCTCTCCCCAGGCTTGCTCGTGCGCAGCTGAGCAAAGGTCGCGGGGGACCGATGGCCCAGTTCGGGGATTCGCGACACCCATCCGGCGGCAGGACGCTCCTGGCCGGGGTCCTGACGCTCGTGCTCCTGGCGGGTTGCGGCTCGACCGCATCAGGGGAGGGTCCCGAGTGCCGGGTCCCCGGTACCGAGCCGGGGCGCGGTGGACGTTCAGCCCGGCCGACGTGCAGCGCGCGGTCGACGATCTCGCCGGGCTCGGCATCGAGACCAGGATCCGGCCGTCCGATGCCGAATCCGATCACGGCCGTCACGGGCGCTCGGTCGGCGGTCCGGCTCCTTCGCCTCCAGGTCCGCAACCTCGCCCTCGAACGGGCGGGCGGCGGCGAGCTCGAAGCGGTGCCCGATGTCGAACCGGCGCCGGAGCCGGAGCTTGCCGCCGAGCCCGACCCGGAGCCGGAGCCGGAGCCCGAGCCGGAGCTGCCGCCTGTCGCGGAGCTGCCGGTGCGGCCGCGTGTGCGCCCGGAGCGCGTCGAGGTCGACGACGACGGCGGCGAGGCCGAGGCCGATGCCGTGCTCGCGCTCGCCAACGAGGCCCGAGCTGTCGCCGAGCGGCTGACTGCGCAGGCTGCCGCCGTTCGCGCACAGGCGCACGAACAGCACGAGCTGAGGGCGCAGACCGAGGTGTACGAAACGCGCATCGGCGAGCTCGAGCAAGAGCTCGAGGCGCAGCGGCACCGTGTGACTCGCGTGCGGGAGCAACTCGCCGCGCTGCTCGACGCGCTCGACTGAGCGGACGAGTCACCCGTTTCGGGCCGTATCCCCCTGCCGAGGCATGCCCACGGCGGCGCCAACGGCCGATGCAAGGGTATGAGCAGATCGTCTGCGGCGGCGGGCCCCGGCGGCGACCCGGTTGTCGCCTCCTACCGGCAGTTGGCGGAGATCTACCACGACCTCCTCTCTCGCGAGGACCCCGACCTTGTCCTCGAGCGCATTGTCCAGACCGTTCGGCGTCTGATCCCTGTCGCGAGCATCCTCGTCGCGGAGGCGATGACCGAGGAGCGCGCGCTGCGGCCGCTGATCGCCGAGGGCGGGTGGCCGGAAGGCTTCCTCGACACGCGGCTTCCGTTCGGCGAGGGGCTGATCGGCATCGCGGCCGAGTTCGGTCGCGCGATCTTCTCGAACGAAGCGCATTTCGACGCGCGAGCCGGGCAGGTGGAAGGCACGCCGGAAGACGAGCCCGAGGCGATCATCTCGCTTCCGCTGGTCGCGCGCGGTGTCGTGATCGGTGCGATGAGCCTGTATCGCGAAGGTCTCGGCAACACGTTCTCCGAGCTCGAGTTCGAGCTCGCACAGCGTTTCGCCGACGCCGCAACACTCGCTCTCGAGAACGCGCGCTCGCGGTCTGCACTGCGCGAGCTCAGTCGCCGTGACGAATTGACCGGCATCCTCAACCGACGGGCTTTCAACGAGCAGCTTTCGTCGCTGCTTGCAGGCGCTGCTCCCGACGAGGCGGTCGCGCTCGTGCTCGTCGACCTCGACGACTTCAAGTCGGTCAACGACCGCTACGGACATCTCGCGGGCGACGAGGTGCTGCGCTGTCTCGCCGAACGACTCGAGCAGGCGGCCGTCGACCATCCCGTCTTCCGCCTCGGGGGAGACGAGTTCGCCGTGATCGTCCGTGGCACGTCGAAGCTGACGCTCGAGGACGTCGTGCGCATCCAGACGCAGCTCGGCCGGCTCGAGCTCACGCTGGACGGGGAGTCCTTCACGCAGTCGGCGAGCATCGGTGTCGCCACGACTGAGCATCCACGTGCGCGGCCGGACGAGTTGCTGCGCGACGCCGATCACGCGATGTACGCAGCGAAGCCCGCCGGCTCGAACGTGCGACCGCTGCGCCTGATCGCTCGGCCCGCGGGCTAGAGGACAAGAGGAGACAACGGGGCGGCGCAGAAGCGTCCACCCGACGAGACCCGGCGGCACGTCCGTCCGGGGAGACGACGAGACTTCCGAGCCGGAGCGCAGGTCGAAGGCACATTGACGGGTGAGGTCGGGCCGAGGTGCCAACTGACCCACCGACCGAGCGCGCTCGAGGTGTCGAGAAGGGCCGCCGGCACTCCGCCGGCGGCCCTGTTTTACCGGCGCCTTACGTTCGCACAACCACGGCCGCATCGGAATCGGGAAGAGTCGGCCCATGCGGAAGGCTCGTTGCCCTCACGATGCTCGTCTCAGCCCTCGGTCTCGCCTCCGGGGCCGCTGCGGGCGTGAGGGGCACGCCTCCCGACTTCCCGCAGCTTCCCGGGCCACTGGTCGCACGTCGAGATCAACGACAAGATCAAGAAGGCGCCGCACACCCTGATCCTCGACCGCGGACGGATCATCAGGTGCCGCCCGACGCGATCACGCTCCGCGAGCTCGACGGCACTGTCTCGCAGATTCCCGTTCGGCCGACCACGATCGTCAAGTTCAGGAACGTCCCCGTGACCTCACGGCGCTGCGCCGGGGCCTCTACGCCGAGACCATGCGGATCGACGGTGGCGCAGCCGTGCGCGTCCGGCAGACGTTCCGCCCATAATCTGAGGACACATGGCGGGGACGATTCTCCTCGTCGAGGACGAGCCCTCGGTCGGGGAGCTCGTTCGCGGCTATCTGCAGCGCGACGGCTATCGCGTCGTCTGGGTGCGGTCCGGCGAGGATGCGCTCGTCGAGCTCGACCGCCATCCGATCCGGCTCGTGATCCTCGACATCGGCCTGCCGGGCATGGACGGCTTCGACGTCTGCCGCGCGATGCGCGCGCGCTCGCAGGTGCCGATCCTGATGCTCACCGCGCGCGACGAGGAGCCGGACCGCGTCGTCGGGCTCGAGGTCGGCGCCGACGACTATCTGACGAAGCCGTTCTCGCCGCGCGAGCTCGTCGCGCGCATGAAGGCGATCTTCCGCCGCACGGAGCCGCAGGACCGGCGCGACCATCTGTCGCTCGGCGATGTCGTGCTCGACAGGGAGTCGCACGACGTCACCGTCGACGGCACGCCCGTCGAGCTGACGGCGAAGGAGTTCGACCTGCTCGCGTTCTTCATGGCGAACACCGGCGTCGTCGTCTCGCGCGACGTGCTGCTCGACCGCGTCTGGGGGCAGGAGTACCCGGGCGGCACGCGCACCGTCGACGTCCACGTCGCGCAGCTCCGCCGCAAGCTCGGCCGCCCGGACCTGATCCGCACGCTGCGCGGCACGGGCTACAAGGCAGTCCACAATGAAGAAGCCTGCGGGCGCGGCTGTTCGCGGCGACGCTCGCGGCACTCGCGCTCACGCTCGCGCTGACGATCGCGATCGGCGCGGTCCTCACGCGCCGGCAGGTCGACCACACGCAGGCGGCGAGCGTCGCGCGTCGCGCAGACGACCTCGCCGCGCAGCGCCGCGCAGAACGTCAACTACAAGACGCAGAACCGGCTCTCGCAGCAGCGTGCGCACGATCGTGAGCCGCCGCGCACGTCCTTCGTCGAGCTCGTCCCGAACGTGAACCGCTCGAGCGACGGCGAGACCGACCTACCGCGGCCAGACGCCAGCTCTACTCGTACCGGACGCTGCCGCACCGCGGCTTGATCCTGCTGCGGCCCGCGTCGTGCGTCGGCCGCCTGGCGCCCGTTCCTCGTCGACCTGCTGCTCGCCGCGCTCGTCGGCGTCGCGTTCGCCGCGCTGGTCTCGTTCTTCGCTTGCGCGCTCGATCGTCGCGTCCGATCCGGCGGGTCGCCGACGCGACGCGCGCGCTCGCCGCCGACGAGTCGTCACGAGCCGCTGCCGACGGAAGGCTCGAGCTGAGCTCGCGGCGCTCGCGCGAGGCGTTCAACCAGATGACCGCAGCAGCTCGCGCGCTCGCGCGAGGCCGAGCGCGACTTCCTGCTCTCCGTGTCGCCACGAGCTGAAGACGCCGCTGACCGCGATCCGCGGCTACGCCGAAGGGCTCGCCGACGGTGCGTTCGAGCCGGACGAGGCGGCGCGCCGATCATCGGCGTCGAGGCGGACGGCTCGAGCGGCTCGTCCGCGACCTGCTCGACCTCGCCCGCATGAACCGCAGCGAGTTCTCCGTGCGCCCCGAGCCGGTCGATCTCGCCGAGATGGCGCGCGAGGCGTCGCGCGCCACGAGGCGGCGGCGCGCGAGTTCGGGGTCGAGCTCGCGCGCCGCGGGCGTCCGAGTCCTGGGTCGAGGCCGACCACGACCGGCTGCTCCAGGTCGCGTCGAACCTCGTCGAGAACGCGCTGCGCGAGACGCCGGCCGGCGGCCGGGTCACCGTCACGGCCGAGCGCGGGACGGCTGCTCGTCGCGGACACCGGCCCCGGCATCCCGCCGACGACGTCGCCGCACGCGTTCGAGCGCTTCTACCTCTACGACAAGATCGGCAGCGACCGCCCGGTCGGCAGCGGCCTCGGGCTCGCGATCGTCAAGCAGCTCGCGACGGCGATGGGCGGCGACGTTCGCGTCGAGAGCGGCCCGGCCGGGACGACGTTCACCGTCGTCGCTACGGCCGCAGCTTCGAGGTGTCGACCACCTCGAAGTCGGCGCCGGTCAGCTCCCGAGCGCGTGTAGCTGGTCGTTCGACCAGTGCGGGCTCGGCGCGCCCGACACGTACCAGTTCGAGCCGTTGTCGGCCAGGATCAGCCCGTACGTCTTCATCGCCTGCGCGACGATCCGCGCCTGCGGCGGCAGCTTGCGAGATGTCGACGCTCGCCTTCAGCCGCACGCGCAGCCCCATCGGCGGCAGCGACGGATCGTTCGAGTCGCTCGCGTAGTGGCGCGCCGGATAGATGTACGCGCTTCCGCGTCTGCTCGGCGGTGAAGCGCAGCGCGTGACCGATCGCGCCGGTCGACGCGTCGCCGTCCCAGCGCGCGAGGCCCGGGCAGGATCGGCAGGCCCGCCGCGTCGGCGGACGTCCAGCCGGCCGGCCGCAGCGCGTTCGAGCGCAGGTTGAAGATCGCGCCGGAGCCCGCGCGCCCAGCCGCGAGCCGCTGCGCCGCAGCGCGTAGAGCTCGTACAGCTTGCACGTGTCGCGGTCGACGATGAGCGCGTGGCGGTCGCCCTCGTTCGCGTGCGCCGGCGCGCCCTCGATCGGCACGTTCGCCGGGATCGGATACGGGCCCTTGTCGCTCTCGTCGGCGTAGTCGAACGTCACGCGCGACTTCGGCGTCGTCTTGCCGTGCACGACGACGTACGGGATGCCGATGCGCGAGCCGTCGTAGAGGCCGTTGCCGAAGTCGGCGTGCACGCCGGCGTCGAGCGCCGATCGAGCGGATCAGCGTCGCCGAGTTCGCGGCGACCGGCAGCTTGTTCGACCGGCTGGTTCCACACGCTCGACGCCGGGAACACCGGGCAGCCGGCGAGCTGTCGGCGACGAGCGCGGCGGCCGACGCCGTGAGCGTCAGCGAGGCGAGGAGCGCGGCGGCGGCGAGCAGCTTCACGGCTGAAGGAGTAGCGATTCCCATCCGCCGTCGCATGCCCTGAACAGGTGACGTTCATGCAGGCGGTCGTCGCGGTGCCGCCAGAACTCGTACGTGTCGGGCACGAGCCGGAAGCCGCCCCAGCGCTCGGGACGCGGCGGCTCCTCGGGCTGCGCGGCGACCGCCGCCTCGAGCTCTGCGCGCGAGCCGATCGGCTCGCGACTGGTGCGAGGCCGCGGCGCTCCGCCGCGAGGCGGCCGGGCGGGTCGCCCAGTACGCGTCCGACTCGGCGGCGGGCAGCCGCTCGACGCGCCCTTCGACGCGCACCTGAGATCCGGGGCGGTGGAAGAGCAGCGCGGCGCGCGGGTTCGCCTCGAGCTCGCGGCCCTTGCGCGAGGTGTAGCCGGTGAAGAAGGTGAAGCCGCGTTCGTCGGCGCTCTTCAGCAGCAGCATGCGCACCGACGGCCGTCCGTCGGGCGTCGCGGTGCGATCGCCATCTGGTCGCCGTCGACCCACTCGTGGAAACAGCTCGAGCGGGTCGTCACTCGGGCAGCCTCCTCGGGGACCTCGCGCAGCGTGCGGATCGGCGACGGCAGCAGGAAGAGCATGCCGGCGAGCGCGCCGACCGTCGCGATCCACAGGGTCGGCCGCACGCCGATCGTCGATGCCGAGCACGCCGGCGATCGTCGTCCCGAGTGGACGCACGCCGTAGTTGACCATCATGAACGCGCCCGAGACGCGCGAGCGGAGCGTCGGCGGGACAAGCGCCGCGCTGATCGCACCCGCCATGATGTCGAGCAGCATCACGCCGAGCCCGGAGACGAACTCGGAGACGAACAGGCAGCACGAGCACGAGCCAGTGCGGGCCGCTCGCCGCGGGCACGAGGATCAGCGGCGCGGGGAAGAGGAAGCAGCCGAGCAGGAAGGTCGGGCCGACGCCGAACCGGCGCGAGATGCGCGCCGTGATGACCGAGCCGAGCAGCGTCCGACCGACGCCGCGCCGAGCACGATGCCGAGCGCGGCCGGGCTGCACGTGCGAGCGACTCGCGTCGCGTAGAGCAGGAACAGCGCGAAGAAGATGAAGTTGAAGAAGTTGATCGTCGCGACGCCGAGCAGCTCGGCGCGGATGATCGCGTTGCCGCGGATCCAGCGTGCGCCGGCGAGGACGCCGCGCTTCGCTCGTGCGCCGGCGGCGGGTCGACGCGTCGATCCGGCCGAGGAAGAGCGCCGACCAGATGAACGAGACCGCGTCGATCGCGAGCGCGTACGGGCCGCGCAGCACCTGGACGAGCACGCCGCCGATGCTCGTGCCGGCGAGGAACGAGAAGGCGCGGCTGCCGTTGCTGCAGCGAGTTGGCGGCGACGTAGTCCTCGCGCGCGACGATCGTCTGGAAGAACGCCGCCGTACGCGACGTAGAAGAACACGCGCAGAGACGCCCGGAGCCGAAGCGCGACGACGTAGAGCTGCGCCCAGGTGAGATGGCCGAACGCGTAGGCGACGCGGGATCGTCGCGATCAGGAGGCCGCGCCCGACGTCGGCCACGAGCATCACGTGCCGCCGGCCGCCGCGCGGTCGACCCAGCTGCCCGCGTGGAGCGAGAAGAGCAGGTTCGGGATGAGCGCGACCGTCGTCAGCGCGCCCATCTGTCCGGCGGTCGCGTGCAGCGCGAGCACCGCCGTCAGCGGCAGCGCGATCAGCGTGATCTGGTCGCCGAGGAGCGACACCGCCTGCGCCGATGAAGTAGCGGCGGAAGTTCCGGTTCTCGCGCAGGAGCGGCGGGAGCACGCCGCATTCAACGTGTCGTGCGACCGGCAGGCGGCGGTTCGCTCAGTCGACCGGGACCGGCGCGCTCGTCGAGCAGCGCGCGCACCTTGCGCGTCAGGTCGTCCGCGCTGAACGGCTTCTGCAGGAACGCGATGCCCGGGCTCGAGCACGCCGTGGTGGCCGATCGCGGAGTCCGTGTAGCCGGACATGTAGAGCACGTGCGTGCCGGGGCGCATCGCGGTGACCGCGTTCGCCACCTCCGGGCCGCTCATGCCGGGCATGACGACGTCGGTGACGAGCAGGTCGATCGTCGCCCGGGTGGCGGCGGAGCGAGCTCGAGCGCCGACGGGCCGTCGCCCGCCTGGAGGACGGTGTAGCCGTTCGTCTCGAGGATCTCCGCGACGAGCTGGCGCACGACCGCCTCGTCCTCGACGAGCAGGATCGTCTCGTCGCCCGTGCGGCGGCGCGTCGCGCCGGCGGGCGCGACCGGGCGTCCGGCCGCGTCGCGTCGACGCGCGGGAAGCAGGATGCGGAACGACGAGCCGAGCCCGGGCGCGGACGTCGACCTCGATCGTGCCGCCGCTCTGCTCGACGATGCCGTACACCGTCGCGAGGCCGAGCCCGGTGCCGCCTTCCTTCGTCGTGAAGAACGGCTCGAAGAGCTGCTGCCGCTCCGGCGTCGGTCATGCCGATGCCCGGTGTCGGTCAGCCGCAGCTCGACGAACGACGCCGTCGTCGGTCGACGAGGTTCGCCGTCTCGATCGTCACCGAGCCGCCGTCCGGCATCGCGTCGCGCGCGTTGACGGCGAGGTTGACGATCACCTGCTCGAGCTGCGTCGGGTCGGCGCGAACCGCGCCGAGCTCCGGCTCGAGCATCGTCACGAGCTCGACGTCCTCGCCGATCAGGCGGCGCAGCATCATGTCCATGTCGCGTGACGACGGCGTTCAGGTCGAGCACGCGCGGCTGCAGCACCTGGCGGCGGCTGAACGCGAGCAGCTGTCCCGTGAGCGCCGCCGCGCGCGGCCGCGGCCTTCTTGATCTCCTCGGCGTGGCGGCGCAGGCGCTCGTCGCTGCTGCGCCGTCGATCAGGAACTCGCTGTAGCCGGCGATCACCGTGAGCAGGTTGTTGAAGTCGTGGGCGATGCCGCCGGCGAGCCGGCCGACCGCCTCCATCTTCTGCGCCTGGCGCAGCTGCTCCTCGAGCTCCTTCTGGCGCGTCAGGTCGCGGACGACCGCGATGTGGCGGCCGGGCCGGATGTTCGCGGTCGCCGACGAACTCGATCGCGCCGACTCGTCCGTCGGGCCGGTGCAGCGACGACCTCCGCCTCCAGCGCGCCGGTCTCGATGAAGCGCGTCCAGAGCTCCTGCGACCGGCTCGTCGGCGCAGCAGGTCGTCGACCGGTCAGCCCCAGCGCCTCGTCGTGCGAGACGCCGAGCAGCTCGGCGCCCGACTGGTTGAGGTCGACGATCCGCCGGTCGTCGTCGGCGATCAGCTTCGGCACGACCGAGCATTCGAAGGTCGCCTCGAAGAGCAGATTCGCCTCCTTCTGCGCGGTGATGTCCTGGACGTGCGAGACGACGTGGGTCGGCTCGCCGTCGTAGCCGGCGACGAGCGAGACGGTCAGCTCGCGCCCACACGATCGAGCCGTCCTTGCGGAGGTAGCGCTTCTCGCGCTGGTAGGAGTCGATCTCGCCGGTGCGGAGCTGCGCGGCCGCGCTCGAGGTCGATCGGCGACGTCGTCGGGGTGGGTGATCCCACGGACGCCGAGCGCCGAGCAGCTCGTCGACCGTGTAGCCGAGCATCTCCGCGAGCGTGTCGTTGACCTGCACGAACTCCCGTCGAGCGTCGTCAGCGCCATGCCGAGCGACGAGGCGTGGAACGCGCCGCGGAAGCGCGCCTCGCTCTCCTGCAGCTCGCTCGACGCAGCTTCCGGCGCGTCTCGAGCTCGCTCGAGTTGCGCATCACGCTGCTGACGAACTCCGCCATCAGCCGGGTCGTCTCGACGCCGAGCTCGTCGAACGCGTCGGGCTCGCGGCGCGAGGATCGAGAGCACGCCGACGACCTGCGCCGTCGCGGTACAGCGGCGCGCAGATCAGCGACCGCGCGCCGAGCGCGCGAGCACGCGTCGGCGTCGACGCGCGGATCGGTCGCGTGTCGGCGCGTAGACCGGCTCGCCGGCGACGCGCGGCGAGGCCCGCGAGGCTCGCTCGCGCGCTCCAGGCGCAGGCCGACATGGGCGCCGCGATCCCGGAGCAGTGACGCGAAGACGGAGTCGTCGCCTTCGAACCACTGCACCGTCGCGCCGTCGGCGCCGGCCAGGCGCTGGGCGCGGTGCGACGATCGTCGCGGTGATCGCGTCGGGGTCGAGCTCGAGCGCCGAGATCTCCTGCTGCGTCTGCACGATCGCGTGCAGACCGCTCGAGGCTCGAGCGCAGCCGCTCCTCGTTCGCGCTTGCGCTGCGTGACGTCTCGCAGGGTGGTGTGGACGCGGCCGTCGTCGAGCAGCGCGGCTCGAGAACTCGACCTCGAGCGCGCTGCCGTCCTTCCGGCGGTACGGCCGCTCGGCCCGGAGCTCGCCGTGCTCGCAGCAGCTCGTCGTTGCGCAGCGGACGTCGCGGTCGAAGCTCGGCGGGTCGACCAGATCGCGGTCGACGTGCATCGCGCGCAGCTCGTCGACCGAGTACCCGAGGAGCGACGCGGCGGCATCGTTCGCGTCGAGGATGTGGCCGCTCGCAGGTCGCCGACGAGCATGGCGTCGGCGGCCTGGGCGTGCAGCTCGCGGTACTGCCGCTCGCTGCGCGAGCCGCTCGACGAGCTCGGCGTTCCGCAGCGCGATCGACGCGCCGGCGGCGAGCAGCCGGAGCGTCTCGACGCTCGTTCTCGTCGAAGGCGTCGAGCGTCGGCGCTGCGCACGCCGAGGACGCCGCGGATCGCGCCGTCGTACTCGATCGGCGCGAGGACGATCGCGCCTGCTCCGGGCGTGAGGCAGCGTGCGACCTCGGGCCCGTCGTCGCGCGCAGCACGGTGACGTCGCCGCGCGCGATGCACTCGGTGCCGAGCGTCTCGGCGAGCGGGAGGGTCTGGCCCTGCAGCGGCGCGTCGGCGCCTTCGCAGACCTGGAAGTACGCGAACTCGTCGTCGATCGTCGAGAGCGACGCGCCGTCGGCGCCGGCGAGCTCCATCAGGCGCGTGACGATGCCCGCCATCACGCGCGTCGACCTCGCCGGAGAGCGAAGCGACCTCGAGCTCGCCGCTCGAACGCCGGCAGGCTGCGTCAGCGATCAAGCCGCCCAGGCGCAGCGCGGTCGCGACCGCCTGCGTGCGGGTCGTGGCGCCGAGCCGGTCCGATGCCTTGCGGAGATGTGTGCGCACCGTCTCGGACGCTGATTCCGAGCCGCCGGCCGATCTCCTCGTGCGGCAGGCCCTCGGCGAGCAGCCGCAGCACGTCGAGCTCGCGCGGCGTGAGCTGCGCCGCGTGCGGGCGTCGTCGGTGCAGCGCCGGGTCGAGGTACGAGTCGCCTGTGAGCACCGCCTCGAGCGCGCGGACGAGGTCGGCGAGCGGCGCCTCCTTGAGGAGGAGCGCCACGGCTCCTGCGTCGAGCACGTCGCGCGCGAGCGCTCGTCGGCGTCGGCGGTGTAGACGGCGATCGCGCGTGCCGGGGACCGCCTCGCGCAGGGCGACGATCAGCTCGATGCCCGAGAGCCGCGGCATGCGGAAGTCGATCAGCGCGACGTCCGGGCTTCGTCTCGGCGAGGTCAGGCGCGGCGCCGTCGAGCGGCCCGACGATCTCGAAGCCGTTCTCGGCAGGTAGCGAGACGGCCGGCGAGGCGGGATGGTCGTCGGCGACGAGGCACGCGGATCCTCAGAAAGGCTCCGCGCGCACGGCACCAGTCCACGGTAACGCGCGCGCGAGCGCTCGTAGGGTCCCCTTGACCGCGTAGTCGAGGCGCCGTGGGAACGCCTCGGCCGTCGCCTCGATCCTGCCGGCAGCATCACGACCGGCAGCGGGGCTCGCGCGAAGCGCGTCGAGACCTCCGCCCGAGCCGTCCGGAGCCTGCGCGTCGACGCGCGACGACCATCGGAGCCGTTCTGAGCTCCGCTGCCTGGCGACGCCGGCTCGCGCGATCGACTGCGCCGTCGAGCTCGCTCGAGCGTCGCGCTGACGAGCCGCGCGTGTCGTCGTCGCCTCGACGAGGAGCACGCGAGCTCTGCGGCCGATCGTCGACGCAGCCCGAGGACGGTGAGCTCGTCGATCTCCAGACGAGCTCTCCCGCTCGATCAGCCCGAGGCGAGGTCGACGATCTCGGGTCCCACTGCTCCGCGCAGGCACGAGCTCGCCTTCACCGGCCGGCGAGCGGCGGGCGGTAGAGCTGCCGCGACGACATCACCTCGACCGAGTCGGCGACGGCGACGATGCGCGCGCCGAGCGGAATGCTCGACGCCGGCGAGCCGGTCCGGGTAGCCCGGCGCCGTCCCAGCGCTCGTGGTGGTGGCGGACGATCGGCCGGCGCCGCGCGAGCAGGTCGAGCGGCTCGAGCAGCTTGTCGCCGATCTCCGGGTGCGTCTCGATGATCCGCGCGCTCCTCCGTCGTCGAGCGGGCCCGGCTTCAGGAGCACGCGGTCCGGGAATGCCGATCTTGCCGATGTCGTGGAGGATCGCGCCGAGGCGAATCGTCTCGATCTCGTCGGGCCGACAGCCCGAGCAGCTCGGCGATGCGCACGGCGAGCGCGGCGAGCCGCTCGCAGTGGCCGTGCAGGTAGGAGTCGCGCGCCTCGATCGCGTTCGCGAGCGCGCTCGCGAGCGTCGGTGCGAGCAGCCGCTCGCGCAGCTCGTCGCGGCTGCGCGACGCGCGCTCGAGCGCGTCGGTCGACCGCGGCCTGCAGGTCGGCGTGCGCGAACGGCTTCGTGACGAGGCCGGCCGCGCCCGCGCGTCAGCGCCTGGCTGAGCGTCTCGTAGGTGCCGGCGCCGGTGACGAGCACGACCGGCAGCGAGGCATGCCGGCTCGCGGACGGCTCGAGCAGCTCGAGCCCCGAGAGGCCCGGCATGATCACGTCGCTGACGACGAGGTCGAACTCCGCTCGTCGAGCAGCTCGAAGCGCGCGCTCGGCGCTCTCCGCGCCCGATCGACGTCGTGCCCGGCGGACTCGAGGATCTCGACGACGAGGCATGCGGATCACGTCCTCGTCGTCGATCACGAGGATGCGGCTCATCCGGCGCCTTCGTCCGGCGATCGGCAGCCGCAGCGTGAAGGTCGGCGCCGCGCCCGGGCTCGGAGGTCACCGTGAGCGTGCCCGCCGTGCGACTCGGCGATCCCGAGGCTGACCGAGAGGCCGAGGCCGGTGCCGCCCGTGTCAGGCGCTTCGTCGTGAAGAACGGCTCGAAGATGCGCTCGAGCGACGGCTCGGTGCGATGCCCGGCCCGTCGTCGCTGACGACGACGATCACGTGGCCGCCGTCGCGGCGGACGTCGACGCGCACGCGTGCCGCCGTTCGGCATCGCCTGGCGTGCGTTCGCGATCAGGTTGAGGAAGATCTGCTTCAGCTGGTTCGCGCTCGCGTTGACCGAGCGCGCCGTCGTCGTCGTAGGTGTCGACCAGCTCGACGCCCTTGTGGGCGTTCGTGCGCCGGATCAGGTCGACCGTCGAGCGGATCGACGTCGTCGAGCGCGACGACGTGGCGTTCTTCGGCGTTCTCGCGGGCGAAGTCGAGCAGCGCACGCACGATCTCCTTGATCTCGAGCCCGGTCTGCTGGATCAGCTCGAGGCGCTGCGTGCGCCTTCGAGCCCGGCTCGGCCTCCTTGAGCAGGAACTCGGTCAGGCCGAGGATCGCGAACAGCGGGTTGTTGATCTCGTGCGCGACGCCGGCGGCGAGCTCGCCGATCGCGGCGAGCTTCCCGCTCTGCACGAGCTGCTGGTCGACCGGCTGGCCGGGGTCGGGCGGCTCCGGGGAGGCTGTAGGCCCGGGCGCTCCCAAAACTGTGGTTGTCGGCCGCAAAGTCCTCCAAATCCGGTAGGCAAATGGCACAACTTCTATTGGCACTCGGGCCGAAACCCTGTATCCCTACAGATGTGGGGTGGGCCTCCCCCGAAACGGGGATCCGCTCGGGCGCGCGCGGTTCGTCGGCGCGTCCCGGTCTTACCTGCGTCGTCGCAGACGACCATCCGGCGGTGCTCGAGGCGATCGCGGCCCTGCTCGTCCACAGCGGGGTCGACGTGGTCGGCCGTGGCCGCGACGGCGACGAGGCCCTCGCGGAGATCGAGGCGTTGCGGCCCCAGGTCGCGCTCGTCGACATCCGGATGCCGAAGCTCGGTGGGATCGAGCTCGCGCGGCGCGCGAAGCGCTCGGCGCCGGAGACGGCGGTGCTCATCTACACGGCCTACGGCGACAGTGCGCTGCTTACCGAGGCACTCGACGCGGGCGTTGCAGGCTTCGTGCTGAAAGAGGCACCGCTCGAAGATCTGCTGCGCGCTCTCGACACGGTGGCCGGCGGTGGCACCTACGTCGACCCGGTGCTCGCGGGCGCACTCGCGGCAGCGAGCATTGGGCCCGGTACGCCGAAGCTGACACCGCGCGAGCGGGACGTTCTGCGCCACCTTGCGAACGGCCTCTCGAACGAGGAGATCGGCAAGCAGCTCTTCATCTCGCCGGAGACGGTCCGGACGCACATTCGCAAGGCCATGGACAAGCTCGGCGCAGACACGCGCACGCAGGCGGTCGCGACCGCGCTGCGCCACGGCCTGATCGCCTAGTCCGTTTTGAAAGACCTGACGGGTCAGGCGCGAGTCGGCTCGCGCTGCGGCTCGATCACCGCATCCGTGCACGTCTGCGGATCGCCTTCGCAGCAGCCGAGTTTGAACCTGCATTGACTGCACTGCCAAGTCGAATGGCGCCATTCCATCGCAGCGCCGCACCGCCAGCACTTCTCCGCTTCGGCCACCATGCGAGGGTAGGGGCCGCGACGGACGTCGGCTAAAATCGGTGTTCGCTTGGCGGCGTAGCTCAGCTGGTTAGAGCGTCGGACTCATAACCCGAAGGTCGGTGGTTCGAGCCCACCCGCCGCTACTTCTTCGTCATCGCCGACAATGAGATCGTGGAATCCGAATCTGCGACCGGCTCGCGCCGCTACGCGCTGATCCTGCTCGTCGCCGGCCTGGCGACCGGCGTGGCGGGCCTCTATTACCTGCCGGGCCTCCTCGTGGCCGTGCTCGTCGGTGTTCTGCTGTGGGGCGCCGGGACGCTGTGGTTCCGCACGGTCGACTGGCAAGAGTTGCGACGATTTCGCACCGCGCCCGACGAGGTCGAGCACGGGTTCGAGCTCGCGCCGGGCGAGTCCTACGACACCGCCGTCTTGCTGACCTCGACTCCAAACGTCCCGCTTGCGGAAGCAATCTGCTCGCACCTCCAGGCGAACGGAATCGACGCGTTCTGGAAACGCGGCGTGCTGTTCCAGGCCACGTCCATGGCGAACGATTTTGTGCCGGCCGAGGTGTGGGTGGGCGGGCAAGATCTCGAACGCGCGCGGTCGATCCTGGACGAGAGCGAGGGTGGTAGCGTCGAGCCATGCCCGAACTGAACGCGATCGGCATCGGCGTAGCGGATCTCGAGCGGACGCTTCGCTTCTACCGCCTGCTCGGGCTCGACCTGCCGGAGAGCACGACCGAGGAGCACGTCGAGGCGACGATGGCGAACGGGACGCGGCTCATGTTCGACACCGAAGAGGTGATCCGAAGCTTTCTGCCCGACTGGTCACGAACCGACGGGAACCAGGTCTCGCTCGCCTTCGAGTGCTCGAGCCCGGCCGAGGTGGACGAGATCTACCGGCGCGTTGTCGACGCCGGGTTCGAGGGCGAGAAAGAGCCGTGGGACGCGTTCTGGGGGCAGCGCTACGCGCTCCTCGGCGACCCGGACGGCACGCGGATCAACCTCTACGCCCCGCTGAGCTAGCGTCAGAGCGAAATCCGGGGCGGAGGCGGCCGGGTCCCGCTACACTTCCGCGGCTCGAGGGCAGTGCGTCAGCGTGCCCGGGGCTTCCCACTTCACGCAGAGAGAGACATGGCCAAGACCGGAGTCAGAGTTGCGATCACGCTCGCCTGCACCGACTGCAAGCGACGGAACTACCAGACGATGAAGTCGAAGCGGAACACGCCGGACCGCGTCGAGTTCCGGAAGTACTGCCGTTGGTGCGGGACGCACACCGGGCACAGGGAGACGCGCTAGCCGTGGCCGAGGCAAGCTCCGAACGGCACCCCGCGGTGCGCCCCCAGTCGCAACCGGAGGCACGGCGCCGCAGCAACTTCGTCCGCGACTCGTGGGCCGAGCTCAAGAAGGTCGAGTGGCCGGGCCAGAGCCAGGTGATCCAGGGCACGGTCGTCGTGCTCGTCGCCTGCATGGTGGTCGGCACCTACCTCTACGTGAACGACATCGTGTGGAAGCACGTCGTGTCCAAGTTCTTCCTCGGCCAGTAAAGGATTCGGATGTTTCGCTGGTACGTCGTCAACACCTACTCGGGCCACGAGAACAAGGTCAAGGCCAACCTCGAGCACCGCATCGAGTCGATGGGGCAGCGGCAGCGCTTCCGGCGCGTCGTCGTCCCGACCGAACCGGTCGTCGAGACCAAGGACGGCCAGAAGGTGCAGACCGAGAAGCGGGTGCTGCCCGGCTATGTGCTCGTCAACATGGATTTGAACGACGACGCGTGGACCGTGGTCAAGAACACGCCGGGCGTCACCGGCTTCGTGGGCGCCGGCTCGAAGCCCGTGCCGCTTTCGCAACCCGAGATCGACCGCATCCTGAAGACCGGCTCGAGCGCCGGCGGCGAACGCCAGCGCGCGCAGGTCGAGTACTCGCTCGGTGAGTCGGTGAAGGTGACCTCAGGGCCGCTGTCGGACTTCGACGGCGAGATCGTGGACGTCAACCCCGACCAGCAGAAGCTCAAGGTACTGGTGGACATCTTCGAGCGGCAGGTTCCTGTCGAGCTCGGGTTCGACCAAGTGAAGAAGCTCGACTAAGGAAGAGGGAATGGCGAAGAAGGTTCTCACCATCATCAAGTTGCAGATCCCCGGCGGGCAGGCCAACCCGGCTCCGCCGGTCGGGCCTGCGCTCGGCCAGCACGGCGTGAACATCATGGAGTTCTGCAAGGCGTTCAACGCGCAGACCGCGCAGGAGAACGGGCGCATCACGCCGGTCGAGATCACGGTCTACGAGGACCGCAGCTTCGACTTCATCACGAAGACGCCGCCGGCGGCTGTCCTGATCAAGGAGGCGCTGCGGCTCGAGAAGGGCTCGGCGGAACCGAACCGCGCCAAGGTCGGCAAGCTCACGAAGGCCCAGCTGCGCTCGATCGCCGAGACGAAGATGCAGGATCTGAACGCGCGCGACGTCGAGCAGGCGATGCTCGTAATCGCCGGCACGGCGCGCAGCATGGGCGTGGAGGTGGACAACTGATGGCGCAGCACGGGAAGCGGTATGCCGAGGCGCGCGGAGCAGTCGACCGCGAGCAGCTCTACACACCGGTCGAGGCGATTCGTCTCCTGCAGGGCGCGCCGAAGACGAAGTTCGACGAGACCGTCGAGGTGCACATGAACCTCGGGCTGAACGTCCGTCATGCGGACGAGCAGCTGCGCGGGACGATGATGCTGCCGCACGGCACCGGACGCGAGCAGCGTGTCGCGGTGTTCGCCGAGGGCGACAAAGCGCGCGAAGCCGAAGAGGCGGGCGCCGACGTCGTCGGCTCGGCGGATCTCGCCAAGCGCATCGAAGAAGGCTTCACCGATTTCGACGTCGCGATTGCGACACCCGACCAGATGGGCAACGTCGGCCGCCTCGGCCGCGTGCTCGGCCCGCGCGGCCTGATGCCGAACCCGAAGACGGGCACCGTCACGTTCGATGTGGCGAAGGCCGTGCGTGATGCGAAGGCCGGCAAGCTCGAGTACCGCACCGACCGCGGCGCGAACGTGCACATCCCGATCGGCAAACGGTCGTTCGAGGAGCGTGCGCTCGTCGAGAACTACGCCGCGCTGATCGAGGAGATCGTGCGCGCGAAGCCGTCGGCCGCAAAAGGCCGCTACATCAAGAAGATCACCCTGACCTCCACCATGGGGCCCGGGATCCACGTCGACCCGACGCGGACACGGGACATCGCGGAGGAGCTCGAAGGGTCGACGCAGGGGGCCGAGCAGGTCACGGCCTAGAAACAAGCCCGTCGCCAGAGACAGGAGGCAGCCGCACGGTGTTTTTGAACATCGCTCGGCGGAGGCCCTCCCGAGGCGGCCTCCTGGGAGTGAACACCTTCTCTCTGCGAGCCCGCCTGCCTGCGGGCTCGCGATGTCAGAGGAGGTGAAATGCAAAAAGAGGACAAGGAACGGATCGTCTCGGAGCTGACCGAGAAGCTTCGGAGCTCGGAGACGATGATCGTCGCGGACTACCGCGGCCTGACCATGCCCCAGATCGACGGCTTGCGCAGCAAGCTGATCGAGAACGGCGCCCGGTTCACGGTCGTGAAGAACACCCTCACCCGCCGCGCGGCCGAGGCCGCCGGGGCGGACGCGATCCTCGCGCTGCTCGAGGGCCCGTCGGCGATCGCGTTCGTGGAAGCGGACGGCGACGCGGTCGCCGTCGCGAAGGCGCTGGCCGACTCGGCTCGCGACACGAAGGTGCTCGAGATTCGCGGCGGTGTGATGCAGGGCCGCGTCATCTCCGGCTCCGACGTTGAGCAGCTGGCAAAGCTGCCGCCGCTCGACGTGCTGCGCGGACAGGTGATCGGCGCCATCATTGCGCCGCTCTCGAGCCTGGTCGCGCTCGTCAACGCACCGCTTCAGAACCTCTACGGGCTGATCGATGCGCGCATCGAGCAGCTGGGGCCCGACACCGCCACGGTGTCTGACCCTGCTCCGGCCGAACCGGCAACGGAACCCGAACACGTGTCTGACACCGAGGTGTCAGACACCACAGAAGAGACCACCCAGGAGGAGAGCGAGTAATGGCAGCAGTCGACACCGTCTTCGAGCAGCTCGGGAGCATGACCGTCCTCGAGCTGGTCGAGCTGAAGAACAAGATCGAGGAGGAGTGGGGCATCACCGCCGCCGCTCCGGTCGCAGTCGCGGCAGCTCCCGCAGGGGGCGAGGCGGCCGCAGTGGAGGAGAAGACCGCCTTCGACGTCGTCCTCACCGGCGCCGGCGCCCAGAAGATCCAGGTGATCAAGGTCGTCCGCGCGGTGACCGGCCTCGGTCTCAAGGAAGCCAAGGACCTCGTCGACTCGGCTCCGCAGCCGGTCAAGGAGGGCGTGAACCAGGAAGAGGCCGACCAGATCAAGGCCCAGCTCGAGGAGGCAGGCGCCTCCGTCGAGCTCAAGTAGGGCTCTCGACGATCTCGCGGAGCCGCCCGAGTGCGCCGTCAAACGCGTGCTCGGGCGGCGTTCCGTAGCCGACGACGAGCGCCGGGCCGGCGCTTCGCTCGCCGAAGCGATAACTGTCGAGCCCTTCCACCAAGACGCCGTGCCGGAGCGCGCGCCGCACGACGACTGCTTCGTCCTCGTGCACAGGCACGACGGCGTGGAGCCCGGCGTCGATGCCGGCGACCGGGCCGAGCGCGGCGACGAGTCGATCGCGACGGTTGCGGTACACGAGACGCGTGCGGCGTACCTGCCGGTCGTAGCCGGTCGACTCGATCAGCTCCGCCAGCGTGAGCTGATCGAGGGCGCTTGGCCAGTCACCGTGTGCGCGCGCGGAGACCACCGCGTCGAGCAGGGTCGCCGGCAGCACGAGCCAGCCGAGTCGCACACCGGGAGCGAGGCTCTTGCTCGCCGTTCCGGCGTAGACGACCTGGTCGGGCGCGAGTGCCTGCATCGCCCCGACAGGCCGGCGGTCGTAGCGGAATTCGCCGTCGTAGTCGTCCTCGATGACGATGCCACCGCCCGCGCGGGCCCATTCGACGGCGGCGCGGCGCCGGGCGGGAGTGAGTGTGACGCCGAGGGGGAACTGGTGGGCAGGAGTGAGGAGCGCGACGTGCGCATCGCCGAGCTCGGCGACGACAGCACCGTCATCGTCGACGGGCACGGGGCGCGCGTCGAGCCCGCGGCGGTGCGCTGCGTGCCCGTACGCCTCGACCACCCAGGGCCCGTCCAGCGCGGCCCTGACCAGGGACAGTCCCTGGACGAGGCCGGTGCAGACGACGATGCGCTCCGGCGACGCGACGACGCCGCGCGCCCGCGCCAGGTACTCGGCGAGCGCGCGCCGCAGCTCGATCCGCCCACGCGGATCGCCGTAGCCCAACGCATCGAACGGTGCAGCGCGCAGCGCGCGACGCGCCGCGGCCAGCCACGCGCGCTGCGGGAACAACGTGACGTCGGGCCGTCCTGCGCGGAGATCGAAGCGAGACGCGGCGCCCGGCGGCGGGGTGCTCGGCGCGGGAACGTCCGAGGCGGCCCGCAGAGCAACACGCGTGCCCGAGCCCTGCTTGCCTTCGAGCCAGCCTTCCGCGACGAGCTGCCCGTAGGCGCCGGCGACCGTGTTGCGGGCGATGCCGAGATCGCGGGCGAGTGATCGCGACGACGGCAGTCGCGCCCCAGGCGTGAGCCGCCCGCTCCGAACCGCATCGCGCAGGGCCCGCTCGAGCGAGCGACGGAGACGGGAGCCGCCCGGATCGACGTGCAGGTCGACTCCAAAAGTGGCCCATGTTTCAGTCATGGAAATGGATGATAATCGTGCGCCGACACGACGTACCATGGCGCCATGACCACCACCACAGACATCCCGGTCCGCCTCGACGTCGACGGCCACGCACCGTCGTTCTCCCAGGCGATGAGCCGCCTCGACGGGGCGGCGACGAAGGAGCTCGACCGCGTCGGGCTCGACGCCCGTCTGCGCGAGCTCGTACGCCTGCGGGCCTCGCAGCTGAACGGGTGCGCCTACTGCGTCGACATGCACACGACCGACGCGCGCGCGGCCGGCGAGACCGACCAGCGGCTCGCTCTCGTTCCGGTCTGGCACGAGGCTGCGCTCTTCTCGGAGCGCGAGCGGGCCGCCCTCGCGCTCACCGAGGCGGTCACGCTGTGCGCCCAGACGCACGTCCCCGATGCGGCCTGGGCAGCGGCTGCCGCGCACTTCTCCCCGGACGAGCTGGGGGCGCTCGTCGCCCTGATCGTGACGATCAATGCCTGGAACGCGATCGGCGTTACGACACGCGCCTGGCCCGTCGCGCCCGTAACGGCCGAGGCCGCCTGAACGAGGGCGGCCTCGGCTACCCTGCCTCTGGTACCTTTCTCGTTGTCGGCCCAGCGGGTCTCTCGCCGTGCGCTTGCGGCTGGAGAGACGCCTCCGCTATCGTGGGGGGTTGCGCCGACGTCCGGTCACGTCCCACCTGCACGCCCTTTTTCTGCTGCTCCGCCGCCTATCTCATAGCTAGTAAGGGAGGCTGTTCTCTTTGGCCAAGACGGTCACAGCGCCTCGCGCGCGCCATTCGTTCTCGCGTCTCAAGCACGTCCTCGACCTCCCCAACCTGATCGACATCCAGCGTGAGTCCTTCGACTGGTTCCTGTCGGGGGGGCTCCGCGAGACGATCGACGACATCTCGCCGATCGAGGATTACACCGGCTCGCTCGCCGTCGAGTTCGGTGAGTACCGCTTCGGCGAGCCGCAGTTCTCCATTCAGGAATGCCGTGAGAAGGACCTGACCTACCAGGCGCCGCTCTCGATGACGGTCCGCTTCGTGAACAAGGACACGGGCGAGATCCGCGAGCAGACGGTGTTCATGGGCGACTTCCCGATGATGACGAAGTGGGGCACGTTCATCATCAACGGCACTGAGCGCGTGATCGTCACGCAGCTCGTCCGCTCGCCCGGCGCCTACCTGATGGAGCCGAAGGACGCGACGAAGCAGATCTTCACCGCGAACCTGATGCCGAGCCGCGGCTCGTGGCTCGAGCTCGAGATCGACAAGAAGGGCGTCGTCTACGCGCGCATCGACCGGAAGCGCAAGCTGCCGATCACCACGCTCCTGCGTGCGCTGCCCGCCGAGGACCCGACAACGGGCTTCGCTGTCGACACCTCCACGAACGAGGCGATTCTCGCCCTCTTCAACAATTCGCACTTCATCGAGAAAACCCTGGAGAAGGACCCGACGACGCGCGAGGAAGAGGCGCTGATCGAGGTCTTCAAGAAGCAGCGCCCCGGCGAGCCGCCGACGCTCGACAACGCGCGCAACCTGCTGCGGTCGCTCTTCTTCGACCCGAAGCGGTACGACCTGACCAAGGTCGGGCGCTACAAGCTGAACCAGCGTCTCGGTGTCGACGTGCCGGAGGGCACCCGCGTCCTGACGACGCAGGACATCCTCGCGCTCGTCCAGAAGCTCGTCTCCCTGCCGCACGCGATCGGCGTGCCGGAGGATTCGCGCGACTTCGCGGCCGACGCGATCGGTCTCTCGCGAGACCCGATCCGCACCGAGCTCGACGAGTACGAGCACTTCGGGAACCGCCGCCTTCGCACGACGGGCGAGCTGATCCAGGAAGCGTTCCGCGTCGGTCTCTACCGCATGGAGCGCGTCGTCCGCGAGCGGATGACGACGGAGGACGTCGACACGATCACGCCGCAGACGATCATCAACATTCGTCCGGTGGTGGCAGCCCTCAAGGAGTTCTTCGGCTCCTCGCAGCTGTCGCAGTTCATGCAGCAGACGAACTCCCTCGACGGTCTCACGCACCGCCGCCGCCTGAGTGCGCTCGGCGCCGGCGGGCTGACCAGGGAGCGCGCGCCGATCGAGGTGCGCGACGTCCACCCGACGCACTACGGCCGCATGTGCCCGATCGAGACGCCGGAAGGTCCGAACATCGGCCTGATCGGCTCGCTCGCGTCGATGGCGACCGTGTCCGAGTTCGGATTCATCCAGACGCCGTACCGCCGCGTCGCGAACGGCAAGGTCAGTGACGAGATCGTCTACCTCGATGCCGCCGAAGAGGCGCAGTACACGATCGCGCAGGCATCGGAGCCGCTCGACAAGAACGGCAAGTTCGAGCACGAGCAGGTGCTGTGTCGCTCGTCCGAGGGCGAGGCCGTGATGGCAGGCGCGAAGGTGATCGACTTCATGGACGTCTCGCCTGCGCAGATTGTCTCGGTCGCGACCGCGATGATCCCGTTCCTCGAGCACAACGACGCAAACCGCGCGCTGATGGGCGCGAACATGCAGCGGCAGGCCGTGCCGCTGATGATCCCGCAGGCGCCGCTCGTCGGCACCGGCGTGGAGTATCGGGCCGCGGTCGACTCGGGCGACGTCGTCGTCTCGAAGACCGCGGGCACCGTCGTCGAGCTCGACGCGGAGCGGATCGTCGTCGAGGGTCGCGGCACGCGCGACGAGTACGACCTGACGAAGTTCATGCGCTCCAACCAGGGGACGCTGATCCATCACAAGCCGATCGTCCGGCAGGGCGACAAGGTCGAGGCGGGCGCGGTGCTCGCCGACGGCTCGTCGACGGATCACGGCGAGCTCGCGCTCGGCGCGAACCTGCTCGTCGCGTTCATGCCGTTCGAGGGCTACAACTTCGAGGACGCGATCGTGCTCAGCGAACGCCTCGTCAAGGACGAGGTGCTCACCTCGATCCACATTCACGAGTACGAGATCGACGCGCGTTCGACGAAGCTCGGCGACGAGGAGATCACGCGTGACATCCCGAACCGCTCGGAGGAGTCGCTCCGCAATCTCGACGACCGCGGCATCGTCCGCGTCGGCGCCGAGGTCGGCTCGGGCGATCTGCTCGTCGGCAAGGTGACGCCGAAGGGCGAGACCGAGCTGACGGCCGAAGAGAAGCTGATCCGCGCGATCTTCAAGGAGAAGGCGCGTGAGGTCCGCGACACGTCGCTCAAGGTGCCGCACGGCGAGGGCGGTGTCGTCATCGACGTCAAGACGTTCGCGCGAGACAACGGCGACGACCTGAGCCCGGGTGTCAACGAGCTCGTCCGTGTCTACGTCGCGAAGAAGCGCAAGATCTCCGAGGGCGACAAGCTCGCCGGGCGCCACGGCAACAAGGGCGTCATCTCGAAGATCGTCTCCGAGGAAGACATGCCGTTCCTCGAGGACGGCCGCGCAGTCGACATCCTGCTGAACCCTCTCGGGGTTCCGAGCCGGATGAATATCGGCCAGATCCTCGAGACGCATCTCGGGTGGTCGGCGGCGCACGGCGTCTTCGCCACCGACGAGGTGCAGCCGATGGACGGCAATGCCGGCCGCGTGATCAACGCGCCGAAGCCGACCCCCATCGCAACGCCCGTGTTCGACGGCGCCACCGTTCTCGACGTCGACAAGGCGCTGCTCGAGTGGACGCGCCAGAACCCGGAGAGCCCGATCAAGATCGTCACCGACTCGAAAGCTCCGGAAGGCCGTCAGGCCTCGGGGAAGGTTCGCCTGTTCAGCGGTCGCACCGGCGAGCCGTTCGAGCAGGAGGTGACGGTCGGCTACATGTACATCCTCAAGCTGCTCCACCTGGTCGACGACAAGATCCACGCGCGCTCGACCGGCCCGTACTCCCTCGTCACCCAGCAGCCGCTCGGCGGCAAGGCGCAGTTCGGCGGCCAGCGCTTCGGCGAGATGGAGGTGTGGGCGCTCGAGGCGTACGGCGCCGCGTACACGCTGCAGGAAATGCTCACGATCAAGTCCGACGACACGGTCGGGCGCGTGAAGGCGTACGAGGCGATCGTCAAGGGCGAGAACATCGCCGAGCCGTCGATCCCCGAGTCCTTCAAGGTGCTCCTGAAGGAGATGCAGTCGCTGGCGCTCGACGTCGCGGTCATCTCCGAGGACGGCGGCGCCGTCGAGGTGCGGGAAGAGGATGACGAGCTCCTCCGCGCTGCCGAAGAGCTCGGCATCGACCTCTCGCCGGGCTCGCTCCGCGCAGCCGCGCGCCAGCCCACGGCGCAGGAGGCCGAGGAGGGCCAGGACCGCGTCGACACGGACGGTGAGCTCGCGCTTCCGACAGACGAGTCGCTCGCGGATCTCGACGGTGTCGAGCTCGACGCGACCGACGACGAGGAAGAGGACGCCGAGCCCGTCGCTGCCGGTGACGACGCCGACGTCGAAGTCGAAGACTGACGAAACCGACGACCACGTAGTTAGAGAAAGAGGCGAGAGAGAACTTGATCGACATCAACGAATTCGACGCGATCCGCATTGGTCTCGCGTCGTCGAAGCAGATCCGCGACTGGTCGTCGGGCGAGGTCACAAAGCCGGAGACGATCAACTACCGCACGCTCAAGCCCGAGCGTGACGGTCTCTTCTGCGAGCGCATCTTCGGTCCGACCAAGGACTGGGAGTGCTACTGCGGCAAGTACAAGCGCGTCCGTTACAAGGGCATCATCTGCGAGCGCTGCGGCGTCGAGGTGACGCGGCAGAAGGTGCGCCGCGAGCGCATGGGGCACATCGACCTCGCCGCGCCCGTCTCGCACATCTGGTTCTTCAAGGGCGTGCCGAGCCGCATCGGCTACCTGCTCGACATCGCGCCGCGCGAGCTCGAGAAGGTGCTGTACTTCGCCGCCTCGATCGTCACGTTCGTCGACAACGAGGCGCGCGCGAAGGACGTGAACGACCTCGAGGACAAGGTCAAGGCCGAGTCCGAGCGCATCTACGTCGACCGCGACGAGCAGCTCGCCGACCTCGAGAAGCGCCTCGCCCGCCGCCGCGCGTTCTTCGCGGAGGGCAAGGAGAAGGGCTTCGACGAGGACGACGACTTCTGGACGCGCGGTCTCGCCACGTGGGCCGAGGAGCAGGTGCTCCCGACCCTCGAGGACGCGCGCAAGCTCGTCGGCGGCCTGTTCCTCGAGCTCGTCCCGCAGATCACCACCGAGGATGCGAAGAAGATCCGCGAGCTCGTCCGCAACGCCGCGATCCGCGACGACCGCAAGCTCACGCCGCGCGAGCTCGAGAACGTCGCGCAGGCGGCCGAGCAGATCCTGGCCGCGATCGCCCCGCTGGAGAAGGAGCTCGAAAAGGCAGTCGGTGCGAAGAAGGGTGCGATCACGAAGCACATCCACCGCATCGTCGACTCGCTGCTCGTCGGAGACGAGCTGTCGGAGGACGACGCGAAGCTCGCATCGGGCGTCGACTTCAAGAACCTCGAGAAGGCGCGCGATCTCGGCAGCGGACTGCTGAAGGACGCCGTCGACTCGTGGGAAGAGGGCCAGGACATCCGCGAGCTCACGAACGACCTGTGCCTGCGGACGGACGGGAAGATCCAGAAAGAGGATCTCGACTCCCTGATCCAGTGGGCGCTCAAGGTGCGCGAGATGTACCTCGACATCGAGTCGCGCCGCGACGACACGCGCGAGGCCGCCGTCGACTCGGTGCGCCGCCTCGAGCAGACGTGGCAGCTCTTCCGCGATCTCGACCCGAAGATGGTCGTGAACGACGAGCAGTTGTTCCGCGAGCTCAAGGACCGCTTCGGCTCGCCGTACGGGTTCGGCGTCTACTTCCGCGGCGGGATGGGTGCGGAGTCGATCCGCGACCTGCTGCGCGACCTCGACTTGAACCTCGAGGCGGCGACGCTCCGCGACACGATCAAGACGTCGAAGGGGCAGAAGCAGCAGCGCGCGATCAAGCGCCTCAAGGTCGTGAACGCGTTCATCAAGTCGGAGAACCGCCCCGAGTGGATGATTCTCGAGGCGATCCCCGTGATCCCGCCGGAGCTCCGCCCGATGGTGCAGCTCGACGGCGGCCGTTTCGCGACGTCCGACCTGAACGACCTCTACCGCCGCGTGATCAACAGGAACAACCGCCTGAAGCGGCTGCTCGATCTCGGCGCGCCGGAGATCATCGTCAACAACGAGAAGCGCATGCTCCAGGAGGCCGTCGACGCGTTGTTCGACAACGGCCGCCGCGGACGCGCGGTCACCGGCCCGGGCAACCGGCCGCTGAAGTCGCTGTCCGACATGCTGAAGGGCAAGCAGGGCCGGTTCCGTCAGAACCTGCTCGGCAAGCGCGTGGACTACTCGGGCCGCTCGGTCATCGTGGCCGGGCCCAATCTCAAATTGCATCAGTGCGGCCTGCCCAAGCTGATGGCGCTCGAGCTCTTCAAGCCGTTCATCATGAGCCGGCTCGTCGAGCGGAAGTCCGTCCAGAACATCAAGGCGGCGAAGAAGTACGTCGACTCGATGACGCCTGAGGTCTGGGACGTCCTCGAAGAGGTGATCGCGGAGCACCCCGTGCTGCTGAACCGCGCACCGACACTTCACCGCCTCGGCATCCAGGCGTTCGAGCCCGTGCTCGTCGAGGGCAAGGCGATCCAGGTACACCCGCTCGTCTGCCACGCGTTCAACGCCGACTTCGACGGCGACCAGATGGCCGTCCACCTGCCGCTCTCGGCAGAGGCACAGGCGGAGGCCCGCATCCTGATGCTGTCGTCGAACAACATCCTGTCGCCGGCTTCCGGGCGCCCGCTTGCGACGCCGACGCAGGACATGGTGCTCGGCATCTACTACCTGACATACACCGACAGGGACCTGCGGTCGCTCGACTCGACGAAGCTCAACCCGCGCCCGCGGCGCTTCGACTCGGCCGACGAGATCGAGGTCGCGCTCGAGATGAAGGCTGTCGGCCTGCAGGAGCCGATCGAGTTCCGCTTCAACGAGGAGCTCCATCTGACGACTCCCGGCCGTGTGCTGTTCAACTCGGCGGTCTACCGCGCGCTCGACGAATTGCTCCCTCCCGACGAGGAGCTCGAGTTCGACTTCGTGAACCAGACGCTCGCGAAGCCGGACACCGACAAATACGTCCTGGCGCTCTCCGACCGCTACGGCGCGCACACGCTCGCACCGGTCCTCGACACCATCAAGACGCTCGGCTTCCGGTTCGCCACCAAGGCGGGCGTGACGATCTCGAAGAACGACATCGTGATCCCGCCGGACAAGGAGCGGATCCTCGCCGGGTACGAGAAGCGCGTCGAGGAGGTGCACGGCCAGTACGACATGGGCCTGATCACCGAGGACGAGCGCCACGAGACGATCGTCAACATCTGGACCGAGGCGACCGACGAGGTGGCCAGTGCGATGGAGGACCACTTCGACGAGCTGAACCCGGTGTTCATGATGGCGAACTCCGGTGCTCGCGGGTCCTTCAAGCAGATCCGCCAGCTCGCCGGGATGCGCGGCCTGATGGCCAACCCGAAGGGTGAGATCATCGAGCGCCCGATCAAGGCCAACTTCATGGAAGGCCTGTCGGTGCTCGAGTACTTCATCTCGACGCACGGTGCGCGCAAGGGTCTTGCCGACACCGCGCTCCGCACCGCCGACTCGGGGTACCTCACTCGGCGCCTCGTCGACGTGTCGCAGGACGTCATCGTTCGCGAGGACGACTGCGGTACCGACGATCACATCGACCTGCCGGTCCGCACGCCCGACGGGCTGAACAAGTCCTTGCTCGGCCGCGTGGTCTCGGAGGACGTGCACAAGCCGCTCGCCTCCGGCAGGCCGGGGAAGACAGTGGTCGCCGAACGCGGCGACGTCATCACGCTCGCGCAGCTCGAGAGCATCGAGGCGGAGCTCGGCAGCGACGTCACCATGCCGGTGCGCTCCGTGCTCAAGTGCCGCGCGGAGACCGGTGTGTGCAAGACGTGCTACGGCATCTTCCCGGCGACGGGCGAGATGTGCGAGATCGGCGACGCGGTCGGCATCATCGCCGCGCAGTCGATCGGCGAGCCGGGCACTCAGCTCACGATGCGCACGTTCCACACGGGCGGTGTCGCAGGCGCGGACATCACGCACGGCCTCCCGCGTGTCGTCGAGATCTTCGAGGCGCGGAACCCGAAGGGCGCGGCGGTTCTCGTCGAGTCCGCCGGGCGCGTCGAGCTCGAGCAAACCGACCGCGGGCCGAAGATCACGATCCACCCGACCGAGGTCGGGCCGGACGGCGAGCTCGCGGATCCGGTCGAGTACCAGCTCCCGAGGCGCACGCGCCTGCTCGTCACGAACGGGCAGATCCTCGAGCCGGGCGAGCCGCTCAACGAGGGCTCACAGAACCCGGCTGAGAAGCTGGCGCTGAGGGGCTCGACGGAGACCGAGCTGTACCTCGTCGGCGAGGTGCAGAAGGTCTACAAGAGCCAGGGCGTCGAGATCCACGACAAGCACATCGAGCTGATCGTCCGTCAGATGCTGAAGAAGGTGCGCGTCGAGACGAACGGCGACACCGACCTGCTTCCGGGCCAGCTCGTCGACAAGGTCGTGTACGAGCGCGAGAACGGCAAGGTGAAGGCGAAGGGCGAGAAGGCAACACACGAGCCGCTCATCCTCGGCATCACCAAGGCCTCGCTCGCCACCGAGTCCTTCCTGTCGGCGGCGTCCTTCCAGGAGACGACGAAGGTGCTGACCGACGCCTCGATCGAGGGGAAGATCGACCGCCTGCTCGGCCTGAAGGAGAACGTGATCATCGGGAAGCTGATCCCGGCGGCCACCGGCCTGAAGCGCTACCGCATGATCGAGATCTCCCCGAGCGAGCCGGTCGTCCGCGAGGCCTACGAGCGCGACACGCTCCTGCAGGCGCTCGAGGAGATCGGCCAGGACGGGTCGACGTCGATCGACTTCGGAGGTCTCGACCGGACCTTCGGCGGTGAGCCGACCAACGGCGCGAGCCACGAGGCCGGCGAAGCCGAAGAGATCCCGGAGGTCGACAGCCCCCTCGACGACTGACGGTCGGGCGACCTCGATGGTCGCCCGACCGGCGCAACCTGGTTGCCGGGCGCAAGCCCGGAACCAGGTTGCTGTCTTTCGACTCGAGGGATGCAACTCTCCGGTTGTTTGCTAGGATTCCGCGGTCGGTGGGAGCCTGATTGTCCCGGCTTCCCCGGCTTTCTGTCTGTCTATACGACCCGTACGAGGAGACCCGGTCTCAGAATGCCCACCGTCAATCAGCTGATTCGCAAAGGCCGGTCGCGCAAGCCCGCGAAGACCAAGACGCCTGCGCTCGCGGGAGCCCCGCAGAAGCGTGGTGTTTGCACGCGCGTCTCCACGACCACCCCGAAGAAGCCGAACTCGGCGCTGCGCAAGATCGCCCGCGTCCGCCTGACGAACGGGCTCGAGGTCGGCACCTATATCCCGGGCGAGGGCCACAACCTGCAGGAGCACTCCGTGGTGCTCGTGCGCGGAGGCCGCGTCAAGGACCTCCCGGGCTTCCGGTACAAGGTGATCCGGGCCGCGCTCGATGCCTCCGGCGTCTCCGACCGCAAGCAGGCGCGCTCCAAGTACGGCGCGAAGAAGGGCTCGTAGTGCCACGTCGCGCTGAGATCCAGCCGCGTCCCGTGATCGCGGACCCGGTCTACGACAGCCAGCTCGTCACTCAGCTGATGAACCGCGTGATGCTCGACGGCAAGAAGTCGGTCGCCGAGAAGATCGTGTACGACGCGCTCGCGAAGGTTGCGGAGCGCACGGGCCGCCCGCCGGTCGAGGTGCTCGAGCAGGCCGTGAAGACCGTCACCCCGGTGCTCGAGGTTCGCTCGCGGCGCGTCGGCGGCGCGAACTATCAGGTTCCGGTCGAAGTGCCGCAGCGGCGCGGCCGCACGCTCGCGCTGCGCTGGCTCGTGACCTTCTCGCGCGACCGCCGCGAGAAGCACATGACCGACAAGCTCGCCGGCGAGATCCTCGATGCCCTCGAGCAGCAGGGGAACGCCTACAAGCGCAAGGACGACATGTACCGGATGGCGCAGGCCAACAAGGCTTTCGCCCACTACCGCTGGTAACGGAAGGACGATTTGGCAGCAACGGAAACACGGGTGGCGCTGGACCGCGTCCGCAACATCGGGATCATGGCCCACATCGACGCGGGCAAGACCACGACGACGGAGCGGATCCTCTACTACACGGGCCGCACCCACAAGATGGGTGAGGTGCACGAGGGCGCGGCGACGATGGACTGGATGGCGCAGGAGCAGGAGCGCGGCATCACGATCACGTCTGCCGCGACGACCGCGTTCTGGCGCGACCATCGGATCAACATCATCGACACGCCCGGGCACGTGGACTTCACTGTCGAGGTGGAGCGGAGCCTGCGCGTGCTCGACGGCGCCGTGGCCGTGTTCGACTCGGTTGCGGGCGTCCAGCCGCAGTCCGAGACCGTGTGGCGCCAGGCCGACAAGTACAAGGTCCCGCGCATCGCGTTCATCAACAAGATGGACCGCACCGGCGCGAACTTCTTCGCAGCCGTGCAGTCGATGCGCGATCGCCTCGGCGCGAACCCGCTGCCGATCCAGATCCCGATCGGGCAGGAGGACGCGTTCCAGGGCGTCGTCGACCTCGTCGAGATGAAGGCGATCGTCTACAAGGACGACCTCGGCCAGAGCTTCGAGGTCACCGACATTCCCGCCGAGCTCGTCGAGCAGGCGCAGGAGTACCACCATCAGCTGATCGACGCGGTCTCGAACTACGACGACGAGGTGCTCGAGGCCTACCTCGAGGACGAGTCGTCGGTGACCGCCGACCAGCTTCGCCGCGCGATCCGCAACGCGACGCTCTCCGACGAGATCACGCCGGTGCTGCTCGGCAGTGCTTTCAAGAACAAAGGCGTGCAGCCGCTGCTCGACGCCGTCATCGACTATCTCCCGAGCCCGCTCGACGTGCCGGCGATCCACGGCATCGATCCGAAGACGGAAGCTCCGCTCGAGCGGCAGGCGTCGCTCGAGGCTCCGTTCTCCGCACTCGCGTTCAAGGTCATGTCGGACCCGTACGTCGGCAAGCTCACGTACTTCCGCGTCTACAGCGGCCGCCTCAAGGCCGGTGACCGCGTGCTGAACACGACCACCGGCAAGACGGAGCGGATCGGCCGCATCCTGCAGATGCACGCGAACCATCGCGAGGAGCGCGACGAGATTGCGGCGGGCGAGATCGCGGCCGGCGTCGGCCTGAAGTCGACGACGACCGGCGACACCCTGTCACTCGAATCGGCGCCGATCGTCCTCGAATCGATGACGTTCCCGGATCCCGTGATCGCCGTCGCAGTCGAGCCGAAGTCGAAGGCCGACCAGGACAAGCTCGGCAACGGCCTCGCGCGGCTTGCCGAAGAGGACCCGACGTTCCGCGTCGCGACCGACGACGAGACGGGGCAGACGATCATCTCCGGCATGGGCGAGCTGCACCTCGAGATCATCGTCGACCGCCTGAAGCGCGAGTTCAACGTCGATGCGAACGTCGGCCGCCCGCAGGTCGCCTATCGCGAGACGGTGTCGAAGCCGGCCGAGAAGATCCAGGGCAAGTTCGTCCGGCAGACGGGCGGCTCGGGTCAGTACGGCGACGTGATCATCAACCTGTACCCGCAGGAGCCCGGCCAGGGCTACGTGTTCGAGGACAAGATCGTCGGCGGCAAGATCCCCAGGGAGTACATCAAGCCGGTCGACGAGGGCATCCAGGAGGCGATGGGCAGCGGCATCCTGGCCGGCTACCCGGTCGTCGACATCCGGATCGAGCTCGTGGACGGCAGCTATCACGACGTCGACTCGTCGGAGCGCGCGTTCAAGATCGCCGGCTCGCTGGCCTTCAAGGAAGCGATGAAGCGTGCGAAGCCGAAGCTCCTCGAGCCGATGATGGCAGTCGAGGTGACGACGCCCGAGGACTACCTCGGTGACGTGATGGGCAACCTCAACTCACGCCGCGGGCGCATCGAGAACATGTCGCCGGTCGGCAACGCGCAGGTGATCAAGGCCATCGTCCCGCTCAGCGAGATGTTCGGCTACGCCACCGACCTGCGGTCGATGTCGCAGGGGCGCGCAGACTTCAGCATGCAGTTCGACCGGTACGAGGAAGTGCCGGCGTCGATCGCCAACGAGATCACCGAGCAGTCGGGCAGCGCCTCTTAAGAGCGCGGCTCGTAACCACCAGAAGGAAGAAAGGGATATGGCCAAGCAGAAGTTCGAGCGCACGAAGCCGCACCTCAACGTCGGCACCATCGGGCACATCGACCACGGGAAGACGACGCTGACCGCAGCGATTTCGAGCGTCCTCCACAAGAAGGGCGGCGGCGGGCAGGTCAAGAGCTTCGCCGAGATCGACAATGCGCCGGAAGAACGTCAGCGCGGCATCACGATCAACACGTCGCACGTGGAGTACGAGACGGAGAACCGTCACTACGCGCACGTCGACTGCCCTGGTCACGCCGACTACATCAAGAACATGATCACAGGCGCCGCGCAGATGGACGGCGCGATCCTCGTGGTCTCGGCGGCCGACGGCCCGATGCCGCAGACGCGGGAGCACATTCTCCTCGCGCGCCAGGTCGAGGTGCCGTACATCGTCGTCGCGCTCAACAAGGCCGACATGGTCGACGACGAGGAGCTGCTCGAGCTCGTCGAGCTCGAGGTTCGCGAGCTCCTCTCGAAGTACGAGTTCCCCGGCGACGACATTCCGATCGTCCGCGTCTCGGCGCTGAAGGCGCTCGAGGGCGACGAGGCGTGGGAGGCGAAGATCGTCGAGCTGATGGAGGCCGTCGACTCCTACATCCCGGAGCCGGTGCGCGACGCCGACAAGCCCTTCCTGATGCCGATCGAAGACGTGTTCACGATCACCGGCCGCGGCACCGTCGTGACCGGTCGCGTCGAGCAGGGCAAGATCGAGGTCGGGAACGAGATCGAGATCGTCGGGATCCACGAGAAGGTCGAGAAGACCGTGGTCACCGGTCTCGAGATGTTCCAGAAGTCGCTCGACTTCGCGCAGGCCGGCGACAACGCAGGCGCGCTGCTTCGCGGTGTCAAGCGTGAAGAGGTCGAGCGCGGCCAGGTGCTCGCGAAGCCCGGCTCGATCACGCCGCACACGCAGTTCAAGGCCGAGGTGTACGTGCTCTCGAAGGACGAGGGCGGACGCCACACGCCGTTCTTCAACAACTACCGCCCGCAGTTCTACTTCCGCACGACGGACGTCACGGGCGCGGTGCAGCTGCCGGAGGGCCAGGAGATGGTCATGCCGGGCGACAACACGAACATGGACATCGAGCTGATCCAGCCGATCGCCATGGATCCGGGCCTGCGCTTCGCGATTCGCGAAGGCGGCCGCACCGTCGGCGCCGGCGTCGTCACCGAAGTCGTCAAGTAGGAACGAGGCAAGACTCACATGGCACAGGGAAAAATCCGGATCCGCTTGAAGGGGTACGACCACCAACAGCTGGACCGGTCGGCCCAGCAGATCGTCGACACCGCGCAGCGCAGCGGCGCGACGATCACTGGGCCCGTCCCTCTGCCGACCGAGAAGAACGTGTACTGCGTGATTCGCAGCCCGTTCAAGGACAAGGACTCGCGTGAGCACTTCGAGATCCGCACGCACAAGCGCCTCATCGACATCCTCAGTCCGACGCCCAAGACGATCGACCAGTTGATGCGGCTCGACCTTCCGGCCGGCGTCGACATCGAGATCAAGCTCTGATGGCCAAAGGCATCCTCGGACGCAAGCTCGGCATGACCCAGGTCTTCGACCCGGAGACGGGTGCGGTGACTCCTGTCACCGTGATCGAGGCCGGCCCGTGCCCGGTGGTGCAGGTGAAGACGCGCGACGCGGACGGCTACGACGCCGTGCAGCTCGCGTTCGACGCCGTCGCCGATCGCAAGCTCTCGAGGCCCGAGCGCGGCCATCTCGCCAAGTTCGGGGTCGGTGCGCACCGGAAGCTCGTCGAGTTCCGCGGTGGCATCGACGGCGCGGTCGAGGGCGAGACGGTCACCGTGTCGACGTTCGAGGCCGGCGACAAGGTCAAGGTCGCAGGCATCGGCATCGGCAAAGGCTTCCAGGGCACGATCAAGCGCCACAACTTCAGCTCGGGCCCGCGCTCTCACGGCTCGCACAACATTCGCAAGCCGGGCTCGATCGGTGCCTCGGCGACGCCGTCGCGCGTCTTCAAGGGCATCAAGATGGCGGGCCGCATGGGCGGCAAGCGCGTGACCCAGCTCGGGCTCACCGTGTTCGACATCGACGCGGACAAGAACCTGCTGCTCGTGAAGGGCGCAATTCCCGGCCCGAAGAACGGCCTCGTGGAGGTGCGCGGGTAATGGCCGCCCCAAAGGCGACAGTGCTTGGGAAGGGCGGCACCGTGTCGCTCGACGAGGCCGTGTTCGGTGCCGAGGTGAAGCCCCATCTCGTGCACGAAGCCGTGCGCGCCGAGCAGAACGCGCAGCGCGCGGGCACCGTCGCGACGAAGAGCCGTGGGCTCGTGTCGGGCGGCCGCGCGAAGCCGTGGCGCCAGAAGGGCACCGGCCGTGCCCGTCAGGGCACCGTTCGCGCACCGCAGTTCACGGGTGGTGGTCACACGTTCGCGAAGACGCCGCGCACCTTCAACCAGAAGGTGAACCGCAAGGCGCACAAGGCTGCGCTCCGCTCGGCACTCGCGGCACACGCCGCCGAGGGAACGCTCGCAGTCGTCGACGCCGCGCAGTTCGACACACCTTCGACGAAGTCGGCACGCGCGCTGCTCGAGTCGTGGGGCCAGCAGAACCCGTGCGTCGTCGTCGCACTTCATGAAGAGGAGAACCTCGCGAAGAGCTTCCGCAACCTCGACCGCGTCGCGGTCGTCGGCCCGAGCGAGCTCGAAGTCGGTGCCGTCGTGTGGGCGCGTGCGCTCGTCGTCAGCGAGGGCGCGCTACCGATCGTGCAAGGGAGGGCAAGTTAGTGCACGCGAGCCAGATCATCCTTGCGCCGATCGTCTCCGAGAAGTCGTACGAGGGCTCGACGCGCAGTCGTTACACGTTCAAGGTGCACGGCGACGCGCACAAGACCCAGGTCCGCCAGGCGATCGAGGAGCTCTTCGACGTCAAGGTGTTGCGCGTCAACGTGATCACGGTGCAGGCCAAGCCGAAGCGCCGCGGCGCCTACAAGGGCGTTCGGCCCGGCTGGAAGAAGGCCGTCGTGCAGCTGCGCGCCGGCGACACGATCGAGATCTTCGAGGGAGCGCAACTCTAATGCCGGTCAGAAGGTTCAAGCCGACGAGCCCGGGCCGCCGTCACATGTCGGTGTCGGACTTCGCCGAGATCACGAAGTCGAAGCCGGAGAAGGCGCTCACCGAGAAGCTGACGAAGAAGGGTGGCCGGAACAACAACGGTCGCATCACGACGCGGCATCAGGGCGGCGGGCACAAGCGCCGCTACCGCATCGTCGACTTCAAGCGGACGAAGGACGGCGTGCCGGCGAAGGTCGCTGCGATCGAGTACGACCCGAATCGGTCGGCTCGCATCGCGCTGCTCCATTACGCCGACGGCTTCAAGAGCTACATCCTCGCGCCGGCCGGCGTTCGCGTCGGCTCCGTCGTGCAGTCGGGCGTGGGCGCCGACATCAAGGCCGGCAATGCCCTGCCGCTCGAGAACATCCCGACCGGCACGCTCGTGCACAACGTCGAGCTCAAACCGGGCAAGGGCGGTCAGATGGCGCGCTCCGCCGGCTCGGGCGTGCAGCTCGTCGCAAAGGACGGCGACTACGCCACGCTGCGGCTGCCGTCCGGCGAGATGCGCCGCGTCCTGCTCACGTGCCGCGCGACCGTCGGTCAGGTCGGCAACGTCGAGCACGGCAACATCACGATCGGTAAGGCAGGCCGCAGCCGCTGGCTCGGCAAGCGCCCGGCCGTGCGCGGCTCCGCGATGAACCCTGTCGACCACCCACACGGTGGTGGCGAGGGCAAGTCGAAGGGCGGCCGTCACCCGGTGACGCCGTGGGGCGTGCCGACGCTCGGCAAGCGCACGCGCTCCAAGCACAAGGAATCGGACAAGTTGATCGTTCGCGGCCGCCGCCGCGGGAAGGACAAGCGTTAATGAGCCGGAGTTCGAAGAAGGGGCCTTTCGTGGAAGAGCGCCTGCTGGGGCGCATCACCGCGATGAACACGTCGGGCTCCAAGCAGATGGTGCGCACGTGGTCGCGTACCTCGACGGTCTTCCCCGAGATGGTGGGACACACGATCGCGGTCCACGACGGGCGCAAGCACGTGCCCGTGTTCATCTCCGAGCAGATGGTCGGGCACAAGCTCGGCGAGTTCGCGCCGACGCGCCACTTCCGCGGCCACGCCGGCGACCAGAAGACCCAGGTGAAGAAGCGCTAGTGAGCACCGTCGAGACCCCAGAAAGAACTGTTCAGGCGACTGCGAAGTTCGTGCGGGTGTCGCCGCGCAAGGCACGGTTGGTCGCGGATCACATCCGCGGCAGAACGGTGCCGGAGGCGCGCACGATCCTCACGTTCACCGAGCGTGCGGCTGCTGTGGACGTCGAGAAGGTGCTGCGCTCCGCCGTTGCGAATGCCGAGTCGAACCCGGCACTGCACTGGAACGGCGACCAGCTCTTCGTCGCGGCGGTCTTCGTCGACGAAGGACCGACGCTCAAGCGCTGGCGCGCACGCGCGCGCGGCCGCGTCGCCCGCATCCGCAAGCGCACGTGCCACATCACCATCCAGGTCGCGCAGCTGCCGGCCGCAGTCGCTGCAGCCGAAGAGCCCAAGCCGAAGCGTCGCGTGACGCGCAAGAAGACTGAGGAGACAAAGAGCTAATGGGACAGAAGGTTCATCCCGGCGGCCTGCGCGTCGGCGTCATCCACGACTGGAAGTCGAACTGGATGGTCGGCAAGAAGGAGTTCGCAGGCGCGCTGATCGAGGACATCAAGATTCGCGAGCACATCCTTCGCAAGCTCTCGCATGCGGGACTGTCGGACATCCTGATCCGCAAGGACAAGCAGCGGATCACGATCGACATCTACACGGCTCGTCCCGGCATCGTTATCGGCAAGTCCGGTGTCGAGGTCGACGCGCTGCGCAAAGAAGTGCACGCGATGACGCAGAAGAACGTGCACATCAACATCAACGAGATCAAGCGGCCCGAGCTCGATGCGAAGCTCGTCGCGCAGTCGATCGCCGAGCAGCTGCAGAACCGCGTGTCGTTCCGACGCGCGATGAAGCGCAGCCTTGCCTCTGCGATCAGAAGCGGTGCCGCCGGCGTGAAGGTGCAGTGCTCCGGCCGGCTCGGCGGCTCCGAGATGAGCCGCTCCGAGCAGTACTCGGAGGGCCGCGTGCCGCTGCACACGATCCGCGCAGACATCGACTACGGCTTCGTCGAGGCGAAGACCCCAACCGGCCGTATCGGCGTCAAGGTCTGGATCAACAAGGGCGAGATCATGCCCGAGGGGTACGGCGGGATTCCAGGCGGCGGGCGCGAGACGCGCCTCGGCGACCAGGACACCGCGCGCCGCCGCGGCGGCGTGACCGAGGGTCTCGGCGCGTCCCGCGAGTCGGGCCGGAACCGCAACCAGGACCGCGAGGGCCTCGGCCCGGTGCGCCGCGGCCGCCCAGGCCAGCGCGGCGGTCAGAACCGTCCCGGAGGCGGGGGCCAGGGCAACCGGCCGGGCGCTCCGCGCACGCGCGGCGGCGGCAGGCCGCGCCCGCAGACCGACGCCGTTTCGCCCGAGAAGACCGAGCAGCCGACGACGCCGGCCCCGCAGGCCGAGCCGACGCCGCCGCCCGCGGCCGAGGCACCGAAGGCGCCGGCGCGCAAGCCACGCCCGAAGAAGGCCGACGCCCCGAAGCCCGAGACGACCACTGAGGGTGGCGAGAGCTAATGCTGCTGCCCAAGAAGACCAAGTTCCGCAAGCACCACCGCGGCCGCCGCCGTGGCGAGTCCACCGGCCAAACGACAGTGCAGTTCGGCGAGTTCGGAATCAAGGCGCTCGAGAACGGCTGGGTCACCAACCGGCAGATCGAGGCGGCCCGAATCGCGATGACGCGCAAGATCAAGCGCGGTGGGAAGGTCTGGATCAACGTCTTCCCCGACAAGCCGTATACGAAGAAGCCGGCCGAGACGCGCATGGGCAAGGGCAAGGGCTCGCCGGAGGGCTGGGTCGCGGTCGTGAAGCCGGGCCGCGTCATGTTCGAGCTCGCCGGCATTCCGGAGCCGCTCGCCAAAGAGGCGCTGCGCCTCGCCGCGCAGAAGCTGCCGATCAAGTCGAAGTTCGTGCGACGCGAGGGCGGTGATCTCTTTGCGGGCTAGGGACTTGCGCGACCTCACCGACGAGGAGCTCGAGCACAGGCTGGCCGACACGCGCCAGGAGCTTTTCAACCTTCGCTTCCAGGCGGCGACCGGCGCACTGGAGAACACCGCGCGCCTGAAGCTCGCCAAGCGCGAGATCGCCCGCATCCTCACGGTGCGGCTCGACCGAACCTCCGAGACGCAGAAAGTGCAGAGCTAGATGGCAGACGACGAGAAGAAGATCGAAGAGACCGAGCCGGTGGTCGAAGAGGTGTCGGACACCACTGAGCCGGTGTCAGACACCACTGAGACAGTTGCAGAGGCAGCGCCCGCCGAAGAGGTGGCCGACACCGCTGCGGACGACGCACCCGCTGCCGCAGAGGAGCCGGCTGTGGAGGCACCTGCTGCCGAAGAGCCTGCTGCGGAGGCGCCTGCCGCCGAGGCCGCAGAGGAACCGGCCGCGCCGGCAAAGCGCCAGCGCTCGCGCCGCCATGTCCCGCGCTCGGCGCGCGGAGAGCGGTCGAAGACGGTGCGCGAGAAGCCGAAGACACGCAAGGCGATCACGCGGACGGAGAAGCCCGAGTCCGAGCTCGGCCGTCGCCAGGAGCGTCGCGGTGTCGTCGTCTCCGACAAGGGCGACAAGACGATCATCGTCAAGGTCGACGTGATCAAGAGTCATCCCAAGTACAAGAAGGTCGTCCGTCGGTCGGTCAAGTTCCACGCGCACGACGAGGCCAACACGGCCGGCGTCGGCGACACGGTGCGGATCATCGAGACCCGCCCGCTCTCGAAGACCAAGCGCTGGCGGCTCGCGGAAGTGGTGGAGAAGGCGAGATGATCCAGCAGGAGACTCGCCTCAAGGTGGCCGACAACACGGGTGCCCGTGAGCTACTCTGCATCCGCGTTGCGGGCGGCTCGAGGCGCCGCTACGCGCGTGTCGGCGACATCATCACCGCCACCGTCAAGGCTGCTGCCCCGCAGGGCACGGTCAAGAAGGGGGACGTGGTGAAGGCCGTTGTCGTGCGGACGAAGAAGCCGTTCGGCCGTGACGACGGAACACTGATCGCGTTCGACGAGAACGCGGCGGTGATCATCGACGCACAGCGCAACCCCCGTGGTACGCGCATCTTCGGGCCGGTTGCCCGCGAGTTGCGCGAGAAGAACTTCATGAAGATCGTGAGCTTGGCTCCAGAGGTGCTCTAGATGGCAACGACGTTGAAGATCAAGGCAGGCGACACCGTGCAGATGCTCACGGGCAAGGACCGCGGCAAACAGGGCCGGGTCCTCGAGGCGCGCCCGCGCGACGACAAGGTGATCGTCGAGAACCTGAACCTCATGAAGCGCCATCAGAAGCCGCGCCCGATGCGCGACTCGTCGCGTATGGGTGGGACACAGATGGCACCCGGCGGGATCATCGACCGTCCGTCCGCCGTCTCCGTGTCGAACGTGATGCTCGTCTGCCCGACCTGCAAGCTCCCGACGCGGATCGGCTATCGCTTCAAGGAGGCCAAAGGCGGCGAGCTCGTGAAGGTGCGCATCTGCAAGCGCGACGGCTGCGGTCAGGAGATCGACAAATGAGCGCAGTGGTAGAGACCTACGTCCCCCGCTTGAAGGAGCGCTACAACGCCGAGATTCGTCCGCGGCTCAAGGACGAGCTCGAGCTGATCTCGATCATGCAGTCGCCGACGATCTCGAAGATCACGCTCAACATGGGCGTCGGCGAGGGCAAGACCGACGCCAAGCAAATCGACGCGGCGCTCGAAGAGCTGACGATCATTGCCGGACAGCGCGCTCAAGTGCGCCGCGCCCGCAAGTCGATCGCGCAGTTCAAGATTCGCGAGGGGATGCCCATCGGCGTCAAGGTGACGCTGCGCGGAAACCGCATGTGGGAGTTCCTCGATCGCCTGGTCTCGATCGCGCTCCCGCGCATCCGTGACTTTCGCGGCCTCAGCCCCGACTCGTTCGACGGGCGAGGCAACTACTCGCTCGGCATCCGCGAGCAGATCATCTTCCCCGAGATCGACTACGACAGCATCAACCAGATTCGCGGCCTCGACGTCGCGATCACGACGACCGCCACGGACGACCTCCAGGCGCGCGCCTTGCTGCTCGCGCTCGGATTGCCGTTCGCGACGGACGGGAGGCAGTAGAAGTGGCGAAGACGTCGTTGCGGGTCAAGGCGGCCCGCCCCGCGAAGTACAAGGTGCGCAACTACACCCGCTGCAATCGCTGCGGGCGCCCGCGTGCCGTGTTCAAAAAGTTCGGGCTCTGCCGGATTTGCCTGCGTGAGCTCGCCCACCAGGGCGTGATTCCAGGCATGACGAAGAGCTCGTGGTAGGAGACCGAGAAGAATGCTGACTGATCCCGTCGCCGACATGCTCACGCGCATCCGCAACGCCAACAAGGCGCTGCACGACAGCGCGGAGATGCCGAGCTCGAAGCTGAAGGTCGAGATTGCCCGCATCCTCAAGGAGGAGGGCTACATCCGCGACTTCCACGTCTCCGAAGAGGGGACGCACCCGACGCTGGTCGTGGAGCTGAAGTACGGCCGCAGTCGCGAGCGCGTGCTCAGCGGTCTTCGGCGCGTGTCCAAGCCGGGTCGCCGGATCTACGCCGGCAAGTCTCGCCGCCAGCGTGTGCTGGGCGGCATGGGCATCGCAATCATGTCCACCTCCCGCGGCGTCATCACGAGTCGCACCGCCGAGGCAGAAGGCATCGGCGGCGAAGTTCTCTGCTACGTCTGGTAACGACACATGTCCCGTATCGGAAAGCGTCCAATCGAAGTCCCCGCAGGCGTGCTCGTCTCGATCGACCCAGGCCGCGTCACCGTGTCCGGGCCGAAGGGCGAGCTGCGGCAGCAGGTGCCGCAGCGCATGCAGATCACGAATGACGAGGGGACGATCACCGTCAGCCGTCCGACGGAGCGCGGCGATGACCGCGCGCTGCACGGCCTGACGCGGACGCTGATCGCGAACATGGTCGAGGGCGTCACCACGGGCTTCGAGAAGCGACTCGAGATTCAGGGTGTCGGCTACCGCGCCGCGCTCGCCGGCACGAACCTCGAGCTGCAGGTGGGGTACTCGCACTCGGTGCGCATCACGCCGCGCGAAGGGATCTCGTTCGAGGTTCCGATCCCGACGCAGATCGTCGTGCGCGGGATCGACAAGCAAATCGTCGGCCAGACGGCCGCCGAGATCCGGAAGGTTCGCCCTCCCGAGCCGTACAAGGGGAAGGGCATCCGCTACGAGGGCGAGTTCGTTCGCCGGAAGGTCGGGAAGCGCGCATGAGTAGCCTTACGACTCGCGAAGCGCGGCTCCGGCGGCATCGCCGGGTGCGCGGCAAGGTCCGCGGCACTGCCGAGCGCCCGCGTCTACTGGTCTTCCGCTCGAACCGCGGCATTTTTGCTCAGCTCGTGGACGACGACGCCGGTCGCACGCTCGCCGCTGCGTCGTGGCTCGACCTGCCGAAGACGTTCAAGGGCGACAAGACCGAGCAGGCTGCCGAGATCGGCAAGCGGCTCGCTGCGTCCGCGAAGAAGGCGGGTGTCGAGGGCGTCGTGTTCGACCGCGGCGGCTACCTGTACCACGGTCGCGTCAAGGCACTCGCCGACGGCGCACGCGAAGGAGGACTGAGCTTCTAGTGGCGATCGACGTCCAGGAGACGCGCGAGCTCAAGGAGCGGGTGGTCGAGATCAACCGCGTTGCCAAGGTCGTCAAGGGCGGCCGGCGGTTCTCGTTCACGGCGCTCGTTGTGATCGGCGACGAGGTCGACCGCGTCGGCATCGGCTACGGCAAGGCGCGCGAGGTTCCGCTCGCGATCTCGAAGGCCGTCGACGACGCGAAGAAGAACATGTTCACCGTGCCGAAGCACGGGCAGACGATCACGCACGAGACGCTCGGGGCCTTCGACGCGGCGCGCGTGCTGCTTCGCCCGGCCTCGCCCGGTACCGGCGTCATCGCCGGCGGCGGTGTGCGCGCGGTGCTGGAGCTCGGCGGCATTCGGGACGTGCTGGCGAAATCGCTCGGCACAACGAACCCGATCAACATGCTGAAGGCGGCCGAGGTTGCGCTCCGCCAGCTGCGGCGCCCCGAGGATGTCGCGAGGGCGCGCGGCAAGCAGATCAGCGAGGTGCTGCCCTACAAGCCCCCGGCGCCGGTGGAGGAGGTGGCGACCGATGGCGAAGCTCAAGCTGACGCAGGTGCGTAGCCAAATCGGCCAGTCCGAGCGTCATCGTGGGACGCTGCGCGCGCTGGGCCTCGGCAAGATCGGGCGGACCGCGGAGCACGACGACAACGCTGTCGTTGCAGGCATGCTGAGGAAGGTCCGCCATCTCGTGAAGGTCGAGGACGCCTAGCCATGCCCGAAGAGCTGAATCTGTCGAACCTCCAGCCGGCCCAGCCGCGCAAGGATCGCAAGCGCATCGGCCGCGGCCTTGGCTCCGGCAAGGGGCGCTATTCCGGGCGCGGCATCAAGGGCCAGAAGTCGCGCGCAGGCTCGCACGCGATGCGCGCCGGGTTCGAGGGCGGGCAGATGCCGCTCTACATGCGCACTGCCAAGCTGCGCGGCAACACCTCCGCGGACGCGATGCCGATCGGCCCGTTCCGGACGTACTCGCAGCCGGTCAACCTCCGCGACCTCGAGCTCCGCTACGAGGCCGGGGAGGAGGTCACGCCCGAGACGCTGAAGTCCAAAGGCTTGATTCGCTCGCTTCGCAAGGACGTGAAGCTCCTCGGTGTCGGTGAGCTCACCAAGAAGCTCTCGATCACCGTGCACGGCGCCTCGGCGACCGCACGCGAGAAGGTCGAGGCGGCCGGCGGCAGCCTGACGCTGCTGCGTGAGCCGAAGGTGCGCAAGCCGAAGAACATGAAGCGCCGCCCCGAAGGGCGCACCGCCAAGACCGCCGACACGACCGAGACGTCCGAGAGCGACGACTGATGCTCTCCTGGCTCGCCAATGCGTGGCGGGTCCCGGAGCTGCGCCGTCGGCTCCTGTTCACTGCTGCGGTCCTCGCCTGCTACCGCCTCGGCTCGTGGATGCCGGCGCCGGGCGTCGACTCGGCGCAGATCCAGGCTTTCTTCAACGGCAAGGGCGGCTCGCTGCTCGGCCTCTTGAATCTGTTCTCGGGCTCCGCTTTGTCGCGCTTCTCGATTTTCGCGCTCGGGATCATGCCGTACGTCACGGCCTCGATCATCATCCAGCTGATGACCGTGGTCATCCCGACCCTCGAGCAGCTGCAGAAAGAGGGAGAGGCCGGTTACGCGAAGATCAACCAGTACACGCGGTATCTGACCGTCATCCTCGCCGCGGCTCAGTCGGCCGGTTACGCGTACCTCTTCCACCACGAGGGTGCGCTGCCGTCGAACCCGGGGCGGCTGGTCCTGATCATCGTCACGCTGACCGCCGGCACGGTGCTTCTGATGTGGATGGGCGAACTGATCACGAAGCGCGGGATCGGCAACGGCATCTCGCTGCTCATCTTTGCCTCGATCCTCACGTCGGCTCCGGCCGGGATCACCGCGTGGATCAACGGTGGGCCGATGGAGAAGCTGTTCTTCCCGTTGATCGCGATTGGTGTGGTCGTCTCCGTCGTGTTCGTCCAGGAGGGCCAGCGCCGCATCCCGATCCAGTACGCGAAGCGCATGGTCGGCCGCCGTCAGACGTCGGGCGGGTCGACGTACATGCCGCTGCGCGTGAACATGGCCGGCGTCATCCCCGTCATCTTCGCGGCGGCGCTGCTCGCGCTGCCGCAGACGGTGAGCTCGTTCGCGCCGAACACCCAGACGTTCATCAACTCGCACTTCTCGCCGAACTCGTACACGTACCTGCTTGTCGAGGCGGCGCTGATCATCGTCTTCACGTTCTTCTACACCGCGGTCCAGTTCAACCCGGTCGACCAGGCCGACAACTTGCGCAAGTACGGCGGGTACATCCCCGGCATCCGCCCGGGCCCGCCGACCGCGCAGTACCTCGACCGGGTGCTGCGGCACCTGACGCTTCCCGGGTCGCTGTTCCTGGCGGTCGTCGCGGTGCTGCCGTCGATCTTCATCAACCACTTTGGTTTCTCGCAGAACACCTCGCGCGCGCTCGGCGGCACCTCGGTGCTGATCGTCGTCGGCGTCGCGCTCGACACGATGCGTCAGATGGAGTCGCAGATGATGATGCGCTCCTACGAAGGCTTCTTGCGGTGAACCTGCTGGTCGTACGTTGTTTGGTCACTCGCAGGTGAACCTGCTCGTTCTAGGCCCTCAGGGCGCCGGCAAGGGCACGCAGTCGGCACGGATCTCCGCCACGTACGACATACCGCATATCTCGACCGGTGACATGTTCCGCGCAGCGATTGCCGCGCAGACCGAGCTCGGCCGCAAGGTGAAGCCGCTCCTCGACTCGGGCACGCTCGTCCCGGACGAGGTCACGATCGCGCTGATCGGCGAACGGCTTGGTGAGGCTGACGCAGAGCACGGGTTCGTCCTCGACGGCTTCCCGCGCAACCTCGCCCAGGCCGACGCGCTCGACACGATGCTCGCCGGGATCGGCCGATCCCTGGACGCGATCCTCTTCTTCGCCGTGTCCGACGAGATCGGCATGGAGCGCGCACTCTCGCGCGCCGAGATCGAAGGCCGCACCGATGACACCCGCGAGGTGATCGCGCGGCGCCTTGCCACCTATCACGCGGAGACGGAGCCGATCGTCGAGCACTACCGCACGACGGGCAAGCTCGTGCCGCTGCACGCGGATCGCACCGTCGACGAGGTGTGGCGCGAGATCGCGTCTGCGCTCGAAACGATGGTGCCGTCCGGCGTAGGCTCGACGGAGCCGGGAACCAGCGGAGCCGCTCAGTGATCATTCGCAAGTCCGCGCAGGAGATCGAGACGATGGCGCGGGCCGGCGCGGTCGTCGCCGACACGCTCTCGCTCCTCGAGGAGCACATCCAGCCGGGCATCACGACCGGCGAGCTGGACGCGATCGCGGAGGAGTTCATCCGCTCGCGCGGCGGCGTGCCGACCTTCAAGGGCTACAAGGGCTACCCGGCCGCCACCTGTCTCTCGCCGAACGCGATGGTGGTGCACGGGATCCCGGGGAAGACGAAGCTCCTCGACGGCGATGTGCTGTCGGTCGACGTCGGCGTCACGCTCGAGGGGTTCGTCGCCGACTCGGCCTGGACGTTCCCGGTCGGTGCGATCTCGAGCGAGGCCCAGCGCCTACTCGACACGTGCCGCGCCGCACTCGAGGCGGGCATCGCCGAGGCCAAGGTGGGAAACCAGGTCGGCGACATTTCGGCGGCCGTGCAGGCGGTCACCGAGCAGGCCGGGTTCAGCGTCATCCGGAGCCTCGTCGGGCACGGCGTCGGCCGCTCGATGCACGAGGAGCCGCAGGTGCCGAACTTCGTCTCCTCCCATGCCGGGCCGGAGCTTCGCGAAGGCATGACGATCGCGATCGAGCCGATGATCACGGCCGGCGGCCCGGACGTCTATCTCCACGACGACGAGTGGTCGATCTCGACTTCCGACGGCTCGCTCGCCGCGCATTTCGAGCACACCGTCGCAGTCACGACCGCCGGCCCGAGGATCCTCACGGGCACAGGAGTCCTGGTACCATGATGGTTCGCGCGACGAGGCGAGTGCCCGTCCGCGGCTTCTGTTTGCCCTTTTCAGGAGAGACATGAAAGTCAGACCGTCCGTGAAACCCATGTGCGAGCGCTGCCGCGTGATCAAGCGGCACGGGCGCACCATGGTCATCTGCACCAATCCGCGCCACAAGCAGCGTCAGGGGTAAAGGAGGCACGTGGCTCGCATCGCAGGCGTCAACCTGCCGAACCAGAAGCGGCTCGAGATCGGGCTGACGTACATCTACGGGATCGGGCAGCCCACGGCTCAGCAGATCTGCGACGCGCTCAGCCTCTCGCGTGACACGAAAGTTCGCGACCTGACCGAGGACGAGGTCGCGAAGCTCCGTGACCTGATCGACGCCCAGTACACGGTCGAGGGCGACCTGCGCCGCGAGCGGACGCAGTCGATCAAGCGCCTTTCCGAGATCGGCGCGTACCGCGGCCTGCGGCACCGGCGCAACCTGCCGGCGCGCGGCCAGCGCACGAAGACGAACGCTCGCACGCGCAAGGGCCCGAAGAAGACCGTCGGCCGCGGCAAGAAGGCGAAGTAGTGGCGCCTCCTCGCAGAGCAGCGGCCACGCGCGGCCGCACGCGCCGCCGCGTGCGCAAGAACATCGCGATCGGCCAGGCGCACATCAAGACGTCGTTCAACAACACGATCGTCGCGCTCACCGACAAGGACGGCAACGTGATCGTGTGGGAGTCGGCGGGATCCGCCGGCTTCAAGGGCTCCCGCAAGTCGACACCCTTCGCCGCGCAAGTGACGGCCGACGCTGCCGCCCGCAAGGGCATGGAGCACGGCCTGCAGAAGGTCGAGGTGTTCGTGAAGGGCCCCGGCTCCGGCCGCGAGACGGCGATCAGGTCGCTCCAGGCAGCCGGTCTCGAGATCCTCGGAGTGAAGGACGTCTCGCCGCAAGCGCACAACGGCGTCCGCCAGAAGAAGCGGAGGCGTGTGTAGGTCATGGCGAGAGATACGTCACCGAAGTGCAAGCAGTGCCGCCGGGAAGGCATGAAGCTCTTCCTGAAGGGTGAGCGCTGCCTGACCGAGAAGTGCGCGATCGAGCGCCGCTCGTATCCCCCGGGCGAGCATGGCCGCGGCCGCATCAAGCAGAGCGAGTACCTGATGCAGCTGCGCGAGAAGCAGAAGGCGCGCCGCTACTACGGGCTGCTCGAGACCCAGTTCCGCAACTACTACGAGAAGGCGAACAAGCAGGGCGGTATCACCGGCGACAACCTGCTGCGCATGCTCGAGACTCGCCTCGACAACGTCGTCTACCGCCTCGGCTTCGCCGCCTCGCGCGCGCAAGCCAGGCAGCTCGTGCGGCACGGTCACTTCGCGGTGAACGGCCGCCGGGTGAACATCCCGAGCTATCAGGTGAAGCCCGACGACATGGTCGCCCTGAAGACCGGCTCGGGTGCCGAGGGCATCGTCCGCGATGCGACCGATCTGACCGCGGCCGTCGCGCCGTGGCTCCAGGCAGACCACGACGGTCTTTCCGGCACCGTCCTCAAGTGGCCGGAGCGCGCCGAGATCGATACGCCGGTCTCCGAACAGTTGATCGTCGAGCTCTACTCCAAGTAGCGCTCGGAACCAGAGAAAGGACACAAGTGGCAGTACGTGCTTCAGATTTCCAGGTGCCGAAGATCACCCACGAAGAAGTGAACGAGAATCGCGGTGTCTTCGTCATCGAGCCGCTCGACCGCGGCTTCGGCTACACGTTCGGCAACTCGCTGCGCCGTGTGCTGCTCTCCTCGCTGGAGGGCGCCGCAGTCACCTCGGTGAAGATCGAGGGCGTCGCGCACGAGTTCACGACGCTGCCCGGCGTTCGCGAGGACGTCACCGACATCATCCTCAACTTGAAGCAGCTCGTCTGCATCCTGCACGGCGAGTCGCCGGAGGTCGAGGTTCGGCTGACGAAGCGCGGCGACGGCATCGTCACCGCCAGCGACATCGAGGCTCCCGCAGATCTCGAGATCCTGAACCCGGAGCTCGAGATCGCGAACCTCTCGTCGAAGGGCCGGCTCGAGGTCACACTCACGATCGGTCGTGGCCGCGGCTACGTGCCGGCGGAGGGCAACCGCGGGCAGGCGCACACGATCGGCGTGATCCCGGTCGACTCGATGTTCTCGCCGATCAACCGCGTCGCGTACGACGTCGAGGCCGCCCGTGTCGGGCAGCGCACCGACTACGACAAGCTGATCCTCGACGTGACGACCAACGGGTCGATCGACCCGAAGGACGCGATCGCGCAGGGCGCCGAGATCCTGATCCGGCAGCTCGCGATCTTCACCGACCTCGAGCGGATCGAGGGCTTCGGCGAAGCCGCTACCGGCGGCATCGACGGGGTCGGCGAGTCCGCGTCGGTCTCGCTCGCGGGCGGGATGGAGAACTTCCCGATCGAAGAGCTCGAGCTCGGCGTTCGCTCGTACAACTGCCTGAAGCGCGTCGGCATCGAGACGATCGGCGACCTGGTCACGAAGACCGAGTCGGAGCTCGCCGCGATCCCGAACTTCGGGAAGAAGTCGATCGAAGAGGTCAAGGAGACCCTTGCGCAGCACGGGCTGACGCTTCGCGGCGGCGCGCTGGGTAACAACGGCGCGGAGGCCTAAGAGGCGTGAGGCACGCACGCGCAGGGAAGAAGCTCGGCCGCGACTCGGCGCACCGCAAGGCGCTCTACTCGAACCTTGCCGGTGCGCTGATCGAGCACGGCCGGATCAAGACGACCGTCACGAAGGCGAAGGCGGTCAAGCCGCTGGCCGAGCAGATGATCACGCTCGGCCGTCGCGGCGACCTGCACGCGCGACGGCAGGCGACCGCGTTCCTGCGCTCGCGCGACGTCGTGCACAAGCTGTTCGCCGAGGTTGCACCGCTCTTCACGGACCGGCCCGGCGGCTACACGCGGATCGTCAAGATCGGACCGCGCCCGGGCGATGCGGCGGAGATGGTGTATCTCGAGCTCGTCGACGAGACGTTCGTACAGCGCGAACGCCGCGAGCGGACACCCGAGCCGGCGGCGTCCGAGACGCATGTTGCGCCAGAGGTGCCCGAGGAGCTCGAACAGGCTCCGCCGGAAGAAGAGCCCGCCGAGGAGCCGGCCGAGGTCGAGCCCGAAGAGGTGTCTGACACCGAGGCGTCAGACACCGACGACAAGTCCTAGCCCGCTGAGCCGATCAGCGCGCCGACGACGGCGATCACCGCGCCGCCGATCGAGACGGCGAGCAGGCTGCGCGTGAAGCCCGTGTCGAAGAAGCGCCACCGGATCACGGCGAGCATCACGAGCTCGAACGCGACGACGATCACCGCCGCGATCACGGCCACGTGGTAGTTGGTGATCAGGAACGGCAGCGTGTGGAGGATGCCGCCGAGGAACGTGCCGCCACCGGTGATCGCTCCGCGCGTCGCCGGGGTGCCGCGACCGGTCAGCTCGCCGGTGTCGGAGAGGCCCTCCGAGAACGCCATCGAGATCGCCGCCCCGATCGACGTTGCAAGCCCCGCGATGAACGCGGTGTGGGGCCGGTGCGTGTAGAACACGATGCCGAAGATCGGGGCGAGCGTCGAGAGCGACCCGTCGATCAGGCCGACCATCGCGGGTTGAACGCGCTGCAGGAGGAAGCTGTGCTCGTCGCTCATCTATTGCCTAGAGTGTATCAGAACTTTGCCAAGTGAATAGAGCATCAGGCACTCCTTACAGTAGAGCGCAGGGCGCCCTGACGTGCGCCTGAAGCTGACGGTCGAATACGACGGCACCGCCTTCCAGGGCTGGGCGCGCCAGCCGGGGGTCCGGACGGTGGAAGCCGAGGTACGTCGCGCCCTGGAGAGTCTCTACGGCGCTGCGGACGCGCTCGTGGTGGCCGGCCGCACCGACACAGGCGTCCACGCGGTCGCCAACGTGGTCTCGGTCGACGTGGAGGGTGGGCCGCCCCCCGAGCGTGCGGCGGCGGCCTTGAACACCGAGCTTCCCGCGGACATCGCGATCGTCGCCGCCGAGGCCGCGGCGGCCGGCTTCCATGCGCGTTTTGACGCCCGCAGGCGCACCTATCGCTACCGGGTGTGGCGGCGTCGCGAGCGGTCGGCGCTCGAGTCGTCCCGAGCGCTGTGGTGGCCGCAGGCGCTTGATGTGGCCGCGCTCAACCAGAATGCGGCGGCGCTCGTCGGGGAACACGACTTCCGCGCGTTCACGCCAACGGAAACCCGGCACCGGGTCTTCGTCCGCGCGGTCGAAAGCGCGCGCTGGGTGGAGCACGGCGACGACCTTCTCGCCTTCGAGGTGACGGCCGACTCCTACTTGCGGCACATGGTGCGGACACTCGTCGGGACGATGCTCACGGAGCGAGACCTGGGGCCGTTGCTCGCAGGGCGGCCTCGCAGCGAAGCGGGCCCGACCGCACCGCCGCACGGCCTGTACCTCACGCACGTTGCGTATTGAGCGGTTGAACCTGGAGCCCTGCGGGCAGAGAATGCCTGCATGAGGACATGCCGCGACTGCGGGAACCGCGTCGAGGACAGGTTTCGCTTCTGTCCCTGGTGTGCGGCGCCGCAGCGCCGGAAGCTCGTCGAGTTCTTCGCGCCGCATCCGGGGATCGAGGCGGATGCGACCAAGGCGCTGCGGGTCTCGCGCTACCTCGGCGACGACGACACCGCGCCACAGGTTCGCTTCAGCATCTGGAACGTCGACGCCGCCGAAGCCGCCGTGTCGCTCTCGGACGAGGAGGCGGCGCGGGTGGCGTCGTTCCTCGCGCCTCGCGCACAGCCGAGGCGGCAGCTGCTCGACCAGCTGCGCGACACGCTGCGGTTGTAGAGCTGCGGTTGTAGAGCTAGCTGCTCGCTACGATCGGGCGCGTGCGGTACCCGGTCGTTCTTCTCGATTTCGACGGCACAGTCGTCGACACGGGCGCGATCATCCTCGCGTCGATGCGGCACGCCGCGGAGACCGTGCTCGGGGGGAGCTACAGCGACCAGCAGCTGCTCGCGGCCGTCGGCGGCCCGGGTCTCGAAGCCCAGATGCACGCGCTCGATCCGCATCGCGTCGAGGAGCTCGTCACCGTGTACCGCGCGCACAACGAGCCATTGCACGACACGATCTCGGTCTGCGCAGGCATGGACCGGGTGCTCGACGAGCTCAAGGATCGCGGGCACCGGCTGGGCATCGTCACGGCGAAGCGACTCGCGACCGTCGACCTTGCGTTCGCGCGCATCCCGATCGAGCACCTGTTCGACGTCGTCGTCGGCGGCGACGAGACGACCCAGCACAAGCCGCATCCGGCGCCGCTTCAGCTGGCGCTCGACCGTCTTGGTGCGAGCCCGTCCGAGGCCGTGTACGTCGGCGACTCGCCCTTCGACATGCAAGCCGCGCGGGCCGCCGGCTTGCGCGCGATCGGCGTAGCGTGGGGCCGCATCCATCCTGCCGAGGCGCTCGTCGACGCCGATGTCGTGATCCATGACGCGGAGGAGCTGCTCGAGCTTGTCTAAGGCCGCCACGCGCGCCGAGGAGCTGCGCTCGCTCCTCAACCGGTGGCTCTACGAGTACCACGTGCTCGACGACCCGTCGGTCGACGACCCCACCTACGACCGCAACTACGACGAGCTCGTCGCGCTCGAGCGCGAGCACCCCGAGCTCGCGACCGCCGACTCGCCGACCCAGCGCGTCGGCGCGCCGGCGTCGGATCGCTTCCAGAAGGTCCGGCACCGGCTCGCCATGGGCTCGCTCGAGAAGGTGACGACCGCGGAGGCGCTCGAGAAGTGGGCGGGCGACGTGCGCAAGCGCCTCGACGACGACGAGCCGGTCGCGTATGTCCTCGAGCCGAAGATCGACGGGCTGGCGATCAATCTCACGTACGAGCACGGGGTGCTCAGACGTGGAGCGACGCGCGGCGACGGCGAGACGGGCGAGGACGTGACCGTCAACCTGCGGACGATCAACGCCATTCCGTTGCGCATGCTCGGTGACGACGCCCCGGCGCTGATCGAGGTGCGCGGCGAGGTGTACATGCCGCTCTCCGGGTTCCGCGCGTTGAACGAGCGGCTTGTCGCGGAAGGGAAGAAACCGACTCCGAACCCGCGCAACGCGGCCGCAGGCTCGCTGCGCCAGAAGGATCCGCAGGTGACGGCGCGCCGGCCGCTGTCGTTCTGGGCGTACGGCGTCGGCGCGCTGGAGGGCGCGACGCTCGCCTCGCACTCCGAGACGCTCGCCTGGTTGAAGACCCACGGCTTCCCGATCAATCCCTTCGCCGAGCGTCTCGAGTCGGTCGAGGCAGTTGCCAAGGCATGCGTCGACTGGGAGCGCCGTCGCGCCGAGCTCGACTACGAGATCGACGGAATCGTGATCAAGGTCGACGACCTCGACCAGCAGCGCAGGCTCGGGGCGCTGCACGGGCGCCCGCGCTGGTCGCGCGCCTTCAAATGGGCGCCGATGACCGCGACGACGCGGCTGAACGAGATTCGGGTCCGCGTCGGTCGCACGGGCGCGCTCAACCCGTGGGCGGTCCTCGAGCCGGTCGAAGTCGGCGGTGTCACCGTCTCGCGTGCCACCTTGCACAACGAGGACGACATCAACCGCAAGCAGATCCGCGCGGGCGACGATGTGATCGTTCAGCGTGCAGGGGACGTGATCCCGCAGATCGTCGGCCCTGCCGGCAAGCATCGCGCCGGCACCAAACGGTTCACGATGCCCACGCATTGCCCGCTGTGCGGCACCGCGATCGTCAAGCCCGAAGGCGAGGCGATGCACCGCTGTCCGAACCGCGCCTGCCCTTCGCGCGGGCTCGAGGTGCTGATCAACTGGGTGCAGGGCGCGGCCGACATCGACGGAGTCGGCGAACAGGCGATTCGACGGTTCTGGGAGCTCGGCCTCGTCCGGTCGCTGCCCGACCTCTACCGGTTGACGAAAGAGCAGCTGCTCGAGCTCGACGGCTACGCGGAGATCTCTGCGACGAGCGCGATCGCGTCGATCGAGGCTTCGAAGCAGGTGCCGTTCCGCCGCGTGCTCGTCGGCCTCAACATTCCCGACGTCGGCTGGGTGACCGCGCAGAATCTTGCGCGCCACTTCGGCACCGTCGACCGTCTCGCCGCGTCCTCGCAGGAGGAGATCATGGAGTGCGAGGGGATCGGCCCCGAGCGTGCGGAGGCGATCGCCGAATGGTTCGCTGACGTCGACAACCGGAAGCTCGTCGAAGAGCTGCGGGAGCTGGGGCTGCGCTTCGAGTCCGATGAGGACGACCGGCCGGTCGAAGGCCCCCTCACCGGCAGCCAGTACGTGATCACCGGCACGCTCGAGTCGATGTCCCGCGAGGAGGCGCGGGCGGCGCTCGAGGCGCTCGGTGCCAAGGTGTCCGACAACGTGTCGAAGAAGACCACCGGCGTCGTCGTCGGCGAGAGCCCCGGCAGCAAAGTGCGCAAGGCCGAGGCGGCAGGCGTGCCGCTGCTCGACGAGGCAGCGCTCGAGGCGCTACTGGGACGCGGCTGAGGCGAGCGCCGTCGCGAAGCGGTCCTGCGCGCGCCGGGCGGCGTCGAACGAGACGGGACTGCCGTTCTGCAACATGGCGAACGCATACCGCTGCCCTGCGTAGCCCGACAGCGCCGACGCCTCGTCCGTCGTGCCGGTCTTCGCGCGGATCTCGCCGAGCGCGGGCGGCTGCAGCATGCGGTGCTCGAGCGTCCCCCGACGGCCTGCGACGGGGAGCGCGTTCCAAAACGCCGCCCGCAGGGTCGGCGCGTTCCACGCAGTGACGAGGATCGAGGCGATCGACCGCGCCGAAAGGCGGTCGAGGAGCGAGAGCCCCGAGCCGTCGACGATCCTCACGCCGGTCAACGGAATGCCCGCCGCCCGTAACGTGTTCGTGACGACGAGCGCGCCCGCAGCCGTCGTGCCGCCGAGACCGCGCTCGGCCCCGAGGTCCTTCAGCAGCATCTCGGCGTCGAAGTTGTCGCTCGAGTGATCCATCGCGTCGACGACCCGCCACAGCTGGTGCGAGTCGACTTGCGCGAGCGAGACGGCGTCGGCGGGCGCGCGGCCGTGTCCGACCGCGCCCGTCTCGATGCCGCGCTTGCGCAGGAGCTGCCGGAAGCGGCCCGCAGCCGCGATCGCGGGGTCGAGTGCGACGTGCTTGTCGTACACCGCGCGATCGGCGACGAGTGCGGAGAGCGGCGGGCATTCCTCGATGAAGAAGTCGGCCTTCCAGCCGGGCGCGGTGCGATCGTCGTCGAACCACGACTCGTCGGCGTAGAGCCGACCGTCGATGCGCGTGATCCCGAGTTGCGCCAGTTGCGTCGCGAGCCGGTCGAGCCCCGCGCTCGACAATGTCGGGTCGCCGAATCCCTTCAGGAAGATGTCGCCGTCCCACACGGTCCCGTCCTGATGGCCGTGGCCGAGCACCTCCGTTCGGAACCGGTAGGCAGCCCCGAGCTCCTTCAGCGCGGCGAAGGTGACCGTCAGCTTCTCGTTCGACGCCGGCGCGAGCGAAAGGTCGGCGTGTCGCTCGAACAGCACCTGACCGTTCTGCAAGTCGACCGCGACCACACCGGAGGCCGCCGGCGAGTTTCCGCGCACTGCGAGGGCGTTCGCGAGCCGCGTTGGCAGCGGCAAAGGCCCGCTCGCCGCCTGCGGGACGATCGCGAGCGCGAGAACGAGGACGAGGAGCGCTCTCCGCACCGCGGGAATTGTCGCGAAGGCACCGGCGGGCTGGGACCGGGTCGAGCGCAAGATGGGCCGGGTGACCCTTGCCCGGGCCGGGTGGCCCGACGATGGTCCTCCTGGTCGACGATGACGGAACTGACCGACACCATCAACGAGCTGATCACTGCGCCCGGCGGCGATCTCGCCGGCATCGAGCACACGCTTACCGACGGCTACGCCTACGCCCTCGGCCTCGAGGCGGAGAGCCGTCGCACCGAGCGGCGCATCGGTGAGGTGACGCGGGCGCTCGGACGAGGCGACTCCACCGCACAACTCGACGAGCTGGCGACCCTCGCGCGGCACCTCGATACGACCCGGGACGAGCTCGAACGGCTTCGCGGCCTCCTCGCTTCGCTCCGTGAGGTCGCCGCCGGCGTGCGGATCGCCGCCGCCGAGTCGGCCGCGTAGAGCTCGAGCCGCTGGCGCTAGACGATCCCCGACCGGACCGCGTACACCGCGGCCTGGATGCGGTTCTCGATCTGCAGCTTCATCAGGATGTTCGAGATGTGGTTCTTGACCGTCTTCGGGCTGATGTGGAGCTCGCCGGCGATCACCGCGTTGTCCTTGCCGTTTGCAATCAGCTTCAGCACCTCGATCTCCCGGTCCGAGAGCTCGGAGTGGATGAGCTCCGCCTCACGATGCGACGTGCCCGACGCGCGGACGCGCTGCAGCACTTTCGACGCGATGGTCGGGGAGACCAGCGACTCGCCGACGGACGCCGCCTCGATGCCGCTTATCAACTCGTTGATCGACGCGTCCTTCAGCAGGTAGCCGCACGCACCAGCGAGGATCGCGTCCATCACATCGTTGTCCTGATCCGAGATCGTGAGCACGAGCACGCGTGTCAGCGGTGCGATCATCGAGATCTGCCGCGTCGCCTCGACGCCGCTGATTCCCGGCATGTTGAGATCCATGACGACGACATCCGGGGCCAGCTCGCGCACCGCGCGCAGCGCGTCACTGCCGTTGTCGCACTCGCCCGCGATCTGCACGCCCTGCTCTTCGAGCAGGTTGCGGAGACCCGTGCGGAAAAGGTCGTGGTCGTCCACGAGCAAGACGCGCGGTTCTGGGCGGCGCGAGATGTCGGCGGCGTCGGTCAGACGGCCGTCAGTTTACTCAGTGGAGGACGATCGTGACCGTCCGCCGGCCCCAGGCATCGGCCTGTGCGACGGTTGGGAACCAGAGATCGATCGTTTCGCCGATCACCCCGCTGCCGGTGTCGGCCGCGACGGCTTCGCCGTACCCGGGCACCGTCATGTGCGTGCCGAGCGGGATCACCGACGGATCCACCGCGACGACACCCCAGCCGACGGGAAGGCCCGACGCTGTCCTACCGGGCAGCGCATAGCCGGTCGCGCTCACGGTCAAGGTCCGTCCGCCCGGAATCGCTGCGGGTACAGGTGTCGACGTCAGCGCGACCGTCTCGACGGGTGCAGCGGCGATTGTCCGGCTGCGCAGCTGTGCGGCATGTGCCTGGGCGACGAGTGAGCTGATCTGGCTGTTGGTCATCTGCCGCTGCTGCGCGAGTGATGCGATGTATGACGCGCGCGCGTCGCGCGCGCTGTGGAGTGCTGCCGAGGTGGCGGCTGCTGCCCGCGTCGCGGCGGCAAGCGCCGACTGGCGTGTCGCAAGCCGTCTCGATGCCGCAGCCAGCCTCGTGCGCGCCGCCTTCAGCTGACGGAGCAAGTCCTCGTTGTCGCCGGTAATGCGGTCGAGATTGTCGATGCTTGTCAAGGCTTCGTCCAAGCTTTTCGCGCCGAGGATGATCTCGAGCGGCTCGACGGTTCCCTGCTCGTACATCTGCCGAATGCGCACGGCGAGGCGCCGTTCGCCGACATGTGTGCTCCGTCGGGCCACGGAGAGCTCACGATCGAGCGTCGCTCGCTCTCCGAGAAGCGCCTGCGACTGCCTCCGCAGGGCGGCCAGGCGAGCATCCCCGAGTGCGACGCGCTGGTCGAGCGAGTACAGGCCGAGGACTGCGCTTCGCGATTTTGCTTCGATCGCGGCGTCGTGGGCGCGCAGGGAACCGATGCCGTGCGAGTCGCTCGCCCAGCCGATCGCCGGGATCAGCATGACGGCAAAGCCGACTGCGATGACCGGGAGCACGCGCCTTCTCGGCATCTGTGCCTGCCCAAGCACGGGCAGGACCGTACCACAGTGGGGGTGGAGGAGCTGTCGCGTTCGTGCAGAAAGGAACATGTTTTGCGTGCATTTCGAGCAGTTCCCCGGTTGACGCTTGTCCGAACACATTGCTAACCTGCCCATCTCGTGACGTACCGGCCCCTACCGGTGCGCCCGGCCCGTCCCCGAACAGGGGATCGTCATTCGTAAACGGGTACAGGCGCCCTACCTAGTCGCGGTGATCTGCGTGGCTCTTCTGGCCGCAGTCCCGGCGTTCGGTGACCCCTCGATCTCATCGAAGCGGGCCGAGGCGATCCAGGTGATGGGGCAATTGCAGACACTGTCCGACCAGCTCGAGCGGGCGCGGTCGCAGTACGACTCGGCGACAGAGCAGCTCGCGAAGATCCAGGCGAGCATTCGCGAGAACCGCTACGAGCTCCGCGTCGCGAAGCACAACCTGAAGGTCGGCCAGCGCACGATCGAACAGCGGGTCGTCGACCTCTACACCTCGGATCAGGAGTCGACGCTCGAGGTGATCCTCGGAGCGCGCAGCCTGGACGATGTGATCACCCGCGTCGACAACGCGAAGTCGGTGTCGAACGGCGATGCGGCAGTGCTGCACCAGGTGAAGCAGTTCCGCGCGGCAGTGAAGCGGTCTGGAGCGATTTTGAGAAACGCGCACAACGCGCAGGTGCGTGTCGTCGCGGAACGTGCAGCCGCAAAGCACTCGATCGAATCGAAGATCGGCGAGCAGCAGCGGCTGTACTCGTCGATCCAAGGCGAGATCAAGCAGCTCGTTGCACAGCAGCACGCACGGCAGCTGCAACTCGCGCAAGAAGCGCAGACGCGACTGCAGCAGGAGCAGGCAGCACAGACGCAGCAGGAGAACACGACCATCGTCGGCATCACGGCGGCAACACCGCAGTCCGCCACGGTCGTGGCGCCGCCGCCGACGCACGGCAACGTCGTGCAGTACGCGCTTTCGCAGCTCGGCGTGCCGTACGTGTGGGGCGGCGCAACTCCGGGCGTGGGCTTCGACTGCTCGGGACTCGTCATGTGGGCGTACGCACAGGTCGGCGTGTCGCTGCCGCACTCTTCCTACGCGATGTGGAACTACGGCGTGCCCGTCTCGGAAGATCAACTCGAGCCGGGAGACATCGTCTTCTTCGACGGCCTCGGCCACGTCGGGCTCTACATCGGGAGCGGCGAGTTCGTCGAAGCGCCGCACACCGGTGACGTCGTCAAGATCTCCAGCCTCACGTCGGGCTGGTACGCGGCGACCTACGTCGGCGCGCGCCGCATCCTCTAGAGCAGCTCGCTACGTGTACAGCGCGTCGACGTCCGGCGCGAAGTGCTCGAGGATCACCTTTCGGCGCAGCTTGAGCGTCGGAGTCACTTCCTCGTGCTCCAAGGAGAAGTCGCGCGGAAGCACGACAAAGCGCTTGATTTGCTCGAAGCGCGAACGGTCGACGTTCACCGCGTCGACCGCCGACTGAACGAGCGCCGCGACGGCGTCGCTTGTGAGCCCGTCGGCGCGTTCCGCGTCCACGGTGACGAGCGCCGCGATGTACGGCTTGCGGTCGCCGACGACGATCGCCTGCGACACGATCGCGTGCGCCTTCAGCTCGTTCTCGAGGTTCTGCGGCGACACGTTCTTGCCGCCCGCGGTGACGATGATGTCCTTCTTGCGATCCGTGATTACGAGAAAGCCGTCGGCATCCAGATGCCCGACGTCGCCGGTGTGGACGAAGCCCTCGTCGTCGAGCGTCGCCCTCGTTGCCTCCTCGTCGTGGTAGTAGCCGGCGAAGACGGTGTTCGAGCGCAGCAGGATCTCGCCGTCTTCGGCGATCCGGATCTCGACGCCCGGAAGCGCCTGGCCGACGGTTCCGAAGCGGAACGCCTCGCGTCGGTTCACCGTGGCGGCCGTCGTCACCTCGGACAGGCCGTAGCCCTCGAGGATCAGGATGTCGATCGAGTGGAAGAACTCGGCGATCTCGCGTGAGAGCGGGGCGCCGCCGGCGTTCGCGACGCGCAGCCTGCCTCCGAGCCGTGCCTTGACCTTCGAGTAGACGAGCCGGTCGGCCAGGCGATAGCGAAGCGCCAGGCTCGCCGGCACGGGGGCGCCGGCCTGCCTGAGCCGTGAGACGCGGAGACCGGTGCCGAGGGCCCAGTCGACGATTCGCCGCTTCAGGCCCGTCTGGTGATCGAACTCGGCCACGACGGCGGCGTGAATCTTCTCGTAGACGCGCGGGACGCTCGGGAAGAGCGTGGGGCGGACGCGCCGCAGCTCCTCCGCCGCGCGCAGCGGCTCGGGCAGGAACGCGATCGTGAACCCGATGTAGGCGGCGGAGAGATGCAGCAGCCGCCCGTAGTTGTGGGCGAGCGGCAGGTAGAGCAGCATCACGTCGCCCGGCTCGAGTGAGGCGACCCTCCATCTCGTCGCCCTTCTGCACCATCGCGTAGTAGTTGCGGTGGCGGATCATGCAGGCCTTCGGCGGCCCGGTCGTGCCGGAGGTGTAGATGAAGGTGAAGAGGTCGTCTTCGTCGATCGACAGAGCGCGCTCGTCGAGCGCTTCCGGGTGCGCGGCGGCGAACGCCTTGCCCCGTTCCCGGAGTGCGCCGAGGTCGGCGTACGCGATCACGTGGCCGTCGAAGCCGTCGACCTTGGCGCGCTGATCGGCATCCTCGACCAGGACGCCGACTGCCTCGGAGTGCTCGAGCACGTAGAGGACGTCGCGGGGCGAGCTCGACGCGTAGATCGGAGCGCCGACCGCGCCGACGAGCGCGAGTGCGAAGTCGAAGAGAGACCACTCGAGGGTCGTCCGCGCGAGGAGTCCGAACGCCGCGCCCTTCTGTACACCCAGGTCCAGCAACCCGTTGGCTAGCTCGTCGACGGCGACCGCGGCCTCGGCCCAGGTGACCTCGTGCCAGGCGCCGTCGACCTCGTGGAGGTAGGCGGGATCGGTGTGGGCGGCGGCGACCGCGTTCCGCCACAGGTTCGCGATCGTGCGTTTGTTCTCCACCGGGCGGGAACCATATCCCGGAGGAACCGGCCGCGGGAGGGCGAAACATGTGCGTCCCGCGTAGAATTCCTATGACGATGCGTACAACCTGGAACGGCTCCGTCAGCTTCGGTCTTGTGAACATCCCCGTCGGCCTCGCGCCGGCGACGAAGCCGGCTGCCCGGCAGTCGGACGTCTCGTTCCGGATGCTCCACCGGGAGTGCGGCACGCCGATCAAGCAGAAGCGTTGGTGCCCCGTCCACGAGCGCGACGTCGAGTCCGACGAGCTCGTCCGCGGCTGGGAGGTCGCCAAGGGCCAGTTCGTGACGGTGGAGGATGCCGACCTCGAAGCGATCGAGCAGCACGACACGAGCCGCGCGATCGAGATCAGCCGCTTCGTGACGCTCGAGGAGGTCGACCCGGTCTATTTCGATCGCACGTACTTCCTCGTGCCTGCGGGCGCAGAGGCGGCGCGCCGGCCGTACGTGCTCCTGCTCGAGGCGATGAAGGAAGCCGGCGTCGCAGCGCTCGGCCGGTTCGTGCTCGCCGGCAAGGAGAAGCTGTGCCTGATCCGGCCGATGGGCGATGCGCTCGCGCTCGAGACGCTGTTCGTGCACGAGGACGTGAAGGACCACGCCGAGATCGACGAGGCTGTCGGCGCGGCTGAGGTGCGCGGCCCCGAGCTCGACCTCGCGAAGCAGATCATTGCGTCGCTCGCGGGCCCGTTCGAGCCGGAGGAGCTGAAGAGCGACTACCGCGAATCGCTGCGCGAGCTGCTCGAGGCGAAGGTGGCCGGCCAGCCGTTCGAGCTGCCCGAGTCGCCGGAGATCGCGCCGGTCGTCGACCTGATGGAAGCGCTCAAGGCGTCGGTTGCTGCTGCGTCGACCAAGAAGGCCGACGACGAGAAGAAGAAGGCTGCGCCCCGCAAGCGCGCCGCAGCTTCCAAGTAGTCGAAGCCCGCGTCCTAAAAAGAAGGGCCCGGCGAACCGGGCCTTCTCGATTTCTTCTGCGCGGTTCGCGCGGCGCTCATTTCGTGCTTGACCCTAGTGAACGACGGCTTCCTTGACCGCGGCGGTCACGCCGACCTCGCCGACGAATCCGCCGATCACGTAGAACGTGTTGCCGCCCAGCACCGCGCCCGTGGGTATGACCGCTCCCGGCAAAGGTGTCAGTTGCTTCCAGGTGTTCGACGACGGCGTGTAGAGCTGAACGTTGGCGATCGCCGGCTTGGGGCCTCCGCCGGCAACGATGATCTGCCCGCTCGCGAGGGTGCCAATGGCCGGGTGCGTGCACGGATTTGGGATCGGCGCCCTGGCCCGCCAGTGGTTTGTCTTGGGATCGTAGGCCTCGACGTTGCCGACAGCGACACTGCCGACCCCGTAGCCCCCGATCGCGTACAGATGCCCGTCCGACCAGGTCACCCCCGCGAGCCCCCGTGCCGTCGGCATCGGCCTGCCACTCGTCCAGCTGTTGGTTGCGGGGTCGTAGATCTCGAGGCTCGCGATCGAGAAACCCGCCTCGTCGACCCCACCGACCGAGTAGACGCGGCCCGCGCCGGCGGTCGCGGCCGCGAAGTCGACGCGCCTTGGAAGCGGCGCATCGGTCTTCCAGCTGCCGGTCGCCACGTTGTAGGACTCGACGGCTGCAAGCGCGTTGTTCCCGTCGTTGCCACCAATCGCATAGATCTCGCCGTCGAGGCTGGCCGCAGCGAGCAGGTTGCGGCTTGTCGGCATCGGTGCGAGTGTGCGCCAGAGCTTCGTGTGCGGGTCGTAGACCTGCAGAGTCGCGAGCGTTTTCGCCTCGCCCCGCGTGGCGCCTCCGACCACATAGATCTTCCCGCCCGCGACGGCGCTCGCCATCCCACCGCGCGCGGTCGGCATTGGCGGCAACCCGGTCCAGCTCAACCTATGGCTGGGCGAGGCGCCGCGCGCGATCGATGCCGTCACCGCGATCGCGGTGAGCGCCAGCACGACCGTGCCGATCCGGGCCCATTGTCCTCCACGGGTTATCGCGCCTGCGAATAGCGTCATGTCGTTCTCCTCATGGATGGTGGTGATCGTCGGTCTTCTGACCATCGGTCGTGATGGCACCGTCGTTACGGGCGAGGGACGGCTCGAAAGCCGTCCCTCGCTCCCCAGACCCGCGCTGCGCTAGGCGAAGCGCGGGGACTTGCGCGCTAGGGCGAGCGCGGCAGCGGCGCTGAGCGCGACGCCGATCCCGGCGAGTGCACCGATCGCTCCGTCGGTGAAGTTGAAGCCGCCCCGCGTCTTGACGATGAGAGTTGGCGGCGTCGAGACGGGACGTGTGAAGGGCAGCTCGTTCTTTGCCTCGCCGCGGATCTGTGGCGGCGTGGTCGCCGAGTGCGAGGTCTGCGACAAGCTCCGCGCGGCCACCGGCCGGGTGAACGGCGCTTCGTTCTTGGGCTCTCCGGCTGCGAGTGCGCCGTGGGCGAGGATGGCGGCACCTGTCGCCGCGAGTGCGAGACTGCGGAGCTGCCTGGATTGCATGTCGTGCCTCCCGAGTTGCGGCCGCTGGCTGCGACTGATCGGTCGGAGCGTCGTTCACATCGGTTGCGGGCACGTTGATCGCGATTGCTCGGCGATGAATAGCCTGCAATTCGCGTTGGTTGTAGGCTCGGGCGACGGTGGAGTTTCGTCTCCTCGGGCTGCTCGAGGTCGTCGACAATGGGCGGGCTGTTTCGATCGCTCACGGCAAGGAGAGCGCGCTTCTCGCCTTGCTCCTGCTGCACGCGAACGAGCCGGTCTCGGCCGACAGGCTGATCCACGAGCTGTGGGGTGAGCGAGCACCGGAGAACGCGGGCAAGAACGTTCAGCAGTATGTGTCGAGGCTCCGTCGACATTTAGGAGCAGACCGCCTCGCGACGACTCCCGGTGGCTATCTACTCCGCGTCGAGCCGGAGGAGCTGGACCTCGACCGGTTCGACCACCTCGCGGCGGCCGGCCGGAGCGCGCTCTCCGCCGGCGACGCGCCGTCGGCCGAGGAGCTTCTCTCGAGTGCGCTTTCCCTCTGGCGCGGCCCGGCGCTGGCCGACTTTCGCTACGACGACTTCGCACAGGATGCTATTCGCCGGCTCGACGGCGAGCGCCGCAGCGTGCGCTCCGACCGTGTCGAGGCGAGGCTCGCGCTTGGGCTCGAGAGCGGTGTCCTGCCCGAGTTGCAAGAGCTGATCGACGAGGAGCCTCATTGGGAGCGTCCCCGAGGACAGCTCATGCTCGCGCTCTACCGCGCGGGTCGGCAGGCTGACGCGCTCGATCACTATCGCGCGACGCGCGACTTGTTCGACAGCGAGCTCGGCCTCGAACCGAGCCGCGAGCTGCAGGAGCTCGAGCACGCGATCTTGAACCACGACCCGGCGCTCAGTGCACGTGCAGCCCGGCCATTGCGGGTCCGGCGCCGCCGCGGGCCGGTGGTGTACCTGTTCGCGGGAGTCGGCCTGCTCGTTGCAGCTGCGGTTGCGGCTGCGGTCGTCGTGCTCACTGGTGGCTCCGCAACCGCTCTTGACAATGCGATCGCAGTCGTCGGCGCCTCCGGTGGTTCGATCTCATATACGAGCGCCGGCACGACGCCCGGGAATGTCGTCTTCGGCGACGGCGGCGTCTGGGTGCTGAACGCCGACGACCGCACCATCACGCGCATCGATCCCAAGACGAGGCAGGTCGTGAAGACGTTCGCGACGAGCGGCGAGCCGACCGATCTCGCAGTAGGCGACGGAGCGCTCTGGATCGGGAGCTCCGAACCGTCGCATGACCTGATCGAGAGCAGTTCGGAGACCACGGTCGTCTCGCGTTTCGATCCGACTTCGGCGACGCTCGAGGGGAGCGCCGACCTACCCGGGGCCGCGTCGCCCGTCAGCTACTCGGGGACCCTCGGCGTGAGCGGGATCGCCGTCGACACGCAAGCCGTCTGGGCCGTCGACCCCGACGGGTCGATCTCGAGGATCGACCCTCACACCGGCAGGTTGGTCGCGCATGTCGACGCGGGCCGCGCAACAGCCGTCGCTGCCGGAGACGTGGGGACCTGGTTCCTCACCACCACCTCGACCGGCTTGGCCGAAGTCGCCCGCATCGATCCGCGGACGAACAGCGTCGGCGAAGTGATTCCGCTCCAAACGCCGGATCTCGTCGGGATTGCGGTCGGGGCGGGCTCCGTCTGGGCGACGGACCCGTTCGGCGGGGTGATCTGGCGGGTCACTCCCGGCTCACCGCCCGTCACGCGCACGATTCCGGTGGGGTTCGGTGCCACGCAGGTCGCGTTTGGTGACGGCGCTGTCTGGACGACAAATCTCGCCAGCGGCACTGTCAGCCGGGTCGACCCTGGGACGAATGACGTCGCGTCGACGCGGCAGCTTGCCGGGACGCCGCAGGGGCTTGCCGCCGGGAGGGGCTCCGCGTGGGTCAGCGTCGCCGGAGCGACGAGCACTGGATCGCTCCCTGCAACCGATTGCGGGTCGGTTGAGTCGGGGGGTGTGACGCCCGACGTGCTTGTCGCGTCCGACATGCCGCTGCAAGGGCCGTCGATAGCGGAGACGTTCGCGGCTGCCGTTCGGTTCGTGCTTCGGTCTCATGGCTTCCGTGCCGGACGGTTCACGGTCGGTTACCAGTCCTGCGACGACTCGACCGCACGTTCGCAAGGCTTCGATTTCTTCAAGTGCGCGACGAATGCGCGCGACTTCGGGGCGGACGCGAAACTCGTCGCGGTGATCGGCCCCTACGACTCGGGGTGCGCCCAGATCGAGATTCCGGTGATGAACCGCGCGTCCGCCGGTGCTGTCGCGCTCATCAGTCCTTCCAACACGCTTCCGCCCCTCACACGTGCCGAGCCGGGGGCAGGTGGCGCACCGGAGATCTACTACCCGACCGGGGTTCGAAACTTCTTGAGGGTCGCGTCACCCGACGATCTCCAGGGCGCGGCCGAGGCGGTGCTCGCCAAGCAGCTCCGCTTGAGGCGTGTCGCCGTGCTGACTGACGGCGAGCCATACGGGGACGCCCTCGTTCGTGGGTTTCGCGCAGCCGCTCGCCGTCTCGGCGTGAAGGTGGTGGCGGCAGGAGACTGGGATCCAGGCGCCCGCGACGACAGCGATCTCCTTGCCAAGGTCGCTCGTTCACAGGCGGAAGGCGTTCTGATCGCGGGCCAAAGCTTCGGGGCGGGGGGTCTTGTCCGCGCACTAAGGGCGCGCTTCGGCGCCCGTCTGACGCTGATCGCAGGAGACGGGTTCGACGACATTCCCGACACGCTGCAGGGGGCCGGTGCGGCCGCGAAGGGCATGTACGTGAGCGAATCGCTCGTCACACCTGGAAGTCTCAGACCGGCGGATAGACGGCTCCTCTCGGCGTTCGACAAGACGCAGCCCGGTGGAGTGGTGCCCTCGGGTACCTACCTGCCCGAGATGCTCGAGGCCGCGGAGATCGTTGTCGACGCCATCGCGCGCTCCGACGGTACGCGCGCCTCCGTCCTGCAGCAGCTTCGTCGAACCAAGGTGAGCACGAGCCTGCTGGGCGGCTTCCATTTCGACAGTAGCGGCGACATGACGCCCGGTTCATTCACCATCTTCCGGATCACGGGCGGGAGTGGCGCTCCCGGGCTCGCTCCTGGTTTAGGCGGCTCCGTGGTCGACCGTACGGTCCGCGTTCCGGTCGGCATGCTCGGCACGGCTCCCATTCGCTCGCCGTAGTCTTTCTGGACGGGGGGTCGCCTCAGGACTGGCCCTGCAGTGCACGAAGAGCGCCACAGAAAGAGAAGGCCCGGCGAACCGGGCCTTCGTTCAGTGCCGTTCGGTGGCGCGCGCTAGTGAGCGATCGGCTCCTGGCTCGCTGCTTGGTGAACGGTGGCGAACAGGTACTTGTCGATCTTGCCGTGGTAGATCGGGACGCTCTCTTCGAGGCAGATGCGGATCACCTCGTCGCGGTCGATTCCCACTTCCTTCGACAGCTCCTCCGGCGTCAGGTGGTTCGCCATGTCGCTCCTTCCGTTCCAAGCAGGGCCATGAACGAAAAAGCCCGCCGCGCGAAAGGCGCAAGCGGGCGAGAATTCGAGCTATCCGGGCGCAGGGCGGGCAACCTCTTCACACGCCCCGTCCTGTCGCCGTGACACTCATCTACCAGCAGGATAATCGATCCTCGTGACAGACGCGACAGACCTTCTGCCCGGCCTTCGTGAGGAGCGCCGCGAGGTGCGCGGGGCCACGATCCGCGTCTTCACCGGCGGCGACGGGCCGCCGGTCCTGCTGCTCCACGGCTTCGGAGGCGCTGCCTGGAACTTCACTGCGATGGCTCGCCTGCTCGATGGCCGACGCGTCGTCGTCCCCGACCTGCCGGGGCACGGCGGTTCCTCGCCGCTGCCGGCACCATCCCTCGCGGCCTTCGCGGACGTCCTGGCCGGCCTCTTGGACGAGCCTGCTGCCGTCTTCGGCCACTCCATGGGCGGCACCGTCGCTCTCCGGCTTGCGGAACGGCACCCGGAGCTCGTCCGGTCACTGGTTCTCGCCGCGCCGGCGGGCATCTCGAGCTCGTCTCGGTTCGGCACCGTCACGATCGGTCTCGCGGGGCTGGTCCAACCAGGCCGGATCGCCGGCCGGCGTGTCGGCCGAATCGCGAGCTCGCCGCGCCTCAAGCGGCTCGTCTTCGCGCCGCTCGAGGTCTCGAACACGGAGCTCCTCACGGCGGAGACTGTCCACGGCTTCCTGCGTGGCACGACGATGCACACCGACGTGCTCGGGGCGGGACTGGCTCTCGTGCGCGACGACCCGCGGCAGAGCCTCGACGCCGTCCGCTGTCCTGCGCTCGTCCTCTTCGGCGCTCGTGACCGGCAGGTTCCGCTGCAGGATGGGTTCGAGTACGCGCGGCGACTGCGGGCGCCGCTCCGCGTCATCGCTGACTGCGGCCATCTCCTGATCGGCGAGCGTCCGGACATCTGCGCCCGCGCCGCGATGGAGCTGGGCTAGGAGCCGCTACGCTTAGCCCGCTTCGGGGTGTGGCGCAGCCTGGTAGCGCGCTCCGTTCGGGTCGGAGAGGTCCCCAGTTCGAATCTGGGCACCCCGATAACTGAAAGCCCGCCTCCGTGCGGGCTTTCAACTGCGCGGACTTCCTTGACGCGGTTTCTCCCGACGCACTACGGTCGTGGCCTGCCGGCGCTTCGTTCTTCCCGCGGTCGCCTGCTTCCGGTGGGCGCTCTTCTGCTGACGCTCGCGTTTTGCGCGGCGGCGGACGCCCGCGTCGCGGGCAGCGGCCCGCAGCTCGACCGCGAGCTCTACTGCATGCCGGCGGGACAGCCGGCGCTCAGGGCCGACGGGACGTGGGGGCTCGCCGTCGACCTGTTCGCGGGCCAGCCGCTCGCGGACCCCGATTACGCCGGCGCGCAGCCCGCGGTTGCCGTCGAGACCGACGGCGCATACGTCCTGACCTGCGACGTCTCGCCGAACGCGGATTGCGTGACCTTCTGGGTGAAGAACCGCCCGCCGGGTCTCTTCGACGGCCCGTACCCGGTGTGCGAGGTCTATGCCACCGCCGTCGCTACCGCCGGCTGAGCCCACGGCTACGGTTTGCGGCCGTGCTGAGGGCCGTCGTCTTCGACGTCGACTACACGCTCGCGAAGCCCGGCCCGGATCTGGGGCCCGATGGGTATCGCCGGCTCGGTGAGCGCCACGGGCTCGTGCTCGACCCCGACCGCTACGCAGACGCTCGTCGCGCGGCGCTCGACGACCTCGAGCGGCATCCCGAGCTCGACCACGACGAAGAGATCTGGATCCGCTTCACCGAGCGGATCATCGAGGGGATGGGCGGCACCGGCCCTGAGACCTACGCAGCCGCGGTCGAAATGGAGGGTGCCTGGAGCCACGCGCACCACTTCGAGCTCTACGAGGACGCCATTCCGACGCTCGAGATTCTGCGCGCTCGCGGGCTGAAGCTCGGCCTGCTCTCGAACAGCGCACGTGACCTCGACCTCTTCGTCGAGCATCACGGCTTGAGCGTCGATGCGGTCCTGACGTCGCGCACGCACGGGAAGACCAAGCCGCACGAGGCGATCTTCATGCGCATCCTCGAGCTGCTCGACGTGCGAGCGGACGAGGCGATGATGGTCGGCGACACACCCGACGACGACATCGACGGCTCGCTCGCGGTCGGCATGCGCGCCGTGCTCGTCGACCGCGACGGGCGGTTTCCCGACCGCGAGTCGCTCGCCGACCTGCGCAGCCTCACGACCCTGATCTAGAGTCGCACTGTGGGCTTCCTCGTGTGGGTCGTCGTGGCCATCGCGCTCGCGATCGGCGAGGTGCTGACACCGGGCATGTTCTTTCTCGGGCCCGTGGCGCTCGCTGCCGGGGCTGCTGCGCTCGCCGACCTGCTTGGGGCCGGCACGGTTGGCGGCCTGATCGTGTTTCTCGTCGCGGCGCTGCTCTCGCTTCTGTTCCTGCGGCCGATCGCCCGCAGGCATGTGCGGCTGCCAGCTTTGTCTCGCACCGGCACCGCCGCACTCGTCGGCCGCAACGCCGTCGTGACGCGGCGAGTCGATTCGGTAGGTGGCCGGGTGCGCATCGGCGGCGAGGAGTGGACGGCGCGCTCCTACCTCGACGGGCAGGCGTACGAAGAGGGCGCGACCGTGTCCGTGATCGAGATCGCGGGGGCAACCGCCCTCGTGTCCGACTGAGTAGGAGGTTTCCGTGGTTGTCCTGATCGTTCTCGCGGTGCTCGTGCTCTTCGTCCTCGTGCTGCTTGCGAGAACCCTGCGGGTGATTCCACAGGCGCGTGCCGGCGTTGTCGAGCGGCTCGGGCGCTACTCGCGCACGCTGACGCCTGGACTCGCGATCGTCGTGCCGTTCGTCGATCGCGTGCGGCCGCTGGCCGATCTGCGCGAGCAGGTGATGTCGTTCGCACCACAGCCGGTGATCACGCAGGACAACCTCGTCGTGAACATCGACTCGGTCATCTACTTCCAGATCACCGATCCGAAGGCTGCGACGTACGAGATCGCGAACCCGGTCGACGCGATCGACATGCTCACGGTGACGACGCTGCGCAACGTGATCGGCGGCATGACGCTCGAGCAGACACTGACGTCGCGCGACTCGATCAACGATCAGCTGCGTGGCATCCTCGACGACGCGACAGGCAAGTGGGGCATCCGCGTGCATCGCGTCGAGCTGAAGGCCGTCGACCCGCCGCCCTCGATCAAGGACACGATGGAGAAGCAGATGCGCGCCGACCGCGAGAAGCGCGCAGCGATCCTGCAGGCCGAAGGCATCAAGCAGGCCGCGATTCTCGCAGCCGAAGGTGAGAAGCAGTCGGCGATCCTGCGCGCGGAAGGGCAGAAGCAGGCCGCGATCCTCTCAGCGGAGGGACAGTCGAAGGCGATCGAGACCGTGTTCAAGGCGATTCATGACGGCGATCCCGATCCGCAGCTCCTCGCGTACCAGTACCTGCAGATGCTCCCGCAGATCGCGCAGGGGGACGCGAACAAGGTCTGGGTGATCCCGAGCGAGTTCACGCGGGCGCTCGGTGGAATCGGGGAGCGCATGCTCCCTCGTCCGGGGGACGATTCGGGAACGACATAAGGGGGATACTGAGGTTCTTGCGGCTTCCATCCTCACGCGTCCTCAATTCGATCTTCATCCTCTGCGCGCTCGGCGTGTCGGCGCTCGTCGCCCGGCACTTCGCGAAGGCAGGCTGGCCGCTGCACCGTGCGAATCTGTGGCTGGTCGCGCTCGCGTGCGTCACCATGCTCGCCGCGTACGTGGCGAAGGCCTGGGGTTGGCAGAAGCTCTTCAATCGCGATCAGCGGCCGGCAATGCTGACGCTCGCCGCCGCCGGCGGCGCTGCGTCCGTTGGAGGTCTCGCCCTTCCGGGTCGCTGCGACGACGTGATTCGCGTTGCGGTCGTGCGCCGGTGCCGCCGCGGCCGTGCGAGCATCCGTACCGTTGCGCTGTCGCTCGTCCTGCTCGGGTTGCTCGACAGCGCGGCGATGGCGCCGCTCGCGTCGACAACGCTGTTCGTTACGCGGCTCGGAGGCTGGCTCCAGGCGGGCCTCATCGTCGTTGCAGTAGCCGGAGTGCTCGCGGCCGCAGTTGTTCTGTTGCTGCCGCGGCTCATGCGCCGCGGCGTGCTTGCGCGCTTCCGCATCTCCAGCTGGGTCGGTGACAACGCCGCATCCCCTCGCGACGCGGTTTGGGCATGGCTGTGGGTCGCGTTCTCGTGGGTGCTGCGCGCGATCGCAGTGTTCGTGCTGCTCGCGGCGCTCGGGCTGGGGACGGACTTCGCGCTCGCGCTCGCGTTCGTCTGCGCGTCGTCCGCGTCGGCGGTGCTTCCGGTCGCGCCGGCGGGTGCGGCGGTGCAGGCCGGCGCAGGCGCGGCGATTCTCGTCGCCTCGGGCGTTCATGCCAGCGACGCGGTTGCGTTCGGGATTGCCGCGCAGGCTTTGCTGATGCTCGCCGGCGGCGCGTTCGTCGTCGCGCTCGGCGCGTGGCACGCGCACGGGGCGCTTACGCGAGCTCGGCCGCTGCCTCGCTGGGCGTAAGCACCGGGCCGACGCACGTGTCGTGCCCTTCCAGTAGCTCGAGCCACGCGGCCAGCGAGCGCGTGCGGAACAGCTCGGCGAGCTCCGGCAGCTCGGTGTCGTAGGCGCGGTCGAGGAGCTCGGGTCGCCCGATGAGCTCGCAGAGGTTTTGCCAGAACTTCGGCTCGAGGGCGGCGACCGTCACGTGTCTGCCGTCGCCGGTCTCGTAGATGCGATAGCAGGCGACGCCGCCGGTGAGGAGTCGTGGCATCGGGTCGCCGTCGACCCGATGGGCGACGAAGCGGTGTGCGTTGTGCGTCATCGAGACGATCAGTCGTGCGCCGGTGCCGCTGCGGGCTCGTTCGAGCAGCGCAGCGAGGATGTCGATCACCGCGGCCTGCGCGCCGCCTGCGATGTCCGCGATCTGCACCGGGGGAACGCTCGGCGCGGTGTCGGCGAGGACGCCTGCGTAGCCGAGGTAGTTGAGGTCGTGGCCGGCGTGCAGCGTGCGCTTCCCGTCGCTGCCGTGTCCGGTGATCGAGCAGAGGATCGCGGTCGGCGCGAGTGTGACGCCGAGCCGTTCGAACACCCCAGGCCGAAATCCCTCGATCACGATGTCCGCGGTCGAGGCAACCGGGGGTGGTGGTTCGGAACGTGCGTCCCAGGTCACGATCTCCTTGCCGGCGTTCAGCGCGGAGTACCACGGCTCAGGTGTGGAGTCGCCTTCGGGCGGCTCGACTTTCACGACGCGGGCGCCGAGGCGCAGCAGTTCGCGGCTCGCGAACGGGCCGGGCAGCTGCCGAGAGAAGTCGACGACCGTGAGCCCTTCAAGCGGCTGCATCCCGGCGGATTATGCTCCGCGAGCCTTGAGCGATCGGGTCACCGACAGGAGGAGGGAGCTGCTCGACGCCGCGGTGCGGGTATTCGCGCGGAAAGGCTTCCGAGCGGCGCGCGTCGGAGACATCGCCGAGGAGGCGGGTGTCGCGCATGGGCTGCTGTACCACTACTTTCGCTCGAAGGACGAGGTGCTCGAGACCCTGTTTCGCGAGACGTGGCAGCTCCTCGTGCGCGAGGGCGCGCGGATCGAGTCGGCGGGCGTCCCGCTGCAAGAGCAGCTTCGCCGCTTCGCGCGGATCTATCTCGGCTCGTGGCTTTTGACGCCGGAGCTGATTTGCGTGCTCGTCAGGGAGATCGCGCGCAGCCCGCACGTCGGTGAGCGCGTCGACGAGATCGCGGCAGTGTTCGCGACGCTCGAGCGGATGATCGGGACGGCCAAGGAGCGTGGTGACGTACGGAGCGACTGCAACGTGATGTTCGCTGCGTGGGCGGTGTACGGGGCACTGGAAGAGATCCTCACGGGCTGGGTGCTCGGGCAGCTGCCGGCGGAGGAGGAGGACGTCGAGCGAGCTGTCTCCGCGGTGGTCGACGTGACGTGGGCAGGATTGGCGCCATGATCGTCAATCTCCGCGACTGCGAGCTCGAGTCGCTCGATGAGGGTCCTGCCGGTCGGAAGTTCCGGGCGCGCTCGCTCGGTGCGACCGTCGGCGCGAAGGCGACGGGGTGCGGCGTGTACGAGCTCGAGCCGGGAAACGCGTCCTGGCCCTACCACTTCGAGCTCTGTGAAGAGGAATGGCTGTTCGTGATCGACGGTGAGGTGAATGTCCGGACGCCGGACGGCGAGCATCTGCTGCGCAGCGGGGACGTCGTTTGTTTCCCCGTGGGTGCCGCGGGCGCCCACGCTGTGTCCAACCCCGGGAGTGGCACTGCACGCTTCGCGATGATCTCAGCCGGATACACCAAGGGCGGCGGAGCGGTGTATCCCGATGAGGGAAAGTTCGTCGTCTATACGGACGGGTTCAAGCATCGTGGCCGGCTCGGCGAATCGGTCGACTACTGGGAGGGCGTGTGAATCTCTTCGACGCCGAATTGCAGACGGACGAAGACGACCCTGCCGGCTACCACACCTCATATCTCCGCACGGCACCGGTTCTCGGCGCTGAGCTCATCGCGCTGAACGTGTTCGAGCTCTCGCCGGGCAGCAGCGTGTGCCCCTACCACTACGAGTGCGGCGAAGAGGAGTGGATCGTCGTGTTGACGGGACGTCCGACGTTGCGGACGCCGGAGGGCGAGCGTGAGCTCGCGCCGTGGGACTGCGCCTTCTGCCCGGTTGGCGAGGAGGGGGCGCACAAGGTGACGAATCGAACCGACGAACCGGCGCGAATCATGATCTGGTCGAACCGGGCAACACCGGGAACCACGGTGTATCCGGACTCGAACAAAGTCGGTGCGTGGCCGCCCGGCAAGCTCTTTCGGATGGACGACGCCGTCGAGTACTTCGAAGGCGAAGTTTGACCTAGGCGAACGGGCGGCCGCTTCGACGCCCGAGTTCGTGATGAATGACGTGTACTCGACGTGAGCCTCCAAGAGGCGCGTACGTCGTGTCTATCGCTCGACGAATGAGTTCTGCGACTGACACTCCCGAGCGATCCGCCTCGTCGTCTAGGAACACGTATTGGGCGCGCGTCAGCACCAATTGGAAGCGATGACCCATGCGCTGTAGCTGTACAGCTACAGCGCGCAAAAATCGTCGCGAAACCGCGCCAAGTATGTGAAAGCTAAGCGTGCACCGGCGAGAGGGCCGGCGCCCACGAGCAGATCGGCGACACATCGCCGCTGCGACCGTTCAGCCGGCGGAACCCGAGCGCATGCTCCGCCTGCATCATCTTGTGGATCTGCGTCGTGCCCTCGTAAATGATCGGCGCACGCGCGTTGCGGAAGTACCGCTCGATGCCGTACTCCGCCGAGTAGCCGTAGGAGCCGAACACCTGGATCGCGAGGTGCGCTGCCTCGAACGCGGACTCCGTCGCATGCCACTTCGCGAGCGACGTCTCACGCGTGTTCCGCTTCCCCTCGTTCTTCATCCACGCAGCCTGCATGACCAGCAGCTTTGACGTCTCGTAGCCGAGCACCATCGTCGCAATCATGTCCTGCACGAACTGGTACTTGCCGATCGGCTGCCCGAACGTCTCGCGCTCACGCGCGTACTCGACCGACCGCTCGAGACACGCGCGAACCACGCCGCATGCGCCGGCGGCGACGGTGAACCGCCCCTGGTCGAGCGAATGCATCGCGATCTCGAACCCCTGACCCTCTTCACCGATCAGGTTCTCGGCGGGCACCTCCAGGTTCTCGAAGAAGAGCTCGCCGGTCGAGCCCGCCCAGATGCCGAGCTTGTGCTCGGTGTCGACGCTCGTGAACCCCTTCATGCCCTTCTCGAGCACGAACGCGCTGATTCCCTTGTGACCCGCGGCAGGATCCGTCTTCGCGAACACGAGCGCGTGGTCGGCAACGGTCGCATACGAGATCCAGTTCTTCTGACCGTTCAGCACGTACACGTCGCCCTCGCGCCGCGCGGTCGACCGCATCGACGCCACGTCGGACCCGGCGCCCGGCTCGGTGAGCCCGAAGCAGGCGAGCTTCTCGCCCTTCGCCTGCGGCGTCAGCCAGCGCTGCTTCTGCTCCTCGGTGCCGTACTTGAGCAGCGAGAGCGAGTTGAGCCCGACGTGCACCGAGATGAGCGTCCGGAACGCCGCCTCGCCGCGCTCGATCTCCTCGCACGCGAGTGCCTCGGCCACGTAGTCGAGGCCGGCGCCGCCGTACTCCTCGGGCACCACGACGCCGAGAATCCCGAGCTCGGCCATCCCCTCGATGAGGTCGAGATCGAGCTTGTGGTCGATGTCGTTCTGGACCGCCACGGGGAGGACACGCTCGTCCACGAAGGCGCGGACGGTTTCCTGGATGAGGCGCTGCTCGTCGGTCAGCTCGAAGTCCATGGCGCGCAGACTACCGAGCGGTCGGCGGCGATCCGCGCTGGAGCACGGATTGCCACTCGGCCGAGCGTCGGCTACATTTTGACTGACTAGTCAATCAAGATCTGCAGGAGTCGAGTCATGACCGCTGTCGAGCACGACGTGAGCACGGGAACCGGCGTCTCGTTCGCCCTCAACGACGAGCAGAAGGAGCTGCGCGCCCTCGCGCGGGCGTTTGCGGAGAAGGAGATCCGCCCCGTCGCTGCGGAGCACGACGTCGCGATGCGCCACCCGGCCGAGGTGATCGCGAAGGCGCACGAACTCGGCTTGACCAACCTGCATCTTCCTGTCGAGCTCGGCGGCCTCGGCCTCGGCGCCTTCGACGGCATGCTCGTCGGCGAGGAGCTGAACTGGGGCTGCACCGGGATCGGAACGTCGCTCTCCGCGAATGGGCTCGGTGCCGGCCCGGTGATCATCGCTGGGAGTGACGAGCAGAAGGAAGCGCTGGCTCGCGCCGCTCCTCGAGGAGCCAATCCTGTGCTCGTTCGGTCTCTCCGAGCCGGACGCCGGCTCGGACGTTGCGCGGCTCAAGACGAGTGCCGTGCGGCGCGGCGACGAGTACGTCCTGAACGGCTCGAAGACGTTCATCACGAATGCGGGCTACGCCGACTGGACGGTTGTCTTCGCGAAGACCGACCCCGCGAAGGGGCATCGCGGGATCTCCGCGTTCGTCGTCCCGATGTCGACGCCCGGTGTGACGATCGAGCAACACCTCGACAAGATGGGCCAGCGCGCGACGGATACCTCGGCGTTCGCGCTGCAGGACGTCGTGGTGCCGGTTGCGAACCGCCTCGGCGAGGAGGGCGAGGGATTCAAGATCGCGATGCAGACCCTCGACTTCACACGGCCTGGAACCGCGATCGGCGCAGTCGGCGTCGCGCAGGCGGCGTTCGAGCTCGCGGTCGAGTACGCGAAGGAGCGGGTCACCTTCGACCTGCCAATCGCGATGCACCAGGGGGTCAACTTCATGATCGCCGACATGGCGACCGAGATCGAGGCCGCGAGGCTGCTCACGTGGCAGGCAGCGTGGCTGCTCGACCGCGGCGAGCGCGCAACGCTGTATTCGTCGTTTGCCAAGCGGTTCGCGGCTGACATGGCGATGAAGGTGACGACCGACGCCGTGCAAGTATTCGGTGGGTACGGCTACATGAAGGAGTACCCGGTCGAGAAGCTGATGCGCGACGCAAAGCTGTTCCAGATCTACGAAGGCACCTCGCAGATCCAGCGCCTCGTGATCGCAAAAGAGATCTTCATGCCGCGTGGCTAGATGATCGAGATCGATCTCTCCGGTCGCGTCGCGCTCGTCACGGGTGGCTCGCGCGGGCTCGGACGCGCTGACGCGCTCACGCTGGCCCGCGCAGGCGCCGACGTCGTGATCGCCGACCTGCTCGTGGAATCGGAGCTCTCCGAGGAGACCGACGGGTACGGCCCGCTGGCGACGGTCGCGCGCACGCAGGGCCTCGTCGGCACCGAGTCGGCCGCAGAGGAGATTCGTGCGATGGGTCGCCGGTCGTTCGCCGTCAAGTGCGACGTCACCGACCGCGACCAGGTCGCCGCAGCGGTCGCCCGGACAGTCGAGGAGCTCGGCTCGGTCGACATCCTGATCAACAACGCGGGAACGCTCGATCACGTCGGCCAGTTCGCGGACCAGCAGCCGGAACTGTGGGAGCGCGATCTGCGCGTGAACCTGAGCGGCGCCTTCAACTGCGCGCAGGCGGTCTGGCCGCACATGCGCGAGCGGGGCTTCGGCCGGGTCGTGAACATGGCGTCGGTCGCCGGAACGCTCGGCGGCTTCGGCCAGGCGTCGTACTCGACGACGAAGGCCGGCATCCTCGGCCTGACCAAGACGCTCGCGATGGAGGGCGGCCGGCACGGGATCACCGCCAACGCGATCGTGCCGGGGATCATCGGCACCGAGGCCTTCCACATGGCGAACGCGGCGATGAACGAGCGGATCGCGAACAGGACGGTGTTCAAGCGCCCAGGCGAGCCGCAGGACATCGCAAACGCGATCGCATTCCTCTGCTCCGACCTCGCCGGCTACATCACCGGTATCGAGCTCAACGTCTCGGGCGGCGTCGAGCTGTTCGTGTTCTAGGACCGGGCCCCAGCTACTCTGGCGGCGTGGCCGCCTCGTCACCGGCCGTTCGTCGCCGTGCCCCAGCGCGGTCCCGGCCCTGGACCCGCATCGTCGTCCTCGGTGTGGTGCTCGTGGCCCTGGTGGTCGTCCTTCCCCTCGTCTTTGCCGGGTCGCCCGCCCATCTTGCGAGTGGGACCCGCATCGGCGGCATCGACGTCGGCGGCCTGACGCCGCATCAGGCCCAGGCGCGCCTCGAGTCGCGCGCCCGCGCGCTGGATCGCGTTCCGATCACCTTCCTCGCCGGCTCGCATCGATTCCGGCTCTCGGCGCACGAGCTCGGGGTCCAAGCCGACTGGGGCGCGGCGGTCGCGGCTGCGAAGAAGCAGGGAGGCGGTATCGGTCTCGTACGCGGCTTCCGTCGGCTCTCGCTCGAGTTCTTCCCACAGGATCTCGTCCCACCCGAGCGCGCCTATGACGCCGCAATGGACTACGAGCTGGGCCTGATCACCAAGGCGGTCGACCGTCCCCAGCGCAACGCGGCGCTCGTGCGCCGCGGTCTGCGCGTGACGATCGCGACCGGTGCTGCAGGCGCGACGCTCGACCCCGCGGCTGCGCGCGAATCGATCGTGCACGCACTCGCAGGGTTCTCGCGCGCACCCGTTGCCCTGCCCGTGCAGACGACGACGCCCACGGTCACCGTCGCGTCGCTCACCGCAGCTCAGCGTCTTGCCTCCACGATCGTGTCTGCGCCGCTTCGTCTCACCGTCGGCGGGAAGACGTTGCGCGTTCCCCGCTGGAGGCTCGCGACGATCCTCGACCTGAAGACGATGCGCTTCGGCGGTCCGGCCGCCGACGCCTGGTTCGCCAAGCTCGAGCGGCAGACCGATCGCGACCCGAAGGACGCCGGTTTCGCGGTCCACGACACGCAGGTGCAGGTGACGCCGGGCGCGTCGGGTGTCGCGCTCGATGTGCCGCGTTCGGCTGCAGCCATGCTGGCGGCGGCCTCGCAGCCGACCGCGCGCACTGCACGCCTCGTGCTTGCAACCAAGCAGCCGGCCCGCAACATGTCGCAGGCCACGGCGATGGGCATCACGGGCGTGGTGGGCAGCTACGAGACGTTCTACGGCGGCGACCCGAACCGAATCCACAACGTCGAGCTTGTCTCGCATCTCGTCGACAACAAGCTGATCGCGCCGGGCGCCACGTTTTCGTTCAACGAGACGACCGGAGAGCGAACGGCTGCAAAGGGCTTCCTCGAGGCACCCGTGATCGTCAACGGCGAGCTGCAGACAGGGCTCGGCGGCGGCGTCTGCCAGGTGTCGACGACCGTCTTCAACGCAGCGTACGAGGCAGGGCTGCGCATCACCGCGCGCACGAATCACGACCTCTACATCTCGCACTACCCACTTGGCCGCGATGCAACGGTGAACTATCCGGACGTCGACTTGAAGTTCGTGAACGACACGGGCCACTGGCTGCTCCTGCGGACGTGGGTCGGCCAGTCCTCGCTCACGGTCAGCCTGTACGGGACGCCGCAGCATCGGCGCATCGAGACGATCGCCCAGCCGCTGCGTGTCGTTGCGCCGCCGCCGGTGCAGAAGACCGTCGACGCCACTCTGAAGCCGGGCCAAGTCGTCGTCGACGACCCCGGTGTGCCCGCACAGTCGACCTCCGTCGAGCGGAAGGTGTATGCGTCGAGCGGGACGCTGCTCTCTGACGAGACGTGGTACTCGAGCTATCGGGCCGAGCCGAAGATCATCCGGGTGGGGCCGAAGAAGAAGAAGAAGGCGCCGGCTCTGCCGACGTCGACGGTGCCGGTGGATATCCCGCCGACCGCTCCGCACTAGTGATCGCCTCCTGCAACCAGCTCGGGATGCGGGTGGGCCTCATCGTCTGCGCGTCGACGGTCGCGTGTGCCGTCCAGCCTTCTGCGACGACCGCGCCGTCGCGCTCGATCTCGTACTCGTAGCGGAAGCGTGCGCCGCGGAGCCCGACGCAGCGGGCGTGCACGACAAGGCGGTCGTCGAAGCGCACCGGCTGGATGTAACGCACGTGCGTCTCGAGCACGACCGCTTCGACACCCAGCTCGCGCAGCCGGCCATAGCCGCCGGCGTAGCGCTCCAAGTGCTCGACGCGCGCAACTTCGAACCACACGAGGTAGTTCGAGTTGTGCGCGATGCCCTGTGCGTCCGTTTCTGCGAAGCGGACGCGAACCGGCGCTGAGACACTGAAGCCGTGCACGAGGCTGCCATGCTCGCAGAACTGATCGCAGCGAATCAGCCGTGTGTTGCGCTGACGGGAGCCGGGGTTTCGACCGAGAGCGGCATCCCCGACTTCCGGAGCGCGGGCGGCATCTGGGCGCAATACGACCCGTACGAGGTCGCATCGATCGACGCGTTCCGAAGCGACCCCGGGCGCGTCTGGGAGTTCTATGCCCGCAGGCTGGCGGTTCTCGGACACGCGGAGCCGAACCAGGGCCACCTCGCTCTCGCGCAGCTCGAGCAACGCGGGCTCGTCGCGGCTGTGATCACCCAGAACGTCGACGGCCTGCACACAGCGGCGGGCTCGCGCGACGTGATCGAGGTGCACGGCTCGATCGCACAGGCGAGGTGTCTCTCCTGCGGCGTCGTCGCTGATCGCGATCAGGTCGCGCAGCTGCTGCCGGTGCCGCACTGCCCTGCCTGCGGCACCGTCCTCAAGCCCGACGTCGTCATGTTCGGAGAGCTGCTGTCGGCAGCGGTGTTCGAGCGGGCGGCGGCGCTCGCACGTGACGCGGCGCTGCTGCTCGTCGTCGGCTCGTCGCTCGAGGTCTGGCCGGTCGCCGGCTTGCCGGAGGAGACGCTGCACGCCGGCGGCAAGCTGGCGATCGTCAACCGCGACGCGACGCCGTACGACCAGCGCGCTGCACTCGTGGCTCACGCCGCCGCGGGCGACGTGCTGGCGGCCTGTGTCGCTGTGCTAGCCGACTGATGGCAGCGCGAGCTGCAGGTGCTCCTCGAGGCCGGAGACGCCGACGCCGACGAGACGCAACGGCGCCGGGCGGTCGCGCAGGGCACGGTCCAGGAGCGCACAGGCCAGCTCGCCGATCCGGTCGGCGTCGTCGGTCCCGACTGTGAGTGACGTGGAGCGCGTCCGGATCGAGAAGTCCGGGTAGCGCACCTTCGTCGTCACAGTGCGCCCGACCTGACCGCGTGCGCGCAGATACCCAGCGAGCTCGGTCGCCATCCGGCGGAGCTCGTCGTGCAGCCGCTCAGGGTCCGACACGTCGCGCGCGAACGTCTCCTCCTGCGAGACCGAGACGCGCACCGTCGACACCTCGAGCGCGCGAGGATCGAGACCCCGTGCGCGGTCGCGAAGCTCCCGTCCGACCTTCCCTGGGAGGAGCGTCCGCAGCTCTTCGTCGGCGACGGCCGCAAGCTCGCCGATCGTCTCGATCCCGCCGGCCGTGAGCCGCTCCTCCGCACGAGGCCCGACACCCGGGAGGATGCGAATCGGGAACGGTGCGAGGAACCGCGCCTCGAGGCCCGGCCGCACGACCGTGAGCCCGCCCGGTTTGCGCCGGTCCGAGGCGATCTTGGCCACGACCTTCGACGTGGCGACACCGAGCGAGCAGGAAAGCCGCGTCCCGGCGAAGACGACCGCACGCACGGCCTCAGCGAGCGCTCGCGCGTCGTCGAAGGCAGGTGCGATCTCGCCGAGATCGAGGTAGCCCTCGTCGATTCCCGTCTGCTCGACGGTGGGCACGACGTCGCGCACGCGCGACCAGACCTCGCGGGAATAATCCCGGTAGAGCGAATGCCGCGGCCGAACAAACACCGCGTGGGGACATCGGCGGAGCGCCTCGGCCGCCGACATCGCCGAGTGGATCCCGAAGCTCCGCGCGATGTAGTTCGCCGTAGCGACGACGCCCCGCCCGTGGGGATCGCCGCCGACGATCAGCGGCACGGTTCGCAGCTCGGGCTGCTCGAGCTCCTCGACGGCGGCGAAGAACGCATCCAGGTCGAGGTGCGCGACGATCATCCGGGAAGCGTACGGCCGCGCTCGGCGGCGGCAGCTGTCCTCGGCCTCGTCCTCGTTGCGCTCGTCGTGTCGGGCTGTGACATCTCGCAAGTTGCGAGTCGGCTCGGCATCCAGGTGACGCTCCGGCACTGCACTCCCGGCACGCTGCAGACGCTCTCGGCTGCCGACCGCTCCTACGCCGCCTTCGCACCCGAAGGTGCAGTCGCCCGGCGAACGCCGGGTGGGGCGGTGATCGCGACGTTCGGCAAGAAGAACGTCAATGACTACCCGACGGTGTTCGGCGTGCTCGGGAAGGTCGAGACCCAGAGCTGCGCGGCAAGCTGGTATCGCGTCGAGCTGCCGATGCGCCCGAACGGCATCGTCGGCTACGTCCGTGCCGGAGCCGTCGAGCTGCACCCGGTCGCCACGCGGATCGAGGTCGACCTCTCGACGAGGGAGCTCACGCTGTTCCGCTCCGCGCGACCCATTTTGCGCGCCACCGTCGCCGTGGGGGCGCCGGCCACGCCGACGCCGACCGGGCACTTCTACGTCAACCAGCGGCTCGTGCCCGACGACCCGAACGGCCCATTCGGGCCAGGCGCGGTCGGCATTTCGGCCTTTTCCGACGTCCTCACCGGTTGGGCGCAGGGCGGGCCCGTCGCGATCCACGGCACCGACGAGCCGTGGTCGATCGGCCACAACGTCTCCAACGGCTGCATTCGGCTTCCGAATCCGACGCTCGTTAGGGTCTTCCGCCTCGCGGTCGCCGGTACTCCGGTGATAATCCACGCATGACGAGGAGCACACTGGATCGGTTGACCACGCTCGGCGAGGAAGTGCTCGGCAAGGCGTCGCAGAACCCGAACCTCTCGCGCGTTGTGCAGGGCGCAACTCAGCTTCGCGACCGCGTCGACGAGCTGCAGAAGCGCGTGCGCGGGCTCGAGGGTCTCGAGCGGCGGCTGGCAGAGGTCGAAGGGCGGCTCGCGAAGCTCGAGCGCGCAACACGCCGGCCAAGCGCCGCAAAGAGCACGAGCCCGAAGAGCGACTCGAAGAGCTAGACGCTCACGCGGGCACTCGGACGCGTAGCGCGCCCGGGACGACCTCGAACGACGCCGGCGTCGTTCCTACCTGTTCGCCCTCGACTTCGATCGGGAGCACGTCGGTCGCATCGACGTCGACACGGCTCGTGCGCACCACCTCGACCTTCGCGTGGTGGACGTGCTTGCCCTTGTAGATCTTCGGCGCAGTCGTCAGAAAGTCGACCTTGCTCACGTCGCCGATCAGCACGACGTCGAACAGGCCGTCATCGGGCCTCGCGTCGGGGGCGAGCTTCATCCCCCCGCCGTGCCAGACGCCGTTCGCGACGACCACGTCGTGCATGCGTCCGCGCCGTTCGCCGCCGTCGAAGCGGACGGTCACGTCCGTGTTCTCCCACTCGAGGAAGACGCGGGTGAGCGCATAGAAGAACGTCGCTTTGCCGCCGAGCGCCTTCGACATCCCGTTCGCCCGCTGGGCGACGGCACCGCTCATCCCGACCGAGCCGACGTTCGCGAAGTACCGCTCCGCATCCTCGCCGGCCCACGTTCGATAACGCACTAGGCCGGCGTCGATCGTCCGCACGTCACCTTCGGCAGCGACGCGCACCGCATCGTCGAACTTGCGTGGGATCCCATAGGTGCGGACGAAGTCCATACCCGTTCCGATCGGGATCGTCGCGAGATCGACGTCCCTCCCCGCGACGCCGTTCACGACCTCGTTCAGGGTTCCGTCGCCGCCCACGGCGACGACGAGCGTCGCGCCGTCGTCGACAGCCTTCCGCGCGAGCTCGATCAGATGGCCGGGCCGCTCCGAGAACAGCGTCTCGCCCGCCAGCCCGAGACGGGCTGCCCGATGTGCGAGCGTGGGCCAACGCTTCCCGGTCGCTCCGTTCGAAGACGCCGGGTTGACGAGGAAGGCGACGCGGTCAGTGCGTGACCGCGACATCGAGCGCGATCGTCGTCATCCGGTCGACGGCGGCACGGAGATCGTCGTCGCTGATCCGCGTGAACACACCCTCGACCACGATGTCACTGACGGTGAGCAGGCAGCCGGACTCGACGCCGCGCAGGGCCGCGACCGTGAACAACGCAGACGCCTCCATCTCCACCGCGAGCACGCCGCGTTTCGACCAGCGCTCGTACTGGCCGCCGTCCGGGTTGTAGAAGACGTCGCTCGAGACGATCGGACCGACGTGCAGCTCCTGGCCGAGCTCCTTCGCCACGTGCACGGCACCGTGGATCACGGGCCATGAAGCGGTGGGGCAGTGTGGCTCGTTGCCGACGAGGTGCATTGCCGTCGAGTCGGCCGGCACCGCCGTGAGGGCGACGATCAGGTCGCCGAGTTGATGGTGCGGCTGAAGGCCGCCGCACGTGCCCACGCGGATGAGCCGCTTGCAGCCGAGCTGCACGAGCTCCTCGAAGACAATCGTCGCGCCCGGGCACCCCATCCCGGTGCCCTGGACCGAGACCGGCTTCCCTTTCCACGTCCCCGTGTAGCCGAGCAGCCCGCGCTCGCTGTTTCGCTGGACGACGTCGTCGAGATAGGTCTCGGCGATGTACTTCGCCCGCAGCGGATCGCCCGGAAGGAGCACCGCATCGGCGTATTCGCCGGGCTCGGCGCGAACGTGGATCGGCATCGGCGTCGCAGCCTATAGGAGACTTCGCCCGTGAAGCTGAAGCTCTCGGAGCCGACGCGGAAACAGGTGCTCGCGTTCTGCGCCGAGGATCCCGTCGAGCGCGTCTTCCTCGAGGACGTCGAGCGGCGGGGCCTCGGACGGTTCACCTCCGTGGCCGATCGCTCGGGCCGCTTGACCGCGCTCTGTTATCTCGGTGCGAACGTCGTTCCGTCGGGCGAGGGCTGCGAGGCGTTCGCCGATCTCGCGGTCGCGGCTCGAGCCCGCATGGTGATCGGAGAGGCGCGAGCCGTTGGAGATCTCTGGGCCGCAGCGTCGGGGCGAATGCCACGGCTTCGCGAGGACCGGCCGCACCAGCCCGTTTTCGCGATCACGGAGCCGCCGCCGGCGGGAGATACGCAGCTGCGCGCGGCGACGAAGGGCGACCTCGACGTGCTCGTTCCGGCTTGCGCTGCGGCGCACGAGCTCGAGCTCGGCATCGACCCGCTCCAGCGCGACGCCGAAGCGTTCCGTTGGCGCACGGCGACGCAGATCGACGACGGCCGGTCGTGGCTGTGGCTCGAGGACGGCGTGATCCGCTTCAAGGCAGAGGCGTCGGCGTGGACACCGACTGCCGTGCAGGTCTCGCAGGTGTGGGTCGACCCGGCCGCACGCCGTCAGGGCTTCGCCGCGCGCGCGCTTCGCGACCTTTGTCGCCTCCTGCTCGCGACGACTCCGTCGGTGACCCTGTTCGTCCGCAGTGAGAACGCGCCCGCGATCGCGCTCTACGAGCACATCGGCATGCGCCAGGTGCTCGAGTACCGAAGCCTCCTGTTCTGATTCGGAGTGCTTCAATGAGGCTCTGGAGCTGCTGGAGCGCATCGAATCGCACGTTCGCCGGCACGAGCTGATCGAGCCCGGCGGCGACATTGTGTGCCTCGTTTCCGGCGGCGCGGACTCGACGTGCCTCTGGCACGCGCTCGGCGAGCTCGGCTACCGCGTCTCGGCGCTCCATGTCGACCACGGCCTGCGCGGCCCCGAGTCCGACGCCGACGCCGAGTGGTGCCGCGAGCAGCTCGGTGCGGAGGTGGTGCAGGCGGCTGCGCGCTGCTCGACGGAGGCCGAACTGCGCGACGTTCGCTACTCGTTCGCCGCCGACAAGCTGCGTGCGACCGGCCACACGCTTTCCGACCAGGTCGAGACGATTCTCTTCCGGCTCGCGACGCGTGGCACGACGACCGGGATCAGAGTGAGCCGCGACGACGGCGTCGTGCGGCCGCTCCTCTGCATGTGGCGCGAGGAGACGGAGGAGTACTGCAGCGCGAACGGGCTTCTCTGGCGCAGCGACACGTCGAATGCGGCAACGCTTCGCGGTCAGATCCGCCACGGTGTGCTGCCGGTACTCGAGCGGGTGCATCCCGCCGCGCGCGAGAACATTCTGCGCGCGCTCGACGAGCGCCAGACGCTCCCGCCGGCGCTCGCCGAGCTGCTTGCGTCGCCCGTCGGCTCGAAGCGAGTCGACCTCGGTGGCGGCGTCCAGGCGGTGCGGGAGCACGACCGTCTCTGGCTCGAAGCGGGCCCAGTCGACCTCGACCGGGAGGTGGTCTGGGGTGAGTGGCGCATCGAGGCGAAGGTCCGCGGGCTTAAGGTACGGGGGTGGAGGCCGGGCGACCGGCTCGCAGGCCGAACGAAGAAGGTGCAGGACGTGTTCGTCGATGCCAAGATCCCGCGCTCCGATCGCGAAGGCTGGCCGCTCGTCGTCCGCGGCGACGAGGTTGTCGCGGTCCCGGGCCTGGTCGAGGCGGAGGAGGTGACAGCAGCTCGTGTCGCAGACTGATCTCGAGAGCGGCGTCGGTGAGACGCTGATCGACGAAGACGCGCTGCAGGAGCGGATCGCGGAGCTCGGCACGGGAGATCTCGGCCGACTACGCCGGTCGCGAGTTGCTCCTGGTCGGTGTGCTGAAGGGGGCAGTCTTCTTCATGGCCGATCTGATGCGCGCGCTGACTGTTCCGTGTGAGATCGACTTCATGGCGATCTCGAGCTACGGGGCGGCGACCGACTCCTCCGGCGTCGTCCGGATCCTCAAGGACCTCGACATCAACATCGAGGGCAGACATGTGCTCGTCGTCGAGGACATCATCGATTCCGGCCTGACGCTCTCCTATCTCCTTCGGAACCTGGAGTCGCGCGAGCCGGCGAGCCTCGAGATCTGTGCCCTCCTCACGAAGCCCGACCGGCGGGAGATCGACGTGCCTGTCCGCTACATCGGCTTCGAGATCCCTAATAAGTTCGTGATCGGCTACGGGCTCGATTTCGCCGAGCGGTACCGGAATCTCCCGTATGTGGGCGTCCTGCATGCCGATCTGATGCCAGAAGGGGCTTGAAAGCCCACCCGTCGCAGCAGGGGTACCCGGGGGCCACGAGGAACATCCACCCGGCTACCATGAGCGAAGAACAAACGTGAATCGTTTTCTCCGCAGCGCGTTCTTCCCACTTCTCGTGATCGTCGTGCTGGTCTGGCTCGCGAGCCAGACCCTGATCCCGAAGTCGTCGAGCGCCAGCAAACTGACGAGCTCGCAGGCGATCGCGGAGGTCAAGGCGGGCGACGTCGATTCGGCGGTCTTCAACCCCAGCAAGCGCGCGATCTCGCTGAAGCTGGCGACGGGGAAGAAGGCGACCGTCCATTACGCCTCCGATCAGGCGCAGCTGCAGTTCCAGGATCTGCTCCAGCAGCACCAGGTGCAGTGGGACTCGAAGGGGACGGGCGGCTTCTCGTGGACAGCGCTGATCGGGTCCTTCCTGCCGTTCCTGCTCTTGATCGGCTTCTGGATCTTCCTGATGAACCAGGTGCAGGGCGGAGGCTCGAAGGTGATGAGCTTCGGCAAGTCGCGCGCGAAGCGCATGGCGCCGGATTCGCCGAAGATCGGCTTCAAGGACGTCGCAGGTGTCGACGAGGCGGTCGAGGAGCTCCAGGAGATCAAGGAGTTCCTCGAGAACCCCAAGAAGTTCCAGGCGCTCGGCGCGAGCATTCCGAAGGGCGTTCTCCTGTACGGCCCGCCAGGCACCGGCAAGACGCTTCTGGCGCGTGCGGTCGCAGGTGAGGCGGGCGTGCCGTTCTTCTCGATCTCTGGCTCCGACTTCGTCGAGATGTTCGTCGGTGTCGGCGCGTCGCGCGTGCGCGACCTCTTCGAGCAGGCAAAGCAGGCCGCGCCGTGCATCGTCTTCATGGACGAGATCGACGCGGTCGGCCGCCATCGCGGTGCCGGCCTCGGCGGCGGGCACGACGAGCGCGAGCAGACGCTCAACCAGCTGCTCGTCGAGATGGACGGCTTCGAGATGAAGGACAACATCATCTTGATCGCCGCCACGAACCGCCCCGACATCCTCGATCCGGCTCTCCTGCGCCCGGGGCGCTTCGACCGCCAGATCGTGGTCGACCGGCCCGACCGGAACGGCCGTCGCAAGATCCTCGAGGTGCATTCGAAGGGCAAGCCGCTCGCGTCGTCGATCGACCTCGACTCGCTGGCCGGAGGCACGCCCGGATTCACCGGCGCCGACCTGCGCAACCTGGTCAACGAGGCAGCACTGCTCGCCGCGCGCCGAGGGAAGAAAGTGATCGAGCAGGAGGAGCTCGAGGAAGGGATCATGCGTGTGATCGCCGGCCCCGAGAAGAAGGCGCGCCTGCTCTCCGAGAAGGAGCAGCGCATCACGGCTTACCACGAGATGGGCCACGCGCTTGTCGGGAACTTCCTCGAGCACACCGACCCGGTGCACAAGATCACGATCGTCTCGCGCGGTCAGGCACTCGGGCTCACGATCTCGCTACCGACCGAAGACCGCTATCTGACGACGCGCACCGCGCTGCTCGAGCAGATCGCAATGACGATGGGTGGCCGCGCCGCCGAGGAGATCGTCTTCAACGAGATCACGACCGGCGCCGCGAACGACATCGAGAAGGTCACGTCGACCGCGAAGTCGATGGTCATGCGCTTCGGGATGTCCGAGAAGCTCGGCCCGCGTGTGCTCGGCCGCAACCACGACATGCCGTTCCTCGGTCGTGAGATGGGTGCCGAGCCCGACTACTCCGAAGAGGTCGCGCGTGAGATCGACGACGAGGTCCGCCGCATCATCGAGGAGGGCCACGACATCGCAACGCGCGTGCTGCGCGAGCACATCGACGACCTGCACCGCATCTCGCAGATCCTGATCGAGCGCGAGACGATCGATCGCGACCAGTTCGAGCGGTTGCTCACCGGCGAGGCCGAGGACACCGTCTTCCCGCCGCCGGAGCCCGAGGAACCGCCCGCCGAGCCGGCGCGCGAGCCCGAGCGGCGCCCGCAGGTCAAGCCGCGGCCGTTCCCGCTGCCCGGCGGCGCGGCCATGCAGCCGCCAGAACCAGAGGCGAGCTAGGCTCGACTCTGGTTCGAGCGGGCGAGACCTTGGTCTCGTCCGCCAGACAACGCGGAACCAGAAGCCAGCTAGCTCTCGGCGATCGGCCGGCCGACGACGAGCGCGTCGAGCAGTTCCTGATCGAGCTCCGCGTACGTCGCGTCGGGGCGCACACCGAGCGCGTCGAGCGTCTTCGAGAAGAAGCAGCGCGCGGTCGCCGCAAGCACGACGTCCATGATCTCCGCGTCGTCCAGCCCGAGGGCGCGCAGGCGGTCGCAGGTCGCTGTCTTCGATCGACGTCGCGTCGTCGACCACGCGCTCGGCGAGGTCCATCACCGCCACGTCGACGGCATCGAGCCCTGCCGCACGGTGATCGCGAGCGATGGCCGCGACCGGTTCGGCGAACTGCTCGTGCAGGATGCTTCCGTGGGCGAGACAGCAGTAGCTCGAGTGAAGGCGCCGGGCTGCGGCGAGTGTCGCGAGCTCGTAGCGGCGGAGATCCATGTTCGCCTTGATCGCGGTGTTCAGGCCCACCCAGGCCTCGTAGACATCGGGGCGCTCGTCGAACGCGCGCTCTAGGTTCTTCTTCATTCCTGCATTATCGAGGGATGAGCGAACGTCAGCCGCTTCACAAGCGCTTCTCCGCGCCGGCGGTGATGGGCGTGATCAACGTCACGCCAGACTCGTTCTCCGACGGAGGCGTGCATCTGAATGTCGAGCCGGCCGTGACGTCGGCATGGGGGATGCTGGATGCCGGTGCAGCGATCGTCGACGTCGGCGGCGAGTCGACGCGGCCCGGGTCGCTCGGGGTCTCGGCCGAGGAGGAGCTGGCGCGCATCGAGCCTGTGCTCGCGGACCTCGACGGGGCGCCCGTGTCGGTCGACACGTCGAAGGCGGTCGTCGCGCGACGGGCGCTCGAGCTCGGCGTCGAGCTCGTGAACGACGTCACTGCGTTGCGCGGCGATCCGGAGCTCGCCGGCGTTGTCGCCGACGCCGGCTCGTATCTCTGTCTCATGCACATGCAGGGCGCACCGCGGACGATGCAGGACGATCCTCGCTACGACGACGTCGTGTCGGAGGTGAAGCGCTTCCTCGAGGAGCGGCTTGCCTTCGCCGTCTCGGAGGGCATCGACGAGCAGCGCATTTGCGTCGATCCGGGCATCGGCTTCGGGAAGACGCCGGCGCACAACTTCGAGCTGGTCCGGCGACTGGACGAGCTCGTCGCGATTGGTCGGCCTGTGGTCGTGGGCTTCTCACGGAAGAGCAGCCTCGGGACGTTGACGGGGACGACGCGCGGAACTGTCTCCGCGTCGGTCGGCGCCGCGGTCGCGGCGTTCGAGCGGGGCGCGACGATCTTGCGCGTGCACGACGTGCGCGAGCATGTCGAGGCGCTGGCCGCGGCGAGCGCGGTGCGCGGATGATCGTCGAGCTTCGCGGCCTCGAGGTGCACGGTCACCACGGTGTCTACGAGGACGAACAGACGGACGGACAGCTTTTCCTCTTCGACGTCGAGCTCGAGGTGGGGGAGGAGCGCGGCGCGAACGATCGGATCGAGGATGCCGTCGATTACACGGAGGTGGCGGCTGCCGTCCGCGATCTCTCGGCTGCGCGGCGGTTCGATCTCCTCGAGGCGCTCGCGGTCGCGACCGCCGATCTGTTGTACGAGCGGTTTCGACCGGAGCGGGTGCGAGTCCGCGTGCGCAAGCCCGGGGCGCGGCCGGCGGGACTGACCGTCGAGCACAGCGCCGTTACGGTCGAGCGGCCGTGACCTTCGCCTACGTCGGGCTCGGTGCGAACCTCGACGACCGCGAAGGCACGATCCGTCGTGCGGCGGAGCTGATCGGCGCCGTCCGCCTGTCGCCGATCGTCGAGACCGAGCCGTGGGGGTATGCCGACCAGCCGCTCTTTCTGAACGCGGTCGCCGAGCTCGAGACCGATCTACCGCCTCGCGCGCTCCTCGACCGCCTGCTCGAGGTCGAACGCTCACTCGGACGCGTCCGTACCGGCCCCCGCTACGGCCCTCGCACGATCGACCTCGACCTGCTCCTGTACGGCGAGCAGCGCGTGGACGAGCCGGGTCTGGAGGTTCCGCATCCGCGCCTGCACGAGCGCCGCTTCGTGCTCGAGCCTCTCGCGGCTCTCGTTCCGGAGCTGAGAATCCCCGGACTCGGCACAGTCCAAGATGCACTCGCAGGGCTACAATCCGACCCGTGAGCCACCTCGACGAGCTCGACGAGTTCGAGGCCGAGGCGGAGCTGCGGCTGAAGAAGGAGTACAGCGCGGTCTTCAGCCTCTTCAGGTACTGCGTGCTGACGCAGGACGCGACGTACCTCTGCAACCGGCTCGACATGCAGTACGTCCCGCAGCCGAACTATCCGTTCTTCCATCTGAAGATGGAGGACGTGTGGGTGTGGGACAAGAACCGCCCGACGCGCATGATCCCGCGTGCCGAGGTGTACACCTCGAGCGACGTGACGATCGAGGAGCTGCGTGGCGAGGGTGACGAGCCGATCCTCACAGCCGAGGCGCTCGCGAAGCGCATCGGCGAAGGGCGTTCAGAGATCGAAGATCTGTAACTCGGTCTCCGGCGAAGCCGGAAACCGAGTTGTATGTCTTTTACCGATGCTGCTCGCGATCGACGTAGGCAACACCCAGACCGTCTTCGGTCTGTTCAACGGTGAGCGGCTGACAGAGCAGTTTCGCGTCGGCACCGACCGCTCGCACACCGGCGACGAGCTCGCGGTGATGTTGCGCGCGTTCGTCGACCTCGAGTCGCTGGAGGGGATCGTGCTCTGCTCGTCGGTGCCGCAGCTTGTCGCGGCCTACGAGGCGTTCGCGGATCGCTGGGCGGGGGCGGAGCTGCTCGTGCTCGGCCCCGGCGTTCCGACCGGCGTCCCGATCCGGTACGACGATCCGCGCGAAGTCGGATCGGACCGGATTGCGAACGCGGTCGCGGCGCGTGAGCGGCACGGTGCCCCGGCGGTGGTCGTCGACTTCGGCACCTCGACGAACTTCGACGTCGTCTCCGCCGACGGCGCGTTCGCCGGCGGTGTGCTCGCCCCCGGGATCGAGGTGTCGATGGACGCGCTGTTCGCGCGTGCGGCGCGTCTGCCGAAGGTCTCGTTCAGCGCGCCCGAGCGCGTGATCAGTCAGACGACGACTGCCGCCCTGCAGTCGGGTCTCGTCTACGGCTTCGCCGGGCAGGTGGACGCGATCGTCGACCGCATCCGGGAGGAGCTCGCTGCGCCCGACGCGCCGGTCGTCGCGACGGGCGGCCTCGCAGAGCTGATCGCCCCACATACGCGCACGATCACCGCTGTCGACCAGGAGCTGACGCTGCAAGGCTTGCGGCTCGTGTGGGAGCGGAATCGAGCGTAAGGGGCAGGCGCGGGCAGCGACGAAACGCAGTCGCAAATACCTCTCGTCCCCGACAGCGGTACGATCGACGATTGGTAACGACGCGTGCTACCCGGGAGGTAATCGGATGAACGACAACGCGAAGTGGCGCGTCGCGCGCCTGGACGAGCTCGAGCAGCGCGGCCGATTCATTCCCGTGCGCGAGAGCCTCGGGATCCAGTCGTTCGGGATCAACGCCATCAAGGTCGGCGAGGACGGCACGCTGATCAACGAGCATGACGAGTCCGGGTCCCGCCAGGAAGAGGTGTACGTCGTGCTCGACGGCACCGCGACGTTCGAGATCGACGGGGAGACGTTCGACGCCCCGCCCGGGACGTTCGTGTCCGTGCCGCCCGAGTCACGGCGCAAGGCGACCGGGGAGGCAACGATCCTGGCTCTCGGCGGCACTCGCGGGGAGGCGTACCAGGCGCTCGACTGGGGTGAGGCGTGGCCGTTCAACCAGGAGTCCATGAACGCCTACCGCGAGCAACGCTACGCCGACGCGCATGCCGCGGTGCGCAGCGGTCTCGAGCGCTTTCCCGACCATGCCGGCCTCAACTACAACTCAGCCTGTTTCGCGACGCTCGCGGGTGCGATCGACGACGAGACGTTCAGTCAGCTCCGGCGATCGTGCGAGCTGTTCCCGCCGTTCCGCGAGCAGGCGCGAGCGGACGACGACTTCGCTGCAGTACGCGACGACCCGCGGTTCGAAGACGCTCTTCGCTGAGCCCGTCTACCGCGTCGGCGGCGAGTCGGCCCACGAGTCGTGCTCGCCGTCGACGTCGCCGCGCGGATCGTCGCCGAGATTGGTCGCAGCGCGGAACTCCAGGTCAGGTGCGCCGTCGAACCGAGAGCCGAGGTCTTCGAGATCGTCCTTGATGTTCGTGAGTGTGAACGGCACGTCGCAATCCTATGACGGCCTCGACACGTGATCCCTGCTGCTCGCCGATGCTGAGCCCGACCGGAGTAAGGTGACCTCCACCCACCGACAGAGGAGTCACATGAGCATCCTTGTCCGCTTTACAGGAGCGCCGGGCATGAGCGCCGAGAAGTACGACGCGACGATGCCGGCAATCGAGGCGTCGGGTCAGTTTCCCCCCGATGGGCTCGAGTTCCACGTTGCGTTCAATTCCGGCGGCAGTTTCCGGGTCAGCGAGATCTGGGACTCCAAAGAGCAGTTCGAGGCGTTCGGTGAACGGCTGATGCCGATCCTCGCCGAGGGTGGCATCGAGCTCGCAGGCCCTCCCGAGATCGTCGACGTCCACAACCTGATCAAGCGCTAAGCCGGCCGCTCTGCTCGGGCCGGGTCGTCAGTACCCCAGCGCGTCGAACGTTGCGGGGTAGACGATCCGGCCGGCGAGGTCGGGGCTGAAGCCCCGGAGCCGCCTGATCATGAACGCGTCGTCCGGGATCCTCGGATGCGGAGCGCGGAAGCCGAGCGCGCTCGCCGGCTCGAAGCCGAGCCGAGGGTAGTAGGCGGGGATGCCCTCGACCATGACGGCGGGCTCGCCCGCCTCTTCGGCGCGGGCGAGCGCGTCCCGGATCAGCCGTCCCCCAACACCCTGGCGCTGGCGGTCGGGGCGAACCGACATCGGCGTGAGATTCAGGATCCTCGTCCGGGATCCGCCTTCGACGCCGACCCAGCTCAACATCACGTGAGCGATGACGCCGGAGGAGTCCTCGGCGACCAACGCCAGCTCGGGAATGAACTGCCCCGACGCCCGAATCCGCTCGACAAACGACGCAACCTCGTCGGGATGCCCCACGAATGCCGCACGGACGACCTCCGCGATCACCGGACGGTCCGCGTCGCGCTCGGGACGGATCACGACTTCGTCGACCACGGGTGGCGATCGTAATCGGAGCAGCGTGCGACGATGCACCGGATGCGGCTCTGGCGGCTCACGCGGAGAGATCAGACGGCGCTCGACGGCGCAGGAGCGGTGAAACACGGCGGGCGGTACTCACCGCCGGGCGCTCCGGTCGTTCACTTCGCGTCCGAGGCGGGGCTCGCGGTGCTCGTGGCGCTGCGCTACCTGCCCGGCGATCCCGCTGACGCGCCCGACGACTACGTCCTCGGTTGGACAGAGATCGACGAAGAGCCGGAGCGGGCTCCGGACGCTGCAGGGGACGATGCGATTCGCGCGTGGGTCACTGAATGGCTCGGAAATCGGCGCAGCCTGCTCGCGACGGTTCGATCACGGGTGCTGCCGGAGGCGGATGTCGTGTTGATGAACGCGCTCCATCCCGACGCCGCTCGCGTACCGCCGCTCGTGACGCGTCCATTCAGCTTCGCCGAGTGCCTGCACCCTCCGCCGATGCTGTCGCGCTACTCCGAGTAGCAATGCCTTGCGCGGCAAGGGTAATGCTGCTACCTTGCGATACATGGCACCGGCCGCTCAGCGACGAACCGAGCTGCTCCGGGGCGTGCTCGATCTCTGTCTCCTGGCCGTGATGGACGAGGGCCCGGCGTACGGCTACGAGATGACGAAGCGACTGCGCGACCGTGGCCTCGGGATAGTCGGCGAGGGGTCGATCTACCCGCTGCTCGGGCGCCTGGAGCGCGAGGGCCTGGTCGAGACCTACCGCGCGGCGAGCAACGGCGGGCCGCCGCGGAAGTACTACCGCCCGTCCGGCAGCGGGCGGCTGGCTCTGGCTCTCGGAGTGTCCGAATGGCGAGCTGCGCGCGACGCTGTCGACGCGGTGCTCGCCCCCGTCAAGGTCGAGGTGACCGGATGAGCGATTTCATCGATCAGTGCCGCCAGGAGTGGAGGCGTCTCAACGTTCCCGATCCGCTCGCCGAGGAGATGGCAGCAGACCTGGCGACCGACCTTCGGGAAGCCGAGGCGGAAGGCGTCTCCGCCGAAGAGCTGCTCGGGAGCAGCGTCTTCGACCCGCGTGCGTTCGCCGCGTCTTGGGCCGCGGAACGGGGGATCATTCCCGCGCAGCCGGGGCGAGGGGGTGCCCGCCGCAGAAAGCCGGTGCTCGTCGCATTCACCGCCCTGGCGGCGATCGCCCTGATCGGCGCCGCGCTGATGCTCATCACCGGGCAGCCCAAGGTGGCGGTGGTCGCCGATACAGCGACGAAGTCACATCTTCCTGGGTCGCCCCCCGGCTCGTTTCCCCCAACGGCCCGCCGGCTCGTCCTGCAGGCGAGCGCGGCCGCGCCGATTGAGTGGCTTCTGCTGGTGCTTGCGCTGATCGCACTCGTCTTCGCCGCCTGGCTCTGGTCGAGCTGGGGTCGCGCGCGGCCACCCGTGACGAGCTGAAGCGCTGGGCCCGCGTATGCTCGCTCGAGCGAGTGTGGCAATCCTGCTGCACGTGAGCGAGAGGACGCGGCATGCCGACAGTGATCGCCTACCACGACGTCACGGACACCGACCACTGGCTGTCGTCACCGAAGCGGGAAGAGTTCTTCGGGCCGCTAGGAGTCACCAACATCCGCACGTTCGTCAACCCCGAGCAGCCGACCAAGGTCGGTGTCTTGATGGACGTCGCGGACATGGACGCTGTGATGAGCGCGATGCAGGCCCAGGAGGCAGCGGACGCGATGGCTCATGACGGCGTCCTCCCGGAGACGATGGTCCTGCTCGTCGAGCAACGCCCCTCGTAGGGCACTGCTCAACGAGGGCTGAGGAGCGGCAAAGACGTACAACTCGGTTCCGGCTTCGCCGGCAACCGAGTTACCCCCCGCCGTAGATCGAGATCGGCAGCGAGTCGAGCAGCACCTCGTCCGCCGGATCCGGAAGCTCCGAGAGCAGGCGTTCGAGGACGAATCGTGCCCCCGGAGCCGCAGCGAAGAGCCGCGCCTCCACCTCGGTCGAGCGACGGCAGCGTCACGAGCTCCTGCTTGAACGGGCGCGGGAAGCGGCCGCGGCCGAGGTACCAGCCGTAGAACTTCTTCAGGAAGCCGAACGCACGCCGTTCGCCCAGCTCGCGCACCGTCTCGCGGATGAAGAGGACGAGCTCCGCGACAACCTCCTCGGGCGACGGCTCACGGGCGTCGCCCAGGATCTCGGCGAGCGCCCACGGGTTTCCCTGCGCCGCGCGGCCGACCATCACCGCGGCAGCGCCCGTCGTCGCGAGCACCGCCTGCGCGCGCGCCCGGCTCGTCACGTCGCCGGACGCGATCACCGGCACATCGACAAGCGACACGAGCTCGGCCGTCAGCGCGTGGTCGGCCGTGCCGGTGTACATCTGCTTGGCGGAGCGCGGATGAAGCGTCAACGACGAGGCGCCCGCCTCGACGAGGCGTGGCCCAACGTCGAGGCACTTCCGCGAGCCGTTCTCGACCCCGCGCCGCATCTTCACCGAGACGGGGAGGGCAGTTGCCGAGGCGACCGCCTCGACGAGGCGGCACGCGTGGTCGGGATCGTCGAGCAGGGACGCCCCGGCGCCCGTTTTCGTCACCTTCTTGACCGGGCAGCCGAAGTTCATGTCGACGATGTCCGCACCCGCTGCCTCGACCATCCGCGCCGCCTCGGACATCGCCACCGGATCCGAGCCGAAGATCTGGATCGCGAGCGGGTGCTCGTCGGCCCCGACTCGGAGGTAGCCCAGCGTCCGCTCGTTGCGGTGCTGGATCCCTGCCACCGAGACCATCTCCGAGCAGACGAGACCGGCGCCGAACCGGCGCCCCTGACGACGAAATGCCTGCACGCTGACCCCTGCCATGGGGGCGAGGACGAGGCGGCCGGGGATCTCGACGCCCCCCAGCGACCAGTGCTCGCGAAGGTCCATGTTCACGGTTTGTGAATGGTAGCTCTGGCCCTTGCGCGGCCCTTGACCTCGTGGCTACCATTCCCGCCCGTTTCGAGCGGCGACAGGAGGCGCGGTTGAAGGAAGTGATCCTGACCCCCGAGGGGTTCAAGAAGCTCCAGCAGGAGATCGATCACCTGCGCGGCGACAAGCGCCGCGAGGTGGCTGAGCGGATTCGCGTAGCCCGCGAGTTCGGCGACATTGCGGAGAACGCCGAGTACGACGACGCGAAGAACGAGCAGGCGATGCTCGAGCACAAGATCGCGCAGCTCGAGGACAGGCTCCTCACGGCTCGCGTCATCACGAAGAAGGAGATCTCGAAGGACGCTGTTTCGATCGGCTCGCACGTGCGCCTGCGCGACATGCAGGCCAACAAGACCTTCGAGTACCACATCGTCGGCTCCGCCGAGGCGAACCCGACCGAGAACAAGCTCTCGAACGAGTCCCCCGTCGGCAAGGCGATCATGGGTCGCAAGAAGGGGGAGGTCGTCGATGTCGCAGCCCCCCGCGGCGCTCTGAAGTTCAAGATCATGGAGATCAAAGCGGCCTAACCTGGTTGCCGGCCGAAGGCCTGAACCAGGTTGTACGTCTTTTTTGGGTTGCCGGCCGAAGGCCGGAACCAGGTTGTACGTCTTTTTTCTTTACGCTCGCGCGATGGAGATCGTGCGGCTCGAACGCTCGCGTCTCGCCGACGCGAGCGCTGTCCTCGCGCGCGCGTTCCAGAACGATCCGGCGTGGGTGTGGCTGATCCCGGACGAGAACCGGCGCGGACGGCTCCTGCCGTGGCTCTTTCGGATCGGCTACGACATCACGGTCGGCGACATGTACGCACCCGCAGGCGACGTGCTCGGAGTCGCGCGCTGGCTCCCACCTGGCCGCGCGGCCATTCGCGTCGGGCCTACGCTGCGCGCTCTCGTCGCGACGCGGCTCCGACTCGGCGCTGCGACGACGCAGTTCCTCGCGTACGGCCAAGCCGTCGAGGAGTTGCGTAGCGACGTCGCCGGCGGACCCCATTGGTACCTCGCCGGACTTGGTGTCGAGCCGGCAGCACAGCGGAGGGGGATCGGCGGCGCACTGCTGCAACCCGGTATCGAAGGCGCTGCTGCGGCCGGCTTGCCCGCGGTGCTGCTGACGAACAACGAGGCAAACCTGCACTTCTACGGGAGCCACGGCTTCGAGATCGTCCAGCGTCGGAAGACGCCGAAGGGCGGCCCTGAGGCCTGGGCTATGGTCAGGACGCCGTGACCGAGACGACGCCGAAGCGCTTCCCGGACCGCGACGAAGTCGCGGCAGTGCGCTCCGAGGCCGACGCGCTCGGGGTCGGCGAGGAGGGTGCTGCTCCGCGCAGGCTTGCGGGACGCGTGCTGGCGCGCCGGGACCTGGGCAAGCTCGTGTTCCTCGACCTCGTCGACCGTACCGGGCGCATCCAGCTCCTCTGCCCGGCGGCCCGCACAGGGGAGGTCGACGTGCACCTCGGCGACGTCGTCGGCGTCACGGGGAAGCCGACCAAGAGCCGCCGCGGCGAGCCGTCGCTCGTGGTCGACGAGCTGGTTCTCCTCTCCCGGATCCGCGCGCCGCTTCCCGACACGTTCCACGGCCTGACGGACATCGAGCAGCGCTACCGCAAGCGCTACCTCGATCTGCTGATGAACGACGAGGTGCGTGCCGACTTCATGCTGCGGGCGCGCATCGTCTCGGCTGCGCGGAGCTACCTCGACGGTGAGGGCTTCGTCGAGGTCGAGACGCCGATCCTGCAGCCTCGCTACGGCGGCGCGTTCGCCGAGCCGTTCGTCACGCACCACAACGTGCTCGACCAGGACCTCTACCTGCGGATCGCCACCGAGCTGTACCTGAAGCGTCTGATCGTCGGTGGCCTCGAAAAGGTCTACGAGATCGGCAAGGACTTCCGCAACGAGGGCGTCACGTACAAGAACAACCCCGAGTTCACGATGCTCGAATGGTACGAGGCGTACGCCGACTACAACGACACGATGCGGCGCATGGAGTCGCTCGTCGAGTACGTCGCGCTCGCCGCGCTCGGCACGACGAAGGTCACCTTCAAGGGGCACGACCTCGACGTGAAGGCGCCGTGGAAGCGCATTCGTCTCGTGGACGAGCTGAAGGAGCTCGACCTCTGGACCTCCGACTATGCGGATCTGAAGCAGCGGCTCGAAGCGCGTCAGATCGACGTCTCGCGCGACAAGACCTGGTCACAGCTGGTCGACAAGGCGGTGACGGCCTACATCGAGCCGCGTCTCATCGAGCCGACCATCGTCTACGACTATCCGATCGAGCTTTCGCCGTTCGCGCGCACGACGGACGGCGACGACCGCGTCGTCGAGCGGTTCGAGTACTACGTGGGCGGGATGGAGCTCGGGAACGCCTTCAGTGAGCTGAACGACGCGAACGAACAGGCAGAGCGGTTCGCCCTGCAGGCTGCCGAGGGAGCGGGCGGCAACGTCGAGGCCGAGCAGGGCGACCCGGACTACGTCGAGGCGCTCTCCTACGGCATGCCGCCGACCGGTGGCCTCGGGCTCGGCATCGACCGGCTCACGATGGTCCTGGCCGGAAAGGACTCGATTCGCGACGTGATCCTGTTCCCCGCCCAGCGCACGACGACGTAAGTCGGATCCCTCGGGCAGGGGAATGCGACGATCGTCGCGAAATCGTCACCTGTTGGGGCGGCGCGTCACCCCCGTCGCCGGGGGTACGATGGGCGCCTCGACAGGGAAACCGTGTACCCATCGCTCAGGTGGAAGAAAGGTTGCTGAGTGTTCGAGAGGTTTACTGAACGGGCTCGTCAGGTCGTCGTACTCGCGCAGGACGAGGCACGCGCGCTCAAGCACAACTACATCGGAACCGAGCACATCCTGCTCGGGCTCCTGCGCGAAGAAGAGGGTCTCGCTGCGCGGGTGCTCGAGTCGCTCGACATCACGGTCGAGGAGGTCCGCGCGCAGGTCGCGCGCATCGTCGGCCAGGGTGACGAGGTCACGACCGGTCAGATCCCGTTCACGCCGCGCGCGAAGAAAGTGCTCGAGCTCGCGCTGCGCGAAGCGCTATCGCTGGGCCACAACTACATCGGCACCGAGCACATCCTGCTCGGGCTCGTGCGCGAGAACGAAGGTGTCGCCGCGCGCATCCTGCTCGACTTCGACGCAGACGCCGAGAAGATCCGCAACGAGATCATCCGCATGCTCTCCGGCCCCGGCCGCCGCCAGGGTGGCGCCGCCGCCGGCGCCGGCGAGAAAGGGAAGAGCTCGAAGCTGCTCGATCAGTTCGGGCGGAACTTCACGAAGCTCGCGACCGAGGGCAAGCTCGACCCGGTCGTCGGCCGCCAGAACGAGATCGAGCGGATCATGCAGATCTTGAGCCGGCGCACGAAGAACAACCCGGTGCTGATCGGCGAGCCCGGCGTCGGCAAGACCGCCGTCGTCGAAGGGCTCGCCCAGCGGATCTCGGCGAACCAGGTGCCCGACATCCTGAAGAACAAGCAGATCTACAGCCTCGACCTGGCGGCACTTGTCGCCGGTTCGAAGTACCGCGGTGAATTCGAAGAGCGCCTGAAGAAGGTGATGAAGGAGATCACCCAGCGCGGCGACATCATCCTGTTCATCGACGAGCTCCACAATCTCGTCGGTGCCGGCGCTGCCGAGGGCGCGATCGACGCAGCCTCGATCTTGAAGCCTGCGCTCGCACGTGGCGAGCTGCAGACGATCGGCGCGACAACGCTCGACGAGTACCGCAAGTACCTCGAGCGCGACTCGGCGCTCGAGCGGCGCTTCCAGCAGATCCGCGTCGAGGAGCCGACGACCGACGACACCGTCGAGATCCTGCGAGGCCTGCGCGACCGTTACGAGGCGCACCACCGCTGCAAGATCTCCGACGAGGCCCTCCAGGCTGCCGCGACGCTCGCCGATCGCTACATCCAGGACCGCCATCTTCCCGACAAGGCGATCGACCTCATCGACGAGGCAGCGTCGCGCATGCGCATCAAGACGATGACCGCGCCGCCGCGCTACCGCGAGCTCGAGGACGAGATCGAGAAGGTGCGCAAGGACAAGGAAGCCGCAATCGAGAACCAGGAGTTCGAGAAGGCTGCGTCGCTGCGCGACAAGGAGCGGAAGCTCACGCAGAAGAAGCGCGAGCTCGAGGACCAGTGGCGCGCCGAAGACCAGACCGAGCAGCCCGAGATCGGCGAGGACGAGATCGCCGACATCGTCTCGATGTGGACGGGCATCCCGGTGTTCAAGCTCACCGAGGCGGAGTCGCAGCGGCTCGTCCGGATGGAGGAGGAGCTGCACAAGCGCGTCATCGGCCAGGACGCGGCGATCGTCGCCGTCTCGAAGTCGATCCGCCGCGCGCGCGCAGGGATCAAGGATCCGAAGCGCCCGACGGGCTCGTTCATCTTCCTCGGCCCGTCCGGTGTCGGGAAGACCGAGCTCGCGCGCACGCTCGCCGAATTTCTGTTCGGCGACGAGGACGCGATGATCCAGATCGACATGTCGGAGTACATGGAAAAGCACGCCGTGTCCCGGCTCGTCGGCTCGCCGCCCGGCTACATCGGCTACGACGAAGGCGGCCAGCTCACTGAAGCTGTGCGCCGCAAGCCGTACTCGGTTGTGCTCTTCGACGAGATCGAGAAGGCGCACCCGGACGTCTTCAACATCCTGCTGCAGATCCTGGAGGACGGAAAGCTCACGGACTCGCAGGGCAGGAAGGTCGACTTCCGGAACGTGATCGTGATCATGACGTCGAACATCGGCTCGGCGTCGATCTCGAAGAACGTCTCGCTCGGCTTCAACATGTCGAACGAGGACGGCCTGTCCTACGACGACATGAAGACCCGAGTGATGGGTGATCTGAAGAAGGTCTTCCGGCCCGAGCTCCTGAACCGCATCGACGAGATCATCGTCTTCCCGAAGCTGGCGAAGGACGAGATCCTGCAGATCGTCGACCTGCTGATGAACCGCCTGCGCGTGCAGATGGCCGAGCACGAGGTGACGATCGAGTTGACGGACGAGGCGAAGGACCTGCTCGTCGAGAAGGGCTGGGATCCGGCGATGGGCGCACGGCCGCTGCGCCGCGCGATCCAGCGCTTCATCGAGGACCCGCTCGCCGACTACGTGCTCGGGCGCCAGCTCGAGCCGGGCTCGACGATCCTCGTCGCGCGGAAGAGCGACGAAGAGGTCGACATCACGGTCGTCCCGCCGGCACCGCCGGAAGTAATCGGCGTCGGCGCCGCGCCCGACTCGCCGCCCGAGACCATCTCAGACGTCTCCGAGTAACTCGGTTGTCTGAGTAACTCGGTTGCCGGCGAAGCCGGAACCGAGTTATATGTCTTTCGGCCCGCGCAAAGACCGCAACCTGGTTCCGCCGAACGGCGGCAACCAGAGTTACGCGTCCAGCAGCCAGACGTCTGCGCGCAGCACGGGCACGACGCTGCCATCCTGCAGCACCGCGTCGACGTCGACCTCCGGCCCGCCGATCATGAAGTCCGTATGCACGGTCGAGACGTTCACGCCGTCGATCACGCCACCCTCGACAGCTTCCGCGTAGGCGCTGCCATACGCGATGTGGCAACGGGCGTTCTCGTCGTACAGCGTCTCGAAGAACGTCAGTCCGGTCTGCCCGATTCGTGATGCGCCGTCGACGAGCGCGACCTCGCCGAGGAACCCGGCGCGGTCGTCCGTTGCGAGCTGGCCCCTGATCACATCGGCGCCCTCGTCCGCCTGCACGTCGACGATGCGACCGCCTTCGAATCGCACCTCCAGCCCGCGGACGATGCGCCCGTAGAGGGCGAGCGGCATCGTCGATCGGACGACGCCCTCGGTGCGACGGGCGTCCGGCGTGGTGAAGACTTCTTCCGTCGGCATGTTCGCGACGTACGGGATCCCCGCCGCGGTCGCCGACTCGCAGCCCTGCCAGCGGGACTCCGGCAGCAGCCCCACGGTCAGGTCGGTGCCAGGACCGCGGTAATGGAGCGCATCGACTTTCATGGCGTTGAGGGCGCGCGCCCGGTCGCCGAGCCGGCGGACGTGCTGCTTCCACGCCGCGACGGGATCCTCCTCGTCGAGCCGGACGCACATCTCGACAAGCTTCCAGAGGCGTTCGAGGTCCGGCTCGCCGAACATCTGTGTCGCCCAGCCCTTGTTCGGCACGCCGATCACGACCCAGTTGTTGAGTCGCTCGTTGATCTGCCGCGTGCCCTCCTCGGCGAGCTCGAGCATCCGCGCCTTGCCGACACGCTCGCCGGGCAGGTCGGCGAGTAGCTCCGGCTCCGCGTCGCCAACCAGCGCGACGACTGCTGCCAGCTCGTCACCGAAGGTCCGCTCCCGCTTGAGCAGCCAGGGCGGCGTCCAGGACAGCAGGTCGTCCGCTCCGTACTCGATCAGCGCGTGCTTGAGATGAGGATCCAGGTAGCGCACGTCGACGTACGCGGCGCCGGCCCGATACGACGCGCGTACAACCTCGCGCGCGACCTCGAGGTGGTCGATGTCGGCGAGCACGTCGACGAGCTGGCCCGGCTGCACATTCGCGCCGACCTGCACCGCCAGCTCCGCGTACCGCCGCAGGCGGGTCGCGTGGTCTAGTCCGGTAGCTGCCACAGATCCTCGCGAATGATCGGGATGTGGGTGCCGTCCTTGGTGACGCCGTCGACGCTGAGCTCGGGCCCGCCGACCATGAAATCGGTGTGCACCGTCGACACGTTCATGCCCTCGTCCGGCTCGCCGTCGAAGACCTCCGGCACACCGAAGCCGTACGCGATGTGGCACGTCGCGTTCTCGTCGTACAGCGTGTCGAAGAACGTGATGCCGGTCTGGCCGACGCGCGACGAGCCGTCGACGAGCGCGAGCTCGCCGAAGTACGAGGCATTCTCGTCCGCCTCCAACTGACCGCGCACGACATCCGCGCCCTTGTCGGCGTGCACGTCGACGATCTTTCCGTCTTGCACGGTGAGCCGCAGGCCCTCCACGAGGTCGCCCGCGAGTGCCAGCGGCCGGCTGGAGCTGATCGTCCCCTCGGCTCGCCGCCGGTCGGGGGTCGTGAAGATCTCCTCGGTCGGGATGTTCGGGACGTACTCGATGCCGCTCGCCGTGTGGAACAGAGCGGACATCCATCTCGCAGTCGGCAGTAGACCCACGGTGAAGTCGGTTCCCGGTCCCGTGTAATGGATCGCGTCGAGATTCAAGGCGCTGAGCTTCGCCGCGCGCGACTCGAGCCGTGCCATATGCGCCCGCCAGGCCTCGACCGGGTCGTCCTCGTCGAGGCGCGTGCAGAACGCGACCGCTTCCCAGAGACGTTCGAGATCCGGCTCGCCGAAGACTCTCTCGGCCCAGCCTGCGTTCGGGCACGCGACGCCGCTCCAGTTCACCGAGCGCGCGACCATCTGATCGCGTGCGATCTCGATCACCTCTCCCATCCGCGCCCGGCCGACGCGCTCGCCGTCGAGGTCGGCCATCAGCTCCGGCTCCGGGTCGCCCGTCGTGCCGAGCGCCGCCTGGCCCGCCTGCGCGTGGTAGAGCACCTTGATCCACTCGGGCGAGTGCGTGAGCGCTTCGTCGGGCCCGAGCTCGATCATCGCGCGCCGTACGTGATCGTCGCGATAGCGCACGTCGACGTAGCGAGCGCCCGCGCGGTACGACGCGCGCGCGAGAGCACGCACAAGCGGCGCGTGCTGGACGATCGTGTTGACGAACACGGTTTGTCCGGGCTGCACGTTCGCGCCGATGCGGACCGTGAGGTCCGCATAACGCTCCATGCGCTCGTCTAGCTCAGCTGCCATACGTCCTCCCTGAGGATTGGCACTGCATTCCCGTCCTTCGTGATCCCGTCGACGTCCACTTCCGGCCCGCCGATCATGAAGTCGGTGTGCACGGCGGACACGTTGATGCCGCGTTCACGGAGCTCGTCGGGAGCGAGGCCCTCGAGCCCGTCGACGCCGAAGACGACGCCCGCGCCGTAGGCGATGTGGCAGGTCGCGTTCTCGTCGAACAGCGTGTCGAAGAACGTGATGCCGGTCTGACCGACGCGTGAGTCGCCGTCGACGAGTGCGACTTCACCCAACCGGCCGACGAAGTCGTCGACCTCGAGCTGCCCACGCACGGCATCGGCCCCGGTCGAGGCGGCGACGTCGGCCACCTTGCCGTCCTCGAAGCGGACCTCGAGGTCGCGCACGATCGTGCCGCCGAGCGCGAGCGGCCTTGTCGAGCGGACTGTTCCCACGGTGCGCCGCCAGTCGGGGCAGGCGAAGACCTCCTCCGTCGGCAGGTTCGCGACATGGAAGATCCCACTCTGCGTCTCACCCCCGCCGCCGAGCCAGTGCGCCCCGGTGGGATGGAGCCCGACGGTGAGATCGGTTCCAGGCCCCGTGAAGCGGATCGCGTCGAAGCCGTGCTCGTCGAGCAGGCGACAGCGCTCGCGCAGCTTCTTGGAATGGGCGCGCCACGCCTCGACGGGGTCGGGCTCGTCGAGGCGGACTGCATGGGCCACCGCCTCCCACAGCCGGTCGAGATCCGGCTCTCCGAAGATCAGTTGCGCCTGGCCCGCCGTCGGGAAGGCGGCAATCGTCCAGTTGATGATCCGCTCGTTGACGGCGCGGAGGTAGATCTGCATGCCTTCGACACCGCGCGCGCGGCCGACGCGGCTCTGGTCGAGGTCGGCGAGGAGCTCCGGCTCCGGCTCGCCGGCGAGCTGGATGATCGCGGCACCGTCGAGCAGCGCCTCGAAGCGCACCTTGTCCCACGGCGTCGTCTGCGAGAGATCCTCGTCCGCCGCGTGGAGGATGAACGACTTGCGCACGTGCTGGTCGACGTAGCGAACATCGACGTGCCGCGCGCCCACGCCGTACGCGGCTTCGGTGATGGCGCGGACGAGGGGCGCATGTTCCACGAGCCCCACCACGAACACCTGTTGGCCGGGCTGAACATTCGCACCGACGCGGACGATCAGATCGGCATAGCGGGTCAGGAGATCGGTCATGCGGGCGATGATAGAGGAGCCGATATCACGTGTCGAGGACGACGCTGCCCCAGTCGGGCCCCGCGCCCGCCAGCCAGGCGAGCGCCTGGTGGCGCTCGGCCGCGATGGCGTGCGCCTCACCGAGCTGCGGGGGTGAGAGGTGGCGGTAGACCTTTCCGAAGGCGCGGAAGTCGCCGCGCATCGGTGCGGGCAGCAGACCCTGCTCGAACCCCCGCATCGCCGTCGCGGCGATCACCTGGTCGAACGACGCGAATCGTGCGGGCAGCTCGAGCGTTCCGGCAGCCTGGAGCTCGGCCGTGCGGGCGCGCCAGTGCCAGAGTCGCGCCGAGTCGCGCTCGAGCACGATCTCGTCGGCCGATCGCAGGCGACCCTGGCCGGGGTCGACCGCGAGGACGTCGTCGGTATGGAACGCGTGGTCGTAGGCCGGTAGCTCGGCGAGCTGCAGTCCCCAGAGCAGGGCACCGAGTGCCTCGCCGTGCCAGACAGCGTCGACGATGTCGCCGTCGTCCGCTCCCGCCGGCAGCCGTTCGGCAGCGGCAGCGATCTCGCCGCGAAGCGCGCGGCACCTCTCGATCACCTCGCGTTGCGAACGAACCTTGGCGCGCGCCACGCCGCGACACTACCCCGCCCACGCACATTCGTTTCGCTTTCGGCGCGATCGCGGCACGATTGCCGTCGGACCTCGTGAGTACGGTGGACCGCCCATGGCGAAGGCGGCAGCTCTCCAGCACGTGTGCACCGAATGCGGGACGTCGTCCGGCAGGTGGCTCGGCCGCTGTCCCGGGTGCGGTGAGTTCGGGACGATGGCTGCCGAGGCGCCGCCGCCGAAGGGCCGTGCGCGTCCGGCCGACGCTCGGCCACCGCTCCGGCTCGTCGAGGTGGTCGCAGACGAGGCCGAGCGCCTCTCGACCGGCATTCCGGAGCTCGACCGCGTGCTCGGCGGGGGCCTCGTGCCGGCGTCGCTCGTGCTCGTCGGCGGCGAGCCGGGAGTCGGCAAGTCGACGCTCCTCCTGGCCGCGCTGGGAGCGATCTCGCGCGACCGTCGCGCGCTGCTCGTGACAGGCGAGGAGTCGGTCGCCCAGGTCAAGCTCCGTGCCGCGAGGCTCGGCGGCTGCGACGCGGTCGAGATTCTCGCGGAGACCGAGCTGGACGCGGTGTGCGACGCCCTCGAGCGGTGGACGCCTGCGGTGTGCGTGATCGACTCCGTCCAGACGCTCTGGTCGCAGGACGTGGGCTCGGCGCCGGGCTCCGTCTCGCAGGTACGCGAGGCTGCCGCTCGGCTGTTGCGCGTTGCGAAGCAGAGCGGCGTCGCGACGTTCCTCGTCGGCCATGTGACGAAGGACGGTGCCGTTGCGGGGCCGCGCGTGCTCGAGCACCTGGTCGATTGCGTCCTGCAGTTCGAAGGCGATCGCTACCACGCCCATCGCATCCTGCGAGCCGCCAAGAATCGGTTCGGGTCGACGAACGAGATCGGCGTCTTCGAGATGACGGGCACCGGCCTCGTCGGCGTCCCCGACCCGTCGGAGGTCTTCGGACGCACGACGGCCGGGGAGATCGGTGCGGCGGTGACGTGCACCCTCGAGGGGACGCGGCCACTGCTGCTCGAGATCCAGGCGCTCGTCGCTCCCTCAGACCTCGCGATGCCGCGTCGCGTCGGCACGGGTGTCGACCCGAAGCGACTCGCGATGATCGTCGCGGTGCTCTCGCGGCACGCCGGCATTCCGCTCGGGGCGGCGGACATCTTCGTCAACGTCGCCGGCGGCGTCCGGATCGACGAGCCCGGCGCCGATCTCGGGATCGCGCTCGCGATCGCGTCGGCGGCGAAAGGAGTTCCCGTCTCCGAGGGCCTCGCCGCCTTTGGCGAGATCGGGCTCACCGGTCGCCTACGGCCCGCCGCGCAGACGGATCGGCGAGTGGAGGAGTGCCGGAAGTTCGGGTGCGAGCGTGTGCTCGGCCCCGACAGCGAGACGCTTCGGCAGGCGCTCGCCTCGGCGCTCGCAGACCGCGCCTGAGCAGGGATTTTCGCGAAAAACGGCGAATTTGCAGGGTTTCTGATATCCTATCGGTCGTCGCCGGTGGAGCCTTCAGGGCCGCCGGCACTTTCGCGACTACAGACGGAACCGGAGGAGCTCTTGTACAAGGTCGGCGACAAGGTGGTGTATCCGCACCACGGTGCAGGCACGGTCGTGAAGCGCGAGAAGAAGGAAGTACTGGGCGAGAAGCGCGAGTACCTCACGATCAAGATCCTGCACAACGACATGACCGTGAACGTTCCGGCCGAGAACGCCGAGCGAGTCGGTCTCCGCAAGGTGATCGACGAGGAAGCAGTCAAGAAGGTCGTCAAGTACCTCACCTCCGGTGGCACCGAGATGCCGAAGAACTGGAACCGCCGGTTCAAGCACAACCGCGACAAGATGAAGACGGGCGACATCTACGAGCTCGCCGAGGTCGTGCGCAACCTCGCGCTGCGCGATGGCGAAAAGGGCCTCTCGACCGGCGAGAAGCAGATGTACGTCAAGGCGAAGAAGATCCTCGCCTCCGAGCTCATGTACGCAAAGAACATGAGTGAGGACGAGGCGCTCGAGTGGCTCGAGGAGACGCTGACCGAGGGCGCGAAGCCGAAGCCGGCCCGCGTTGCTGCGGAGAAGAAGCCTGCAGCCAAGCCTGCGGCAGCGGCGGCGAAGAAGCCGGCCGCGCCCGCCGCACGGAAGACGACCTCGGCCGCCGCCAAGAAGCCCGCCGCGAAGAAGCCCGCAGCCGCTAGGTGACGACCTGGGCCGTCCTCGTCGCCGCCGGGCGGGGGGAACGGCTCGGAGAAGGTCGCCCGAAAGCGTTCGTTCGCCTCGGCACGTTGCCGCTGCTTGCGGAGCCCCTGCGGCGCCTCGACGAGAGCGATTGGATCGACCATGTCGTCGTCGTCGCTCCGGCGGAGTGGGAGGAGCCCGCGATCCTGCTCGCCGAGGAGCTCGGTGCGTCGAAGGTATCCGCCTGCGTCACGGGTGGCGCGACACGCAGCGACTCGGTGCGCGCAGGCGTCGCCGAAGTGCCGGAAGAGGCCGCGGTGATCCTCGTGCACGACGCGGCGCGCCCGCTGCTTCCCGAAGAGGTTGTGGGTCGCGTGATCGAAGCGCTGGGCGAGGGATTCGACGGTGCCGTGCCGGCGCTTCCCGTGCGCGACACGGTGAAGCGCGTCGAAGGCGGCGTCGTGCACGAGACACTCGATCGCGACGAGCTCGTCACGATCCAGACGCCGCAGGCGTTCGTCGCACCGGTGCTGCGGCAAGCGCTCGCAGCCGGCGGCGACGGCCCCGACTGCGCGTCACTCGTCGAGCAGCACGGAGGGCGCATCAAAGTGGTCGCGGGAGACGAGCGGTTGCTCAAGGTGACGACGCGGGACGACCTCGAGCGGGTGGCCTCGTGGCTGTAGAAGCGGTCGTGTTCGACATCGGCGAGACGCTCGTCGACGAGACGCGGCACTGGCTCGACATCGCGGAGGCGGCGAACGTCCCGGCGCTGACGCTGTTCGGTGTCATGGGCGGCCTGATCGCGACCGGTCGAGACTTCACCGAGGTGTGGGATGTCCTCGGAGTTGCCGCGCCGGCCGGAGAGTTCCCGATGGACAGCTGGTACCAGGATGCGCTCGACTGCCTCGAGCGGTTGCGCTCGGCCGGGTTCCGTGTCTGCGCGTGCGGTAACACGCCGCTGCGAACCGAGCGGCTCGTCGAGCCTTACGTGGACGCCGCCGCATCGTCGGCGGGATGGGGCGTCCGCAAGCCGTCGTCCGAGTTCTTCGCGCGGGTCGCCGAGCTCGCCGGCGCGCCTGTTGAGAGGATCGCGTACGTGGGCGACCGCGTCGACAACGACATCGTTCCCGCGCTCGCCGCGGGAATGGTCGCGGTGCACATCCGCCGCGGCCCCTGGGGGTATCTCCACGAGCCGCCTGCCGGCGCAATCCGCATCGAGTCGCTCGACGAGCTGCCCGGAGCCCTGTCGTGACAATGCGTATTGGCATCGGTGTCGACGCGCATGCGTTCGCGGAGGGCGTGCCGCTCGTGCTCGGGGGTGTGGAGCTGGACCATCCGCGGGGCCTCGCGGGGCACTCGGACGGTGACGTGCTCGCACACGCGCTCGTCGACGCGATTCTCGGCGCGGCCGGGCTCGGCGACATCGGTTCGCTGTTCCCGTCCGGTGACGAGCGGTTTCGCGGCGCGGACAGCATCGAGCTCTTGCAGGAAGCTTACGGGCGCGTGCGGGCGGAAGGTTGGGCGGTCGTGAACGCGGACTGCATTCTCGTCGGCGAGGAGCCGCGCATCGCCGTGCATCGCGAGGCGATGCGGCGCCGCCTTTCCGACGCGCTCGACGGGGCCGAGGTGAATGTGCGCGCGACGACGACGGACGGCTTAGGCTTCGCCGGCCGGGGCGAGGGCCTCGCTGCGCACGCGGTCGCGCTGCTCGAGCGCGCCTGAGCCGTCGTCGCGGGTGATTGGTAGGTGATTCAGTCGGGGAGCGACGCGGTTCCGTCGCGCAGGACGACGAGGCCGTCTCGGGCGAGTGACGCGAGCGCATCGCCGTCGGTCGGGACGATGCCGGTCACGACGGCGCGCAGTGTTTCGGCGCGCCGCTGCCGGAAGGAGCCTTCGAAGCGCGACTGCTTCCGCGCGGGCTCGTAGCGGCGGCCACGGGAGGGGCATGCGTCCGCAAGTGGACAGACGTCGCAGCGCGGCACGCGCGCGAGGCAGGTCGTCGCGCCGAGATCGAAGAGCGCCTGCGCGCACCCGGCGTCGAACTGCTCGCCGGTCCGCTCCTGCACGCGGGCGATGTTCACGTCGACGGGCAGGACGTCGCGGCCGAAGGCGAAGTTGCCGACCGCTGCCGCGGTGTACGAGCCGACTCCTGGCAGCTCCGTGAGGTCATCGGGCCATCCAGTGGTCGCGATCTGCTGCGCTGCGCGGTGCAGGTTGAGCGCGCGCCGGTTGTAGCCGAGCCCCTGCCACGCGATGATCACGTCGGCCGCGCTCGCTGCGGCAAGGGCTGCGGCCGTCGGCCAGCGCGCGAGCCATTCCTCGTAGCGCGGCACGACGCGGTCGACCTGCGTCTGCTGCAGCATCACCTCGCTGACGAGGATCGCGTACGGATCGGCAGTCTTCCGCCACGGCAGGTCTCGGCCGTGTGCGGCGTACCACGCAAGGAGGAGCTCACGCTGGACGGCCACGTCAGGCAGACGCGGTGATCGTGATGCCGCCGCGCGCCTTCTGGACGAGCGTCACCGACACCTCGCCGACGGGGAGCTCGAGCGCCGTGGCGACCTCGTCGCGGATCTGCACCGCGAGCGCCTCGCAGAACGCACCCTGGTCGTGGAAGCGCGACAGGTAGATCTTGAGCGACTTCGACTCGAGGCAGAGCCGGCTCGGCCGGTACTCGATCGTCACGACGTAGAAGTCCGGCTGGTTCGTGATCGGGCAGACCGCGGTGAGCTCGTCGCTGCGGAGCTCGACGACCGAAACGCCCGGGTTCGGAAACGTCTCGAGCCCGGCGTAGGCATCGCTGCCCGCATGACCCAGCGCGACGAACTCGTGCTCCACGCTCCGTAGCGTAGAGGCTCGTCGGAAGGAATCGCAGCTCGCGATAACGCCAAACTCCCGGCGCGTTTTCGCGTCACACCTCTTATGGGGCACCAGGGCGGCTCGTGGCACGGTGTCGAGCTGCGCCACCTGGCCGCCCTCGAGGCGGTCGCCGGCGCAGGCTCGTTCAGCGGAGCGGGCGTCAGGATGGGCTATAGCCAATCGGCGGTCAGCGGGCAGATCGCTACGCTCGAGCGTCTCGTCGGCGCGCGTCTGATCACGCGGCTTCGCGGCTCCCGGAACGTCGGGTTGACGCCGGAGGGCGCACTGCTTCTCGAACACGCGCGGGTGATCAACGCACGGCTCAGCGCCGCACGTGCCGACCTGAACGGGATGCGCGAGGGCGTTGCACCCAACCTGCGCATCGGCACGTTCCAGAGCATCTCGCAGACCCTCCTGCCGAGGCTCTTCCGACGACTGCTCAGCGAGTCGTCGCAGACCGTGACGTCCCTCCGTGAGGACGCCGCGATCGAGAACCTCGTCGAGCTGCTCGCGAGCGGCGAGCTCGACGTCGCGTTCGTCCTGCTTCCGATCGGTCGCGAGGGAATCGAAACCGCCGAGGTGCTGCGCGACCCATGGACCGTCGTCGTGCGCAACGACCATCCGTTCGCTCGACTGCGCCGCCCGATCACACCGCAGGATCTCTCGGGCCAGCCGCTCGTCACCTGCGAGCGGTGCAGATCGCAGGACTTCGTCGAGGGCGCGCTCCGGGCTGCCGGAGCGGACGTGCGCGTCGTCTCGCGCCTTGCCGACTATCGCTCGGTGCTGCCGCTCGTCGGCGCCGGGCTCGGCTGCGGCCTGGTGCCGCGTCTCGCGCTCGAGGGGATCGACGACAGTCAGCCATCGCTGCATGTACTGCCGCTCGAGGAAGTGCCGCCGCGCCTCGTTGGTGTCGCGTGGAACGGCCAGCGCCGGGTCGGCGAGCTCGTGCCGCGTTTCGTGCAGCTCGCCGTCGAGCTCGGCTCGGCGTGGCCGGCCGACGACCGATTCGCGGAGCTCGCGCACGCACAGGCCGGCTAGTCCGGGGCGGTCGCCTCGACATTGCGGCGCTGTCGCCACGACGCGATTCCCGTTCCGAAGAGCGCGAGCTCGACCAGCGTGATCGCGAGCCGGTTCAGCAACGTCACGCCGAGCGCGGGCCCGCTCGTCGTCACTGCGAGCAGAAGGCCGTACATCGACGCCTCACGCGCTCCGAGCCCTGACGGCAGGAAGACGGTGAGCACCGCCACGATTGCACCGACCGCGGAGACCCCACCGAGGAACGGGATCGTCGACACGCCCGGGTTGCTGCCGAGGCTGCGCAGCATGAAGTAGACGGCGATGCCACCGATCAGCCAGGTCGCGCAATAGAAGAGCAGCAACGTGATCATGAGCGGGAACGGCAGCGGGTCGATCCGCTCGGCGCCGAACGGCCGCAGGATCTTCTCGGCGACCGGACGAAACACGCGCGGGTGGAGGAGTGATGCGAGCAGCACTCCGAACGCCACGAGTGGCAGCAGCGGCGCGTGCACGCCGCGCACCCACGCGAGCGAGACGACGAACACGATCACGCCCGGAGATCGCCGAGAGCCCAGCCTCCACGAGGATCGAGGCGAGCACCGTCGGTGTGTCCGTGACACCGGCCGACCGTCGGAGGGCGACGGTGCGCGCCGCCGGCGTCCACACGCCCCCTGGGAGGTACTTCGCGAGCATCGAGACCATCTCCGCCTGCAACGCGACGCCGTAGGGCACCCGGATCGACCACGCTTCGAGCATCCGGATCCAGCCCAGGATGAAGACGAGGTAATACGCAGCGACCGTCGCGAAGCCCAACGCGAGGTAGCCGAGGTTCGCGTGCTCGAGCCGGGGGCCTGCCTTGTGCCATTGGTCGGTCACGGCCCAGGCACAGAGCGCGAGCGTCAGCGAGACGAGGAAGAGCTGGAGACCCTTCGTGAGTCGCGGATGCGCACGGAAGAACGCGGCTGTCGCGCGCACCCTCCCTGCCAGGCCTCCTTCAGGCATGGGGCGAGTCTGCCGCACGGGGCGGGCGCCCCGCTGGCTGTCGTTATCGTTGCGGAGCGCAATGACGACCGATTCCTCGCCCGAGCGGCTGCACCCGAACCTGACGCTGCTCGTGCTTTCGGTCGCAGGCCTCTCGTTTGCGCTCCTCAGCTCCGCGGTCGTGCCGGCGCTCCCGACGATCCAGCACAGCCTCCACACGAGCGAGAACGGCGTCGCCTGGATCCTGACCGGCTATCTGCTCTCCGCGTCCGTCGGCACGGCGATCGTCGGCCGGCTCGGCGACATGTACGGCAAGGAGCACCTGCTCGTCTGGACGCTCGTCGATCCTCGCCGTCGGCACGCTCGTCGCCGCACTCGCGGGCTCGCTTCCCGTGCTGATCATCGCCCGTGTCGTGCAAGGCGCCGGCGGTGGGATCTTCCCGCTCGCGTTCGGGATCATCCGCGACGAGTTCCCGCGCGAGAAGGTCGCAGGCAGCATCGGCCTGATGTCGGCGATCCTGGGCGTGGGCGCCGGCGTCGGGATCGTCGCCGGTGCCGTCATCGTCGAGCATCTGAGCTGGCACTGGCTCTTCTGGGTCCCGCTCGTGATCATCGTGCTCGCGGCGATCTGCGCCTGGCGGTTCGTCCCGGAGTCGCCCGTTCGCGTCCCCGGCCGCATCAACTGGGTCGCCGCGGCGCTGATGGGCGTGGGCATGACGCTCGTCCTCGTGGCGGTCAGCGAGACGACGGTGTGGGGCTGGGGCTCCGCGAAGACGCTGATCATGCTCGTCGTCGGCGCGTTGGTCTGCGTCGCCTGGGTCGCGGTCGAATTGCGCAGTGCGGAGCCCTTGATCGACATGGCGCTGATGCGCGTGCGGGCGGTGTGGGCCGCGAACCTGGCGGCGTTCCTTCTCGGTGCCGGCATGTACGCGTCCTTCATCGTGTTTCCGCAGTTCGCGCAGCTGCCGAAGAGCACCGGCTTCGGGTTCGGCGCGTCGGTCGTCGCGTCCGGCCTCTACCTGCTGCCGTCGACGATCGGGATGTTCCTCATGGGCTTCGCGGCGGGTCGCATCGCGGCGCGGTTCGGCTCGCGCTTCGCGCTCGTCACCGGCTCGGTCGTGACGGCAGTCGCGTTCGGTCTGCTCGCCGTCCAGCACGCGCATCCGTACGACATGCTCATCAGCTCGTCGCTGCTCGGCGATCGGGATCGGCCTTGCGTTCGCCGCGCTCGGCAACATCGTGGTGCAGGCCGTCGACGACCACCAGACGGGTGTCGCGAGCGGCATGAACACGGTGATGCGCACGGTCGGTGGGGCGCTCGGCGGGCAGCTCACCGCGACCTTCCTCGCTGCTCACGTCCGCAACGGCCTGCCGACCGTCACAGGGTTCACGATCAGTTTCGTGATGTCGACTTGCTTCCTTGTCGTCTGCGCGTTCGCGTCGCTGCTCGTCCCCGACGGTCGCCGCATGCTCAGCGCATGGTCCGCGTCCGCTTCGCACCCGAGCCCGACGGGTAGCCTCCACGTCGGCAACGCGCTGAGCGCCGTCGCGAATCGCCGCCTCGGCGACTGGATGCTGCTACGGATCGACGACACCGACGCTGCACGCAACGTGGCGGGCGGCGAGGAGGCGATCGTCGAGGATCTGCGCTGGCTGGGGGTCGCGTGGGACGACGGCCCTGTTCGGCAGAGCGAGCGCGCCGAGCGCCACCTCGAGGTCGCGCGCGCTGCCGGCCTGCCCCAGCGCTTCGAAGGCGTGATGATGTGGCGCGACGACGGAGGGCCGACATTCCATCTCGCGAGCGTCGTCGACGACGGCGACTTCGGCATCACACACGTGGTGCGCGGCTCCGACCATCGTGCAAACGAGGAGCTGCACGCGTCGATCCACCGCGCGCTCGGGACGACGCCCCCGCAGGTGATCCACCACGGGCTCGTCGTCGGCGACGACGGGAAGAAGCTGTCGAAGCGCGCCGATGGTGCCACCGTCGCATCCCTTCGCGAAGCCGGGTTCCCGGCGGAGGCGGTCAGCGCGTATCTCGAGGGCCTCGGCCTACCGCGCCACGACGTGCGCCTCGACCTCGAGCGGATCCGCTCGCTGTCGGTCGATGTCTTGTCGCAGCTCGCCGACGACGACCTCGCGGCTCGTGTCGGCGTGCCGGTCGAAGCTGTGGCGCTCGTGCGGGGCGCGCACGATCTGGTCGAAGCCCGCGCTCTGGCTGCAGCGGTGCTCGACCCGCCCGGCGTGCTCGAGGCACGAAGCCCTGAGACGCTCAGGCGCTTCGTCGAGCTGCGGTCGCCGCTCCCGGAGGTGCTCGATCGCGACGCTGCGAAGAGCCTCGTCCGCGAGTTGAAGGCGGTGGGGGGCGACCTGCGGTCGCTTCGGGTCGCTCTGACCGGCGCCGAGCGCGGGCCGGAGCTCTGGGCTGTGCTGCGCGCACTGCCGCGCGACGAGGCGCTTCGTCGCGCACTCGTCTAGCCTGAAAACGTGCGTCTCTACGACACGTTCTCGCGCTCGCTGGTCGAGCTGCCGCCGCCGCCCGGGCCCGTGCGGATGTACTTCTGCGGGCCGACGGTGTACGCCCGTGCGCACATCGGGAACGCACGGCCGTTCGTCTTCGGGGTGTGGCTGCGCTCGTGGCTGCGGGAGACCGGCTACGAGGCCGAGCTGGTGCACAACATCACCGACATCAACGACAAGATCTACGACGCAGCACCGGGCGCGAGCGCCGCGCTTGCCGCGCGCGCGACGGAGTGGTACCTGGAGGACACGGCCGACCTGGGGCTCGGCATGCCGGACCACCTGCCAAGGGCGACCGAGGCGGTGCCGCAGATCGTGTCGTTCATCGACCAGCTGATCGAGCGTGGCGATGCATACGAGAGCGGTGGCGACGTGTATTTCCGCGTCGCGAGCTTCGCGGACTACGGCCGGCTCTCGGGTCAGCGGCCGGACAAGGTCGAGCAGGGGGAGGAGCCGAGCGAGCTCAAACACGACCCACGTGACTTCGCACTGTGGAAGGCGAACAAGCCCGCCACCGAGGACACGTGGTGGGACTCACCGTGGGGCCGCGGCCGTCCCGGCTGGCACATCGAGTGCTCGGTGATGGCCGAGGAGGCGTATGGGCCGGCGTTCGAGATCCACGGCGGCGGGCTCGACCTCGTCTTCCCGCACCACGAGAACGAGCTTGCCCAGTCCCAATCGCTCGGGCATCCGTTTGCCCAGATCTGGACGCACAACGGCCTCCTGCGACCGGTCGGCGAGCGACAAGATGTCGAAGTCGGCGGGCAACTTCGAGACGCTTCGCGACGCGCTCGATGCCTACGGCAGAGAGACGATCCTCGTCTACTTCCTGACCGCGTCGTGGCGCAAGCCGATCGACTACTCCGACGAGCTGATGCAGCAGGCGGCCGCCCGCCGAGACACGCTGCGGAACGCGTTCACACAAGAAGCGGCGCCGGTCGAAGTGGAACGCTGGGCGGCATTTGTCGCCGCGCTCGACGACGACTTCGATACGCCGGCGGCGCTCGCTGTGCTGCACGAGTGGGCGGCGGCGCGCCAGCTCGAGCTGCTGCGGCGCGGGCTTCGCGTGTTCGGCCTCGAGTCTCTTGCCGAGCGGGATGTGGCGCCGCCGGAGATCGCCGCGCTCGCCGAGGCGCGGGCGCAAGCCCGCGCCGATCGCGACTTCGAGGCGGCGGACCGGCTGCGCGACGAGCTCGCAACTCAGGGTTGGCAGATGCGGGACGAGCCCGACGGCGGCTACCTCCTCGTCCGTGACGCCTGATCTCGTCTACGGGCGTCACGCGGTGCGCGAGGCCCTGCGCGGGCGTCGCGAGGTGCTCGAGCTGTGGGCCACGGAACGGGCGATCAAGGCGGAGGACTGGCTCGCAGAGGCGAAACCGAAGCTGAAGGCCGATCGCGAGCTCGCGGAGCGCGCAGACAGCCGCGACCACCAAGGTGTTCTGGCGCTGGTCGAGCCCTACCGCTACGCCGACGCCTATGAGCTGGCAGCCGCCGAGCGGCCCTTGCTCGCGGTGCTCGACCGGGTGACCGATCCGCACAATCTCGGCGCCGTCTGCCGGAGCGCCGAGGGCGCGGGCGCGACCGGGGTCGTCGTGCCGGCCCATGGGTCGGCCGTCGTGACGCCGACGGTTGCCCGGGCGTCCGCGGGAGCGGTCGAGCATCTGCCCGTCGCGGTCGTGACGAATCTCGCCCGGTACCTCGAGGAGGTGAAGGGCGCCGACCTCTGGGTCTTCGGTGCGGCAGCAGAGGACAGCGCGCCGTCGATGTGGTCGACGGATCTGAGCGGCGGTGTCGCTCTCGTGCTCGGGGCCGAAGGCAAGGGACTTCGGCCCCTCGTGCGGCGCACGTGCGATGCGCTCGTGTCGATCCCGCTCGCCGGCCGCATCGAGTCGCTCAACGTCTCCGTCGCCGCGGCGCTCTTGCTCTACGAGGCGCGTCGGCAGCGCGGCGGCTGACGTGGCCGACCTCTATCTGTTCGACGGCTACAACCTGTTGCACGCGGGCGGGTTCGTTGACGAGCGCGAGCTCATAGACGCACTCGCGAGTTACGTTGCGCTGCACGGCGGACGCGGTGTCGTCGTCTTCGACGGGGTGGGGGAGGACGTGAAGCGGGGGCCACTCGAGGTGCGCTTCGCCCGCGATGCCGACACGCTGCTCGAGCGGATCGCCGTCGAGCGTCGGCGCGAGGAGCGCGTCCTGCTCGTGACGAGCGACGCCACCCTCGCGGCCGCGGCCGGCCTGGAGGTGGCGAGGCTCTCGTCGCAGGCCTTCCTGCGCGACTTCGAGCGTGGCGGCCGTCGCGAGGATGGCCCTCAGGGCCTCGGTGGGAAGCTCGATGCCGTCACGCGCGAGCGGCTGGAGCGGCTGCGCCGAGGCGAGTAAGCGGGTCCACCGCAACCAGGACTTGTGCTCTTTACAAGACCCTGCTAAATTCACCTCAACTTCAGGGTGAGACTTCGGTGGTGCAGGACGGAAGACTCGCCGACAAACAGTCCGCAAACCGGGGGTATTTCAACCGTGGCCGTCCGCACCGCATACGCACACAAGTCGCCGCAGAAGGCTCAACGAGAGCTTGAGGATCTGCAGTTGGTCCTCAAGGCTCGCAACGGCTCGACGGTCGCGATGGACCAGCTGATGCGGCGCTACACCTCCTTCGTCAGGCTGAAGGCAAGCTCGTATTTCCTCGCGGGCGGCGACTCGGAAGACCTGATCCAAGAGGGCCTCGTCGGCCTCTACAAAGCAGTACGCGACTTCCGGCCCGACAAGGAGACGTCCTTCCGTTCCTTCGCCGAGCTGTGCGTGACCCGGCAGATCATCACGGCGATCAAGACGGCGACCCGGTTCAAGCACGCGCCGCTCAACTCGTATGTCTCGTTCAGCCACACGCCTGCAGGGCAGGAGGGCGACGACTGCACCCTCGGCGACGCGCTGCCCGGGCCGGCCGTCAACGATCCGTCCGTGCGCGTGATCTCGACCGAGGAGCTGCAGTCACTCGTCGGCTGTCTCTCGACGACACTCTCTCCGCTCGAGTCGGATGCGCTCCGGCTCTACCTCGAGGGCTCGTCGTACGAGCAGATGGCGGAGGAGCTCGGCTGCGACACGAAGACGATCGACAACGCGTTGCAGCGCGTGAAGCGCAAGATCCTCACGCATCAGACCTCGCGCGCCGTCCTGCAGTAGAGGCTCTGGGACGCGGCCGATGGGCGAGCGCCTCACCCGCCGCGAGCTCGTTCGGCGCGGTCTCGGCGCCGCCACGCTGGTCGCTTTCCCACGCCTGCTGAGCCCCGCGAGCGCGCTGGCCGGCAGGGCGGGCTCCCCGCTCACAGGGCTTGCGAGCGCGGTGCGCGGCCCCGTGTTGACGCCGTCTTCAAGCGCCTACGCCGCAGCCGCAAGCGTCTTCGACAGCCTCTACGACGGGATCAAGCCGCTCGCGGTCGCGCAGCCGCTCGATGCGACGGACGTCGCCGCGGTGGTGAACTGGTCGAGGACGAAAGGCGTCCAGATCGTCGCGAAGTCCGGGGGCCACAGCTACGGCGGCTACTCGACTGTTGCGAACGGCGTCGTCGTCGACCTGTCCAAGCTCGCCGGGATCTCGGTCTCGTCGGGCCACGCGACGATCGGGCCGGGCGCACGCCTGGGCAACATCTACAACGTGCTCGGCGCCCACGGCGTCGCGATCCCGGCGGGCACGTGCCCGAGCGTCGGCATCGGCGGCCACGCGCTCGGCGGCGGCTTCGGTCTCGCCTCGCGCGACTGGGGCCTCGCCTCCGACAATCTCGTCTCGGTGCAGATCGTCACGGCGGACGGGAAGGTGCTCGTCGCGGACGCGACCCACCACCCCGATCTCTTCTGGGCGTGCCGCGGGGGCGGCGGGGGGAACTTCGGAATCGTCACCCGGATGACGTTCCGAACGCACCCGGTGTCCCAAGGTGCGTACTTCGTCGCGACCTGGCCGTGGTCACAGGCCGCGGAGGTGGTCGGCAGCTTCCTCGCGTGGGCGCCGCATCAACCGGACGCGCTCGGGGCGCTCTGCCGGCTCGCCGCCGGGCCGGGCGGGCCGACCGTCCAGGTCTTCGGCCAGTTCCTCGGCAGCGAGACCGCGCTCAAAACCGCCCTGGCGTCGCTCGGCCCGCCCGCGTCGCACCTCGACATCGGCACCTCGTCCTGGCTCGACCTCGTCCGCCGCTGGGCGGGCTGTCTGGGGCACACGCTGCCGCAGTGCGCCGCGCCCGGGACGCAGGCGTTCGTCGGTGCGTCGGACTACATCGCGAAAGTGCCGACGGCCGCGCAGCGCGCAACGTTCGTCTCGGTTGTCGAGGGGCGCGGTACGCAGTCGGGCGCGCTCCTGATCGACGCGTACGGAGGCGCGCTCAATCGCATCGCGCCCGGCGCGACCGCTTTCGTGCATCGAAACCAGCTCGCTTCGATCCAGTACTTCGCCGCCGGCAATGGAGCATCTGCGCGCGGTTGGATCAACGGCGCGCGCAAGGCGCTCGCACCGGCTGTGTCGGGCCAGGCGTACGTGAACTACATCGACCCGCAGCTTGCAAACTGGCAGACCGCGTACTACGGGACGAATCTCGCGCGTCTGCGGATCGTGAAGAAAAAGTACGACCCGCACACCCTCTTTCACTTCGCGCAGAGCATCCGACCCTAGGGCACCTAGGATGTGCTGGCGCGCCGGAGTAGCTCAGCTGGCAGAGCAACGGTTTTGTAAACCGTCGGCCGTGGGTTCGAGTCCCACCTCCGGCTCTATTCGTCGAGTGCGGCGCTGAGATCCGCCCAGAGGGCGTCTGCGTCCTCGAGCCCGACCGAGAGGCGCAGGAGCCCACGCGGGATGCGGTCGCCCTCCCAGCGATGGCGGCTCTCCATCGAGCTGCGAACACCGCCGAGCGACGTCATGTTCGAGATCAGCCGCGTGCCCGTCTCGACCTGCCGCACCCGATCGCCGTCGACGTCGAACGAGATCAAACCACCGTGTCCCGGGTACCGAACGCGTTCCACCGCGGGATGCTCCGCGAGCCGCCGGGCGAGCTCCTGGGCCGTCGCGGTTTGGCGACGGACACGAACTTCGAGTGTGGCGAGGCCGCGGAGCAGCGACGCTGCCGCGTCGGGCGCCGAGGCGAGGCCGAGCCGGAGGCGAACGGCAAACAGCCGCTCGCGCAGCTCGGCGTCGCGCGTCACCGTCGCACCGAGCATCGCGTCGTGGTGCCCGGTCAGGTACTTCGTCGCGGAATGGAGCGCGATGTCCGCTCCTTCGTCGAGCGCGCGCAGGAACACCGGGGTCGAGACCGTCGCGTCGCAGACGACGCGGCCCGGGTGTGCGCGGAGCGCCTCCCAGTCGGGCAGCGTGAGCACGGGGTTGGCCGGCGCCTCGACCCACACCACATCGGCGGCAGGCGGCGTCCCCGTCTGGTCGAACTCGACGACGCGAAGCCCCCAGCGGGCGAGCTCGGAGAGCGTCACGCCGGTGCCGAAGTAGGCGCCCTCGGCAAGCGCGAGCGTCGACCCGGGTGAGCAAAGCGCGAAGACGCAGGCGGTGACCGCCGCTGTTCCCGAGTTGAAGAGGAGCGCGTCGCCACCCTCGAGCTCGCCGAGTACCGCCTCGGCGGCGCTTCCGGTCGGATGCGCGTAGCGCTGGTACACGAAGGCGCTCGGTTCGCCGTGCTCGTCGTACGGCCACGCGGTGGTGCGGTCGACGCTCATGCTCCGACTGTAGTGGCGGGAGCGAACAGCGTGAGCTACATGCCGTCGGTGCCCCCGCGCTGGGCGATGTGTGAACCCGATGTACGCTCCGCCGCATGGCGCGGGCCGAGAAGCGCACGCACGACACGACTGCCGAGAAGGTGCAGTGGCTCCAGGAGCTGCGTGAGGAGGCGCTCCACGCCGGCTCGGAGCGGTCGGTCGCGAAGCAGCGCGAGGAGGGCAAGCTCCTGGCGCGCGAGCGCGTCGATCTGCTCTGCGACCCCGGCTCGTTCGTCGAGCTCGACCGCTACGTTCGCCACCGCGAGTCGAACTTCGGGATGCTCGAGCGCAGACCGTACGGCGACGCCGTTGTCACCGGCTACGGCACGATCTTCGGCCGCCGCGTCTTCGTCTTCAGCCAGGACTTCACGGTCTTCGGCGGCTCGCTCAGCGAGGTCTTCGCGGAGAAGATCTGCAAGGTGATGGACCTGGCGGCGAAGTACGGCTGCCCGGTGATCGGCATCAACGACTCCGGTGGTGCTCGTATTCAGGAAGGGGTCGTCTCCCTCGCCGGCTACGCCGAGATCTTCTGGCGGAACGTCCAGAGCTCGGGCGTGATCCCGCAGATCTCGCTGGTGATGGGCCCGTGCGCGGGCGGCGCCGTGTACTCGCCTGCGATGACCGACTTCGTCCTGATGGTCGACGGCTCGTCGTACATGTTCATCACCGGCCCCGACGTCGTGCGCACCGTGACCGGCGAAGAGGTGACGTTCGAAGAGCTCGGCGGAGCGATGACGCACGCGACGAAGTCCGGTGTCGCACATCTCGTCGCTCCGAGCGAGGAGGCGGCGCTCGAGGATGCGCGCTACCTGCTCAGCTTCCTGCCGCAGAACAACACCGAGCCGACGCCGTTCGACGCACCGTCGGACCCGGTCGACCGGGAGGCACCCGAGCTCGACGACGTGATCCCCGACGAGCCGACGAAGCCGTACGACATGAAGGAAGTGATCTCCGCGGTCGTGGACGACGGCGAGTTCCTCGAGATCCAGCCGCTCTACGCCGAGAACATCGTCTGCGGCTTCGCTCGGCTCGGCGGCTACAGCGTCGGCATCGTCGGCAACCAGCCGCGCGCGCTCGCCGGCGTGCTCGACATCGGCTCGTCGGAGAAGGCAGCGCGCTTCGTGCGCACCTGCGATGCGTTCAACATCCCGCTGGTGACGTTCGTCGACGTTCCGGGCTTTCTGCCCGGAACCGCGCAGGAGTGGGGCGGCATCATCCGGCACGGCGCGAAGCTGCTCTACGCCTACTGCGAGGCAACCGTGCCGAAGCTGACCGTGATCACACGCAAGGCGTACGGCGGGGCCTACGACGTGATGAGCTCCAAGCACGTCCGCGCGGACTTCAACTTTGCGTGGCCGACGGCGGAGGTCGCGGTCATGGGCCCCGACGGCGCCGTCAACATCATCTTCCGCAAGGAGCTCGCCGAGTCCGAAGACGCCGACGCACGTCGTGCGGAGCTGATCGCCGACTACCGCGAAGCGTTTGCGAATCCGTATACCGCCGCCGAGCGCGGCTATGTCGACGACGTGATCGAGCCGCGTCGTACGCGTCCCGTGCTGATCGAAGCTCTGCGCACCTCGATCACGAAGCGCGAGCGACGACCGCCACGCAAGCACGGCAACATCCCGCTCTAGACGCTCTCCACGCCCATGGGCTCGGCGATGCCGAGCGATGCCAGGAGGGCATGCACAACCTCCGGGTCGAAGTGCGTAGCCCGCGCAGCGCTCGAGCTCCGCGATCGCCGCAGCGCGCGACCGCGGAGCCCGATACAGACGGTTCGACGTCATCGAGTCGAAGGCATCGGCGACGAAGATGATCCGCGCGCCGAGTGGGATCTCGTCGCCGGCGACGCCGTTTGGATAACCGGTCCCGTCCCAGCGCTCGTGGTGATGCAGAACCCAGTCGGCGATCGGCTCGACGCCGAGGCTCTCCAGCATGCGGTACCCGATCTCGGGATGCCGTTGTACGACGAGCCACTCGGCGCTCGACAGAGACGTCGGCTTCTGCAGGATCTCCTCGGGGATCGCAAGCTTGCCGAGGTCGTGCAGGCTCCCGCCGAGGCGGGCGAGCTCGACCTCGTCCGGTGGCAGGCCGAGCTGCTCGGCGATCTGCGCAGACAGCGCAGCCACGCGTGTCGAGTGGCCGCTCGGGTGCGCGTCGCGTGAGTCGACAGCGCGCGCCAGCGACGCAGCGGCCCGGAACCGTGCGAAGCGGTTTGCGCTCCGTGCGACCTTCCGGAACTCGTCCAGTTGCACGACCTCCGGACGCGCGACCCGTACCTGGTGCTTCCCTTGCTCCTTCGCCCAGTAGAGCGCGTTGTCGGCGAGCCGTACCAGTGTGGCTCGGTCGCGTCCTTGTGTCGGGTAGGTGGAGAGCCCAGCGCTGAGTGTGATCGACGTTTCGCCGTCACCCGCGTCGAGCGTCCCCACCCGGGCGACGATCGCCTGCGCTGCCGCGAGCGCGCTGTACTCGCCCAGGCCGGGGAGGAGCAGCGCGAACTCGTCGCCGCCCAGGCGAAACGCCTCGCCGCCCTGCCGCAGCCGTGCCGCGACCCGCGAGAGCACGCGGTCGCCCGCCGGGTGGCCGAGGCGGTCGTTGACGAGCTTGAAGTCGTCGAGGTCGAGGAGCACGAGCGCCAAGCGTCCGTCCGACTCTTCGGCGAGGTCGAGCTCCCGCTGCAGGCGCTCGTGGAAGTGCCGGTGGTTGCCGAGCCCGGTGAGCGGATCGGTCAGTGCGAGCCTGACCGCGCGCAGCTCGCGATGCGTCGAACGCTGATAGAGGGAGATCGCGACCAGCGGGCCCGCGAGCGCCGCGAACATGTACGGCGTCCTCTGCCAGAGGACGACGAGCATCAACGCGGTCGACGCCATCAGCGAGAACGGCACTGCCGTGAAGCGCACGTTCGTGCGCACGAGGCGGAAGTAGCCGACCTCGGAGCCGGAGGCGGAGATTGCGGCCGTCACGATGGTGACGTTGACGACGTAGAGGATCGCGGCAGTGACGGCGACTTCGATGAGCGCTCCCAGGTTCGCGCCGTGGGCGCTCCGCAGCGTCAGCCCGGCGATCGTGCCGCCCAGGCCGAACGCGCCGGCGTTGAAAAGCGTGCGGATGAGCGGCCGGCGTTCGACCAGCGCGACAAGCGTCGGGGCGGTCGCATAGACGAACGTGGCGGGCCCCCAGCCGAAGAGCACGAGACCCGCGACCGCGAAGACGAAGCCGAGAGATACGCCGTTCGCGTCAGCGCCGTCGACCGGCACCGGGAGCCACTCGGCGAGCGTCGAGGCGATCAGGAACGCCCCGACGCCGAGGAGCAGCGCGGCAGAGGCGGGCCGCAGCGCGAACGAGGCGGTCGCCGCGAGGTAGGCAGTGATCCCGGCCGCTGAGACCGGGATCACGACTACCAGGAGCTTTGCTGGTGGTAGCGCCCGACCGGGCATGCCGGCGGAGGCGCTACCAGGTGAAGTTGGTGAAGGCCCAGGTGAAGTTCGCGGCCAGCCCTGACAAGGCGACCAAGAGCGCGACCACGACGAATGTCGCGGTCTTCGAATTGCACTGAAGCATGGAACTCATCCTCTCCCCAAGTAGGTGCCGCAGTCGAATTCGATTCTCTCTACGCGCATCGCGCACGGCATCACCCGATGGAGGGAAACGCGCGCAAGACCTACCCGTTTCGCGTGACGCATAAGGTTCGCGCGATGGAGAGCGAGCTCGACCCGTCGCAGCGGGCGCCCGTCGAGGTCGCGCTTGCGGAACTGCTCGCGGCCGAGCGACCGCCACCGCCGGACCCGTGGTGGGCCGAAGGCCTGCGCGAGATGCTCGACTCGTAGTCCGCGCTACGAGACGACGGTGCGGCCGCGCAGCACGCTCGGTGCCGAGCGCGCGTAGTCGAGTCCGGACACCCACGTCAGGACGAGCGCGAGCAGCAGTGTCCACCACGCCACGTCGTGGCTCCACGTGCCGGCCGCCGCCAGCCCGCCGACGGCTGCGGCGATCGCCTGCGACCAGGTCTTCAGCTTCCCGAGGTCGCGGGCGGCGATCACGATGCCGCGCTCGATCGCCGCCTGCCGAAGCCCCGAGATGAGCAGCTCGCGGCTCACGATCGCCGCCACCATCCAGGCCGGGAAGACCGACTGGTCGAGCAGCACGATCAGCGTCGCCATCACCAGGAGCTTGTCGGCGACCGGGTCGAGCAGCGAGCCGAGCGGCGAGGACCGCCCGGTGCGACGCGCAATGCGTCCGTCGAACCAGTCCGTCGCCATCGCGAGGCAGAAAAGCACCGTCGCCCAGACGTCGTGGTGCGGGAACGAGACCGCGAAGAGCAGGACGACGATCGGCACCGAGATCGCGCGGGCGACGGTCAGCTGGTCGGCGACGCTCATCAACCAAGAGAATACGGCGGATGTTCACAAAGGTCCTGGTCGCAAACCGAGGCGAGATCGCCATCCGGATCTTCCGGACGCTCCGCGACATGGGCCTTGCTTCGGTCGCCGTCTATTCCGACGTCGACCGCGACGCGCTCCACCCACGCTTCGCCGACGAGGCGTACGCCCTCGGAGGGGCCACCTCGGCCGAGACGTACCTCGTCGTCGACAAGCTCCTCGAGGCTGCCCGTCGTTCCGGCGCCGAGGCTGTGCATCCGGGCTACGGGTTCCTCGCCGAGAACGCCGGTTTCGCGCGCGCCGTCGAGAGCGCCGGGCTCGTGTGGATCGGCCCGCCGGCATCGGCGATCGAGTTGATGGGCTCGAAGACGCGTGCGCGGCAGGCCATGCAGGCGGCGGGCGTGCCGATCATTCCGGGCACGACCGAGCCCGTGGGCTCCGCGGCCGAAGTGGTCGCGCTCGGCGAGGAGATCGGCTATCCGCTGCTGATCAAGGCCGCCGCGGGCGGGGGCGGCAAGGGGATGAAGACCGTGTATTCGGCCGGCGAGGCCGAGCAGGCGTTTGCGTCGGCTCAGCGCGAAGGGCAGTCGTACTTCGCCGACGCGTCGGTGTACGTCGAGCGTTACCTCGAGGATCCGCGCCACGTGGAAGTGCAGGTGCTCGCGGATGCCCACGGCAACGTGATCCATCTCGGGGAGCGTGACTGCACGATTCAGCGGCGCCACCAGAAGCTCGTCGAGGAGACGCCGTCGCCCGGAGTCGACCCCGAGCTGCGAAGCCGCATCGGGAACATCGCCATCGACGCGGCGAGGGCCGCGGGCTACCGCTCGGCCGGGACGATCGAAGGGCTGCTCGCGCCCGACGGCTCGTACTACTTCATGGAGATGAACACCCGGATCCAGGTCGAGCACACGATCACGGAGGTTGTCGCCGGGATCGACCTCGTGCGTGCGCAGGTGCAGATCGCGCGCGGCGAGGCGCTCGAGCTCTCGCAAGGCCGCGTGCGCCTTCAGGGTCACGCGATCGAGTGCCGCATCAACGCTGAGGACCCGGCCAACGGCTTCCTGCCCTCGCCGGGGACGATCACGGCGTACCACGAGCCCTCAGGGCCGGGCGTGCGCGTCGACTCCGGTGTCGGCGAAGGCTCTGTCGTCTCGCCGCTCTACGACCCGATGGTCGCGAAGCTGATCGTGTGGGGCGCCGACCGGGACCACGCGATCGGCCGCATGCAGCGGGCGCTCGCCGAGTATCGGATCGGCGGGGTGAGAACGCTGATCGGCTTCCACCGTGCGTTGCTCGCGCACCCGTGTTTCCGCGCGGGGGAGACGTGCAACGGGATCGTCGAGTCGCCGGAGCTCGCTGCTCAGGCGGCGGAGCTTGCCGTCGAGGTAGACCACGGGCCGCGCGCATCCCACGTCGCCGAGGTTGAGCGCGTCACGACCGCTGAGGTCGACGGCCGCCGCGTCGAGGTGCGCCTGCGGGTGCCCGAGCCGCCGTACCGCGAACTGGCGCGCCGGCGACGAGAGCGAACGGCGGCCGGCGGCGGTGCCGCATCCGGAGCGGTCGTCTCGCCCATGCAAGGCACCGTCCTCGACGTGAAGGTCGCCGACGGCGACGCCGTCGAGGTCGGCCAGGTGATCTGCATCGTCGAGGCGATGAAGATGGAGAACGAGGTGACCGCGCACGCCGCCGGCACCGTGGCCGAGCTCGCGGTCGCACCGCAGCAAGCGGTCACGATCGGCCAGCAGATCTGTGTGATCGCGTAAAGGGCTAAAGGCTGCGCTGATACGAGCGGAACGCGCTCGTAGCCCACGACGCGGTCACGCCGGTGAGGGCGAGCAGCAGCAAGAGGTGCCAGGCAACGGCCGACCAATCTGTGCCGGGCAGAACGACGTCGCGCGCGGCGCGCACGCCCCAGTCCACGGGATTGAACTTCGATGCCGTCTGCATCCAGCCCGGCATCTGCTTCAGCGCGATCATCGTCGACGAGAGGAAGAGCAGCGGCAGCCCGATGAAGTTTGCGACCGCGATCATCGTCGCCTCGCGTCGCGTCAGCAGCGCGATTGCCTGCGAGATGCCGGCAAAGGCGCTGTTTACCAGCATGCCGGCCAGGATGATCACGAGCACTCCGAGGACGCCGGTGTGAATGTGCACGCCGAGCCCGAACGAGACGAGCAGGATCACGACCGCCTGGATCGCCGCAGTCAGCGCCGAGCGCACGATCTGTGACAGGACGAGCGAGAAGCGCGACGCCGGCGTCGCGAGGAATCGCTCGACGACCTTGTGATCGAGGTCGTTGATCATCGACATCCCGCTCCACGTTGCGCCGAAGAACGCGTTCATGACGACGATCGCGGGGGCGAGGAACGTGATGTACGAGCCGGTGCCGAACCCGCCGAGCCGGGTGACGTTCTTGAACAGCTGCCCGTAGAGAACGAGCCACACCATCGGCTGCACGAGGAGCAGCACGATCCAAATCGGCTCGCGCATCAGGTTTCGCGCCTGACGGATTGTCATGAACCAGGTGTGACGGAGAACGGTCACGCCGCGCGGTCCTCCGCGTTGAAGTCGCGGCCGGTGAAATGCAGGTACACGTCGTCGAGCGAAGGCCGCGAGACGGACACCGACTCGACCGGGATCCCCGCGCCCTCGAGCGCGGTGATGATCGCGGGCAGCGCGCGGCCCCCGTTCTCGACGCGTGCGACGACCGTGCGACCGTCGAGCACCTGCTCGGGCCTGGCGCCGGCGGCTGCGAGCACGGTCTGCGCCTCTGCGACGGACTCGCGGGGCAGCTCGACGTGCACGGCGTCTCCCTGCAGAAGCGCTTTCAGCTCGGAGGGCGTGCCTTCGACGACGATCTTGCCCTGCGAGACGATCGCAAGCCGGTCGGCAAGGTGGTCGGCCTCCTCGAGGTAGTGCGTCGTGAGCAGGATCGTCAGCGTCTCGGCCTCCGCGAGGCGGCCGACCTCTTCCCACAGTGCCGCTCGCGCTTCGGGATCGAGGCCGGTCGTCGGCTCGTCGAGGAAGAGCACCGAAGGCCGGTGCACGAGACCGAGAGCGATGTCGAGCCGGCGCCGCATGCCGCCCGAATACGTGCGGACGACGCGATCCGCGGCGTCGGTGATCCCGACGAGCTCGAGCAGTTCGTCGGTGCGCTGCGCGGAGCGCACGGCCGCCCATGCCCTGGATCCGGCCCTGGAGCATCAGGTTCTCGCGGCCGGTTCCGAACTGGTCGACGCCCGAGTCCTGCGGCACGTAGCCGATCGCCTTGCGCACGGCCGTCCGCTCGCGGGCGACATCGTGTCCCGCGACCCGCGCTGTGCCGGCATCCGCCGCGGTGAGCGTGACGAGCACGCGGACGGTCGTCGACTTGCCTGCGCCGTTCGGCCCGAGCAGCCCGAACACCTCTCCCCGGCGAACGGAGAACGTCACTCCGTCGAGCGCCTGAACCTCCCCGTAGCGCTTGCGGAGCTCGTCGACGACGATCGCTTCCATCGACCTCGAGGGTATCGGCGTGGCTAATGTCCCGCGGCGATGGATCTCTACGAGTACCAGGGCAAGCAGCTCTTCGCGCAGTTCGGAATACCTGTGTCTGAGGGACGCGTCGCGATGACGCCGGAGGAGGCGCGCGCGGTCGCCGAGGAGCTCGGCGGGCCCGTCGTCGTCAAGGCGCAGGTGCTGACGGGCGGGCGCGGCAAGGCGGGCGGTGTGAAGCTCGCGGACGACCCCACCGACGCCGAGGAGAAGGCCCGCGGCATCATCGGGCTCGACATCAACGGTCACGTCGTGCGCACGCTCTGGCTCGAGCGCGCGTCGGATATCGCCAAGGAGTACTACCTCTCGATCACGTTCGACCGCGGCGCGAAGAAGCCGCTCTTCATGTTCACGACGCAGGGTGGCGTCGAGATCGAGGAGGTTGCGGCGAACAATCCAGACGCGCTCGTGCGCCTCCATGTCGATCCGCTCGAGGGCTACCAGCCCTGGATCGCGCGTCGCCTCGTGTACGGCGCCGGCATCGAGGACCCGAGCGAGCAGAAGCAGATCGCGGCGATCGTGGAGAAGCTCTATCGCTGCTTTGTCGAGTGCGACGCGATGCTCACCGAGATCAACCCGTTGATCGTGACGCCCGACGGCGAGGTGAAGGCGCTCGATTCGAAGTTCACGGTCGACGACAGCGCGCTGTACCGACACGCCGACATTGCCGGTTTCCGCGACACGAGTGCCGCCGACCCGCTCGAGGCGCTCGCGCGCGAGAAGGGCGTCACCTACGTGAAGCTCGACGGTTCCGTCGGGATCCTCGGGAACGGCGCGGGACTCTCGATGTCGACGGTCGACGTGGTCGTCGTCGCAGGTGGGAAGCCGGCGAACTTCTGCGACCTCGGCGGCGGCGGAAACGCGCAAGGAGTCGTCGATGCGCTCGAGGTGATCACCGCTGACCAGCAGGTCAAGTCGATCTTCTTCAACATCTTCGGTGGGATCACGCGCTGCGACGAGGTCGCACGCGGCATCCTCGAGGCACTTGACCGGATGCAGATCAAGACGCCGATGGTCGTTCGTCTCGACGGGACGAATGCCGAAGAGGGCAGGCGCATCTTGGCGGATGCCGCCTTGGCGAACGTGCACGTCGAGCCGACGATGCTCGATGCGGCGCGCCGCGCCGTCGAGCTCGCCGCATGAGCAAAGACGTCTGGGACGAGCGCGCGGAGCGCTACCGCACCTCGGCAGTGCATGCGGGCGGGCCGGATCTCGACCTCGTGGTGGAGCTCTGCGATCCGAAGCCGGGCGTGAAAGTGCTTGACGTCGCGACCGGCGGCGGCCACGTAGCGCGCCGCCTCCGCGAGGCCGGCGCGGAGGTTGTGACGGTCGACCCGTCGCCCGGCATGCGCGCGGATGTCATGGCGCCGGCCGAGGATCTTCCGTTCGCGGACGGCTCCTTCGACGTCGTCGTGAACCGGCTGGCCGCGCATCACTTCCACTCGATCGGCGCGGCGATCGGCGAGTTCGCGCGGATCACCAACAGCCTTGTCGTGATCGAGGATCACCACTACACCGACGAGGAGACCGAGGCCGCGGAGAAGCTGCGCGACCCGCAGTCACGTGCGCTCGCTCTCCGAAGAGGAGTGGCGCGAGCTGCTCACTGATGCCGGGCTCGAGGTCGAGCGCGTCGAGTACCACGACATGACGCTCGCGTTCGACGACTGGCTCGACCGCACCGATACGCCCGACGCCGATCGCCCGCGCATCCGCGAGCTGCTGCGTCCGCTCTCGAGCGCGGATGGAGAGAGCTGGACGTCGCCGATGATCATCCTCGAGGCGCGGAAGTCGCAGCGATGAAGAACGTCTGGGATAACCGCGCGGAGGCGTATCGCACGTCGGTCACGCATGCGACCGACGCCGACCTCGATCTCGTCGTCGCGCTGTGCGAGCCGGCGCCGGGCAGGACGGCGCTCGACGTCGCGACGGGTGGCGGTCACGTCGCGCGCCGACTGCGCGCGGAAGGAATGGAAGTGACGACCGCAGACGCGTCGGCGGGCATGGAGCCCGACGTCGTGTGTCCTGCGGAGAAGCTGCCGTTCGCCGACGGCTCATTCGACGTCGTCGTGCACGCGCATCGCACCGCATCACTTCTCGGACATCCACGCCGCAGTTGCCGAGATGGCAAGGGTTGCAGGGGAATCGGTTGTCATCGAGGACACGCTGTACATCTCGGACGAGCACGAGCTCGCCGAGAAGCTGCGCGACCCGTCGCACGTTCGGAGCTACACCGAGACGGAATGGCTCGCGTTCGTCGCGGGCGCCGGCCTGGAAGTGGAGAGCGTCGAGCACTTCGTGAAGACGCACGACACCGAGGAGTGGCTCGCGCGCACGGGGTGCGCAAGCGAGACGGCCGAACAGGTGCGTGCACTGCTCGCGCCGGTCGCGAGCGACGACGGCAGGACGTGGCAGGACACGAAGCTGATCCTCAAGGCCAGGAAAGAAGGCGACTAATGGCGATCATCGTCGACCAGGACACGAAGCTCGTCGTTCAAGGCCTCACCGGTTCGGAAGGGCGCTTCCACGGCCTGCGCAACCGCGCCTACGGGACGAACCTGGTCGCGGGCGTCACGCCGGGCAAGGGCGGACAGGACGTCGACGGCGTTCCGGTCTACGACACCGTCGCCGAGGCTGTCGCCGAAGCGGGGGCGAACACGTCGCTGATCTTCGTGCCCGCGCGGTTTGCTCCCGACGCGATCTACGAGGCCGTCGACGCGGGTGTGAAGACGGTCATCTGCATCACCGAGCACGTCCCCGCGCACGAGATGCTTCGTGTCTACACGTACGTGCGTCCCAAGGGCGTGACGCTGATCGGGCCGAACTGCCCGGGTGTGCTCTCACCCGGGAAGGCGAATGTCGGGATCATCCCGGCGGAGGTGTTCCAGCCGGGCTCGATCGGGCTCGTGTCGCGCTCCGGGACTCTCACGTACCAGATCGGCAACGAGCTCGCGCAGCGCGGACAGGGCAACTCGACGATCGTCGGCATCGGTGGCGACCCGATCGTCGGCGCAGGCTTCATCGACGTGCTCGAGAAGTTCGAGGCGGATCCGGAGACGAAGTTCGTCGTGCTCGTCGGTGAGATCGGCGGCGACGAAGAGGAGAAGGCCGCGCGCTGGGTGAGCGAGCACATGTCGACGCCGGTGTTTTCGTACATCGCCGGCTTCTCGGCGCCGCCGGGGAAGGCGATGGGTCACGCGGGCGCGATCATCTCCGGCTCGTCCGGCACGGCGCAGGCGAAGAAGGACGCGCTCGAAGCGGTCGGCATCAAGGTCGGCACGACGCCGACCGAGGTCGCAGAGCTCGTCGTCGCTGCCGCGGCCTAGCCGCGCTGAAACGCTCGAGCAGGCATGATCCTGCGATGGATCCGGCGACGAGGTAGCGGTTCGGCGCGGCGAGCTGCCGCGCGTTCCTAGGCGCAGTCTTTGGCCGAGGCCCGTCGTGCGGGCTCGGGCCGCTGCGCGTCACCGCTACGACTCGGAGGTCCAGCAATGAATCGGCAAAACCTCTTCTCCGACGCCTGGGACGGCGACAACGGCGAAGACCGGACTCGGCATCGGATCTTCTGGCGGCCGGACAACGCCAGGCTCGGGGCAACGTTGTACGAGCTTGGTGCCGGCGCACCCGAACCACGGCTCCACATGCACTTCGGGGCCGAAGAGATGTTCTTCGTCCTGAGCGGCCATCCGGTCTTCCGGAACCAAGCTGGGAAAGAGACGCTGGCTCCCGGCGACTTCGTCTTCTGCCCCGAGGGACGGGCCGGGCTGCACACGTTCAGCAACCCGGGCGACGAGCCGGCTCGGATTCTCGGGATCAGCGGCGGAAGCTTCCCGGACGTCGTTGCCTATCCCGAAGACGGCTACGCGTGGGTGGCGACTCGCGATCCCGATCCCGAGCTCCTCGCCCGAGGCGGCGACCCCGGCATCATCGCGCGCTTCGAGATCCCGAAGGAGTAACCGTTCCGCCTGAGCGACGACCGGCAGACACGGAGAGACCGCCGCGCGCGGTCTCTCTGCTGCCGGGATTCAGGGGTAGCCCTCAGGGATGTTCAGGCTGCGCCTCGATGTGCGGGGCTCACGCCGTGCCTAGCGTCGAAATCACCACTCGACGAAGGGAGTCAGCATGGCGCGGCGTTCAATCTCTGACGCGCGGATCAGCAAGCGCCGGCGGCGAGATGTGTTGTTGCTCGGCGCGTTCCTCGCCGCCGTCTTCACCTGCTTCGGCGTGGCCGGCGCAGCGACAAGCCAACCGTTCAAGGTCACCTCGACACTCGACGGCAAGACCGTGCTTCCGCACCACATCCACTGGTACGCGTACGCCGCCGGCACCAAGGTCAGCACGGTCGACTTTCTCATCGACGGCAAGCTCCGCTGGACGCAGAAGAAGGCGCCGTACATCTACGGCGACCAGGAAGACAACTTCAAGACCGTCGACCGGGGGTATCTGGTCACCTCGTTCCTGAGCCCGGGGCTTCATCGCTTCACCGTGCGCGTGACCGCGACAAGCGGTCAGCACGCAGACGACACGATCACAGCGCGCGTCCCGGCGGCGCCCGAACCGGCTACCGCCCTCAAGGGCACCTGGGAGCGCACCGTCGACCCGGCCGGAGCGCCCAAGCCCGGCAGTCCGGGGGCGCCGGCCGATACGCCGACCCCGGCAGGCGTCTACCGGCTCGTTCTCGACAGCCGTTGGATTCAGACGCGCAATCCCGGCACGTTCACCCACGCGAGCGTCGACGCCAATACCGGGCTCGGCTACATCCAGGACACCGACTGGGTTCCCGGCGCGACGACATTTCAGGTGTGGGGCGCCGTCAGCTGGCGACCGTTCAGTGACTACCTCGCCGAAGAGGGAACCTGGTGTCTCCCGTGGGGCGGCCCGCAGGCGACCTACCACTGGTCGGTCTCCGGCAACACGCTGACCCTCACCCCGGCCGGCAGCGACCCGTGCCGAGTCCGAGAGTTCGTCTGGGCGGGAGAATGGACTCGAGTCGGCTAGTAGCCGCGGGTCGCTACGCGAGCGAGTGCGAGCGGCGACCTACGAAAGAGACGTCGTGCCCGCGGGCGTTCGCGGCCTCGAGCTCCTGCTCGTCCAGTGCGCCGATGCGCAGCAGGAGCTCGAGCTCGTCGCGTAGGTGCGTGCGCATCATCTCTGGGCCGTCAGTCGCGATCGTGAACGGCACGCCCGCATCGACGAACGCGCGGAACGTGGCGCGCACGGCCGCCTCGTCGGCGAGCGCTTTCGTCAACAGGTTCGACGTCGGACAGATCTCGAGCGTGATGTCCGCCTCGCGGATTGCCTCCATGAGGCCCGGATCGCGCGCCGCGAGGATGCCGTGCCCGAGACGGTCGGGCTGCAGTGACTCGACCACTTCGCCGATCTCCTCCACGCCGTAAGCGCCGCCTTCCTCGCCGACGTGAATCGTCACGCCGAGGCCGCCGTCGCGCGCCAGCTCGACGTGCTCGCGGATCTGCGTGTAGTCGTACCTCGCGCCGCCCGGCCTCGGGCCTGCGATGTCGATGCCGACGACACCTCGTGAGCGGTACCGCAGTGCCTTCTCGACGATTACCATGTTCTGGTCGGCCGTGAACGTGCGGTCCATCATCAGGATCAGCCCGGCTCGCACCTGCGGGTACTCCAGCGAGGCGAGGTCGAGACCGCGCACTGCCGCGAGGATGATGTGATCGAGATCGCGCTCGCCGCCCCGATTGCGCTTCATCGGGTTGAAACGCAGCTCGAGCGTCGTGATCTGCTGCGAGCGATACGCGCCGCCGATCGCAGCGTGCACGCTTCGCTCCACCGCGAGCGGCGAGCTCTGGATCAGCTCCGTCAGGTGGTAGATGCGGTCGAGCGAATCGAGATCCGGCACGCCCCGCGGGTCCGACACCGTGACGAGCCGGTCGAACTCCCAGTAGTCGCGCGTCGGCAAGGCGATCCCCTGCTCGTGCGCGAGGCTCCACATGATGTCGGAGGCGACCGAGCCGCCGAGATGGGTGTGCAGCTCGGCGAGGCCCTTCTCGAACATCCGTCGACTCTAGCGACTGGCAGGGCGGGCGCCCGCGACCCGCGTCGGCGAACTGTCGCCGCGGGGCCGCCGTTAGAGTCACCGACGGTGGGTCGCCCGACACCCGAACGCCTGCAACGACTTCCGGAGCAGTATTTCGTCGCCCTGCTCGGGCGCGTCGCCGCCGCGGCCGCCGAGGGCGGGCCGCCGCTCGTCGATCTGGGGCGCGGCAACCCCGAGCTCGGCCCGCCGTCGCACGTCGTCGACGCGCTCGTCGAGAGCGCACGGGATCCCGGGGTCCACGGCTACGCGCCGATCCGAGGGTTGCGCGAGACCAAAGAGGCGCTCGCCGGTCGTTATCGCGACGTCTACGGCGTCGAGCTCGACCCCGAACGCGAGATCGCGCTCGTGCCTGGGACCAAGACCGCGATCGTCGAGCTCGCGCTCTCGCTCGCCGACGAGGGCGGGACGATCCTGCTGCCCGACCCGTACTACCCCGACTACCCGTCCGGGCCCGCGCTCGCAGGCGCACGCATCGAGACGGTGACCCTCGAGGCGTCGGCAGGCTGGGCTCCCGACCTCGACGCCGCGCCGGCCGCAGCAGCGCTGTACCTCAACTACCCGTCGAACCCGTGCGCGGTCTGCGCGCCCGACGGTGTCTTCGCCGACGCGGTTCGCTGGGCGGAGCGCACGGGCGGCGCGGTCGTGCACGACGCCGCGTACTGCGACCTCGTCTACGACGGGCGGCGCCCGCAGAGCTTCCTCGCGACACCGGGTGCGAAAGACATCGGCGTCGAGATGTGGTCGATGTCGAAGACGTACGGCATGGCGGGCTGGCGCATCGGCTTCGTCGTCGGCAACGCGGAGATCGTCGAGCGCATCAACCTGTTGAACGACCACAAACGCGTCGGCATCTTCGAGCCGCTGCAGCGCGCAGCGATCGCCGCGCTGACCGGACCGCAGGAATCGGTCGCCGACCGCGTCGCGGGCTACGAGCGGCGCCGGGACGTCGTTGCCGCTGCGCTGCCCGGGCCGGTCGTCTGCGAGGGGACCTTCTTCGTCTGGCTCCGGCTGCCGGAAGAGCTGGGTGCGGCAGACCTGCTCCTCGAGCATCGCGTAGCCGTCGCTCCCGGCGAGGGCTTCGGGCCGAGCGGCGCCGGCTGGGCGCGAATCTCGCTCGCAGTCGGTGACGACACGATCGAGCTCGGCGCCGACCGCCTTGCGGCGGCATTCGCGTCGACAACAGCCGGCGGCGTAGGCTCGACGGAGCCGCCCAAGAGCGCAGGTGCCGGCTTTGCCGGCGCCGGAGCACAATGAAGATCGGGATCGTGGTCCCGTTCTCGTGGTCGTACTGGGGTGGGGTCGTCGAGCACTCGGAGCACCAGGCGGATGCGCTCCGCCGGCGTGGTCACGACGTGAAGGTGCTGATGGGCAACGATCCGCCTGGAAGGCTCACGCGCTTCCTGCACCCGCGCACCGGCCGGCACGGCACGCTGCCCGACGGGATCATCCCGGTCGGACGGTCTGTCGTCGTGCCGGCGAACGGCTCGCTTCCGAACATCATCCTCTCGCCGCGGTCGATCGGCCGCATCAGGTCGATCCTTGCGGAGGAGCGCTTCGACGTCGTGCACCTCCATGAGCCGATGACTCCGGCGGTGTGCGTCGCGACGCTCTCGCTCGCGCAGTGCCCGATCGTCGTCACACATCACGCACATGGCAACCTCGGCTGGATGCGCGGAGCGATGCACTTCTGGGGTTTCCTGATGGATCGGGTCGATGCGCGCATCGCCGTCTCGCCGATGGCGGCCGAGTCGGCAGCGCGGTGGCTGCCCGGCGACTACCGCGTCATCCCGAACGGCGTTCTCATCCCGGATGAGGCGGAGCCGGCGAACCGCGACGACACGGTCGTCTTCATCGGCCGACACGACCCGCGCAAGGGGCTGTCGGTCCTGTTGCGCGCCTGGCCGAAGATCCATGCAGCGACCGGCGCGCGGCTACGGCTGATGGGCACCGACCCGTTGCAGTACCGGCTGCTGCATGCGCGCCTGCGCTTCGACGAGTCAGGGATCGACGTGCTGGGCATCGTCACGAACGAGGTACGCACCCATGAGCTTCTGCGGGCAAAGGTGTCCGTGACACCCGCGCTCGGCGGCGAGAGCTTCGGGCTCGTGCTCGCCGAGGCACTCGCGTGTGCGACGCCCGTCGTCGCGTCGGACATCCCGGGCTACGCGGCCGTTGCGACGCCCGAGGCGACGCGGCTCGTGTCGCCGTCCGACCCCGACGCCCTCGCAGCCGCCGTCGTCGATGTGCTCTCCGACGAGGATCGCCGCGTCGAGATGGGTCGCGCAGCACGAGTGCACGCACAGGCGAACTACGCGTGGAGCGACATCGCGCGCCGTCTGGAAGAGGTCTACGACGAGGTCGTCGCCTGATGAGGGCGCGGTGGTGGCCGTTCCTGATCGTGGTTCCGCTGCTCGCGGGGGCGATCGCCCTGGTCGCGTTCCGCGGGCCGGACTGGCATGCGGTGCACGACGCATTCACCGTCGTCTCCTGGGGCTGGGTGGCGGCGGCGATCGGGCTGAACCTGCTGTCGGTCGTCGCGCGCTCGGTCGCGTGGGACGCCGCGATCAAGCAGTCGATCGACCCGCCGCACCCGTCGTACCGGCTCGTGTTCTCGGCGTTTTGCGTGGGCCTCTTCGGGAACGCCGTGCTGCCGGGCCGCGTCGGCGAGCTCGCGCGCGTTGCCGTCCTCCGCCGTCGGCTCACAGGCCCGAAGGGAACGACGGCGACGTTGATCGGCTCCGTCTTCGCGCACAGGATGTTCGACATCTTCCCGACGATCACCCTCGTCGTGTGGGTGTTGCTGGCGGCGAAGATTCCGGGCTGGGCGTATACGTCGCTCGCCGTCGCAGTCGTCGTGGGCGTGCTGCTCTTCGCCGTTGCGCTCGTGCTCGCACGTCGCCAGCACCGCGAGCTCGACGAGCTCGGACCGGTCCGTCTGCTGCTCGCGCGTGCACGTCAGGGCCTGGCCGTGATGAGCGCGCCGCTGCCCGCGCTCAAGGCGGCGTCGTTTCAGTTCCTCGGTTGGGCGTGCCAGCTGTTCGCCGTGTGGTGCGCGATGCGCGCGTTCCACATCCACCAGCCACTCGCGGCAGCCGGCCTTGTACTCGTCCTGATGAACGTTGCGACGATCTTTCCGATCTGGCCCGGCAACGTCGGTCTCGTGCAGATCGCGGTCGCAACGCCTCTCGTCAACTACGGCGTTGCCTACGCGCGCGGCATCGCGTTCGGCATCGGGTTGCAGGCGATCGAGGCCTCGGTCGGGATCGGGATCGGGCTCATCTTTCTCGCGCGCGAAGGACTGTCGTACGCGACGCTGAGGCAGATCGAGGAACCTGTCGAGGAGAGCGCCGACGACGTCGCGCCGCCCGCGCCGGAACGTGCTCGCGCTCGCGTCCCCAACTAGCCTCAAGGGCGTCCTGTCGGCGCTGGACGCCGCCGCCGCACTCGCGTGTGGGCTGGCCCGTGTCGTCGGTGTCGATGCCGTGGAGCTGCCGGTCGCCGACGGCGGCGAGGGCACCTGCGACGTCCTGAAAGGGGCGCTCGGGGGCGACTGGTATTCCAGCGAGGTCTCCGACCCGCTCGGTCGGCCCGTGCTCGCGCGGTGGCTCGTGACGCCGGGCGGAACGGCCGTCGTCGAGTCGGCGCAGGCGATCGGGCTGCCGCTCCTCACGCCCGACGAGCTCGACCCGCTGCGTGCGTCGAGCCGCGGCCTCGGCGAGCTCCTGCGGGCGGTGCTGGCGGAGGAGCCGCGTGCGCTCCTCGTCGGGCTCGGCGGGACGGCCACCGTCGACGGCGGCGCGGGCCTGCTCGAGGAGCTCGACTCACTCCCCGCGAAGCTCGATGTTCGCGTGGCGTGCGATGTCTTCAGCCCCCTGCTTGGGCCCAAGGGCGCGGCACGCGCGTTCGGGCCGCAGAAGGGAGCGGGCCCGGGCGAGGTCGACGCGCTCGAGGCCATGCTCGCGGCGCGCGCCGACCTCGTGCCGTACCGCGAGCTGCCCGGTGCGGGTGCCGGCGGCGGACTGGGGGCTGCGTTCGCCTCCCTCGGCGCGCACCTCGTCGCGGGCGCGCCGCACGTGCTCGAGCTGCTCGCTTTCGACGAACGCGCGCGCGGCGCCGATCTCGTCGTGACCGGCGAAGGGACTGTCGACGCGACGACGCTCGCGGGAAAGGCGCCGGGCGCCGTGCGGGAGCGGTGCGCGCGCCTCGGCGTCGAGTGCGTCGTGTTCGGCGGGCTCGTGCGCGACGGCGTCGAGGCGAGGGCGCTCTCCGGCGATCCCGCGCGTGCCGCCCGTGACCTGGAGGAGCTGGGTGAGGAGCTAGCCCGCGCTCTCGTCGAGGGCGCGTAGCTCTTCGATCTTCCCCTGCACTGCCTCGAGCTTCCCCGCGCAAAGGCGGTACAGCTCCTCGCCGCGCTCCCAGAGCTTCGTCAGTTCGTCGACCCCGGCGTCACCGCGCTCGAGCCGCTCGACGATCGACTCGAGCTCCCTCTGCGCCTCTTCGAAGGAGAGCTCAGTCAACGGTCGCTCCGAATGTGCCGCCGGCAACGCGGACGTCGATCGCGTCGCCGGGCTCGAGCTGCTCCGGCGAACGGACGAGCTCGGCGCTGCTGTGCACGATCGCGTACCCGCGCTCGAGGGTAGCCAGCGGGCTCAGAGCCGTGAGCCGCGCGTACGCTGTGGCGAGCCGTGCCTGCCGTCGCTCGAGGGCGAGCAGCGGCGCCCGGGCGAGCCGTTCGTGGGTGTGGGCGAGCCTGTCTCGGTGGCGCGACACGGCGCGCTCCGCGCCGCCGTGCAACGCCAGCCGCGTCCGTGCAAGGCGCTCGCGAAGCTCCGCGAGATCCGGCACGACAAGACGCGCGGCTGCGGTCGGCGTCGACGCGCGCACATCTGCCGCCAGGTCGCACAGCGGCGAGTCCTGCTCATGTCCGACAGCGGAGACGACAGGCACGCTCGCTGCTGCAACCGCACGCACGACGCGCTCGTCGGAGAACGGGAGCAGATCTTCGAAGCTACCGCCACCTCGCGCGAGCACGATCACGTCCACGTTGCGTCTACAGAGGTCGGCGATCGCCGTCGCGATCGCCGCCGGCGCGCGTGGCCCCTGCACGTACGTCTCCGCGACGAGCACGTTCGCGGGTGGGTACCGCTGCACGATGTGCGTCAGCACGTCGCGCTTCGCCGCGGCGTCATTGCCGGTCACGAGCCCGATCAGCTGCGGGAAACGCGGCAGCGGGCGCTTGCGCTCGGCAGCAAAGAGCCCTTCGGCCGCGAGTGACCGCTTCAATCGCTCGAGTGCGGCGAGGTGCGCGCCCAGGCCGTAGCGCTCGATCGTCAGCGCCTTCAGCCGCAGCTCGCCGCGCTGTTCGTAGAGCTCGGCGCGGCCGAACACGTGGACGCGCTCGCCTTCCTGCAGCTGCAGGTCGAGTGCGTCGAACTGGCCGCGCGGCATCTGCACCGGAAGGCACGCGCCGTCTTCGGGATCCTTCAGCGTGAAGAAGACGGAGGCCCACCGTTGCTGGCGCCGGAGCTCGGTCACCTCGCCCTCGATCCACAACGTGGGGAGGCGGTTCAGCCACGTCGCGACCCCTTTGTTGAACGCGTGGACGCTGTAGACCTTGCGCCCGTCGATCTCCGTCGCCTGGACCTTCACGCGGCCGATGGTACTCCTGGCATTTGCGGCGCGAACAACAGAGAATCGCCTTCCACCTCTCGGACAAAGGAGACCCACATGGCGGTCGGCATGCTCATTGCAGGCGAAGGCGTCACCCGCGACACCTACGTCGCGCTGACGGAGGCGATGTTCGGCAACTTCCCGATGCAGAAGGATCAGTCGCCCGAGGGGCTGATCGTCCACTCAGCAGGCGAGTCCTCGCAGGGGTTCTACATCTACGACATCTGGGAGTCGAAGGAGCACTTCCAGCGCTTCGCCGACGGCCAGCTCGCCGGTGCCGCGCAGCAGGTCGGGGGCGACGGCGCGATTGCGCCGCAGTTCTTCGAGATCGAGGTGCTCGTCGAGGCGCGCTGAGCGCGCGTCTCAGACCAGGATCTCTGCTGCAGTTTCGAACGCGCAGCCCGCGCGAATCAGCTCCACGGCCCGGTGCAAGTCGGCTTCCGAGTGCGCGAGCCGCTCTGCGAGCGGCAGCGGGTACCCGGCTTCGATCAGCACGTGGAGCCGCCAGGACTCGACCTTTTCGAGTTCCGACTGGGGTTGTTCGACGGTCTGAGGCATCGTTTCGAGGTGTTTCGCTCTGTCCTAGACGAACCCTGCCACCCGAAGTTGGGCCGCAGCGGAGAATCCTTACGTTCTCGAGGTGAGCTCCTCGAGGCGCCGCGCGAGCTCGTGTAGGCGACCGTCGAGCACCGTTCGCTCGGTCTCCGCGTCGCTTGCGATCTCGCGCAGGCGCTCGCGGAGGCCCGCCTCGACCTGGTGAGCGCGATCCTCGAGGGAGACGAGCGCGTCGTCGCGCTGATGCTCGAGCGCGGACCGCAAGCGTCCAAGCCGCTCCTCGACACGCTGCGCCGCCGAGTCGCTGACGGCGTTGAGTCGATCGGTAAGCACCGTCTCGGCCTCGCGCGCAAACCGCTCGACGGCAAGATCGAGCTCGCGTGAGAGGCGGCGCGCCGCCTCCTCCCGAGCGGTGCGCACCGCGCCGTCGAACTGCTGCATCGCGGCCTCGGAATAGCGCGCCGTCTCGCGCGCCACGATGCGTTGCATCTGCTCGACCTGTCGCCGCTCGATGTCACCGAGCGCGACCTGGATCCGCTGCGCCGCGTCGTTCGACTCGCGATCGACGAGCTCTTGGAGATCGCGCTCTCGACGGCGCAGCCGATCCGCAACCTCGTGCAACGCCTGTCGCCGCTCTCCCGCATGCTGCTCGAGCTCGGCGTTCGCCTGCTGGGAGATCTCCTCGGCGGAGCGAGCCAGCTCGGTGCGAAGGCGCGAGATCACCGCGCGCTGCTCTTCGATCTCCGTGCGCAGGCCCTCGGCGTCCTGGCCGATCTTCGACTCGACCTCCGTCATCAACTGGCGCTGCTTCGTCTCGATGCGCGCGAGCTCGTCGGTCAGGCCCTGCTGCAGCTTCTCCAGGTCGTTCGTCCAGTCCGTGAGCCGTTGCTCGACCAAACCCTGCGCAGCGACAAGCTGTTGACCGAGGTGGGCAGTGGCGTCGCGTTCCCGCTCAGCAACGTCGCGCCGCCGCTCCTCTGCGATGCGTCGCTCTTCGTCCGCGAGCTGTGAGAGGGACTCGGCACGGGCGCGCGCCAGCGTCGACTGGAGGTCGGCCGCCCGGCGCTCGACCTCCTCGGCCACCACGGCGTCGAACGCGAGCTTGCCGCGCTCGATCTCGGTCTCCAACAGACGGCCGTGTGCGCGCGCCTTGCGCAACACGCCGACACAGGCGACGAGGATCGCTGCCGCCAATGCGGCCGCGACGATTGCGACGATGACTGCAGCGGTCACGCGATCATCGTAGGCGCGCCGCGACGAGAGCGACGGCGAGCGCGACTGCCGCAGCGGTCATGAGGCGCAGTGCGCGTTCCAGCGGAGCGGTGCCGTCGGTCGATGCGTGCTCGCGCCGGGCGCGGCGAACCGGCGTCGAGAGCGCACGCTGTGCGAGGCTCGCCGCAAAGGCGTAGGCCGCAACCGCAAACGCCTCGAGCCGCAGCGACTGCGCTTCCACGAAGTAGCCCGTGAGCGCTGGAAAGGCGCCCCAGGCGAGGGCAAAGCCCCAATCGGTGTGGAACGCGAGCTCGAGGTTGTACGCGGGCACGAGCACCGCTCCCGCTACGACGAACGCCAGCAGCCACCAACCCCACGCCGCAGCGGCGCCGACACCAATCGCGACCGAGCCGCCGAGCCCCGCCACGGCGACGCCGACGAGGATCGGGGAGGGGATGTGCGTACGGAGCGGCCGTCCCCGCAGCTCGTCGAGCGCATGCGCCGCCACACCCATCGCGAGCAGGAACGCGGCGACGCCCCACAGCATTCGATCGAGGTGGAAATGGGGTGCAATCGCGGCGCCGACGCAGACGTAGGAGAGGTGCCACAGGGTGTACGGCGGGTGGAGCAAGGTCACGTAGTCGCGCCAGCCACCCGGCCGAAGCGCGTAGAACGAGGGCCGGATCTCGTCGATCACGCCCGGCGGCCCCACGTCACGATCCCGCCGCCGAGGCTGAGCCGGTGTGCGCGCACGCCGGCGATGCCGGCGTCCTGCCACGCCTCGAGCAGCCGCGGCACCGGCCAGCGTGCGTAGTGCTCCTTGATCGACGGGCCGAGGAACTCGCCGACCTCGTGCCACCCGTCGCCGATCGCGCGTCCGGCGCCGGGGAGGCCGACGCGCACCCAGAGCTCCCAGAACGGACGCCAAAGCCCCCGCGGGACGGCGAACTCGAGCCCGGCGATCGTGCCGCCCGGCCGGACCACGCGCGCGAGCTCGCGCAGGGTCGCGGCCGGATCCTCGACGTAGCGCAGGAGGTAGGTGAACGTCAGCGCGTCGAATTGCCCGTCGTCGAACGGCAGCGCGCGTGCGTCGCCTTCCTGCAGGCGCACTTTGGCGGTCGCGCCAGCGAGCGACACGTTCTGGCGGCCGACGGCCAGCATCTGGGCGCTCTGGTCGATGCCGACGACGTAGCAGTCCTTCTGCCGCACGAGCTCCAGTGCGACCGCGGCGGTGCCCGTCGCGACGTCGAGCACGGTGTCCTCCGGCCGCGCGTCCGTGCAGTCGACGAGAAAGCGGCGCCAGCGCGGGTCCTGGCCGAACGAGAGCACGGCGCTCCAGCGGTCGTAGCCCGGCCCGAGCGGCGCAAACAGCGTTGTCGCATCCATACGCTTGATGCTATGGCCCTCGCGGACGACTTGGAGCGGATTGCCGTGCTCGCTGCGCCACACGGTCAGGTGGTGGCGGTGCTCGGCGCAGAGCCCGGCGGCTCGCGCCGGTCGTACCTCGTGGCGATCGGTGCGGAGAGCGACCGGCGCTGGGTCGTGCTGGACGACACGGGCGCGGTGGTGACGCGTCGCGAGGACATCCGCGAGACCGCCTCGATCGTCGCGATGTGCGAGCTCGCAGACGACTTCGCCGGCGGCGGCGACCTCGAACGGCTGCGGATGGATCTCGCGCAACTGCGCGTCGTCGAGCAGCCGCCGGGAATCGAAGAGGCCGAAGAGGCGGCGCTTGCGCTCGAGCGCGCGCTTGGCGCGCCGCCTCGCGTCGCGTCGCCGGCGTACCTCGACGAGATCGGGGCAGCCACGATGCGGCTCGAGCAAACGCTCGGCGAGGTGTCGTCCCCGTTCTCCGCCGCGATTCGCGGTGCGACCGGCGCGGTGGACGAGTTCGTCCGCGAGGTCGAGCGGGACTACCTCGTCGACTTGCGGTGACGACGCGCTACCGTGCAGCCCATGGAAGGTGGCTTCGGATTCCCGTTCGGCGGTGACCCTGAGGATCTGCTCCGCGGCTTGCGCGAGTTCGCCGAGCAACAGGCCGAGTCGGTGCAAGAGGCGCAGCGCGAGCAGTTCGCGACGCTGACGCTCAACACGGCGGTCGAGCTCACCGCGGCGGCCCTGCAGCAGGTTCAGGTGGCCGGCGGTGCGGACGAGCAGGCGATCGCTTTGCGCGACTGCATGCGCGTGCTCTTCCCCGAGGCGGTTGCGCTCGTCAGCGCGGCGCGGCAGGGATTCATGCGCGAGTCGTCCTCGTAGCGCTCCAGCGTCAGGTCGACACAGGCGCAGTGACGCCGCGGTAGAGGCCCCAGGCCATCACCGCGAACGCGACCACGGCTATCCCGACATCCACCACCGTCAGACGTCCGCGTTTGCGCCGGTAGAGCGGGTAGACGGCGAAGACGATCATCTGCGACAGGTAGAGCGCGATCAGCGACGGTCGCAGCACGTTCTCGTCGAACCACTCCGGGTCGATCAGGCTCAGCAGGTCGAGGGCGACAAACGGCACGGCGATCCAGAGCAGGATGCGCTGGATCGGCACGCCTGTCACCGACCAGAGAAGCCTCGAGAGCGCGACGTACTCCGCTGCGATCACGCCGCCGACGCTGATCGTCGCGCCCAGCCCGACGATGACGGCGAACCACCGTCCCGCATAGGCGCCCGCCGCGGTGTAGCCGGGTATGTCGCCGCCGCGCAGGGAGGGCGGCACGGCAGCCATCGGAAAGATCGCGAAGACGATGTACGCGGCGACGACCACGCCCGACACGACGAGCGCTGTCCTGATCGTTCGAGCTCCGCCCGCCGCCTCGCTGCCGAGGAAGAGCGGCAGGCTCCCGCAGACCAGGAGCAGGGTGACTGCGGCGCTCTGGCGGACGAGCGTGTGGGTGCCTGGCACCTCGGTGAAGGAGTGGCCCGGAGCGCCCACGTGCGCGAGCAGAACGGTGCCGAACGCGAGCAGCACGACGAGCTGGAGGGCAGCCGAGACGAGAAGCACGCGTAACACGGTCGTCGTGCCGAGCAGGACGAGCGCGACGAAGCCGACCGGGAGCGTCACCTCGAGGAGCCAGCGCCACGGCTCGATGCCCGGGAAAACGACCGCGAGCATCTCGTAGACGATGTCCGTGATCGTGTACGGCAAATAGAGGAAGTAGCTGAACGCCCACACCGCGGCCTGCAGGAGGGCGAGCGGACGGCCGGCGCCCGCCTCGACGAACGCCGCCAGCCCACCGGCGGAGGCGATTTCCTCGCTGTAGCGCAGCCAGACGAGGAGCGGGCACGCATAGAGCACGAGCCCGAGCGCGACGAGCAGCCCAGCCGAGCGCATCGCGGCCGCGCCCGGCAGGTAGATGGCAACGAGCGCGAGCGGCCCGCCGATCGTTGCCACGGCGAAGCCCACGACATAGAGCGGCGGGACCGGAGGCCCCGCCGCGTCGCTCGCCACGAAGGTCTCGCGGAGCTTCAGGCCCAGGCGTCGCCTCCGCCGCCGGAGCTGTCGGTCGTCGTGCCTCCGCCGCCCTTGCCGTACCCGCCGCCCCCACCGCCACCGCCGGTACTACCGGTGCTCGTGGTGGCGCTGGTGCCGGTGCCGGTGAGCGTGGTCTTCATCCCCTGAGCCTCATGGCCGGGAACGGGGCACCAGATCGTGTACTTGCCGGACTTGAGCGTGATGGTCAACGTCGCGCTCTTCCCGGGCTTGATCAGCGGCGTATGCGCTTTCTTCACTCCAGGGCCGGAGATGTCGAGCCCGTGCGTGAGCTTGCCGACGTTCTTCACGACGAACTTCACCTTCCCGGGCGCGACTTTCCTGCTCGAGAGCGTGATCTTGAACTCTTTCTCGGTGACGTTGATCGTCTTCGTGGTCGAGCCTGCGCTTGCGTGCGCGACCACTCCGGCGAGCGCCGCGCCGAGTAGAGCCAGCGCCAAGGCGCCGGCAATGGTGATCGGACGCATGTGTCTCATGTCCGTATCTACGGAGCCTCTCACACATCGGATTCCACTACTATCCCGCCCGCTCGTGGCGCTTCTCGATCGCGCGATCGTCCGGCTTCTGCCGGCTGTCCCCAGACCCGTCGTGCAGCGGCTGTCGTCGCGCTACATCGCCGGGCCGTCGCTCGATGATGCAGTTCGTGTCGTGCGACGGCTGAACGCGAAGGGCAAGCTCGCGACGATCGACGTCCTCGGCGAGGAGATCTCGAGCGCCGACGAGGCACGCGCGATCGCCGGGCAGTACCACGACGTCCTGGCGCGGATCGACGCGGAGCGGCTCGACGCGAACGTGTCGGTGAAGCTGACCGGCACTCGGCCTCGAGCTCGACCCTGTGCTCTGCCGGGAGAATCTCGAAGCGGTTGTGCTCGATGCGGCGGCGCGCTCGCAACTTCGTGCGGATCGACATGGAGGACTCGTCGACCACGGACCGCACGCTCGGCCTGTACCGGTCGCTGCGCGACGACAGGCCATGCGAACGTCGGCATCGTGGTGCAGGCGTACCTGCGCCGGACGCTCGACGATCTGCCCGGCCTCGAGAACGTCCGGCTGTGCAAGGGCATCTACGTCGAGCCTGTCGAGCGTTGCGTATCGCGAGTTCGATGCTGTGCGCGCGAACTTCGTGCGCTGCCTCGAGGCGCTGGTCGGTGCCGGCGGCTATGTCGCGATAGCGACGCACGACGAGCACCTGATCGTCGAAGGGTTGCGCATCGTCCAGGAGGCGCGACTTCGTCGGGACCAGTACGAGTTTCAGATGCTGCTGGGTGTCCGTCCCGACCGTGCGGACGAGCTGGTCGCCGACGGGCACCGGCTACGGGTGTACGTCCCGTACGGAACGCACTGGTACGAGTACTCGGTCCGACGGCTCCAGGAGAACCCGAAGCTCGCCGGCTATGTCGCGGCGGACACGTTCCGCCGGGCACTCCGGCGCTAGGAGGCGCAGGCCTCTCGACGCGTGTTCGGTTGTCGGTCTCGCGCACGTCGCGGCGTCTCGGGACGCCGGAGCGTGTTCGGCGCATTCGCTTCGCGCTGATGACGGCCTCCCGCCGCAGTTACCGGTCCCTCCGTCGTCATCCGGCCATCCCCGCGAGTCTTCATCGTGCAGGCAGCGCGCGTGCGTCGCAAGGCTCGGCCGGGCATTGTCACACTCTTGTGACGGCGCCTAGTGAACGGTGCCTTGGTGAACGGTGCCTGGCACCGACCGTGGTGAACGGTGCCTGGCACCGACCTCGGTGCCTCAGGCGAGGAGCGAGAAGCCGCCGTCGACGATGATCGTCTGGCCGCGCACCATGTCGGCGTCCGGAGAGCAGAGGAACGCGACCGCGCCCGCGATGTCGTCCGGCTCGACGAGGCGGCCCACCGGGTTCGCGGCGCCGGCGGCGAGCATCTCCTCGCGGTTCGGGAAGTGCTCGAGTGCGCCGGTCTCGACCACCCCGCCCGAGACGGCATTGACGCGGATCCCGCGCGGCGCGAGCTCGACCGCCAGATACCGCACCAGCGACTCGAGCGCCGCTTTCGACGTGCCCACCAGGATGTAGTTCTCGAGCACGCGTTGCGCGCCCAGCGACGAGATCGCGATGATCGAGGTGCCAGGCACCATCTGCGGCGCGGCGACGCGTGTGAGCGCGAGCAGGGCACGCGCGTTCGCGTTGATCGTCCAGTCCCAGTGCTTGTCCTCCGTCTCGAGCGCGGGGCGGATCGACGCCCGTCGCTGCGTTATGGACGAGCGCGGTCAGCGGACCGAGCGCCTCCACTTCGGCCAGCACGCGCTCTGAGGTGACGTTGCCTCGCACCAGCACCGGCTCTGCGCCGAGCGCCTGCAACTCGGAGGCCGTCTCCTCCGCTGCACGGTCGTTGCGCAGGTAGCCGATCGCCACGCGCTTCGCGCCGTCGCGAGCGAAACGGAGAGCGATCGCGCGACCGATGCCGCGCGACCCGCCCGTGACGAAGACCGTCACGCGCGCCGGGGAAGCGGGTCGTCGGCCGTCGCCGACGACGGCAGCTCGTCCCAGCCCAGCCGGTCGGGCGACTCGCGCGGCCCCTCGTCGGCCTTCGACGACGCGTGGCCCAGACGGTCGAGCCGCGACGCCTGCTCATCCGCGTAACGCCTCACGTCGCTCGTCTCCGGCAGGTCGGCCACGAGCTCCCGGACGCGCGCCCGGATCTGGTAGGCGAAATGCGGCGTCGCCGGCCCGACGAGGGCGTCGACGTCGTCGCGGGTCGGCTCGCGCTCCATGGCGCGGCAAGCGTACCGGGATGGGGGGGGAAGGTAAGGTCGAGCCGGTGCGCCTGCGGACAGTCGATTTCATGCTGCTCGGCACCGTTCTCCTCTGGGCGCTCAACTCGACCGTCACGCGGTACGTCCTGACGCACGGCTTCCAGCCGCTCGCCTACGCGACGATCCGCTACGCGCGCGGCGACCGTGCTCTTCTGGCTCTACACGTACCTCGCGTGAGGGGTCGTTCCGGATCGCCCGCAGCGACATTCGCTACGTCGCGATCGCCGCCGTGGTGATCTTCGGGAACCAGCTGTGCTTCGTCTACTCGGTCGACAAGACGTCCGCGTCGACCGTGACACTCTTCCTCGGCACCACGCCAATCTTCATCGGCGTCATCGCGAGCGTCGTCGGCCTCGAGCGGATGGGTCGCGGCTTTTGGCTCGCGACGGTCGTCTCGATGATCGGCGTGGGGTTCGTCGCGAGCGGCTCGGGCGGGTTCTCCGGCCACCTGTTCGGCGACGGGCTCGCGGTCGCGACGGCGTTGACGTGGGGCGTGTACTCGGTCGTGATCAGCGCCGCTCATGCGCAGGTATTCGCCGTTCCGCATCAGCTCGCTCGTGCTGGCGTCCGGCTGGCTGCCGATCGCGATCGTCGGCTGCCCTCAGACCTCGAGCCAGACCTTCCACTTCGGGTGCGCTGATGTGGCTGTGCTTCGCGTTCGCGGTGTCGGCCCGCTCTTCCTGACGAACATTCTCTGGTTCACCGCGATCAGCAAGGTCGGGCCCGTCACGCGCTTCGCTCTTCTCCAACTTGCAGCCCGCGTTCGGGGTCGTCTTCGCGCTGCTGCTGCTCGGCGAGCATCTGACGCGCTGGGAGGTCGTCGGCGGTGCGTTCATCCTTTCGGCTGTGATCCTCGAGCGTTCACGGCTCGACGGACGCTCGAGCCGCCCGGGGACTAGACTCCCGCCGTGGCCGACGACTTCATGCCGCTCGACGGCTGGGATCACGTCGAGCTCTGGGTCGGGAACGCGAAGCAGGCCGCGTACTTCTACGAGCACGCGTTCGGTTTTCGCTGCACCGCGTACGCGGGCCCCGAGACAGGTGTGCGCGATCGCGCGAGTTACGTGCTCGAGCAGAGCGACGTGCGACTTCGTCGTGTCGAGCTCGCTTCGCCGCGGACATGAGATCGGTGAGTTCGCGAGCATCCACGGCGACGGCGTGAAGGACATCTCGCTGCGTGTGCCCGATGCGCGGGAGGCGTACAGGCAGGCCGTGCAGCGTGGCGCACGCGGCATTCTCGAGCCCAAGACGGTCGGGGACGAGTTCGGCACCGTCGAGATCGCGACGATCGCGACGTACGGCGACGTCGTGCACACGTTCGTCGACCGGCACGCGTACGAGGGTGCGTACCTGCCCGGCTATGTCGCGCGCGAGGCCGCCCACACGGACGACAACGGCGTCGGCTTGCTCGCGCTCGACCACGTCGTCGGGAACGTCGAGCTCGGACGGATGAACCACTGGGTCGAGTTCTACGAGCGCGTGTTCGGGATGACCGAGATGATTCACTTCAGCGACGAGGACATCTCGACCGAGTACTCCGCGCTGATGTCGAAGGTGATGACGGACGGCCAGGGGAAGATCAAGTTCCCGATCAACGAGCCGGCCGAAGGCAAGCGGAAGAGCCAGATCGAGGAATACCTGGAGTTCAACCACGGCCCGGGGTCGCAGCACGTCGCGATCCAGACCGCGGACATCGTCGAGACCGTCGAGGCGCTCCAGCGTCGCGGTGTTGTCTTCCTGTTGACCCCGGACGCGTATTACGACGAGACGCCCGACCGGGTCGGTGACATCGACGAGAGCTGGGACGACCTGAAGCGGCTGCGCATCCTCGCCGACCGCGACGACGACGGGTACCTGCTGCAGATCTTCACGAAGACCGCGCAAGACAGGCCGACGCTCTTCTTCGAGGTGATCGAGCGGCACGGCGCGCGCGGCTTCGGAGACGGGAACTTCAAAGCGCTGTTCGAAGCGATCGAGCGCGAGCAGGCGCTCCGCGGCAACCTCTGAGCTCTCCGCGTCGCTCAGCGCTCGTCTCCGTCGTCGCCGCCGCGACGCTCGTCGTACTCAAGCTGTCCGTCGGGCTTGCGACACACAGCCTCGGCCTCGTGTCGGAGGCTGCGCACTCCGGCACCGATCTCGTCGCCGCGCTGTTGACGTTTTTCGCGATCCGCGTCTCTGCGCGTCCGGCTGACGTCACTCACCAGTTCGGCCACGGCAAGGCGGAGCACTTGTCGGCTCTCGCCGAAGCGGGCTTCCTCGTCTTGGTGAGCCTGTTCATCTCGCTGCGCGCGCTCGAGCGGATCGCCGGCGCAAGCAGCACGCATGTGCGCGTGCCGTGGTACGCGCTCGCTGTCCTCGGTGTCGTGATCGCGATCGATGCGACGCGGACGGTTGTCTCGTGGCGCACTGCGCAGCGACACTTGAGCGCGGCGCTGGCGTCGAACGCCTTGCACTTCGGAAGCGACCTCCTGGGGTCGATCGCGGTGCTGGTCGGCCTGCTGCTCTCGCGGCACGGCTACCCGAACGGGGATGCGGAGGCCGCGCTCTTCGTCGGCGTGCTCGTTCTGCTCGGTGCGGCACGGTTGATCAAGGCCAACGTCGACGTGCTCATGGACCGCGCGCCGGCCGAGGCCGAGGCCGCGGCGCTGGCGGCCATCGACAGCCTGGAGCCGTCCGTCGAGGTCCGTCGCCTGCGGATGCGGCAGGCGGGCGGGCGCCAGTTCGCGGACGTCGTGATCGGCGTGCCGCCGACCGCGGCGGTGGGGCAGGGCCACGCGGCCGCCGACGCGGTCGAGGCGGCCGTCGAGCGCGCGCTGCCGAACGCCGATGTCGTCGTGCACGTCGAGCCGCTCGAGAACGTGAGCCTCGGCGAGCGTGCGCACGCGGCGGCGATCGCGGTGCCGGGCGTCCGCGAGGTGCACAACATCACCCTGCTCGACGTCAGGGGCCGAACGGAGCTCTCGCTCCACGTCAAGCTGCCCGGCGAGCTCTCGCTCGAGGAGGCGCACCACGTTGCCGAGCAGCTCGAGGCGGAGATCCGTCACGCGGTTCCGGAGATCGCAGGCGTCCAGACGCACCTCGAGCCGCTGACCGAGGAGAGCTCCGGGCTCGAGGTGGACGCCGACGGTGCGGCAGTTGTGCGGCGCATCGTCCGAGAGGCGACCGGCAGCGATCCGCGTGAGCTTCGCTTTCTCCGCACGAGGGGCGGCCTTGTTGCGTTCTTGACCCTCGGGCTCGAAGGCGCGAGCGCACTCGCGGACGCGCATGCACGCGCCAGCGCGATCGAGGAGCGCATCCGGCGCGAGCGGCCGGACATCGCCGACGTGATAGTCCATACGGAGCCGTGAAACTGTGCATGTTCACGCCGAAGGAGCTCGCGCTCGAGCGCGGGTGGCCCGGGCGCATCGAGGGCGACCGTGTGATCCAGCTGGCGGCGCAGACGCTGCAGTCGTTCTTCACCGGCGGGGGCTCGGCGCGCGAACACGCCGAGTACCCACTCGCTGAGGTCAACCTTCGCCCGCCCGTGCTGCATCCGCCGACGGTGAGGGATTTCATGGCGTTCGAGGAGCACGTCGCGAACGCCCGCCGACTGCGCGGGAGCGAGGTTCCGCGCGAGTGGTACGAAATCCCCGTCTTCTACTTCTCCAATCCCCACGCGATCTTCGCCCACGACGACGTGGTGCCGTATCCCGACGGCACGAACGAGCTCGACTACGAGCTCGAGTGCGCGGTCGTGATCGGCGCCGAGGGGCAGATCGGTGGGTTCACCGTGATGAACGACTGGTCGGCGCGGGACCTGCAGCGCGCAGAGATGCGCGTCGGCCTTGGCCCGGCGAAGGGCAAGGACTTCGCAACGTCGCTCGGGCCGGTCCTCGTCACACCCGACGAGTTCGACGGGGCGAGCGGAGAGATGATCGCGCGCGTCAACGGCGAGGAGCGCTCGCGGGGGAACCTGTCGTCGATGTTTCACAAGTGGGACGCGCTGCTCGCCCAGGCTGCGCGCAACACCGTGCTCGCCCCCGGCGACGTGATCGGCTCGGGGACGGTGGGCAGCGGCTGCATCCTCGAGCACGGCGACGGCCGCTGGCTGCAACGGGGCGACGTGGTCGAGCTCGAGATCGAGGGCATCGGCGTGCTCCGCAACGAAGTCGGATGATCACCGCCGACGACGTTCGTGCGGCCGCGCGCGTGCTCGACGGTGTTGCGCACCGGACACCGGTCGTCCGGTCGCGCACGCTCGGCGAGCACGTCGTGATCAAGCCCGAGTGCCTGCAACGGGTCGGAGCGTTCAAGTTTCGCGGCGCGTACAACAAGATCGCGTCGCTCGAGCGCGGTGCGGAGGTCGTCGCGTACTCGTCGGGGAACCACGCGCAGGCCGTCGCGCTCGCGTCGCGGCTGCTCGGCGCTCACGCGACGATCCTGATGCCGGACGATGCTCCAGCGTCGAAGCTCGCAGCCACGAAGGGCTATGGCGCCGACGTCGTCTCGTACGACCGCTACACAGGCGATCGCGAGGCGATCGCCGCAGAGCTGGCGCGGGAGCGCAATGCGGTCGTCGTCCCGCCGTACGACGACCCGCTGATCATGGCCGGCCAGGGTACGGCGGCGCTCGAGCTCGTCGAGGACGCCGGCGTGCTGGACACGCTCGTCGTACCGCTCGGCGGCGGGGGCTTGATCGCCGGTTGCGCCACGATCGCGAAGGAGCTCGGCGTCTCGCGCGTCGTCGGCGTGGAGCCGGAGGCAGGCGACGACTGGAAGCGGTCGTTCGCCGCGGGCCATCCGGTGGAGATCGAGGTCCCGCGCACGATCGCCGACGGCCTCCAGACCCATGCGCCCGGCGAGCTGACCTGGGAGGTCGCCCAACGCCTCGTCGACGCAGTCGTGACCGTCACCGACGCGCAGATCGTCGATGCGATGCGCTTTGCCTTCGAGCGGCTCAAGCTCGTCGTCGAACCGAGCGGCGCGGTGGGAATCGCCGCCGTGCTCGCGGGTTACGTCACAGCCCCGTCGATCGGCATCGTCATCTCGGGCGGCAACGTCGACGCGGCACGGTTCGCCTCGCTGCTGGCGTAGACGCAGCGTTATCCTCTGGTCGTGCCGTTCTACCAGCGTCTTGGCGACGTGCCCCGCAAGCGCCACGTCGTTGCGCGCGACAACGGGACGCTGCTGACGGAGGAGGTGATGGGCTTCGAGGGCTTCTCCGGCCTCGAGTCGATCCTGTACCACCTCCAGTCGCCGTGCCGCGTGATCGCGTGCGGCGCCTTCGAGCCGATCGTGCGCACGGAGTGGGTGCCCGAGGCGCATGCGCACCGGCATTTGCGGACGTGGGACGTCGCGCCGTCGGGCGACGCTGTCGGCGGCCGGCAGCTCCTGATGTGGAACGACGATGTCGAGATCTCCCTCTGCCGGCCGGTCGAGCCGATGGACTACTTCTTCCGAAACGGCGAAGGCGACGAGGTGATCTTCGTCCACGAGGGCTCCGGCACGCTCGAGACGATCTTCGGCGATCTCCCGTACAAGCCCGGCGACTACATCGTCCTCCCGCGCGGCACGACCTACCGGCTCGTGCCCGAAGGCGAGCAGCGGTACCTCGTCTTCGAGACGCCGGGCTTGATCACGATCCCAAAGCGCTATCGCAACGAGCACGGCCAGCTGATGGAGCACGCGCCGTTCTACCACCGCGACATCCACGGCCCGACCGAGCTCCGCACGCACCGCGACAAGGGCGAGTTCGAGGTGAAGGTGCGCGTGCGCGGCGGCTACCAGACCTACGTCATCGACTACCACCCGTTCGACGTCGTCGGCTGGGACGGCTACGTCTATCCGTGGACATTCTCGATCCACGACTTCGAGCCGATCACCGGACGGATTCACATGCCGCCGCCCTCGCACCAGACGTTCGCCGGCCCCAACTTCGTCATCTGCTCGTTCTGCCCGCGCAAGCTCGACTTCGATCCGGACGCGATTCCGATCCCGTACCACCACTCGAACTTGCAGAGCGAGGAGATGATCTATTACGTCGACGGCAACTTCTCGTCGCGTAAAGGGATCGAGGTCGGCTCGGTGACGCTGCACCCATCGGGCCTCCCGCACGGACCGCAGCCCGGGCTTGCGGAGAAGTCGCTCGGGATGACCGAGACGCACGAGTACGCGGTGATGTGCGACACGTTCCATCCGCTGCGCCTGACCGCGCTGGCGGCCGAGCTCGACGACGGCCGCTACATGTTCTCGTGGGCCGAGGATCCGTCCGCAGACGGCCCCACGTCGGACGAGGACCCGGCCGGCGTCACCTCGCACTTCTGACGCTCCTCGCGCTCCCCGAGCCGTACGACTTCGCGCTCTCGACGCGGCGCTTCCACGTCTTCGGGGTCGATCTCGCGAACCGCTTCGTCGACGGCGTGCTCCATCGGGCGGTCGGCGGCCGCGACGTCGCGATCGCACCGGCGCCGGGAGGCGTCGACGTCGAGCCGCTCGACGACGGACACGCGACCGGTCCTGCTCCACCTGCTCGGCGCCCCGTTCGACCTCGCTGCGTTTCGGGATTGGGCGGAGTTGTCCCAGCCGGTGCTGGCGGAGATCCTCGACCGCCACCCGGGGTTCCGGCCGCCGCTTCAGACCGGATCCCTTCGAGTCGCTCGTCTCGTCGATCACTGCGCAGCAGGTCTCGCTGATCTCCGCGACGTCGCGATCCGGAACCGGCTCGTCGAGCGGCTTCGGGGAGCAGGTCGGGGAGGCGTGGGCGTTCCCGACGCGCGAGCGAGTCGCCGCGGCGCACCGAGGACGAGCTCTTCGGTCGTCGGCTTCACGCACCGCAAGGCCGAGTACGCGGTCGGCGCTCGCGCGCAGCGACCTCGACCTCGCATGCACTCGCGCAGCGCTCGCGACGACGAGGTGCGCGCGGCGATCACCGCGCTGCGCGGGCTCGGCCCGTGGACGGCCGAATGGTTCCTCGCGCGCCATCTCGCACGCCCGCACGCCTGGCCGGCCGGCGACCTCGCGCTGCGCAAGGCGGCCGAGAGTCTCTACGGTGTCGACGTGCACGAGCTCGGCCCGCTGCTCCATCCTTTCGAGAACCTTTCGGCGCACTACCTGCTCGCCGGGATCGCTGCGTGCCGTGACGATCCGGCGCGCGACCGAGGCCGACGAGGCCGTTCTGCGCGAGCTCTGGGAGGAGTTCGAGCGCGAGGTGCCGGAGCCGGTCGGCGAGCGGCGAGTCGTGGGACGGAGGAGTGGAGGACACGCTCGACGACATTCGCGGCGGCGGCGTCTTCCTCGCCGAGGACGACGAAGGCGCTAGTCGGCGTCGCACGGATCGAGGCGCCGGTGCACGGCGTCGCGCACATCCAGCTCGTGCACGTGCGGGCGCGCGCGCGGCGCAGGGCGTCGCGAAGGCAGCTGCTTGCCGAATGCGTCGCCGACGCGAAGGCGCGCGGCGCGCGTGTCGTGAGCACTCGAGGTGGTCGCGGCGAACCACGACGCGGTCAGCGTCTGGCGCCATCTCGGCTTCGAACCGGTCACCAGCTCGATGGCGACGCCGCTCGACCGAGCTCGAGGCAGCGGCTCGCGCGCGACGATGCGGGCGGCAGCAGTCGCGGCATCGACGCACGTGCAGACCGACGACGAGGTGTCGGTGGAGCGCGCGGTCGCGCAGTTCGTGCCGCGACTCGAAGCGCCGGCAGGTCTACGCGTCGGAGAGCTGGATTCGCGTCACCGACCCGGTGCTCGACCGCGACCGCGACGCGCACGCGCGCTTCGCGCGCGAGCTCTCCGAGCGTCTCGGCGCCGTCACCGTTGCGCTCGCGCTCGAAGGCGAGGTCGTGCGCTTCCGCCTCTACGAGCGCGGCCGGATGGTCGACGAGTACCTGTCGGTGCCGACGTACTACGGCGAGCTCTCGAAAGGCGACGAGCTCGCGCTCGAGGCGAATCCGACACTCGTCGCGCGACTGACCGGTGCGGAGCGCGACGACGTGCGCCGCATCGCGCGCACGGCGGCGATCGCCGGCCGACCTGCCGCCGGCCGCCGATCTGTACGCGCAGATCGCGACCCTGATGGGACTCGAACCGTGAAGCTCGATCGACGCCGCACGCTGCCCGTATTGCGCACGCGTGCGCATCGCGCTCGCCGAGAAGGGCCTCGACTACGACCGAGTCGAGGTCGATCTCCGGGATCGCCCGCAGTGGCTGCTCGAGCTGAACCCGCCGCGCGGTCGCGTGCCGGTGCTCGACGACGGGTTCATCACTGCCGGAGTCGGAGGTGATCATGGAGTACCTCGACGAGCGGTACCCGGAGCGCCCGCTGCTGCCGGCCGACCGCGTCGTGCGTGCGCAGGCGAGGTGCCTCGTCTATCGCTTCGACGACGTTCTCGGCGACGACTACTACGCCTTCCGGCGAGGGGACCCGAACGACCTCGCCGCACGCTCGACGTGCTGGAGGTCGGACAGTAGTGCTCTTCGCGGACGATCGCCTATGTCCCGTGGGTGATCCGCTTGCGCGATGTGCTCGGCGTCGAGCTGCCCGAGCGCGTCGCAACGTGGCTCCGCGAGCTGGAGGCGCGTCCGTCGATCGCCGCCGAGGTCGAGATCGTCCGCGGGCTAATGAAGGAGATTGCGCTCGACGAGCTCGTCGAGCGGCTAGGGGAGGTCGCGATCCTCGACGTGCGCACGCCGCACGAGTACGACGGGACGAACGGCCAGCACTGCGACCCGCGTCAGGGACACATCCCCGGCGCGCGGAACATCGACGTTTCCCGGCTGATGCAGCTCAGCGCGGACGACGCTGCGTGCCGAGCTCCAGCTCGACGACGGCGCGGAGGTGGTTGCGTACTGTCACAGCGGCGCGCGCTCGGCGTCGCGACGCAGGTGCTGCGCTCGCTCGGCTACGACGCGCGCAACTACGTGGGCTCGTGGCACGAGTGGTCGCGCCACGACGACCTGCCGGTCGAGCGGTAGCTCACCTCGTCGCAGCGGCGAGGAACGCGCGGCAGAAGCGTCGGCCGAGCGTCTGCCACTGCTCGAGCTTCTCGTCGAGCTCGCGCGCGATCTCCTCCGGCGTCCGCGGGGTCGAGTCGTCCTCGAACCAGCGCAGGACGTGCTCACGGCGGATCTCCGGATGGAACTGCACAGCCCAGGCGCGCTCGCCGACGCGGAACGCCTGCGGCACCGGTCCGCGTGCCAGCTCCGTCGCGCCCGCCGGCACCTCGAAGCGGTACGCGTTCGCGTTGAACGCCTCGAAAACGTGTCGGCAGCACGCCGAGTCACCGGGTCGTCGCGCCCGCGCCGGTGTCAGCTCCGTCTCGTAGAAGCCGGCGAGCGTCACGTCTGCCTTCTGCACGCGTTGCCCCGAACGCGTGGGCGAGCGTCTGGGCTCCGAGACAGACCCCGAGCAGTGGTGTCCCCGCGTCGACCCAGTGACGCAGCGCGTCGTACTCCTCGTGCAGCCACGGGAACTGCACCTCCTCGCCGACGTTCTGATCGCCGCCGAAGACGATCACGGCGTCGATCTCGGCGGGTGGCGTTCCGTGCGTCCGGATGTCCCACTCGGTGAGCTCGTGGCCGTCCTCCGCGATCACCTCCGCGAAGAGCTCCGGCCCGGCATCAGGACTGTGGATGACGGCGAGGACGCGCATCAGGCGACGGGAATCTTTTCTTCCTCGAGGAGCCTGCGCAAGAGCTGCGCACCGGCCGGCGCCTGAGCGACTCCGTTCGTCTGGTTGTTGTTGTTGAAGAACGCGTACGCCTCGTCGGAGTGGTTCGACAGCTCGCGCAACCCCGGTACCAGCTCGCGCAGCTCCTCCTCGCCGTAGAGGTGGTCGAACCGCTGCGCGGCCGAGCCGCCGCGCACGTTCCACGTCGCCGGCGTTCCGTCCGTGGAAGCGCACGTACGCGAGCGGCGTCGTCGCGGCGACGAGCGTCTCCGGGACGTTCGCGGCGTCGGTCTTCGGCGCGTCGACGACGACCCACGACATCGCCGCTCTTCGAGCCAGCGCGAGCAGCTCGTCGCGGATCGTCTTCCGCGTACCACGACCGGTGACGAGGCTCGAACAGAAATGCGTCGTCGCCGACCTGCGTCGCGCGCCCACTCGAGGTAGTCGAGCGACGACGGCTTCCAGACGACGTACGGCGGCATCTGGAAGAGGATCCCGCCGAGCTTCCCGCGTCGCGCGGAGCGGCGCGAGCGCGCCGAGGAATGCCTCGAACACGGCGGCGCGCGCGTCGCGCGACGGCCGGTCGACGCGGCCGCGATCGATCGACGGGCAGCCCGTCGCGGAGGTCGGGCGGCACCTGCTCGAGCTTCACCGGGTGGCGCGTCATCAAGCCGAACGCCTTCACGTGCATGACGAAGCCCGGCGGCGTTCGCTCGGCCCAGCCGCGCACCATCTTCTCGTCGGGAACGCGGTAGTACGTCGAGTCGACCTCGACTGTCGAGAAGCGCTCGGCGTAGTAGGCGAGACGCTCCTGCGGCGGCGTGCCGGGCGGATACCAGTGCTTCGCAAGAGCGCCTCGTCGGCCCACGAGCACGTGCCGATGCGAACAGGTGCCGCCACGCCGTCAGCATACGAGAGGGGCCCTGAGGCCCCTCTCGTAATCACGCTGGAGAACCGCGGCTACTTCGTGTACGCCGTGACCGTGTCGGTGCCGGCGAGGAACGTCGCCGCCGACCGTCGCGTCGATGCACGGGAGGCCCCGAAGATCGGGCGTCGCAGTGCACGCAGGACGCACCGGGTCGTGGTAGAAGAGATCGTCCAGCGACGTCGGGAACGCCGGTCGGAACCGAGCCGGTGTCGCTGTCGATCGCGGCGACGATGGTCAGCCGTCGCCGACTTGACTCCGCTTCGAGCGTGAGCGAGCCCGTCGCACCGCCGATCTTCTTGCCCTTGTACGAGCACGACGACGGACGACCTCGGCGCAGCGGTGGCCGCCGTCGGTCACGTTCGACGCGCACTTCACCACTGTGACTGACCTTCACCTTGATCCGCTTCTTCTTCGTCACGTGCTTGTAGGTGACGACACGCTTCTTCGACGTGAAGACGTGCAGGATCACGCGGCGGAGGTGCACGGATCGACTGCGTCTCGACCGTTCCGGCCGCGTTCGGCGTCGCCGGCGCCGGGCGTGTACGGCGTCCACAGCGACGTCCAGCGATAGTCGCCGGTTGTGGCTCGGCTCGCTGATCGCCGACGACGCGAACGTCGCCGAGAGCAGCTTCGCGCCGAACACGGCACGGGCCGGATGTCGCCGACGGCACGTCGGGCGGCGGCAGGCAGACGACGAGCTTCGCCTGGTAGCCGGCGCGCGATCTCCGTGGCGGTTGCCGGGATCGACGAGACAGCGGGATGTCGAGCGTCTGGCCGTGACGCCGACAGTGCAGGTCCCAGTCTGCGTCGGCGTGCCGCTCTGGCTGCAGGCGGCGACCGCCTGCTGGCCGGCCGGTCGTGAGCGCGTCGGCGCGATCGCGTCGAGCTCGCCCGTCAGCGGCAGGATCTGGCCGTTGAGATCGGCGGCTGAGACGGTCGCGGTCACGTCGCCGAGCTTCGTGCCAGGTGCAGGAGCGCCGATCGCGTAGCCGTTCGGCACGTAGATGAGCGCCTGTGCCGTCGGGTCATCCGTGTTGGAGATCACGACGCCGATCCGCGTCGGACCACCGACGTCGGTCGACGAGACGACGAGCTTCGGTGCGAATGAGGCGAACGCCGAGCTCGCGAACGCGAGCGCGGTCAACGCCGCTATGGCGAACAGCGCCGTGCGGAGTGCCTGCTTCATCGATACCCCTTTGGTGTGTTTGGTCACCGCGTGACCGGTTTCGTCAGCACTTGCAGCTCGAGCTCTGCGGAGCCGAGCGTGATCGAGTTTCCGTCGCCGAAGCCGAGGTACGCGAGGTCACCCTGCGCCGATGACGCGCCGAACGTGACCGAGAGCCTGGTGCCCTTGCGGGAGGTACTGCACGTAGTTCGCGAGGCGAATCGTCTACAGTCCCACCTTCGGCACGATCGCGCCGTGCGTGATCACTCGCTTGCCCGCGAGCACGGTGACGACGAGCCGCGGGTACTGCGACGACGCTGCGCGACCTGCACCTTGAGCAGAGAGACGCCGAAGGTCTCGAGCCGCCTGCCGGAACACGGGGCCGGTGCGGCGCACCGCCGTGCCGCGGAAGCCGACCGTGATCGTCTTCGTCTTCGGCACACCCGCGTACGACGTGCGCTTCGCGCCCGTCGCCGCGGCGATCGTCACCGGCTTCGTCTTGTCGATTCCGTTCGGCGCGCCCTGCAGGTAATGGTCGAACCAGGCGACGCCCTGCGACATCACGTAGGCGACGTCGGGGCCCGGGAACGTCGACGGCGTGTGCCCGAACTGGCCGATGTAAAGGTGCTTCGGCCCACCCAGGTGCGTGTAGCCGTTCAGTGCCTGGCGTCACGTCGAACGCGTAGTCGACACGTCCTTGGAACATGTAGACGGGAGTGGTGATCGACGGCAGCTCGGGCGCGACCGAGCGTGCGTCGGCGAGCGCCTTGATCGCGGCCGAGGTTCGTCGAGCGAACCGCGTCGTTCTCGATCGACGTGATCAGCGGCGAGCGCGCATCGACCGACTTCGCGAACCCGGCCACGATTCCAGACTTCGCGACGTTCCGCGGCCAGAGCGCGCTGTAGAGATCGGTCCACGTCTCGACGACCTCCGCCGCCTTGTACGGGATGCCGGCGGCGAGGCCGTCCCAGGTCTGCCCGCCGCCGTACGAGACGCCCCACGCGCCGATCTGCGTGTCGCTCACCTCGGGCAGGCCCGCGAACCACTGCTCCATCGCCCGCTCGTCCGAGATCTCGTCCGGTCCCGGCCAGCGTGAGGTCGCCCGTCGACGTCCCTTCGCCGCGCGCCGTGTACGCGAGCACCGCGTAGCCGTGCGAGACGAACACCGCGGCGATCGGCGCCATGTCGTCCTTCGAGCCGCCGAGACCGTGCAGCAGCACGACCCCGGGCCAGCCGCCGCGCCGGCGCGGCGCCGTCGGGCTCGTAGAGGTCGTAGGCGAGCTGACGTGCCGTCGGTCATCGTCTGGAAGCCCGTCTGCTTGCTGAACGCCTGCGCCGGCGCAGCCCAGAGGAAGGCCGCGATGGAGATCGACGCAGCAAGAGCGACCCCTCACGCGCGATGCCAGAGCGTAGCCCGCCTCCCTAGAATCGCGCCATGCCCGACGCGACGCTCGGCCCATCGGCGTCTTCGATTCAGGCGTCGGCGGACTCACCGTCCTCCACGAGTGCCTCGTGACGATGCCGAACGAGGATTTCGTCTACCTCGGCGACCATGCGCGGCTGCCGTACGGCCCGCGCATCGCGCGACGAGGTGCGCCGCTTCGCGCACGAGATCGGCCTCTACCTCGAGCGCAGCGGCGTGAAGATGGTCGTCGTCGCCTGCAACACCGCAACGTCGGTCGCGCTGCCCGACCTGCAGGCGCAGCTCGCGCGTGCCGGTCGTCGAGCGTGATCGTCCCGGAGGCGCACGCCGCGGTGCAGGCGACGCGCAACCGCCGCATCGGGCTGCTCGCGACCGAGCTGACCGTCGCGAGCGGCCGGTACGAGTCGCTCGTGCGCACGCTCGACGCCGGCGTCGCGCTTCACGCGGTCGCGTGCCCGAGGCTCGTTCCGTCTGATCGAGGCGGGCGACACGTATCAGCGACGAGGTCGTCGACGCGGTGCGCGAGTACGCGGCGCCGCTGAAGGACGCAGGCTGCGACACGGTGATCCTCGGCTGCACGCATTACCCGCTGCTGCGCCCCGTCTTCCAGCGCGCGTTCGGACGCGACGTGACGCTCGTCTTCTCCGCCGACGAGACCGCGCGTGAGGTCGCGGAGACGCTCGCGCGCAAGGGCTTCGACAACGACGCCGCGCGCGAGGGCACGTACCGCTTCCTGACGACCGGCGACCCGGCAGCTCTTCCGCACGCTCGGCGAGCGCTTCCTGCAGCTGCCGCTCGGCGACGTCGGCGCGTGTCGGTCGCCGAGCTCGAGGCGGCGGCATGAGCCGGAACGACGGGCGCCGGCCCGACCAGCTGCGGCCGGTCGAGGCCGATCCGACGTTTCCTCGAGCAGCCGCACGGAGTCGTGCTCTGGTCGCAGGGAAAGACGCGGGTGCTCTGCACGGCCTCGGTGCAGGACGGCGTGCCGCGCTGGCTGCTACCGCTCGGGCCGCGGCTGGATGACGGCGGAGTACTCGCTGCTGCCGGCGTCGACCGGCGAGCGCACCGACCGCGAGGCGGCGCGCGGCAAGCAGGGCGGACGCACGGTCGAGATCCAGCGGCTGATCGGCCGTGCGCTGCGCGGCGTCGTCGATTTCGAGGCGCTCGGCGAGCGCACGGTGTATCTCGACTGCGACGTGCTGCAGGCCGACGGCGGCACGCGCTGCGCCGCGATCACCGGCGCGTACGTCGCGGCGCAGCGCGCGCTCGACCGCTTCGGGCTGTCGAAGGCGCTGACGCGGCTCGCGTCGCCGCGGTCTCGGTCGGCGTCGTCGACGGTGTCGCAGCTGCTCGACCTCGACTACTCGGAGGACTCGAACGCCGACGTCGACGTGAACGTCGTCATGACCGGCGACGGGCGGTTCGTCGAGGTGCAGTCGACCGCCGAGCGGGTGCCGTTCGATCGCGCGCGGCTCGACGAGCTGCTCGATCTCGCCGCGGCCGGGATCGAGGAGCTGCGCGGTCAGCAGGAGCGCGCGATCGATGCCCCTCGCGACTAGGCGGGCGACGGTCTGCACCGGCAACCCGCACAAGCTCGAGGAGTTCAGGGAGCTCTTTCCCGACTGGGAGCTCGAGCTGCTCGCCGACGCGGACGTTCCCGCCGGAGGACGGCGCCACGTACGTCGAGAACGCGCGGATCAAGGCTCGTCACGGCCGTTCCGTTGGGCCCGCCGACCGCCTGATGATCGCCGACGACTCGGGGATCGAGGTGGCCGCTCTCGGCGGCGCTCCCGGCGTCACGACCGCGCGCTGGGCGGAAGGCCGACACGTCGAGAGGTTGCTCGACTCGCTCGCCGGCGTCGACGACCGTAGCGCGCGCTACGTGTGCGAGCTCGTCGCGATCGAGCCGGATGGGCGTGAGCTGCGCGGCATAGGCGTGCTTCGCGGCTCGGTCGCCGCCGCGCCGGCCGGCAGCGAGGGCTTCGGGTTCGACCCGGTGTTCGTGCCGGACGGTCGAGACGCAGACGGTGGCCGAGCTCGGCGACCGTTGGAAGGCACGTCATTCGCACCGCGCCCTCGCGGCGCAGGCGCTTCGCGACGCGCTCCGCTAACCCACGGCGTCCGACGGCAACGCGCGCCCGGCGCGCCACCAGTTCACTTCCGCGCCGAGCACGATCACGTTCGCCATCACGTACAGCCAGACGAGGAGGACCGCCGGGCCCGACAGTGTCTGGAGCACCGGGTTGTGCTTCGAGAGGTCGACGTACACCGGCAACGCCTGGAACGTCGCCTCGAGGATCACAGACGCGGTGACCGCGCCGGGTAGCACCTCCCGCAGCGTCACGTCGGCGTTCGTCAGCACGTAGTACGCCGACGCCAGGAAGACGAACAGGCCGACCGTCGAAACCGCGATCGCGACCACGCGTGCCGAAACGGTGTCGCCGGAGAAGCCGAAGTACCGCTTGAGGATCTCCTGGCCCACCGACCCGATCACGAGCGATACGAAGAGCGACACGAGCGAGCCGACCATCATCATCGTCGCGAGCGCCTTGCCGTGCAGGAAGCCGCGATTCGGCCGGCCGTAGACGATGTTGAACGCGCTCTCGAGCACGCTGAAGAACGAGAGCGACGACCAGAGCAGGAACGCACCGCCGACGATCCCGAGGGCGGCGGCGTTCGCCTGGATCGCTCGCACCGCGCGCAGGATCGAGTCGAGCGACGTGCTCGGGAACGTCCGCGAGAGCTCTCGCACGAAGAATGACCCCTCGTCCGCCTGGTGCACGAGGCCGAGCAGCGCCAGCGAGAGCAGGAGCAGCGGCACGAACGACAGGAGCGCGAAGTAGGCGATCATCGCCGCGAGGTGCGTTCCACGGTCGGCGAAGAACTTGCGGAGAACGCGGCCCACTGCGCGGCAGTATGCTCGGAGTGATGGACGCGTCCCAGGCGATCGCCGATCTGACCGAGATCTCGCCGCAGGTGCGCCACGTCGTGGTGCTGGCGAGCGACGGCTCGGTTACGGGGTCGAACCTCGCCGACCGAGACGCCGGCCGAGCGTCTGGCCGCCGGCGCGAACCGGCTGCTCGCCGCGGCCGAGGAGCTCCGACCCGGGGTCGCCCAGCTCGAGGCTGCCACGGTCGAGGGCAGCGTCTTCGTCGTGCGCGACGGAGAGCGGCTGATTGCGGCGACGACGACGCCCGAGCCGACGGTCGGGCTCGTCTTCTACGACCTGAAGACCTGCCTGCGCTCGATCGACGAGCCCGCGCCGCCTCGCCGCCGCGCCCCGACGAAGAAGAAGGACGACGATGGCGAGGCGTAGGGTCGTCACCGGCGTTCTGCTCGCGGCGGGATCGTTCGCGGGCTCTCTGCTCGTCCGCCGCCGCGCGGCCCGCAAGCAGGCGCGCGTCGACCTCTACGCGACCGACGGGACGATGCACTCATTCACCGAGGGGAGCCCCGAGGCCGAGCGGCTGCTGCCGATCGCGCACGAGCTCCTCGCCGCTCTTTGAGCCCGGTGACGCGCGAGGAGCTGGCACGGGCGCTGCGTGATGCGGCGTATCTCGAGGGCGACTTCGTGCTGCGCTCGGGCCGCCGCTCGCGCTACTACCTCGACAAGTACCGGTTCGAAACGCGTCCCGACCTGCTTGCTCCGCTCGGGCAGGCGATCGCCGCCGCCGTCGCCGAGCACGAGCCCGAGGCCGACCGCCTCGCCGGGCCCGAGCTCGGGGCGGTCGCGCTCGCTGCTGCGGCATCGCTCGCGGGCGGGCTGCCGTTCGTGATCGTGCGCAAGGAGGCGAAGGAGTACGGCACTGCGAACCGGCTCGAGGGTGTCTACGCCGAAGGCGAGTGCGTGTGTCTCGTCGAGGACGTCGTCACGTCCGGCGGAGCCGCGGTCGAGGCGATCGTGGCCCTGCGTGCGGCCGGTCTTCGCGTCGCAAACGCTGTCTGTGTCGTCGATCGCGAAGAGGGCGGCGTCGACGAGCTCGCGCGCCACGCCGTCCGGCTGCGCCCGCTGTTCCTTGCGTCCGAGCTCCTTGAAATCCCCGCAAATCCGCATGGTTGAGCGATATATCCGCCGACACTGTTAGCCTTTCGCGCCGAGGTCTGAACCACAGCCCCCGACGGTAGGAGGATTCGTTGACCAAGCAGGATTTCATCCAGAAGGTCGCCCAGAAGAGCGGGCTTTCGGCTCGTGACGCCGGCAAGGCCGTGGACGCCTTCATGGAGACCGTGACCGAGACGCTCAAGGGCGGCGACTCCGTCAACTTCACGGGGTTCGGGAAGTTCTCGCCGTCCGCGCGCGCGGCGCGCCAGGGTGTGAACCCGCGCACCGGCGAGCGCGTCCAGATCGCGGCGACGACGGTGCCCAAGTTCTCGGCCGGCAGCCAGCTCAAGGCCGCCCTCAAGAGCTAGCAGGCGCCGGGCAGATCGTCCTCGGAGGGCGGCGCGAGCCGCCCTCCGTCTCTCGCGTTACGTTTCCCGCGATGGCCGTGGCCACCCAGACGTTCGCCGACCGGCTCGCCGCAGAGGTCGAGCGGAAGCGCTCCCAGCTTGTCGTCGGCCTCGATCCGCGCGTCGACCTCCTGCCGGTCGAGCTGCGCGGCGACGTCGCGCGCTTCTGTTGCGGTGTCGTCGACGCGGTCTGTCCGCACGCGGTCGCGGTCAAGCCCCAGCTCGCGTTCTTCGAGAAGCTCGGCCCGGCCGGCATGGCCGCCTTCGACGAGGTGTGCGCGTACGCCCGGCGTGCGGGCCTGCTCGTGATCGGCGACGGCAAGCGCGGCGACATCGGTTCCACCGCTCGCGCGTATGCCGAGGCGTACCTCGAAGGGGAGACCCCGCGCGTCGACGCGCTCACCGTCAACCCGTATCTCGGGCGCGAGTCCGTCGAGCCGTACCTGGCTGCGGCGCGCCGCGACGGCGCAGGCGTGTTCGTGCTCGTGAAGACGAGCAACGCCGGCGCCGACGTCCAGGACGTCGTGCTCAGCGACGGGCGGGTGCTGTGGCAGCACGTCGCCTCGCTGGTTGCCGAGTGGGGCGCGGATCTCGTCGGCGAGGTCGGGCTCTCCGCAGTCGGTGCAGTCGTCGGTGCGACGCATCCGCGTGCGGTCGCCGAAGCGCGGCGGCTGATGCCGCAGGCGATCCTGCTGCTGCCGGGCATCGGCGCGCAGGGTGGAGTCGTCGCCGATCTGGAGCGCGCGTTCCAAAGCGGTCCTGCGAGCGCACTCGTCAACGCCTCTCGCTCCGTCAACTACGCCTTCCGCGAGGGGGAAGGTGACTATCGGCAAGCGGCAGGGGCGGAGGCGGCGCGGCTCAAGCGGGAGATCTGGGCCGCCTCCGGCTGGTAGTGGCCGGCGACGGCTGGCGCCGGTATCTCGCGCCGCTGGCGTTCCTCGTCGCCGTCACGGTCGCCGTTGCGCTGATCCGAGCGGGGCTCGAGTCCGGCGGCCCGAGCACGGCAGGCAGCTCCGGCACGACGACGATCAGCGGCCCGGTCGTCAAGCGGTACTGGACGGTACGGGCCGGCGACACCTTCGGCGTGATCGCGCAGAAGGCGCACGTGAGCGTCGCGACGATCCAGCGGCTGAACCCTAAGGTGAGCTCGACCTCGCTCTTCGTCGGCGAAAGGATTCGCATCCAGTGAGACGGCTCTTCGTGATGCTCGTGCTTGCGCTCGTCGTTGTCGCTCCGGCGCGCGCGGGCGTGCCGCCGGTCGACGCGCGCGCGTATGTAATCGTCGACGCACGCACCGGCGACGTGCTCGCGTCGTCGAATGCGCACGAGCACCTGCCGATCGCATCGATCACGAAGTTGATGACGGTGCTCCTCACGCTGCAACATCACAAGCTGACGGACATCGTCACCGTTGATCCACGCGCGGCCGCGGTCGGTGAGTCGTCGATCTATCTGGAGCCGGGTGAGCAGCTGACGGTGCACGACCTGATCGAAGGCGCGCTCATCCAGTCGGCCAACGATGCCGCCGACGCCCTCGCGCTTTCCATCGCGCCGAGCTATCCCGCATTCGCGCAGCTCATGAACGAGGAGGCGGCGACCCTCGGTCTGCACGACACGCACTTCGTCAGGCCGGACGGCCTCGACGCGCGGGACGAGTACTCGAGCGCTGCCGACGTCACCAAGCTGGCACGGATCGTGATGCGAACGCGGTTTGTCCGCGACACGGTCCGGCGTGAGACGGCGACGATCGCGGGCGGGCGCACGCTGCACACATGGGACGACCTGCTCTCGCAGCTCTCTGGAACATTTGGCGTGAAGACGGGGCACACCGGGGCGGCCGGCTGGTGTCAGGTCGCGGCTGTCCGAGGTCGCGGCGTCACGATCTACGCGACGCTCCTCGGCTCGCCGTCGGAGGAGCAGCGCGACGACGACCTGAAGTCGCTCCTCATCTGGGGCATCGCGCAGTTCCGGGTCGTCACGCCGGTGCAGGTCGGCCACGTGTACGCCGAGGTGCAGTTGCCGTACGGTCGCCGGCCGCTCGCGCTCGTTGCCACAAAGTCGCTCCAGACTGTCGCGCAGCTGGGGAAGCCGCTGACGGAGCAGGTCACCGCCGTCCGCGCGGTCAAGCTCCCGGTGCGCGCGGGCACAGTGCTTGGCAAGGTGGTGATCGCGAGCGGCGGCAAGATCGTCGGTACGCGTGACCTCGTGGCCGCTCGCACTGTTAACAGACCACAGCTGATCTGGCGTCTAGGGTGGTACGCCGGCAGGACGTTCCACCACCTCGCCGGCTTCCTTCCGTGATCGTCACCGTCACACTCAATGCGGCGATCGACCGGACGCTCACCGTGCCGAACTTCCAGCGCGGTCAGCGACACCGGGCGAGCGCAGGCGTAACCCTTGCCGGCGGCAAGGGCATCAATGTCGCGCGCGCGTTGAAGGCGCTCGGCATCCCGGTCGTCGCGACCGGGCTCGTGGGCGGCGCGACCGGCACGCGCATCGTCGAGGAGCTGACTGCGGAAGCAATCCTCAACGACTTCGTGCATATCGAGGGCGAGTCGCGCACCTCGACCGCGGTCGTCGATCCGACCGGCGGCACGTACACCGAGATCAACGAGTGGGGCCCGGCAGTACGGCCGGACGAGCTCGAGCTGCTGCGCGAAAAGCTCCGCTATCTGACCCAGGACGCCGAGTTCGTCGTGTTCGCCGGCTCGCTACCGCGTGACGTGGACGACGAGTTCTACGCCGAGGCGAGCCGCGAGCTTGCGCGCCGGCACGTGCCGGTCGTGCTCGACACGGACGGTGAGCCGCTGCGGCTCGCCGTCGAGGCGGAGCCGTTCCTCGTCTCGCCGAATCAGGTTGAGGCCGAGGCGCTCGCGGGCCAGGAGTTTCACGACGACGAGGATTTCCAGCTCGCGCTCGACGCGATCGCGGAGATGGGCCCGCGCAACGTGCTGATCACGACCGAGCAGGGCGCGTTTGCGCTGCTTCGTGAAGAGCGTGAGACGTATCGCCTGCGTGCAATCGCGCCACGCGTCGATCCGATCTCGACCGTGGGCTCGGGGGACGTCCTACTGGCGGGATTCCTGGCGGCGCGTCACGCCGGACGCTCGAACGAGGAGTCGCTGCGCGCCGCCGTCGCCGCGGGAACGGCTTCGACGCTCGAGGCCGGCGCAGGCCGGTTCGACCCGCGGCAGGCGGGTCGCCTCCAGGCGGGTGTCAACGTGTCGCATCTCGACTCGGTCGAGGCGTAGACCCGCATCCGCAGGCATCGCTAGTCTCCCTCAATGGACGTGGAGAAGCTCGAACTGGCCCGCTCCGCAGCCGGTCTGCCGGAGAAGTTCGCCAGGGAAGGGCTGACCTTCGACGACGTCCTGCTCGTCCCGGCCGAGTCGTCGGTGCTTCCGAACGACGTGTCGACTGCGACGCGTCTCACCCGCACTATCGCGCTCGAGGTGCCGGTCGTCTCCGCGGCGATGGACACCGTCACCGAGGCGCGCATGGCGATCGCGCTTGCGCGCGAAGGGGGTCTCGGGATCCTGCAGCGCAACCTCTCGATCGCAGCGCAAGTCGGCGAAGTCGACAAGGTGAAGCGGTCGGAGGCGGGCATGATCGTCGACCCCCTGACGCTGCCACCGGACGCGCTCGTGTCTGACGCGCTCGAGTTGATGGAGCGCTACCACGTCTCCGGTGTGCCGGTGACCGACGGCGAAGGTCGTCTCGTCGGGATTCTCACGAACCGCGACCTTCGCTTCGAACGCGATGTGACGCAGCCGGTGTCGGCGCTGATGACGTCGCGCGACCTGATCACGGCTCCGGTCGGGACCACGCTTCAGGAGGCGGAGTCGCTCCTTCACCGTCACCGCATCGAGAAGCTCCCGATCGTCGACGACGGCGGCCGTATCAAGGGGCTGATCACGGTCAAGGACATTCAGAAGCGCGTCGACTTCCCGCAGTCGACGAAGGATCAGCAGGGCCGCCTGCGTGTCGGTGCTGCAGTCGGGGTCGGCGTCGACGCGTTCGACCGCGCGCAGGCACTGATCGAGGCAGGCGCCGACGTCCTTGTCGTCGACACGGCGCACGGACACTCGCGTGGTGTGGTCGAGATGGTTGCGCGCATCTCGGGTCTTGCCGGCGACTTCGAGGTGATCGCCGGGAATATTGCGACCGCCGAGGCCGCCGAGGCGCTGATCGACGCGGGAGCGGATGCCGTGAAGGTCGGCATCGGCCCGGGGTCGATCTGCACGACCCGTGTCGTCGCGGGGGTCGGCGTGCCGCAGGTGACTGCGATCTACGACGTCGCAGAGATGGCCTCGCGATCTGGGGTGCCGGTGATTGCCGACGGCGGCATGACGTCGTCGGGCGACGTGGCGAAGGCGATCGCCGCCGGCGCGGACGCAGTCATGCTCGGCTCGATGCTCGCGGGCACCGACGAAGCGCCCGGCGATGTCATCTTCGCGCGCGGGGAGCGCTACAAGGAGTACCGCGGCATGGCGTCGATCGGCGCGATGAAGCGCGGCTACTCGAAGGACCGGTACTTCCAGGGCGACGTCGAGGACGTCGAGAAGCTCGTCGCGGAAGGCATCGAAGGGCGCGTCCCGTACAAGGGCCCGCTCGCAGGCGTCTTGCATCAGATCGTCGGCGGGCTGCGGCAGGCGATGGGGTATTGCGGGGCACCGACAATCGAGGCGATGCAACGGGCGCAGTTCGTTCGCATCACGGGCGCCGGCCTTCGTGAGTCGCATCCGCACGACATCGCAATCACCAAGGACGCACCCAATTACCGCCGCAGCTGAGGTCACTGCCGATGCAGCCGCCGCCGTTGCGGAAGAACGTCCTGTTCTCGTCATCGACTTCGGCGGTCAGTACTCACAGCTGATCGCCCGGCGCGTGCGTGAGGCGCGCGTCTACTCCGAGCTCGTCTCGCATCGCGCGAGCCCGGAAGAGATCCGCGCCCGCAACCCGCTCGCGTTGATTCTCTCTGGCGGCCCCGCATCGGTGTATGCGGAGGGCGCGCCGAAGGTCGACCCGCGCGTGTTCGAGCTTGGCATCCCGACGCTCGGCATCTGTTACGGCGCGCAGCTGCTCGCGCTCGAGCTGGGCGGCCGCGTCGACAAGACGGGCGCAGGGGAATACGGCAAGGTCGATCTTCAGGCCAGCGACGGCGCGCTGTTTGCGACCTTGCCGCACACGCAGACGGCGTGGATGTCGCATCGCGACACCGTGGTCGAGCCGCCCGCGGGAGCACGCGTCGTCGCGACGTCCGAGCACACGCCGGTCGCCGCGTTCGAGGATGCGGCGCGAGCGCTGTACGGCGTGCAGTTCCACCCAGAGGTCGTTCACACACCGCACGGCCAGGATGTGCTGCAGAACTTCCTCTACGAGATCGCGGGTGCTGCGCCCATCTGGACGCCGGCGGCGGTGATCGAGGAGCAGATCGAACGGATCCGCGCGCAGGTGGGCGACGAGCGTGTGCTGTGCGCGCTCTCGGGCGGGGTCGACTCGGCCGTCGCGGCGCTGCTCGTCCATCGCGCGGTCGGTTCGCAGCTCACGTGTGTCTTCGTCGATCACGGCCTGCTGCGCAAGGGTGAAGCCGAGCAGGTGGTCGAGACGTTCGGCGGTCTGTTCCACGTGCCACTCGTGCACGTGCAGGCCCAGCAGCGCTTCCTCGAGAAGCTTGCGGGCGTCACCGATCCCGAGCAGAAGCGCAAGGCGATCGGCGAGGAGTTCATCCGTGTGTTCGAGGACGAGGCCCGCAAGCTCGGGGACGTGCAATGGCTCGTACAGGGGACGCTCTACAGCGACGTGATCGAGTCCGGCGGCACCGACGGGGTCGCGGAGACGATCAAGTCGCACCACAACGTCGGCGGCCTCCCCGCTGACATGCAGATGAAGCTCGTCGAGCCGCTCCGCCTGCTCTTCAAGGACGAGGTGCGGCGCGTCGGCGAGGAGCTCGGGATGCCGGAGCGGATGGTGTGGCGGCAGCCGTTCCCAGGGCCGGGTCTCGCCATCCGGATCATCGGCGAGGTGACGGAGGAGCGGCTCCATGTCCTGCGAGAGGCGGACGCGATCCTGCAGGAGGAGGTGCGCGCCGCGGGGCTCTACCGCGAGCTGTGGCAAAGCTTCTGCGTCCTGCCCGCGATTCGCTCCGTCGGCGTGCAGGGCGACTCGCGAACGTACGGGTACCCGATCGCGATCCGTGCTGTCACCTCCGAGGACGCGATGACCGCGGACTGGGCGCGCTTGCCGTACGACCTTGTCGAGCAAGTGGCGTCGCGGCTCGTGAACGAGATCCCGGCCGTGAATCGCGTCGTGCTCGACGTCACGTCGAAGCCTCCCGCGACCATTGAATGGGAGTAACGCCGTACCGGATCGAGACTGACCGTCTGGTGCTGCGCTGCTGGGAGCCGGAGGATGCACCGCTTCTGAAGGACGCGGTCGACCGGAGCCTCGAGCATCTGCGGCCGTGGATGCCGTGGACACCGGACGAGCCCGAGCCGCTCGACACGGTCTACGAACGACTTCGTGAGTTCCGCGCGCGGTACGACCTCGACGAAGACTTCGTGCTCGGCGTGTTCGACGCGGACGAGGGACGGGTCGTGGGCGGAAGCGGGCTCCATCGACGGCTCGGCGAGGGCGCGCTCGAGATCGGCTACTGGATCGCGGCCGACGCGACCGGCGCGGGGCTCGCGACCGAGCTCTCCGCGGTGCTCACGCGCGTCGCGTTTCGCTCCTTCGGTGTCGACCGCGTGGAGATCAGAGTCGATCCCGAGAACGTGCGGAGCGAGCGGGTGCCGGAGAAGCTGGGGTTCACGCGCGAGGCGCGGCTCCGGCGACGGCTTCCTGTGAAGCAGGGCTCCGAGCTGCGCGACGTGAACGTCTGGTCGCTCTTCGCGAGCGAGCTAGCGGGCTCGCCGTGCGAGGCGCACGCGTACGTCGCGTACGACGCGCTCGGTCGTCAGGTCGCCGCGGGCTCGTAGCGGCCGCGCGTGTCACAAAGCGTCTGCTTCGGACAGGGCGGGGCGAGGCTCGTCGGGTGGCAGCCACCGTCGCGGACCGTCCACAGCGAGGACATGTCCCGGGTTCGCTAGGAGGGGGTTTTCACAGTCGGCGGGGTGGCCTGCGGGGACGGGACGCTGTGGAGAACGCACAACAGCGCGGACATGTCCGCGCTCCAGTCACGAACGCTCAGGTTCTCGGCCCGCCCGCGACGTAGATCACCTGGCCGCTGACGAAGCTCGCGTCCTCCGAGCAGAGGAACGCGATTGTGCCGGCGACGTCCTCGGGACGGCCGGCGCGCTTCAGAGGCACCTGCTGCGCCGCCGCCTCCTTGAACTGGTCGAACGGCACGCCCACACGCTCGGCGGTCTGGCGTGTCATCGCCGTCTCGATGAACCCGGGCGCGACGCAGTTCACGTTGACGTTGAACGGCCCCAGTTCGATCGCGAGCGTCTTCGTCATTCCCTGCAGCCCCGCCTTCGCCGTGGCGTAGTTCGTCTGGCCGCGATTCCCGAGCGCCGACGTCGACGAGATCAGCACCATCTTCCCGCTGCGCTGCTCGACCATGTGCTTCTGCGCAGCGCGGACGGCGTAAAACGTGCCGCGCAGGTGGGTGTTGATGACCGCGTCCCAGTCGTCGTCAGTCATCTTGAAGAGCATGTTGTCGCGGATGATCCCCGCGCAGGTGACAAGGACGTCCAGCGAGCCGCCGTGCGAGACCGCGGCGTCGATCGCCGCCTCGACATCCGCGAGTTGAGTGACATCGCAGCGGACGGCGTGGCCGCCGATCTCCTTCGCCGTCTCCTGTGCGCCCGCCTCGTCGAAGTCGGCGACGACGACCGTCGCGCCCTCACTCGCGAGTCGCCGTGCGGTCGCAGCGCCGATCCCTTTCGCGCCGCCGGTGACGACGGCCGTCTTCCCTTCGAATCTCGTCATGCGCCCGACGATATACGGTGTCCACGTGGAGCTCCGCGACATCCTCCGCCGTCGTCGCATGCACCGCGCATTTCTGCCGGACGCGATCCCGCACGAGCAGATCGAGCGAATCGCCGGCGTCATTCGGCGCGCGCCGTCCGGTGGGTTCAGTCAGGGCAGCAGCATCGTCGTCATCACGGACGACGATCGACGCCTGGCGATCGCGCGCGCGTTCGGCGACGAGCACTACTCGAAGAACGGGCGCAACTTCCTTGCGGACGCACCCGTGCACCTCGTGATCTGCGCGAACGAGTCGCTGTACCACGCCCGCTACAACGAGGCCGACAAGCTCGAGGCGACGGGCGGGGTGGAGATCACGTGGCCGGTGCCGTACTGGTTCGTCGATGCCGGGGCGTTGATGATGCTCGTGCTGCTGGCGGCGATCGACGAAGGCCTCGCGAGCGCCTTCGTCGGCCACCCGGACCAGAAACGGATCTTCGACGACCTGCTCGGGCTGCCGGAGGACGTGGTGCCGATCGGCCTTGCGGTTCTCGGGAAGCCGGGCGACGATCCGCCCCCCGGCTCACGACTCGCTGCGCGGCGGCGCTCCCTGGACGACCTCGTCCACTGGCAGCGCTGGTAGCACGACCGGGCCGTACTTCGCGCGCACCTCGTCGACGAACGCTGCCAGCCGGTCGGCGAGCGCTGTGTCTCTTTCGATCTCGAGCACGTTCTCCGCATTCTTCTCGCCGCTGCGCGAGAGGTTGAACGACCCCACGAACACCGTGTCGTCGCAGACGACGAGCTTCGCGTGCATGAAGTCGTGCACCGTGCCGGCGCCGTAGGGTGTCGACAGCTTGCCGGTGAACGGGCCCGCCATCACGTGGCGCAGGAGCGGCAGCTTCCACGAGACATTCGCGTTCGTCTCCCACTGGTGCACGACCTCGCGGATCTGCGTTGCATCGACGCAGCCGGCGACGTCGACGCTGCGGTCTGCGATCACCTGGGCGAGCGTCCCGAGCACGGGGCCCGTGGTGATCACCGGGGAGCAGATGCGCACGCGTTTCCGCGCGCGGCGAATGATCTTCGCGATCCGCGACGAGAGATCCTCTCCGTGGCCTGGGGTGAACCATGCGCGGACGCCGTTGTCCCACCGCGGGTCGACGAAGCCGGTCCGCTCGACGTCCCGCGTCGACGCGAGCTGGTCGAAGTCGATGCTGAACCCCTTCGCGATCGCCTCCGAGTGGACGACGGCGATCACGTTCTCCTGGCGAGACCACGAGTCGTCGGTCCAGTTCATCGAGCCGGTCCACACCGCGGAGTCGTCGCGGATGACGTACTTGTGGTGCATCAGGTCGGGGATTCCGGCGATCGGGATGCCCTCGACCGGGAGACTCGCGATCAGCGTCACATCCGGCTCGGGGGGCGGCGGAACCGGGATCGGGTTGGCGTCGTCGACGTTGTAGGCGAACCGGATGCGCACGCCTCGCTGCGCGGCGCGCGTGATCGCGTCCGAGACGATCGCCTTCGTCTCGTCGCCGAGATTGAAGTCGTACTGCGCGAGGTCGAGTTTCGCCGTCGCTCCGTCGAGGAACGTCGCGACCGCGTGCGCGATGTCGGCAGGCTGCTGGCCGCCGTCCGTCAGAGTGGTGATCTCGATGCGCTCGCTCATTGGCAGGCTCGCTTCCGCAGAGATCGGCGAGACGACGAACTTCTACAGGGACGGTGACGGGGCTGCGGTCCGCCTGGCCCGGCTCGGCGCCTATCTCGAGTCCCGGCGAGAGGCCCGGCTCCTCCTCGTCGGCGAGGCGCCCGGCTATCGAGGGGCCCGGATCTCCGGCATCCCCTTCACGAGCGAGCGCCAGCTGACCGGCGCCGGCCCGGCTGAAGCCACCGCGACGATCGTCCACGACGTGCTGGCGGAGCTCTGCCTCGCCGACGACGTGCTGCTCTGGAACGTCGTGCCGACGCATCCGGGAACACCGTCGTCGAACCGGCCGCCGACGCGCTACGAGGTCGCCGAAGGGCTGCCGTTCGCCCTTGAGCTCGCCCGCGGCAGGGTCGTGATCGCTGTCGGCCGGGTCGCCGCGCGGGCGCTCCCGGGCGCGACGCAGGTTCGCCATCCGTCCCACGGCGGGCTGGCCGCGTTTCGCGAGGGGCTGCTACCATTCTCGACCGGCGGACGCCTGTCCGCCCTTTCTTCGCATGAAGACGTATTCCGCCAAACCGGGCGAGATTCAGCGTGACTGGCTCGTCGTCGACGCCGAGGGGAAGACCCTTGGTCGACTCGCGACGGTCATCGCAGAACGCCTGCGTGGGAAAGGCAAGCCGGCCTTCACGCCGCACGTCGACACGGGCGACTTCGTCGTCGTCGTCAATGCGGAGAAGATCGCGGTGACCGGCAAGAAGCTCGACGAGAAGATGTACTACCGCCACTCCGGCTATCCCGGCGGTCTGCGGGAGCGCTCGCTGCGCCAGCAGCTCGAGCGGCAGCCGACCGAAGTCCTGCGCAAGGCCGTCAAGGGGATGCTCCCCCGGAACAAGCTCGGCCGCGCTCAGCTCACGAAGCTCAAGATCTATGCAGGGCCGGAGCATCCGCACGAGGCCCAGGCCCCGACGACACTCGAGGTGTAGGACATGTCGACTCTCGCTCAATATCTCGGCACCGGTAAGCGCAAGACGTCTGTCGCGCGCGTGATCCTGCGGCCCGGCGACGGCGCCACGTGGGTCAACGGGAAGACGCTCGACGAGTACTTCCCCCGCATGGTGCACCGCATGCTCGCGACCGCGCCGCTCAAGACCACCGGTCTGGACGGCCAGTACGACCTCCGCGTGCGCGTTCACGGCGGCGGCCCGTCGGGCCAGGCCGGCGCGGTACGCCATGGGATCGCGCGTGCGCTCGTCGAGGTCAACCCGGAGCTTCGCGTGCCGCTCAAGCGCGCCGGCTTCCTGACGCGCGACGCACGCCAGGTCGAGCGCAAGAAGGCCGGGCTCCACAAGGCCCGCAAGGCGCCGCAGTTCAGCAAGCGGTAGCGGGCCTCCCGTGGCCCGCAGGTACTTCGGCACCGATGGTGTGCGCGGAGTCGTCGGCGAGTTCCTCACGCCGGAGCTCGTCGAGCGGCTCGGCCGCGCCGCGTCGCTCTGGACCGGGGCTGCGAAGGTGTTCGTCGGCCGTGACACGCGGGCGTCCGGTGTCGAGCTCGAAGAGGCGTTTGCGCGTGGGGTGATCTCCGCGGGAGGCGACTGCATCCTCGGCGGCGTGCTGCCGACCCCGGCAGTTGCGCTGCTCGCCCTCGACCTCGGCGTCGTCATCTCCGCCTCGCACAATCCGCCGGAGTACAACGGCGTCAAGTTCTTCGACGCGAAAGGGCACAAGCTCTCCGACGCCTCAGAGGAGCAGATCGAGGCCCTGCTCACCGCGGCGCCGGGCATCGACCTCGGACGGATCGAGCACGTCGAAGTCGCGACGGATTCGTACAAGACGCACATACTCGAGCGGTTCGGGCCCGACCTGAGCGGTCTTCGCATCGCCGTCGACTGCGCAAACGGCGCCTATGCCGGTCTCGCGCCGGATGCGTTCGTCCAGTGCGGCGCCGAGGTGGTTGCGATCGGCGACGCTCCGAACGGTGACAACATCAATGTCGGCTGCGGCGCGACCGACCTCGCGCTGCTGCAGCAGACGGTGCGGGACGGCGGCTTCGACCTCGGCATCGCGTTCGACGGTGACGGCGACCGTATGCTCGCCGTCGACGAGAACGGCGACGCGGTCGACGGCGATCAGATCATCGCGATTCTCGCGCTCGACCAGAAGGTCGACCAGGTCGCCGTCACGGTGATGACCAACCTCGGCTTTCACACGTTGATGCGTGAGCGCGACATCCAGGTGCACACGACCGACGTCGGTGACCGCTATGTGCTCGAGGCGTTGCAGCGCGAAGGCGCCGTGCTCGGAGGCGAGCAGTCCGGGCACGTCATCTTCCTGCGCGATCACGTCACCGGTGACGGGCTCGCAGCCGGGTTGCTGCTGTGCGGCGCGCTGCGCGGTCGCAAGCTCAGCGAGGTCGCCGCGGTGATGCCGCGGTTCCCGCAGGTGAAGGAGAACGTGCGCGTCGCGGACAACGAGCTCACCGACGCGATCCGCGGCGAGGTCGACCGTCTCAACGACGAATGGCGGGGCGCAGGCCGCATTCTGGTGCGCCCCTCGGGCACGGAGCCGCTCGTTCGCGTGCTGGCGGAGGCCGAGGACGCGGAGGCGGCTCGGGAGGCCTGTGCTAGCATCGCGGCGCTCGTTCGACGAGAGCTCGGCTGACCCGGCCCGACGAAGGGACGAGGACTGAAGCCGGGCTTTGCCGTTTCAGGGATCGAATCCCGGGACGAAGGAGGGTCTGCATGTGCGGGATCATCGGATACGTCGGTCGCCGGCCTTCGAAGCCGCTGCTCCTGCAAGGGCTGAAGCGGCTCGAGTACCGCGGGTACGACTCGGCCGGCATCGCGTTGCTCGAGGCCGACGGGCTCGAGTACGTACGTGCCGTCGGACCACTCCAGAACCTCGTCGACGCAGCGGGGCCGAACGGCTCGACCGCGACGACAGGTCTCGGCCACACCCGCTGGGCGACGCATGGTGGCGTGACGGAGGAGAACGCGCATCCGCTCGTCGCGTGCGACGAGCGCAAGCTCGCGATCGTCTTGAACGGCATCATCGAGAACTACCGCGAGCTGCGCGAGGAACTTGCCGCTGCGGGTCACAAGCTCATCTCCGAGACCGACGCGGAGACGGTCGCGCACCTGATCGAGGATGCCTACGACGGCGATCTCGTCGGCGCTGTGCGCGCGGTGTACCCGAAGCTCGAAGGACACTTCACCTTCGTCGTCATCCACCATGACCATCCCGACCAGCTCGTCGGGGTTCGCCACCAGACGCCCATGGTCGTCGGCATCGGCGACGGCGAGAACTTCCTCGCGTCGAACCTCGCCGCGTTCCTGGCCGAGACGCGACAGGTCCAGTACCCGAATGACGGTGAGATCGCCTCGATCACGCCCGCCGGCGTCGAGATCATCGACGCGGTCAGCGGTAAAGCGGTCGAGCACGAGATCGTCGAGGTCGACTGGGACGACGATGTCGCCGTGCGCTCGGGCTACGAGACGTTCATGCTCAAGGAGATCTACGAGCAGCCGGAGGGTGTCGCGGAGACGATCGGCGATCGCGTCCGGCACGGGCACCTCGTGCTCGAGGGGCTCGGGATGACTGAGCAGGAGCTGAAGCAGTTGCGGCGCATCGTGATCGTCGCGTGCGGCACGGCCTATCACGCGGGTGTCGTCGGTCGCTACGCGATCGAGGAGTGGGCGCGCGTACCGGTCGAGCCGGACGTCGCGAGCGAGTGGATCTATCGCAACCCGGTTCTCGATCCTGGGACGCTCGTGATCGGCATCTCGCAGTCGGGCGAGACGCGCGACACGATCCAGGCGATGAAGCTCGCGCGCGAGCGTGGTGCGCGCACGGTCGCGATCACCAACATGATGGGCTCGCAGATCACGCGCGAGGTCGACTCGGTGCTGTTCACGCGCACCGGCCTCGAGGTCGGCGTCGCTGCGTCGAAGACGTTCACCGCGCAGATCGCCCTGCTCTTCCTGATCGGCCTCAAGCTCGCGCAGTGCCGCAGCACACTGCCGGAGAAGGAAGTCGAGTTCATCCTCGACGAGGTCTACGACCTACCGAACAAGATGCAGCGCTTCCTCGATGCCGACCACCCGATCGAGGAGATCGCGCAGCGCTTCCACGATCGTCCGTTCTTCCTCTATCTCGGGCGTCACATCGGCCTGCCCGTCGCGCTCGAAGGGGCGCTGAAGCTGAAGGAGATCTCGTACATCCCGACGGAGGCGTACTCGGCCGGCGAGATGAAGCACGGGCCGATCGCATTGCTCGAGGAGGGCACGCCGGTCGTCGTCGTCGCGACGCGGATCCATGTCTACGACAAGATCGTCTCGAACATCCAGGAGACACGCGCGCGTGGTGCGCACGTGATCGCGATCGCGACCGACGGCAACGAGGACATCCAGCATCACGCAGACGACGTGATCTACGTCCCGAAGTCGCCTGCGTTCCTGCAGGCGGCCCTCGCGATCCTGCCCCTGCAGCTGCTTGCCTACCGCATCGCGCGGCTACGCGGCCTGAACGTCGACCAACCGCGCAACCTCGCGAAGACGGTCACGGTCGAGTAGCTAAGAGCTCCCTTCAGGATGACGGCTTGTGCCGTCCGGCCGCACTGGACGGCGCGCTGCCGCGTCCTCGGTCGTCTCGGTAGCTTCAGCTACCGAGACTCCCTGCGTCCTTGCATCGCCCTCGTCCAGCACGCCCAGCCGACGAAGGTCACCCTGAAGGGAGCTCTTCACGCTGGCGATCGCGGTCTCGACGAAGCCGCGGGCAGCAGGGGAGTGGTAGCGATCGCGATGGCGCGCGATCGCGATCCGGCGCGGCGGCACGGCATCGCCGAGGTCGCGCACGACGATCCGCGGGTCGTCGGCATCGACGGTGAGCCGCGGGAGGATCGCGTTCGCGACGCCCGCGGCAACGAGCCCCTGCACCGTCGGGTTGTCGTTCGAGCGGAGCGTGAAGCGCGGCGCAACGCCCGCGCCGTGGATTGCCGCCTCGACGGGCTCGATCGTGCGATCCGACTTGAAGCCGACGAGGGGCTCCGCGCCGATCTCCTGCAGCGTCGGCGGAGACGCCGCGAGCGCGAACGGCGAGCCTGCAGGGACGATCAACACGTACGGGTCGCGAAGCAACTCTGTCGTCTCGAGTGGGCTGTCTTGGACCGGAAGCGCGACGAACCCCACGTCGAGCTCCGCGCGCTCGAGCGCATGCTCGATCTCGAAGTCGTCCATCTCGACGAGCACGATGTCGACGGCCGGCCAGGCGCCGGTGAACCGGCGCATGATCTCGGGGAGCACCCGCGCCCCGACCGACTGGAACGTGCCGACGCGAAGCGTGCCGGCCTCTCCCGCCTGGAGCGCGTGCAGGTCGGCCCTCGCCGCCTGGAGCCGCGCGACGATCGAGTCGGCATGCCGCAGCAGCAGCTCGCCCGCCTCGGTCAGTGAGACGGCCCGCGGACCGCCTGGCCGATCGACGAGCTTCGAGCCGACGTGCCGCTCGAGTGTTGCGATCTGCTGGCTGACCGCCGACTGGGTGTAGCCGAGCTGCTCCGCGGCGCGTCCGAACGAGCCCGTCTGGGCGAGGGCCTGCAGGGCGGCGAGATGGCGCAGCTCGACACCGAGCCAGGGGTCGATGTGCGGTCCATAAGGTTTCATGATCAATATCAATTGTATCTTCATTTGCGCTGATAGTCCCTGCTGAGGCAGCATGTGACCATGACTGCTGTTGTGATCCTGCTCGTCGTCGTGGCCGTCTGCGTGCTCGCCGCCTTCCAGGGCGTCGATTCGCGCTTCGACCGCCCCGGCCGCCAGCTCTAGACGCTCGCCGCGCCGTTAGCCTGGGCCCATGTGGGCCTGGCACGGCGTCGAGAACGCCCTCCGGATGGCCTGGGAGGTGTGGTGGGCGCTCGTGCTCGGCTTCGCCCTCTCGGGCGTCGTCCAGGCGTGGGTGCCCCGGGAGGCGCTCCGCCGCTCGCTCGGCGGCCGCGGGCCGCGTGAGCTCGCGCTCGCGACGAGCCTCGGAGCTGCGTCCTCGTCCTGCTCGTACGCCGCGGTCGCGATCGCGAAGTCGCTCTTCGAGCGCGGCGCGAGCCTCTGCTCGGCCATGGCCTTCCAATTCGCCTCGACGAACCTCGTGTTCGAGCTGGGGATCGTGCTCTGGCTCCTTGTCGGCTGGCGCTTCACCCTCGCCGAGCTGATCGGCGGCGTGATTCTGATCGTGCTGATGTGGGTCGCGCTGCGCGTGCTCGTCACGCCGGCCCGCGAGGAGCAGGGCCGCGCCCGAGCGTCCGAGGCAGACGCGGGCCACGTGCACCCGACGGCCGCCTCAGATCTGCCGCTTCGGCGCAAGCTCGTCTCGCTCCAGGCCTGGTCGGACGTGGCCCACAACTTCCGCGCCGACTGGCAGATGCTCTGGAAGGAGATCGGCGCGGGCTTCCTGATCGCCGGCTACATCTCGCTGCTGCCGCGCGGCTTCTTCAACGGCCTCTTCATCACCAACGCCCCGGCGCCGCTCCGGCTCGCCGAGAACGTGGTCGTCGGCCCGCTCGTCGCGGCGCTCGCGTTCGTGTGCTCGATCGGGAACGTCCCGCTCGCCGCCGTCCTCTTCGCCGGCGGGATCACGTTCTCGGGCGTCGTCGCGTTTCTCTTCGCCGACCTGCTCATCCCGCCGATCGTCGCCTACTACCGCAAGGTGTACGGCGGACGTCTCGCTGCGCTCCTCGTCGCGGTCATGTTCGGCGCGACTGTCGCCGCCGCTCTCGCCGTCGACGGTCTCTTCTCGCTCGCAGGGCTCGTCCCCGCGCACCGCCCGTCGATCGACTCCATCGCCGAGCGGCCCGTGACCTGGAACTACACGTCGGTGCTCGACATCGTCTTCGGCGTCGTGTTCTGCGCCTTGATCGCGCTGACGGTTCGACGCGGCGCGAAAGACCCGGTCTGCGGCATGACCGTCGACCGGCGCGCGGGCGGCCCGTCGGTGGAGCACGACGGCAGGACCTGGTTCTTCTGCGGGCCGAACTGTCGCGACCGCTTCGTCGCCGATCCGGCTGCGTTCAGCTCGCGCTTGCGCGCCGCTGCCACCGTTCCGCCCACGTCTCGCGCGTGAGCCCGGAGACGATCGCGCGGCGAACGAGCCGACCGCCTCGATTGCGGCCGAGCAGATGGACGCGCAGCGGTACGTCGCCGAGCGGGAGCACGGTCGTCGTCGCCTCACCCGGCAGCTCGCCGCTCTCGCGCAGCTCGTAGTCGCCCCGCGGGTCGGGCCGGTCGCTGATCCGAACCTCCCAGGCGACGACCGCGGGCTCTGCACGCCAGGCGAGTGTGTCGCCCTCGCCGCGGCGCACCTCCATGTTCCCCGTGACGGTCACGCGCGTCCGTAGTGGTGGGCGGCGTGGTGCGACCTGTGCCTCGACCGCCCGCGTCTTCCTACGGCTGCGCCGCGCGCGGTGCACGGCGCCGAGTCGCTCGAGCTGCTGGAGCGCGCGCTTCCGCTCGTCGCTCGGGAGCTCGAGCGCCCGCACACGGTCGCGGAGCTGCTTCCAGTCCGGATCGTCGCCGGCCGCAACGATCGCGCGCGCCTCGGTGAGGATCGCCTCGACCAACTACTCGTCCTCGGCCGGGCGTCGCAGGCGCTTCGTCTGCCCGCGCCGCCGCTTGTCGTCGAGCCGTTGCGCACGGGCCGCGGTTGTCGGCGCGGTCGGACGGCGTTTGCGCTGCACCCGCGTCGCGGTGCGCAGCTGCTCGACGATTCGGTCCGTCGCGAGCTCGCGGTTCCGGAGCTGCGACCGCTCGTCCTGAGCAACGGAGCGCACGACCGGGCCGAGCCGCTCGAGCACCCGCCGGCGCTCGGCCGCGGTGAGCGCCGAGGACGCCTCGACGTCGAAGATCGCCTCTGCGCGCGTCGAGCTCTTCTGCGCGTGCTGGCCTCCCGGCCCGCTCGAGCGCGAGAACCTGAAGGCGATCTCCGACCGAATAGACTCGACGTCCATGGCGGCCATTCTCCTGGACGTGGACGGCGTCCTGCACGTTTCGGGCGCGCCGATCGCGGGAGCCGCCGCGGCGGTCAGGCGCCTGCGCGAGTCGGGTCACCGTCTGCGCTTCGTCACGAACTCGACGACGCGGTCCCGCGCCCAGCTCGGTGAGCAGTTGCGCACGATGGGAATCGAGCTCGACGACGACGAGCTGCAGACGACCGGAGGCGTCGCGTCGCGCGCCCTCGCCGGGAAGCGCGTCCTCGCGCTGACGATGCCAGGCATGCTCGACGATCTGGAGGGCATGCAGCTCGTCGGCATGAACGTCGACGCCGTCCTCCTCGGCGGGGCGGACGAGGGCGAGGAAACGGGTCGCGTCTTCTCGTACCTCAACCTGAACCGCGCGTTCCACGAGCTCGAGGCCGGCGCCGATCTCTACTGCCTGCACAAGAACAAGTGGTGGCAGACGACCGACGGCGCGCGGCTCGACGCAGGCGCGTTCGTCGCGGGGCTCGAGTACGCCGCCGACACCGAGGCGACCGTGCTCGGGAAGCCGTCCGGCGCGTATTTCTCCGCAGCGCTCGAAGCGCTCGACGCCGACCCGGGAATCACGTGGATGGTGGGCGACGATCTCGAAGGCGACTGCGTCGGCGCGAGCAAGTACGGCATGAAGACGATCCTCGTTCGCACCGGCAAGTTTCGCCCCGACCAGGTCGAGCGCTCGGCCGTGCAGCCCGACGGGATCATCTCGTCGATCGCGCAGCTCCCGGACTGGCTCGAAGAAGCCCTATGAGCCGTAGGCTCGACGGAGGCTCCATAGCGGAGGTGCCGGCTTTGCCGGCGCCGGGAGCGAAAACACCGTGAAGGTTGGGGTGGACCTGATCGAGATCGACCGGATTCGCCGTGCGCTTGCGCGGCACGGCGAATCGTTCAAGGAGCGCTGCTTCACCGAGGGCGAGCGCGCGTACTGCGACTCCAAGCCGAACCCGCCGCAGCACTACGCCGGCCGGTTCGCCGCCAAGGAGGCGGTGGGAAAGGCCCTCGGCTCCGGCGTGTACTTCACGTGGAAGGAGATCGAGATCCGCGGACGCCCGAAGCCCGGCGTGCACCTCAGCGGCCGTACGGCGGCCTGGGCCGAGCGCGTCGGCGTCACGCCAGGTCGAGCTCTCGATGACGCACTCGCAGGAACTGGCCGCCGCCGTGGCCGTCGCTCTATGAGGCGTAGGCTCGACGGAGCCGCCGAAGGAGCGGAGGTGCCGGCTTTGCCGGTGCCGGAGCGGGTATGAGGCTGGTGGCACTCCTCACCGCCGAAGAGACGCGGCGGGCGGAGGAGGCGCATCAGGGGTCGCTCGAGGAGTTGATGGAGCGGGCCGGCGCGGCGGTCGCCGACGTGGTGTTGCGCCAGTTTCCCGGGCAGGTGACGGTTGTCTGCGGCGCCGGCAAGAACGGCGGCGACGGCCGCGTCTGCGCGCGCGTCCTGGAGCGCGCGGGGCGCGACGTGCGCATCGTCGAGGGGCTGGGCGACCTCGGCGAGCCGGACGTCGTCGTGGATGCGCTGGTCGGAATCGGGTTGCGCGACGTGCCGCGCGAGGACGCGGCACGCATGATCGAGCGAATCAATGCGAGCGGCCGCCCAGTGGTCGCGATCGACGTGCCGTCTGGCGTGAACGCGTCGACCGGTGAGGTGCCCGGCGTGGCGGTGCGTGCGACATCGACGGTCACCTTCGGCGCTGCGAAGGTCGGGCTCGCCGTTGCGCCCGGGCGATTCCATGCCGGGCGCGTGCTCGTCGCGCCGATCGGGCTGCGGCCGCGGGAGCACGAGCACGCGCTCGTGCCGGCGTCCGCGCTGCTCGACGTGCCGCGGAAGGAGACGCGCTCGACGAAGTACTCGGCAGGCTCGGTGCTCGTCGTCGGCGGCTCGCGCGGGCTCACGGGCGCGCCGATGCTTGCCTCGCTCGCCGCGTTCCGTGCCGACGCCGGCTACGTCGCGGTCGCGGCGCCGGAATCGACACTGCCCGTTCTCGAATCGACGCTGCTCGAGGTCGTGAAGCGGCCGCTGCCGGAGGACTCGTCCGGGCGGCTGTTGCCACGGGCCGCCGACGCGATCTTGGAGGCGGCCGAGAAGGCTGACGCGGTTGCAATCGGCCCCGGCCTCGGTCGGAGCGACGGCACGGTCGAGCTCGTCCGGCTGCTGCTCGAGCGGCTGGACCTGCCGGTCGTACTCGATGCCGATGCGCTGTGGGAGCTCGAGCCCTTCGCGCGCAGCGCAGCGACGGTTCTCACGCCCCACACCGGTGAGCTCGCACGCCTGCTCGGAGCGGATGCAGCGGAGCTCGACGCGCACCGGCTCGACGCGGTGCGGCGCGCGGCGTCGCGCTTCGGCGCGGTCGTGCTGCTCAAGGGCGCGGACACGCTGGTCGCGGCACCGCGAGAGGGCGTACTGGTCGCGAGCTACGGCACGCCCGCGCTCGCGACCGCAGGCTCGGGCGACGTGCTCACCGGGATCGTCGCCGCATTCCTGGCGAAGGGAATGGAGCCGCGGCTCGCAGCAGCGACGGCCGCGGTCGCGCACGGCGTTGCTGCGGAGCTCCTGCCGGTGCAACCGGGGACGATCGCATCCGACCTTCTGCCCGCGCTCCAGCGTGCGCTCGCCGGTCACGGCCTGCAGCGGCCGCCTCTCCGCTCGGAGCCCTGAGCCCGGTGCGGTCTGCGATCACGATCGACCTCGGAGCGCTGCGTCGTAACGCGCGCCGGTTGATCGGCGCGGCCGACGGTGCGGAGCTGTGGGCGGTCGTGAAGGCGGACGGGTACGGCCACGGCGCGGTGGACTGCGGACGCGCCGCGCTCGCCGAGGGTGCGACTGCGCTCTGCGTCGCGACCGTCGGCGAGGCACTCGAGCTGCGTGCGGCGTTCGCGGCTGCGCGGCTCATCGTGTTCAAGCCCGGGTCGTCGGATGACGTCCGCGCTGCTCGCGCCGCGCGGCTCGAGCTCGTCGTCGGCGCGGAGATCCCCGAAGGCGTGCGTGTGCATGTGAAACTCGACACCGGTATGGGGCGCTGGGGCATCTCGGAGCTGCCCGCACCGACACGCGACGTCGTCGGGGTGATGACCCACCTCGCGACCGCCGACTCCGATCCCGCGTTTGCTCGTGCCCAGCTCGACGCGCTTCCTCGAGGCGACCGACGGCATTGGGGTGACAAGGCATGCGGCAAACAGCGCAGCGACGTTGCGGCTGCCGGAGGCGCGGCTCGACGCCGTACGCTGCGGCATCGCGCTCTACGGGCTCTCACCGTTCGGAACCGACGCCGCGGCCGATGGGCTCGAGCCCGTCCTGTCCTGGCGCAGCGAGCTTGCGCTCTCGCGGCCGCTGCGAGCCAGCCAGTCGACGGGGTACGGCCGGCTCTTCGTCGCCGAGCGCGACACCTGGATCGGGATCGTGCCCGTGGGGTACGCAGACGGGTTCCGGCGAGATCTCACAGGCACCGATGTGCTCGTCGCCGGTGAGCGCCGGCGTGTCGTCGGTGCCGTCTCGATGGACGCGCTCGCCGTCGAGTTGGAGTCTGAAATGCCGGCGGGCACGCCGGTGACGCTCGTCGGCGACGGTGTCACGCTCGAGCAGCACGCCCGCGTCGCCGGCACGATCGCCTACGAGCTTGCCTGCACGATCGACTCGTCCCCCACGCGGAGCGAGCGCAACGTGGTCGGCGCATGACGAACGCCGACCGCCGCGCCGAGCTGCAGGCATCGCGTGCCGCCTCGCTTGCGACATTCCTCGACGAGCTCCTACCGCTCCGCGGCGACGAGCGGATGCTCGACGTCGGCGCCGGCACGGGTGCGCTCGCCTTCGCACTCGCGCCTCGGGTCCGAGAGGTCGTCGCGCTCGAGCAGGACGAGGAGCTTGCGGCCCGCGCGCGTCGCGAAGCGCCGGCGAACGTCGAGATCGTCACCGGTGACGGCGAGGCGCTCCCGTTCGCCTCGTTCTCGTTCGACCTCGCCGTCTGCGCGCGCGTGCTGCATCACACACCGCGGCCCGAGCTGATGATCGCCGAGCTCGTGCGCGTCACGCGCCCGGGCGGGACGATTGCTCGTCGCCGATCAGCTCGCCCCGGTCGATCCGCTGGCTGCGCTCGAGCTGAACAGCTTCGAGCGGGCGCGCGACGCGTCGACAACACGCGTGCTCGCCGACGGCGACCTGCGTGCGCTCTTCGATGCCGAACAGCCTGGTGCTTGTACGCGAGCACGTCGTTCGCGAGCAGCGCGACCTCGAGGCGTACCTCGATCTCGCCGGCTGCACGGGCGCCGAGCGGGAGCGAGCCCTGCACCTTGCGCCTAATCCGGCTACGAGGCCGTCGTCGGCTGGTACGTGCTCGAGCGCTAGCGATCAGGCCGGGCGCGAGCGCTTGCGCCCAGGCTGGGACGCGGTACCAGCGCGGCACGAAGACCTCGCGCTGGTCGTGGTCGACCGCGCGCAGGATGCGCCGCGCGACGACGTTCGGTTGCGGGACGAAGGGTAGCACGGCGCGCGGCAGGCGGCCGCGCTGCGGGAAGCCCGGCGTCTCGACGAAGCCTGGGTTGATCGTGTGCACCGAGATGCCGCGACCGCCGAGCTCGGCACGCGAGCGAGCGCGAGAACGCGAGCTGTGCGTGCTTCGACGCCGAGTACGGGCCCGTCCGCGACCGTGCCCGCGACCGAGACGACGTTGACGACGTGCGAGCCATCGGCGAGGCCCGGCAGGAACGCGAGCGTCGTCCAGACCGAGCCGAGGTAGTTCACCCGGACCACGTGCTCGATCCGCTCCGGCGCCGCGCGTCGAGGAAGCGGCCGCGCGCGCCGACGCCGGCGTTGTACACGAGCAGGTCGATGCCGCGGATGGCGCTCGAGGACGCGTGCGGCGGTCGCCTCGACGGCAGCGCGGTCGGCGACGTCGCACGTCTCGTGCTCGTCCGCCGCGCGACGGCGAGCGCGAGAGCCGACGACCGTCGTACCGCGCGCCTGTAGCGCGCGACGAGCTCGGCGCCGATCCCTGAGGAGGCGCCGGTGACGATCGCGATCGAGTTCGTTACGCTGCAGACCTTGACGTTCGCCCGGCGGCCGACGTTCGGCCCGAGGCGTCGTGACGCGCGCGGCGAGGCAGGTGCTTGCCCTTCTTCAGCCTTCGCCGTCTTCCAGGCAACGGAGTAGATGCCGCCCGGCCCGACTTGTCGACGCCGAGTCGCTTGCCGTCGTCGGTGAACGTGACGTTGCGTACCTTCTTCGTCGACGCGGCAACGACGACCAGGGACTCCGTCTTCCCGGCGCACTGGTTGGCGAACGGTGTGACCCAGGTGATGGTCGGCCCGTCGACGACGGTCAGCTTCTTCTGCAGGAACGCGGTGTTCGGCAGGATCTCGTCGCCCGGCGTGTTGATGTTCTTCGTCTCCTGATAGTCGGAGGCCTCCATGATCACCGAGGTCGTCTTGCCGGCCTTGAACGCCGGCGCGGTCTCGCGGAATGCCGAAGACGACGAGCCCGCTGCCGGGGTCGTACGCCGACGCGCCGACGAGCGCATTGTCGTAGTCGATGACGAGCGACAGCGGGTCGACGCCGGACTGCAGGTCGGCTGCCTGACCGATGATCAACGGCCGCCCGGCCGTGACGCGCGTGGTCAGGAGACGTACGGCGGGCGGCGTGACGTCGTCGATCCACGCGTTCAGCAGGTACTTGCCGTTCTCGGCCTGGTTCGTGAACTGATCGGCACGCGAGTCGACCGCGACGTAGAAGCGTCTGCTGCCGCGGGTACTGCACGCCGGCAGCGCCGACATCGAAGTTCGAGTCGTAGGTCAGCGAGTTCACGTCGGTCGGGATCCCGGCGTAGCCCTGCACGTCGTTTTCGTCCTTCGAGCCGAGCACGAACGGATCGATCACCGCGCCGGACGACTCGGCCGAGCACGGAGACACCGAAGTTGACGATCGCGTCGATTGATGTCGATCGAGTAGAGATGCTCGGCGCCGTCCTCGTTCATCGGCGCGCCGGTGTAGTCCGGCGGCGGCCCGAACGGCTCGGCCGGGCAGCAGTAGACCGAGACGTTGCTCGTGCCGGACGGCGGTGTCGCCGGTCTGGAGCTTCTTCAGCACGGTCGCCGGCGACGTTCGCGAGCGCAGGGCGTCTCGACGAGGAACGCGTACGGCACGCGGCGCTGAGACGCCGTTCCGCTCAGGCACGATGAAGCCGTCGTTCTCGCCGGTGCCGGCGTCACGCGCTCGCGCGTCACCGTCGACCGGGATGCCCGTGAAGCCGCCCGAGCGAGCGTCAACGAGGCGGCACGTCGAGCTGAGACGCCCGAGCGTCTGCACCTGCGGCGCGACCGACACGTTCCACGTGCCGGCCCCGTCGCCGGCGTCGGAGACCGAGAGCAGCAGCGACTTGCGCTGCGTCACCGGTCGACATGTCGATCCTCTGGAACGACAGCGACTGCGGGTCGGTGAAGATCTTCGGGTCGTCGGCCGTCGCGACGTCTGTCAGTCCCGGCGCCCTCGAGCAGCACCGACGCCTCCTGCGTTCGCGCGGTGTTGCTGCCAGGCCGCGCCTGCGGTCGACATCAGCGCCGACTTGATCTGGGCGCCGACCAGCCCGGGTGCCGCTGCGAGCGAGCAGCGCGGCTGCGCCGGCGACGTGCGGCGTGGCCATCGAGGTGCCGGCGAAGACGGAGAACGTCGAGCCGGTCGTCAGCGGCGGGGTGGAGGAGAGGATGTCGAGGCCCGGGCGCGGAGATGTCCGGCTTCTGAGCAGAAGCCGAAGTCGGTCGGGCCGGCCGACGAGAAGCTCGTGATGATCCCGCTGCGACCGGTCTGGATCTCCTGGATGCCGCTCGAGACGCGGATCGTCGCCTGGCCGCCGTTCGTGGCGAGGTACGCGCGGAGCGTTCGCGCCGTCGAGGTCGGAGATCATCCCGGCCGGAATCCCGAACTCGATCGGGATCGCGTTCGCCTCGCCGAAGCGGTTGTCGACGAGGATGATCCCGGTCGCGCCGGCGCGCGGCGCCCGCCGGCCTTCGACGACGAACGAGCAGACGCCGCGCGAGACGAGCACGATCTTGCCGTCGAGCGATCCCTTCGGCAGCGTGCCCACGCAGCCGTTCGGCTCGGCGAGCCCGCACAGGTGCGCGTCGACGGGCTTGCCGTCGGTGCCGACGATCGACGAGACGTCGACGAGGGTCTGGTCGGCGCTCGACCACGCGTCCGGGAACTTCGCGCCGACCGCGTCCTGGATCGGAATCGCGCCGAGCGATCCGGCGGGCCGCCGGTGACGCTGGAGAGCGCGGTGCGCGAAGACGTGCGAGTCGACGTCGCCGCGACGGTGATCGCGTCCGGCGCAGCGGCGGGAGAGCCGACGGTGCCGAGTCCGAAGTCGTCGCGGTCGTTGCCGGCTGCGATCACCGGCACGACACCGGCGAGCGTGACGTTGTGGATCGTCTCGAACATCGCGTCGTTCGCCGGGTCGGTCTGCGGGCCACCGCCGGAGAAGTTGATGACGTTCATGCCGTCGGTCGACGGCTGCCTCGAACGCCTCGACGATCTCCGGCGTGTCGGCCTCGTGGCCGACCGGCGTCGGGATCGTGAAGACGCGGTAGTTGCCGATCCAGGCCTTCGGCGCGACGCCCGAGAGGTCGGCGACCGCAGGGTGGTCGGGCCCGGCCGGAGCGTTCGTGCCCTCGTCGCCGGCGGCGATGCCGGCGACATGCGTGCCGTGCGGCTCCGACGGGTCGAACGCGCTCGTGCTCAGCTTGTCGCGCACGGGGCCCGGGAAGTCCTTCGCGACGATCACCTTCGGCGTCGTCAGCTTCGTGTTCGCCCTTCGGGAAGCCGGCGGGGTAGCTGAAGCCCGTCGGGTTCAGATACGGGCTCGACGAGTCGACGCCCGTGTCGACGACGCGCGATCTTCATGCCCTGGCCCTTGTCCCCCGTCGCGGCTGAGAGGTCGGTCGCGTGGATCACGATCGGGCCGCCGTCGGCGGTCGCGAGGTACGAGAGGCTCGGGTAGACCTTCGTTGACCGAGCTCAGCCGGTACGAGCTTCGGCAGCTACTTCTGCGGCAGCTGCACGGTGAAGCCGTCGAGCAGGATCGAGAAGTGCTCCTGGATCTGCGCGGCCGGGATCGCCTGGCGGACCTGAGCGATGGCTGCGTCCTGTGCACGCTGGAGGCTCGCGACGTAGGCGCGAGACGCGGTCGTGTGCACGTTCAGATGCTGGGCGTCGCTCGCAGAGGCCAGTCGCCGCTCTGCGCTCCAGGCAGCGAGCGGTGGTGGCGCGAGCGTGACGATCACGCGCGTCAGGTCGCGAGCGTGGCCGGCCGGGATCACGATCTTTCCGGCACGCACAAGCGGAATGCTCGAATCGCCCTGGGTCCGCCGGATCGGGATCAGCGCTGCGGACGCCGAGGTGGCCGCGACGAGACCGAGAGCTGCCACCAAGAGCAAGGGCCGACGCAAGGCTCCGCACAGTAGCCGAACCCGGATAGCATCGCCCGGATGTTCGAGGGCAAACGCGCACTGGTGCTCGGCGTCGCGAACAAGCGCTCGATCGCCTGGGCGATCGCGCGCAGACTGGCCGACGGCGGTGCTCAGCTTGCGTTCACGTTCCAGGGTGAGCGCATCGAGAAGAACGTGCGCGAGCTGGCGGAGTCGGTGTCGAGCCCGCTCGTCACCGAGCTCGACGTGCGCGACGACGCCGCGATCGAGCGCGTTTTCGCCGAAGTCGGCGCAGCGTTCGGTGGGGAGCTGGACATCCTGGTGCATTCAGTTGCCTTTGCCGCCGCCGAGGATCTCGAGGGGCGTTTCACCGATACGCCCCGCGACCGGTTTTGGATGGCGATCGACGTCAGCGCGTACTCACTCGTGGCGACCACGCGCGCGGCCGAGCCGCTGATGGAGGCAGCCGGCGGGGGGTCGATCCTGACCATGACCTATCTCGGCGGCGAGCGGGCAGTGCCGCACTACAACGTGATGGGGGTCGCGAAGGCGACGCTCGACTCTGCGGTCAAGTACCTCGCGTGGGACCTCGGTCAGAAGAACATTCGTGTCAACGCGGTGTCCGCAGGCCCGGTGCGCACGCTGGCGGCGCGGTCGATCGCGGGCTTCCCGACGATGGAGTCGATCGTCGAGGAACGTGCTCCGCTGCATCGGCACGTCGACGCGGACGATGTCGGCGCGGCGGCCGCGTATCTGCTCGGCGACGGTGCTCGCAACGTCACAGGTACGACGCTCTACGTGGACTCGGGCTACCACGCAATGGGCATGTGATCGACCGGCGTACGCCGGCCAGTTGCGAGCGAGCCCTCAGGCGATCGTGAGTTCGCGATCCGGTGCCAGGCACGGCGAGTCGCCGGAGTGCGCGGTCGTGGGCGCGATGTCGCCGACGCCGCGCGGCATCGGTCCCTGCAGCTTCCAGCCGGCGTCGGCCAAGAGCTTGATGCCCGTCTTGTCGGTTGGATGTCCGCAGATCGCAGCCTTGTCGTAGACGTTCTCCCAGGCGATCGCCGCCGCGACGTCTTTGCCTCCGTGCAGCGGCTTCAGTCCCGTAAGGAAGTGAGCGAGGTCATGGCAGCACGCGTTGCACGGGCTGTAGGCGACGCCGCCGCCACGGGACCTGTTCGTCAGCGTCAGACAGTCGAGTCGTCCTCGCCACGGCTCCGACTGCTCGCTGATCCAGCGGGTCACCTGCTGCTCGGCGTGGTGGGAGTTGCCGCATTGCCGCTTGTCGCTCACGTCGAGCCTCGCCACGTTGAACGTGACGAGGTGAAGGCTCGGGTACTTGGGCACTGGTAGGAAGAGGAAGCCGCCGAAAACCGGTGGTGCCATCGGCCCGTTCGGCTGAATCAGGACGAACTGGATGAGCCCGTAGGTAGGGTCGTCGACCGCGTAGATGTCCGGCCCCATCAGGTGCTTCGGCGGGTTCTTGAGGCGGACGCGGCCCGGCTGAGACGACGGCTCAGTCGTCGTGTCGATGAGCGGCAGCCGGTCGACGGCGATCAGCCGAGCGTGGGTCATCACCTTCCCGCGGTCCTCGGGGTAACGCGCAAGGAGGCGTCCTGCGATCGCCGCATAGTCGGCGTTCGCCCGCAGCACCGCAGCGCTCGCAACTCCTGCCGTCGGCGGGACGAGCGCCGGCTCCGCGATGAACCGGGCCTGCAGCGGGTGCCCGAACGTATCGGTCTTCCCCAGCCGCCACGGCTTGTCGCCGCTCTTCGTCTGGAAATTGGCGACCGGCGAATGCACGCGGTTGCCGCGTGTCACCGGGCAGGCGAACTCGAACTCGAGTGCATGTGGGTTGACGCCGTCGGTGTAGGTGACATCTCCGGTGGCGCCCGAGCGTAGCCACTCGTCCTGGAGCCACATCCCGGCGCTGCCGCCGTCGGGGATCTTGTCCGGCGGGGGCACAGCCCAGAACGACGACCCGGTATCGGGCGTGCCCGCCAGCGTCAGCGTCTTGCCGGTCCGGTTGGAGATCGAGACGTAGCAGGAGTAGTCGGCCGCGGGCCATTTGACGGCGGAGTCCATCTGACCCACCTTGGCAGGCCCCACGACGAAGTTGCCCGCGCTTGCGACGACCTTGTAGATCGTGGCGGTTGCGGTCTCGAGGTCGATCACTGTGAACGTGAAGTCGGTCGAGCGCAGGTCCGGTTTCGAGACGCACTCATAGCCGCTGTTCACGTAGCGAATCGGCGAGCTCCCAAGACCCGAGACGGCGTCGTGCGTGTGCCCGAAGACGACGAGGTCGGCGTTCGTCTGCAGTGCGAGCCGTTGCGCGAACCAGGCGAGATACGCACCCTTCAGGTCAGCCATCGCAGCACGCTTCGCGTCGTTGCGTCGACCCAACTGCGACTCCCAGTGCGCGAAGAGATAGGCGAACTCCCGCTTCGCGTCGGCCGCCGTCGTCGTCCCGCCGCCGGGAAGCAGGATGGGCTCGTCAAGGGAAAGGCCGGTCTGCTTGCAGACGTAGTCGATCATCGGTGAGACGATGTCGTCGCTCGAGCCGAGCCAGAGGTCGACGAGCCTCGGAACCGGTAGCTTGAGCAGCGCGATGCCCGGGTTGCCCATATTCGGGTGATCCGCCACCGTCTCGCGGCCACGCAGCAGCTTCGACCACTTGTAGGCGATCGCGCGCGAGACGAGGTGGCCGATGGGAAGCTTGTTCGCCCATGGCGACTGTCCATCGGGCGCGTTGAACATGCACCAGTGGTGGCCGTGCGAGAGGACGACTCGCGGAGCACCGGCTGTCGGAGGCTTCGGCACGAGCGAGCTGTCGGTGACCAGCCTGATCACTTCGCCCCGGGGCGCTTGGCCGCCGAGCTTGCGGTTCAGCGCGTCTACGTCGCTCGCCGTGATCGTCCCGTCGTGGTTCCCGGGCATGAACGTGACGCTCCAGGGAAGCGCCTTGACGAGTGCGGCGAACGGCCCTGCCGAGCCGAGCAGGTTCGGGTTTGCCCCGATGATCTCGTCCATCGTCGGCGGCCGCAGCGAGGGCGGGTACGTCCAGACATCGAACATGTCACCGAGGAAGAAGACGTCGCGGACGCGGTCGTTGCGCGCCACCCAGTTGAGCGCCGCCGTCAGGTAGCCGTCGTGGAGGGCCGGCTGGTACCAGCACGTCGGCGCGCCGGTGCCGATGTGAATGTCGCTGAGGACGACCGCGAGGTTCCGGTCGGCCATGGTCAGGCGAAGGTCTCGGAGTCCGACCTCCGCACGCCGGGGCCCTCGACCTCGTACGTCTCGGCTTCGAAGCGCGCCTCCTCCGCGACCTCCGACTGTTGCGCGCGCCAGTCGTCGGCGCCGACTGTTCGCGCGACCAGATCGTCGATCGCGATCTTTCGGAACGTGAACGAGATGCGGTCGACGCCGCTCCCTTCCAACGTATCGAGCGCGTGCCGGAAGTCCGAGACCGTCGCGTCGGTAAGCGTGATGCGTTCGGCGATCACAGGCACGCCGTCGGAGCGCACGGCCGGAAACTCGAACACCACGCTCGTCAGTGTTTCGTTCGTCACGAGCGCCTGGAACAGAAGCGGCGAGGCGGGGCTCCACGGGGCGGTCAGGATGACGGGCCCATGCCGGCGCTTGCCCGACGGCAAACCAGTCGCGACGTCACGTGGCGAGACGACCTCGTACTCGAAACCGGTGCCGGCGATCCAGTGCTCGTGCCCGCTTGCGTTGGCATCCCCCGCGATGTTGCCCTGCTTCAGGCCGGTGATCTTCGCGTAGAGACGCGCCGTCGTGGAAGGTCCGCGCACGAGCCGTTCAGCGCGCAGCGGCGCCGTCACCTCCGCCTCCCTCTCGTCGAAGCCGAGCTCCGACTCCGGTTCGAGCAGCTGCTCGCCATCTTCGAGCTGGGTGAAGGGCGACTCCGGCTGCCAGCGCTGTTCGTCGATCGTCACGGACGCCGATTGTCGGCGGCGTTCGTGGACATCGTCAATGGATCCTTGTTCCTGGACCGGTCCTCCACCGGGCGGGCAACGGCTTGGACCGAAATGCCCATTGCGCCCGTGGCGCCGGCGCGGCAGCGTTGCGCGATCGACAGACCGCGAAGGAGGCGCCGAGATGAGCTACGGGAACAGCTCGATCGCAGAGACGGGCGAGGAAGCGCCGGGACCGTTCGAGACGGCCAACACGGAGGCACCCGGCTGGGGCGAGCTCGAGGGCGTCGCCTTCGAGCAGTACGTCGGCGAGACGCCGTTCGTCGCGGCCGAGGCATTCGACGGCGCCGGCGAGGCGGCCTTCGCCGGCGACCTCCACGAGCTCCTGGCGGAGCTGTACGACTCAGAGTTCGATCGGCATCTGCTCGAGCTTTCGGAGGCAGCCGCCGAGGCTGCGAACGAGAGCCCGTTTGTGCAGGGCGAGACGCGGTCGCCGGATGCCGAGCGGTACGTTCGCGGCTGGCTCGAGCCGCTGCATCAGAGCGCCGACTCGATGCTCGAAGCGATCGGCGAAACGCTCGTCGACAAGGATCTTGCTCGCCTGACAGAGTCGGAGGTCGACGAGCTCCTCGCACCGCACGAGCCGATTGCGACGGGCGCGAACCCCGTCTTCGAAAACTTCCTGGGCGGTCTCTGGAAGAAGGCGAAGGGAATCGTCCACGGTGCCGTGAACCTCGCGAAGAAGGGGATCTCGGCGGTCGGCAAGCTCATCCCGATCAACCTGATCCTCGACCGGATCAAGGTGATCGTTCGTCCGCTGCTCGAGCGTGTTCTGCAGATGGCTCTGAACAGGCTGCCGCCGTACCTGCGCCCGGCAGCAGAACAGCTCAAGAAGCGCCTCTTCGGCGAGACGGTCGACTCGGAAGAGACGGGCGAGCTGGAACATGCCACCACAGCCGACGTCTCGGAGGTGCAGCAGGAGTTCGACGCGAACGCGGCGAGCATGCTTCTCGCGTCCGACGAGGCCGCGCGAGACAGCGTCGTCGCGGAGGCATTCCAGGCGACCGAGCTCGGGGAAGACCCGCTCAACGATCTGGCGCACGCCCGCGAGCAGCTCGCGTCCGAGCTGCAAGCGCTGCCGCCCGGCGGCGATCCACAGCCGGCGGTTGAGCAGTTCATTCCCGTGGTGATGGCGGCGCTGCCGCTGATCCGCACGGGGATCTCGTTGATCGGCCGTGACCGCGTCGTCAGGTTCGTCGGGGACTTCATCTCCTCCATGATCCGCCCGTACGTCGGCGATCAAGCCCCGACGCTCTCGCAGGCGATTGCCTCGACCGGGCTGAGCATGATGTCGCTGGAGGCACCCGTCGACGCGCACGCCGTGGCCGCGAACGCGCTCGTCGGGACGGTCGAGGACACGGTGCGTGAGCTTTCGGAAGAGTCGGCCGAGACGCTCGAGCATCCGGAGCTGCTCGAGGCGACGGTCGCAAGCGCATTCGACCGCGCCGCCGCGCGCAACTTCCCGCCGTCGCTCGTCAAGCCTCGGCTTCGGCATGTGCACATTGGCGGACACGCTCCCGGCGGTGCGCGCCCACATCACCATGCACGCGACCATCGGCAGCAAGCGCACCACCATCACCACCACGAGCATCAGCACGCGATGTGGGTGCGGCTCCCGCACGCGCGCTGGTATCGCCGCTACACGAAGGTACTCACCGCACGGATCACACCCACGATCGCACGTGAGGTGCACGTCTTCGGCGGCATCACGCTCGAGGCGTTCCTGCGCGATCACTACGGCGTGACCGGTGAGGTGGTCGCGCCTGCGCATCTGTACGAGGCGTTGCCGGGTGCGACGCTTGGACGGATCGCGGCGCACGAGAAGCGCACCCGCGGTCTCGGGACCGCCCGCACCTCATGGAAGCTCCTGCCGCTGACCCCCGAGGTTGCAGGGATGCTGTTCGGCGAGCCCGGGCTCGGCCACAAGGTCGACCACCGCTACCTCGAGCGCGCCCAGCGGATCGCGGTCGGCGAGCGCTTCTACTACCTCGAGCTGCACCGCGGCGGGGGACCCGTTCCCGCTGTGGCTGTCGGCGCCGTTCCCGGCGGGAGCCCGGCACCGCACCCTCGCTCCTCACAGGTCAACGTTCGCGTCAACCTCCATAAGCGCACGATCCACGTGTTCCTTCACCTCTCGGAAGCCGAGGCGCAGGAAGCGTCTGCGAACCTGCGCGCGAAGCAGACGATGGCAGCCGCGAAGCTGCTTCGCGACCGGCTGGACGAAGGGCTCCGCCTCGCGCTGTCGCCACATCCCGCCGGTCACCTTCGCTGGGTCGACCCGGCTGCGGGTGCCGGTGCCTTGATGGCGAACCCGGTTCACCCTCCCTTGCTTGCCGAGCCGGCTGGCGCGCGCGCCATCGCCGCCCGCGTCCTCGGCTGGGCGGGCGGCCCACTGATCGAGTTCGCGACGCACCACCCGGAGGAGGTCGCGACGGTCGCCGGCCGGCATGCGCAGGGGATCACGTTCGAGGTGCGGCTCTCCGGAGTGCCGAACCACCTTGGTGCAGACGGCGCGCCGACCGCCTTCGTGGAGCTCGTACCTGGGTTCCGACATGCGTGAGGCGGACGCGGTCCGCATTCAGGTGCGACGGCAGGTCGCACACTGGCGTGCGGCGTCCGATGCCCTCGCCGACCTCGATACGTTCGCCTCGCCCGCCGCGTGGGCGGCGCTCGAGCGTCAGTTGGACGCACGTATTCGAAGCTCGCTCGAGGCAGCGGTCGTGCGTTTGCGGCGCGAGATGAAGGTGCTCGACGCACGGTTGGCGGCGGCGGAGGGAGAGCGCGAGCTCGAGGCGCTGCGCCGCGACGTCGTCGCCTTCCGCCGCCGTTTCCTGCTCGTCGAGGACGTCCTCGAGTTCTACGGCGACGCAGTGAACTCGCGCACGACGCCCAAGCTCGCCGCCCAGCTTCGTGCCTGCGACGAGCTTGCGCGCCTTGCGCTCGAAGGAGTGCTGCCGCAGCTCGGGCTGACGGTGCCGCCGGTCCTCTGCTTCGTTCACAAAGGTCTCGGAGCGTCGATTCTGCGTGCGAGCCAGCGGCTGTGGGACGGCGTCACGCTCAACCCCGCCGCGGTCGTGAAGGTGACGCGGCACAACCTGTGCCACCCGACGGCGGTGCTCCATGAAGCCGGCCACCAGGCGGCGGCAGAGACCGGCTGGGCGGAGGAGCTTGCGGGCGTGTTCCAGCACCGGCTCGCGGAGTTCTCCCCTGAGCTCGCGGCGGTCTGGGCATCGTGGACGACCGAGATCGTGGCCGACGTCTTCGCATTCGCGCACAGCGGCTACGGCTCGATCGCCGGCCTGCACGATGTCGTCGCAGGCGATCAGCAGGCGGTCTTCAGCTTCACGCCCGGCGACCCGCACCCGATCGCCTACCTTCGCGTCCTGCTCGGTACGGAGCTCTGCACGAGGTCGTTCGGCATTGGGCCGTGGGACGAGCTCGCGAGCGCCTGGAAGGTCGCGCATCCGCTCGCCGACGCACCGGCCGCGCTGCGCCCATTTTTCCACGCGTCTCTCGACCGGTTGCCGCAAATCGCTGATCTGTGTCTGCGCTCGCGTCTTCGCGGGCTCCGTGGGCACGCGATCGTCGACCTGGTCGACCCGCGTCGCGTATCGCCTCCGGAGCTCGCGGCGCTCGAGCGCCGGATCGGCCCGGTGACCCTCGCCTCACCGCATTGGCTGCGAACCGAAGCGATCCGGCTGCTCGCGCTCTCGTCGTACCGGGCTGCGGAAGGACGCGACAACGATGTGGGCGGCGGGTACGAGACCTGGCTGATGCAACTGGGCGACGGCCTGCGGGTCGCCGCGTGACCACGACCCGACTGACTGGAGGAGCAATTCAATGAGCGAGCGAGAGGAACCAGGAACCGAGCAGACAGGCCTGATCGTCGGGGTCGGTGGCTCCATGGCGGCGCTTCGCGAACTGGCCGAGCCACCGCGCTTGAGCACGTCCGAGCTCGACATCATCGGCTGGTACGGGACGCTCGTGCAGCGCCTCTCCGGGCCGAACACCGGCAACGACCGAGGCCCCGCGAAGGAGCCGCCTTGGATGAAACGCGGGCCGCAGATCGTCGGCGCGAAGGTGATCGAGGAGAAGAAGCGACCTGCGATCGAGGTCATCGGTCGGGGCCTCGGCGGCGCGACCGCCGTGTGGCTCGATGGGAACCCGGTTCCCTGGCACGCCGCAGGCGACGACGCGCTTGTGATCCCACTGCGCGAGTCCCCGGCGGAGGAGCCGTTGATCCTGATCCGCACGCCCGACGGTGATGTCGCCGGGCGTCTGACCCCCAACAGCTGACCCGAGCGAGAACGGAGAGAGAGGACCATGTTCAGACAGCTCGCCACGTGGTACGAGGAGAAGAACCCTGCTGTAAGTGGCGCGACGCAGGTGTTCGGCCTCCATCCGCTGCAACTCACGCGGTATCTCGAGGAGATCTGGGTGATGCGCTCGGATCAGGCCGCCCGCCCGAGCGCACCGATCCCCTTGGAGCTCTACGGCATCGAGGCGACGTCGGGGATCGAGGGTCACCTCGCGGGCCTCGCGGACGACATCTACCCAACCGACTCCGAGGGGGGCGGTGGCCTGCAGTACCCATTCCGTCACCTGATGTACGCGTACCTGATCGAGAACACCCGGGTGTACGAGATCTTCCGGCGAATCCTCGTCGAGTGCACGCACGGCGAGAGTCTCGACGTGCCGTCGCCCGAGGGGCAGGCGTGGTTGCGCACCACCGAGGCGCTCTTCTACAGCGACTGGGGTCAGGGCCTCGTGCCGGCGGTGACGAGTCACATCCGCCCGGACACGTGTGCCGTGCGCCGCAACGCCTACTACCGCCTCTTCGGGATCGACCTGAACCACGGCTACGACGACGGACGGCCGTATCCGTACGTAAGGGCGCAGATTGCAAATCGCGAGTTCGTCGCTCTCTTCGAGGAATTCTTGCGCGAAGTGTGGCGCGGGATCGAGAACTTCAGTAACACGAGCGGTGCGAACCCGACCGATGACGCGGCGATTGCAGAGCTCGGAGCGTCGCTCGCCGACCTGCTCACGGTTCGTCACCGGAACGGTGCGCTGACGCGTGAGGAGTTCACTGCCGTGGCGGCGATGTCGTGGTTCCATCTGACATTGATGAGCGACACACCGATCGTCGTCGACCTCAAGGCCGCCGCGTCGAGCCCCGAGGAACGCCTGCGGAAACTCGGTGAACGCGTCGGTCTCAAGGCGCATCCGAAGAGCGAGCAGTACTTCGCAATGGCGGACGCTGCATCGCGGATTCTCATCGCGCTCGAGGCGCGGCAGTTTTCGAACCCGCTCGGTGTCCGGACGCTCTATGCCGACACGACCCCGCCGACACCGGCGAACCCGGTGCGGGCCGACGCGATGACTCTGATCGCGCAGTGGTCGATCGCATCGGGCCGCGATCTGAAGGCGAACAAGGTGTACCCATCGGAGCGGCAGACACCGAGCCCGGTTGTGCAGGGTCACGCTGCGCCGGCACTTCCGGCTCCCGAGCGCCGGCAATTGACGGCGGGAGTGTGACGCTGGACGCCGCTGACGCCGAAACGTAGACTCGGCAGGCCGCACGCCGCTATGGGGGAGCATCAGCGACTTCCGCAGAGTCGCCATGAACGAGGAAGATCATCCGTCGGATCGTCGTATCGACGATCACGCAATCGCCGTGGGTCGCGCTGCGACCCGGGTTCTGATTGCCGCGGCGACGACGCTCTACCGCGACGGCGTGCTCGCTGCGCTCAGCGACGATGATCGCTTTTTCGTGGTCGGCAGCGCGCAGGACGAGCGCGAGTTCATCTGGCGGCTCGTCGCCGAGCAGCCGGACGTCGCGCTCCTCGACGTGGACCTCCTACGGGCCGTGGCGGCGCAAGGGCTTCTGCCGGCGCAGCGCGACGGCGGCCCGCGCATCGTCGTGCTGGCAGTTGATGACCGCGAAGAGCACTTGGCCGCCTGTGAAACGGCAGGCGCGACGGAGATCGTTCGTCGTCGCGCCGATCGTGAAGAGCTCCTCGCTGCGATCGAGCGTGCGGTGGTTGGCGACGGGCGCCTTTCGCCGTTGCGCGACGCGCTGGGGGCCAAGGGGTCGTCAGGCCAGGCGCTGGCGTCTTCGTCTTCTGCGTCGGCCGTCTCGGCCGGCGGAACGGCGCTGCTGACCCCGCGCGAGGCCGAGATCCTGGCCTTGATCGAAGCGGGCCGGACGAACAAGGCGATCGCCCTCGAACTCGGCTGTTCACAGTCGACGGTGAAAAACCACGTCCACGCGCTCCTCGCGAAGCTCGGCGTCAACCGCCGCGCCGAGGCCGCGCGCATCGCGCGTGAGTACCTGCCCGCCGCAGCGGGTTGAGTTGTCGTCGCTACGCGAACGGCTTCGTGACCATGTCGAGCACGACCACGAGCAGGACCGCGACGTCGATGCGGGCGATCAGCAGGATGCGGTCGATCAGCGCGAGCGTCGCCGGATGCTCGGGGCCGTTGCTCTCGGCCGACTCGCCGATTCGCTTGGCGAGCGGTGAGAGCACACCGATGCCGACCGTGAACGTCGAGAGGTAGCCGAGCAGGCCGAGGATCACCCAGAAGTGCCCCCAGCCGAGGTTTGTGTTGAGCATCATCGCGACGCCCATCAGGAAGACGACGAGCCCGGCGGGAGCAAAGATCTTCTCGCCGACGAACGCCGCCTCGCGAGCGATCGAGACGATCGCACGCGGGTCGTTCTCGCGTTGCGCCCTGATCCCGAGGATGGTCAGGAGGACGCCGCCGCCGACCCACACGACGGCCACGCTCACGTGAATCGCCTTGAAGATCGCGTACCAGTTGTTCGGCAGGTCCGCCGACCCGGAGAACGCAAAGATGATCGCCACGGCGACGACTCCGCCGAGCAGGCCGAGCGTCAGATTGTTGGAGCCGCGGGCGGAAGCCGCCGGCTCGGTCGCAGGTGTGTCCATCACTCGATTGAGACAGGTCAGATGGCCGATTTCAAGGCTTGTGCAGCCTCGAGCCACTCGTCGACGTCGGGAACCTTGCCGGACTCGTACGCCCACGCCGCCTGCACGACCGCGTGCTCGTCGACCAGGAACGCAGTCCGTCTTGCAACGTCGCGGAACCCGCGGAACTCGAAGCCGACGCCGAACGCGCGAACCGCTTCGCCGTTGAAATCCGACAACAGGCCGAAGTTCAGGTCGAGCACCTGCGACCAGGCGATGTGCGTCCACGGAGAGTCCCGCGAGATGCCGACCGGCTGAACGCCGGCCTCGTCGAAGTCGTCGCGGCGGTCGCGCACAAGCTCCATCTCGTTGGTACACGTCGACGACCAGTCGAACGGGTAGAAGACGAGCAGCTTCGGGCCGTCCTCGACGAGCTCCTGAACCGTCATGGACTGGCCTGGGCCGAGGAAGAGGGATGCGTCGGGGACACGGTCGCCGGGCTGCAGCATCGCCCTCAGACTAGCCGGGGCAGCACCAACCTCCGGCCACTTGAAGCTCCGGCGGACGCCGGTCCGGGCGGGGGAACTGCGCCTCGATGTTGCCGACCGCGCGCGTGCGTGCTCCCTGCAGGAACACCCACTGGTTGGCGGCAGGCCAGGTGACGAGCAGCCAGCGGCCATGCGGGCCCCAGGCGACGTCGCCGAAGTCGCCCGGGCCCGCGAGCACGAGCCGCCCAGCGGGTTCAGCCGGCCGGTCGACGTCGACGATGCGCACCTCGCTCCGCCGTGCGCGTCGCAGCGACAGCGCGAGGCGATGCGAGCCCGGCGCGAAGACCGCAGCTGCCACGAACGCACCCGGCGTCGAGATCGTTCGCCGCAGGCGGCCCGCCGCATCGAGTACGAGAACGCGCGACGCCGAGCGCACTGCGAGATAGCGCCCGTCCGACGACCAGGCGAGCCCGGCTGGGAGCAGCGAGATCGCGTGTCGCCACACGAGCCTGCCGTCGGCGTGACGCAGGACGATCGCACCTCCGGTGTAGTACGCGAGCTCGAAGCGGGCGTCCGGAGAGGGGTTCCACGCCGGCGGCACGCCCCCGCCGAAGCGGTCGAGCAGATGGTCGCCCGTCCCGTCCCCGGCGACCACGCGTAGTCCACTCGCCGAGACGTAGGCGATCCGGGTGTCGGTGCGCGTCCCCGTCCACACCGGCCAACTCGGGTCGATGCGCGACAGCGTCCAGCGCACATTCGCCCGATCGTCGAGCGCGAGCAGCTCGTTGCCTCGCGTCGCGACGATGAAGAGCCCGTGCGGCGACCACGCAGCGTCGGTGTACGGGCCGAGGTCGCGCTTCTTCCCGTCGGCGTCGACGAGCCACGTGCCTCCGTTCGCGACGCTTTCGACGAGCAGCCGGCCACCGCCCGGCAGCGCGATCAGCGCGGGCGCCGCATGCTCGATGCCGACGGCCTCCCGGACGCTCCGGAAGACCGCGCGCCCGGACGGTGTCACCGCGGCTCCGGCCACCACGGCGGCGACGACGACCGCGCCCGCCAGAACGAGGCGAGTGCGCGGCGCGCGCCGACGGGTCACCGGTGTGCGCTCGTCGAACGCACGGCGAACGACCTCCCAGGCGCGATCCTCCGGGGAGATCATTCCTTCAGCCGATCGAGACCGCGACGAAGCCGCGAGTTGACGGTGCCGCGAGGGAGGTCGAGCAGCTTCGCGATCTCCCCGGGCGTGTATTCGAGCACGTAGCGCAACACGACCACCGCGCGGTGCTCGGGTGCGAGGTCCGCGATCCGGCGAAACGTCTCGCCGTCTGATTCCGGCTGCGGCGGCGCGGGCTGGTGCTCGCCGAGCTCGACCTCCGCGCGCAGCCGGCGCGCTCGCGTCCAGTCGATCGCGCGATTGACGACGATGCGATGCAGCCACGGTGCGAACGGCCGTCTCCGGTCGAAACGGTCGAGGTTGCGGACTGCGGCGAGGAATGCTTCCTGGGCGATGTCTTCGGCTGCGGAGGCGTCTCCGGTGACGAGTCGCGCGGCGCGGAACGCTCGCGGCCAGTGCTCGCGGAACAGCCGTTCGAGGTCCGCGACCGACCCCTCCTGGGCACCTTTGATCCAGGCGCGCTCCGCCACACGGAGGTCATACGGGGCACGGACCTCGCGAGGTCCCTCGTCCGTAGTCGTGTTGTGGCCCGCCTTGCGTTCGTGCTCTTCGTGGTCGCGCTGACGTTCCCCGCCGCTGCGCCCGGTGCTGCATGCTCTCCGCTCGATTGCAGCCCGAGTCAGTTCGTGCTCGCCCACGGAGCCATGCTCGCCGTTCGTCAGGCTGTCGACAAGCCGCTCCGCGTGATCGACCTGAACACAGGGATGACGAAGTGGCGCTTGCCGCCCGGCGTCGTGCAGGGCGAGACGCTCGTGCACCAGAGCGGAATGCTCCTCACGTGGTACGACCTCGCGCAGGGCACGCGTACACGTGCTGCTGCTCTCCAGGTCCAAGGCCGGTTCGCCCTCGTTGGCCTCTCGCAGGACGCGTCCACCGCCGTTCTCGCGCGGACGCAGACACACTCCACGACCTTTGCCGTCGTGTCTCGCGACTCGCAGCGAATTGTGAGACTCGGAGGCAAGGACTGGTCGTTCGACGCGTTAAACGGGGCAAACCTCTTTCTCATCCAAACCCTCCGCCTCGGGTACGAGGTGCGGCGCTACGACCTCTGGTCGAACCGGTTGCAGCGGCAGCCGCTCAAGGACCCACACGACGGGGCGCTCATCTCGGGCGCGCCGTTCGCGCGCGTGTCGTCGCCGAACGGTCGCTATCTGTTCACGCTGTATCTCGGCGGCGACGGCGGCGCGATGGTGCACGAGCTGGACACCGTCGCCGGCAGCGCGCGCTGCATCGACCTGCCAGGGAGCGGGAACTTTGATGCTGCAACGACGTGGGCGCTCGTCGCCGATCCCGACGACCGGAATCTTTGGGCGGTCAGTCCTGGGTACGGGCGCATCGTCGCGATCGATGCGGTGACGCATTCAGTGCGTTTCCGGTACTCGTTCGCGGCCGCCTACTGGATCGCGAACGCCGGGGTGGCGGCAATGTCACCCGACGGCCAGTACATAGCGTTCAGCGACGCGCAGCATGTCTGGCTTGCAGTGCCGGCGACGCGGCGCGTGATTCACGAGCGATCGCATGTCGTGACGGCCCTCGGTTGGGCGCCTGATCAGAGCGCGCTGTGGGTGGTCGGCGAGCGGAGCCGGGTCAGCCGGCTGGCGCCGCTGCGCTGGCGCTGAGCGCGCCCTCTTCGGTCGCGGCCGAGATCTCGCGTACGACCTCGACGATGTCGCGGTTCGCGTTCCACACGCGAAGCTGGCGGTCGGATCCGTTGCCGCGGGCGAGGATCCCGCGAATGCCTTCGAGCTCACGTTCCGAGCCGAGCTCGCGTGCGTGCGGCTCGATGTCACGCAGCGTGCGACGCACGAGCTGAGCAATGGGGACGCGGTTCCGGCGCCCGGTCGCGAGGTCCATGATCGGTGCCTCGAGCCCGTAACGCGCCGCGAGCCACTTGTTCTCGGTCGTCAGCAGGCGATGCCAACTGGGGACCTCCTTGCCTGACTCGTAGAGCTCGCAGTACATCTTGACGAGCGCCTGGAAGAAGGCGGTGATCGCGACGACGTCCTCGAGTCGCGTCACGGCGTCGCACACGCGCATCTCGATCGTGCCGAGGCGTGGGTGCGGGCGAATGTCCCACCAGATGTGTGTGTAGTCGGCGATGCAGCCCGTGCGCTCGAGCTGCCCGACGACCTCGGCGTAGTCCTCGTAGTCGCGGAAGCGCGGCGGTGGGCCGGAGCGCGGAAACGCAGCGAACACCATCTGACGGCTCGACGCGAGCCCAGTGGGCTCGCCGCGCCAGAAGGGCGACGACGCCGAGAGCGCGAGCATCTGCGGGAGGTGCACGAGCAGCCCGTTCATCACCTGGATCACCTTCTCGGGATCGTCGACGGCGACGTGCATGTGCATGCCGAAGATCAGCTCGCGTCGCGCGACGTACTGCAGCTGGTCGACGAGATTGCGGTAGCGGTCGCGCGCGGTGATCCGCTGCCGTTCGAAGAGCGAGAACGGATGCGTCCCGGCCGCGCCGAACCGGCAGCCTTCGCCGCGTGCCAGCTCCGCGACGTACGCACGCAGTTGCGCGAGCGAGTCCATCACGTCGCCGGCGGTGCGACACACGGGCGTCGTCACCTCCAGCACCGACTGCATCAGCTCCGCGTGGATCCGGTTCTGATGCTCGGAGTGCTGCGCCGCCGCGAGCACCGAGTCGATGTGCTGCACGAGGTCCCAGGTCACGGGGTCGACCAGCATGTACTCCTCCTCGACCCCGAGGGTGTACGGGTCGCCTTGACCGAACCGGTGGTCGAGCACGCTCGCGTGCTCGGCGCCTGTCCCGAGGGCGCCTTTGCCCGTGATCGACGGCGGGAAGATCTGGTCGGTCATGTCGGGAGTATCACCGCCTCTGCTTCGATCTCGACGAGCCAGCGTGGGTCGAGGAGCTGCACGACGATGCCGGTTGTCGCCGGCCGTGCCTTGCCGAACGCCTCGGCGTGAGCGCGACCGACCTCTCCGATATGCGTTGCATCGGTGACGTAGATGCGCGTGCGCACGACGTCGTCGAAGGTCGCTCCCGCCTCGCGCAGTGCGCGCTCGACGATCTCGAGGCACACCTTCGCCTGGTCGTATGCGCCGCTCGGCGGGTCGGCGTTGTCCGGCATGATCGGCGCCGTGCCCGCGACGAGCACTCGGTCGCCGACCCGCACAGCGCGCGAATAGCCGACGCGCTCCTCGAACGCGGCTCCCGACGAGATGAGCTGCCGGTGCACATCGCTAGTCTCGCGCTCGTGGACGCATTGCGCCAGGTCGACGGCTGGCCGTGCGAGCACGTCGCAGTCGGCGTGACGGGCAGCGTGGACGCGGGTCGCGGCGATCGCGACCGGCGTTTCGAGTGGGCGTCGGTAACGAAGCTCGCGTCGGCGGTCACGATGCTGGTCGCCGTCGAGGAGGGGATCGTCGATCTCGACGAGCCGGCCGGCCCCGAGGGCTCGACGTTCCGGCATCTGCTCGCGCATGCGTCTGGTCTGCCGTTCGACCCTGGGCCGCCGATCGCGCGCCCCGCCGCGCACCGCGTGTACTCGAACTATGGCTTCGAGGTCGCCGCAGCACTCGTCGAGGAGCGCGCGGAGATGCCGTTTCCGGAGTACTTCGGCGAGGTCTGGTCGGGCACGGGCGTCGTGTTGCAGGGCTCTGCCGGGTCCGGGGCGGAGGGGTCGCTCGACGATCTGCTGGCGGTCGCCAGGGAGCTGCAGGCGCCCGTCCGCATCGCACCGGAGACGCTCGACGAGGCACGCACGGTGCAGTTCCCGGGCCTCGAGGGGGTGTTGCCGGGGTTCGGACGGCAGGACCCGAACGACTGGGGGCTCGGGCTCGAGCTCCGGGACGCGAAGTCGCCGCACTGGACGGGCGCGGCGAACGCGCCGACGACGTTCGGGCACTTCGGCCGCAGCGGCACGTTCCTCTGGGTGGATCCGGAGGCAGGGATCGCACTGGCGTGCCTCACCGACCTGGCGTTCGGCGCGTGGGCGATCGAGGCGTGGCCGCGCCTCTCCGACGCGGTCTTGGCCGACGTAGGCCAAGTGACGTAGCTGTACAGCTACGTCACTTGGCTAAGGAGACAGGAACTCGAGCAGGAGCGTGTTCAGCTCGTCGGGCGCGTCGAGGCCGACCAGGTGACCGGCACCGGCGACGATCGCCAGCTCTGCGCCCGGGATCTCCTCCGCGAGGTGGCGCGCGATCGCCTGGAAGTCGCCCTTGTCGCGATCTCCGACGACGACGAGCGTCGGCATATCGAGGCTCGAGAGCGGTGCCTGCTCGGGCCAGATCAGCTCGGGCTCCTCATGCGCGGTCTGCAGCTCCAACGAGCGCCGCTGCTGCGGACGCACCTCGTCGTGATGCTCCGGTGCGACCCAGAACGAGAGGTTGATCTCGGTCGCCCCGTCGAGATCGCCGGCGTCGAAGGCGGCTTCCTCGGCCGCGAAGTAGTCCCGCATCTCCTCCGTCCAGTCCCATGCCGGGAACCCCGAGCCGACAAGCGCGAGCTTCGACACCCGGCTCGGATGCGCAAGGGCGGTCCGGAGTGCAACCACTCCCCCGAACGAGTTCCCCACGAGCGCCGCCGGCAGCTCCGCGGCGACCGCCTCGACGTACGAAAACGGCTCCATCGGCACCGGCGAATCCCCCCAGCCAGGGAGGTCCGGTGCGACCACGTCGAACGGACCGTCGAGAACGGCGCGCTGCCTGCGCCAGAGCCGCGAGTCGCCGAGCGCCGAGTGGAGCAGGACGACCTTTTCGCGGCTGGCTGTCACGACGAACGGGTGGGCATCATGGGCTTTCCGCATCGTAAAGATGGGCCGAACGGCTCATGCACGCCTGTCGCCCCCGTCCGATCATCGGAGCATGGACGATCGCGGCATCATCCACTGCATCGAGGACGACCTGAGCGAAAGCTGGGTCGAGGACCTCGCGAGAACCGGCGTCGACGAGATCGAGGCCTTTCTCGCCAAGCACCTCGCGTTCCTCGCCTATCTCGACGAGTCGAGGTAGAGGGCGGAGCGCGGAGCGCGGAGGCCTACGCCTCCGCGAGCCCCAGCGCCTTCTCGAGCGAGCCCTTCGGCATCGCCCCGATGGCGGACGCCAACGGCTGCCCGCCCTCGAACAGGACCATGAACGGGATCGACGCCACGCCGTAGCGCTGCGAGAGCTCCTGCTCCTCGTCGATGTTCACCTTCACGATCTTCACCTGGTGCTCGTCGGCGATCCGGTCTAGCACGGGCGCGACCGCATGGCACGGCCCACACCACTCGGCCCAGAAGTCGACGATCACCTTGCCGTCGCTCTGGATCACCTCTTGCTCGAACGTCTCGGTCGTCGCGGTAACAGACATCGATTCCTTTCGTATTCGCTCTACACCAGTATCAACGCCGGACGAGGAGGCGTTCTTCCCGGGCGGTACTCTCACCAAGCATGTTCACGCCGCTATCGGACAAGCCCGATCACCCTGCCCTCGAGCTCGAGCTGCTCGAGACCTGGGAGCGCGAGCGCACGTTCGAGGCGCTGCGCGAGCGCAACCGGGGCGGCCCGACCTGGTCGTTCGTCGACGGGCCGGTCACGGCCAACAAGGCGCTCGCGGTGCATACGGCGTGGGGGAGAACACTCAAGGACGTGTTTCAGCGCTACAAGGCGCTTCGCGGGTTCGACCAGCGCTACCAGAACGGCTTCGACTGCCAGGGGCTCTGGATCGAGGTCGGCGTCGAGCGCGACCTGGGTCTCAACTCGAAGCGCGAGATCGAGGAGTACGGCCTCGAGAAGTTCGCCGCGAAGTGCCGCGAGGTGGTCGTCCAGTCGTCGGAGGATCTGACGCGGGGATCGCAGCGCCTCGGGCAATGGATGGACTGGGGCAACGACTACTTCACGTTCAGCGACACGAACATCGAGTACATCTGGAAGTTCCTGAAGATCGTCCACGGGCGCGGGTGGCTGTACCTCGGTCACCGGGCGACCGCGTGGTGCCCGCGTTGTGGAACGTCGCTTTCACAGCACGAGCTCACGCAGGGCGGCGTCTATCAGGAGCGCAGCGACCCCTCCCTGTTCGTCCGGTTCCCGCTGACTGGACCATCCCGGCGAGGCGCTCGTCGTCTGGACGACGACCCCGTGGACGCTCCCGGCGAACGTCGCCGCGGCGGTGCATCCGGACGGCGACTACGGCCTTCGCGAGACGGGCGAGTGGGTGCTCGCGTCGCTCTTCCCAGACGCGTCGTTCGTCCGTCGCGCGAAGGGCGCCGAGCTCGTCGGTCTTCGCTACGAGGGTGCCTTCGACAACCTCCCGCCCGGAGCGTCGGTCGACCACCGGGTGGTGCCGTGGGACGACGTGTCGTTCGAAGAGGGAACCGGCATCGTCCACATCGCGACCGGGTGCGGCCCCGAGGACTTCGAGCTGGGGAAGTCGCTCGACCTGCCGGTGCTGATGCCGGTCGACGAATCAGGACGTTTCTACGACGACTTCGGCTGGCTGCACGGACTCTCGACCGTCGAGGCGGCTGACCAGATCATCGGTGACCTGAAGGAGCGCGGCTTCCTGCTCGAGGCGGGCACGTACCTGCACAACTACGCGCACTGCTGGCGCTGCGACACGCCGATCATCTATCGCCTCTCCGACGACTGGTTCATCTCGGTCGACGCGATCCGGCCGACGTTGCTGGAGGAGAACGACAAGGTCGAGTGGGTGCCCGAGTACATGGGCAAGCGCATGGACGACTGGCTGCGCAACATGGGCGACTGGAACATCTCGCGACGTCGCTACTACGGGTTGCCGCTGCCCTTCTATCCCTGTTCGTGCGGCCACCTGAACGTGATTGGCTCCAAGCAGGAGCTGGGCGAGCGGGCACTCGAAGGCATGGAGCAACTCGAGGAGCTGCGCCGCCCTTGGATCGACCGCGTGCCGATCCGCTGCGAGCAGTGCGGCGCGACCGTGACGCGTGTCCTGGAGGTCGGCGACGTGTGGCTCGATGCCGGCATCGTGCCGTTCTCGACCCTCGGCTGGGAGAACGACACGTGGGTCGAGGAGGGCAACGGCACCGGTGCTGCGAAGGGACTGACGAAAGCCGATCTGCCGGATCACGCGTACTGGGAGAAATGGTTCCCGGCCGACTGGGTCTCGGAGATGCGCGAGCAGATCCGCCTCTGGTTCTACTCACAGTTCTTCATGTCGTGCGTGCTGATTGGCCGCTCGCCGTACCAGCGGGTTCTCGGCTACGAAAAGATGCTCGCCGAGGACGGCCGTGAGATGCACGGTTCGTGGGGCAACATGATCAAGGCGGAAGATGCGTTCGCCCAGATGGGCGCAGACGTGATGCGGTGGCAGTTCTGCGCGCAGCCGCCGGACCGCAACCTGCTCTTCGGCTTCGGTCCCGCGCACGAGATCAAGCGCAAGCTGCTCACCTTCTGGAACTCGGTGCGCTTCCTCGTCGACTACGGGAACATCGAGGGCTTCGAGCCGTCGTGGGACCGGCTCGAGCCCGACGTCGAGCTGCGACCGCTCGACCGCTGGCTCGTCGAGCGTACGAAGCGGCTCGTCGCCGAAGCGACCGACGGCTACGAGGCGACGCTGACTGTTGACGTGATGCGGGCGTTCGAGGCGTTCGTCGACGACGTTTCGAACTGGTACATCCGCCGCTCGCGCCGCCGCTTCTATTCCTTCGACGACGCGGCGTTCCGCACGCTCTGGTACGCGCTTGTGCAGTCTCTGCGCGTGATGGCGCCGATCATGCCGTTCCTCACCGACCACCTCTGGCGAAACCTCGTGCAGGACGGACCCGAGTCGGTGCACCTCGCCGGCTACCCGGACCGCGTCGCCCCCGACATCGCGTTGCTCGCGGAGATCGCAGAAGTCCGCCGCGTCGTCGAGCTCGGCCGGCAGGCGCGGTCGGCGTCGCAGCTCAAGCACCGGCAGCCGCTGCGGCGGCTGGTCGTCGCGGGTGCCTCGAATGTCGCGCAAGGGCATGCCGACGAGATCGGCGACGAGTTGCGCGTCAAGGCCGTGGAGTTCGGCGAAGTCGAGTCGTCCGAGCTGCGCGTGAAGCCGAACCTGCCGGTGCTCGGGCCGAAGCTCGGGCCGGCGCTGCGCGACGTGCGCGAGCGCCTCGCGCGCGGGGAGTTCGAGGAGCTCGCCGACGGGCGCTTCCAGGTCGACGGCCATGTTCTCGAGCCGGACGAGGTGCTCGTCGAGCGCGTCGGTCTCGCGGGGCTGGGCGGTCGCGAGCGAAGACGGCCTGACGGTCGCCCTCGATACCGGGCTCGACGACGAGCTGCGTCTCGAGGCACGGCTCCTCGATCGCATCCACGAGGTGAACGTGCTCCGGCGCGACAGCGGGCTTGCGATCACGGATCGCATCAGGCTGTGGCTACCGGATGCCGAGCTGGTCGAGCGCCACGGTGACCGCCTCGCGCAGGAGACGCTTGCGGTGTCGGTCGAGGTCGCCGAGCTCCGGATCGAGAAGGCATGAGACGCGCAGCAGCAGCATGCGCAGCGGCGGTCATGCTCGTAGCGACCGGTTGTGGCGCGTCGCACTCGAGCGCCCCGACGGCCGATCCCAAACAGGTTGCCGTGAAGGTGCTCGGGCTGATCGTCCACAACCGGTACACGCAGGCGTGGGACGATCGCTTCATCCGTCCGACCAGGCCGTTGCGCCGCGCGTCGAGTACGTGAGCTGCGAGAGCCGGTCGCCGGTGATCGCGGTCCCGACCTCGGTGAAGGTGCGTGGATGTTCGCAAAGAGTCCGTCGGGATCGGCGACGGCTCGTTTCTCGAGAGCACCGCAGTCGACCTTCGGCTCGGCTTCACCGGCGGGCTTCCACATCGTCAAGACCGTGCACCTGATCGCGACCCACGGCACGTGGCGCTGGATCCTGCCGCCGACGAAGTACCGCGAGTACAAAGCGGACAGCTGCCCGACCGACGCAGGCTCCACGCCCCCGCCGACGACGTCCTAGCCTCTGGCGCTAGTCGTCTTGCGCCGCGGCGAGCGCGAGCTCGCGGCGAAGCTCGACGGGCAGGCGAAACTCGACGTCTTCGTCGACGAGCCGGTACGGCTCGATCGTCCCCACGCCACGCGAGCGAAACCAGTCGCAGACGCGGTCGACGAGCTTCTCGGGCGCGGACGCGCCGCGTCGTGACACCGACGACGTCGACGTCTACGAGCCAGCTGCTCGTCGATCTCGGTCTCGTCGTCGATCAGGTAGGCCGCGACGCCGCCTGCGCGCGCGACCTCGACGAGCCGGTTCGAGTTCGACGAGTTGCGCGAGCCGATCACGAGCAGCAGGTCGATCTCGCTGAGCATCTCCTTGACCGCCCACTGCCGGTTCGAGGTCGCGTAACAGATGTCTTCCTTCTTCGGCGCGTAGATGTGCGGGAACCGGAGCGCGGAGCGCGGTGATGATCTCGACGGTCTCGTCGACCGAGAGCGTCGTCTGCGTGACGTAGGCGAGCTTCGCCTCCGGCGCGACGGTGAGGCGCTCGACGTCCGTCGACCGACTCGACGAGGACGATCGAGTCGGGCGCCTCGCCCATCGTGCCGACGACCTCCTCGTGGCCCTCGTGGCCGATCAGGACGACCGTGTACCCGTCGGCGGCGTAGCGCCTCGCCTGCACGTGCACCTTGGTGACGAGCGGGCACGTGGCGTCGATCGTGTTCAGCTTGCGCGCCTCGGCGTTCGCGTGCACGGACGGGGCGACGCCGTGCGCCGAGAAGACGACCGTCTCGCCCTCGGGCACCTCGGTCTCCTCGTCGACGAACACGGCGCCGCGCGCCTCGAGGTCGCGGACGACGTGCAGGTTGTGGACGATCTGCTTGCGCACGTAGACGGGCGGCCCGTACAGGTCGAGTGCCTTCTCGACCGTCTCGACGGCGCGCTCGACCCCGGCGCAGTAGCCGCGCGGCGAGGCGAGGAGGACCTTCTGCACCATCGCGGCCATCGTAGCCCGCGCTGTTCCGACCCCGGACACGAAGAAGCCCGCTGCTCGGGGGGTCGTCGCAGCGGACTTCTCGTGATCGCTCACCGCGGCAATGGCCAGGAACGCGCGCCGCGGTTCGCATCGCCCAGTTCGACGGACGCTAACGGGCGCCGCTGGCACGGATGAAATAGGCCGAGCAGGCCCATCTTTGCAAGCGGGACGAATATCCATACGGCGGCGTACCATTCGGCAAACCCCGGTGAGCCAGGCAACCGAAGCAGTTCTCTTCAACGGCGTGCCGTTGCTGCTGCTGGCCGCCGCATACGCGGCGGTGACGGGTGCCGTCCTGCCGGCGCTCTGGCGCGATCGCCGCGTGCCCACTCGCTCGACTGGGCGGTCGTGCTCGTCTTCCCGGCGGTCGCGATCGCGGCAGGGATCTTCGGCGTGCTCGTCCTGCAGCGAGCAGCGCGCGTTCGGCGGCCACATCTGGCTCTCGTTCGCGGCCTCGCTCGTCGCGCTCGCCCCGGCGGTGCTGCTCCTCTTCCGCTGGCGCGACCGCGCGCTCGTCGTCGGCGGGATCGGACGGACGCCGCGATGCGGAGCAGCGCGCGTCGGTGCGCGACCGCGAGCTCGAGGCGGTAGGCGAGATCTCGAACGCGCTCGCGCGTGCGCGGGACTCGGTCGACGTCGCGCGGCCGCTCGTGCGCGAGGTGACGGCGCTCTTCGGTGTCGGCTTCGCCGGCGTCGTGGTGCGTCTCCGACGACGGCGACGACGCGACCGGTCTCTACGCCGAGCTGAACGGTGCGGATGCGGCCTGGTGGTCGGAGGTGCGGATCGACCTCCGCAACGAGCCGTCCGGCATCGCGAGCGCGGTCTTCGACGCCGCGCCGGTCACCGTCTACGACGTCTCGAGCTCGCCGCTGGTCAGCCCGCGACTCGCCGCGCTGGTCGGCGCGCAGAGCGGCGCGTGGGTGCCGATGATCGCCGAGGAGCGGGTGATCGGCGTGCTCGTCTTCGCGTCGACCGAGAGCAAGCGCACGTTCGCGCCGGACGAGCTGTCGCTCCTGCAGGCGCTCGCGTCCGAGGCGGGGCTCGCGCTCGAGCGCCTCCGCTCGGAGGCGGCGCTCTCGGACGCGTTGCGCCGCGAGCAGCGTGCCGCCGAGATCGTCCGCCGGATCCGAGCCCAGCTCGAGCCTGCCGAAGTCGTCCGGGTCGCGCGCGAGGAGCTGCGTTCGACCCTCCGGCTCGACGAGATCGCGATCGCCGTCACCGACGGTGAGGCGCGCGTCCGGCGGAGCGCGAGCTGCCGCTCGCTCCCGGCGAGCAGCTGCTCGTCGACACGGTCGCCCACGAGATCGACGCCGCGCTGCACACGGCAGCGCTGCTGGCCGAGAACCGGCGCCGGCTCGACCAGCAGACGGCGCTTCTGCACGCGGCGCAGGTCGTGACGAGCGAGCTCGAGCTCGAGGCCGTGCTGAACCGGCTCGTCGAGGAGGTGACGAAGCTGCTCGCAGCCGACGCCGCGGATTGCTACCTCGTCGACCGCGAGCGGGACGTGCTGCGGTGCGCTGCGGTGCACGGCTTCGACGAGCAACTCGTCGGCTTCGAGTTCACGCCCGAGCACGGAGTGGCCGGCGCAGCAATCGTCGCGGCCCGACCGGTGGTGGGCGACTACGCAACGATCGCCGCGCCGGTGCCGAGCCCGGCCTACGACGGGTTCTCGCGTGCGCTCGTCGCGCCGATGGTGTGGGCTGGCGAGACGCGCGGCGTGCTCGGCGTCGGCATCCGCGATGCGTCGCGGACGTTCGCTCCCGACGACGTCGAGCTACTCGATGCATTCGCGTCGCTCGCGTCGCTCGCGCTTCGCAACGCCGAGAGCTTCGCGGAACGCTCGCGTCAGGCTCGCGTGCAGCGCGGCTTCTACCGCATCGCTTCACTTCTCGGAGAGCCGCTGTCGCTCGCGCAGACCTACGACGCCGCAGCGCAGGCCGCGGCAGAGGCGCTCGGCGGCGACTTCGCCGCCGTGCTCGCCGCTGGACTCGCCGGGCTCGCCGTCGTCGGCGGCCACGCGCTGCCCGAGGGTGTGCGGGAGTTGCCGGTGCCGCGCGCCCTCGCCGATGCGGTCGACGACGGTCAGATGCTCGCCGCGACGCGACTCGCAAGCGACGACCGATTCGACACTGCCTGGCGCGGACGCACCGTTCGCATCGCTGCTCGCGATCCCGGTTCCCGGCGAGGGCGCGTGGCTCGTGCTCGTGCTTCTTCGAGGACGAGCGCGAGTTCGCTCGCGACGACCTCGAGCTCGCGCAGCAGGTGGCCGGCGCAGCGCGCGGCGCGCTCGACCGCAGCCGGCTCTTCGAGGCCGAGCGGACCGCGCGCGTCGCTCTCGCAGCAGCTCGCGCGCACGGGCAGCCTGCTCGCGACCGAGCTCGATCCCGCGGCGGTGCTCGAGGCCGTTGTCGGTGAGGCGGCCGAGCTTGCTCGGCGCCGACGCGGCGGCGCTCGTCGAGGCTCGACGACGACGAGCTCGTCGTCATCGCCGCGATCGGCGACGGCGCAGACGAGGCGCTCGGCGCGCGCTCACCGCACTTGCGGGCTCCGCCGCAGGCGTCGTTGTCGAGTCGCGGGCGCCGGTCGCGTTCGACGACACACGCTCCAACGAGCGAATCGTCGCGCGCCGACCCGTTCCTCGCGGGCGGGCACCGTCGCGTACCTCGGTGTGCCGCTCGCTGCGCGGGACGGCGCGCTGCTGGGCGTGCTGTCCGTGTACGCACGCGAGCCGCGCGTGTGGCGGGACGACGAGGTGCAGGCGCTCGTCGCGCTCGCCGCGAACGCGTCGGTGGCGTTTTCGAACGCCGAGCTCTACCAGCGCGTCGCGGTCGAGCGTGAGCAGAGCGTCGCGATCCTCGCGAACATCGCCGACGGGATCGTGGCGGTCGACCGCGACGGGCACGTCGTGCTCTGGAACCAGGCGGCCGAGGAGATCACCGGCGTTCCGGCCGCCGAGGCGATCGGCCGCACGCCGGAGCAGGTGCTGCAGCGCGACCTCGAGTCCGACGCCGGCGGAACGAACCGGCTGGTCGCGATCCCGCGCGGCGACGAGGACGTGTGGCTGTCGTTGTCCGAGGCAGTGATGCGCGACCCGTCCGGCGCCGTCGCCGGCCGCATCTTCGCGTTCCGCGACATCTCGGCCGAGCACGCGGTCGAGCAGATGAAGTCCGACTTCGTCTCGACGGTCTCGGTCGAGCTGCGCACGCCGCTCACGTCGATCTACGGCTTCGCGCAGACGCTGCTCCGCGACGACATCGCGTTCGAGGAGAGCGAGCGCCGGACGTTCCTGGACTTCATCGCCCGGGAGTCGGAGCGCCTGACTACGATCGTCGACGCGCTGCTGAACGTCGCGCGGCTCGACACAGGCGATCTCGCGGTGACGCTCGAACCGACCGACGTCGGCGCCGTGGTTCGCGACGTCGTCACCACCGCTTCGGCGTCCGGCAACGGCCATCGGTTCGTCGCCGATGTCGGCGGCAACGGCTGCACCGCGCAGGCCGATCCCGAGAAGCTGCGCCAGGTGCTCGATCAGCTCGTCTCGAACGCGGTCAAGTACTCACCGGCCGGCGGAACGGTCACCGTCTCCGCGAGCGGCGGCACCGATGGAGTCGAGGTCGCAGTCGCCGACGAGGGCATCGGCATTCCGTCGTCCGAGCGCGACCGGATCTTCTCGAAGTTCTACCGGGCAGGCAGCGGGACGGGCACCGGTCTCGGCCTCTTCATCGCGCGCGGCCTCGTGCGGGAGATGGGCGGCCGCATGTGGGTCGAGTCCGAGGAGGGAGCAGGCTCGCGCTTCGCGTTCGAGCTGCCGTCCGCCCTCGATGTGACGTTTTCGGCCTGGGAGGCATAACCCTGGAACAGAAGATGCGCATTCTGGTCATCGACGACGAAGCTCCCATCAGGCTTCTCTGCCGGGTCAACCTCGAGGCGGAGGGGATGGACGTGCTCGAGGCACCGGACGGGCCGAGTGGGCTCGAGCAGGCGCGGGCGCTCGCGCCCGACGTGATGCTGCTCGACGTGATGATGCCCGGCCTCGACGGCTGGCGGGTCGCCGAGGAGCTCCTCGACGATCCTCGCACCGAGTCGATCCCGATCGTCTTCCTGACCGCGCGCGCGGAGCTTCGCGACCGTGCGCGCGGCATCGACCTCGGCGGCGTCGACTACGTGACGAAGCCGTTCAATCCCGGTCGAGCTTGCACCGCTCGTGCGCGACCTGCTCGAGCGCGTGTCGCGGGGCGAGCGGGACGAGCTGCGCCGCGAGAAGCTGGCCGAGCTGCGCGTGCTGATCGAGCGCGACTAGCGCGCGGTCTGCGCCAGCGCGATCGCCCCCAGGACAACGGCCGCACCGACCAGCTGGACGCCGCCGAGCGCTTCGCCGAGCCACGCCCAGCCGACGAGCGCGCCGACGACCGGCTCGAGCATTGCGACGATCCCGACCGTCGTCGCGCTCAGGTGCCGAAGCGCGCTGACGAGCAGGAAGAACGGCGCGATCGTTCCCAGCACGACCATCCAGGCGACGAGCAGCCAGACCGGGAGGTGGTGCGAGGCGAGGTGGCCGCCGAGGCTCGCGTCGTGGGTGAGCCGCCGGCCCGGGAACGACCACCACGGCACCACGACCGCCCAGAAGACGGAGGCGAAGAGGAAGCCCCACGCGAGCAGCGAGACCGGGTCGCGCCCACCGACGACATGCTCGGCGAGGAGGACGTACAGCGCGTACGCGAACGCGCCGCCGAGCGCGAAGAGGATGCCGGCCGTCGAGAGTGACGCAGCGCCGCCGAAGAGGTCGACGATCAAGCCGAGGCCGGTGATCGCGAGCGCGAGTGCGAGCCAGATCCGGCGGCGCACGTGTGCGTGCTGCACGAACCGCGCCCAGAGCGCGACGAGGAGCGGTGCGAGGTACTCGATGAGCAGGGCGATGCCGATCGCAAGCCGGTGGATCGCGAGGAAGTAGAAGAACTGCACGAACGCGAGGCCGCCGACGCCGAAGACCGCGATGTACGGCAGCTCGCGGCGCGAGAGGCGGAGCCGGCCGGGCGCCGTGACCGCGAGGATCGCGACGAGACCGGCCGCCGCGCCGAGCGAGCGCACCTGCGCGAGTCGCTCCGACGAGAGCCCGGTGGCGAGGATCGTCTTCGAGACGCCGCCGTTCACGCCCCAGAGCACGCCTGCGACGGCGGCCATCAGGTACCCGAGCCGCGGCCGTCGCCGGCGCGCAGGCTCGACCGGGAACGCTGCTTCGCTCACAGGCTCACGGGCTCTCCGCGCCGGTACCTAGACTGGAGCCCACGGGACGTAGCTCAGCCTGGTCAGAGCGCCGCCTTTGGGAGGCGGAAGCCGTCGGTTCGAATCCGACCGTCCCGACTGAAAGGCCTAGAGAAGCCAGTCGCCGTTGCGCAGGATCGGGACTGCTTCGCCGGCCGCGGTCACGCCGTCGACCTCGAGCTCGTTCGACCCGATCATGAAGTCGGTGTGGATCGACGACTGGTTCACGCCGCGCTCGTGCCGCTCGTCCTCCGAGAGCCCGGCAGCCCACTCGACCGCCTGCAGGATCGATGCGCCGAACGCGATGTGCGACGAGGCGTTCTCGTCGAAGAGTGTGTCGTAGAAGACGAGCCCGGTCTCGCCGACCGCGGAGTGCCCGTCGACGAGTGCGACCTCGCCGAGCCGCGCTGCGCCGTCGTCGGTCGCGACGTGCGTCCGGATCACTTCTTCGGCCGAGCCGGCATGCACCTCGACTGCGCGGCCCGCCTTCGAACCTGATCTCGAGGTCTCGCACGATGTTGCCCTGGATCTGGAGCGGGAGCGTCGAGCGCACGGTGCCGTCGACGCGCCGGGCGTCGGGTGTGGTGAACACCTCTTCGGTCGGCATGTTCGCGACGTGCTTCGACGCCGCGCAGACTCGTCGAGCGCTGCCTGCCACGCGCTCTCGGGATGGAGCCCGATCGTCAGATCGGTGCCGGGCCCGCGGTAGCGCAGGTGGTCGAAGCGGTGCTCGTTCAGCGTCGCCGCACGTGCCTGCAGCCGCGCGATGTGCTCGCGCCAGGCGGCGACGGGATCCGGCTGTGTCGAGCCGCACTGCGTGTGCGACCGCGTCCCAGAGCCGTTCGACGTCGGGCTCGCCGAACACGGTCTCGCGCCCAGCCCGCGTTCGGATAGGCGACGATCGTCCAGTTGCAGAGACCGTCGGTGAGCTTCAGCGACTCCTCGGCGACCTCGCGCATGCGCGCATTGCCGACGCGGGCGCCGTCGAGGTCGGCGTACAGCTCGGGCTCTGGGTTGCCGGTGATCGCGCAGAGCGCGCCTCCCTGTTCGCCGAGCGTCGCGCAGGCGGTGGACGAGCCACGGCGGCGAGTACCCCAAGCTCGTCCTCGGCCGCGCTCTGCGATGTGCGCTCGGCGCACGTGCTGGTCGGAGTAGAGGACGTCGACGTAGCGTGCGCCCGCCGCGTAGCCGGCGCCGGGCGATCGCCTGCGCGAAAGGCGCGTGCTCGACGAGTGCGTTGATGCCGAGCGTCTGGCCCGGTTGCAGGTTCAGGCCGACCTCGACGGCGAGGCGGGCGTAGCTCTCGAGACGGGAATCGGCTTCAGGCACGGCGGCCAACGATAGCCGGATGGGGTCACGCGACCGGAAAGGGTCGTACACTGACGCGCCGTGAAGCGCTACGCAGCGATTTCCACCCTCGCGCTGCTCGCAGCGGCGTGCGGCGCTCCCAGCAAGGACGTGGTCTACACCAGGGCCTCGAGCGCCGCCTGCCTGGTCAAGCAAGGCGTGCGCATCGCGCCCGTGCCGGACAGTGATTTCGTCGGGAAGTCCGCGACGGGAGGAGGCTTCCGCGCCGTGCTGGCCGGAAACGACGTCACCGTCTCCTTCGGGGTCACGCTGGAAGACGCCGACAACATCGATCAGGCGTACAGGCAGTTTCGGGCCAAGAACGTCGGCATCAACGACGTCCTGCGCACGCAGGGAAGCGCGGTCATGTTGTGGCACGTGCATCCGAGCGACGCCGACATCGCGACCATCACGAGCTGTCTGAAGAAGTAATCACGCCTCTTCGGCGAGAAAGCGCCGGAACCAGTAGAGGAAGACGACGAAGAGCACGACAGCCTGCTCGCTCGCCATCGTCACACCCGCGATCTCCTGGTCGGCGAGCGGGCTCAGCCCGAAGACGCGCGGCCGCGCGTGCACGTAGAACGGGTAGACGGGCTTCGGCAGGAGCGCAAGCAGCAGGCCGAGCGGGGCCCCGAAGACGAACGCTGCAAACGTGTACGCAGCGCGTGCGCCGGAGGCTAGGCGCCGCGGCGCGTCGTGCACGAGCGGCCACCAGACGAGGATCCCGGTGCCGAAGTAGCACGCGTGCTCGACGTGGATCAGCCACGACTGGTGATGCAGTGCGGCGTCGTAGATCGGCCGGCACGTGCCAGGCGTAGTAGTCGGCGAGCCAGATCGGGAGCGCCACGAACGGCCGCACGAGCACACGCCACACGCGGAAGCGGGCAGCCGCTTCTGCCATCGGGCGTGACAGACCGAGCACTGCGAGGAGTGGCGCCCACTCGGCGAGGATCACGTTCTGCAGCAGGTGCGCGGTCAGCAGATAGTGGAGCCCGAGGTGGTGGAGAGGCGTCCAGAACGCGACTGCCAGCAGCGCCATCGCCGCCGCGTAGCAGCAGATTCGCCAGCGAGGCGCGCCGTGCCGGCCGACGAGGAACAGGTAGAGCAGCGAGAGCACCGGCACGACGACGGTCGTGTCGACATCCGCCTGCCAGGCGTACGGCGAATGCACGTGTGCGAGGAGCATCGGGCCAGCCTAGGGCCGCGGGCGCCCGCGGCTACGCTTTACCGCGCGCGGGTGTAGCTCAATGGTAGAGCTCCAGCCTTCCAAGCTGGTCACGCGGGTTCGATTCCCGCCACCCGCTCTATGACCAAGCGAACCGGATACACCACAGCTCTCGTCGCAATCGTCGTGCTCGTCCTCTGCGGCACGGCGCTCGCGAACAACTACACGTACAAGCGCACGGCGGCCGACGACGCAAAGGCGGCCTCGGTGGCAGTGAAGGCACACGATTTTCCCGCCCAGCTCCAGCTCGCGGGCGGTGCGATCAAGCCGGACGAGACTCCCGACACCGAGTCGTGCAACGGCTATCAGCCGAAGGAGTCCGACCTCGTCGTCAGCGGGGACGCCGAGACGCGTTTCCAGAACAAGAACGGCAGCGTCGCCGTCGATTCGCAGGTCGAGATCCTGAAGACGTCGGGGATGGCCGCGACCGACGTGACCCGGTCGAAGCGGATGCTCTCCGTCACGTGCCAGCTCCAGGCGGCGAAACAGGACCACATCAAGCTCGTCTCGTACGTGCCGATCGGCTCTCCGCAGTGCGGCTGCGACTTCAGCGCGTCGTTCGCCTTCGAGACGAAGACGGCGAAGGCCGGCATCGACCACCTGTTCATCGTCACCGTGATGCGCAAGGCGCGAGCCGAGGCGACCGTCCTCACGCTTGTCGGCAAGTCGACCTCCGACACGAAGAACACCGCGCTGCGAGATGCGATCGCAGTGCAGAGCCTGGCGGTGAAGGCGATCGTCGCGCGGTTGCCGTCGCGCTAGTGCACGCGCTTGACTCGCGGCTCGAGCGCCTGCTCGGCTCGCGCCCCGTCTCGTATGCCGAGCGCTCCGGCGGCTACTCGACGGCGGACCGGTTCGCCGTGCGACTGGAGGACGGCCGCAGCGTCTTCGTCAAGTCTTCGGACGCCGAGAACCTCGCGGGATGGCTCCGGCGCGAGCACGAGGTCTACTCGGCGCTCGCGGGCAGCTTCCTGCCCCGGCTCGAGGGCTGGGATGACGACGGGGCGCGCCCGATTCTCGTGCTGGAGGACCTGAGCGACGCCGACTGGACGCCGAACTGGACGCCCGATCGCGTGTCGGCGGTGCTCGAGGCCGTTGCGGCGATCGCCGCCAGTCAGGCCCCACCGGGGACGCCTCGTGTACGCGACGCGCACGCCGACCTCTGGGGGCGCTGGCAGGCGGTCGCAGCCGACCCGGGGCCCTTCCTCTCGGTAGGTCTCCGTGACGGCGAATGGCTCGAGCGCTCGCTGCCGGCGATCCTCGCTGCGGCCGATCGCGCACAAGTCGACGGCGACTCGCTCTGCCATCTCGATGTGCGCAGCGACAACCTGTGCTTCCGCGACGGCCGCGCGATTCTCGTGGACTGGAATTGGGCGTCTCTTGCGAATCCGGACGTCGACGTCGCTGCGTGGGCCCCGAGCCTGACGCGCGAGGGTGGCCCGCAGCCGTGGCAGATCCTGCCGGACGCAGGTGAGCTTGCGGCGTTCGTCGCGGGCGTCTGGGCCGCCGTGGTCGGGCTGCCGGCGCCCGAGACGGCACCGCACGTGCGGGCCGTGCAGCGCGAGCAGCTCGCCGTCGCCCTCGACTGGATCGACCGAGAGCTTTTCTCTTAGCGAAGCTGGTCGGCGAAGCGCTCGAGCTCGGCAGCGTGCAGTCCGACGTCGCCGGCTTCGATCGCAGTCTTGACGTCGCGGGCGAGGGCGTGTGCCTCGCTCTCCTGCTCGGGGCCCAGGACGGTCGACACCGTCGCGACGACTGCGTTGCCTTCGTGGAGCTGCAAGTCGACGGTGGTGAGCTGCGACTTGTCGTCGATGTACGGGTCGTCGGGCACGCCGACCCAGACGGTCACGGTGCCGCCGCCGGGCAGCGAGGCGTGCTCGATCGCAGGTGAGGAGCGAAGCGTCATGGCATGACGTTAACAACGTCCGGCAGGGCCGCGAAGCTTTCGCTCGTGACGCCGGAGCGGACCGTCGACCTGCGCCCGCGCACGATTCTGCGTGTTCTGTTGATCGTGCTTGCCGTCGGGGTCACCCTCGAGGTGATCTGGATCGCGCGGCACGTGCTGGCGTGGGTCGTGATCGCGCTGTTCCTGGCGCTCGCCCTCGACCCGCTCGTCCGCTGGATCGAGCGACACACGCGCCTCGGCCGCGGGTCGGCGATCGGGCTGACCTATCTCATCCTGATCGTGGTGATCATCGGCGTCGGCGCGACGTTCGTGCCGAAGCTCGTGGACGAGGTGAACGGCTTCGTACAGGCGCTCCCGAACTACGTGCACGATCTGACACACGGTCGCGGACGGCTCGGGTTCCTCGAGCGCAAGTATCACGTCGTCGAGAAGGTCCGCCAGCAGGTGAAGAAGGGCGGAGCGACGAAGGTTCTCGGCCTGTCAGGCGCTGCGCTGAGCATCACGAAGAGCGTGATCACGATCATCGCTGCGACGGTGACGATCGTCTTCCTCACGTTCTTCATGCTCCTCGAGGGAGGCGCATGGATGGATCGCATCTATTCGCTGTTCCCCGAGGAGTCGCGCCCGCGTTGGCGTCGCGTCGGCCACGACATCTACCGCACGGTCGGCGGCTATGTGACCGGCAACATCCTGATCAGCGTGATCGCGGGCGCGTCGATCACGATCGTGCTGCTCGTGATGGGCGTGCCCTATGCGGTCGCGCTCGGGCTGCTTGTCGCGGTCCTCGACCTGATTCCACTGGCGGGTGCGACGGTCGCGGGCGTGATCGTCTGCCTCGTTGCGTTCCTGCACAGCGTGCCGGCCGGAATCGTCGTCCTCGTCTTCTTCGTCGTGTACCAGCAGCTCGAGAACCACTTCCTGCAGCCGGTGATCTACGGCCGCACCGTGCAGCTCTCGCCACTCGCTGTGCTGATCTCGGTGCTGGTCGGTGCGGAGCTCGCGGGCATTCTCGGTGCGCTCGCGGCGATCCCGGTCGCCGGCGCCCTCCAGGTGATCATTCGCGACCAGCTGGCGGTGCGTCGAGGGCCGCCGCCGGTCGCCGCGCCGGCGGTTGATCCGGCGCAGTAACTCGTTCGAGTGACATCCTCCGGCCTGCCCGTGCCGATGAACGACACATGAGGCGTCTCGGACGCAAGCTTCCGCTCTTCGTCGGACTGGTCGCAGCCATTGCGGTGGCGGTCGTGCCGGCGTCGCAGTCGTCGACGTCGCGTTCCGGCGCGCGTCTCGGCTCGCTCGAGACGAGCCTCTTGCAGGATCTCAACGATGTGCGCGCTCAGTACGGGCTCGCACCGCTCCATGCGAGCCCGTTGCTTGGCGCAGCGGCCGCGCAGCACACGCACGAGATGGGGGTCGACGGGTACTTCGACCACTCATCGCATGACGGCAGCTCGTTCTCGACGCGGATCGAGCATTGGTACGCGCCGGGCAAGCACGCATGGTCGGTGGGCGAGAACCTGCTCTGGTACTCGCCGAGGGTCGGCGCGAAGGCCGCGATCTCGCTCTGGATGGGCTCACCTGACCATCGCGCGAACATCCTCAACCCGAGCTGGCGCGAGATCGGTGTCTCTGCCGTCCACTTCGGGAGCGCCGGCGGCGTCTACAGAGGCCTGCCGGTGACGATCATCACCACGGACTTCGGCGTCCGCCACTAACCGTCGCGGGCGGTAGCGTGTCGGTCGGGCGCCCGTAGCTCAGTGGAAGAGCGGCGGCCTTCTAAGCCGTTGGTCGGGGGTTCGAATCCTCCCGGGCGCATTTCGTGGCCGCGTCTCAGCCCGGGCGACGCGCAGCGAGCACGAGGGCGCGCCCGACCAGTCCGATGACGAACACCGAGACGCCGGCGACGATCGCCGCGCGCGGAAGCGACGCGACGAGCACCACGCACGCAACGGCACCGGCGACGTTCAGCGCACGCGGCCACCGTCGCCGCTCCGCCGGTTGCGTGAACGCGGCGATGTTCGCGACGGTGTAGTAGACGAGCACGCCGAAAGACGAGAAGCCGATTGCGCCGCGTAGGTCCGTCGTGAGCACGAGGGCGATCACGACGGCGCCGAGCAGCAGCTCGGCGTGATCCGGGACGCTGCGGTGCGATTCGACCGATGCCAGCCAGCGCGGCAGGTCACCGTTTCGCGCCATCGCGAGCGTCGTGCGGCCGACGCCGGCGATCAGCGCGAGCAGCGCACCGAGGCTCGCGACGGCCGCGCCCACACGCACGACCGGCTGCGCCCAAGCAGCACCTGCGATCTTCGCGGCGGCGGCGAGCGGTGTTGCCGCCGCCGCGAGTCGCGACGGCCCGGCCGCTGCGAGCGCCGTCGCACCCACGACGGCGTAGAGGACGACGACGATCGCGAGGGCGATCGGGATCGCGCGCGGGATCGTCCGCTCCGGCTCGCGCACCTCTTCGCCGAGAGTGGCGATCCGCGCGTACCCAGCGAAGGCGAAGAAGAGCAGCCCCGCCGATTGCAGCACGCCGTGAATCCCACCGTGCTGCAGACCGCCGAGCCCAGCGAATCCGTGCCGTGACACGTTGCCGGTCGCGAGGATGGCGCCGACCACGACGAGCAGCGCGACGATCGCGGCGGCGACGAGCACGCGCGCGAGCGCCGCCGTGCGGGTGATCCCGCGCAGGTTTGCGCCGGTGAGCACCGCGACCGCTCCTGCTGCGACCGCGCGCCGTTCCCAACCGCCTCCGGGTGCGGCATAGAAGGCAAACGTCAGGGCCATCGCCGCGCACGACGCGGTCTTGCCGATCACGAACCCCCAGCCCGCAAGGAAGCCCCACCACTCGCCGAGCCGTTCGCGCCCGTAGACGTAGGTGCCGCCCGACGTGGGGTACTGCGCCGCGAGCTGTGCTGACGCGACGGCGTTGCAGTACGCGACGGCCGCCGCGAGCGCGAGCCCGATCAACAGGCTCGCACCGGCCGCGGCGGCCGCCGGCCCGAACGCCGAGAACACGCCCGCACCGATCATCGAGCCGAGGCCGATGACCACGGCGTCGAACGTTCCGAGCCTGCGGGCGAGTTGCCCCGCTTGCGTCACATCTCGGCGGCGACGCGCCGTGCCGCGTCGGCCAGCTCCTCGTCGGTGACATTCGGCAGGACGTCTTCCCAGAGCGGCAGCATCATTCCGTGCGCCTCGACCATGCCGAGCGGTCGCGGCAGGAACCACACGTGGAAGTGCGCGCCGCCGTCCCCCCAGCGGTAGAGATGCACGCGTGCCACATCGTCGAGCGTCAGGATCGCACGCTCGACGCGAGCGGCGACGCGCCCGAAGTCCTGCTGCAGCTGGTCCGGCAGATCGGAAAACGAGTCGGCGTGAACGCGGCTCGCGAGCCACACCGCGCCTCGGAGGCTGCCGCCGACCGGTGGGTGCAGCGTCCAGTTTTCGTCAGACCACACCGCTGACGTCGTCTTGCCACCGCAGATGCCGCAGGGCGGTCCGCCTTCTTCGCCACGGCGAGGCGGCTCCGGGACCTGCCGCGGGCCGGGGGCGAGCGGAACGAGCGGTTGCTCGTACGGGATTGTCATCGTCGCTCCTTTCGTCTCTTTGTTGTGGTCACCGTCGCCAGACCGCCGAGGCCGTCGAGCACCACGCCGACGACCAGAGCGCGTGCGCGCTCGGCGGGCCATTCGTGCCGGCCGCGCAGGTGGACGAACGGCCAGGCGACGCCGTTGAATGCGAGGTCGGCCGCGAGGACCGGGTCGGTTCCGGCGTCGAGCGACCCGTCGGCGTGCGCCTCGCGCACGAACGTGATGAACGGATGGAGGTAGTCCGGCGGCGCTCCCGGCGCCGTGGGCTGGTGGAACGCCTCGTCCGTCGCGAGCATCAGCGGCAGGTGACGGTCGAGCAGATCGCACAACGCCTCGAGGCCGCGCCGCAGCCGTTCGCGGCCGGTGCCGGGCGTCGTCAGCAGCGGGTACATCGCGTGCCGGAAGTCGGCAGCAAGGTCGCCGACGAGCGCCTGGATCAGCGTGTCGCGCGTCAGCCCCTGGCGCCACAGCGTCGAGCGCGCGCGGCCTGAGACCTCGGCGACACGTTCGAGCGTGAGACCCGGGAAGCCGCGCTCGCGCAGTACTTCGATCGCAGCCAGGCGGAGCTCTTCGTCAACCGTCGGAAGCGGTGGTGTTGCACTCATGCAACATGAGTGTTGCAGAGCGATCGAGAGATTGCAAGCTCAGTCGGGGCGCTCCCGAAGTGCAGCTCGAGCGAGCGCGACCTGGCGCTTCAGAGCGAACGAAGGGTCGGCGGGTGTGCGGCGGCCGGCCTCTTCGTACGCGAGCGCTGCGTCGGCGTAGCGTCCGAGCTGAAAGAGGCAGAACGCACGTCCCTCGATCGAGAGCGTCCCGAAGATGCGCTCGTCATAGGCGGGGCCGTCGTTCGGAAGCGCGTGCGTGTCGACGGCGAGCAGCTCGTCGAAGAGCACGAGAGCCTCCGCGAAGCGATCGTGGTCGACCAGGTAGCGCGCTTCCAGGAAGACGATGTGCCAGTTGCGCGGGAAGAGCCGGCGCGCCTCGGCCACGAGCTCGGCCACGTCATCGCCGCGCAGATGTCGCACCCGTAGCAGGTCGGCCATGGCGAGTGAGCCGAGCTGATCGCCGGGCCGGCTGCGCGCGACGTCCGTTGCGCGCTCGAGCACAGCCTCCGCCTCCGCGTGCTCCCCCAGCCCGGTCAGCACGCGCGCGAGGTGATGCAGGTTGAAGAGGTTCTCCGGCTCGTGCTCGAGCTGACGGCGGAGAAGCGGGAGGTTGCGCCGGTGCTTGTGGGTCTGGTCGCCCTCATAGCCGACGTGGACGAGGAGCAAATCGGCGGTTCCGATCCCGCGGCCGTCCTCCTCGGCGACCCGCTCGATCGACGGCACGACTTTCTCGTGAATCACGCCCTCGAAGCGGATGCGCGGATCGTGGCGCCAAAGGCGGTACTCGCGGTACGGCGTCGACTTGCTGTCGGGCTTCAACAAGATCCGGAAGGCAACTTCGTCCGCCGGGACGAGCAGCGCTTCGACTTCGCCGCGCGTGATCGGCGCGAGCGTCTCGTCGGCGTCGATGTAGAGGATCCAGTCGCACTCCGTCCCGTCGAGGGCAAGGTTGCGTGCCGCTGCGAAGTCGCCGGTCCAGGCGTGGTGGTGGATGCGAGCGCCGTGGCGCTCCGCGATTGCGACGGTCCCATCGCTCGAGCCGGTGTCGACGACGACGATCTCGTCCACGACGGGCGCGATCGACGCGAGGCACGCGTCGAGGACACGTTCCTCATCCTTGACGATCAGCGTTGCGGCCAGCAGACCGCCCAACGCTGCCTACCGGTGGGGGAACGGGATCTGCGGCAAACGGGCAGGCTGATGCCCGAAGGACCCGTTCCCGTACGTCTGGTTCGGGTAGGTCTGGTTGCCGTAGGTGTGCGCCGGCGTGTCCGCGCCCCGTGCGAGGGAGTCGAAGCGGAACGATGCGATCACCGGGATCGCGAAGCCGCCGACTGCCAGCTTCCGCATGAACGAGCGGCGGTCGAATGTGGTGGGCTCGGCGCCCGCTTCGTGCTCGGTCATAACCCTCTCCTCTCCCCTGGAGCGCCCGACTGTACCATCGGGTGCCGCGTGCCACAAACCGCGCGCCCACGCCCGGAGCGGCCCACTCTCGTCCTGCTGGCACCGATCGTTCCGGCCCCGACCGGCAACGGACTTGCGATGCGCGCGGGGATGCAGCTCGACGCACTCGCCGCCGCATTCGACGTGCGCCTCGTCGTGCTTCCCGTCGCCGGCGGCGGGCGCGACACCGATTGGGCTGCCGAGCGCGCCGGCACCGTCGACGTGCTCGAGCCGGCAGCGCACGAGCACCGGGCCGGGCTGGTTGCGTTGGTTCGCCAGGCCGAATGGCGGCAACGGCTCGCCGCGTGCGAGCCCCTTCCGCAGGCGGCGACCGTGGCGGGCCCTGCGCTCGCCGGGACGATCCTCGACCGCCTCGCGTTGCCTGCGCCTGCCCCGGTGCATGCGCTTCGTGCGTACCTCGCTCCGCTCGGAGTCGCGGTCGCGGAAGCCTCCGACGCACCGAAGCTCACCGTCGACCTCGATGACGACGACGAGACGCTGCTTCGCTCGGGGGGTGCGGAGGAGGAGGCCGACGCGTACGCACGGCTTCTCGAGTGCTTCGGGCCGACGTTCGCCTGGGCGTCGCTGGCCTCCGCGTTCGACGCAGCGGCGGTTGCGTCACGCCGTCCCGTGCGTACCGTCGTCGTCCCGAACGCGATCGGCATCGTCCACGCTCCACGCCGACGACGCGAGGCCGACGGCGCCGTGAGGCTGCTCTTCGTCGGGAACCTGACGTACGGACCGAACGCCGAAGCGGCGCGCATGCTGGCCGGTGATGTCTTGCCGCGCGTTCGCGCACGAGTCTCCCAAGATGTGCGCGTCGAGATCGTCGGTGACTTTGCTGCGACAGGACCTGTCGCGGACCTCGCCGCAATCGAAGGCGTCGAGCTGCTCGGTCACGTTCCGGAGCTCGCAGCGCTCTACGCGCGCGCCGATGTCGTCGTCGTCCCCCTCCTGCACGCATCGGGAACCCGCATCAAGATCCTCGAGGCGTTCGCGCACGAGGTGCCGGTCGTCTCGACGACTGCCGGCGCGTCCGGCCTTGACGCGGTCGACGGTCGCGACCTCCTGATCGGCGACGACGCGGACGAGATTGCCGAAGCGGTAGCCCGGCTCCTGACCGAGCCGGGGCAGGCCGCCGACCTCGCCCGATCTGCGCGCCACCTCGTCCAGACGACGTACGCGCCAGACATTGTCGGCCGGCGCCTCGTCGAGCTCATCCGTGAAGCCCGCTAGATGACGAGCTCGTTCTCTGCGAGCTCCGCCAGGCATGCGAGCGTCTCGGCGAGCGGTGGCTCGTCGAGTGAGAACAGCAATGCGACCTCGGCCGCGATCGCAGCGGCATCGCGTGTCCCGTCACAGAGGCCGAAGATGACGGCGGCGGTTCGGTTCAGGTGATGGACGGTCTCGGTCGCCTCCGCATAGACGACGAGGCCATCGTCCGCCTCGCTGAGGTCGAGCCTGTCGGCGGCCCGTGGGTACGTGCTCGTGGTCATGGTCGGCGCACGGAGTGTGGTTGAGGAGCACGCCGATGGCAATCCCGAACGACGTTCACTTCGTCTGGGGCTTGAAGGACGAGCCGGAGCCGTTCCATCTCGTGCACTACCTGTGCGTCGAGTCCTGTCGACGGGTTCAGCGGCCGGACCGCATCTTCCTGCACTGCGCGCATCGGCCGAGCGGGCGGTATTGGAAGCTCGTCGAGCCCGCTGTCACAATCGTTCCGGCGGCCCAGGTCGCTGAGGTCAGTGCCGTCAGCTCCGACGAGCGTTTCGTGCCGGTTGCGTATCGCTACGCGCATCACTCCGACTTCGTGCGGCTCGACGCGTTGATCGAGCACGGAGGCATCTACGCCGACCTCGACACGCTCTTCGTGAAGCCGCTCGGCGGCGACCTGCTCACGAGTCGGTTCGTGCTCGGTCGGGAGGGCGACATTCCCGACGAGATCAGCGGCGTCGTACGTCCGTCGCTCTGCAATGCGCTCCTCCTCTCCGCGCCGCGGTCGGCGTTCGCAGTGGCCTGGCGCACGGCTATGCCTCACGCGCTGAACGGGACGTGGAGCAATCACTCGACACTGCTCCCGTACGAGTTGAGCAAGGCGCTGCCGGATCAGGTCCGCGTCGAGCCGCCGCGTTCCTTCTACGCGTTCGCGGGAACGCGCGACGGGATCGCCGGACTGCTCGAAGAGCTGCATACGGACATCGAGGGCGTCTTCACACTGCATCTGTGGGCGCATCTCTGGTGGCGCGAGGACCGGCGTGATTTTTCCGACGTCCACGCCGGGCTCGTGACCGAGGAGTTCGTCCGGCGTGTCGACACGACCTACACCGTGCTCGCTCGAGAGTTCCTTCCTCGCTGATGCGGATCCATTACCTCGCGCTACACGAGTCGTCGGGCTACGCGGTCGCGGCGCGCCGTTGCATGCTCGCGCTCGCGGCGGAAGGTGTCGACGTGCGGTGGATCCCGTTCGTCCCCGGCGGCGCGCTCGGGCTCGGGTACGAGCCGGCGGCGACGGTGGACGTCGACGACCCTGAGCTTCGCTCAATGCTCAACGGCCCTGAGCAATGTGACGCCGTCGTCGCACACCTCGTGCCCGAATACTGGCCCTACGTGCGTCAGACCTACGGATCGACACTCCTCGTCGGTCAGACCGTGTGGGAGACCGACCGGCTGCCCGCGCATTGGCCGCCACTGCTCGAGGTCGCCGATCGCATCGTCGTCCCGACCGAATGGAATGCGAGCGCGACGCAGGCGGCAGGCGTTCGCACGCCGATCGACGTCGTTCCGCACATCGCTCCTACCGAGCAAACGTCGCACAGCGCCATGTGGGACCGGATCCCGAGCTCGTCGTTCGTCTGTTACTCGATCGGCCCGTGGACCGCCCGCAAGGCTATGCCCGATGCTGTCCGTGCGTATCAGCGCGCTTTCGCCGGCCGCCACGACACGCTCCTCCTGCTGAAGACCGGCGCCCGGGATCACACGCGGGCGGCCGCTGCGCGCTCGAGCCGTGTCGGTCCGGGCACGACGCCATACGCGCTCGCGCACCTGCTCGCGAGCATCGACGATCCGGCGCCGGTTCAGCTCGTCTCCGGAGAGATCACCGATGACGACGTCCTCGCGCTGCAGCTCCGAGGCGACTGCTGCCTCTCGCTGTCGCACGGAGAGGGGTGGTCGCTGCCCGTCTTCGATGCGGCCGCGTACGGAATGCCCGTCGTCGTCGCGCCCTACGGCGGGCCGGCCGCGTATCTGGACGACGAGAGCGCGTACCTCGTCGACTATGAGCTCGTCGCGGTCGACGATCCGCAGAGCTCCTCGTACACGCCGGATCAGCGTTGGGCGCAGGCTTCCATCGAGCACGCGGCGAGGCTGCTGCAGGAGGTCGAGTCCGACCGGATCGAGGCACGGGCTCGCGGCGACCGCGCACGGCGGCGGATCGAGGCCGAGTTCGCGCCGCCCGTCGTCGCGCGTGCGTTGCTCGCGGTGCTCGCGCGCTGAGCTCGTCGTGCTCCGCAGAAGAGCTCGACTCGACGTCGCTACGATGAGCGGCGCGCGGTGGCAGTAGCTCAGTTGGTAGAGCCCCGGGTTGTGGTCCCGGTGGTCGCGGGTTCGAGTCCCGTCTGCCACCCTCTGCGTGCGGCCTTCTTCGGGTGGCCGCGTCGTGAGAAGCTCGCGGGGTGAGCCGCTGGCTGCGTGAGCTGAAGCACCTCGACCCGGTCAGGGACGCCCAGCGCATCGTCTTCATCGATGCGAGCCTCGAGTTTCCGTGGGACACGCAGCGCTCGCTCGAGCTCGCGTTCTACCGAACGTACGCCGTGCCGTCGATCGCGGAGCTGCTCGCATCGACGCACGAGTTCACCGAGCGGCCGCAGAAGCGCTACGACGACACGCAGATCCTGATCTCAGCCTTCTGCGAGCTGGGTTACGACGGCGACCTCGGGAAGCGCGCGATCCGCCGCATGAATCAGATCCACGGCCGCTTCGAGATCGGGAACGACGATTTCCTCTACGTGCTTTCGACGATGGTGTTCGAACCGATCCGCTGGAACGCGCGCTTCGGCTGGCGCCCGCTGATCGAGACCGAGAAGCTCGCGACGTTCCACTTCTGGCGCGAGGTCGGGAAGCGAATGGCGATCACGGACCTTCCGGAGACCTATGAGGCGTTCGAGCGGTTCAACGTCGAGTTCGAGCGCGAGCGCTTCGCGTACACCGACGGCGGTCACCGCGTCGCCGTCGCCACGCGAGACATGTTCCTCGACTGGTTCCCCGGCCTGCCGAAGACGGTCGGACGTCCACTCGTCCACGCGCTGCTCGACGAACCGCTCCTCGACGCGCTCGGCTTCCCGCATCCGCCGGCGAGACTGCGGCGCGAGGCAGAGCGAGCGATCCGTCTGCGCGCGACCGCCGTTCGCGCGCTACCCGCGCGCAGGAAGCCGCGCCTGCGCACACTCGAGCGCCACCGCACCTACCCGGACGGCTACCAGGTCGAGAGCCTCGGGCCACCGGACGCCCCGGTACCCTTGCAGGGCTCGGCCCCGTAGCTCAGAGGAAGAGCGGGAGCCTTCGAAGCTCCGTGCGTAGGTTCGATTCCTACCGGGGCCATGCAGCGCCACTCAGTCGAGCTTCGTGACGATGTAAACGCTCGGGTCAATCCGGACGAGGTGGACGGGAGACTCGGCGAAGTAATCCTCCACCGCCTTCCGCGCGCCGCTCCAGCTTCCGTAGTCGTCGAGCATCAGAACGCCGCCTTTGGAAAGACGCGGCCAAAGGTGTTCCAACTCGTGTCGGGTCGAGTCGTGGAAGTCGGTGTCCAGCCGAAGGAGAGCGATTTTCTCCGGCGCCTCACCGGGGATGGTGTCTTCGACACGTCCAACGACGAAGCGAATTCGCTCGGCGGGATACCCCGTCGACGCGACGTTGCGCTGGGCATCCTCGAGTGTTGCGAACGCCCACTCGTGCGTTTCGCCGTCGAGCCGACCAGATTCATAGTCCGACGACGCGGCGACTCCATCCCAAAGCCGCACGTCGATGTCGCTCGGCTCTCGTCATACCGGCAAACGTGTCGTAGAGCCACAGTGTCGGCTTCCGGCCGGGCAGTTGTTTCAGCGTCAGCGCAACGGCCATCATGCTGCCGCCGCGCCAGACGCCACACTCGACGATGTCACCGGGTACGTCCGCGCGAACGACGTACTCGACGGCTGCGCACAATGCGGCGCGCGCCTCGGGCGTCGTCTTCGTATAGCTCGCGACGGCCCGTATCGTCTGGATGGTGTCCTTCCCGACGTCTGTCGGAATCTGACGCTCGATGCGGTAGCCGAGCCTGTTCACCAAGCGTTGAATGAGATAGCGCGCGTGCACCGGGCTCAGTCTAGGATTGCGCCGCGTCAGCCGTCCAAGACATCATGCTGAGACTCATGCAACGCCTTGAGGCTCTGCGGTGTAGGAGAGACGTGAGGATCGCTGCTCTCGTCTTGCTGCTGGCGGCACTCCTGACGCCGGCGGCTGCCGCGAAAGGAAAGCTGACCGTCGCGATCGGCGATTCGGCACCCGCTGTCGGGCAGCCGTTCACCGTCTATATCCGCACAGGCTGGAAGGTGCCGTCGAACGACTGGCTGCGGCTGATCGCCGTCGCTCCCGGCAAGAGCTGGTTCGATGTCGTCGGCAAGGTCACGGGTGACGCCTCGAACGTCCACGCGTCGATTCCGCATGACGGCTTCGAGGTGAAGGTCAAAAGGACGGGTCCCTACACCTGGCGCGCCGTCGTGCGCCTTCCGCGCGTCGGGATCTGGCGGCTCGTCGTCCCGAACGGGACGCACCTGGGCTTCATGGTGCCGCCGCCGAAGGCCTGGATGCCCTGGGTGTACGTCCACCGCTGAGCGGCCTAGTCTTAAGCCCAACGCGGGCGTGGCGGAACTGGTAGACGCGCCGGGCTTAGGACCCGGTGGGCTTCGGTCCTTGGAGGTTCGACTCCTCTCGCCCGCATCGAGGGTCTACGGCAGCGTCGTGAAGACCGCGTCGAGCGGTGCCCGCTCCTTGGCCGGTGGCTCGCTGACCGGTGGGCCGAGGTGGACGAGTGCGATCACGTGCTCGTCGGCGGCGAGCCCGACGGCGGCGCGGACGGCCGGCTCTCCGAAGCACGCTGGCGTCCGCCAGTAGGACGCGAGCCCGCGATCGGTGGCGCCGAGCAACATCGCGTACACGGCGCACGCCGTCGCGAACAGATCCTCCTCCGCGAGCACCGGATCCTCGGACGGGACGGCCGTCACGAGCACGAGCGTCGGTGCCCGGCGAAGCTTCACCGCCTCCTTCTCGCCGGCCAGCTCTTCGATCCGCCCGCGTGTCTCCGGGCCGAGCAGCCGGAACCGCCATGGGTTCGTCACCTTGTGATTCGGCGCCCAGCGGGCGAGCTCGGCGAGCTCCCGCACCGTTGCCTCGTCGACCGGCACGGGGCCGTACTGCTTGTGCGTGCGCCGGGCGCGGATGGCGGCTTCGAGCTTCACGGCCCCGGACGGTAGCGACCTGGTTCAATGCTGCGCAGATGCCGACCCAGGTGGAGGAGCTCGCAGAGGACAAGGTCAAGCTGACGGTCGACGTGCCGGCGGGCGACATCCACCACGCTGTCGAGCACGCCGCGTCCGACCTCGCAGCCACGGTCCGGATCCCCGGCTTCCGCAAGGGCAAGGTGCCGATGCCGCTTCTCGTGCAGCGCGTCGGCCGTGACCGCCTCTATGCAGAGGCGGTCGAGAGTCACATCGGCGGCTGGTTCTGGAACGCAGCCGCTCGCGCGCGTGTCAATCCGGTCGCGATGCCCGAGTACGAGTACGACCTGCCGGCGAGCGACCGCGAGGACTGGTCGTTCTCGGCCACCGTGCAGGTGCAGCCGAAGCCGGAGCCGGCCGACTGGACGACGCTCGAGGTGCCGAGACACGAGATCGAGGTCCCCGAGGAAGCGGTGCGGGCCGAGCTCGAGCTGCTGCAGAGAACGGTCGCCGAGCTCGCCGACGTCGAGGGGCGTCCGGCCAAGGACGGGGACACCGTGGTCGTCGACCTGATCGCCGACGACGGCTCCGCGCAGCGCGACTACGTGGTCGAGCTCGGCTCCGGCCGCCTCGTCGAGGAGATCGAAAACGGCATCGGCGGCCTCGAAGTCGGGGGCAGCCGCGAGATCGCCTACGAGCTCGCCGACGGCGGACGCCGGACGGCGACGGTTGCGGTCAAGCAGATCAAAGAGCCCGTTCTGCCCCCCTCGACGACGAGCTCGCGGCCGCGGCCAGCGAGTTCGACACGCTCGCCGAGCTACGCGAGGACGCCGAGTCGCGGCTGCGCGCCCAGATCGAGGACGAGGTTGAAGGCCTGTTCCGCGCAGCTGCCGTCGACGAGCTCGTCAGGGCGACGAACTTCGTGGCCGTCGGGCCGCTCGTCGAGGCGAGAACGCGCGAGCTCTTGACCGGTCTCGCACGGAGCCTCGAGGCCCGCGGGCTCGACGCAGCCTCGTACATGCAGCTGACCGGCCAGACGCCGGAGATCCTCGAACAGCGTTTGCGGGCCGAGGCGTCGCTCTCCGTCTCGCGCGAGCTCGTGCTCGAAGCTGTCGCGGACAAGCTCGCGATCGACGTCACCGACGACGAGATCCGGGAGGAGCTGCGCGCCGCGGGGGAGAACGAGGAGGACATCGACGAGTTCATCGACCGCGGCGGCGCCGACAACGTCCGCGACGACATCCGGCTCAAGCGCGCGCTCGACCGCGTGGCCGCCGAGGTGAAGCCGATCGCACCGGAGCTACACGAGGCGCGCGAGGCGATCTGGACGCCGGAGAAGGAGCAACCGGCCGAAACACCGAAACTCTGGACCCCTGGCACCTGAAGGAGCTGATCGAAGCGTGAACATGCCAACCAACCACGTCGTTCCGATGGTCGTAGAACAGACGTCCCGCGGTGAGCGGGCGTTCGACATCTATTCGCGCCTGCTTTCCGAGCGCATCGTCTTTCTCGGCACCGCCGTCGACGACACGATCGCGAACCTGACGGTCGCCCAGCTGCTGCACCTCGAGTCCGAGGACCCGGACAAGGACATCTTCCTCTACATCAACTCGCCCGGCGGCTCGGTCTACTCAGGGCTGATGATCTACGACACCATGCAGTTCATCAAGCCAGACGTCCAGACGATTTGCATGGGCATCGCGATGAGCATGGGCTCGCTGCTCCTCGCCGGGGGCGCGAAAGGGAAGCGGATGGCGCTGCCGAACTCACGGATCCTGATCCATCAGGTGTCCGGCGGCTTCCAGGGCCAGGGCACCGACATCGAGATCCAGGCACGCGAGGTGATCGGCCTCAAGCGGCGCTTGGAGCAGATCTATGCCGACCACACCGGAAAGGCTCAGGAGGACATTTCACGCGACATGGAACGTGACTTCTTCATGAGCCCTCAGGAGGGGGTCGAGTACGGGATCATCGACTCGGTGATCACCCACCGCGACGCGGCGCGCGCGGAGGCCGCCGCTTAACGAAGCTGCACTAGCCGTTTCGTCGAAATCGGGGTAAAAGGAGTCGCATGGCGCGCGCGAGCGAAGGAAACGAACAGCTTCTCTGCAGCTTCTGCGGCAAGTCGCAGCGGCAGGTCAAGAAGCTCATCGCCGGCCCCGGCGTCTACATCTGCGACGAGTGCATCGACCTCTGCAACGAGATCATCGACGAGGAGCTGACGGCTCCAAGCTCGCTCGACCTCGACAATCTGCCTCGCCCGATGGAGATCTACTCCTCGCTGAACGACTACGTCGTCTCGCAGGAGGAGGCGAAGCGCACGCTCTCTGTGGCGGTCTACAACCACTACAAGCGCGTGCAGATGGGCACCGAGGACGGCGAAGTCGAGTTGCAGAAGTCGAACATCCTTCTGCTCGGCCCGACGGGCTGCGGCAAGACGCACCTCGCGCAGACGCTCGCGCGCATTCTCAACGTCCCGTTCGCGATCGCCGATGCGACCGCACTCACCGAAGCTGGGTATGTCGGCGAGGACGTCGAGAACATCCTCTTGAAGCTGATCCAGGCGGCCGACTTCGACATCAAGAAGGCTGAGACCGGGATCATCTACATCGACGAGGTCGACAAGATCGCGCGCAAAGCCGACAACCCGTCGATCACGCGCGACGTCTCCGGCGAAGGCGTGCAGCAGGCGCTGCTGAAGATCCTCGAAGGCACGGTCGCTTCGGTGCCGCCGCAGGGCGGTCGCAAGCACCCGCACCAGGAGTTCCTGTCGATCGACACCACGAACATCCTCTTCATCTGTGGCGGTGCGTTCGCCGGCCTCGACAAGATCATCGCGAAGCGCGTCGGCAAGAACGCTGTCGGCTTCGGCCGCGAGATCTCGGCGAAGCGCGACGCAGAGAGCGCCGAGCTGCTCGCCGGCGTGATGCCGGAGGACCTCCTCAACTTCGGGTTGATCCCGGAGTTCATCGGTCGCCTGCCTGTGTTGTCGGCCGTGCACCAGTTGAAGCGCGAGGATCTCGTCCAGATCTTGACCGAGCCGAAGAACGCGCTGACGAAGCAGTACCAGCGCTTCTTCAACTACGACGACATCGACCTCGTCTTCACCGAGGACGCGTTGTGGTCGATCGCCGACAAAGCGCTCGAGCGTGAGACGGGTGCACGCGGCTTGCGCTCGATCATCGAGAACGCGCTGCTCGACGTGATGTTCGAGCTGCCGTCGCGCAAGGACGTCTCCAAGTGCGTGATCACGAAGGAAACGATCGAAAAGGGTCTCAAGCCGACGCTCGTGACGAGCGCAGGCGCGGACTCGCTGGCGCCCGAAGAGCTGGCCGAAGAGTCGGCCTAAGCAGGCGCCCGTGCAGACCGGCGATGTCTACGGACCGTCGAGCTGGGTCGAGCTCCCTCAGGAGCGCATCGATGCGTTCGCCGAGGCGACGGGCGACCACCAGTGGATTCACACCGACCCGGAACGGGCGAAGGACGGCCCGTTCGGCTCGACGATTGCGCACGGCTACCTCACCCTCTCGCTGCTGCCCGTCGCGTCGTACGAGGTCGTGCCTCGCCAGGGTGGAAGCATGTCGATCAACTACGGCCTGAACAAGGTTCGTTTTCCGGCGCCGGTGCCGGTCGGCTCGCGGCTCCGCGCCACGTTCGAAGTCCTTGACGTCGACGAGCAGGAGTGGGGCGGTCAGGCGACGATGCGCGCGACGGTTGAGCGCGAAGGCGGCGAAAAGCCGGTCTGCGTCGCCGAGACTGTCTTCCGCTACTACACGTAGATGGCCGACGACGTCGTCTCGCCCGCGGCGTTAGCGTTCGTCGATCGGCTCCAGCGAGAGTTGAACCCTGAGCGCGAGCGGCTGCTGTTGTTGCGCGAGGAGAAGCGCGCCGGCGAGCTGCACTTCGTGCCGGCGCCGGAGGAGTTCACCGTCGCGCCCGCGCCGCACGACCTGCAGAACCGCCGTGTCGAAATCACCGGCCCGGTCGAGCGCAAGATGATGATCAACGCGCTCAACTCGGGCGCGAAGGTCTTCATGGCCGACTTCGAGGACGCCAACTCACCGACGTGGCGGAACGTGCTCGATGGGCAACGAAACGTCCACGACGCCGTGCGCCGCGAGATCGAGCTCGATACGCCAGACAAGAGCTACCGGCTGAATGACGAGACGGCGACGCTCGTGATCCGGAACCGCGGCTGGCACATGGTCGAGCGTCACCACCTCGTCGACGGTGCGCCGGTGTCGGCGTCGCTCTTCGACTTCGGGCTCACCGTCTTCTTGAACGCGCGCGAGCAGCTCGAGCGCGGCACGGGGCCGTACTTCTATCTCCCGAAGATCGAGTCGCACGAGGAGGCACGGCTGTGGGCACGCGCGTTCCGGATTGCGGAGGACGAGCTCGGCCTGCCGCACGGGTCGATCAAGTGCACGGTCCTGATCGAGACGATCCTCGCAGCGTTCGAGATGGATGCCATCCTCTACGAGCTGCGCGAGCACTCGTGCGCGCTGAACGCGGGTCGCTGGGACTACATCTTCAGCTGCATCAAGAAGACGGGTGCGCTTCTGCCCGACCGTGCGCAGGTGACGATGACCGTTCCGTTCATGCGCGCGTACAGCGAGCTGCTGGTCAAGACGTGCCACGCGCGTGAGGCGCACGCGATCGGTGGGATGGCGGCGTTCATTCCGTCTCGGCGCGATCCGGAGGTGAACGCCGTCGCGCTCGCGAAGGTGAGCGAGGACAAGCGCCGCGAAGCCGGTGACGGCTTTGACGGGACGTGGGTTGCGCACCCCGACCTTGTGTCGACCGCACTGGGCGAGTTCGACGCTGTGCTCGGTGACCATGCGAACCAGGTTTCGCGAAAGCGCGACGACGTCAGCGTCACCGAGTCGCAGCTCGTCGACTTCGACATTCCCGGTGGCGAGATCACAGATGAAGGGCTGCGCGTGAACGTGAGCGTCGGTGTCCGGTATGTGGATGCCTGGCTGCAAGGGGTCGGTGCTGCGGCGATCGACAACCTGATGGAGGACGCCGCGACCGCGGAGATCTCGCGCGCCCAGGTGTGGTCGTGGGTGGAGGCGGGCCGCTTTGACGACGCGCGTGTGCGGCGCGAGATCGATGGCATCGACGCGTCGACTGCTGCGAAGGAGGTCTTTGCGGACGTCGCTCTCTCGACGCCGCTGAAGGACTTCCTCACGCTCTCGGCGTACGATCGACTGCAATGAGTCTCGAAAGCACAAAGGCCGACGACATTGCCGTTCTGATCGAGGAGGCGATCGTGGCCGGTGAGCTGGCGCCGGGCTCGGTGCTGCGACAGGAGCAGCTTTCGGAGCGGTTCGGTGTCTCCCGCACACCGGTCCGAGAGGCGTTGCGGCGTCTGGCGGCCCTGGGTCTCGTCTCATTCGAGCCGAATCGCGGCGTGCGCGTGCGGACGCTGTCGCACGACGACCTGCGGGAGGCGTTCCTCGTGCGCGCCGAGCTCGAGGCGCTCGTCACCGAAGAGGCTGCGCGCCGGATGACGGACGAAGCGCTCGCCGAGCTGGCGGAGTGCGAGGAGCGATTTGCACGGTTGACCAAGGAGGTTCGCTCGCACGAGCCGGGCTCAGGCCGGCGGTCGTTGATGGCCGACTGGATGCGCGCGAATCATGCGTTCCACGACGTGCTCTATCGCGTCGCCGAGCTGCCGTACGTCGAGTCGGTGGCGAAGTCCGCGCGGCGCACCTTCTCCGGGCCCGCGGTCTGGGCGCCGGTCGACGACGAGCTCGACGCCTTGTATACGCGCAACCAAGCCGAGCATCGAGCGATCCGGCAGGCGCTCATTGCGCAGTCGGCGGCGGGCGCGCGTCAGCTCGCCCACGAGCACGTGATGCACAGCTTCGAGCTGCTGACGACGATCCTGGATCACGTCGGCGCCGACTGGGCTTCGGCAACGCGTCGCTAGAAGCCGAGCATGTTCACGACCCGTCCGGAGCTGCGCGGTTCGTTCGGTGCGGTTGCGTCGACGCACTGGCTTGCGTCGCAGACCGGGATGTCTGTGCTCGAGCGCGGCGGGAACGCATTCGATGCGGTGTGCGCGGCGGGCTTCGTCCTCCAGGTGGTCGAGCCGCACATGAACGGACCGGGCGGTGACCTGCCGGCGGTCTTCTGGTCGGCCGAACGTGGCGAGGTGCTCGTTCTCTGCGCGCAGGGCGTGGCGCCTGCGGCCGCGACGATCCCGCACTTTCGCGCTCTTGGGCACGAGCTCGTACCGGGCACTGGGCCGATCGCGGCGTGCGTGCCGGGCTCGTTCGGCGGCTGGCTCCTGCTGCTCGAGGAGCTCGGTACCTGGCCGCTCGCGGACGTCCTCGAGTACGCGATCGGGTACGCGGAGGGCGGCTATCCGGTCGTCGCCGGGATGGCCGCCACGATTGCCGGCGTCGAGCCGCTCCTTCGTGAGTGGCCTGCGTCGGCAGAGCTCTACCTACCGGTCCCGACTCCGGGCGCGACGTTCCGGAACCCGCAGCTCGCTGCGACGTGGCGTCGCCTGCTCGCGGAGTCGGGCGGCACGGTCGACGGCGCTCGCCGCGTCTACTACGAGGGGTTCGTCGCGGAGGCGATCGACGCGTTTTCGCGCGCACACGGTGGCGTGCTGACGGGGGACGATCTGGCGAGCTGGCGGGCGACGCTCGAGCCGCCGGTGTCGATCGACTACCGCGGGCTGACCGTCTGCAAGACGGGAGCGTGGGGGCAGGGACCCGCAGGCCTGCAACAGCTCGCGCTGCTCGCGGGGCTCGACCTCTCGGACTGCTCGGACGCGGAGCTCGTTCACGTCATGACGGAAGTGGCCAAGCTGGCGTTCGCGGACAGGGATGCAAATTACGGCGATGGAGCTGTACAGCTACGTCACCTTCTGTCGGCCGACTACGCGACGTCTCGTCGAGACCTGATCGGAGAAGCCGCGAGCGGCGAGCTGCGGCCGGGCGTCGGTCGTCTTCCGGAGCTCCACGCATCGGCAGCCGGCGGTCCGGGCATCGGCGAGCCGACCCGCGGCGACACGGTTCACCTCGACGTCGCCGACCGGTTCGGGAACCTCGTGTCGGCGACTCCGAGCGGCGGGTGGCTGCAGAGCTCGCCGACGATTCGCGAGCTCGGCTGGCCGCTCGGCACGCGCGCGCAGATGTTTTGGCTCGAGGAAGGGCTGCCGTCGTCGCTCGCGCCGGGCGCGCGGCCGCGGACGACTCTCTCACCAGGGCTCGTCCTGCGTGACGGCGAGCCGTGGCTTGCGTACGGCACGCCCGGCGGCGACCAGCAGGAGCAATGGGGGCTGCACGCGCTGGTGCGGCACGTCGAACGCGGGCTCGGGTTGCAGGCGGCGATCGACGCGCCGGAGTGGCACACCGATCATCTGATCTCGTCGTTCTTCCCGCGTGGGGTGCAGTTGCGCTCGCTCACGGTCGAGTCCCGGTTCGGGGACGAGACGATTCGTGAGTTGCGCCGGCGCGGGCACGAGGTGACGGTTACGGGCCCGTGGGAGGTCGGCCGCGTCTGCGCGGTCCGGCGAGACCCGGACGGAAGCGTTGCCGCCGCCGCGAGCGCGCGCGGTGGCCAGTGCTACGCAGTCTGTCGCTGACGCGGCCCGCACGGCCGTGTCTGGGGACAGTCCCTTGCCGTGCCCCGTCGGAACGTGTCCAGGGACTGTCCCTGGCCACGCCTCGCGCGGCCCTGTCTGCGGAGGCATACTGGGGCCATAGTCGCTGCGTAGCCCGCACCTGCCCCTAGGATGGCGCTCCTGATGAGCGAGGACGCGCAGCGCATGCAGCCACGGTACGAGCCGCACGGCGTGGAGGAGCGCTGGCAGCAGACGTGGGAAGCCGAAGGCCTCTACGACGCGGAGCCCGATCCGACGCGGACGCCGTACGTCGACTGCCACCCGCCGCCCAACGTCACCGGCCGCCTGCACACAGGCCACGCGCTGAACCTCGCGGTCGGCGACCTGCTCATTCGCTGGAAGCGCATGCAGGGCTACAACACGCTCTTCCAGCCCGGCTTCGACCACGCCGGCATCTCGACCCAGAACGTCGTCGAGAACGCGCTGCTCGCAGAAGGAACCTCCCGCCGCGAGCTCGGGCGCGAGAAGTTCGAAGCACGCGTTTGGGAATGGCTGCACGAGTACGGCGGCAAGATCCTCGACGACTTCCGCCGGATGGGCGCCTCGCTCGACTACCGCCGCTCGCGCATGACCATGGACGAGGGCTACGTCCGCGCCGTCATGCGCTTCTTCGTGCACCTGTATCGGCGCGGCTGGATCTACCGCGCGAACCGCATCATCAACTGGTGCCCCTACCACGAGACGTCGCTCTCCGATCTCGAGCTCGAGCACGAGGACACCGACGACACGCTCTCGACGATTCGCTACCCCCTCGCGGACGGTGACGGCTACATCGCGATCGCGACGGTGCGGCCGGCGACCATCCCGGCCGACGTTGCCGTCGCCGTTCATCCCGACGATGACCGCTACCGCGAGTACATCGGTCGCGAGGTGATCGTGCCGTGGACCGAGAACCGCGTCCCCGTGATCGCCGACGAGCGGGTCGAGCGCGACTTCGGCACCGGCGCGTTGAAGATCACACCTGCGCACGACCCGACCGACTTCCAGATCGGCCGTGACCACGGACTTCCCGAGCCGAGCGTCATCGGCCCCGACGGGCTCGTGACAGCCGCGGGCCTGGAAGGGCTCACCCAGAAGGAGGCGGAAGAGAAGGTCCTCGCGTGGTGCAAAGAGCGCGGGCTGCTCGAGCAGCGCGAGCACTACCGTCACAGCGTCGCGTTCTGCGCGCGCTGCCATTCACGGATCGAGCCGCTCATCTCGCTGCAGTGGTGGTGCGCGATGGACGGGATCAAGCAGCGCCCGCTCGAGGCATTGCGCTCGGGCGAGATCCGCTATCACCCGGAGAGCCAGCACCGTTTTGCGATCGACTCGCTCGAAAACGCACCGGACTGGTGTATCTCCCGCCAGATCTGGTGGGGCCATCAAATTCCGGCGTGGCACTGCCCGAACGGCCACATCACCGTGGAGGAGACCGAGCCGGCCGCCTGTGCCGAATGCGGCTTGAGCGAGTTGACGCGCGAGACGGACGTGCTGGACACCTGGTTCAGCTCGGCGCTTTGGCCGTTCGCCACGCTCGGCTGGCCGGACGAAACGCCCGCGCTCGCGCAGTTCTACCCAGGCAACGTCAACACGACCGCCCGCGACATCATTCGGCTCTGGGAGAACCGGATGATCTTCTCCGGTCTCGAGCTCTTGGGCGAGCGCCCGTTCGACGACGTCGTGATTCATCCCACGGTGCTGGCTGTCGACGGCCGGCGCATGTCGAAGTCGCTTGGGAACGGCATCGATGCCTTCGACGTGCTCGCGCGTCACGGTGCCGACGCAACCCGGTACGGGTTGCTCAAGAACTCGCTGACGCAGGACGTCCGCTTTTCGTACGCGGCGATCGAGGAAGGCGGCAAGCTCTCGAACAAGCTCTGGAACGCCGCGCGACTGATCGTGACGGCCTGCGACGGCGCGCTGCCCGCGACGAGCCCGGCGTCGCTGGAAGAGCGCTGGATCCTGGCACGCCTGTCGCAGGCGCAGCGTCGCATCGAGGCGAGCCTCGACGAGTTCGACTTCGCGCACGCGATGGACGAGCTCTACCACGTCACGTTCGACGACTTCTGCGACTGGTACCTCGAGTCGGTCAAGGCGCGGCTCTACGACGGCGACGCCGACTCGCGGGCGACAGCGACTGCTGCGCTGGAGCGGCTTCTCAAGCTGTTGCATCCCGCGATGCCGCACGTGACTGAGGAGATTTGGTCGCATCTGCCCGAACGCACATCGCGGCTGATCGTGGCGCCGTGGCCGGAGGCCGGCACCGAAGACGAAGCCGACGCTCTCGGGCGCGTGCAGGAGTATGCGCAGGTCTTTCGCCGCTCTGGGGTCGTGCCACAGCTTGACGGCGACGAGAAACGGATCTTCGACGCTGTCGTCAAGCCGGATCGTGCGCCACAACGCGAAAACGGCAACGCCGAGGCCGAGCGCGATCGCCTTCGGAAGGAGATCGCGCGCGCCGAGAAGCAGCTCGCCAACGAGCGCTTCGTCGCGAACGCTCCTGCCGAGGTGGTCGCGGCCGAGCGGGAGAAGCTCGATCGCTACCGCCGCGAGCTCGATGCCATCGGCGGCTAGAAGCCGTACCTCGTCGTCGGTCGCCTGGCTCGAGTCGCTCTCGCCATGGCCGACAGATGGGTTCGGGACGGAACGGATGCGCGAGCTCCTCGCGCGACTCGGTGACCCGCAGCGGTCGTTCCGAGCGGTTCACGTCGTCGGCACGAAGGGCAAGTCCACGGCGGCGCGTCGTATCGCGCGGACGATCGGCGGCCCGGCGTACACCTCGCCGCACGTTGCCGGCTGGCACGAGCGCCTGGACACCGACCCCGAAGGGTTGGAGCGCGCCGTCGCGCGGATCAGAGCCGACGCGCATGCCGTCGGTGCCACACAGTTCGAGGCGATCACCGCCGCCGCGTTCGCCGACTTCGCGGAGCGCGACGCAAGTGTCGCCGCCGTCGAGGCCGGGCTCGGCGGCCGACACGACGCAACCAACGTGATCGATGCGCCCGTCGTTCTCCTGACGAACGTCGACCTTGAGCACACCGACGTGCTCGGCGACACGCGCGAGCAGATCGCCACCGAGAAGCTTGCCGTCGCCGGAACGCAGGCAACAGTCGTCCTGCCCGACGACGAGTTCGCGTATCTCGTTCCCGGCGCGGTGCAGATCGGCGGCGCCGAGGAGGCGGTCGAGGCGCTCCTCGGACGCCGCATCGCACTTGCCGACGCCTCGCTCCCCGGCCGGCTCGAGCTCCGAGGCGACGAGGTGCGCGACGGTGCGCACACGCCCGAGGCCGCCGACTGGCTCCTCGAGCGGCTGCCTGCCCGCGGCGGCTACGTCGTCGTCGCCTCGATCCTCGCCGACAAGAACGCGCCGGCGATTCTCGAGCGCCTCGCCCGGGCGGGAAGCACGCTCGTCGCGACCAGCTCCTCCAACGCTCGTGCCCTGCCCGCGGAGGCCGTCGCCGAGGCCGGGCGAACGCTGTTCGCCGCCGTGGAAACGGTTCCCGACCCGGTCGACGCCCTGGCGCGGGCGCGCGAGCTCGGGCCGCGGGTGCTCGTCACAGGCTCGCTCTACGTCCTTGCCGATCTCGCCGGAACCGAGTGAAATCCGCGTACGATGTCGCGCGCCCGTGAACGCATCAGCGTGTTCCTCTTTGCGGTACTCCTCCTCGCCCTCTTCGTGGCGCTTGCGTTCGCGGCCGGATACGGCGTAGGGCGGATGCTCCTGTGATCGCCTCCACGTTCAGCGGCGTCCACGACTTCTTCCACTCGTCGACGTGGTATGTGATCCGCAACCTCGCAGTCTTCTTCGTGGTCGTCTTCTGGCTCGCGACCGTCTACTGGGTCTTCAAGGACGCGCGCCGCCGCGTCGAGGACATGCTGATCGTCTGGGTCGCAACCCTCCTCGGAGTCGTCCCGTTCATCGGCCCGCTGATCTACATGCTCTTCCGCCCGCCCGAGTACCTCGACGACGTGCGCGAGCGTGAGCTCGAGATTCGCGCAATGGAGAAGCGGCTCGGCGGTCGAGACCTGCACTGCCCGGTCTGTCGCGCCGAGGTCGACGACGACTTCCTGATCTGCCCCGTGTGCACGACGAAGCTGCGTCAATCGTGCACGTCGTGTCATCGCCCGCTCGAGGCGCTCTGGCAAATCTGTCCGTACTGCGAGACCCCGATCGATCACCACGACGAGCCGGTCCCCCTCGCCGACGCGAAGACGCGAGCGCCTCGCGCTCGCCGCCAAACCCGGTAACTTTCCCCGCCTCATGGCCGTCGAACGGACACTCATCCTCGCGAAGCCGGACGCCGTCGAGCGCAACCTCGCCGGCGAGATCCTCGCGCGCTTCGAACGACGCGGGCTTACGCTGCGCGCCGCTCGCTTCGTGACCGCGAGCCGCGACGTCGGCGAGACGCACTATGCGGAGCACCGGGAGAAACCCTTCTTCGGCGAGCTCGTCGACTTCATCACCTCGGGCCCGACGCTCGCCTTCGTGCTCGAGGGCGAAGGCGCGATCGCGACGTGCCGCAAGACGATCGGTGCGACGAACCCCGCGGAGGCCGACCCCGGCTCGCTGCGCGGCGAGTTCGCGCTCGCGATGCCGAACAACCTCGTCCACGGCTCCGACTCGCCCGAGTCGGCCGAGCGCGAGATCGGGATCTGGTTCCCCGATGGGCTGGCGTAGCGACGCACAGCGCAACGCCGCGAACTGGACCGAAGCAAACCGCGACTACACCGACCAGAACGCCGAGACCAACTGGGCGCTCGACGAGATCTCGTGGGGCATCTGGGGTGTCGACGAATCCGAGCTGAACGTCCTCGGCGACGTCGCCGGGCTCGACGTCTGCGAGCTCGGCTGCGGCACCGCCTACTTCTCGGCATGGCTCGCGAAGCTCGGCGCGCGGCCCGTCGGCGTCGACATCACGCCGGCGCAGCTCGCGACCGCGCGACGCATGATGGAGAAGACAGGCATCGAGTTCCCGCTCGTCGAGGCGGACGCCGGCGCAACCGGGCTGCCTGACGCGAGCTTCGACCTCGTCCTCTCCGAGTACGGCGCCTCGATCTGGGTCGACCCGTACCGCTGGATCCCCGAGGCCGCGCGACTGCTGCGACCCGGCGGGCGCATCGCGTTTCTCGGCAACTCGCCGCTCGTGATCGTCTGCTCGGTCGACGAGGGCGCTGCGTCGACCGAGCTGCAGCGGCCGATGTTCGGCATGCACCGCATGGAGTGGGAGGGCGAGATCGGCGTCGAGTTCCATCTGCCGCACGGCGAGTGGATCGAGCTCCTCCGCGCGAACGGCTTCGAGGTCGAGCGGCTGATCGAGGTGCAGGCACCGGCCGACGCGGAGACACACGAGTTCTACGCCTACGTCACTGCCGACTGGGCCAAGCAATGGCCGTGCGAGGATATTTGGACCGCGCGGAAGATCAGCTGATCCTCGCGTCGACCTCGCCGCAGCGGCGGGCGATCCTCGAGCTGCTGCGCGTGCCCTTCACCGTCGTCGCGCCGGATCACGACGAGGTGCCGGGCACCTCGCCGCTCGAGCGTGCGACGGGCAAGGCTCGTTCCGTCGACGGCGGGGACACGCCTGTGCTCGGTGTCGACACCGAGGTGCTACTCGACGGTGAGCTGCTCGGGAAACCCGCGAACGCGTCTGACGCCGAGCGGATGCTCGAATTGCTCTCTGGGCGAACGCATGCGGTGGTCTCCGGCCTCTGTCTGCGCACGAAGGCGTGGGAGGAGCTGCGCGAAGAGACGACATTCGTGACGTTTCGCCAACTGACACCACGCGATCTCGCGCACTACGTGGCAGCGGACGAGTGGGAGGGACGAGCCGGTGCGTACGCGATCCAGGGGCTCGGAGCGAGCCTGGTCGAGCGGGTCGAGGGCGACTTCTGGAACGTCGTCGGCCTGCCGGTCGCGACACTGGTAAACGTGCTCGCGACACGCTTTGCCGGCGTCTACGGCTTCGGCTAGATCGCTGGGCGAACTCCTACCAGGCTAGAGTGGCCGCGGGATGGGCCTCTTCAACTACCTCACGGGCTTCGGCGGCCGCGATATGGCGGTGGACCTCGGCACCGCAAACACGCTCGTCTATGTCCGCGGTCGCGGGATTGTGCTGTCCGAGCCTTCGGTCGTCGCGATCGACCAGCGCTCCGGCGACGTGCATGCGGTCGGGCTCGAGGCGAAGCGCATGCTCGGGCGGACGCCGGGGACGATCAGCGCGATCCGTCCGTTGAAGGACGGCGTGATCGCCGACTTCGACGTCACCGAGCAGATGCTGCGCCACTTCATCCAGAAGGTGCACCAGCATCGCTTCGCGCATCCGCGCGTCGTCGTCTGCGTACCGTCCGGAGTGACCGGCGTCGAGAAGCGTGCTGTCGAAGAGGCGACGCTGAACGCGGGTGCGCGGAAGGCGTACCTGATCGAGGAGCCGATGGCCGCCGCGATCGGCGCCGGGCTGCCGGTCGCAGAGCCGACCGGAAACATGATCGTCGACATCGGCGGCGGCACCACCGAGGTCGCCGTCATCTCGCTCGGCGGGATCGTCGTCTCGCAATCGCTCCGCGTCGGCGGAGACGAGATGGACGAGGCGATCATCAATCACATCAAGCGTGAGTACAAACTGCTGATCGGGCAGCAGACCGCCGAGGAGATCAAGCTCGAGGTCGGCAGCGCTTACGCGATGAAGGACGAGGTACAGGCCGAAGTGCGCGGGCGCGACATGCTCACAGGTCTGCCGAAGACCGTGATCCTCTCGAGCGAAGAAGTGCGTCACGCGCTCGAGGAGCCCGTGAACCAGATCATCGACGCGATCAAGTCGACGCTCGACAAGACGCCGCCCGAGCTTGCCGCCGACATCATGGATCGCGGCATCGTGCTCGCCGGCGGCGGTGCGTTGCTACAGGGTCTCGACGAGCGTCTGCGCCACGAGACGCACATGCCCGTGCATCTCGCCGAGTCGCCGCTCACTTGCGTGGCCGTCGGCTCGGGCCGGAGCCTCGAAGAATTCGACGCGATCCACCGCAGCTCCCGCGCTCGCTCGCGGAACGGCCGCCAGCGCTAGAGGCTTGGGTCGTGCACGTCGAGGAGGTTGACGCGCGGACCGCTTCCGATGCGGTGCTCGACCGCTTCGTCGCGATCGAGCACGCCTGCTGGCCCGAGACCGACCCGGGCGAGCCGCGGCGAATGCCGGAGGAAGCTGCCGCGTACTACCGGCACCAGCCGACTACGCACACGAGTTGCCACTGGCTGAGCGGCGGCGGCTCGGCATTGCTGACGGTGCACGGGCCGACCGCCGCGTTTGTGCGGCTGCGTGTCACGCCGAGCGAGCGTCGACATGGAATCGGCTCGGCGCTGCTATCTGCGGTTGTCGCACGTTGCCGCGAGCTCGACGTGCAGGCGCTGCACTCGTCGCACACCACACCTGCCGGCGCTGCGTTCGCGGCGCACCACGGCTTTGTTGACGGTCAGCGGGTCGTGCGCTCGCTTCTCGACCTTCGCGCGGCCGAGCTCACGGAAGCGCGCCCGCCCGAGGGTTGGGAGCTCGTGACGTGGCTCGGACGCGTTCCGGACGAGCACCTTGCGGCGTTCGTGGTTGCACGGTCGGCGATGGACGACGCGCCGTCATCCGACGAGCTGGACTTTCCGACGTGGACCGCGGATCAGGTTCGCGCTTCCGAAGAGTCTCTCGCCCTGCGCAACCGGGAAATGCGCGTGACCGTGGCGATGCGAAGCTCGGGCGAGATCGGGGCGTTCACCGAGCTGCGCGTCTCGCGAGGCTCGACGCTCGGATTCACCGACGACACCGGCACCGTTGCCGCGCATCGCGGCCTGGGCCTCGCCCGTGCCGTCAAGCGCGAGTCGTTGCTCCTGCTGCGACGCGATCATCCCGAGCTCGAACTCGTCACCACATCCAATGCCGAGGAGAACGACGTAATGAGGCACATCAACGTGTCGGTCGGTTTTCGGGCCGCCGCCGTGGAGACGATGGCGACTCTGACGGCTGCCTTTCGGCGACCGGATGTGCCGTAGGTAGCGTCTCGCGCGTGCCGTCAGAACCGAACCGCTGGCTCGTTCTCACGATCGTCTGCGTCGCCCAGTTCATGGTGGTGCTCGACGCGACCGTCGTGAACGTCGCCCTGCCGTCGATCCAGCGATCGCTGAGCTTCAGCGACTCGAGCCTGCAATGGATCATCAACGCCTACACGCTCATCTTCGGGGGTTTCCTGCTCCTCGGCGGCCGGGCCGCCGACTTGCTCGGCCGGCAGCGGTTGTTCCTCGCCGGAGTTGTCGTCTTCACCGTCGCGTCCGCTGTGAACGGCATCGCCGACTCGTCGAGTGTGCTGATCGCCGGTCGAGCGCTCCAAGGGCTCGGCGCGGCGTTCGTCTCGCCGGCAGCGCTTTCAGTCCTGACGACGACGTTCGAGGAAGGCGCCGACAGGACGCGCGCCCTCGGCGTCTGGAGCGCGATCGCGGCCGGCGGCGGAGCGGTCGGCTTGGTCCTCGGCGGCTTGCTCACGGAGGAGCTGTCGTGGCGATGGGTCTTCTTCGTCAACCTTCCCGTCGGCGTCCTCGCCACGGTGCTCGCACTGCGCTTCGTGCCGAACTCGCGTGCGAGCACGCGCCCGCAGACCTACGACGCAGCAGGCGCGGTCCTCGTCACCGGTGGATTGCTCGTGCTCGTCTACGCGATCGTCAAGGCGCAGAGTTACGGCTGGGGCTCTGCGCGAACGCTCGGGAGCTTCGTGCTCGCGGTCGTCCTGCTCGCAGCGTTCGTCGCCGTCGAGCAGCGCTCTCGCGCGCCGCTGATCCGTCTCGGCATCTTCCGTCTTCGTTCGCTCACCGGCGCGAACGGGACCATGCTTGTCGTAATGGCTGGGCTATTCGCGATGTTCTACTTCGCGTCGCTCTACCAGCAGGAGATCCTCGGCTTCAAGCCCTTGAAGGCGGGGTTGGCCTTTGTGCCCTTCACGGCCGGGATCATCATCGGCGCCGGCCTGTCGCAGTCTCTGATCCAGAAGATCGGTGTGCGGGCGGTCACCTACGTCGGCATCGTGCTCGGCGCTGCCGGCCTGCTCTACTTCGCGCGCCTGCCGACGCACGGCTCGTACCTGCCCGACATCCTGCCGACGATCCTGATCACCTCGATCGGCATGGGCCTTACGTTCGTGCCGTGCACGCTGCTCGCGACGACGAACGTGGAGGACGCAGACGCGGGCCTCGCCTCTGGGCTCTTGAACACCTCGCAGCAGGTCGGGGGTGCCCTAGGGCTCGCGATCCTCTCGACGCTCGCCGCGTCTCGCACGAGCCATCTGCTGAGCCACGGCGTCCACAGCCAGGCCGAAGCCCTGACCCGCGGGTACCACGTCGCCTTCGCGGTCGGCGCCGCGATGTTGCTCCTCGGAGGCGTGATCCTCGCCCTGACCGTGCGGCGGCAGGACGCTGCGGCGATCGACAGCGGCCACGCGGCCGGCGCTCCGGCCGCGCTCTGAGGATCCGGGACCTCTAGCCGCTACGCTTTAGCACTCCGTGCCACGCAACCGGACCGTCCGTCTCGCGGTCCTGGGCTCGTCCGTCCAGCGCGCCGCCCATTCCGGGTTCCCCTCGAGTCGCTCCAGCGCCCTCAAGCGCCGGATTGTCGTGGGTCTCCTTGTCGTGGCCTCGCTCGTCCTGATCACCGTCTCCTTCCGCTCGTCAGCGCTCGACGGCGTCCAGGGCGCGGGTGCGACGGTCCTGCGGCCGTTCGAGGTCGCCGCCGATCGCGTCACCCGGCCGTTCCGCGACACCGTCGGCTGGTTCCGCGGTCTCGTGGATGCGAAGAGCCAGAACAAGAAACTGCGGACGCAGGTCGACGACCTTCGCCGGCAGGTGATCCTCGAGCGGACTGCACTCCAGGAAAACGCTCAGCTGAAACGCGAGCTGAACTACAAGGGGCCGCCGTCGGTCGCGGACTTCACGCAGGTTCCGACCGCGGTGCTCGCGAACCCGCTGGGCGCGGTCAATCAGAGCGTCACGATCTCGGCCGGCTCCAACGACGGCATCAAGAACGGGAGCATCGTCGTCGAGCCGACAGGGCACAACGGCACTGGCGCGCTCGTAGGAATCGTCGACCGCGTGTTCGGCGACGTCTCACGCGTGATGCTGCTCACCGACGACCTGAGCGGTGTCGTCGCGACCGACCTCGGCGACCAGCGCGTCGTCGGCGTCGTGCGTCGCGGTAGCGGCGACAGCAACGTGCTCATCCTCGACCGCGTGCCGAAGCAACCCTACGTGGGCATCGGCGACACGATCATCACCGCCGGCACCGAGGGCGACGGTCCGCTGCAGTCGATCTTCCCGCGCGGCATCCCGATCGGCACTGTCTCGAGCGAGAGCGACAACGACTTCAACCTGTTCAAGAACGTGCAGATCCAGCCGTTCGTCGACTTCTCGTCGATCGGATCCGTGATCGTCCTCGTGCGAAAGGCAGCAGCCGGGTGATGGACGTCCTCAAGGCGGCGCTCGTTCTCTTTGTCGTGAGCCTTCTCCAGCTGTCCGTGCTCACGGAGTACTCGTCGTTTCGCAGCTCGAATGTCGTGCTTGTCGCTCTACTCTCGATCGCGCTGTTCCGCGGCTCGATCTTCGGTGCAATCGCCGGCTTCGCAACCGGTCTGATGCTCGACACCGCCACGCTGCAGACGTTGGGTGTCACCTCGCTGCTGCTGACGGTCGGCGGGTTCTGGATCGGCCGTTACGGTGAGACGACCGCGCGCGACCGCTTCCATGCGCCGTTCGTCTCGGTGGCCGTCGTCACGGTGCTGTACGCCTTCGGGCAGGTGCTGCTCGAGTTCATGCTCGGTGAGCCGGCGCCCGCGGGCCTGGTGGCCGATGGCCTACCGGGTGCGCTCCTTCTGAACCTGCTTCTCACCCTGCCGATCTATGCGTTGATCCGGCGGCTCTTCCCGCCGCTCGAGCTCGGCGATCGCGTGCGTGAGGTGCGTCTCCTTGGCTGAGCGCCGCGCCTCGGGACGGTTCATGCCCGGCGACCCGCGCGTCTCCGAGCCCTATCGGCTCACGCCGCAGCTCGCTCTTCGCGTCGCGGTGCTCGGCTTCGTCGCGCTCGCGCTCTTCGCTGTGCTGTTCCTCCGGCTCTGGGCGCTGCAGGTTCTCTCGGGCACCCGGTACCTCGCACAGGCGAACGACAACCGTGTGCGCACGCTCAAGCTGGAGGCGCCTCGCGGCGCGATCCTCGACGCGACCGGTCACGTGCTCGTGCGCAACGTCGCGGGCACGCGGCTCGAGCTCTGGCCGAGCGACCTGCCGAAGACCTGGCCGGTCGAGCTGTCGGAACTGCGCAAGCTCGCATCCATCACCGGCATCCCGACGTCGTCGATCGTCGCCGAGCTGAAGGCGCACGGCGCCGATCCCTTGACGCCGGTGGTCGTCCAGCGTGGATTGAGCAAGAACCAGATCTACTACCTCTCGGAGCACGAGGCCGAGTTCCGCGGTGTCGAGCTCGCCGACAGCTTTCTCCGGCAGTACCCGTTCAAGTCGCTCGCCGCGCAGATCCTCGGTTACGTCGGCCAGATCTCCCCACAGGAGTACAAGGCGCTCAAGGGCCAGGGGTACCAGCCGAGCGACGCGATCGGCCAGGCCGGTATCGAGAAGACCTACGACACGTATCTGCGCGGTAAGGACGGAACCGCACAGCTGACGGTCGACTCGCGCGGTCGCCCCAAGAACGGGGCCACCGTCCAGGTGCGGCCGACGCCCGGCGAGGCGCTGCGGCTGACGATTCACATCGGCCTGCAGCGAGCGGCCGAGCGCGCACTCACGTACGGCATCGGTCTCGCGCGCAGCACCTCAGAGGGCGCGTTCGCAGACGGCGGCGCGATCGTCGCGATGAACCCGAACACGGGCGCGATCCTCGCGATGGCGTCGAACCCGACCTACGAGCCGTCGGTGTTCGTCGGCAAGACCGACCCCGAGAAGCTCGCGCCGCTCCTGACCACGAACGCCGCGGCGAAGGCGAACTTCCCGTTGCTCGATCGCGCGATCGACGTCGGCTATCCCCCTGGGTCGACCTTCAAGCCGGTGACGGCTCTCGCCGCGATGCAGGAGGGCCTGCTCACGCCGAACACCGAGCTCCAGTGCACGCCGACGTACAAGGCATACGGCCAGACGTTCCACAACTGGACGCCGCTGATCAACCAGGCGATGGATCTCCGCACGGCTCTGGCCGAGTCGTGCGACACGTTCTTCTACCAGCTCGGCGACGATTTCTATCGTCTGCCCAAGAACCGCGGCCACCCGCTGCAGGAATGGGCGTTCCGGTTCGGGTTCGGCGAGCACACGGGTATTGACCTCGGGCCCGAGACGCGCGGGCTGATTCCCACACCCGAGTGGCGCAAGACCGCGTTCCCGGCGAGCAAGGGCTACGGCGTGCTCGACCGGACGTGGTATCCGGGCTACTCGATCCAGCTCGCGATCGGACAGGGCGACGTGCTCGTCACACCGCTGCAGATGGCGCGCTTCTACTCGCTGATCGCGAACGGCGGCAAGCTCGTCACCCCGCACGTCGCCGCCGACGTCGAGCTGACCGCGTCCGGTGGTCAGGCCGAGCGCGTGCTGCGCCGCTTCGGCGCGCAGCCGCCCGAGTCGGCCGGCGTCGATCCGACCGCGCTCGAGTACGTCCGGCTCGGGCTCGAGCAGGCGACGCACTCGCCGCTCGGCACGTCCTCGGGTGTCTTCGGCAACTTCCCCATCGACATCGTCGGCAAGACCGGCTCCGCCGAGAAGTTCATCCCGATCCCCGGCTACAAGAACCCGCTCAAGCTGAACCAGTCGTGGTGGTGCGGGTACGGCCCGTTCGACGCGCCGTCGATCGTCGTGTGTGCCGTGATCGAGAACGGCGGCCACGGCGGTGACGCAGCTGCGCCGGCTGCACTGCGGGTGTTCGAGCAGTACTTCCACAAGACCGCGACCACCGCGCCGCACGCGAGCGACTGATGGCGATCGAGACCGTCGACACGAGAGCGCGAGGGCTGCGCGGGCGGCGTGAGCCGCAGGCGGTCGGTCTGTCCGGCGCGTTGCAGCGGCTCGACTGGCTGCTGCTCGTGGCACTCGTGGGGGTGTCCGGCTACGGGTTGTGGGCGATCAACGGGATCACGTCGCGCGATCCGGGTGGATCGTCGCTCTCGCGCCAGGGCTTGTACGCCTTCGTCGGTGCGCTCGCGTTCGTGGGCGTGCTGCTCATCGATCCCGACACGTACCGCCGCCTGCGCCGCCCGATCTACGTCGGCACGCTCGTGCTGCTCGGCGTCGTGCTCGCGACGAGCGCGGCGACGCGCGGCTCGAAGCGGTGGATCAACTTCGGTTTCTTCCAGTTCCAGCCCTCCGAGTTCGCGAAAGTGCTCTTCGTGCTCGTCGTGGGGGGATTCCTGGTCGACCGTCGTCACGCCATCGGCTCGGCACGCACCGTGCTGGAGACGCTCGGCTACGCACTCGTTCCCATCGTCCTCGTGTTCGTGCAGCCCGACTTCGGAAGCGCGCTCGTCTTCGTCTCCGCGCTGATGGCGATCCTGTTCGTCGCAGGCGTCCGCTGGTCACATCTCACCGTGCTGGCCGCCCTGACCGTGGGCGTCGCCCTCGCCGTGCTGTGGCTGCTGCCGGCGGCGGGCGTCAACGTGCTCAAGCCGTACCAAGCGCAACGACTCACGGGGTTCACGCACCCGGCGACCGATCCGCAGGGGGCGACCTACAACCTGCGCCAGTCGATCATTGCCGTCGGCGCAGGCGGTGTCCGCGGCCGCGGAGTCATCGGCGCGACGCAGACCGGGCTCGACTATCTGCCGGAGCACGCCACCGACTTCGCCTTCGCCTCGCTCGCCGAGGAGCGGGGCTTCTTCGGCAGCGCGATCCTGCTCCTGCTCTACCTCCTGATCGTCTGGCGCGCGCTGAAGGTGGTGGCCGGCGCTCGGGATCTGTACTGCGCCGTGATCGCGGGTGGGATCGCGTTCATGTTCCTGTTCCAGGTGTTCATCAATACGGCGATGACGATGGGAGCCGCGCCGATCACCGGCATTCCGTTGCCGTTCGTCTCGGTCGGAGGCTCGTCTTTGATCACGAACTTCATCGCGATCGGCGTGCTCCAGGCGATTCACATGCGCCGGCCGCTCAGGAGGCGTGGATGAGCGTAGGCTCGACGGAGCTCATCAAGGAGCCGAGGCGCCGGCTCGGCCGGCGCCGGTGCGGGGATTTCATCGGTCAACCGGAGGTTGTCCGATGAGCAAGACGAAGAAGACGAAGCTCGGGCCGATGTCGGTGCTGTCTGTTCTGCGGGAGCTGCGCCGCGGCGACGGCGACCCGCGTCCGCTCGCCCTTGCCGGCGCACGCGAGCTCGTCCCCCTGCTCGCGCGGGAGCTGCGTGCGGGTGGAGAGGCGTCGGCCGTCGTCGAAGGGCGCGTCGAGGGTGCCTCCGTTCTCGTCTGGATCGGCGCCGCCGACGAGGCCGCGCTTCGCGACGCAGACCGGCGCGGCATCCCGATCGTCGCCGTGACGGACGACCTGTCGCTGCCATACGTGCTCGCCACCGACATCGTTCGGGTGCCGCCCGGCAGCGGCTTCCCGGTCGCAGAGATAGCCGCGGCCGTCGCGCGCAAGCTCGGGGAGGACGGCACCGGGCTCGCGGCACGTCTCCCGGTGCTCCGGCGTGCCGTCTGTGACGCGCTGATCGCCTCCTTCTCGAAGAAGAACGGATTGATTGCCGCCGCCGTCTTCGTGCCCGGCGTCGACATGCCGATCCTGACGCTGAACCAGATCAGGCTGGTCCTGCGGATCGGCCTGGCCCACGGCGTCGAGCTCGACAACTCCCGTGCCCTCGAGATCCTCGGCATCGTCGGCGCGGGGTTCGGGTTGCGCGCGGCCGCGCGCGAGCTGCTCGATCTCGTGCCCGTGGCCGGGTGGGCGGTCAAAGGCGGGATCGCCTACTCGGGCACGCGCGCGATCGGCGAGGCCGCCGTGCGCTACTTCGAGGCGCGAACGGTTACAGATCCTTAGCGAGGCTCACATGCGACGCTCACGACGCCGTCGCATGATCCGAGCGTGCAAGGGGTCAAGTGGGTCGTAGGGTGCGTGTTCGTCGCGTTTCTCGCAGCGCTCGCTCTGGCGGGTGAGGGTGATGCGTCGTTCCCCGGTGCGAACGGGGACATTTTCTTCACCGCGTTTCCGGAGGCAGTGGGCCCTCCAAACCACCTCTACTCGGTTCGGCCCGACGGCACCGGCCTGACGCAGCTCACGAGCGGCACGACGAGCGACGAGGCTGTGCGCGTCGCGCCGGGCGGCGGACCGGTGGTCGTTTCGGCCGACACACACGAGCAGTGTGGTCATCTCTACTGGGCGCAGGGTGTCGACCTCTTCACGGTCTCGCGCGACGGCAGCACGGTGACGCGTCTTACGAACGACTGCCCGACGAGCGAGTCGACGCCGGCGTGGTCGCCGAGCGGCGGTCACATCGTGTTCTCGCGCTTCGGGAACCTCTGGTCGATGCGCGCCGATGGCACCGGGCTGGCAGAGCTGACGTGCGATGCAGCCGAGGACGACTACGCACCAGACTGGTCACCCGACGGAACTCACATCGCCTTCGGCCGCGGCAACGAGATCTTCGTGATGGACGCGAACGGCGACAACGCTCACCCGCTCACCCAGGGATGGAGCCCGTCCTACTCGCCGAACGGCAACGAGCTTGCGTACGCCGGCACCGCGCCGGGGTCGGGGCAGGGGATCTACGTCAGCAAAGGGAACGGCACGACCGCGCGACACTTGACGTCCGGCTACGACCTCGACCCGGTGTGGTCGCCTGACGGCACCGAGATCGCGTTCATCCACGTTGCGTCGATCGCGGTGCCGCAGTCGTTTGTCATCGAGACGATGAAGAGCGACGGCAGTGACGCGACCGTCGTCATGAGCTCGCTCAACGCAGCGTCGCTCGACTGGGCGAGCGACTCGACGTCGACCATGCAGGAGCCGGATGTGACGGCGCCCAGCACCGCCTGTGTCGAGACCACGGCACCGGCTCCGACGCAGCCGACTCCACCGACGCCGCCGGGCTCGCCTCCCGTGGTTACGCCTCAGACCGGCGATCTTGCGGCAGCGTCGGTCGTCGCGCCGGACCGGCTTGTCGTGGGGCGGGTCGTCTTCGGGCCGGCGCTGCTTCGTTCGCGGCGGCCGTTCCGCGTCGCCGTGACAGTGCGCGACCTCGGTGGCCGCGGTGTCGTCGGCGCGCTCGTGCAGGCGGTTCCGCTGCTCGGATACGCACGCATGACGACCACGGGTGTGACGGGGAAAGCCGGTGTCGTGGGCTTGCGCATCGAGCCGACGAAGAAGCTGCCGCTCGGCCGGCGGCTCGTCCTCACGATTCGCGCGCGCCGCCCGGGCGACGCCTGGACGAGCAGGGCCTCCGCCCGCCGGCTCGTCTCCGTCCGCACCGCCCACGGCTGAAGGCGACACGTCCAGGGACAGTCCCTGGTCAGGTCCGTCCGGGCCCGGTCCTAGGCTCTCCGCATCGAGAGGGAGGTGACGCCCGGATGGCGCTGACCGGAACGCAGGAAGCGTACGAGCTGCTCTTGATCGAGGAGGCCGATGCCTGGTTCGAGTACCTGGACACGATCCAGGGCCAGTCCGCGACGCGCTACCTCGAGGTCGAGCCCTGGGCCTGGGCCCGCCTCTCCCAGCGTCTGCGCGCGATCCGCGCCCGCCGCGCCCGGCTGCGTCCCGCGGCCGAAGTCGCCTGAGAAGGCCCTGATACCCTTCGGGCAGGCCTATGCCAGGGCTTTTCACATCCATCCGCGACGCGCGCCCGCCGACGGCGAGGCTGCGCGCGCGCACAACTCAGGAGACATCGTTTGCCACTCCCTTGGTTCCGGCGGAAACGCTCGGAGGAGCAGGCGCGCGACCCGCGCGCCGCAACAGAGCCACAAGCAGTTAATGCACTGACCGTCGAACGCCCCGCCACTGCGCCGGGGCGCGACGGAGACGAGAGTACGACCACCACGACGACAAAGCGTCGCCGCGGCTCGCGTGGTGGTCGCGGTCGCAGCAAGAAAGCGACCTCCGCGGCCACGAAGGCGGCCGCACCCGCGACGGCGACCGCCGAGCGCAAGACCGGCGAGCGCAAGTCCCGGCCCGCGCAAACGCGGCGCCGACCCGCGCCGAAGCGCGCGCCGCTTCCGAAGGCGAAGCGCGAGCTGCTCATCTCGGTCGACGCCGGTGAGAAGCGTGTCGCCGTCCTCGAGGACGATCGCGTCGCCGAGGTCTATCTCGAAAGGCCCGAGCGCCGCTCGATCGCCGGGAACATCTACCTCGGCGTCGTCGACAACGTGCTGCCCGGCATGGAGGCGGCGTTCGTCGAGATCGGGCTCGAGAAGAACGGCTTCCTCTACGTCGACGAGATCGTCGGCCCCGAGCTCGAGGGCCGCAAAGGCGCGCGGAAGATCCAGGACCTGATCCAGCGCGGCGAGACGATCCTCGTGCAGGCGGTGAAGGACCCGATGAAGACGAAGGGCGCACGTCTCACGACCGAGATCTCGCTGCCCGGTCGGTTCGTTGTCTACGTCCCGCACGGAGAGGGCCTCGGCGTCTCGCGCCGCCTCGAGGACGACGAGCGCAACCGCCTGAAGGCGATCCTCAAGGAGATCGCGCCGAAGCAGGGCGGCGTGATCGTGCGCACCGCCGCCGAAGGAGCATCCCCGGAGGACGTCGAGCGCGACCTCGAGTTCCTGCAGCGCCTCTGGAAGTCGATCGAGGCGAAGGCGAAGGAGTCGAAAGCGCCTTCGCTCGTCTACCAGGAGGCCGAGCTGCCGCTGCGCGTCGTCCGCGATCTCTTCACCGGTGACTTCGAGCGGCTGTTCGTCGATCACGACCGCACGCACAAGCGCATCGTCGGCTACTTGAAGAAGACCTCGCCGCACATGGCCGAGCGCGTCACGCGGTACAAGGAGCGCGCGCCGCTGATGGAAGCGTTCGGCGTCGAGCAGGAGATCCGCTCGACGTTGAGCCGGCGCGTCGACCTGCCGTCGGGCGGGTACCTGATCTTCGACTACGCCGAGGCGTTCACCGTCATCGACGTGAACACCGGCCGCTTCGTCGGTTCACGCTCGAAGAAGTCGGGAGGCAGGCTCGAGGACACGATCACGAAGAACAACCTCGAGGCGGTCAAGGAAGTCGTCCGTCAGCTCCGGCTGCGCGACATCGGCGGGATCATCGTCATCGACTTCATCGACATGGCGAGCCCGAAGAACCGCGCGGCCGTCGAGAAGGCCCTTGGTGAGGAACTGGAGCGCGACCGGACGAAGACCTACGTCGTCGAGATCTCTCCGCTCGGCCTTGTCGAGATGACACGCCAGAACGTCACCGACGGCCCGCGGGAAGTGATGACGAAGAAATGCCCGACCTGCGGCGGTGACGGCATCGTCGTCTCGGAGCACACCGCAGCCGTCGACATCGAGCGCCGTTTGCGCGCACTCGTCACGCCCGGCTCGCGCGCCAAGGCGTTCCGCGTCGAGGTCGCGGGGAAGGTTGCCTGGCTGCTCGCAGGACCAGGCGGCTCGCGCCTGCGCGAGCTCGAAGAAACGACGAAGCGCCGCTTCTTCCTCGTTGCGAAGGAGGGCGAGCATCTCGACCACTTCCGCGTGCTCGAACAGGGCACGCTCGAGAAGGTCGCACCGGCGCTCGGCGTCGATGTCGGCCAGGACGTCGACGTGAAGCTCGGCGAGGTCGGGCTGCACGATCCTCAGGCCGGGGTGGGCAAGGTCGGAGAGGTCGACGTGGTCGTCGCCAATGCCGCGAAGTTGGTCGGCCGGCGCGTGAAGGTGCGCATCACGGCGCTCTCGGACGCGCTCGCGTGGGCGGAGCTTCTGGCCCCGGTCGACGAGCTCGACGAGCCGCTGACCGCCGAGGCGGAAGCCGAGCGCCCGACGCGTGCGCGCCGGCCGACGGTCCGCAAGGCGGTCGAGACCGGTGAGCTCGAGGAGGACTCCGCGGACGAGCTCGAGCCCGTCGACGCCGAGATCGAAGAGATCGAGATCGAGCTCGAGGCCGAAGGCGAGCCCGAAGACGACGACGGCGAGACGCCGCCGCCTGTGAAGAAGAAGACGCGTCGCGGCTCGCGGGGCGGGCGCAACCGCAAGAAGAAGACTGCGACCGTCGGGGCGAGTGGCAGCGTGCCGGCAGCAAAGAGCACGGAGGACGCTGCGGCGCCCGAGCCCGAGCCCGAGTCCGAGCGTGAGCTCGAGCCCGCGCCCGAGGTCGAACCGGCGCCCGCCCCGGTGGAGACGAGCGGCCCGGTGATCCACGTCCCGGACCGGGCGCTCGGGGCGTCCGAGGACGACGACGACGCGGGCAGTCCGACCGCACTGCCGAAGAAGAAGACGCGACGTGGCTCGCGTGGCGGCCGCAACCGCAAGAAGAAGCCCGTGGGCGCTGCGACCGCGACACTCGAGCAGCCGCCCGAGGAGTCGCCTGAGGCCTCGTCCGAGCCGGACACGGTCTCGACGAACGGGGACGGCGGAGACGCGGCCGATGAGTGGGCGTACACGCCGATGAGCGATTGGGGGTTGGACGAGCGCTGAGCCCAGCCGCTACACTGGCGCCGCTCGCGGGCACTCGCCTGCGCTTTTTTCGTCTATGGACTACGCAATCATCCGTCTTGGAGGGAAGCAGTACCGCGTCCGCGAGGGCGAGACTCTCGTCGTGGACCGGCTGAAGACGGACGAGGGCGCGTCGTTCAGCCCCGACGTCCTGCTTGGCGAGGCCGCCGTCACCGTGAAGGTGCTCGCGCACGAGCGCGGCCCCAAGATCCGGATCGGCAAGTACAAGAAGCGCACCGGCTACAAGCGCCACAACGGCTTCCGGGCCGCCACCTCGCGCGTCCAGGTCTCGCTTGCGGGCGGCACCAAGGCTGCGCCGGCGAAGAAGGCAGCGCCGCCGAAGGAGACGGCTGCGCCGAAAGCCGCTGCAGCAGCGACGCCGGCCGAGCCGACCGACCGAGCCGGCCGCCGAGGATCACGTCAAGGGCATGCCGAGCGGTTACGAGGAGCTCACGGTCGCGAAGATCGCCGACGGCGCGAAGTCCTGGAATCGCCCGATGCTCGAAGCCGCGCTCGAGTACGAGCGTGCGCACGCGGCCCGCAAGGGCGCGATCTCCGCACTCGAGTCCGCGCTGAAGGCCAAAGAGGAGGACTAGCCCCATGGCACACAAGAAAGGTCTCGGCTCCTCGAAGAACGGCCGTGACTCGAACCCGAAGTACCTTGGCGTGAAGATGTTCGGGGGCCAGGCGGCCGAGCCGGGGAACATCATCGTGCGCCAGCGCGGCACGCGGTTCCGCCCCGGGCCCGGGACGGAGATCGGCCGCGACCAGACGATCTTCGCCGTGCGCGCGGGGACCGTCTCGTTCCGTCGGAGCGGCGAGCGCCGCTTCGTCTCGATCGACGACCAGTGAGCTGAGGCGGGTCCGCCGCGGGCGGGCCGGTGGAGCATGTTCAGCGACCGGGCGAAGATCCATCTGAAGGCGGGAAAGGGCGGCGACGGCGGCCTGAGCTTCCGGCGTGAGAAGTTCGTGCCGAAGGGTGGGCCGGACGGCGGCGACGGCGGGCGCGGGGGAGATGTCTTGCTCGTTGCCGATCCTGCGCTGCGCGATCTCTCGTCGCTACAGCGTCGCCGCCGCATCGAGGCCGGCCGCGGCGAGAACGGACGCGGCGCGCGCAAGCACGGGGCCGACGGCGAGGATGTGGAGGTCCACGTTCCGGTCGGCACGCAGGTGCTCGCCGACGACGGCGCGCTGGTTGCCGACCTCGCACACCCGGGCGCGCGCGCCGTCCTTGCGCGCGGCGGTCGTGGTGGTCGTGGCAACGCGCGGTTCGTCTCGTCGACGCGTCAGGTGCCGCGCTTCGCCGAAGTCGGGCCGCCCGGTGGCGAGCTCGACATCGAGTTGCATCTGAAGCTCCTCGCCGACGCAGCGCTGGTCGGGCTTCCGAACGCCGGCAAGAGCTCGTTGCTCACCCGGATCTCGAACGCGCGTCCCAAGATCGCCGAGTATCCGTTCACGACGATCCAGCCGGTGCTCGGGACGGTGGAGTCGCCGGACGGGCGCCAGCTCGTCGTCGCAGACGTTCCGGGCCTGATCGAGGGCGCGAGCGAGGGAGTGGGGCTCGGGCACGAGTTCCTCGCGCATCTCGAGCGCGCGCGGATGCTTATGCACGTGATCGACGCATCGCACCCGACGGACGAGCAGTGGCGCACGATCGACGCCGAGCTCGGTGCGTACGGTGCCGGCCTCGACGAGCGGCCGCAGATCGTCGTGCTCAACAAGGTCGACCTCGAGCCCAACCCGGTCTTCGACATCGAAGATCCGAGAATTCTCGACGTGCTGCGCGTCTCATGCGCGACGGGACAGGGGATCCCCGAGCTACGGGCGCGGCTCTTCGCGCTCATCCCGGAGCCGGAGGCGGCCGAGGAGCCTGCAGACGCGCCCGTCGAGCATCTGGTGTACCGCCCCGAGTCGAAGGCTCGCGGATGGCGGCTGCTGCGCACCGACTCCGGTTTCCGGGTGATCGGCGAGCCGACCGACGACGAGTTGGAGCGCGCCCTGAAGGCGGCGGGCGCGCGTCGCGGCGCACTGGTCGAGCGGGGCGACGAGCTGCAGGAATTATGAGCCGTAGGCTTGACGGAGGCTCACAAGAAGCGAAGGTGTCGGCTTGGCCGCCGCCGGAGCGGAGCCACAGGTGACGGTGGCGATTTTCGGCGGCGCGTTCGACCCGCCGCATCGCGGTCATGTCGGGCTCGCACGGCAGGCGAAGCTCGAGCTCGATGTGCCGAAGCTCCTCGTGCTCGTGTCGGCCGACCCGGGGCACAAGCATGTTGCGACGCCGGCCGACGCGCGGCTCGGCCTGGCGCAGACGGCCTTTCCGGACGACGATGTTCGGCTCGACGAGTTTTCGCGCACGGTCGACCTCCTGCGGGCGCATCCGGAGTGGGAGGACCCCGTGCTCGTGCTGGGCGCCGATCAGTTCGTAGCCTTTCCCGACTGGCGGGAGCCCGACGAGGTGCTGCGCCGGGCGCGGCTCGCCGTCGGCACGCGCCCGGGGTTTCCGCAGCCGCGGCTCGAGGAGGCCCTCGAGAGGCTCGATCGCCCGGAGCGCGTGCGGTTCTTCGAGCTTGCCGAGCCTGATCCGGCGGCCTCGAGCGACCTGCGCGAGCGGCTCGCTCGCGGCGAGGACATCGGTACAGAGCTGCCGCCGGCGGTCGCCGCGGCGATTCGTGCGGCCGGGCTCTACCGGAGCTGACCCCGGCTACACTGCATGCGCTTGAGCCCACTCGAACAGGCACGCCGGATCGCGGCTATCGCTCACGACAAACTCGGCCGCGACGTCGTCATTCTCGACATGCAGCCCGTCTGTGCGTACACGGACTACTTCGTCGTGGTCACCGGCGGCAATCCGCGTCAGACGAAGTCGATCTGGGACGAGGTGCATGCGCTGATGAAGCGCGACCACGACCTGCTGCCGCGGAGCGCCGACGGCGGGACCGAGGCGACGTGGATCGTCGCGGATTACATCGACGTCGTTCTGCACGTCTTCACGCCCGATGCGCGAGCGTTCTACCGCCTCGAGGAGCTGTGGGACGACGTGCCGCACGAAACGGTCGAAGCCGCGACCGCCTGACCGGGCTACACTTCGACGCTCCGACGGGCCCATAGCTCAGTTGGGAGAGCGTTTGGCTGGCAGCCAAAAGGTCGCCGGTTCGAGCCCGGCTGGGTCCATGAACACGTGAGCGAGGCCCGGTGATCCGGGCCTCGGTCGTTCAGCCGGGCGACCATGTCGAACCGCCGTCGGTCGAACTCCATGAGAGTGACGTCGCCGGCTGCTGCGTGAAGTCGGTTGCGTGCACGACGAGCCGCGAGTCGCTTGCGGTGATGCTCGCTGCGAGCGGGTCGCCGGCCTGGCGCGGGAGCGTCACGATCCGCGCGGTCGCGCCGTGCGCGACGATCACGCGCGGCGCGTTGTCCCAGCCCTGCCCGGCGACACGGTTCGAGACGAGGGCGGCGATCCCGCCGGCGATCGGTGCCGCGCTGACGATCGTGCCGTTCGCTGCGGTCGCGACGACGTGCGCCGACAAGCGAGCTCCGGCCGCGGAGGACGGCAGCGGCCCGAGCAGGCGCAGCGTGCCGTGCTGCCAGAAGTAGACGTTGCTGCCGCCGCGGGCAAATGTGCTCCCGACCGTCTTCGTGTCATGCCACGTGCGTCCGCCGTCAATCGTCCACAGCTGGCGCGTTGCGCACAGGCATTTGCCCGGAGCGAATCCGGTCGAAAGAACGCCGCTCGATGCCGAGATCGGCAGGACGGCAAGTGCGGGATGCGAGTAGATCCGAGTCCACTGCTTCCCGCCGTCGCTTGTCGCGTAGACGCCGTTCGAGCGGCTCTGCCAGCCGACCGACGTGGTCGCCCACACAGCGCTCGCGCGTGCGAGCTTCGTTGGCGGTGTGGGCCGGCCGGTCGAAATCCCTCGACGATCCCGTCGAACGTCCCAACGACGAGCCTGCCGCCGACGATCGTGGGCGCTTCGAGCGTCGTGCCTCCGAGCGGGACCGCCTGCACGCGCGCACCGCTTGTCGTGTCGTAGCCGACGAGCTGCTGCGTGCCGTTGTTCGCGAACCACACGACCTTGCCGGCGACGGTCGGTGACCCGTTCTCGGCGTGTGTCCCGAGCAGTCGGCGCCACGCGACGGTCGCGGTGCAGTTCGCGTCGATCGCGATCCGTACGAGCTCTGTGCCCGTGACCGCATAGATCGACGACGTCGAATCCGACCACGCGAGTTGCGAGACGAATGGGTCATTGGCCGCGTACGGCTCGATCGGCACCTTCCATGCCCAACCTGCGGCGAGGTTGTTCTCGTGCCAGCCGTACACGGTGTCGTTCTTTGTCGCGGCGACGACGAGCGGCCCGCACGACGTCGTGTTGCCGACGAGCAGCGGCGAGCCGACGAAGTCGAGATCCTGTCCGTCGGGCAGCCCTGCCGGGTGGCTCGACGTCTTGATCGCGAGCCCGGTCGAGAACTGAACGAGCCGGTCGCCGTTCCCTGCCGTCTCGGTGAACGAGCTGCCCACGTTCGAGCCGGCGGAGAACGCGCCCGAGGTGCCCGCGAAGAGACCTGCGGTGGGGTCGTAGGCGAGGCCGCCCCAGCCCCACGGCCCGCCGCCTCCGCCTTCGTCGAGCGGCACGGCGAGCCAGTGGGTGACTGCGCGCGAGGCGAGATCGACGCGGTAGATGCCGCCCGGTGTGCCGGGCTGGTCGCAGTACGCAGCCGTCGGGATGTAGACGGCGCCGGCGGCGAGGGTCAGCGCCCCCCAGTCGAGCTCGCGGTCGAAGTCGGAGAACACTCGAATGGGCCAGCCGGCGCGTTCGATGCCTGTCGCGAGGCTGAGCGCGTGCAGCCGGCCGAAGGCGTCGGCGACGTAGTAGGTGCCGGCTGACGGATCGATGGCGCCTGTGCCGACGACGCCGTAGCCGTTCAGCTGCTGGCAGGTGTGCGCCAGCTGCCCGAGGTGGTCGTGCCAGTGGACGAATCCGTTCGCGTCGAACGCGACGACGTCGCCTCCGGTCGTCGCGGCGACGAAGGTGCCGTTGACTTCCAGCACCTGCGCGGTGATGCCGCCCGACAGAGGGATGACGAAGCGGCGGGTGAGTTGCGCGACGGATGCGGAGTCGGCCGCGAGGCCGGTGCGCGCGGCGCTTCCTCCGAACGTGGTCCACGACGGCGGCCCGTCAGCGGCGCCCGAGGCGGCGGTGAGCGCGAGGGTTGCGACGCCCGCCGCGACGATCGATCTGACACCCGGCATAGGGCGGAACGCTAGTCCTTCTTTCTGACGGGCTGGGCCTAGTCCGCGTCCGGTTTGGCCACTAGCGCGGCTGCTCGGCTGCCGTCACGCTTTCGGTACGCGATTGGCACAGACACATGCGCGCTTCATCCGTACCGTTGTCGAAAACGACAACGAAAGGAGTTGTGCGTGCGGAGAGTGCTTCTCATCCTCATCGTGGCCGCCGTTGCGGCGCTCGGCACGGTCTCGGTGGCAACGGCCGCGACTCAGTCGCCGGGAGTCAACTGCGGCCCGACGTGTACAGGCGGAGGAGGCTGGACCGGATGCACCACGGTGTCCACCTCCCGCTCGGCGAGTGTCTCTGTCGTCGCCGGCATCACCCACTACGTCTACGTGTCCTACTGCAAAAGGTCGGGGATCATCACGAGTATCTCGATCGTCGCGCATGGTTGCGACACGAGTGGCCTGATGCTCTGTAGCACCGGTCCTGCGTGGGTCAGCGGCGGCGGTGTGGGCTCGGGCTGGGCGACCGTCGAGGCGCACGCGAACTGGCGGACGATCCCGACGGCCTACTTCAGCTCGACCGATGTCCTCGTCCTCACGATCCCCACGGGCTGATGCCTCCGAGATGGGTCTCGATCACGGTCGCTGCCTGGGTCGTGCTCGGGCTCGTGCTGCTGCTTCTGGTCAAGCTCAGCTTCCACTGAGTGAGCGTGCTCTAAGGTCGCGGTCGTGGAGCTTCGCCCCACGACCGTCGACGACCTGTCGGCGCTGCACGCGACGTTCGTCGAAGCCGTCGGCGAGCTCTTCGTGCGCCACGGCTTTCCGCCACCGGCGCCGGCACTCGACGTCTTCTCGTCGATCCAGCAGCACATCCTCGACACAGGAACGAGCGTCGTTGCCGAGCATGCAGGTCGCGTTGTCGGATTCGCGTCGGCCTGGACCCGAGGCGATGACTGGTTCCTCGCGTCGCTCTTCGTCTCACCGTCCGTGCAGGCCGGCGGTGTCGGATCCGCGCTCCTCGATGCTGTCTGGGGGTCGGCCGAGCGGCGCCGCACGCTGACGGATGCGATCCAGCCGATCTCGAACGTGCTCTACGCACGTCGCGGTCTCATTCCCTCTGTGCCGATGTTGACGTTTGCCGGCGTGGCCGCGCCGGGCGAGGCGCCGCAGGGCGACGAGGCGCCCGCCGACCTCGCGGCGATCGACGCCGTCGCCTACGGGTTCGACCGTGCCGTCGACCACCGCTATTGGGAGCGCGCGGCGCGGCGGACGACGTGGGGTGACGCCTACTCCTACGCGTTCACGGGCGGGGACATCGGCCCGATCGCCGGCCTCACGCCTGCCGCCGCCGCACGTGCGCTCGCGGCCGAGCTCGGGCGAGCGGTCGGGGAGGTCCGAGTTCGCGTTCCCGGCAGCGCGCGCCAGCTCGTGGAGGTCGCTCTCGCTGCGCGGCTCCGCCTGGACGCGGTTCCCGGTCTGCTCCTGCTCTCACCAGGCGCGGCATCGCCGACCGCGCTCGCGCCGTCGGGCTACTTGCTGTATTGACCGCAGCCCCCGTGCCGTTTCGTACAATCCAACGATGTCGGCTACAGGCTGGGAGCTGCTGTTCATGATGCTCATCCTGAAGATCCCGATCGCCTACCTGGGTTTCGTCGTCTGGTACGCGATCAAGGCCGAGCCGGAGCCGGGTGTCGAGCAGCAGGAGGAGCAATCGATCTGGCGCCCGTGGAGGCGGCCGAACGGGCCGCGTCCGCGCCGCGGCGGGCCGCACGGCTCGCGCGATCGCGCCCGCGTCCAGCAGGCGCGGCGCGATAGAGTCGCTCCGTGACGCCGACCTCGACCGGCCGAGACTCCGCGCGTCCGCGCGACCTGGTCGCGGGTTTCCTGGCCGCCGCCGCATTGTTCCTCGGGGCGATGGAGCTGCTCTACCGCCCCTTTCGGCTTGCGCCCGCCGCGCTGATCCTGCTGCTCATCGCCACGGTAATGAGCGCCGAGCAGCAGAAGCTGATCCGGCTGGGCTTCATCGTCGTCGGTGTTTGCTTCATCGTCGGTGCGACGCTGCAGGTGTTGACGCACCACCCGCTGTACTGACGAAGGACAACCGGCAGCCCCCTGGTACAACACAGGGGTGAGCACGCACGACGTCGACGGCCTGAACGCCGGCTACGCGCGCGCCCTGCTCGACGAGTACCTCGAGAACCCCGAGGCCGTGCCGTCGGAGTGGCGCGCGCTCTTCGAGAGCGGCGAATCGGACCTGGTGCAAACCCATCCGGGGATCGCGCGCCTGCTCAAGCTCCTGCCCGAGCGGCAGCCGCAATCGCAGCCCGAGAACGGGACCGCCAACGGCAACGGCCAGGTCGTGGTTCCGGCTGCGGCCGCCCCGGCGACCGAGCCGGTCGCGACGCCCGACCCGCAGCTGCTCGGCGGCGTCGCCGCAGCGATGGCGCTCGTCAAGGCGCATCGCACGCACGGCCACCTCGCCGCTCGGCTCGATCCGCTCGGCTCGGAACCCGTCGGCGACCCGTCGCTCGAGCCGCTCCGCCTGGAGCCGAAGCTGACGCCCGAGCTCCAGGCGCGCATCCCGGCGTCATACCTGCGCGTCCACGTGCCCGGCGACACGCTCGCCGACGTGCTGCCGCAGCTCGCCCAGACCTACTGCTCGACGATCGCGTACGAGATCGAGCACCTTGCGGACCACCAGCAGCGCGTCTGGCTGCGCCAGGCGATCGAGTCGGGGCGCTACCGGCAGCCGCTGCAGGCCGACGAGAAGACCGCGCTGTTCCGACGCCTGTGCGAAGTGGAGGGCATGGAGCGGTTCCTGCGCAAGAGGTTCCTCGGCCAGAAGCAGTTCTCCCTCGAGGGTCTCGACGTGATGATCCCGATGCTCGACGAGACCATCGAGCTCGCGGCTGAGGCCGGTGCGCACGAGGTCGTGATGGGCATGGCGCACCGCGGTCGCCTGAACGTGCTCGCGCACACGATCGGCATGCCGTACGAGTACATCCTGCGCGAGTTCGAGGGCGAGCGGACGATCGACGCTGTCGCAGCCGATCCCGAGGGCGGGACCGGCGACGTCAAGTACCACCTTGCCGCGGCCGGGACGCGCACGACACGCAGCGGCAAGATCGGCGTGCGTCTTGTTGCGAACCCGAGCCACCTCGAGGCGGTCGACCCGGTCGTCGAGGGGCGCACCCGGGCGGAGCAGACCGACCGGTCGACGAAGAACGGCGCGCACGACTCGGTCGTCGCACTGCCTGTGCTGTTGCACGGAGATGCCGCGTTCGCAGGGCAGGGAATCGTCGCGGAGACGTTCAACCTGCACGGTCTCGAGGGCTACTCGACGGGCGGGACGCTGCACCTGATCACGAACAACCAGATCGGCTTCACCACCGACCCGAACGAGGGTCGCTCGACTCGCTACTCGTCCGACCTGGCGAAAGGCTTCGATTGCCCAATCGTGCACGTCAACGCCGACGACCCGGAAGCATCGATCGCGGCCGCGCGCCTGACGATGGCGTATCGGCGGCGGTTTGCGCAGGACGTCGTCATCGATCTCGTCGGCTATCGCCGCTTCGGTCACAACGAGCAGGACGAAGCGGCGTACACACAGCCGCTGATGGTTCAGCAGATCAATGCGCATCGCAGTGTGCGTGAGCTCTACGAGGAGCAGTTGATCGACGAAGGTGTGCTCACGCGCGAGCAGGCAGATGCGCTCCTCGAAGAAGTCGAGACTGCGTTGCGCGGTGCGCACGAGCGACTGAAAGCATCGTTCGGCGAACCGAAGCAGGAGCACGAGGAGCTGCCGGCGCGCACCGCGGAGAGCGACGTCGTGACCGCCGTCTCCGAGGAACGCCTCAAGTCGTTGAACGAGGAGCTGTTGCGCACACCCGAGGAGTTCACCGTGCACCCGAAGCTGGCGCGCCAGCTCGAGCGCCGGCGCGGCGCGCTCGTCGATGGCGGCATCGAGTGGGGGCACGCCGAGTCGCTCGCCTATGCGTCGCTGCTCGTCGAAGGCATCCCGGTTCGCCTCACCGGTCAGGACGTGCAGCGTGGAACGTTCGCACAACGCCACCTCGTGCTTCACGACGCCGAGACCGGCGAGACGTTCGCGCCGATGCAACACCTCGACGACTCGGTGGCTTCGTTCGAGGTGTACAACTCGCCACTCTCCGAGTACGCCTGTCTCGGGTTCGAGTACGGCTACTCGGCCGCGGCACCCGAGGTACTCGTCGTCTGGGAAGCGCAGTACGGCGACTTCGCGAACGGCGCGCAGATCGTGATCGACCAGTTCATCTCGTCTGCGCTCTCGAAGTGGCGGGAGACGTCACGGCTCACGCTGCTCCTGCCGCACGGCTACGAAGGGAACGGCCCCGAGCATTCGAGCGCGCGGCTTGAGCGCTTCCTCCAGCTCGGTGCGCAGGAGAACATCCGCATCGCGAACTGCACTACCGCCGCGCAGTACTTCCACCTTCTGCGGCGGCAGGCGCTCGACGTGATCGCGCGGCCGCTCGTGGTCGTCACTCCCAAAGGGCTCCTTCGCCTGAAGGAGGCGACGTCGACGATCGCCGAGCTCGCGCACGGTGGGTTCCAGCCCGTGATCGACGACGTGCGCGCCGACAAGCACGCCGTCCGTCGCCTTCTGCTGTGCAGCGGCAAGATCTACTACGACGTCGTCGGCCATGAGACGTTCGCCGCCGCGCAGGATCGGGTCGCAGTTGCGCGGATCGAGCAGCTCTATCCCTTCCCGACCGAGGCGACAGCCGCGCTCGTCGCCGGCTACCCGGCGCTCGACGAGATCGTCTGGGTGCAGGAGGAGCCGCAGAACATGGGCCCGTGGCGGTCGATCCGCCACCGCCTCGAGGAATGCGCCGCAGGCACGCGCTTGCGATACCTCGGCCGCCCCTGGCGCGCCAGCCCGTCGGAGGGCTACCCGACCGCGCACCTGATCGAGCAGGATCGGATCGCGCGCGACGCGCTGACGCTCTAGCGCTTCCGGGAGGCCTGAAGCGCCTGGCGCGCGAGCCTCGGCCCGTGCTTTCTCGCCTGGCGCGCAACCCACTTCCGCTGTCCCGGCGGCAGGCGGCGCCAGACGTCCAGGACCGTCAGCGCCGTTCCGACGACACCGATCCTGCGGCTGAGCTTGACGCGCGGCACCTGACCATTCTGCCCGAACGGGGTCGGGTCGGCAGAGGGCGCGCCGGATCCGGATCGTCTACCATCTCTGCGGGGAAATGGGTTCGGAGCTGGAGGATTTCATGGCCGTCGACACGTCGATGTTCGCGCAGGTGATTCAAGACCATCTCGATCTGAAGCGCAGGAACGCAGCGCTCGAGCACGAGATGCCGCTTGAGAAGTACCTGACGGACGATCCGTTCGAGAACCACCCGCTCTTCAAGACCGAGGAGCAGGCGCGGATCGAGGACACGATGGACGGCGTGACGGGCATCGAAGCAGAAGAGACATCGCTCGACTGGCCGACCACCGACGACACGTTCGTCGAGGCGCCGACCGTCGAGGCCAACGAGCTCACCGCCCCGGCCGAGCCTGCGGAGCACGACGCTCCCTCCGACGAGAACCTCTGGTCCCGCTCCCGCGACTTCGACTGGGGAGATTAGACCGGGGGAGCACCTCCGGTTCTCCCCCGGTGGCCCCCTCTCCGACACGTTGCAACTGATTGCGAGCGAGCACGGGCAAAGCCCGCACTCGCCGACGCTCGCTCTGCACTTTCGACCCGCTTAGAAAGGCGCTCTGGTAACTCGGTTGCCGCCGAAGGCGGAACCGAGTTGTCTGTCTGAAGCGTTTCGCGCTGTTGCCCGAGCCGAGGCCTGGTTGGTGAGGCGGGTTACCCTGTCGCTGCGATGACCGCGCTCAAGACATCGACTAGCTACGTGCCGACCGGCGACCAGCCGCAGGCGATCGAGCTGCTCGCAGACGGCGTGCGCGCCGGCGAGCGCTTCCAGACGCTGCTCGGCGCCACCGGCACCGGCAAGACCGCGACGATGGCGTGGATCATCGAGCAGGTGCAGAAGCCTGCGCTCGTGATCGCGCACAACAAGACGCTCGCTGCGCAGCTCTGCAACGAGTTCCGGGAGTTCTTCCCGGCGAACGCCGTCGAGTACTTCGTCTCGTACTACGACTACTACCAGCCGGAGGCGTACGTCCCACAGGCCGACCTCTACATCGAGAAGGACAGCTCGCGGAACGACGACATCGACCGGCTCCGCCACGCCGCGACTGCGAATCTGCTCTCGCGCCGCGACACCGTGATCGTCGCGTCCGTGTCGTGCATCTACGGTCTTGGCTCGCCGGAGGAGTACGAGAAGAAGCTCGTCGCGCTCGCGGTAGGAGAGAGCGCCGACCGCGACCTCGTGCTGCGCAAGCTGATCGACATCCAGTACGCGCGCAACGACACGCTGCTCGGGCGCGGGAGGTTCCGCGTCAAGGGCGACGTGATGGAGATTCAGCCGTCGCACTCGGAGACCGCGTACCGCGTCTCGTTCTTCGGCGACGAGGTCGAGCAGATCACGCACTTCGATCCGCTTACCGGCGAGGTGCTCTCGAAGCTCGATCACATCACGGTGTTCCCGGCGACGCAGTACGTGACGTCGAAGCCGACGATCGAGCGCGCGCTCGGCGAGATCCGGCACGAGCTCGAGGAGCAGGTCAAGCTCTTCGAGTCGAAAGGGATGATGCTCGAAGCGCATCGCATCCGGCAGCGCACCGAGTACGACATGGAGATGATGAGTGAGCTCGGCTTCTGCAACGGGATCGAGAACTACTCGCGCATCCTCGACGGACGGCCTGCGGGCTCGGCGCCGCACACGCTGCTCGACTACTTCGCGAACGACTATCTCGTGCTGATCGACGAGTCACATCAGACCGTGCCCCAGATCGGCGGCATGTACGAAGGCGACCGCTCGCGCAAGCAGACGCTCGTCGACTTCGGCTTCCGCCTTCCGAGCGCCCTCGACAATCGCCCGCTTCGCTTCGACGAGTTCCTCGCGAAGGTGCCCCAGGCGATCTTTGTGTCGGCGACACCGGGCGCGTGGGAGCTCCGGCAATCGGCCCGCGTCGCCGAGCAGCTGATCCGGCCGACCTATCTCGTCGATCCAGAGGTCGAGTTGCGCCCGACGCGAAACCAGATCGACGATCTCCTGAACGAGATTCGTCGCCGCGAGGAGAAGAGCGAGCGCGTGCTCGTCACGACGCTGACGAAGAAGATGGCGGAGGACCTGACCGACTACCTGCTCGAGGCGGGCGTCAAGACGCGCTACCTGCATTCGGAGGTCGACACGCTCGAGCGCATCCAGATCATCCGCGAGCTGCGGCTCGGCGACTACGACGTGCTGGTCGGCGTCAACCTGCTCCGCGAGGGCCTCGACCTGCCCGAGGTGTCGCTCGTCGCGATCCTCGACGCGGACAAGGAAGGCTTCCTGCGCGGCAAGACCGCTCTGATCCAGACGATCGGCCGCGCCGCGCGGCACGTCGACGGACGAGTGCTGATGTACGCCGACAAGACGACCGAGGCGATCAAGGGCGCACTCGAGGAGACGAACCGGCGGCGCGCAACGCAGTTGGCCTACAACGAGGAGCACGGCACCGAGCCGATCTCGATCACCAAGGGCGTCTCGGACATCGCGGAGTTTCTCTCGCTCGACCAGCCCCACGTCCCGAGGTCGCGGCGCCGGCGCGGCGACCAGGCGGAGGGCCTGGACCGCGGGGAGCTCGAGCGCCTGCTGGTCACGCTCGAGGAGGAGATGTTCCAAGCCGCCGAGGAGCTGCGGTTCGAGTACGCGGCGAAGCTACGCGATGAGATCAAGGAGATCCGTCGCGACCTGACCGCACTTGCGGAGGTGACGTCATGAGCGTAGGCTCGACGGAGCTCATCAAGGAGCGGAAGTGCCGGCTTGGCCGGCGCTGGAGCGGGCAATGAGTCTCGGCTTTATCCTGGCGGTTCTGTTCTCCGGGTTCATCACCGGGGGGTTGGCGCGGCTCGCGATTCCCGGCCCCGATCCGATGCCGATCTGGCTCACGATCGCGATCGGCCTCGTCGGCTCCGTCGCGGGTGCCGTGATCGGGAACGCGATCTCGCACGACAACGGCTACCTCGTCTCGTTCCTGTCGTTCGGGATTGCGATCGCGCTCGTCGCTGCCTATCGGCGGTTCGTGCAGCAGCGGCCTATCTTCGGACCGGGCGCGCTCGCGTTTCCGAAGCGCGGACTGGGCGTGGAGGGGCAGCGCGAAAAGCTGAAGAAGCTCGGCATCGATCCCGACGCGCTTCGGCCGGACCCGAACCTGATCAAGCACACGCGTTACGAGGCGATGTTGCAGGAGCTGCATCGCGCCGGCCTGCTCGACGACGACGAGCTCGCTGCGAAGATCGAGGTTTTGCAGACCCAGACGAAGGAGAGCTAGGCGCCAGCGTTCTCATCGGCGGCGTGATCATCATCGCCGTCGCGATCGCAGCGGTTCTCGTCGGCGTCGTCGGCAACATGCGCCGCGGCGGCGCACGACCTTAGAGCGACGCGCCGAGGCGCCCGAAGCGGCGGACGGCCGTGAGCCGCCAGTCGCCGCCGCGCCAGATCGACGTCTCGACGGTCAGCGTCGCATCGTCCGCTGTGTAGACGACGCACCCGCGAGCCTCGCCTCGCCTGTGTGGACGCGGCTGCCCGAAACCGGGCGCGATCGAGACGACGGCGCCCGGCTTCCCGTCGCCGACCACCTCGAACTCGTGGCGCTCGCTCACCGCCGCCTGGTGGATGTGGCCAGCGACGATCAGCTCCGCGCCGGCCGCGACGAAGCGCTCCAGCACGTGCGCTCGGCGAGCGACCGGGCGTTTGCGCGTGCGCCAGGGTGCACCGATCAGCTGGTGGTGGAGCACGACGACTCGGAGCGCGCCCAAGTGGGCTTCGCCGAGGCGGGCCGCGACGCGTCCGAGCTGAGGGTCGCCGACCCTGCCCGACTGGTGGCGCCACGGCCGGACCGAGTTGACTCCGACGACATGGAGTGTCTCCGACGCGTGGACGGGCTCGGTCGTGTGCCACTCGTGCTCGAAGGGCTCCCAAGGGTGCGTCAAGCGCGACGGGAGCCGGTACGGGATGTCGTGGTTGCCGGGCACCGCGAGTACCGGGGTCTCCAACCCGCGCAAAAGCGCGGCCGCCCGCGCGTGCTGGTCGGGTCGCCCGCGGTGTGTGAGATCGCCGGAGGCGATCACGAGCTCCGGCTCGGCCCGGCGCACCAGGCCGAAGAGCGCGTTCTCCAGCAGCGGGTCATCCCGGGCCCCCACATGGAGATCCGAGATGTGCAGGATGCGTGTGGTCATCGGCGAAGCAGGCTATACAGTGAGTGAAATGGCTGACGAGCAGTCATCGGAGATCTTCGACGACCTTTACCTCGGCTTGCGGGCCGGAGGTGCGATGCGCAAGCAGCGCCGCGGTGAGCCGCTGACTGCGGAAGAGCGCGAGGCGCTCGGACGCTGGCAGCGCCTGTCCCCGTGGCGCAAGGGAATCGCGATCGGTGGTTTCGCGGTCGGTACCTTCGGGCTCGGCTTCACGCTCGGCGGCTTGATTTTCGGTCGCTGGCGCAAAGCTTGATCGAGGTCGTCCGCGGCGACATCACGACGCAGGCGGTCGACGTGATCGTCAACGCCGCGAACACGTCCCTGCTCGGCGGCGGCGGGGTTGACGGTGCGATCCACCGTGCCGGCGGCCCGGCGATCCTCGCCGAATGCCGGCTTCTGGGCGGCTGCGAGACCGGCGACGCGAAGGCAACGACCGCCGGTGACCTGCCGGCGCGCTATGTCGTGCACACGGTCGGGCCGGTCTGGCGCGGCGGCGGCGCAGGCGAGCCGGACTTGCTGGCGTCATGTCATCGGCGGTCACTCGAGGTCGCGCGCGAGCTCGGTGCGCGAACGGTGGCGTTCCCGGCGATCTCCTGCGGTCTGTACGGCTACCCGGGCGAGCTCGCTGCGCCCGTCGCTCTGACCGCAGTGCGGGAGCATGGCCACGACCTCGAGCTCGTGCGGTTCGTGTTGTTCGGCAACGAGCTCTACGAGGCGTTCGAGGCTGCACTCGGCTGAGCTCGTCGACTTGCGAGCACGGCCACTCCGGCGAGCGCCGCGAGGGCCGAGATCCCGCCTGCGACCCAGAGCGTCCCGCGGCCGCCGATCGTCGACACAAGGACGGCGCCGCCTGCGAGCGCAGCGAGCTCTGCGGTATTCCGCAGTCCGTTGAACGCGGCGAAGGCGCGACCGTGCGAGCTCGCATCGACTCGCTGGTGGATCAACGTCCTGAACCCGGTGTTCTTGACGCCGTGGCCGGCACCGCCGATCACCCACGCAACGAGCATCACCACATACAGCTGCCAAAACGGCGCGACGAACTTCGCGGCCCCCTGCACAACGGCGCCGAGCAGCGTCACGACCGCGACGGTCTCCGCCCTCACGCGCGGAAGCACAGTGTTCGACGCGACGATCATCCCGATCGCCCAGCCGGTCAGCACGAAACCGAATGCGAGCTTGCCTACGCCGAGGGAGTGCGTCGCGTATGCGAAGTCTCCGGGGATCGACGCGGACATGAAGACGAGCCCGATCGCGCCGGTTCCGAGAGTCACCGCAAGCGTGCGTTCCGAGAAGAGGAGCTTCACGCCGTCTCGCGCTCGCGGTTTGTCGCCGGCGTGTTGTTCCGCCTTCCGGCGCACCGGAAGCGCTGCGAGCACCGCACCGATGAGGAGAAAACTTGCCGCATCCGCGAGCATGGCGTAGCGCGTTCCTGCTCCGCCCGCGACGATGCCGCCGATCGCCGGCCCGGCGACGAAGCCGATCCCTCTCATCGATTCGACGAGGCCGTTCGCGCGTCCGAGCGAACGGGAGCCGGCGAGGAGCGGGACGAGCGCGAACTCGGCGGCTGACGAGACAGCTATGCCGCAGCCGAGAACGAACGCCAGAACAAGGATGGCCGGCAGCGACGAGACGAATGCAAGCGCGGCGGCGACGACCGCCTGGAACACGCCTGCCGCGATCGCCAAGCCGCGGGTCTCGACGGAGTCGACCAGGATGCCGACATGGCCCGCGAACAGGGCCAACGGGCTCCAGAGGCAAATGAGCAAAAGCGCGACGCCGCCGTCCCAGACGTCGTTCGCCCGAAAACCGAGCGCGATCACGGCCACCCAGTCGCCGATCGCGGAGACCGCGATTGCCCCAGCGAGGATGCGCAGATGGCGGTCGGCGATCGCCATTTGACGAATCTAAACGAATGGTGGTGCTCCGCCCATGGGCAGAGCACCACCGCAGGGGTTGGCTAGCTGACGCTGTCGTCGACGAGGCGCGACGTGCCTTGCAGCAGGTCCTGCGCCACTTTCGCGAAGATCGTGTTCAGCTGCGCTGCGTTCGGCTGGTTGCAGTAGTTCGTCGTCAGCGTCGAGTCGCATGGAGACCCGCCGACGCCGGCATTGCTCGCGATTCCTTCCAGAGCCTGGAGCGCAGTGATCGACGGACTCTCGTTCTTGCCGGTCGTGCCGTTCTTGCACACGTCGTGGCCGACGTCGTAGCCGATGGCGTAGACGATCGTCCCCGAGGACTGCGCGGCGGCGGAGGAATCGATGCCCTGGTGGCATGGCGTGTTCTTGTACGACGCGGGCATGAAGCTCGGGCCGGTGTTCGCAGCACCGTCGGACAGAAGTACGATGATCTTCTGCACGCCAGCGCGTCCGTCCGACCCAGCGAGCTCCGACTGCGCCGCCTCGATCGCGTTTGCGTATGAGGTCGTGCCACTTGCCTGCTCGCAGTCGATGGTCGAGACAAGAGGAGACCCGGACACCAGTTGCCCGGTCGACGTCGCGTAGTTGCTCGAGAGAGGTACCACGACATAGTTGTTCGCTTGGTTGTCGTAGCTTCCCGCCGCGCACGCGTTGCCAGCCGGGGCGGGTGGGAGAACCGCGAGTCCGACGTGGTCGAGCGTCGGATCCATCAACGACAAGAACGTGTCCATACCATTGCGCGCGTTCACCATGTCGGTGCACTCAGGATGGTCGTCCGCCCCGGTGTCGGTCGTGCACATCGAGCCGGTGCGGTCGAGCACGAGCATGATGTCGAGCGGCTTGCTACCGCACGGCGAGCACGCGGTCGCGCTCGCATGGACAGTGAAGCTGCCGATCCCGAAGAGGCTACCGAACGCGGTTTTCACGCTGCCTGTCTCATTGACGGTCACGGCGTTCGCCGTCGTGCAACCGGGAACCGAAGTAAGGCACTTCGTCGCCACCGTCATCGACACGCCGTCCACTCCATCGGGAGTGTTGGATCCGCCGTTGCCGTACTGCGCGGCAACGGCCTGTGCACCTGCGGTGCTGGGAAGCGCGTCCGCGCCGGCGAGCGCAGCTGCGTCCACCGACGACTGCAGGCGGCGCTGAGCGAGATAGGCGTGGCCGACGTCGATCGTGAGCGCGCAGAACCCGAGCAGCACGACCAGGAAAGCCACGACGAGGAGGAGCGACTGCCCCTCCTCGTCGCGTGCGTGACGACGAAGCTCGATCACAGGTACTTGCCCAGCTCGAGGACTGCAGGTCCGAGGATGACGACGAACAAGGCCGGGAAGATGAACAGCGCGGTCGGAAGCAGCATCTTGACCGGCGACTTCGCGGCCAGCTCTTCGGCGACAGCGCGACGCTTGTGCCGAACGTCATCCGCGAGGTTCCGAAGCGTTTGCGCAAGCGACAGCCCGAGCTGCTCGCCCTGGATCAGCGATCGCACAAACGAGGAGATCTCTTGCGAGTGGGAGCGTGAAGCCATCCGCTTGAGTGCGCGCTCGCTGCTGTCTCCCACACGCAGCTCGGTCAGGACGAGCGCGAACTCGTCGGAAAGCGGGCCTGTGGTCGAAGCGACGAGCCGCTCGATTGCGCCGAAGAGCCCGAGACCGGCCTCGACCGTCACGGCGAGCAGGTCGAGAGCGTCCGGCAGCTCGCGGCTGATCGCCGCACGCCGGAGCCGGGCCTTGCGAAGGAGCGCGTAGCCGGGTGCGAGGAATCCCGCAGCGCCCAGCGCGATGCAGAAAAACAGTGTCCGGGCACCGAGCTGTGTGATCGCCCCGAGTGAGAGTGCGACAAGCACACCGATCGCCGCGACCCCTGTGCGGAACGCGAGGAATGCTTCGGGTGTGACGCGCCCGGCAAGCCCGGCAGCGGCGAGTCGCTCGGAGAGCCCCTCACGGAACTTGCGTGTGGCGAGCCGCGAGCCGACCGGCTCGAGAGCCGTAATCGCGGCGGACCTACGACGGCCGATGCCGCGTGCGCGTCCGGTCGAGCCGACGTACCGCCGCACGGTCACAACCGCGCCGCGTCGGCGACGTGCCGCCGGCAGTGCCGTCTCGGCCAGGACGGTGAGCGAAGCGGCAAAGCTCACCGCCGCGATGACAAGCAGGACGATCACGATGGGTTCACCGATCCGATCCGCCGCAGGATCACTCCACCCACCGCAACCATCAGCGCAGTGATGGCGAGCATCACGTGCCCTGCGTTCGTGGTGAAGAGCGGAGCCATATAGGCGTGGTTGACAAGGACAAGCAGGAGCGCCGCGACGACGGGCAGCGCCGTCAGGACGCGAGCAGACATGCGCGCCATGCCGGTAATGGCACGGAGGTTCCGGCGGAACTTCTCACGCTCGCGGACGGTGTGGGCAACGAGCACGAAGAGCTCAGCCAGGCTGCCGCCGACCTGACGCTGAACCGCGATCGCGTCGAGTACGAACAGCAGGTCCTTCGAGCCGATTCGCTCGCCGAGCTCCGTGAGCGCCGCTTCCATGCTGCGCCCGAGATGCACCTCGGCGACGACTCGCTTGAACTCCCGCGCCGCAGGCTCGGCAACGTCTTCCGCGAGATTCTGAAGCGCATGGTCGAAACCGTGCCCGGCGCGGAGCGAGGCGGAGAGGGTGTCGAGAATCTCGGGCAACTGTGCCTCGAACGCGCGCTTGCGTCGGTGGCCGAGGACGGTCACAACGACCGCTGCGACGAGAGGCGTAGCGAGCCCGGCGAAGGTCGCGAGCGCGAACCCGCTCGCAATCGCCGCTAGCAGGAAAGCCGCTCCCGAAATGAGCAGCACGAGTGCGCAGAACGAGCCTGCCCCGCCCTCGATCGCGGCACGGTCGAGTGCCATCGAGACACGGCGCTGGATGCCGAACGTCACGAGAAGGGCCTCGAGCCGGTCGGAAATCGGGCCGTCGAGCTTGAACCGGCGACGCGGAGTCTCGCTGGTGGTCGGGTCGACGAAGTAGCCGAGCCGGCGCGTCAGCGCCGCACGCCGCCGTGTGTTCAAGATGACGAGCGCCGCGGCGAACGTCAGCGCGCCGACGACAACTGCTACGACGGCGCTCACCGGTAGCTCCGTCCATTCGCGTCTGGCGAGCCCGAGAACGGATCGAACAGCTCAGGTGAGAGCGTGATCCGCGCGGCCTTGAGCTTGTCGGCGAAGTGCGGCCGAATGCCGGTCGCGCGGATTGGATCGAGCAGTGTTCCGTCGCTTGTCGACGGGCGAGCCACGAACAGATCCTGAAGCGTGATCACTTCCGACTCCATGCGCAGCACCTCGGTGACATGAGTTACACAGCGGGTGCCGTCGACGAGCCGGGCGAGCTGGACGACGACGTCGAACGCGCTCGCTACCTGCTCGCGGATCGCCCGGAGTGGAAGGTCGACGCCGGCGGTGAGGACGAGGGTTTCGACCCGGGACAAGGCGTCCCTGGGCGAGTTGGCGTGGATTGTCGTCATCGAGCCCTCGTGGCCCGTGTTCATGGCCTGGAGCATGTCGACCGTCTCTGCGCCGCGTACTTCGCCGACGACGATGCGGTCGGGGCGCATGCGCAGAGCGTTCCGCACGAGGTCGCGGATCCGCACCTCGCCCTGGCCCTCGATGTTCGACGGCCGCGACTCGAGCGAGACCACGTGCGGCTGCTGCAGTTGCAGTTCGGCCGCGTCCTCGATCGAGATGATGCGCTCGCCGTCCGGAATGAAGCCGGACAGGATGTTGAGCAGCGTCGTCTTGCCGACGCCGGTACCTCCAGAGATCAGTACGTTGAGCTTGCCGCGAAACAGCAGCATGCAGGACACGTCGACAAGCTCCGGCGTGAGCGTCCCGAGCAGCACCAGGTCGGCCGAACTGAGCGCTTCCGCGGAGAACTTGCGGATTGTCAGCACCGGCCCCTGCAGCGACAGTGGCGGGATGATCACGTTGACGCGCGATCCGTCAGGGAGGCGGGCGTCCACCATTGGTGAGGCCTCGTCGATGCGGCGCCCGACACCGGAGACGATGCGGTCGATGACGCGCATCAGGTGCTCTTCGCTGGTGAAGCGTGCGTCGGTCTTCTCGATCAGGCCGAAGCGCTCGACGTACACCTGATCCGGCCCGTTCACCATGATCTCCGTGACGGACGTGTCGCGCACGAAGCGGTCGATCGGGCCGTACCCGAGCACGTCGTCGACGACTTCCGCGAGGAGTTGCTCGCTCTCGTCTGTCGTCGAGCCTCTCCGAGCGCCGTGCCAGCTCGGCCGAGAAGACCTCGCGCACGCGAGCGCGGATCGAGTCGGCGTTCGGATCGGAGCCGATCAGCTCGGGCCCGATCTTGGCGATGCAGGCGTCATGGAGCGCGGACCGGAGATCCGCAAAGCGATCGAGCGGGCGGTCGGCACGGCCGATCCCAATGCGCTCGTTCAGCGCGAGCGGGTCGTCCATGCTGCCGCCACCGTTGAGGCGTTCCTGCAGGGCCATATCAGCTCCTCCCAAAGCTGAAGATGCGCGCCGCGCGCGTTGCCTGCCGCGAGACGCTCCAGTCGCCGCCGGCGGCGGCGCGTGCGAGCTCGAGCATGGCGGGCGCGAACTGCGGCGCCGCCTTGCCGAGGACTGCGGGCTCTGCCTGATTGACCGCGAGCGGAACGCCCGGATCGAGCGGCAGGACGTAGTCAATCTTCCGCTCGAGTGCAGCTTCGATGTCTCCGCGTTCGAGGCCCATCGACGAGCTGGCGCGATTCAGGACGACCGAGAGCTTCTCGTCCGGGAACGAGAGCAGATCGAGGGTCTTCAGCGCAAGCTTGACGTTCTTGATCGTCGGCAGATCCGGGGTGCAGAGAACGAGCAGCTGATCGGTGAGATCGAGTGTCGCGAGCATCGGACCGTAGAAGAACGGCGCCGTGTCGATCACGACGAGGTCGTAGGCCTCGCGCGCAACTTCGAGCAGCGCGCGAACGGCGTCCTCGCCCACGAGCTCAGCGTCTTCCGGGTTCATCGGTGCGGGGAGCACGCGCAGGCCGGATGAGTGAAGCTCGGTGTACACCTCCAGCTTCTCGGCGTGCAGGTCGGTCGGCGTGCCGATCAGTTCGCGGACCGTGCTGCGCGGGTGGAGCCCAAGCATGATCGCGGCATCGCCGAACTGCAGGTCGAGGTCGACGAGCAGCGTTCGCAGCTTGCCGCTGGCTGCGGCTGCCGCGGCCAGGTTGGTGGAGACGACGGACTTGCCCGAGCCGCCCTTCGGCGAGAACACGGTCACGACGCGGCCGTGCTCGCCCTCGCGCTCCTGACGGCGCGCGTTCCGCGCCGCCTTCTCGATCGCGAAGAATGCTGCCTCCTGCGTAAGCGGCAGGAGCACGACGTCGGCGATGCCGGCGTCGAGCGCCCACCGCGCGAGCTCGCTCGATGGGCTGGGCGTCACGAGGACGACCGGGCCCGAGCTGTGCTCGCGGAGCGCTGCGAGCTGTGCGCCGGCGTCGGAGGCGGGATCGTGCACGAGCACGAGCACCTCAGCCGTCTCGGCGCCGCTCGCGGTGACGAGCTCGAAGCCCTCGATCCGACGCAGGTCGGCCTCGACGGCCGCTACGGCCTCGCCGTTGCCGACGAGGCCTACGCAGAGAGTGGGCTCAGTGGCCATTGGTTCCCTGGAGCAGCGTCGCCGAGGTGGTCGGCGCGGTGTTGGCGTCAGTCGCGTGGGTTGACGGACGCAGGAGCAGTGACCAGTCGGCGTTCTTCACGAGCCAGAACAGACGCTGGGCCTGCGCGGTCGTGACGCGAAGCTCGATCGAGGTCGCTCCGTTGTCGCCGGTGCTCGGCTTCTGCGGAGTCGTCACGACAAGCAGGTTGCGCAGCAAGATCGAGCTGTCGTGGTTGGCGCCGGTCTCCGGGTACTTCCACGAGCCGACGACGTCTACGCGGTTGCCCTGCTTGAGCGTGCCGGCGAGCAGCTGATTGGCGTCACCCGGCAGCTGGACGATCCGAAACGAGCCCTTCAGAGTGGCGAGCACGCCTTCCTGTTGTGTCGACCCGAAGCGGGCGGCCAAGAGCTGCTCGTCCTTGTAGGTCGGCTGGATCGCGACGAGGGTGGCGACCTGGTTCAGATTCGTGATCGCGCCCGACGGGACGTCCGACCGCTGGTAGGTCTTCGAGACGAGCCAGCCCTTCGACGCGAGCGTGCTGCCCGCAGTGCCGATGGGGATGTCCCTCGACGCGACGAGGACGTGCACCGGTCCTGCGTTCGAGGACTGTGCGTTCTTCTTCGCATGCGCGGTATAGATCAGCGTGAGTGCGACGGCGAGGACGGCGAGCGCTGTCGCCACCAAGACGTTGCGGGTCCTGTAACTCAAAGATTTGAAGTCATTCATGGTGTGTGATCCCCCCCGGGGAGTCGTCGTTATTCGATCCGCTCCGTCGTCTGGCTGTGCAGATCGCCCGAGGCGACGACGAGGCCGAGGATGTTGATGGAGTAGGGATACGTCGCGGTGACCGTCACGCTGCCGCCGGAGGTCCAGCCGCTCGAGGTGGTGACGGTGATCCCGGACGAAAGCGTGGAGGAGTCGAGATCGGGCGCCGAAGCGAGAATCGCGCTGTCGGTCGCGGCGACTGGATCGGTTGCCGTTCGGCTGACCGCGGCCTTCCGCGCGCCCGCTCGAACCGCGTCGGTGAGCGCCACCGAGTGCATGAAGGCGACGCCGAACTGGACGATCCCGAACAGGATCAGGAAAAGGAGCGGCGCGACGAGCGCGAACTCGACCATCGCTTGTCCGTTTTCTGCCTGTGTCTTCCTGAGCCGCATTTGATCTGTTTCTCCTTCTGAGCGACAGCGGCGGCAGGCGCGGGTTCGAGACGCGCGCCTGCCGCCGGTTGTCGAACTGGGTCGGCTAGAACGCGTTCTCGATGCTCGTGAGCGCGCTGGTGATCTTGCCGGTGAACGTCGCCATGACGCCGGCGACGACGACCGCGACGAGCAGCCCGATGAGCGAGTACTCGACGAAGGTCTGCCCCTCCTCGTTCTTCATGGCGAGGTAGGCGCGAACGAAGATGCTGGTGAGCGCATCCGAAATCATGTAGAGCCCTCCCTTGAGTCCGATTCCGCAGAGCGTCAGTGCCCTGCTTTGCTGTGATCCGCGGACCCAGTCGGAGCCGCTTGCTCAGGTTAGGAATCTGTGCGCGGCGGCACACACCCGGTGGTCCGGACATCCACCCACCTAGGTCCGGATTCCGCCGGCTCCCGTCACTCGATGGAGGGAGCACCTTGATTTCCAGCGCTTTTCCCACCCCTCGTCCGAGGGACGGAGGTTGCCGATAGAGAAGAGATGGGGCACCGCGTCCAGCCGCTGCTCGACACGGTCGCAGTCGTCGTAGCCGCCGCGATCCTCGCCGCGACGGTCGCCGCGCTCGGCGTCGTCGGCGCTGACATCGACTGGCTCGTCCCACTCGGCGCGATCGTCTCGTCGGGGCACCTGCCTTCGTCGATCCCGCCGGCTGCAGCGCCGACGTCCGGCTGGCACGACGCCCTCGCCGGCGCCCAGCTCCTGGTCTGGTGGGTCTACAGCCACCTCGGCGGCGAGCGCGGGCTTGTTGGCCTGCAGATGCTCGCGGCCGCGGTCGGTTTCGGAACGCTGGCCTTTGGCCTTCGTCGGCAGGCGCGCAGTCTGGGCGCGGTGCTCACGGTGTGCGCCGTCATCGTCCTCGGCGACTCGGAAATGTTGCTCGTCACGCGCGTTTCGCTCTTCAGTCTCGCGCTCTTCCCACTGCTGCTCGTCTTGCTCGAGGAGGACAGCCGCGCCCCAAGCCGCAGAATCTGGCTCGCCGTACCGCTCATTGCGGTCTGGGCCAACCTGCATGGAATGGTGCTCGTTGGCGCCTGTCTCGTCGCCACCTACGTTGCTCTCGCACGCGGCCGGCGCGAACCGCTCCTTGCCGCGGGAGTCGTGTGCGCGACGTTTGTCGCGACCTGTGCGACTCCGGTGCTCTGGGACACTGTCTTCTACTACCGGGCCGTGTTCGAGAACGAAGCCGCTGCCCGTGGCACAGGTCTGTGGGCGCCTCTCGGCACCGGTGGGTTCGACGTGCTCTACGTGGGAGCTGCGATCGCGTTGCTCCTCTGCTCGCGCGGTCGTTTGCACCCGTGGGAGTGGGTCGCGGTCGTGGGTCTCGGCGCCGCGAGCGTGCACAGCGGCCGCCTCGGCGTCTGGGTGCTCTTCGTCGCTGCGTTCCCCGCGGCGCGGAGTCTGCGCCTGCGTTCGCCGAAGCCGCAACTCGTCCTCGCTGTTTCATTTGGCTTCGCCGCGGCCGCGATCTTCGCGGTCGTCGACCGGCCCGCAGACCCGGCGGCGGCGCTTCCCCGGCGGGCGGCAGCCCTCCACGGCGTCGTGCTCGCCGACCCGCTTGCGGCCGAGCGCGTCGAGGCGGACGGCGGCAAGGTGCTTGTCGCAAACCCGATCGACGCTTTCCGCCGTCGCGACCAGTCGCTCTACCTCGACTGGTTGAGCGGCCGGCCGTCCGGAGCTCGAGCTGTCGCACGGTCGTCGTTCGTCCTCGTCGGTGCAGCGAGCCCAGCCGGGAGGACCGCTGCCCGAGACGGCCGGTTGCACCGGCTGGCTGCCGCAGGGCGGCGAGGTTCTCTACAAGGTGGTGCGATAGACCCCTAGGCGAACATACGTTCCCGCGGTACAATGGCACTCCGATGGCAGCCGACGAGCTCGTCGTTCACGGCGCCCGGGAGCACAACCTGAAGGACATCACGGTCCGGCTCCCGCGGAACGCCTTGATCTGCATAACCGGGCTCTCGGGCTCCGGGAAGTCGAGCCTGGCGTTCGACACGATCTACGCGGAGGGGCAGCGCCGCTACGTCGAATCGCTGAGCGCCTATGCGCGGCAATTCCTGCAGATGATGGAAAAGCCCGACGTCGACTCGATCGACGGGCTCAGCCCCGCGATCTCGATCGACCAGAAGACGACGTCGCGGAACCCGCGCTCCACGGTCGGCACCGTGACCGAGATCTACGACTACCTGCGCCTGCTCTACGCGCGGGTCGGGCACCCGCACTGCCCGATCGACGGGCGGCCCATCTCGGGACAGTCGATCGACGCGATCGTCGAGGAGATCCTGGCGCTGCCGGCGGCCACGCGGTTCACGGTCAACGCGCCGGTCGTTCGCGATCGCAAGGGCGAGTTCAAAGACCTCTTCGAAGAGCTGCGCAACGAGGGCTTCTCGCGCGTCAAGGTCGATGGAGACCAGCACACGCTCGAAGACCCGCCGACGCTCGACAAGAAGTTCAAGCACTCGATTGAGGTGGTCGTCGACCGTCTCGTGATGAAGGACGACCTGCGCACGCGCCTGACGCAGTCGGTCGAGACGGCGGCGCAGCTGGCCGAGGGGCTCGTCGTCGTCGATCGTGTCGACACGGGCGAGGTCGCGACCTACTCCCAGAACTTCGCGTGCCCCGAGCACGGGAGCGTGCTGCCGGAGCTCCAGCCGCGAATCTTCTCGTTCAACTCGCCGCACGGAGCGTGCCCGCGCTGCACTGGGCTCGGCGCGCAGCAGGAGATCGACCCCGACCTGCTCGTACCCGATCCGTCGCTCTCGATCGACGACGGCGCACTTGTGCCCTGGGCCGTTGGAGGCTCCGGCTTCTACGAGTCGGTGATCCAGGCGATCGCCGACCGCTACGAGATCCCGAGTGACGTGCCGTGGCAGGAGCTCGACCGCGAGCAGCAGGACCGCTTCCTCTACGGGACGGAGGGCGACAAGGTCTACGTCCAGTACCGCAACCGGATGGGGCGGAGGCGCTCGTACATGATCGCCTTCGAGGGGATCGTCTCCTCACTCGAGCGCCGCTACCGCGAGACCGACTCGTCGGCGCAGCGCGAGCGCATCGAGGAGTACATGTCGTTCCGCCCCTGCCCGGTGTGTAAGGGGGCGCGTCTCAAGCCCGAGGTGCTCGCGGTGACCGTCGGCGAGCGCAACATCCACGAGTTCACGAAGCTCTCGATCACCGCCGCGTTGCGGTTCCTGGACGGGCTGACGCTGACCGACACCGAGCAGTTGATCGGACACCGCATCGTCAAGGAGATCCGCGAACGGCTGACGTTCCTCGACGACGTCGGCGTCGGCTACCTGAACCTCGACCGCGCGAGCGCGACGCTCTCGGGAGGCGAAGCGCAACGGCTGCGCCTCGCGACGCAGATCGGCTCACAGCTCGTCGGGGTGCTCTACATCCTCGACGAGCCGTCGATCGGGCTGCACCAGCGCGACAACAACAAGCTGATCGGCACGCTCGAGCGCCTGCGCAACCTCGGCAACACGGTCGTCGTCGTGGAGCACGACGAGCAGATGATGCGCGTCGCCGACTGGCTCGTCGACATGGGGCCGGGTGCCGGCGAGCACGGCGGTCACGTCGTCGCCGAAGGGACTGCGGCAAAGGTGATGCGCAACAAGAAGTCGGTCACCGGGCAGTTCCTCTCCGGCACACGCTCGATCGAGGTTCCCGCACGGCGCGACGAGGACAACGGCTGGTTCACCGTCCTCGGGGCGGCCGAGCACAACTTGAAGGGCATCGACGTCGATTTTCCGATCGGCAAGTTCATCGCCGTCACCGGTGTCTCCGGCTCGGGAAAGTCGACGCTCGTCAACGAGATCGTCTACAAGGCGCTCGCGAACCGGCTGCAGAAGATGCGCACGAAGCCCGGGGCGCACGACGGCGTCGAGGGGATCGAGGCGTTCGACAAGGTGATCGAGATCGATCAGCGCCCGATCGGGCGCACGCCACGTTCGAACCCGGCGACGTACACCGATCTCTTCACGCACATCCGTGAGCTGTATTCGCTGACGCCCGACGCGAAGGTGCGCGGCTACAAGCCCGGCCGGTTCTCGTTCAACGTGAAGGGCGGGCGCTGCGAGACGTGCAAGGGCGACGGCCAGATCAAGATCGAGATGCACTTCCTGCCCGACGTCTACGTGCCGTGCGAGACGTGCAAAGGCAAGCGGTACAACCGCGAGACACTCGAAGTGCGGTTCAAGGGGAAGACGATCGCCGACGTGCTCGAGATGTCCGTCGAGGAGGCGCTCGCGTTCTTCGCGAAGATCCCGAAAGTCCAGCGCCGGTTGCAGACGCTGCACGACGTCGGCCTCGACTACATGACGCTCGGCCAGCCCGCGACCACGCTGTCGGGCGGCGAGGCGCAGCGGGTGAAGCTCGCCGCCGAGCTCTGCAAGGTCGCGACGGGCCGTACGCTGTACATCCTCGACGAGCCGACGACCGGCCTGCACTTCGCGGACATCGAGAAGCTGCTCGAGGTGCTGCAGCGGCTCGTCGACGGCGGCAACACTGTGCTCGTGATCGAGCACAACCTCGATGTGATCAAGCAGGCGGACTACCTCGTCGACCTCGGCCCCGAGGGTGGGGAGGCGGGTGGCGAGATCGTGGCCGTCGGAACGCCGGAAGAGGTCGCGAGCGTCTCCGAGTCGTACACCGGCCAGTTCCTGCGCGCGCTGCTCGAGCGCGCGGCGGTCGCCGCTTGAGCCGATCGTTGAACTGGCGCAGCAAGCGGACGGTCCTGCTCGCGCTCGCGGGCGTCTCCCTGATCATGTTCGCCGGCGGGATGGCCGCGGCCTGGCACAACCGCCACCACACGATCTGCCCCGACGGGAAGGTTCCCGTCGCTCAGCAGTCGGGCCTGCTCGGCCAGACCGTGTACCGCTGCCACGACGGCCGCGTCGTCACGACGGCCAGCTGAGCTCCGAACCAGGTTCAATGGGCGCCGTGCGCGACTGGTGGCTCCGGACACTGCTCGTCTTCCAGCGGCCGCGACCGGTGTTCGTCGCGCTCCGCGACGACGGCAAGGAGGCATCGGCCGACCGAGCAGAGCCGATCTTCCTGATCGTGGTGCTCGCCGGCATCGCCGCCGTGCTGATGACGCGCACGGCGGCGCACCTGATGGACGACGGCACCTACGACGGCATCGTCACGGCGATCTGGGCGTTCTTCGTCGGCTCGCTCTTCGGGGTGTTCTGGTACTTCGCGTTCGGTGCGCTGCTCTACTGGTGCGGCCGCCTGCTCGGCTCGCAGGGGACCTACCGTCGCGCGAGGCACGTGCTCGCGTTTGCGGCGGCGCCGGTTGCTTTGTCGCTCGTCCTCTGGCCCGTCAAGCTCTCGCTCTACGGGTCCGACTGGTTTCACACCGGCGGGCGCGACACCGGGGCGGGCGGCGCCGTCTTCGACGTCCTTACCTACGCGTTCTTCGCCTGGGCGGCCGCCCTGCTGGTGATCGGCGTGCGCGCGGTCCATGGCTGGACGTGGTCGCGCGCGCTCGGAACGGTCGCGCTCACGGTCGCCGCGCTGGCGGCGCTCGTGACGGTCGTGATCGCGCTGTCGGTGCTCTAGAGAACCGTTCGCAGCACCAGGATCGCGATGATCGCCGCAGCGGTGCCGGCGCGAGCGCGACGAACGCGCAGAGAGAATGACGCGAGGCGGGAAGTTCCTCATCCGTTTGCCCGGTCGACGATCGTCCCGGCGAAAGGCGGGCCCGTCTTCGGCGTCACGTCGAAGGTCAGGCCCCAGTGCCCAACCATGACGAGTGGCGCTGCACTGCGGGTGTAGACACCCGGGCCCGTCTCGGCCAGGCCGTACTCCTGCTGCGGCATCTGCATGTCGAGCATGTTGAACTCCACGGTCACCTCCGCGTTCTGCACCGGCTTGCCGCCTTTGGTCAGTTCGAGCTGGAATGCGTTCTCCTGGGTCGCCTTGTTCGGCGACACGTCCAGCTTCACGACGTACGAGCCCACATGAACGGTCGATGTCGCCGGGCCGGGCCCGACCCTCGCGAGCGCCGAGTTCTCCCGCGCGAAGGCCGGTGGGGGCGGCGCGAGGCTCGAGAGGAGCGCAGCGGCGAAGACCGCACCTATGACGAGCGCTGCCTCGCTGCCGACGAAGAGGCGGAGCAGACGCGCGGCGGAGTGGTTGCGCGCAGGATCGCCGGCGGCCAGGCTCGGCTTGTTCCGCAGCATGTTGGTCGCGGCGAGCGGCAGGGTGGCGAGCAGAAGCGCCGACTTGATCAGGATCACCTTGCCGTAGCTCGTGAGCCACAGCGCGTCGAGTACGGGGAGGTGCAGGATCGACGCCCAGACGCCGCTGCCGACGAGTACCAGCACCGACAAGAAGGCGACGTTCGAGAAACGCGGCACACACACGCGAAAGGCCGCGACGCGATGTTCCGCTCCGAGCGTCCACCAGAGCAGCACGAGCCCGACCAGTCCGCCGAGCCACACCGAGCCCGACACGAGATGGAGCCAGTCCAGCAGCACCGCGAGGCCGCGCGGCGATGTCTGGCCGGCGTGCCCGCTCGCGCCGGGCAGCACTAGTACCGCGGCTGCCGCGAGCAGCGCGCCCGGCAGCGCGACGAGTGCGGCGATCGAGCGCCGCGGCCGCTCGGGGCGATCGCTGGCGATCGCGATCGCCGCAGCCAGCACGAAGAGCAGGAAGCAGATCCAGAGGTCGAACCAGCCGCGGCCGAACGCGGTCACCCGCCACAGGGGTATGAGCGCGCCGAACGAGAAGAAGGAGCGGTTGATCGAGTCGATCACCAGGGACTCCTCGAGGTAGATCGGCAAAGCGATCGCCGCGAGCCCGCTCGTCACGAAGAACGCGACAGAGATGCCGCGAAGCGACGTTCCGGGCACGCGTGAGACGAGCGGGCGGGCGATCAGCATCCGCAGGATGAACAGCCCGATCGCCGTCATCACTGTCAGGAACGCGACCCAGCGTGCGACGAGGAGCGGCGTCGAGGTCGCCGTCTTCGCGATGTGCGGGATGACGAACTGCGGCGGCGGGCCTGGGTTCGGGCCGACCGCGAACGTGAACGCGCCCTGCACCGGGTGGCCGTCGACCGAGATCGCCCGCCAGTAGACGAGGTACCACCCGCGCGGCACCTTCTTCAGCGGCATGACGAGTGTGTCCGGGTTGGCGGGCGATCGTGTGACTGTTCCGGCTGTCACCGAGTGCGCGTTGACATCGGTGACCGAGATCAGTGCGAAGCGAGGCTCCACTGCCTCGTCGTACGTGAGCTGGACGGACGGTGGCGGGCTCTCGAGCTCGACGCTCGCAGCCGGCACGGTCTTCGTCAGGTACGCGTGCGCCGATGCCACTGCAGGCAGCGTGAGCGCAGCGACCGCGACGAGAACGAGAGCCCACCACCGCAGCTTCATGCGACCTGACGTCCCCCTCCGCTACGGCCGACGAGCGCGATCCCGCCGAGCAGGATCCCGATTGCGCCGAGGACGAGCGCGACGAGGGTGAGCACCGGTGTGCCCCCGCCGCCGAGCGAGCTCTTCGCCTCGATCGTCGGCGCCGGGTTCGCTCCCGACTCGGGCTCGTTCCAGTCGACGATCGAACCGTCGGAGTACGTCTGCTGCACGTCGAACGTGTAGGTGCCGCTCTTCGCGGGCTGTGCCAGGAACTGGAACAGCGAGTCCTCGCCCGTCGGGATGCTGCCGCCGGTCCAGGTCACTTTCTGGACGACTGCACTGTCGCCCGAGCCGGTCGACTGCACCTGCTGCGTCCAGCCGGTCGCGGGCACGAACGAGTCGATCCCGAACCCCGCGGGGACGGTGAAGACGATCTTCGTCGTCTTCAGGTTCTCCTTCTCGGTCGGAATCGCGAGGCTGTACAGCTGCAACTTGCCGCTCAGAGACACCGGGGGGCTGACCCGGGCGTGCGCCGATGCGTCGGTGACCGCGATCAGCGCGGTCGCGCCGGCGGCCGCGACGGCGAGCGCGATGCGTGCGCTCTTCGCTCGATTTCTCATGGTGAATTGCTCCTTGTCGAAAGTGATTGACGTTCGCTAACCGACGGCTGAGACCGGCGGCGCACGACCGGCGGCTGCGGTCGCGATCGGAGCAATGCGAAGCATGTCTCGAATGCCTGACGGCCGGCCGTGAGCTGCCGCCTGAGGCGCGTGTCTCGGCGGCGCTGCCGACAGCGAGCGGCCGACGGCGACCGCGGAACGTTGCAGGAGCCGCGCGACGAGCCAGGCGACAAGGCCGATCGGGATCTGGCAGGACGAGCCCACGCCAGAAGGTCGGATCGAGTGCCGTCCACCACGGGAACGCTCCGGCCGAGATGAGCCGCTCGAGATGCTCCTGGAGCGTAAAGGCGACCAGCGGCAGCACGGCAAAGAGCCAGAGCGGCAGCGCACGGGCGCGCACGCCGCGCGCGGCGTCGAGCGCGGTGATGGCGAGGGCGAGCAACTCGGCGCCGGCGGCGACGCCGAGCAGCATCGGCGCGTAGGACAGGTAGCCGTGGCCCGAGTGGTGTAGGGCTGCAGCGCGCAGGTCCGCCTGGGGGTAGGCCCACCAGTACGCGACGCCGTGCGCGACCTGGGAGCCCACGAGGACGATCGGAAGCGCGCCGAGCCATGGCAAGGCGCGGCGGTTCATGCCGAGGTCTTTCAACGCCGACGTGACGTCGCGCGCCTTCACCCGCGAGTCGAAGTACACGCGCTCGTGCCCCGCGGGATCGATCAGGATCTCGAACGTGCTGTGCTCGACCGTGCCCTTCGGGCCCGGCTGCGATGCGACGTGGTAGCGCTTCCACACGCGCGCGAGCGCGGCCCGTGAGCCGATCACGAAACGGAACCTCGGCCCGGCGCCGTGCGCGGCGAGGAACGTGCGCACGGCGCTCGGGGTGTCGCGTTTCGGATCGACGCTCACCGCGATCACGCGCAGGTCGGCGTCGACGTGCTGCGCGGCGACGAGCTGATTCGTGACGAGTGGGCACACGTCGGGGCAGTGCGTGTAGAGGAACGTGACGATCGTCCAGTGACCGCGATCCTGCTGTGGGCCGACCAGCTTTGCCGCCTGGTCGCGGAGCAGGAACGACGGCGCTGCGACCGGCGGGTGCAGCACGAACCCGTCGCTCGTGCGCGCGGGCGGCGACGTCGGCGTCTGCGCGTGCTTCGTGCTCCCGCAGCCCGCCACGACGACGACGACGACGAGCAGCATCGCTGGCAGGCGCTTCACGCTGCCGCCTTTCGTCGTCTGCGCCAGAACGCGCCGGCGCCGAGCAACGCGGCGACGACCAGAGCAGCTGCAGCGATCGTGATCCGGTCCTGGTTCGTCGACGACTTCGACACGTGGCCGAGCCTCGGCAGCGCGACGATCGCGCCGTGGTTCGCCGCGAGCTTGATCACTGCGTTGGTCGCAGCCGACGTCAGCGCAGCAGGATCCTTGCCTGGGTGCGGCAATCGGGTGACGAGTGCCACGTCCGCAGCCGGCGCAGGCCGGCCGTCGCCGTCGCTGATCGCGAGCCCGTTCGGCATCGCGACCAGCACGCGGCCCTTGTAGACGAAGAAGAGCTCGTGACTGAGGAATGGGACGTACCGCTTCGGCTTCAGCCAGTCGATGTAGACGGAGCCCATGTCGTAGCGCGTGCCGATGATCGCGACTCGGATCTCGTAGCCGCGCGCCTTTGCGTCGCTGAGCACGGCGTTCAGCTGGGTCGTGTAGGCGGACGGGACGCCGTCGTCCCCCGGCACGAACGACGGCTGCGAGAGCAGCCAGTCGCTGGCCGGGTCTCCGTCCGCGCGTGCGAACGGCGTCACGGCGAGCGTGAGCGCGACCATCGCGACGAGAGCGAGCCGCTTGCTCACGGCTTCACATCCAGGGTGAACGGCGCAGTCAGCACCTTTCCGTCGACCTTGAACTGCAGGAACAGTCGCCAGGTGCCCGGGACGGGCACGAGGACACCCACCTTGATCTGCCCCGGCGAGGAGGACGTGCCGCTGATGCGCGTGCTCCCGACCGAGGCAGCGCACGCCGTCTGGCTCGGGGCGCACACATGCGTGTGGAAGTAGACGAGCGTCCCGCGCTCGAAGAAGATCGCGTGGGCCATCGCGCCGAACCAGGGCGTGAACTTCGCGGGCTTGCCGTCGGGGCTTGTCACCGTGAGGTGCAGGTAGTCGTCGGAGATCGCGTGCAGGTTCGGCGTTCCGTGCATCGTCACGCGATAGCCGTCGACCACATCCGTCGGTGCGAACGGCGGCAGCGCCTCGGGCGTGTACTTGCCGGCGACGTGCACAGTCGTGAAGAGCTGGAAGTTCGCCTGTGGGCCCGTCGTCTGTGGATACACGTCGATGACGACCCGATACGGGCCGGGCTTGGCGAACGTCACCGTCGTCGCGACGGTTCCGTCAGCCGCGACAGGCGGATGCGTGTGGATGATCGTCGCGAGGTCGCGGCGCACCATGATCAGGTGAACGCCTGTGTGAGGGCCGGCGCCGTGCTTGTACTTCGTCAGCGGCTTCCCGTCTGGCTGTTGAACAACGAAGGACACCCGCACGGGCTTGCCGGCCACGGCAGGCGTTGTCGGGCTGAAGTGCACCAGCGTGTATTGCTTGGCAGGCTGGATCGTGGGCAGGCCGCCAGAGGTCGGCGACGACGAACCACCGCAGCCGGCCAGTACGAGCATCGACACAGCGAGCACGAGCGACCGCCGGATCATCCGACTCCTTTCGGGAAGAGATAGTCGACGTGTGGGGCGACATACGGTCCGACCTCGACCACGATCTCGTCGTGTTTTGTCAACCGCACGTCGTTTGGATTGCCGATCGCGCGCCGGCCGTTCACGAACACGGTCACGCGCCCGGTGAACGTGAGCAGCCTCTGCGGAGCGAGCTGCCTTCCCCAGACGTGGAACAGATCGCGAAGCGTGTACGTGCGCCCTGCGAGCACTTCGACGACGCCCGTCGGCGCATCTGTGCTGAGTGGGTAGCGGCAGCCACTTGCTGCGACGCCGATTCCTCTCGGCACGACGACGACGCGCCTCGCTGCGAAGAGCTCGAGGTGCACCGCGAAGCGACGGCCGTTTGCGCACCGCAGCTCCCCCACGGGTCGTCCTGCACGCACCGCGACGTTCGCAGCGACGGGCTGGTACCGCGGGCCCGGGCCGATCGGCCACGGGTAGATCGGGCCGGGCGCAGCGATCACCGCACACTCCCGCGCCGCAGGCTGGTGGCAACCGCGCCGACGCCGCATACAAACGCCACCTCGAGCAGCCCGCGGCTCACGGTTGCAGGCAGCGCCGAGATGACGACCCCGTGCCTGAAGACGCCGAGCGAGCCGAGGCTCACGGCAGCCGCGGCGCCGCCGAGTACGCCGGCCACGGTCGAGCGTCGAGTGCCGTGCGAGCGCACGAGCAGGCCATACATCACTGCACCAAGTGCGATCCCGAGGACGAGATCGAGCCACTGCACGCGTCCCGTCGGTGCGTCGGCGACCGAGAAGGCAACGAGCGATCCGAGCGCGGCAACACCTGCAATCGCGCCGAGCGCAGTCGTCACGGGCCGCCCGAGCCGAACGGTTGCAACGACGGCCGCCGCGAACACGAGTGCGGCGGCAAGCCACGGCCAGAGCGTCGGCCTCGCGTAGCGCACGAACGTTCCCGCGATATGGATCTGTCGACCGTCGACTGTGGCCGGGATCCGAAACTGCGCCACCGGCCCGGTCGCCGCGCCGAACGGGGGAGGGGCGAGGCGATGCTCGTGCCACGCGTAGGTCGACCGCGACGAGAGTTTCCGCCAGCCGTGGCCCGGCGAGGTCAGCTTCTCGGAAACGGCTGTTACCGAGGCGCGGTTGGCGAACGTGCCCGCCGGCCCGATGCGCAGCATCGGCTCGCCGAGGTCGCCGTCGACCGTGACTGTGGCCCCGTTCGTCGAGACCCGAAGATCGCGGTCGCCGTCGAGAATCGAGACGTGGAGCTCGGGCAGCGTGCGCGTCGCGTGATCGAGGACGAGCCGGTAGTCGAGCGCGACCGTCGCCGAACGGGCGTGCGCCGATGCACCCGCCGGGACGGCGAGCGCGCCGCACGCGCACATGACCAGCACCGTGATGCTCTTGCTCATCACTCCTCGGTTCGCAGATCCGGCCGTCGAGTTGCGACGGCAGTTTCGGTCAGCTGCGAGTCGAGGGAGGTGCACGCCCCGCCGCCGCGCGCGCGAGTGGCGTGAGCGGAAGCAGACGCGCGGAGACTGGAAACGGCAGCGTGAGCGCGCGGATCGCCGAGCGAACAGGTGAGCCCAGATCGGCGGCGAGGCGGACGATCGCGCTGCCGAAGCGCAGCAAGGCGACGACGAGCAGCGCTGCGGCTGCCGCGGCGGGCACCGCCCACCAGCCGCCGTGACCGAAGACGCCTGCGAAGCCGCCGGGGTGACCTGACGCGACCGCGCCCTCGAGCGTCTCCTGGATCGAGTAGATCGCGACCAGACCGCCAGTCGTCAGAGCCCAGAGGCCGATTGTCGAGCGAGTGGTCGGTTTGCCGGTCTCACCGGTGCGTGCAGCGCGGGCGACGCGGCGTAGGAACGCCGTCGCCGCGACGCCGATGCGCGAGAATCGTCCACGGCACGACGGAGTTCAGGTACGAGTGGCCCTGCGCCGAGAGCTCGGCGCTCGCATGGCTGCCGTAGGCCAGCGTGTAGCGCGCCTGGTGGACCGCGAGTGCCGCAGCGGGGACAAGCAGCGGGCCGGTCGAGCGCACGCGCACGGGCAAACTGTAGCGCTCGGCGCCGGCGGTTCAGCGCCAGCGGGCCGGCGGCTGCGCTTCCGCGACTGTCTCCTCGAAGAGCGCGAGCTCGTCGTCCGGGATCGAGTACCCATGGTGCTCGTCGGGGAACGACCCGTCACGCACCTCTGCCGCGTACGTTGCGAGGGCGTCGCGGATCACGGGAGCGAGCTCCGCGTACTGCTTGACGAAGCGCGGCGCGTGACCGTCGTAGAGCCCGAGCATGTCGTGCCAGACAAGCACCTGGCCGTCGCAGCGGGCACCGGCGCCGATCCCGATCGTGGGAATCGTCAGCGACTCGGTGATCCGCTCCGCGACGGGGGCCGGCACTGCTTCCAAGACCACCGCGAAACAGCCCGCGTTCTCGAGCGCGATCGCATCGTCGTAGAGTTGCGCGGCCTTCGCGGCCGTGCGTCCTTGCGCCTTGAACCCGCCGAGCATGGTCGCCGTTTGCGGCGTGAGCCCGATGTGCCCCATCACGGGAATGCCGGCGCCGGTCAACGCGCGCACGCGCGGGAGCATCGATCCCGCACCCTCGAGCTTGACGGCATCGGCGCCCGCCTCCTTGAGAAAGCGCACCGCGGTCTCGAGCGCCTGCTCGTCGGAGACCTGGTAGGAGCCGAACGGCAGGTCGGCGATCACGAGCGGCCGCGTCGCGCCGCGGTTCACCGCGCGCGTCAGCATGATCAGCTCGTCGACCGTCGCCGGGACCGTCGAGTCGTGACCGAGCACGACCATCGCGGCCGAGTCGCCGACGAGGATCAGGTCGACGCCGGCCGAGTCCGCGATCCGCCCGGAAGGTGCGTCGTACGCGGTCACCATCACGATGCGGTCGCCGCGACGCTTCATCTCCGCGATCTCCGGCAGTGGCAGCTTCCCCGGTGCAGGTGTCCCGGGGGCCGGCTTGCGAGGGCGCGTGGTCATCGTGCATCTCCTTTCGGGAGCGGAAGGTTGTCGATGAGGCGTGTGTGGCCGACGCGGGTCGCGACCGCGAGCGTCGGCCCGTCGAGGTCCGCGATCTCGACGTAGTCGGGCTCGAGACCGGCCGCGACGAGAATCTCGCGTGCCTTCTCCGGCTCGCCGGTCGCCAGCGCGCGGGGGATTGCACGTGCCCGTTCGCGCTCGGCAGCGTCGAGGTGCGCATTCCGGGAAGAGAGCGCGAGCCCGTCGTCCTCGCGCACCGTGTCGACGACGCGGATCTCGACGCCGACGTTGAGGTCGCGCACGAGTTGCTTCAAGACGGCGACCTGCTGCGCATCCTTTTGCCCGAACCACGCGATCTGCGGCCGCACGATGTTGAACAGCTTCAGGCAGACGGTCGCGACGCCGCGGAAGTGACCGGGCCGGTGCGTGGCCTCGAGCCCTTCGGCGGCTCCGCCCGGCTCGACCCACGTGGCGAACCCTCGCGGGTACATCTCGTCAACGGTCGGCGCGAAGAGAACGTCGACGCCGTGGTCCGCAGCGCGTGCAGCGTCCAGCTCGAAGTCGCCCGGATACGTCCGAAGATCGTCTGCCTCCGAGAACTGCGCCGGGTTCACGAACAGGCTCGCGACGAGCACGTCGGACGCCGGTCGCGCCGCGCGGAAGAGCGCGTCGTGTCCTGCGTGCAGCGCGCCCATCGTCGGAACGAGCCCGACGACGCCGTGGCGCGGCAGTTCGAGCTCGGCGATCGAGCGGACGACGATCATGCGTGGGTTGCCTCCGCGAGCACGTCGTAGAGCTCCGCGAACTCCGTGCCCTCGAGCGCCTCGCGATGCGCTTCGACCGTCTCCCAGTCGCCGCGCGCGATTGGGCCTGTCAGTTCGAAGCCGTTCTCGATCGTGCGCGTCATCAGCGGCACGAGCGCTTCGGGCGGCGCTCCTGCCTCCGCGACAAGCGTCGACGCGACGCGGTGGAGCGTGACGAGAAAGTTCGACGCGACCGACGCGCCGGCGTGGTAGACGGCGCGCTTGTCGTCGGCGAGCGCAAACGGCTGCAGGCCCAGCGTCTCCGCGAGCCACAGCCCTCGTGCGCGTGCCTCGTCGGTCTCCGACGTGACTCCCGCGTACGCGCCGTCGAGCTGCTCCGCGCCTCGGCTGCGGGTGAGCGTCTGGAGCGGATGCACCGAGAAGCGACGGGTGTGTGGCGCGAGTGCGCTGAGCGGCGTCCCGCCCGAGACGTGAGCTACCCACGGGCCTGTCTGGATCGAGCGCGCGACCTCGCCGATCGCCCGATCGGGGACGCAGAGGAGGCGCAGGTCGCCGTCGTCGCCCAGGCGTACGCCTCGCTCCGCGAGACGCGCAGCAATCGTGGTGCCGGCGCGGCCTGCGCCGATGACCGTGACGATGTCGAACATCTTTTGGGCTCCAGTCCCTTGCGGGTACCGGGCACGAACAGCGTATCGCTAACGGTGGTCTTGCGGCCTGATCCACACGGAGAGGTGGACGGGCTCGACGGCACCGTGCACGGCGAGCAGCAGATCGTGCTGAACGGTCTCCAGATCGACGGCCGACCGCAGTTGTGAGGCAAAGCCGCCCAGGATCGCCTCCGCGTCGTAGCGCGCACGGTTGAACCGCCGGTCGACCACGCTCTGCACCCGGCGCCGCAGCGGGTTGAAGAGCGCCGCGACGGCGAGGGTGGAGGCCGCCACCCCGACCGGCGACGAGAACGGCAGGAGGTCGGTCGCGAGTGCGATCGTCCCGAGGAACACCCCGGCGAGCAACCCGGTCACGATCACGTACGACACGGTGCGGCTGATCAGCTTGTCGAGCTCGTAGAGGCGGTAGCGCAGAATCCCGACGCCGATCCCGAGCGGCAGCGCCATGATCGACAGCCAGCCGACGTCCTGCAGCGCCGTGCTCTTGAGCACGATCCCACACGTGATCCCGACGACACTCACGCCGCCGCCGGTGATCAGCCACTTGAGCTGCTGGCGGCTCTCGCCGGCCGCGCGGCGCCAAACGACGAGCTGCATCAGCACCCACGTGACGCAGGCGGCTCCGTAGAGCGGGAACAGCAGATGCTCGTCGGTGCGAGCCCAGCCGGTCGGGTTCTCTCCGAACGTCACCGGTTCGCCGGACGAGTCGATCCGAAGGTCGTGCGCGCGAATTGCTACGACGTCCTGCCAGAGGAAGGTGCCGACGAGCAGCACGATCAGGAGTGCAAATGCCGGGACGGTCCACCGCAGCCGCCGCACCGGCACGCGGCCGTTCGGGAAGAGCGCGATCGGCAGTGGGATCAGCGTGACCATCCACACCCAGCTCACCGCCATGAACGACGCCGCCCGCGCAAACGGAAGCGAGTGGTCGTGCAGCGTCAGCGCGCGCACCGCGTACTGGCCGTCGTCGGCGGAGAAGGTCGCGGCGAGCGCCAGGACGAGCATGATCCAGCCGATCGGGTTCGCAGGCACCCGGCGTGCGACCACGAAGCCGACCGCAGCGAACGGGACGACGATGATGAAGAACGTGAGCTGGTCGAATGTGAGCTGGTGCGCCCACGCCTCCAGCGGAGCGGCCGCCACCGTGAGGAGCGCGATGGCCACGCCCAGCGCAAGCGCCAGCTGCGGCGTCGCCAACCGCCGGAGCTTCGGCACGGCTTGGGGCAGGACAGGGTGCGCGGTCAAACGTCCTTCGAATCTAGACGGCCGCCGTTCCGGGATCGTTACGAGGGCCGCCCTGACGTCCGGCACGGGCGAGAAGATGCCGGTGCTAGGGTCTTCCGAGTGCCGATCTACGACTACGTCTGCATGAGCTGCGAATCCCACTTCGAGGAGCTCGTCGGGATGTCCGATCCCAATCCGGACTGCCCCGACTGCGGCAAGCAGAACGTCGTGAAGCAGTTCAGCGCCTCGTTCGCGGCGCACGGCACCTCCGGACAGCCCAGCTTCGGCGGCGGCTGTTGCGGAGGCTCGTGTGGCTGCGGCCACTGACCCTTCCGGGCTCTCGCTCCTCGCCTTCGGCGACGTGGTCGCCGGGTGCACGAAGTGCGCGCTCGCCGGCGGCCGGACGCAGGTCGTGTTCGGGTCGGGTTCGCCAACCGCGGAGCTGATGTTCGTCGGCGAGGCGCCGGGCTTCCACGAGGACAAGCAGGGGGTGCCGTTCGTCGGTGCCGCGGGGCAGTTGCTGTCGAAGCTGCTCGACGGCATCGGTCTCCAGCGGGAGGACGTCTACATCGCGAACGTGCTCAAGTGCCGGCCGCCGGGGAATCGCGACCCGCAGCCGGAAGAAATCGAGGCGTGCGAGCCGCATCTCTGGCGCCAGATCGAGCTGATCCAGCCGAAGCTGATCTGCACGCTCGGGAACTTCGCCACGAAGCTGCTCTCCGGTCGTCCCACCGGCATCACGCAGGTGCACGGGCGGTCGCAGGACGTCGCGCTCGGCGGGAACCAGGTGACCCTGTACCCGATCTTCCATCCCGCGGCGGCGCTCTACACGCCGCGGATGCTGCAGGTGCTGCAGGAGGATTTCGCCCGGATCCCCGAGCTGCTCGGACGCGTTGCCCCGGCGCCCACACCGCCGGCTGCCGCTCCGGCGCTCGAGTCGCAGGCCGCGCGCGAGCCGCAGCAGCAGCTCCAGCTCGGCCTCTTCTAGAGCCGTTCCTCGCGATGGAGGTCGTTACCGCTTCCCCGGAGGAGACAGAGGCGCTTGCGGCGCGACTCGCGCTGCTGCTCGTCTCGGGCGATGTTGTCGCCGTCTCGGGTGAGCTGGGCGCGGGGAAGACCACGTTCGTCCGTGGCGCGGCGCGCGCCCTCGGCGTGCTCGGAGCGGTCGCGAGCCCGACCTTCACGATCGGTCACCTCTACGACGCTCCTGTGCCGGTCGCGCACCTCGACCTGTACCGCATCGCCGGGCTCGATCCCGAGGAGTGGGGCGACCTCGAGCCGTATTTCGACGGCTCGATCGCGTTCGTCGAGTGGCCCGAACATGGTGGTGACTGGCTCCCGAGCGCTCGGGCGACGGTTACGCTCCGGCACGTCGACGAATCGCATCGACGCGTGAGGATCGACAGTGATCTTGGCCTTTGACACCGCCACCTCGTTCGGAGCGGTCTGCGGCACGTCCGACGGAGGACGTGCGCACGCCGCCCGCGCAGGTGACCTGCTCGCCGCCGTCGACGAGCTCGTCGGCGACCCGCGTCATATCGAGGGGATCGTGGTCGGCCGCGGCCCCGGCAGTTTCACGAGCATTCGCATCGGCCTCGCGGTGGCGCGCGCGCTGGCGCTGACGCTCGACGTGCCGGTCGCCGGCGCATCGACTCTCGCTGCGTACGCCGGAGCGACCCCGGTGATCGATGCGCGACGCGGCGAGGTGTTCGCCGCCGGCCCGATCGTGTGCGCGCCGGCGGCCCTCGATGTCGCGGGCCGGACGCTCGTCGGTGACGGCGCGGTTCGCTACCGGTCGATCTTCGAATCGAACGGTGCGACGGTGCCCGCCGACGACGCGTCCGAGCATGTTCCGGATCCACTGCTCCTGCTCGAGGCCGCGGGTCCGTTCGGCGCGGCCGAGCTCGTCGAGCCGCTCTACGTCCGCGAGCCCGACGCCAAGGCGCACCAATGACAGCTGTCGCCGTTCGCATCCGCCGGCTCGAGCTCGGCGATCTCGGGGCGATCGAGGCAATCGAGGTGCGCGCGTACCCGACCCCGTGGTCGCGCTCGATGTTCGCGTCGGAGCTGGCGAAGCCGACGTCGGTCTGCCTCGGCGCATTCGAAGGCGACGAGCTCGTCGGGTACGTGATCAACTCGCGGTACGTCGACGCGTGGCACGTGATGAACGTCGCGGTCGATCCCGACCGACAGCGTCGTGGCATCGCCACCGCGCTCCTCGAGCGGGTCTTCGAGCTGACCGCCGACGACGAACGGCGCGGGTACACGCTCGAGGTGCGCGTCTCGAACGAAGGTGCGATCGCTCTCTACAGCGAGCTCGGGTTCGAGCCGCGCGGCATCCGCCGCGGCTACTACACCGACAATCGCGAAGACGCTCTGATCATGTGGCGTGACGCGCGGCTGCGCGACGCGTGATCCTCGGGATCGAGACGAGCTGCGACGAAACCGCTGCGGCGGTGGTGACGAACGACGGCGAGATCATCACCAACGTCGTCGCTACACAGGCAGAGCTGCATGCGCGCTTCGGAGGCGTCGTGCCGGAGGTCGCGAGTCGCCGTCACCTCGAGCTGATCGCACCCGTCGTGGAGGCCGCGCTCGCCGGTCACGAGATCGACGCTGTCGCGGTGACGACCCGCCCCGGCCTGATCGGCGCGCTCCTCGTGGGCGTGTCCGCTGCGAAGGCGATTGCGTGGGCGAAGAGGCTGCCGCTGATCGCGGTCGACCACCTGCACGGCCACGTCTCCTCGTTGTATCTGAAGCCGCTCGACTTCGAGCCGCCGTTCACGTGTCTTCTCGCGAGCGGCGGGCACACGATGCTCCTCGACGTGCAGGACCGCGGGGGCTACCGCGTGCTCGGAACGACGCTCGACGACGCCGCCGGCGAGGCGTTCGACAAGGGGGCCCGGCTGCTCGGGCTCGGCTATCCAGGCGGGAGGGAGATCGACGCGCTCGCACACGTGGGCGATCCGGAGGCGTACAGCTTTCCGGTTGCGCGGGTGCCCGGTCTCGACTTCTCGTTCTCGGGGCTGAAGACGTCGCTTCTGTATCGCGTGCGCGAGCTGGCGCCCGCCGAGCTCGACCGCCGGCGGGCTGATCTCGCTGCGAGCTACCAGCGTGCGATCGTCAAAGCACTCGTCGGGCGTCTCGACGCAGCCGGCGCGGATCGAGTCGCGGTCGTCGGCGGGGTCGCGGCGAACTCCGAGCTGCGGGCGGCGCTACCGCACGCTGCGCTCGCGCCGCTTCCGCTCTGCACCGACAACGCCGCGATGATCGCGTCAGCTGCCCGGTACGTCGAGCCCGTCCCTCGCCGCGACTACCTTGTCCTCGATGCGCGCTCCACCGCGTAGCGCACTTCCGTTCGCGATCGCGGCGGCGGGGCTGCTTGCCCTGGCGACCCTCGTCGTCGGCGCGCGCGGTCACGAGAAGCGTGTCGCCGCGCCGCCGGCGAGCTGGCTCGGGCTTGTCGGCAGCCCGCGTGCGCCGGTCGCGACCGAGCAGCGCATGATCGTCGTCCTGCAGACACCGTCTGTCGGCGAGCGACTCGCGAAGGTGCACTTCGCGACCGAGTCGCAGGAGCGCTCGTGGTGGGCGTCAGCGAACGCCGTGCAGAAGCAGGTGCTGCTGAAGCTCTCGGGCTTCGGCGTCGATGTCACCCCGGACTACAGCTACTACCGCGTGCTCGACGGCTTCTCCGCGGTGCTCGATCCGCGCGCCGTGTCGCTCCTCGAGCAGATGCCGGAGGTGGAGGGCGTCTATCCGGTGCGCACCGCGTATCCAGCGTCCGTCTCGGAGCGGCTCTTCGGGTCGAAGTGGTTCTCCGCGGCGAGCGGCCACCGGCCGACCGCCGAGCTGCCCGGTTACGACGGATCTGGTGTGACGGTCGCACTGCTCGACACGGGTGTCGACCTCGCGAATCCGTATCTGCAGGGCCGCGTCCTGCCCGGGATCGACGTGGTCGGGCAGTCCGACGATGCTGCCGCGCGGCGCGATCCTCTCGACCCCTCTCAGATCGAGCGGCACGGGACCGAGCTCGCCGGCATCCTGGTCGGGCATGGGGGCCCGGATGGGTTGCACGGGGTTGCGCCGGGCGCGACCGTGCTGCCGATTCGTGTTGCAGGCTGGCAGCCGACCGAGACCGGCAGCGAGCTTGTCTACGCGCGCAGCGACCAGCTGATCGCCGGCCTCGAGCGGGCCGTCGACCCCAACGGCGACGGCGACGAGCATGATGCGGTCCGCGTCGCGCTCGTCGGGGTCGCAGAGCCCTACGCCGCATTCGCGGACGGCCCGGAGGCGCAGGCGGTGCAGGGCGCGCTCGACCTGAACACGCTCGTCGTCGCGCCGGCGGGCAACGACGGCGGCGCCGGCCCTGCGTTCGGCTCCGTCGCGGGACCGGCCGCGTCCCCGGCGGCGCTCGCAGTCGCGGCGACCGATGCGCGGCCGCAGCTTGCGCGCGTACGAGTCGTCCTCCGCCGTGGGCTCGATGTGATCCTCGACGCGCGCGTTCCGTTGCTCGGCGCAGCGGCACCGTCGCACTCCGCCGACCTATCGGTCGGAGCTCCGCGCTCCGGTGGCTCGTCGCTCGCGTTCTTCGATCGGCAAGGGAACAGTCTCGTCGCGGGTCGCGCTGCGATCGTTCCGGCCGGCGCGGATCCTGAAGACACCGTCGCGGCGGCGGCGCGCGCAGGCGCGTCGGTGGTGATTCTCTACGGCGCGAATCTCCCACCCGGGTCTCTGCGTGTCAGCGAGTCGTCGACGACACCTGCGGTCGTCGTTCCTGCCGCGGCCGCGCTCGAGCTGCTCGCCGCGCAACGCGCAGGTCTCGACGTCGGGGTGGCGATCGGGACCCCGACCGGTGAGGAGAATCCGCAGCACGGGACGGTCGCCGGCTTCTCGTCGCAAGGCCTCGCCTACGACAGCTCGGTGAAGCCGAATCTCGCCGCACCGGGCGTCGCGATCGCCACTGCGGAGCCCGGTCAGGCTGCCGACGGGACGCAGCTGTACGGGACGGTGAACGGCACCAGCCCCGCAGCTGCGACGGTCGCCGGCGCGGCAGCACTGCTCGTCGAGATGCGCCCCGATCTCGACGGTTCGGCGATCGCGAGCCTCCTCGCGGGCTATGCGCAGCGCGGTGGTGCCGCCACCACCGCAGTCGGCGGGGGCACGCTGCGGCTCGGCGCGTCCGCCGTCGGCGAGCTCGCCGCGTCACCGACCGCGCTCGGGCTCGGGATCTGGGAAGGACCGCACTGGCACGCAACGCGCACGATCACGGTCCGCAACGTCTCCACGCGGCGGTTGAAGGTCACCATCGGCGCCGTTGCGGACGGCGGCGTGACGGCGCTGGATTTCCGCATCGTTCCGCGCGCATTGACGGTCCCTGCCGGCCGCGCGCGCCGCGTGCAGGTCACCGTTACCGCCGACACGCAGCCGTCGTCGCGTCTCGTCACGGGTGTCATCGAGCTCACGCCTGAGGGCGACCAGGCGCTGCACGTGCCCTGGGCGCTTCTCTTCCGTCCGGCGACCGGCGCGCTGCTCGCTCGAGTTGCGCTCAGCCGAACGGCGTTCGTGCCCTCCGACACCACGCCGTCGATCCTGTCGCTGCAAGCGGGTGCGGTCGTCCGCGAGGACGGCCTGCAGATCCTGCCGGTGCGGCGGCTCGACATCCTGCTGTACACCGCAAGCGGAAGGTTCGTCGGCGTGATGGCACGACTGCGCGATCTGCTGCCCGGCTCGTACAGCTTCGGCATCACAGGCCGGGGGCCGACAAGCGCTCGGCTTGTCAAAGGTGCGTACGAACTGCGGCTCGCCGCCTGGCCGACGCTGCCACTCGACGCGAAGCCGACCCGCGCACAGGTCTCGTTCCGCGTCGAGTAGGATCGCCGGTCGATGGCAGCGGCGGCGCCCGAGACGCATCTGCACGAGAACCCGTTCGGGATCGCCCAACGTCAGCTCCATGACGTCGCCGAGACGTTCGGTATTGACGACCGTCTCGTCAACGTTCTGCAGGAGTGCAAGAAGTCGGTCGAGGTCTCGATCCCGACGTCGATGGACGACGGGTCGGTCAGGGCGTTCACGGGCTATCGCGTCACGCACAACGTGTCGCGCGGGCCGTCGAAGGGCGGGATCCGCTTCCACCCCGACGTGACGCTCGACGAGGTCAAGGCACTCGCGATGTGGATGACCTGGAAGTGCGCGCTGATGGGGCTGCCGTTTGGAGGCGCGAAGGGCGGCGTGATCTGCGATCCGAAGTCGATGTCGCGAAGCGAGCTCGAGCGCATGACTCGCCGCTTCACCTCGGAGATCATCAACGAGATCGGCCCGGAGAAGGACATTCCCGCCCCGGACGTCGGCACCAACGCCGCCACGATGGCGTGGATCTTCGACACCTATTCGATGAACAAAGGGCACTCGGTGCTCGGAGTCGTCACCGGCAAGCCGCTCACGATCGGTGGCTCGCTCGGGCGTGAAGAGGCGACCGCGCGCGGTGCGCTCTTCTGTCTTGCAGCCGCCCTCGGTAAGAAGTCGCTCGCGATGGAGGACCAGCGCATCGCCGTGCAGGGTTTCGGCAACGTCGGTTCGTACTTCGCGCGGCTGGCGGCGGAGCGGGGGGCGACGATCGTCGCGATCTCCGACTCGACCGGCGGCATCTACAACGCGAAGGGCATCGACGCTGCGGCGGCGTTCGCGCACAAGCGCGGGGGTGGCTCGGTGACAGAGCTCGGCGGGAGCGACCGGATCACGAACGACGAGCTCGTCGCGCTCGAGTGCGACGTGTTCGCGCCGTGCGCCCTCGAGCAGGTGGTGACCGAGGCGAATGCGGACTCGGTCCGCGCGAAGATCGTGGTCGAGGGTGCGAACGGGCCGCTCACGCCCGGCGCCGACGACATTCTCGAGAGCAACGGCGTGCTGATCCTCCCTGACGTGCTCGCGAACGCAGGTGGCGTCGTCGTCTCGTACTTCGAGTGGGTGCAGGGCCTGCAGGAGTACTTCTGGAAGGAAGACGAGGTGAACGCACGGCTGAACGACATCGTCACGCGTGCGTTCGACGAGACGTGGGCGACGCGCGACGAGCGCGCGACGTCGATGCGGATGGCGGCATACGGCCTTGCGGTGCAGCGCGTCGCCGAAGCCACGGTGACGCGTGGCCTCTATCCCTAACCGCCGGATCGTCCTCTACCACGCGGCCGGGTGTCATCTGTGCGAGCGGGCACGCGACGTGCTCGATCGGGTCGGCGAGCCGTACGAGGCGGTCGACATCTGCGGCGATGCGGAGCTCGAAGCGTCCCACCGCGAGTGGCTGCCCGTCGTCGAGATCGACGGAGCGCGGGCCTTCGTGTACTGGGTCGACGAGGAGGCTCTCCGGCGGAAGCTCGGCCGCGCCTGAGGTCGTTGTCGCGTCACAAACCCTAGGGTTTGTGACAACCGGACGGTTGTTGCGGAGCCTAGGGCACAATGCTTCGTGATGTTGCAAAGTCCACTTCCGTCCGGTGCCCCTGACCGGCTCACGGTCGGTGTCGCGGCCCGGCTCTCCCGGTACCTGCAGGTACTGACCCAGGCCCGGAAGATGGGGAAGGAGCGGATCTCGTCGCAGGAGATTGCCGACTACACGAACATCAATGCGACGCAGATCCGCCGCGATCTCTCGAACTTCGGCAAGTTCGGAAAGCGCGGCGTCGGGTACTCGATCGACTCGCTGCTGTCGGAGATCAGGAAGATCCTGCGCACGCAGGGTCAGCACAACATCGCTCTCGTCGGTGCGGGCCGACTCGGGCAGGCGATCGCGAGCTCGCCGATCTTCGCCGAGCACGGGATCAACATCGCGGCCGTGTTCGACTCGAGCCCGAGTGTGATCGGGAACGAGCTCGGCGGTATCGCGGTCGAGGACGAGCGCAAGCTGAAGGACGCGGTGCGCGACAAGAACATCGTCGTCGGCGTCCTTGCGGTGCCCGCCTTGGCTGCGCAGAAGGTCGCGGACGATCTCGTCGACGCGGGTGTGCGGATCATCTTCAACTACTCGGAGGCTTTGCTCGACGTGCCGACCGAGGTCACCGTGCACACCTCGAATCCCGCCGTCGAGCTCCTGCACGCGCTCTACTTCCACCTCGCCTAGGAGCGCGTCTCACTTCCGTAACCCTTCCCAAGCAAGGGTGACAGAAGTGCAACACGCGCTCGAACGGCCCTGCAAAGGCGGCAGTTCGTTGCCAGGCAAGGGTGACGGAAGTGCAACTCGCGTCCGTTAGCGACGGTCTAGCCTCCCTGCAATGAGGATCGTGCTCTGGCACGGGTATCTGCTCGGCGGGACCGGGTCGAACGTCTACACGCGCGCTCTCGCGCGCGAGTGGAGCCGCGCCGGGCACGACGTCGTGATCGTCTGTCAGGAGCGCGCGCCCGAGCAGTACGACCTCGGCGATGCGCGGGTCGTGACGCTCGACTTGCCCGGCGATCTCCTGCCCGTGTTCGTCATGGACCGGTACGCCGGCCTCACGCCGAAGCTCCTCCAGGACTTCACGGCACGCGAGCGCGCGCAGTACGTCGACGCGAACGCCGCGGCGGTGCGCGCGCTGTTGCCCGCCGACCTCGTGTTCGCAAATCACGTCTTGCTGGGCGCACCCGTCGCCTCCGCCACCGGCGCGCCGTTTCGCGTCAAGGCACATGGCTCGGAGCTCGAGTACTCGATGCGTGGCCGCCCCGAGCTCGAGAGGTGGGGCGCCGAGTCGCTCGCACATGCAGACGCCACGTTCGTCGGCTCGAGGCACATCCGAGACGTGCTCGAAGACGTCGTCGGTCACGTCGACCGGGTCGTGGAAGTGCCTCCCGGCGTCGACATCGACGAGTTCACGTTCCGTTCGCGCGGCGACGCGCTCGCAGCGCTGCTCGGCGAAGCGCGTCGCGATCCTCCGAACCCCGGCAACGCCGAGGAGCGTCTGCCCGACGAGAACAATGCGGAGCGCCTGGCCGCGTTCTTCGCGAACGACGCCCCGACCGTCCTCTACTTCGGGAAGTTGATCGAGCAGAAGGGCGTGCAGGTGCTGCTGGAGGCGATGCGCGGCGTCGACGCGCGGCTGATCGTCGTCGGCTTCGGCCCCTACCGACCGAGGCTCGAAGCAGATGCTCCCCCCGGAACGCTCTTCACCGGACCACTCGAGCATCGCCACCTCATCCAGCTGCTGCCGCTCGCCGACGTCACCGTCGTTCCGTCGATCTTCCCTGAGGCGTTCGGCATGGTTGCTGCGGAGGCTGCCGCCGCCGGCTCGCCGCCGCTCGTCGCGCGCCACTCCGGGCTCGCGGAGGTCGCAGCCGGCCTGGAGCAGGCGTATCCAGCGGCGCTTCGCCACCTCGCATCCTTCGCGACCGGCGACGCAGACGACCTGCGCCGGAAGCTCACCGAGCTCCTCGAGTTGACCGCACCTGAACGCGCCAAGCTTCGCGCCGCCGCCCGCTCGGCCGTCGTCGAGCGCTGGTCGTGGGCCGGTGTCGCCGCCCGGCTCCTGGCACCCGTCTAGCGCTCCAGCTGTTGCCGTAGCCGTCCTCCACCTGGATACGCTCTCGCCGTGGGCGACGAGCAGAAGGTCACGTGGGAGGAGCTCCTCTCGCAGAGTCGCGACGCCTTCGACTCGGGTACCGACTTCACGGTCGCGGTCGAAGAGGAGTTCGCAATTCTCGACGCCGGAACGCTCGAGCTCACGAATCGCTTCGAGGATGTGAAGGCCGCGTCTCTCCAGACCGACTTCGCAGAGAACGTCGTCGGCGAACTGATCGCCTCGGAGATCGAGGTGCGCACGGGGCGCTGCGAAGGGTTCGGCGAGGTTGCGGCGGCGATGGCCGAGCGGCGCAGTCAGATTCACGGCCTCGCGCGCGAGCTCGGGCTCGCGCTCGGAGGCACCGGCACACACCCGTGGAGCCGCTGGCAGGACCAGCGCATCATCGACACGCCGCACTATCGTCGCAACGACGAGCTCCTGCGCTACGTCGTCTGGCGCAACAACACGTTCGGTCTGCACGTGCACGTCGGCATCGCGGGCGCCGACCGCGCGATCGCGGTGCACGACGCGCTGCGCGTGTTCTTGCCCGAGTTGCTCGCGCTGTCCGCGAGCTCGCCGTTCGTCGAAAGCGTCAACAGCGGCCTTCACTCCGCACGCACCGAGGTGTTCACGCGCATGTTTCCTCGTTGCGGCATCCCCGACCCGTACGGCAGCTGGCAGGGCTGGGAGGACTACGTGTCGTTCCTCTACCGCACGCGCTCGATCACCGAGCACACACAGATCTGGTGGAGCGTGCGGCCGCACCTCGCGTATCCGACGGTCGAGATCCGGATCTGCGACGGCCAGCCCGACCTCGCCGAGGCGCAATCGCTCGCGGCTCTTGGGTACGCGCTCGCGGTTCGCTGCGCGCGCGCCTTCGACGAGGGAGAGCCGTTGCAGAGCCCGCCGCCGCGACTGCTCGAGGAGAATATGTGGCGCGCGATCCGCTACGGGCTCTCGGGCGAGCTGCTCGACTTCGAGACGGGTGAGCCGGTCCCGGCGCGTGCGAGGCTCGAGCAGCTGGTCGACTGGGTGGCGCCGGTCGCCGACGAGATCGGGGCGGCGCCGTATCTCGCGGTGCCGAGCGAGACGGCGGCGGAGCGCCAGATCGCGCGCTTCGAGGAGGGCGCAACCCTCGAGGAGATCTACGCCGAGCAGGTCAGGGCCGGGGGCGTAGGCTCGACGGAGCCCCCAGGAGCGAAGGCCCCGGCCTCGACGGGGCCGAGAGCGGGATCAGAGCCGATCGGTGGTTGACGACGGCCCGACTCCGGAGGAGCTGAGCGCCTTTGCCTCGCAGATCGGGTCGCTCGAAGTGCGCGATCTCGTGCTCTCTGCGGTCTCGACCTTCTTGACCGTCGGCCAGGCGAAGCTCGATCGCGCGGAGCTTGCGGACGCAAGAAAGGCGATCGATGTCGCAGTGGCGCTGCTGCCGCAGCTCGAGGATGAGGCGCGCCGCGCGCTCGAACCGGCGCTCGCGCAGCTCCAGGTCGCCTACGCGGCAGCCGCCTCCGCCTAGTCCGGGGGCCGCTTGTGATACATAATCGCCCGCGCCGAAGCCCTTCGGCGCTTGACTTTGTGAGGGAGCGAAACGGATGGATTGGTTCATGCATCACCCCGTGCTCCTCGGCCTCGCCGGCGCAGCCGTGGCCGTGGCGTATGGGCTCTATCTGACCTGGTGGCTGCTCGCTCAGCCGGCCGGCAACGAGCGGATGCGCGAGATCGCGTCCGCCGTCCAGGAGGGCGCGGCGGCGTACCTGCGCAAGCAGTACACGACGATCGCGATCGTCGCGATCGTGCCGTTCATCCTGCTCGGCGTCTACAACAAGCTGGGTTGGGGCACCGCGTTCGGGTTCCTCGTCGGGGCCGCGCTCTCGGCTGCAGCCGGGTTCATCGGCATGAACGTCGCCGTGCGCTCGAACTCGCGCACTGCCGAGGCGGCGCGGAAGGGCCTCGGGCCGGCGCTGGACGTCGCGTTCAAGGCGGGCTCCGTAACGGGCCTGCTCGTCGTCGGTCTCGGGCTGTTCGGCGTGACCGGTTACTACTGGTTCCTGACGGGCGCGCTGCATCACACCCCGACCTCGGCGATCAACGACCTCGTCGGGCTCGCGTTCGGCGGCTCCCTCATCTCCGTCTTCGCGCGACTCGGCGGCGGAATCTTCACTAAGGCTGCCGATGTCGGCGCCGACCTCGTCGGCAAGCTCGAAGCCGGCATCCCCGAAGACGACCCGCGCAATGCGGCCGTGATCGCCGACAACGTCGGCGACAACGTCGGGGACTGCGCAGGGATGGCCGCCGACCTGTTCGAGACCTACGCGGTGACCGCGGTCGCCGTGATGCTGCTCGGGACGCACGTCGCCCTCGTCGGCGACCTCTCGACCAGGCTGTATCTCTATCCGCTCGCACTCGGCGCCGTCTCCGCGGTCTCCTCGGTGATCGGGACGTTCTTCGCCCGGCTCGGCCGCGGTGAGAACGCGGTCATCAACGCGCTGTACAAGGCAGTGCTCGCGGCGACAGTGCTGTCGGCGCTCGGCTTCATTCCGGTCACGATGGCGTTCGACAAGGGCCGGTTCGGCTTCGGCGATCTCTACGGCTCCGCGCTCGTCGGGCTCGTCGTCACGTTCCTGCTCGTCGCGATCACCGAGTACTACACCGGCACGCGCTGGAACCCGGTCAAGGCGATCGCGAAGGCGTCGCAGACCGGTCACGCGACGAACATCATCGAAGGGCTCGCGATCGGGATGCAGGCGACCGCCGCGCCGGTGATCGTGCTCGTCGCAGGCATCCTCGTCGCGCACCACTTCGCCGGCCTCTACGGCATCGGCGTCGCGGTGATGGCGCAGCTCTCGATGACCGGCCTGATCGTCGCGCTCGACGCGTACGGCCCTGTCACCGACAACGCGGGCGGCATCGCCGAGATGGCCGACCTGCCCGAGGAGGTCCGCGGCGTCACCGATCCGCTCGACGCGGTCGGCAACACCACGAAGGCCGTCACGAAGGGCTACGCGATCGGCTCGGCGGCGCTCGCTGCGCTGATCCTGTTCGACTCGTACACGACCGGTCTCTCTGATCACGGCCTGCACACCTCGTTCTCGCTCTCCGACCCCTGGGTGGTCGGCGGGCTCTTCCTCGGCGGCCTGATGCCGTTCCTCTTCGCGTCGCTCGCGATGCAGGCGGTCGGGCGCGTCGGCGGCGAGGTCGTGCAGGAGGTGCGCCGCCAGTTCCGCGAGCACCCCGGGATCATGGAAGGCACCGAGCGGCCCGACTACAGCCGCGCCGTCGGCATCGTCACCGCATCCGCGATCAAGTCGATGCTCGCCCCGGCGCTGATCCCGATCGGGTTTCCGATCGTCGTCGGGATCATCAACGCCCGGATGCTCGGCGGGCTCCTGATCGGCACGATCGTCACGGGTCTCTTCCTCGCGATTTCGATGACCTCGGGCGGTGGAGCCTGGGACAACGCGAAGAAGTCGATCGAGGACGGCGCCTACGGCGGCAAGGGGTCCGAGGCGCACGCTGCGTCGGTCACCGGCGATACCGTCGGCGACCCCTACAAGGACACCGCGGGCCCGGCGATCAACCCGATGATCAAGATCACGAACATCGTGGCGATCCTGATCATCCCGCTCATCGTCTCGATCCATTAGCGAACTGGGTATCGCCGCCGCCTGCAGATGCGGCGGCGGCGATACCGTTCCGTCTCGATGAGCACACGCGTCGGGCTACCGCTCGCCGGTTCGATCGTCGCGGTCACGATCGCGACCCTGCTCGTGTGGGGCCTCGAGCCGATCGCGCCGACGCTCTCGCTGGGCGTCCTCTACATGTTCGCCGTCCTGCCCGTCGCGGTGCTCTGGGGAATCCGCTGGTCGCTGCCGGTCGCGATCGCGAGCATGCTCGCGTTCAACTTCTTCTTCCTACCGCCGACGCACACGTTCAGCCTCGCGGATTCGACGAACTGGTTTGCGCTCACGGCGTACTCGGCGACCGCCGTCGTCGTCAGCGAGTTGGCAGCGCGTGCGCGCCGCCGGGCCACCGACGCCGAACAGCGCGAGCAGGAGGCGTCGCTGCTCGCAGAGATTGCAGGGCATCTACTTGGTGGCAAGGATCTCGAGGCGGAGCTCGAGTGGATCGGCGGCCGCGCCGCCGAGGTGCTCGGGGTCGCGCGCGCCGAGATCGAGCTCGGACAGAACCGTGGTCGTCACGGCGACTCGCCGACTCCGCTCGAGGTCGACGGCCGCCGCGTCGGGACGATCTACACGTCTGTCGAGGCGCAGCCGAGCACCATCGTTCGCCGCCGCTTCCTGCCCGCGCTCGCCGCGCTGCTCGCCGTCGCGATCGATCGCACGCGGCTCGAGCAGGAGGCGCTCGAGGCGGAGGCACTGCGTCGGAGCGACCTCGTGAAGACTGCGCTCTTGCGCGCGGTGTCGCACGACCTGCGCTCGCCGCTCACGAGCATCATCACCTCGATCGGAGCGCTGCGGAACGACGAGCTGGTCTTCACCGACGCAGACCGCCGCGAGTTGCTCGACACGATCGCGGTCGGCGCCGACCGGCTGGCACGCCTCGTCGGCGATCTGCTCGACCTCTCGCGGCTCGAGGCAGGAAGCGCAGAGCCGGAGCAGGAGGTCTGGGCGCTTGACGAGCTCGTGCGCGAGGTCGTCGCAGACAGCGACCCCACAGCACGCGTCGACGTTGCCGGCGAGGCGCCGCTCGTGAACGTGGATGCGGTTCAGATCCGGCGCGTGCTCGCCAACCTGATCGAGAACGCGCTCAAGTTCTCCCCTGGCGACTCGCCGGTTCACGTGCGCATCACCGCCACGCGAAGTGAGGCGATCGTGCGCGTGGTGGATCAGGGCCCCGGCCTCGCGGGCGGCGCGCTCGAGCGCGTGTTCGAGCCCTTCTATCGTGGTCGCGACGGCTCGGGTGCTGGGCTCGGGCTGGCGATCGCGCGCGGATTCGCCGCGGCGAACGGCGGGCGCCTGTGGGCGGAGTCACGCCCAGGCCAGGGCGCGACGTTCGCGCTCGCACTGCCCGTCGTCGCGGCGCCCGTGGAGCTGCCCGCATGAGCCGTAGGCTCGACGGAGGCTCGCAAGGAGCGGAGGTGCCGGCTTTGCCGGCGCTGGAGCGGATGGTCATTGGGCAACCGCAGGTTGCCCAATGACGGAGGCGCAGCGTGTGCTGGTCGTCGACGACGAGCCTCAGATCTTGCGAGCGCTCGGGACGACGCTGCGCGGCGCGGGATACACCGTCGACACGGCGACGACTGCCGCGACCGCGCTGGCCGCGGCGGCGGCGCATCCACCGGCGGCGGTGATCCTTGACCTCGTCCTGCCCGATGGGCGCGGCACCGACGTGTGTCGCGAGCTCCGGACGTGGACCGATGCGCCCGTGATCGTGCTGTCCGCGATCGGCGAGGAGCGCGAGAAGATCGCCGCGCTCGATGCCGGCGCGGACGACTACGTGACGAAGCCGTTCAGCGTGGAGGAGCTGCTCGCGCGCCTGCGCGCGGTGCTGCGCCGACTTGCTCCCGACGCCGGGCCGGTGATCGAGATCGGCGATCTCCTCGTCAACGTCCCGAACAGGTCGGTGACGCGGCGAGGCGAGCGCATCAAGCTGACACCGCACGAGTTCGATCTCCTGCGCGTCCTCGCGCAGAACCCTGGCAAGCTCCTCACGCATCGCATGCTCCTCCGCGAGGTGTGGGGCCCCGGGTACGGAGACGAGGCGCACTACCTGCACGTCTACGTCTCCCATCTCCGCGGGAAGATCGAGGAGGACCCGTCTCGGCCGAAGGTCGTCGTTACGGAGCCGGGCGCCGGCTATCGGCTCGTGACGCCGGCGCCTTGAGAGAACTTTAAGACCGCCTGCCGGAAGCTTGAGGCCCGGTTGACGGGCGCAGGCCTACGGTCGTTGCATGGCCACGACCGTTCACCCTCGCACCTGGATGGCACGCCGGCGCGCGCGCCGTGACGCGGACAGCTGGATCGCGCACGGCTTCGAAGCGCGCTACCCGTGGCGTGTCGCGGAGCTGACGTCCGAGCAGGAACGTCGCTCCTGCGCTCGCGCGCTCCGGAGCGCGATCGACGAGTTGACCGGCGTGAAGCTGCCCGGCGCGACACCACTACGCGGTGGCGCGCTTCGGCCGCATGTGGCAGTCCTCGAGTCGATCGAGGCCCGCCTCCTGGACGCTGAGCCTATTTCGGCGGCCGGGATGCTCGCAGTGGACGATCTGCTGACGAGTCCGGACAGCTGCTTCTTCGCCGCCGTCGATGACATCGGATCGTGCCTCAAGGCGGTCTTGCGCAAATTGGACGTACGCGTCTGATGTTCGATCTCGCCGCCCTCGGTGTCGCCGCGGTGTGCTTCGCGTTCGCCTATTTCCTGCTCCGGCTCTTGGAGAAGGTCTAGAGAACTCGATGAGCGCAGGCGACGCCATCGGACTTGCACTTTCGATCCTCGTCTTCGCGTACCTCGTGTACGCGCTGTTCCGTGGCGAACGGTTCTAGATGGCTGACCGCGAGTTGAAGGCAGCTACGGCTGGGGGCCTCCACAACTCCCGGTCAGCCATCTGATGACCGGGCAGGGGATTTCTCAGATCCTCCTTTACTGCGTCGTGCTGATTGCGCTCGGCTACCCGCTGGGCATCTACATGGCGCGCATCTATTCGGCGGAGCGCATTCGATTCCGTGCCCTGCGCGCGCTGGAGGGCGGCTTCTACCGAGTCGTCCGCGCGAACTCGAAGAAGGAGCAGGACTGGAAGAGCTACGGGACGACCGTGCTCGTCTTCAGCGTCCTCTTCTTCACCGTGCTGTATGCGCTCCAGCGCGTCCAGGGCCATCTCTTCCTCGACCCGGATCACCTGAAGGGCGTGCCCGCGCATCTGTCGCTGAACACGGCGGCCAGCTTCATCACGAACACGAACTGGCAGTACTACGGCGGCGAGTACACGATGTCGTACCTGACGCAGATGGCCGGCCTGGCGGTGCAGAACTTCGTTTCTGCTGCGGTCGGCATGGCCGTCCTCGCCGCGGTCGTGCGCGGAATCGCGCGCCGCTCGTCGGGCACGCTCGGCAACTTCTGGGTCGACCTGTACCGCTCACTCTTCTACGTGCTACTGCCGCTGGCGGTCATCGTCACCGTGATCTTGATCTCGCAAGGCGTGCCGCAGACGTTCGACGCGCATGCGACGGCGCACACGCTCCAAGGTGCGACGCAGACGATCGCCCGCGGTCCCGTAGCGTCGCAGATCGCGATCAAGCAGCTCGGCACGAACGGCGGCGGCTATTACAACTCGAACGCTGCCGTCCCGTTCGAGAACCCGACCGGGCTCTCGAACCTCATCGAGCTCCTCTCGATCCTGCTGATCCCGGCGGCACAGGTCTTCATGTTCGGGAGGATGGTCCTCGCGCGGCGACATGGCATGGCTGTGTTCGCGTCGATGTTCGTCGTCTTCCTGCTCGGCGTCGCCATCAACCTGCCGGCGGAACAGCACGGCTCGCATGTGCTGCGCGCGTCCGGTGTGAACATCACGCAGGGTCACGGCCAGTCGGGCGGCAACATGACAGACAAAGAGGTTCGCTTTGGGCTGGCGAATACCGCTCTCTGGACGACGGCGACCTCGGACGCGTCGAACGGCTCGGTGAACGGCGGCTTCGACGCGCAGACACCCCTCGGTGGCGCCGTTCCGCTCGTCAACCTGTTCCTCGGTGAGGTGATCTTCGGCGGGGTCGGCTCAGGCCTCTACGGCATGTTCTTCTACATCATCATGGCCGTCTTCGTGGCCGGCTTGATGGTGGGCCGTACACCAGAGTGGCTCGGGAAGAAAATCGAGGCGCGAGAGATCAAGTACGCCGCGCTCGGAGCTCTGTTCGTTCCGACGATGGTCCTGACGCTTGCGGGGCTGTCGATCGTGACGAAGAGTGGTCTCGCTTCGGTCTACAACAGCGGCGTTCACGGCTTCACCGAGACGCTGTACGCCTATGACTCCCAGGGCAACAACAACGGCAGCGCGTTCGCCGGCTTCGGGCTGACGAACTTCAGCGCCTACTTCGGCACGATCGCGATGCTCCTCGGGCGCTTCGTGCCGATGTTCGCCGCGCTCGCGCTCGGCGGTGCACTTGCCAAGAAGAAGATCGTGCCCGCCTCCGCCGGCACGTTCCGCACCGACGGCATCACGTTCGTCGTGCTGGTCGTCGGCGTGATCGCACTCACCGCGGGCTTGATGATCTTCCCGGCGCTCACACTCGGCCCGATCGTCGAGGGACTGACCCACTGATGAAGAATGTCGTCAGCTCGGCGCTTGCGATCGTCGTGCTCACGGCGATCTTCGGGTTCGGCTACCCGCTCTTGATGACCGGCTTCGCACAGGTCGCGTTCTCCGGCAAGGCCAACGGCAGCCTCATCCATCGCAACGGCGTGGTTGTCGGCTCGAAGCTCGCTGCGCAGGAGTTCACGGGTGCGCAGTACTTCCATGAGCGGCCCTCGGCGACCTCGCCGGCGTACAACGCGGCCGGGACGACGTTCGCAAACCTCGGGCCGACCAGTCCCGAGCTTGCGAAGAACGTGCAGGCAGCGGCCGAGGCGATCCTGAAGCTCGAAGGGCCGTACAACCCGGGCCTCACGATCCACGACATCCCGGTCGACGCGGTCACCACCTCCGCCTCGGGCATCGATCCCGACATCTCGCCGGCCTACGCCGCTCTCCAGTCGCGCCGCGTCGCAGCTGTCCGACACCTGCCTCTCGCCACGGTGAACGAGCTCGTTTCCAAGCACACAGCTGGTCGGTCGCTCGGGTTCCTCGGCGAGCCGGGCGTCAACGTGCTCGAGCTGAACCTTGCGCTCGACAAGCTGGGAGGGGCCCACTGATGGCCGAGCGTCGTTCGAGCGTCTTCTCGCGCGAGCTTGCGCTCGCTGCGATTCTCGACTCGTTCCCGAAGCTCGACCCGCGCAACCAGCTCAAGAACCCGGTGATGTTCATCGTCGAGCTCGGCAGCGTCGTCACGAGCATCATCTTCGTGCTCGACCTCGCGCGCGGTCACACGGGCCAGCTGTGGTTCGTCGGCGTGATCGCCGTCTGGCTGTGGCTGACCGTGCTGTTTGCCAACTTCGCCGAGGCGATTGCCGAAGGGCGCGGTAAAGCGCAGGCAAATGCATTGCGCGCAACCCGTACCACCACCAACGCGCAACTGCGCGACGGTCGCAGCGTTCCCGCGCCGGAGTTGCAGCGCGGCGACGTCGTGGTCGTCCAGGCCGGAGAGATCATCCCTGCCGACGGCGATGTGATCGAAGGCGTCGGCTCGGTCGACGAGTCGGCGATCACCGGCGAGTCGGCGCCCGTCATCCGCGAGTCCGGCGGCGATCGCTCGGCCGTCACGGGCGGCACCCGTCTGCTTTCGGACCATCTGATCATCGAGGTGACGCAAGAGCCGGGGAAGTCGTTCCTCGACCGGATGATTGCGCTTGTCGAGGGAGCGGAGCGCCGCAAGACGCCGAACGAGATCGCGCTCAACATTCTGCTCGCAGGTCTCACGATCACCTTCGTCGCCGCGGTCGTGACATTGCGGCCGTACGCGCTCTACGCCGGCACGTCGGTGTCGCAGACGGTTCTGATCGCGCTGCTCGTGGCGCTGATCCCGACCACGATCGGCGCGCTCCTTTCTGCGATCGGGATCGCCGGGATGGATCGCCTGGTCCAGCGAAACGTGCTCGCCATGTCGGGTCGTGCGGTCGAGGCGTCGGGCGACGTCGACGTGCTGCTGCTCGACAAGACGGGCACGATCACGCTCGGCAACCGGCAGGCAGCGGAGTTCCTGCCCGTCGACGGCGTCGAGGAGCGCGAGTTGGCCGAGGTGGCACAGCTCGCGTCGCTCGCGGATGAGACACCCGAGGGCCGCTCGATCGTCGTCCTTGCGAAAGAGCGCTTCAACCTGCGCGAGCGCGAGCTGGGTGAGCACGAGTTTGTTCCGTTCAGCGCGACGACGCGCATGAGCGGCGTGAACATGAACGGCACGTTGATCCGCAAGGGCGCAGCCGACGCCGTCAAGCGCTTCGTCGGCGAGCAGGGTGGCAGCGCGCCGGCGGAGCTGGACCGGCTCGTTCAGGGTGTTGCCGAACAGGGTGGCACCCCGCTCGTCGTTTCGAAGGACAACTTCGCCCTCGGCGTGGTGCACCTCAAGGACATCGTCAAGGGCGGCATGAACGAGCGCTTCGACGAGCTGCGCCGCATGGGCATCCGCACCGTCATGATCACCGGCGACAACCGCGTCACAGCAGCGGTGATCGCGCAGGAAGCGGGTGTCGACGACTTCCTTGCCGAGGCGACGCCCGAGGCGAAGATGGCGCTGATCAAGGAAGAGCAGGCGAAGGGACGCATGGTCGCGATGACCGGCGACGGGACGAACGACGCCCCTGCGCTCGCGCAGGCCGACGTAGGCGTGGCGATGAACACCGGGACGACCGCTGCGAAGGAAGCGGGCAACATGGTCGACCTCGATTCGAACCCGACGAAGCTGATCGAGATCGTCGAGGTGGGCAAGCAGCTGCTGATCACGCGCGGCGCGTTGACGACGTTCTCGATCGCGAACGACGTTGCGAAGTACTTCGCGATCCTACCCGCGATGTTCGCCTACACCTATGCCACGACCCCGGGCAGGCGTGGGCCGTTGAACTCGCTCAACGTCATGCATCTCGGCGACCCCAAGAGCGCGATCCTCAGCGCCGTCATCTTCAACGCGCTGATCATCCCGGCGCTCGTGCCGCTGGCGCTCAAGGGCGTCCGCTATCGCGCGATCGGTGCGACGGCACTCCTTCGTCGCAATCTTTTGCTCTACGGTCTCGGCGGCATGATCCTTCCGTTCATCGGCATCAAGCTGATCGACCTCGTGGTGCACAACCTGCTCGGCGCGTAGCCGTCAATGCGAGGTCATTACCGGATCCTGCTCGGCATGGCGGCGGGAGTCGGGAAGACGTATCGCATGCTGCAGGAGGGCCGCTCCGCACATGCCGAGGGGCGCGACGTCGTGATCGGATACCTCGAGCCGCACGAGCGGCCCGAGACCTCGGCGCTCGCTGTCGGGCTCGAAGAGGTGCCGCATCTCGGCGGCGGGTACGCCGGCCTCGCCCTCGAGGAGATGGATGTCGATGCGGTCGTCAAGCGCGCGCCGGAGCTGGCGCTGATCGACGAGCTCGCGCACACGAATCTGCCCGAAGCTCGCAACGAGAAGCGGTGGCAGGACATCGAGGAGGTGCTGGCGGCGGGCATCGATGTGATCTCGACGGTCAACATTCAGCACCTCGAGAGCCTGAACGACGCGATCGCGGAGGTGACCGACGTCAAGGTGCGCGAGACGTTCCCCGACTCGGTGCTCGAGTCTGCCGACGAGGTCGTGCTCGTCGACCTGACGCCGGAAGCGCTCCAGGAACGACTCCGTGCGGGAAAGGTGTACTCACCGGATCGCGTCGAGGTCGCGCTCACGAACTTCTTCCGGGCCGACAGGCTGTCCGCGCTCCGTGAGCTTGCGCTGCGCGAGGTGGCGGAGGACGTCGGTGCGCGCCGGCAATCGGTGGTGCTCGACCCGTTGAGCGCACAGGCGGTCGCGGAACGCGTGCTCGCGCTGGTCACGCCCGAGCCGCGGTCGCAGCGGATCTTGCGTCGCGCCTGGCGATCGGCGGAGCGGCTCGGCGCGCCGCTCGACGCACTCTGGGTGCACCGGCCCGGGGACGAGCTCTCGCCCGAGGAGCAGGTGCAGCTCGCGGCGTTACGGCGGCTTGCCGTCGTCCTCGGCGCTCACTTTCTCGAGGAGGAGGGAGACGACCTTGTCGCGACCGTCCGCCGCGTGGTCGGCGAGCGCGGCTCGACCTATGTGCTCGTCGGCACGCCGGACGAGAGCAGGCGGCGAGAGATCCTCCGCGGCTCGCTGGTCTCCGCGCTCGTCCGGAACCTGCCGGGCATCGACGTGCGCGTCGTGGCGAACCGCGCCGACCGGGAGAGTGAGTCGTGATCTGGGCCGCGCCTACAGCGGCCGTCCTGGCGGCGGCGCTCGTCGTGGGAGTGGTGGTGTGGCGGCGACGGGCAACGCCGCGGCCGGCCTACGCCGGCAGCCGGCGCGTTCTCGTGCCGTTTTCCGGCGCGCTCGACCCGACAGTCCTCGCGGCGGCGATTCGAATCGCGCGCGCCGAGGAAGCGACGCTCGTCGCCGCCTACCTGCTGGTGGTTCCGCTCCAGTACCCGGAGGACTCGGCACGGAAGGAAGAGGTTTCCGTTGCGCTCCCGCTGCTCGAAGCGGTCGAGCATGCCGCGGTTCGCCAGCGCGTGCCCGTCGACGCGCGCATCGAGAAGGGGCGGTCGTTGACGCATGCGCTGCGGCGGCTCTGGGAGGTCGAGCGATTCGACCGGATCGTCGCCCCTGCCGGAGGCTTCACACCGAAGGAGCTCACGTGGATCCTCACGAACGCCCCGTTCGAGACCGTCGTCCTGCGCCCGGCCCCCGCCACAACGGCAGCCGCCTAGCGCGTTAGCGTCAGGGGCCTTGTGCCCCGCCTGAAACGCGTCCTGGTCGGCCGTCCGATGTCGTCGGACCAAATGGACGAGACGCTGCTCCCGAAGTGGCTCGCTCTGCCGATCTTCGCGTCCGACCCTCTCTCGTCGGTCGCCTATGCCACCGAAGCCGCGCTCGTCGTCCTGATCGGTGCATCGGCGGGCGCGGCCCACCTCGCATTCCCGATCTCGATCGCCATCTCGGCGTTGCTCGCGATCGTCGTCCTTTCGTACCGACAGACAGTGCTGATCTACCAGAGCTCGGGTGGCGCCTACATCGTGGCGAAGGAAAACCTGGGGCGGATCCCAAGCCTGGTCGCAGCGGCAGCGCTCCTCACCGATTACGTCCTGACGGTTGCAGTCTCGGTCGCCGCGGGCATCCTCGCTCTCACCTCGGCGGTGTCGTCGCTCCGTGGCCACGAGCTGACGCTGTCGCTCGTGTGTGTCGCGCTGGTCGCACTCGCGAATCTTCGCGGAGTGCGTGAGGCGGGGATCCTCTTCGCCCTTCCGACCTACGGGTTCATCACGGCGATCTTCGTGACGATCGGGACCGGCATCGGCAAGTGCGCGACGAGCGGCTGTCCGCATGCGATCGCCCCTCATCCGCTCGCGGCCGGCACTGGCGCCGTCGGTCTGTTCGTGATCCTGCGAGCCTTCTCGTCGGGCTCGACAGCCCTGACCGGCGTCGAAGCGATCGCGAACGGCGTGAACGCCTTTCGCCGTCCGCACGGCAGGAATGCGGCGGCCACGTTGCTCGTGCTCGGCACGGTCGCGATCACGATGTTCCTCGGGGTCTCTTGGCTTGCAGTCCACACACATGCAGTCCCGACGCGGACCGGCACGCCCTCGGTGCTCTCGCAGATCGCACGGGCTGCGTTCCCGGCATCGTCGGCCGTCGGCTTCATGTACTGGACGGTTCAGATACTGACGCTGGCCGTCCTCGTGCTGGCCGCGAACACGTCGTACCAGGGCTTCCCGCGGCTTGCCGCGCTGCTCGCCCGCGACCGCTTCTTCGCCCGGCAGTTCACGAACCTCGGCGACCGGCTCGTCTTCTCGAACGGCATCCTCGTGCTGACGGCGATCTCAGCCGGCCTTCTCTGGGCGTACAACGCAAACGTCAACTCGCTGATCCACCTGTACGTGATCGGCGTCTTCACGGCGTTCACGCTCTCGCAGGCCGGCATGGTCCGGTACTGGCTTCGCACGCGAGACCCGGGTTGGGCGCACCGTGTCCCGATCAACGTCGTGGGTGCGGCTTCGACCGGGCTCGTCACGGTGATCGTGATCTGGACGAAGTTCGCGGAGGGGGCGTGGCTCGTGATCATCGCGATCCCGCTGCTCGTTCTGCTCTTCCTCGGCATCAACCGTCACTACCGGCGCTTTGGCCGGAGACTGAGTGTCGGCGTGAGCGCGGTGCAGCTCGCGAGAAAGCCGTCGAACGAAGTGCTTCTCTGGGTCGAGTCGATCGATGTCGCCACCGAGAGCGCACTCTGGTACGCGCGGCGCATTTCGGGCGATCGCCCGATTCGGGCGTTGCTCGCGCCCGGCCGTCACACGGATCCGGGCATCCGCCCCCGGTGGTGGGACTTCGCTCAGGAAGAGCCGAAGCTCGAGGTGCTCGAGACCGACGAGGGGCGGATGCAGGCGCTCCTCGAAGAGGTGTGGCGGCTGCCGCGGGGCGAGTCTGACTTCGTGACCGTCGTGATCCCGGAGCAGTTCAAGCGTCAGTCGTTCTTCTCGGCTGCCGGCCGGACGTCGTTTCGGCTCAAGCTCAAGCTGCTGTCGGAGCCGGGCGTCGTCGTCACCGATGTCCCGGTCGTCTCGTCGCAGCGGGGCCCGGAGGGGCACACGCCGAAAAAAGTCGTGGTGCGCGTCCTGCTCGCGAACATCCATGCGGGGGCGATGCGCGCGATCGGCTACGCGCGCTCACTCGGGATCGAGGACGTCCGGGCCGTCTCGTTCGCCTTCGACGAGGAGGAGGCGCGCGCGTTCCGGGAACAATGGCTGCGTGCCGGGATCGCGCTCCCGCTCGATTTGAGCGAGGCCCCGTATCGCGACATCGGCACACCACTCCGGGCCTACATCCGGGAGCTCACGGCCGAGCCCGACACCGTCGTCAACCTGGTGATGCCGGAGATGGTCGTCCGCGGCTCGGCGCGTCTCCTCCACAACCAGCGGGCGCTGTACATAAAACGGGTGCTCCTCTTCGAGCCCCACGTGATCCTCTCGTCGGTGCCCTACCAACTATTCCGCTGACCTTGTAGATCAATCAATACGCTTGGCGATCGTGCCACGGCGGAGGCGTCAGAGCCACGGTCTCGAGCGCGTCCTCGGCGCGCCCGCGCTCTTCGCGACCGCGTACGGCAATGTCGGCTCGTCGATCTACTACGCGCTCGGCCTGACCGCTGGGATCGCACTCGGCCTGACGCCGATCGTCTTCATCATCAGCGGGCTGATCTTTGCTGCGACCGCTGCTACCTACGCCGAGGGGACGGTGCGTTACCCCGAGGCGGGCGGGTCGTCGAGCTTTGCACGTCATGCGTTCAACGAGCTCGTGTCGTTCGGGGCCGCCTGGGCGCAGATGCTCAACTACGTCATCACCGTCGCGATCTCGGTGATCTTCGTCCCGCACTACCTCTCGATCTTCTGGGCGCCGCTCCGGACGAACCCGTGGGACATCGTGATCGGCATCTCGCTCACGTGGGTTCTCGTCGGCATCAACATCGTCGGCATCAAGGAGGCCGCGCGGCTGAACATCGTGCTCGCCGTGGTCGACTTCGCCACGCAGTTGCTGCTCGTGCTGCTCGGTTTCTTCCTGATCTTCCATCCGCACGTGCTGACGTCGAACATCCACCTCGGCAAAGCGCCGACGTGGAGCGCGTTCCTGCTCGCGATCCCGGTCGCGATGATCGCGTACACGGGGATCGAAACCGTGTCGAACCTCGCGGAGGAGGCTCGTGACCCGGTGCGCTCGATTCCGCGCGCGATCTCGTGGGTCGCGATCGCGGTCTTCGCGATCTACTTCACGCTGCCGTGGATCGCGCTCTCGGCGATGCCGGTGCATCTCGACACCGCCGGCCACTACGTCACGCAGCTTGGCCAGGCTCCGCCGCACGGCTTCAAGAACGACCCGGTGCTCGGGCTCGTGGAGAACCTCGGTCTGCACGGCGTGGTGCTCTCGGCGGCGAAGGTGTACGTCGGCATCCTCGCCTCGACGATCCTGTTCATCGCGACGAACGCCGGCGTCATCGGCGCATCGCGCATCACCTATGCGATGTCGAGCCACAGGCAGCTGCCGGAGATCTTCCGTCGCTTGCACCCGAAGCTGAAGACACCGTGGCTCGCTCTGATCGTGTTCGGCGCAATCGGGCCGACCCTGTTCCTGCTCTCCGGGAAGGTCGACTTTCTCGGCCGGATGTACGCGTTCGGCGCGATGCTCTCGTTCACGATCGCCCACGCGTCCGTGGTCGCGCTACGCGTCAAGACACCGGCAGGGGAGATTCACTGGCGCGCGCGGCCGAACCTGCGTCTGCGCGGCATCGACTGGCCGCTGTTCGCGATCGTCGGCGGTCTCGGCACCGGCGCCGCGTGGCTCGTCGTCGTGATCCAGGATGCACCGACGCGCTATGCCGGGCTCGCGTGGCTCGCAACCGGGTTCGTCTTCTACGTGCTGTACCGGCGGCGGCTGAAGCTGCCGCTGCGGACGACGACGCGCACGCCGGTCGCGATCGGTGCTGCCATCGCCCTCGAGTACCGAGCGATCCTCGTTCCGGTCATCGCGGGCGACGAGTCGCGTGAGGCCGTCGAGCTCGCGGCGCGCCTCGCGACCGAGCGCGGCGGCCGTATCGCCTTGCTCCGCGTGCTCGTCGTGCCGCTCGAGCTACCGCTCGACGCCGACCTGAGGGCGCAGCTCGCGGAGGCCGACGAGTTGCTCGACGAGTACCGCGCGATCGCCGAGCCCTACGGGGTTCGCGTCGGCGAGCGCGTCGTTCGAGCGCGCAACGCCGGTCGCGCGATCGTCGACGAGGCAGATCGGCGCGGATCGGAGATCATCGTCCTCGGCGCGCCGCGCGGACGGCACCGGGCGATCTTCGGCCACACCGTCGACTACGTGCTCAAGAACGCGCCTTCACGGGTGATGATCGCCGCCGGCAAGCGGGTTGCATAGATAGATGGTCAGGTCCTTCACACAGCTGACCTCGTTGACGATGATCGCGCTCGGCGTCGCGATGATCGTCGTCACGCTCGTGCACGGCTTCGGCGTCGGCCTTCTGCTCGGCGCGCTCTTCATCGCGGCCGGCTGCGCGCGGCTCTACATGATTCGTCGGAGAGGCCGCTAGTGGCCTCTCCCGCGAACACGGCGCCGCTCGGCCGGCTGCAAACGCGACGCATCGCCGCGTCCTCAGTCGTCCCGATAGCTTCGGCTATCGGGACTCCCTGCGTCCTTGCGCTGCTTGGTTTTCGCTCGGCTGATCGACACCGCCTTCACGGGAGAGACCACTAGTGGCCCGCAAGCTGCCGGGGCTCAGACGCGAGCTCGATGCGCGCGCGCTCTTTTCCGTCGCGTACGGAGAGATCGCGTCGTCGATCTACTTTGCGCTGGGAGTGCTCGCCGCGCATGCGCTCGGCTTCACGCCGATCGTGCTGCTCGTTGCCGGTGTGCTCTTTCTGGTGGTGTCGCTGTCGTACGCCGAAGGCACCGCGGCGATCCCCGAGACGGGCGGCGCCGCGACGTTCGTCCGGCGTGCGTCGAACGACGTTGCCGGATTCCTGACCGGGTGGGCGCTCTTCCTCGACTACCTGATCGTGATCTCGCTCTCAGCGCTCTTCCTGCCGCACTATCTCGCCGGCGCGCTCCAGGTCTCCGCGCTCGCCCGGAGCCCATGGGATGCGATCGTCGCCGTGTCGGCGATTGCCCTCGTTGCACTCGTGCGCCTCGTGCGGCGCCCTTCCCTGTACGGGCTCGGGATCGTCGTGCCTGCTCTCGACCTGCTCACACAGCTGCTGCTCGTCGTCCTCGGCTTCGCGCTGATCTTCTCGCCGCACGCACTGGCGCACGGAACGTCGCTCGGCTCGCACCCGACATGGCACTCGCTGGCGTTCGCGCTGCCGCTCGCAATGCTGGCGTTCACGGGCCTGGAGACGGTCGCGAATCTCGCAGAGGAGGCGCGGCGCCCGGGGGTCGATCTGCCGCGCTCGGTGTTCGGCGCGATTGCGACCGTGGTGACGGTCTACCTGGCGATCGCCGTGGTCGCGGTCTCTGCCTTCCCCGGGCCGAAGACGGAGCTCGGCACGACGTGGCTCAGGGCACCCCTGCTCGGCGTGGCCGACCGGCTGAAGTCCGAGCTGCCGTGGGGTCTCGGCTGGGCGCTGCGGTTCTACGTCGGCGTCACGGGCGCGCTGATCCTGCTCGCTGCCATCACGACTTCGGTGTCCGGCTTCTCGCGTCTCGCGTACTCGCTCGGCGAGCACGGCCAGCTGCCGCGTGCGTTCGGTCGCCTCAGCCGTCGAGCGCATGTCTCACCGCAGGCGATCCTTGCGGCGGCGACGATCTCGATCGGGATCGTGATCGCAACGTCGGCAATCAAGCGCGACGTCGCGTTCCTCGCGAGCCTGTTCTCGTTCGGCGTCCTGCTGGCGTTCACCGCGGCGCAGCTCGCGGTGATCAAGCTCCGGGTCAGCGAGCCTGATCTGGCCCGGCCCTACCGCGTGCCACTCGACGTCCGGATCCGCGGTCACGCCGTCCCGCTGCCGGCGATCGTCGGTTCGATTGCCACGTTCGCGATCTGGATCGTCGCGCTCGCAACGCATCCGGGGGCGCGCTACGCAGGCCCGGCCTGGCTCGCCGCCGGGCTCATCGTCTTCGTTGCCGTCCGGCGCTCGCACGGAGAGGGGCTGATGCAGCGCGTCAAAGCGCCCGATGAGCGCGCGGGCCGGCCGGCCGTGCAGTTCCAGCGAATCCTCGTGCCGATGAAGCTGGGCGTGATCGGCGAGGAGATGCTCGCGACGGCAGTGAAGCTCGCGTCGGAACAGGGGGGAGAGGTCCACGCGCTGCACGTCATCCGCGTGCCGCTCGAGCAGCCGCTCGACGCGTCGATGATCGAGGAGGAGGAGCGTGCCGAGGCGTCGCTCGCCGAGGCAGAGCTACTCGGCGCCGACTTCGACGTAGCAGTGGAGGGGACGATCGTCCGAGCGCGCGCGATCGGCCATGCGATCGTCGAATGCGCACTCGAGACGAACGCCGACCTGATCGTCCTCGGCTCCGCGCCACGATGGCGCCGGCAGTCGCGGTTCTTCTCGCCGACCGTCGACTTCGTCCTTCGCCGAGCCCCTTGCGAGGTGCTGATCGTGGCTTTCCCCCAATCGGTGCTCGACGAGGAGCTCGCGGCCACCTGACGCCCTGCGTGAGGAGTACGCTGCGCCGCTGTGAAGGCACTTGTGATCGGATGCGGCCGGGTCGGCTCGGCCGTCGCGCAACAGCTCCAGGGCTCCGGCTGGGATGTCACCGTCGTCGACGAGAACGAGGACGCACTCGGCCGACTCGGCGAGAGCTGGCGGGGTGGGTTCGTGGTCGGCCACGGCATGGATCTCCAGCTGCTCCGCGAGGGTGGGATCGAAGAGGCCGACGCGGTCGTCGTCACCACAGACGGCGACAACACGAACCTCGTGATCGCCCAGGCGGCGCAGAAGCACTTCGGCGTGCCGACGGTGATCGTGCGTGTCCTCGACCCGGCGCGTGCGCAGTTCTATGCGACGAAGGGGCTACGGATCGTCTGTCCGACCTCGGCCGCGATCGAGACGCTCGTCGGCGCCGTCCGCCAGACCGAGCAGGCGACTGTCTGATGACCGAGCAGGCGACTATCTGATGTACGTCCTGATCGCAGGCGGCGGGAAGGTAGGCGCGAACCTCGCTCGTTCGCTGCTCCGTGCCGGGCATGAGGTGACGCTGATCGAGCAGAAGCCGTATCGCTACGACAAGCTCGAGGCGGAGTTCGAGCACCAAGTCCTGCGCGGTGACGCCACCGAGCTCTTCGTGCTCGAGCGTGCGGGCGTGAAGCGTCCGCCCGACCTCGTGGTCGCCGCGACGGGCGACGACGAGGACAACATCGTCATCTGCCAGCTCACACGCGAGAAGTACGGCGTCGGCAACGTGATCGCGCGCATCAACGACCCGCGCAACCAGTCGTACTTCGACCTGCTGGGGATCTCGCCGACGGTCTCCGCGACCGGCGCGATCATGGGGCTGATCGAGCACGAGGTGCCAGAGCATGGGCTGATCCAGCTGCTCGAGCTGCGCAAGGAGAACCTCGAGATCGTCGAGGTGACCGTGGACAAGGGCGCGAACTGTCAGGGCAAGCGGGTACGGGCGCTTCGCCTGCCGGACGGTGCGCGGCTGATCTCGGTCGTCCGCGAGGGCAAGGCCGCCGTGCCGGACGACGAGACCCAGCTCGAAATCGGCGACCAGGTGCTCGCCATCCTCGAGCCTGGCAAGGAGGACGAGCTCCGCCGCGTCCTCCTGCGCGACGACTGAACGGATCACTCGAACGGCGCCCGCCGCCGTCACGGATCCGCGTTACCGTGTGAGAGTGCGCCGGCCCGCCACCCCTGTTGCGCTGGCCTGGGCAGCCACGGTTGCCGGCCTGATTTCGATCGTCTCGGCTCTGACCCCCGAGCAGGCAAGCCGGCTGCGACTCGTTCACGGCGTGCTCCCGCCCGGAGTGCCGAGTGCTGCACGCACCGTCGCGCTCGCGCTCGGGTTGGGGATGGTGTTTCTCTCGCGCGGGCTCGCGCGCCGCAAGCGCCGCGCGTGGACGCTCGCGGTAGCGCTCGTGATCGCGTCGGCGGCCGCACACCTCGCGAAAGGCTTGGACTTCGAGGAGGCGACGGTCCACATCCTGCTCCTGATCGCGTTGGTGCGCGCCCGTCGGCACTTCGTCGCACCCGGCGACCCCGCAACGGTGCTGCCGCTCGTCCAGGTGACCGGGGCGCTTGTCGTCGCGTCGACGGCGCTCACGATCGGGCTCTTCGACAACGACGCCTACTCGCACCGCATCGAGGTCGCGCTCGCACTCCTTGTGGGAGCACTCGGCTTCCGCGCGCTGTGGCTGTGGCTCCGACCGCACCCGGTGCCGCCTGCCGCTTTCGGCGATCGCGAGCGGGCAGCGGAGCTCGTACAAGAGCACGGGACCGACAGCCTTTCGTACTTCTCTCTGCGTCGCGACAAGAGCTACTTCTTCTCGCCCAGCGGCCGTTCGTTCATCGCGTATCGCGTGTTGGGCGGGACGGCGCTCGTCGCCGGCGACCCGATCGGCGACCCCGCGGAGCGCGGGGACCTGATCCGCGAGTTCGTGCGTGTTTCGCACCTGAAGGCGTGGCGCGTCGCGATCGCCGGTGCGTCGAACGAGGCGCTCGAGGATTACGCAGCGAGCGGCTTCAAGGCGCTGTATCTCGGTGACGAGGCGGTGATCGTGCCATCGACGTTTTCACTTGACGGACGTGCGATCCGCAAGGTGCGGCAGTCGGTCTCGCGGCTCGAGAAGAACGGCTTCGAGGTCCGCGTGCTCTCGACCGCGGACGCAGATGAGCGCCTGCGCTGCGAGTTGCGCGCGGTTTCCGAGGAGTGGCGTGGCAACTGGCCGGAGCGCGGCTTCACCATGGCGATGGACGCGCTCTTCCTCTACCCGGACACGGTGCTCGCGGTCGCCATCGGGCCGGACGGATCGGTGGGCGGGTTCCTGCAGCTCGTGCCGTCGCCGGCGAGCGAGGGCTACTCGCTTGCTTCGATGCGACGCAGGCGCGACACGCCGAACGGGTTGATGGAGTACCTGATCACCGAGACGGTCGACTGGGCGCGCGCCCACGCGGTCGCCGAGCTGTCGCTCAACTTCGCGGTGTTCGCCGACTTCCTGCGCGCAGACGAAGACGCGGGCCGTTGGACGAGGGCGGTGCGCTGGGTGCTGCTCAAGGCCGACCGCCTCTTCCAGGTCGAGCGCCTGCACAGCTTCAACCGCAAGTTCTTCCCGCACTGGCGACGGCGGTACTTCTGCTTCGAGCGCTGGAGCGACCTGCCGCTCGCGGGGCTCGCCTATCTGCAGGCTGAGTCGCTGCTCACACCTCCGGGCCCGTGGGTGAAGTCGAACGACCTCGCCGCGCGATGAGACGGCTTCTGCTTCCCGCGGCTCTGGTCCTCCTGGCGCTTCCGGGTGCGTCGAGCTCCGCGTCGAGCCCGAACGACTGGGGCCGCTACGGCGGCGATGCGGCGCGGACGAACGTCTCCACGGACGCGACGATCACGGAGGCGAACATCGGGACACTGAAGCGCACCCAGGTGCAGCTCGACGGCACCATCGACTCCTCGCCGATCTACGTGAGCAAGGGCGTACGTGGACACGACGCGTTCGTGTTCACCACGACATACGGGAAGACCGAGGCAGTCGACGCCGACACGGGCAAGCTGCTGTGGCGGTTCACGCCTCCTGCCTACACCCGGCTCGCAGGCTCCGCGCAAATCACGAACGCATCACCCGTTCTCTCGACCGACCGTACTGCGGTGTATGCCGCGGCATCCGACGGTCGTATCCGCAAGCTCCGGCTGTCGGACGGTCATGTGCTCTGGACGACCACGATCACCCGTGATCCGACCCACGAGAAGATCACCTCGCCGCTCAACCTGTCGCGCGGGCTCGTGCTCGCCACGACGGGGGGTTACATCGGCGATGCACCGCCGTATCAGGGACACGTCGTGACAATGTCGGAGAAGACGGGCAGGATCGCGCACGTCTGGAACTCGCTGTGCTCGAACCGGCGGACAATCATCGTTCCGAAGACCTGCAACGCGAGCGACTCCGCCATCTGGTCGCGCAACGGCGCCGCTGTCGATCCGGCGAACGGCGACATCGTCGTGGCAACCGGGAACGCGCCCTTCGACGGGAAGACGAATTGGGGCGACAGCGTGCTCGTGCTCTCGCCCGACGCCTCGAAGCTCCTTCGCCACTGGACGCCCACCGACCAGCAGCACCTGAACGACGACGACCTCGATCTGGGCTCCACCAGCCCGGCGTTCCTGCGCGGCGGTCTTGCCGTTCAGGGCGGCAAGGACGGGAAGCTACGGCTTCTGAACCTGCGGACGCTGCCCGGCGTCAACGCCAAGACCGGCGGCGAGCTGCAGACCGTGCCCGTGCCGGGGAGCACCGCCATGTTCAGCGAGCCTGCGATCTGGCAGGGCACGTGGGTCTTCCTCGCGACGGAGTCCGGGGTGGCTGCGTGGCGACTTCAGGGGAGCCGGCTGCAGCCGGTGTGGTCGAACAGCATCGGCGGCACGTCGCCGGTGCTCGCAGGCAGCTTGCTCTACATCGCCGGCGACAAGGAGTTGAACGTCTATCTGCCGACGAGCGGCAAGAGAATCGCCACGCTTCCGACGGGCACGGTGCACTGGCAGAGCCCGGTGATCGCAGACGGCCGCATCGCGATGCCCGAAGGTGACGCAAACCAGCACGCGACCACCGGCGTGCTGGACATCTTCCGCCTGCCGTAGAGGCGAAAAGGAATCAGCCGGTGCGGCGCCGGCGAACCTGCGGGCCCTGCGTGCCGAGCGCCGCGTACGTGATCGCCTGCAGCGACTCGTTCAGGTTGCGCAGCTCGTGTGCGATCAGCGTCAGCTCCTCACGCCGCTCTTCGCGCGCGTTCAAGCGCGAGAGCTCCTCGACGACGCGGTCGAGCCGCTGCAGCAGGGCCTCGAGCTGCCGATCTGCGATCTCTCCGTGCTCCACGGCTAACAAGGCTATAGTCGGCGGTCCATACGGGCGAACGGTGAGGGAACCCGGTGCAAGTCCGGGACGGTCCCGCCGCTGTGAGAGGAGACGCCCTCCACCGATACGCCACTGGGCTCGCGCCCGGGAAGGCGGTGGCGGGGGAGCCTCGAGTCAGAAGACCTGCCGGTCGCCTTTCCACATCGAACCCCTCGCGGAAGGAGGATTCGTGGCCAAGCGCCTCATCCTGTTGATCACCCTGCTGCTCGTCTTGCCTGCGACTGCCGTCGCGGCCACTGTCAAGGTGCGCGTCGAAGGTCAGACGCGAACCATCTTCGGGCCCACGGAGCTCACGGTCAGCGCGTCAACGCCGCTCGCAGCCCTCGAGCAGGCATCGCTGATGGGCGAGTTCTACTACCACGTCACGCAGACCAGCTTCGGCCCGTACATCGACCAGATCGGCCGCTATCCGGCCGGCGGCGCCAACGGCTGGGTCTTCAAGGTCGACAACGCCTCGCCGCCCGTGGGGGCGGACGCCGATCAGTTGAAGGACGGCGACGTCGTCCTCTGGTACTGGGCGACCTTCGGCGCGACCGGCGGCCCGCCGACGCTCGATGTGAAGGCCGCAACGAAGAAGGGCTGCTACGTCGCGACCGCCTACGACGACAGCGGCAAAGCGGCGTCGGTCATGGGCCTCCAATGGCACGTCGGTCTGAAGACGACCGTCGCAGGGGCGACCGGTACGGCTTTCTGCCCGAAGGCGCACGTGGGTCTCCTCGTTCGTGCCACGGCGACCGGCGCCGTCAGGTCGAACGCCCTGGCGTGAGATATCTCGCAGTCCTCGCGCTCGCGCTCGCACTCGCCGGTTGCGGTGGGAGCGAGCGCGGGCACGGGACGGCGACGCTCTGGGTCACGCACAACCGCGGCGCCGACGTCGTCTACGCGGGCTCAGTGCCGGCCGGTCTCAACGGCATTCAGACCGTCGAGCGGAAGTTGAAGGTCTCGACTCGCTACGGCGGGCGCTTCGTGCAGTCGATCGACGGTGTGTCCGGTTCGCTCGGTTCGCAGCACGACTGGTTCTTCTTCGTCAACGGGGTGGAGGGCGATCGGAGTGCTGCCGACGTGCGGATCCATCCCGGCGACGTGCTCTGGTGGGACTATCGGCACTGGACTCCGTCGACGGAGAGCATCCCGGTCGTCGCGGGAGCGTGGCCGGAGCCCTTCCTGCACGCCGGCCCGACGGATGTCAGCGGGCCTGCAGCGATCGCACACGAGCTCGCGCGCCAGGTACACGGCACGGCGGTGAATCTGCCGACGCGGTTCCGCAGCCTCGTCGAGGTCGGCGGCGTGCCGAACGGCACGGTCGCGATCTCACGGATCCGCTCTGGCTACCTGCTCAAGCTGGGTCTCGGCATCGCGCGCAAACTGGCGCGCGACCCGACGGCGCTGAGGTACCGGTTCTGAGCGCCGCACCTGCTGCCGCGTTGCTGGCTGCGTTCGCGGTTGCGGCTCTGGTCGCAACGCACACCTGGTCGGTCGCCGCGCTGTGCGCGATTCTGCTCGTCGTGTCGTTCCGCGCGCCGGCGCGCCGCCGCTGGCCGTATCTCATCGGCACGCTCTCGACGGGGCTCACCGTCTTTCTGATCACGCCGTTCGTGGAGGAGATCGGCTCGCACCCGCTCTGGACAGGCCCGACGATCCCGGTCCTCGGCACGCTCGACGTGACGACGGAGGAGCTCCACAACGGTCTTTTCCAGGGCCTCCGTCTCGTCGCGGTCGGACTGGCGTTCGCGGTGTACGCACTGTTGCTCGATCACGACCGTTTGCTCGCCTCGGCCGGCTGGGCGCGGCGATCCACGCTGGCGGCTGCGCTTGCGACACGCCTTGTGCCACTGCTCGAGCGCGATGCCCGTGAGCTGCGCGTCGCGCTCCGGGGTCGGGGTGTCGAGCTCGGTCCGGTGCGTTTGCTCTCGCCGCTGCTCGCCGGCTCGCTCGAGCGTGGGCTGAACCTGGCCGAGGCGATGGAGGCGCGCGGGTACGGTCGCGCGGGCCGCACGCGTGCGCCGCGTCCGCCGTGGCGCGGCCGTGACTACGGCACGCTCGTGGCTGCGGTCGGCTTGGTGGTCGTGGGGGCGCTGTGGCTCTAGCCGAGATCGACGGCGTGCGGTTCTCGTACGCCACCGGCGGGCCGGTGCTCGACGGCGTCTCGCTTCGCATCGAGGAGGGAGAGCACATCGCGCTGCTCGGCGCGTCCGGCTCCGGCAAGTCCACCTTGTTGCGCGCGTTGGCCGGCCTCGTGCCGCACTTCCACGGCGGGACGTTCGCCGGGCGGGTCGTCGTCGGCGGCGTCGACACCCGCGAGTCGCGGCCGAGTGAGCTCGCGGGGATCGTCGCGTCCGTGTTCCAGGAGCCGGAGGACCAGGTGGTGATGGCGAAGGTGTCGAACGAGGTCGCGTTCGGGCTCGAGAACGTCGGCACGCCTCCCGCGGCGATCTGGCCCGCGGTCGACGACGCTCTCGCCTTGGTCGGCGTCGAGCATCTCGTCGACCGTGTGACAGGCGAGCTCTCGGGTGGGGAGCTCCAGCGGGTCACTCTCGCCTCGGCCCTCGCCCTTCATCCTCGACTGCTGTTGCTCGACGAGCCGACCTCACAGCTCGACCCGGCCGCGGCCGACGCGTTCTTCGACCGCATCGAGCACCTCGCGTGTGCGGTTGTCGTCTCGGAGCAGCGGCCTGCACGCCCGCTCGCGCATGTCGATCGCGTCCTCTTCATGGAGGACGGGCGGATCGTGCTCGATGCGCTGCGTGCCGAGGCGATTGCTTGGCTGGCGGAGAATCGCCCGCTGTATCTCCCGCATGCGCCCGATCTCGTGTGTCGAATTCGCAACGTCTCGTACTCGTATGGCGACCTGCGCGCACTCGACGGTGTGTCGCTCGATGTGCGTCGCGGCGAGATCGTCGCGCTCACCGGCCCGAATGGTGCGGGCAAGTCGACGCTCGCGCAGATCGCGTGCGGTCTGCTCGAGGCGGACACGGGTGAGGTTGAGCATGCGCGCGCGGCGTATCTCGCACAGGATCCGGGTCGGCACGTCATCACGGAACGCGTTGTCGATGAGGTCGCGCTTGCCGCAGGCGACGAACGTGCACGGGTTGCGCTCGCCAAACTCGGGCTCACCGAGTTCGCGCAGCGTCATCCGCGTGATCTCTCGTCCGGCGAGCGCGAACGGCTCGCGCTCGCCGCCGTGCTCGCGACCGAGCCCGAGCTGCTCGTCCTCGACGAGCCGACCCGCGGCGTCGACCCGGAGCGCAAGGTCGAGTTGGCACGGCTTCTACGCAGCGAGGCGCCCGGGCGGGGCACCGTCGTCGTCACCCACGACCTGCCGTGGGCGGAGGAGGTCGCCGACCGCGTCGTCGAGCTCGCCGTTCGGGAGGAGATGCGTGTCTAGGCTCTTCGCGATCGCCGCCGGCTTGCTCGTTGCCGCGCTCGTCGTGCAGGACGGTGCGCTCGCCACGTTGCTCGGCGCGGCAGCGCTCGTCACCATCGGCGTCGCCTGGTTCGAAGCCGGGACAGGCTCGACGCGCGAGCTTGCCGTGATTGCGACGCTGGCCGCGGCCGCCGCCGCCGGCCGCGTGCTCTTCGCCGCGATCCCCGGCGTGCAGCCGGTGACCGTGATCGCGATCGTCGCCGGCGCGTCGCTCGGCATGCGTGCCGGCGTGGCCACGGGCGCACTTGCCGCGTTCGTCTCCAACTTCTTTCTCGGCCAGGGAATCTGGACACCCCAGCAGATGCTCGGCTGGGGAGCGTGCGGTGCGGCCGGCGCGCTGCTGGCGCCGTTCCTGCGCAACCGCTGGGTGCTCGCCGCAGTCGCCGCCGTGCTCGGGTTTGCGTTCAGCGCGACCATGGACGTGTGGCTCTGGTACGGCTTCTCCCCGCATACCGTGGCTGCTCTCGCCGCGGTCGTGGGACGCGGCCTCTGGTTCGACGTGTCACATGCGGCTGGGAATGTCGTGATTGCGCTTGCCGCTGGACCTGAGCTGCGTCGGATGCTCGATCGGTATGCCGCGCGGCTGCGGACGGTGGTCGTGTGGGTGTAGCAGCGCTGCTCTCTGCGCTCGTCGTGGCGGTCTCGCCCGTGGCGTTCCTCGACGGGCACGCGACGAACGGTGCGTTCGCCGAGCAGAACGGGGCGCCCGACGCGGTGCTCACGGCGTGGGCCGTGCTCGGGCTGCGCGCGGCGGGCGCGCCGGCGCCGGGGTCGCTCGCCTACCTGCAGGCGCAGGCGCCGAGCCTCACCAACCCGACCGACATCGCGATCGTCGCACTCGCGGAGCAGGCGCTCGGCGATCGTGATGGTGCGCTGCTCGCGCGCCTGCACGTGAAGGCGTCGGGGCAGATCGGGGACGAGCTGAACTCGACGTTCTGGGGCGTGCTCGCGCTGGGAACGTCCTCCACCGCGACGACGAGGTTCATCCTGGCGCACCAGACGAGGGCCGGCGGGTTTTCCTGGGCGCTCGGCGGGCAGGCCGACTCGAACGACACTGCTGCGGCGCTCGAGGCTCTGCGCGTCGCGCATGTGCACGGGGTGGCCGTCGCGCGCGCCGTCACGTTCCTGCGGTCGTTCGAGAACAAGGACGGTGGCTTCGAGCTGACGCGTGGACGCGGCTCCGATGCGCAGTCGACTGCCTGGGCAATCCAGGGATTTGTCGCCGCCGGCGTAAAGCCGCCGCGGCGTGCGTTTGCGTACCTCGCGACGCTGAAGCGCCCTGATGGGAGCTACCGCTACTCGGCGCAGTACGTGACGACACCGGTCTGGGTCACGTCACAGGTGCTCGCCGCGCTCGCCAAGAAGCCGTTCCCTTTGTAAGAGCTTGAACCGGAATGAAGTCTGTGCTGCCTGGCCGCGCTGTGCGGGCACGCTGCCGCGTCCTCAGTCGCGGCAATAGCCTCTGCTATTGCCGCTCCCTGCGTCCTTGCATCGCACCCACCCAGCACGCCCAGATCAACGAGCGTCATCCCGGTTCAAGCTCTTTGAATACTCCACGCGCCGCCCCGACGGGACGTAGCCGAGGCGGCGGTTGATCGCAAGCATTGCGGCATTCGTTTCGTCGTTCGAGGTGACGAGCTTCGTGATGCCGCGCTCGCGGGCCCACGCGATCGACGCCAGCTTGACCGCGCGCCCGAGCCCGCGGCCGCGATACGCACGCAGGGTGCCGGTGAACATGTGGGCGGCGCGCTTCGACTCCTCGTCGACGATCAGGAGCGAGACCGCCGCCGCAATGCCGTCGACCATCACGACAAAGCTGCCTTCGGTGCTGAAGAGTGGATGCTCGAGGACGTGATCGACCCATTCGTCGTACGGCATGTCCTCCTCGATCGGCTCCGTCAGCGGTAGGTCGCGCGTGGCTGCGATGTCCACGTCGTACACGAGGTGCGGGTCGACTTCCGCGACCGTTCGCAGATCGACGTCCGTTGGTGGTAACGCATCGATCGTCGCAGGGTCGAGCGCCGAGTCTGCCTCGGCGCGGGATTCGGCGAATCCTCGCGCGCGTGCAAACGCGACGCCGGCGTCGTTCTCGACGAACGTCGCTACGAGCGACTCGGCACCAAGCGCGACTGCATGTGCCAGGACACGCTGGTACAGCGCGTCGCCCACACCCTTACGGCGGTGCGCTGCCGCGACGGTGATGTTGCAGAACATCACCCGGCCCGAGCCGAAGAAGTCGAGGAAGCCGAACGCGTAGCCGACGACGGCCCCAGCGACCTCCGCGACCCAGCAGGCGTGGTGCGCCCGCTCGGGAACGGTGCGGACGCGGTGCAGCCAGCTCTCGGGAGAGACGACATTGTTCGGCTGCGCCGCGCGGAGCATCGTGACGATCGCGTCGACGTCGCGCTCCTCGTCGAGCTCGCGAATCCTCACAGAGCCTTCTCGTAGTCCTCGAGCAGGATCGACGGCTCGAAGCCGAGCTTCCTGTTCACCGTCAGCATTGCCTCGTTTTCGAGGTCGTTCGCCGTCAACATCGTTCGCAGGCCGAGAGAGCGCGCGCGGTGCAGTGACGCAACCTTCACTGCCTGCGCCAGCCCGCGGCCGCGCCGGTCGCGGCGGACCGTCGTCAGCTGTGCGCCGGCTCGTGCCTGGTCCCGGTTCGAGACGACGAGCGAGAAGGCAACCGGCTCGCCGTCTTCGAGCAGCACGGCGCTGGCGTCGCGGTCGAGCGTCTGCGAGTCGGCGACCTCACGGCGGAACTCCTCCGCCGTCACCTCAGCACGCGGTGCGCGGGAAGGGATGTCGGCGTGCCCTTCGAGATACAGCGCACACAACGACAAGACGTCGAGCTCGCGCAGCGAGACGCTGGCCGGCGCCTCCGGGAGATCCGCCGACTGGAGGTCGAGCGCCTGCAACTGCAAGACGTTCGACCGTTCGAACCGACGGTGCTCCAGAAACCGCCTCCCGTCCTCGTCGTTGATCTGCGTCCGCAGCACCGATGCGCCGAGCGCACGCACGCGCGTTTCGATCCGCTCGTACAGCTCGCGGCCGATGCCGCGGTTCCTGTAGGCGCTGCCGACACCGATCCAAAACCAGCCGCCGCCGTCCTTGTGCGCACCGGATGGGGCCCAGGCGACGATCGCATCGTCCACCTCGACGACGAGACGCTCGGTGTTCTCCGGCGTCTCGCGCTCCAGCATCGCTCGGAACGATCGTGGCGTTGCGAAGGCCGTCAGGTCGATCGGGTCGGTAACAGCCAGGATCGGCGCCGCATCGTCGGGCACGGCAGTGCGGATGGTCATACTCGCCATGTGCTCGCAGCCATCCTGACGATCGGGAACGAGCTCGTGTCCGGTGACGTGGAGAACTCGAATGCGACTTGGATCGCCCGCCGGCTCGAGGCGGCCGGCGTACGCGTCGTCCTGACGGCAGCGGTCCCGGACGAGCTCGATCGGATCGTCTCGTTCGTGCGCCGTGAGGCGCCGCTCGTCGACCACATGCTCGTGACCGGTGGGCTCGGCAGCACTCCGGACGACATCACCCGTGAGGCGATCGCAGCAGCGTTCGGCGTGCCGCAAGAGGTCGTGCCGGAGCTCGCCGACGACCTGCGCGCGCGTTTCCACGGGGCGCCCGAGTACGCGGCCCGCTGGGCGGCGCTGCCGCGCGGCGCCCGCCCGCTCGAGAACCCGCTCGGCGGGGCGCCGGGCTTCAAGCTCGAGAACGTCTGGGTGTTCCCGGGCTTGCCGAGCGAGATGGAGGCGATGGTCGACCACTACGCGTCGGAGCTCCGGGCCGAGTTCCCGATCGGCTCGTGGCGGCGGACGTATCGCACGCGCGAGTCGGCGATCGTGGACGTGCTCGAGCGCGCGACGGAGCGTTGGCCCGACGTCCGCGTCGGCTCCTACCCGTCCTTCCTGGACAGCGGGCCAGAGGTGGAGATCGTGCTCAAATCGTCGGTTCCGGACAAGCTCGACGAGGCCCGCGCCTACATCGAGGCCGAGCTGGCGCACCTCTAGCTACGCTCGCTTCATGGCGGCGATCGAGCCTCAGAGCTACCTCGCGGACCTGAATCCCGCCCAGCGCGAGGCCGTCCTGACGACCGAGGGGCCCCTGCTCGTCGTGGCCGGTGCGGGCTCCGGGAAGACGCGCGTGCTGACGTACCGCGTTGCGCACCTGCTCGCAGCACACGGTGTGAAGCCGAACGAGATCCTCGCGATCACCTTCACGAACAAGGCCGCCGGTGAGATGAAGGAGCGCGTCGAGCGCGCCGTCGGCGGCGTCGCGCGGGCGATCTGGATCATGACGTTCCACTCCGCGTGCGGGCGCATCCTTCGTCGCGAGGCGGAGCGACTCGGCTACCGCTCCAACTTCACGATCTACGACCAGGCAGACCAGGTTCGCCTCGTCAAGGCGTGCCTCGAGGAGCTCGAGCGCGATCCGAAGCGCTTCGTGCCCCGCGGCATTCACGCGCAGATCTCGAACGCGAAGAATCAGCTGATCGGGCCCGACGAGTACGCCTCGCGTGTCGCAAGCTTCTACGACCAGACGGTCGCCGACGTCTATGCGCTCTATCAGCGCCGCATGTTCGGTGCGAACGCGGTCGACTTCGACGACATGCTCATGCTGACGGTCGACGTGCTCCAGCGCTTCCCGGAGGCACGCGAGCGATGGTCGCACTCGTTCCGCTACGTCATGGTCGACGAGTACCAGGACACGAACCACGCGCAGTACGTGCTCCTGAAGCAGCTTGCGGGCGAGCACCGAAACTTGATGGCAGTTGGCGATCCAGACCAATCGATTTACAGCTTCAGGTCAGCAGACATTCGCAACATCCTCGAGTTCGAGCACGACTTCCCGAACACGAAGGTGATCCCGCTCGAACAGAACTACCGCTCGACGAACGCGATCCTCACCGCCGCCAACGAGGTGATCGCGCACAACCGCGACCGCAAGGAGAAGAACCTCTGGTCGGATCTCGGCGAAGGCGAGCCCGTGCACGTCGTCGAGACCGAGGACGAGCACGGCGAGGCGCGCTTCGTCGCTGCCGAGATCGCCGGCGCGGATCGAGGAGGGCTACAGCGCGCGCGAGATCGCGGTCGTCTATCGCACGAACGCGCAGAGCCGAGTGCTCGAGGACGTGCTCGTGCGGCAGGGCATCGCCTACCAGGTGATCGGCGGCCCGCGCTTCTACGAGCGCGCCGAGATCAAGGACGCGATCGCCTATCTGCAGGTGCTCGACAACCCCTACGACGTCGTCTCGCTGAACCGGATCGCGAACCGGCCCCGTCGCGGCATCGGCGACACGTCGCTGGCGCGGCTTGCCGCCTACGCCGCCGGCCTCGAGCATCACGCTCTGGGAGGCGACCGCGCAGCCGGTGGAGGCCGGTCTCGCGCCTGCGTCGGCGCGCGCCGTGACGGGCTTCCGCAACGCGATGGAGTCGCTGATGGCGACGGCGACCGACGCGTCGGTCGCGGACATCATCGAGGCGGTGCTCGACCGCACCGGCTACCTCGAGGCGCTCGAGGCGGAACGGACGATCGAGGCGCGTGGGCGCGTCGAGAACCTCGAGGAGCTCGTCGGTGTCGCGCCGCGAGTACGATGCCGCGGCGGACGAGCCGACGCTCTCGGGCTTCCTGCAGGAGATCTCGCTCTACTCCGATCAGGACGCGCTGCGCGACGGCGAGGACGACGGCGGGCAGGTGACGCTGATGACCCTGCACACCGCCAAAGGGCTCGAGTACCGCGCCGTGTTCATGATCGGGATGGAGGAGGGGATCTTCCCCCACTCGCGTTCGATCGAGGAGAACACGCTCGAGGAGGAGCGGCGCCTTTGCTACGTCGGCATGACGCGCGCGAAGGAGCGGCTCGTGCTCACGCACGCCATGCGCCGGAACCTGTACGGACGCTACGACGCGAACCTGCCGTCGCGCTTCCTCGACGAGCTGCCGAATCTCGGCGTCGATCGCGAGCGCCTACGGCCGACATCGTGGTCCGACTACGGACGGCAGGCGGTGCAGCACGAGTACGCACCGCGTGCCGACGTGCCCGATCTCTCGACGGGTGACACGGTGCGCCACGGAACGCTCGGCACGGGCATCGTCACGCGCATCGAAGCGGGTGGCGTCGTCACCGTGCACTTCGAGGACGGCTCCGAGCGGCGGCTGATGCTCGAGTACGCACCGCTCGAACGCCTATAACCTAGGACGATGAACATCGACGTTCGTACGTGCCGATCGATCGATGAGCTGCGCGACGCGCTGAACGTGATCAGTCACTACTTCGCGCGCGAGAACTCGCTCGAGGACGCGGAGCGCTTTGCGCAGTGGCTCGAGCTCGAGCGGATGCATGCCGCGTTCGACGGAGATCGCATCGTCGGCGGAACCGGAGCGTTCACGCTGCGAACTGTCGGTGCCCGGTGGCGCGTTCGCCGCCGCCGGCGTCACCGTCGTCGGCGTTCTGCCGTCGCATCGGCGTCGCGGCGTGCTCACGTCGCTGATGCGCGCGCAGCTCGACGGACTGCCGCGTGCGGGGCGAGCCGGTCGCGCTATCTCTGGGCGTCCGAAGCGACGATCTACGGGCGCTTCGGGTACGGCCTTGCCTCTCGCAGCGGCTCGATGACGCTGGCGAAGGAACGGGCGCGTTCGCGCAGCCGTTCGCGCCGCGAGGCACGCGTACGCCTCGTCGACCTCGAGGAGGCCGCGCGCGTGTTCCCGCCGCTCTACGAGCACGTGTTCTCGCGGAGCGGCCCGGGATGTTCTCGCGTTCGAAGGGGTGGTGGGAGACGCGGCGGCTGTACGACGACCCCGCCCGCCGGCAGGCGGCGGACCGAAGAACCGGGCGCTGCTCGAGCTCGACGGCGAGCCCGCGGGCTACGCGCTCTACACGGTGAAGCAGGACTGGTCGCGGCGGCTCGTCGCAAGGGAGCGATCACGATCATGGAGGCGGTCGCGCCGACCCCCGAGGCGACGCGCGAGCTGTGGCGCTGGCTGCTCGACTTCGACTGGACGTCCGAGTTCGTGGCCGACTTGCTGCCGCTCGACCATCCGCTGTTCCTGCTGCTCGCCGAGCCGCGACGCATGCGGTTTCGCGTCAGCGACGGCGTGTGGGTGCGACTCGTCGACGTCGGTGCGGCGCTCGCCGCACGGTCGTTCGGCGCGGGCGACGACGATCGTGCTCGAGGTAACCGACGCGTTCATGCCCGAGAACGCCGGCCGCTGGCGTGTCGGCGCGAGTGGCGTCAGCCGGACGGACGCAGCTGCCGAGCTCTCGCTCGACGTCACCGGTCTCGGGTCCGTGTATCTCGGAGGCTTTTCGTTCGCCGACCTCGTCCGCGGTTCGCGCGCTGTCGAGCTCACTCCGGGCGCGGTGGAGCGCGCCGATGGCCTGTTCCGGACAGCAGCTGAGCCGTGGTGCGCCGAGATCTTCTAGAGATCCTGGGGCCAAAGGCAGGAACCCACACGCCCGCCGGGGAATCAGCCCGGGGTGGAGGACTACTGGTCTTCGCGTGGGCAGGATCCAGCCGAGCGGGCACTTGCCGATGCGCGCATTCGCGGTCTCGACGGCCGCGCGTCACTGACCGTCGAGACGTGGCTCCGCGCAGAAGCAGAGCATCGCGTCGCGCACGAGTACGACACGCTCGACCGTGACCTCGAGCGCCTTGGCATGAAGCTGGCGCGACTGCCGTCGGAGGCAGGAGTCGTCTGGCGTCTCGAGCTCCCGCGAGGCGAACGCGTCGAAGCCTGGGAGCCGGGAACCAGCGGGCTCGTTCCGCCTGCCGACATTCTCCGGCTGATCGAAGCGGTGATCGGTGGCAAGGAGCTCGTCCCGACCTTGCCGGTCGGAAGCGACCCCGGTCTGCGCCGTTTGCGGAAGGTGCTGCAGAACGAGCGGCGCGCCCTGCTCGCGCACGACCCGGGCGCACGCGTCGGTGACGACCGCGAGAACCTGCGCCGGTTGCGGCTCGCGCTCGTGCGAACGCGCGCGCTCGTCCGCTCGTCGTCCCGCCAGCTCGACCGCGGCTGGCGACGCAGCGCGCTCGGCGAGCTTGCGCTCGTCCTCGAGGCGACCGACCAGGCCGCGCAGCTCGACACGCTGCTGGACAGCGTCCAGCCGTCGCTCGATCAGCACGACGAAGAGGATCGCGCCGGGACGGACGAGCTCGCCGACCTGCTCTCGCAGGACCGTCGCGCCGCGCACGAGCGGACCCTCGAGGCGCTCGAGGACGAGCGGTACCACGTCCTGATCGCACGCCTTCAACTTCCGCCGCGCCTCAAAGAAGGCGCAGACGGTGTTCCACTCGAGCGCCTGGCCCGCCGTGACCTTCGCCGGGTCGCCCGCGCCGTCGAGCGCGTCGGCAAGGCTCCCGCCGGCCCGGCCCTCGCGCGCCTCGTGGTCGTGCTCGACCGCGCCCGCCACGTCGCGGAGCTGGCGCCGCCGCGAGGCAAGCTCGCGCAGCGGTTCCTCGCGGACGTCTCGGCGGTGCGCGACCTGCTCGCCGAACAAGAAGACACGGCGGTCGGCGAGCGGCTGCTCCGCCAGACAACGGTCGTCGACCGGACGACCGCCGCCGCCTTCGTCGCGGGCCGCCTCGCCGAGCGGCAGGCTGCGCGCCGGGCTCGGCTGCTCGAGCAGCTGCCGGTCGCCTGGCGGCGGCTCCGCCGGTCGAGCGTGAAGCTCGCCGCCTGATCCAGGTCGTGTAAGGGATCCCTGACATGAGGCGGCCGACCTGCGGTATCGTGCGGTCGATGACCGCCGTCCTCGCCGAGCACTCCGCGTCGATCGTCCTGCGTGGGGTCAGCCCGCAGCGGATGCACCTTCGGGCCACGCGCGAGTTCGACACGCGCTTCGGGACCCGCAGCTGGCGCCTGCAGGGCGAGCGGTTCACACCGTGCTTGGTGACCATCGGCGGGCGCGTGCGGCTCTACGAGGGCCGCTTCGACGCAACCGCCGCCTGACCCCAGGCCTCCTGAACGCCCCGCCGACGCCCGGCGAACGCGAGGACGCGCAACAAGCTTTACAAAATGAAGTGACGTCGGTACGGTCGAAGCATGCGAGCAGGACCTCGGCGCGGCTTCCGGTGGGACCAGACGACGATCGTCTATGCGATCGAGCTGTGGCACCGGCGCCACCTGAAGACGCCGACCGTTGCAGAGTGGGAGACCGCCGGCGCAGACCATCCCTGCCGGCAGACCGTGCAGCGTGTCTTCGGAAGCTGGAGCGCGGCCATGCGTGCCGCCGGGTTCAGGCCGCGGCGCCGCGGGCAGCCGAAGGAGCCGTGGACGCGGCCCCGCTGTCCCGCCACCGGCCGCTGGCTCGCCGGTCATCGATAAAGATGGCTCTCTGCGGCTGTCGTACGTAGTGACAGCAACGGAGGGGGTGGCTCGATGGGGATCAACGTGCACGAGTTCACGAGCCTCGACGGCGTGATCGACACGCCGACGTGGACATTCGAGTTCGGGTTCGACGCACAGATGGGCGAGGCGATCCGCGCGCTCACGCAGGATGCGCGCGGCATCCTCCTCGGCCGCACCACGTACGAGATGTTCGAGCCTGCCTGGTCGGCGCGAACCGTCGACGAGGACCCCGGAGCGCCGTTCTTCAACGACACGACGAAGTACGTCGTGTCGGGGTCGCTAACCGACCCGACGTGGCGCAACACGGAGGTGCTCGGCTCGTACGACGCAGATGCGATCCGCGCGCTAAAGGAACGTGTCGACGGCGATCTGTACGTGAGCGGCAGCGGCACCCTCGTGCGCGCGCTGCTCGCCGACGGGCTCGTCGACGAGCTGCACCTCTTCGTCTTCCCGCTCACCCGCGGCACTGGGCCCCGGCTGTTCGCGGACGGCGCCATGCCCGCGCGTTTCTCGCTCGTCGCGAACGAGGCGTACGCGAACGGGGTTCTCTACCTGTCGTACCGCTCTGCCGGTTGACGCTCGACGAGGCCGCCCCAGCGCTCCTCGATTCGGCCCTTCTTCCAGACCACAGCGGAGATCAGCCACGTCAGCACGAATGCGCTGACGATCCCGTAGCCGATGTGACCGAAGTCGAGGCCGCTCAGCCAGCCCCAGAATCCGCCGTCGAGCTGGAACTTCGTCGCGAGCACTTGCAATAGCTCGATCGTCCCGATCGCGAGCGCGACCGTGACCGACAGGGTGGTGACGGTGATGTTGTAGTAGATCTTGCGAATCGGGCTCGAGAACGCCCACCCGTACGCGTGACTCATGAACGCGCCGTCGGCTGTATCGAGCAGCGACATGCCGGCGGCAAACAGGATCGGCAGCGAGAGGACGGCGAAGAACGGCACGTGCTTGGTTGCGACGCCGGCCGAGATCGCCAGCAGGCCGACTTCGGTCGCCGTGTCGAAGCCGAGCCCGAACAGCGCTCCGAGCGGGTACATCTGCCAGCTCGCCTTGATTCGCTGCGACAAGCGGCCGAGGAAGAAGCGGTTCATCAGCCCGCGGTCGAGCAGTCGCGCCTCGAGCCGCTCCTGATCGAGCGCTCCACTCCGCATCTCGAAGAAGATGCGAACGATGTCGATCAGCACGATCAGGTTGAGCACGCCGATCACCCAGAGGAACGTCCCGGACACGCCGGCGCCGACGTAGCTGCCCCAGTCCTGGAACGAGGGGATTCGTGAGTTGACGGTCTTCGCCGCCACGGCGAGACCGGTTGCGAGCGAGAAGACGATCGTCGAGTGGCCGAGCGAGAAGAAGAAGCCGACCCCGAGCGGGCGCTTGCCGTCCTGCAGCAGTTTGCGCGTGGTGTTGTCGATCGCCGCGATGTGGTCGACGTCGAAGGCGTGGCGAAGACCGAAGGTGTAGGCGAGTGTTCCCAGGCCGGCGAGCGCAGGGTTGCCGCGCGAGTAGTAGACGAAGAGGCCCCAGCCGATGACATGCAGCGCCGCGACGGCGGCGCCGAAGCCGCCCAGCCGCGCCCACTCCGCCGACGAGAGCCCGCTCGTCCAGCTTCGCGACCTGCGTGTGCGGAGCGCTGCCTGCGTCACCGCGGGGACCTCGCCGGGCGGCCGGCGCACGAGTCGCACAGCCCGGCGATCGGGAAGTGCGTGAACGATGCGTAGAAGTCGAATTCGTACTCGATCATTCGCTTGACCCGCTCGAGTCTCTCCGTCTCAACCTCCTCTATCTCACCACAGCGCTCGCAGACGAGGTACTCGTAGGCGCGACGCCCTGCGATCGCATATCGCCCAGGCGCATGACCGAGGTGCACGTGGCGAACGAGCCCGAGTTGCTGGAGCGTCTCGAGGTTGCGATAGACGACTGCGACATCCGACGGTGGGATGCGCCCACCCAGACCCTCCGCGAGCTCCTCGGCGGTGACGAGCCGGCCGGCGGCGAACAGGGCGTCGAGCAGATGGCGTCGCGCCTCCGAGAGTCGCCTGCCGTTGTCGCGCAGCAGCGAGACGGCGTCGTCGACCGAGTCGAACACCGGCCGAAACGTGGTGGTCGGGCGCGGTGTCATGTCGGCACTTCGCCCGGCCAAACCTCGTGGTTCGGGCTTGTCGCAACCAGGTTGCAGAAAAACCCCGCAAATTGCGGGCAAATCGCACGCAACCGATAGACCGCGCCCTGCGAATCGAACGCGAACGCAGTCAGCGAAACCGAAGGAGGATCGAGCGATGGAGCCAGTGAACCGCCGGCGCTTCCTGAAGTCGGCCGGCGTCGCGGCGGGCACCGCGGCCGTGATCGGCGCGCCGGGTCTCGCGCGCGCGGCGACCGACGAGACCCCCGAAATCGTCCACGCGCCCGGCGCCGTGGCGAAGGAACCGGTGCTCGTCTACGTGCGCGACGCGTCGCGCGGCGAAGTGACGGTGCTGCACGGAACGACCGCCACCACCTATCGCGACCGTGGGCTCGCGCGGCGCCTGCTGAAGGCCGCGCGCGTCACGAGCGGCGCAGTGAGGACGTGACCTAGATGTCGTCGCATCGCGAAGCACCCGAGATCAGCAAGGACCCGGTGGCCGACAACACGGACGTCTATGCGTTCGTGAGCCCGGACCAGCCGAACACGGTCACGATCATCACCAACTACATCCCGCTCGAGAACCCGGCGGGCGGCCCGAACTTCTTCGAGTTCGGCGACGACGTCCAGTACTCGATCTACATCGACAACAACGGAGACGCGAAGCCGGACATCACGTACCAGTTCACGTTCAGCTCGGCGCTCCGCAATCCCAACACGTTCCTCTACAACACCGGGCCGATCGGCTCGCTCGACGACCCGAACTGGAACAAGCGCCAGTTCTTCAACGTCTACCGAGTCACTCACGGCTCGTACTTCGGCACGCTGATCGGCAGCGACCTGGCGTGCCCGCCGTGCAACATCGGCCCCCGCTCGACGCCGAACTACGGCAACCTCGCGCAGGCTGCGGTGCACACGCTGCCGACGGGCGAGACGGTGTTCGCCGGACAGCGGAACGACGGTTTCTTCGTCGATCTCGGTGCGATCTTCGACCTGGGCGACGTCCGGCCGATCCAGCATCTGCACCTGCTCCCGTCGACGGATGCGGCGAGCGTCGACACGCTGTCGACGCTGAACGTGCACACGATCGCGATCCAGATCCCGATCAAGAACCTGACCGCCGACGGCTCGGTGCCGACCGACCCGGCAAAGGCGGTCTCGGTGCTCGGCATCTGGGGTGCGGCGAGCAGGCGGGCGGTGCAATTGACGGATGCGTTCCAGATCAGCGGCTCGGCCGACAACGGCCACCGCGGCATCGGCCCCTGGCTGCAGGTCTCGCGGCTCGGGAACCCGCTCTTCAACGAGGTGATCGTGCCGCTCGGTTACAAGGACCAGTGGAACGCATCGGCGCCGGCCGGCGATTCGTTCTTCGCGCAGTACGTGAAACAGCCGGAGCTCGCGCGCCTGTTGCCCGTCCTGTACCCGACCGCGTTCCCGAACCTGAAGACGCTGACAGCCGACCGTGCGGATCTCGTCGCGATCCTGCTCACCGGCATCCCGTCGGGAATCGTGCCGGGGTTCCAGAACTACACCGGGCCGACGCTCGCCGACATGCTGAGGCTGAACGTGGCGATCAAGCCGGCGGCGAATCCCAGTCCGCTCGGTCTGATCGGCGGCGATCTCGCGGGCTTCCCGAACGGGCGCCGCGTGTTCGACGACGTGGTGACGGTCGAGGTCCGCGCGATCGCGGGCGCAACCTATCCGCTCGTCAACAGCGCCTACACGCCGGATGCCGCAGCTGGGGCCGTCACCGAGGGCATCCAGCCGCCGCCGGCCCGCTACCAGTCGACGTTCCCGTACCTCGGCCTGCCGTACGACGGGTTCTCGACACCGAGCTGACGATGGGCCACGACCACAACCACGATCACCACGACCACCCGCATCCGCACGAGGAGTACGCGGCCCGGTCGCACCCCGAGCTCGTCGTGCTCGAGATCGGCGACGACCTCGGTGCGGTGATCGTCTACACGGATCCCGAGCTCCACGGCAAGGAGATCGAGATCAGCCGGAGCGGTGAGGACGCGCGCCGGTCGCACAAGGACGTGCTCGAGCGGCGGCAGGCCGGAGCGCCGTCGTTCACCGCCGTCTTCGACAAGGTCGAGGCCGGTGCGTACAGCCTCTGGGTCGACGACGTCGCGCGCGTGCGTGAGGTGGTCGTCGCAGGCGGGACGATCACCGAGCTCGACTGGCGCACAGCCTCAGTCGGGGTCTGACGGCAAAAGACACGGGGTGAGGGGGCTGCGGCCCTCTCACCCCGTAGTCGCTCCGTCCGCGGTCCCCGCTTGAATCCTGGGGCTGTCACCACCACCGAAGAGGAGATCCTCAATGGCTTTGACCCAGACACAGCTCGCCGCCGCGGTCGCGGAGCGCTCCGGCCTCAGCCGCGCGCAGGCGAAGACCGCGATCGAGGCGCTCGAGGACGTCGTGCTCGACGAGATCGGGAACGCCGAGAAGGTCAAGATCGGCAACCTCGTGCAGCTCACCGTCCGCGTGAAGCCGCCGACCAAGGCGCGTGAAGGCCGGAACCCGGCGACGGGCGAAGTGATCACGATCGGCGCGAAGCCGGCGTCGGTCGATGTCCGCGCCCGCGTGCTCGCGAAGACGAAGGCCGCGCTGCCGTCGCTGCAAAAGGCGAAGCGCCGCCTCGCGGCGTAGGTCGAGCTCGAATCGGCTCCGCGGGCTCCGGCCCGCGGGGCCCGCGACCTCTTATCCCGTGATCGTTACTGGCACGCCGCCGTGGATGTGCGTGCCGAGCCAGGCCATCGCGTTCCAGTCGAGCCGGATGCAGCCGTGCGACTCCGCCGTGCCGGGTGTCCCGCCGATGCCGTAGACGCCGTGAAGCGCGATCTGGCCAGGCCCGCCGTCAAATTCCTGGAAGACGTTCGAGCGCGCGCTCAGCGCCAGCGCGTACGGCCCGCCCGCGGAGCCGGCGGTCAGCTGGAACCATTCCTCGACGAAGAAGCGTCCCTGCGGCGTCGGCGTCGACGACTTGCCGACGACGGCCGGGAAGCTCTGGGCAAGGCGGCCGGAGTGGAACACGTCGACGCGGCGCTGGTTCAGGTGCACGACCACCACCCAGTGCGTGATCGCGGCGAGGGTCCCGGGCTTCTTGATCCAGCCGGTGTGGCCGTTCGGCCTGCCCGGTAGGAGCACCTTCAGCCACCTCACGCCCTGTTTGCCGCGCGCGCGGCCGAGGACCGGCAGGATCGTGCGCTCGTTCGTCAGCGGCCGGCGCGGTTGCACGGTCTCGACGACCGGAGTGTGGCCGTCGGGGCGGGCATGGACGCCGTGCGGCGTCAGCACCTGGGTGAGGCGCTGCGTGCGCGGCACCTTCGGAGCCTGCGGCGCCCTCGTGGTTGCGGCAGTGGCGACGCCGACAGAGAGCAGCGCGAGCAGGATCGCGGCGAGCGCGAGGAAGCGGGGGGAACGCATAGCCGTCGAACGCTAGTTGCTTCGCCACCGTGTGCGCCATCGACCTTCGGCCAGGCTCGGCCGGGACCGTCAGGAACTTGCAGCGAATTGCCATACTCTCTCAGGCGTGGCCGGCAAGCTCGCGGAGATCGCTCGGCAGGCGCGCGTCAGCGAAGCGACGGTCAGCCGCGTGCTGAACGGGCGCCCCGGCGTGTCCGACGCGACCCGCGCCGCCGTCCTGACCGCGCTCGACGTGATCGGGTACGAGCGCCCCTCGCAGCTCCGCTCGCGCGGCGCGCGGATGGTCGGGCTCGTGGTCCCGGAGCTCGGCAACCCGATCTTCCCCGCGCTCGCCGAGGTCGTCGCAGGAGCACTGGCCCAGCGCGGCTTCAATGCCGTGCTCTGCACGCGCACCGGCAGCATGTCCGAAGCCGCCTACGTCGAGATGCTGCTCGAGCGCCAGGTCTCCGGGATGATCTTCGCGGGCGGCCAGTACGCCGAAGCCGACGCGCCACACGACCACTACAAGCGTCTCAAGCAGCTGCGGCTCCCGGTGGTGCTCGTCAACGCGTCAGCCGACCATCTCGACTTTCCACGCGTCTCGACCGACGACGCCGTGGCGATGGAGCAGGCGTACTCCCACCTCGTGGATCTGGGACACCAGCGCATCGGACTGATCCTCGGGCCGCCCGATCACATGCCCTCGCTCCGAAAGCTGCACGCGTTCGAGCAGATCGCAATGAGGGCGACCGGCTTGGAGGTGCCACCGGAGCTCGTAGAGCGCACGCGCTTCTCGATCGAGGGTGGGCATGCAGCGGCGACCCGCCTGCTCGGCCAGCAGGTGACGGGAATCATCTCCGCCTCCGACCCGCTTGCTCTCGGGGCCGTCCGGGCGGTGCGCCGCGGCGGGCTTTCCGTTCCCGGTGACGTGTCTGTCGTCGGCTACGACGACTCGGCGTTCATGGCCTGCACGGATCCGCCGCTCACGACCGTCCGCCAGCCGATCGAAGCGATCGGGCGCGCTGCGGTGGAGATGCTCGTCGGGCAGATCGAAGGCTCGTCGGTGGCCGACGAGGAGCTCTTCTTCGAGCCGGAGATCGTCGCTCGGGGCTCGACAGCCACGGCTCCCGCGCGACGCATTCTTGCGCAAGTTTGACGCAAATAGTCAGAAAATTTCAACTTTGCATCAAGTTCTTGCATTGTTGTAACGGATCTGCGACCGTCGCCGACCATGACGCACGTCGAGTCGGCGCTCGCCCCGGCCGCACGGTTTGACGAACGGACCGCGGAGCCCACGCCGTGGTGGCGGGACGCGGTCGTCTACCAGGTCTACGTGCGGAGCTTTGGCGACGGAGACGGCGACGGCACCGGCGACCTGGCCGGCGTGCGCGACCGGCTGGCGTATCTCCGGACGCTGGGCGTCGACGCGCTCTGGTTCAACCCGTGGTACCCCTCGCCCCAGGCCGACAACGGGTACGACATCGTCGACTACCGCCGCATCGATCCCGCCTACGGGACGCTCGCCGAAGCCGAGGAGCTGATCGCGGCCGCGCGCGCGGCCGGGCTCCGCACGATCGTCGACGTCGTCCCCAACCACGTCTCGAGCGAGCATCCATGGTTCCGAGCAGCACTCGCCTCCCCGCCGGGCTCACCCGAGCGGGCGCGCTTCTGGTTTCGGCCTGGGCAGGGCGAGCAGGGAGAGCTGGCGCCGAACGGCTGGCAGTCGATCTTCGGTGGCTCGGCCTGGACGCGCGTCGAGGACGGCGAGTGGTATCTGCATCTCTTCGCCCCCGAGCAGCCGGATCTCAACTGGTCGAACGCCGATGTCTGGGCCGAGCATCTCGATGTCCTTCGCTTCTGGTTCGACCGTGGAGTCGCGGGCGTACGCATCGACTCCGCGGCGCTCTTGATCAAGGACCCGGACCTGCGCGAGGAGCCGGAGAACCCGGCGCCGGGCGAGCACCCCTTCTCGGACCGCGACGAGCTGCACGACGTCTACCGCGGTTGGCGCGCGGTCGCCGACTCCTACGACGAACCGCGGGTCCTCGTCGGCGAAGTGTGGCTCGAGGATGCCGAGCGCCTCGCGCGCTACCTCCGCCCCGACGAGTTGCACACCGCCTTCAATTTCGACTTTCTCGCGTGCCCGTGGGAGCCGCAGCGGATTCGCGCGACGATCGACACCGCGATCGCCTCTCATTTGCCGGTCGACGCACCGCCGACCTGGGTGCTGTCGAATCACGACGTCACCCGGCCGGTCACACGCTACGGGCGCGCCGACACCTCGTTCTCGTTCGAGGCGAAGCGCTCGGGCACGCCCACCGATCTCGCCAGGGGCACGCGGCGCGCCCGGGCGGCGGCGCTGCTCTCGATGGCGCTGCCGGGCTCGATGTACATCTACCAAGGCGAGGAGCTCGGCCTGCCCGAGGTCGAGGACATCCCGACCCACCAGCGGCGGGACCCGATGCACGCCCGCTCGGGTGGCATCAACCCCGGTCGCGACGGTTGTCGTGTGCCGATCCCCTGGTCCGGTCAGGCGGCGCCGTACGGGTTCAGCCGCGACGGCGTGGTGCCCTGGCTGGAGCAGCCGGGCGACTGGGCGCCGCTGAGCGTCGCCGCGCAGGAAGACGACCCGGATTCGATGCTCAGCCTCTACCGCCGCGGTCTCGCGTTGCGGCGGGAAACGCCGTGGGGAGACGGCGCACTCACCTGGCTCGAGACGACGCCTGACGTGCTCGCGTTCGCGCGAGGGTCGCAGTTCGTCTGCCTCACCAACTTCGGTGCCGAGCGAGTTCCCCTCCCGCCAGGCACCGAGGTTTTGCTCGCGAGCAACGAGCTCCAAGGAGGTGCAGTGCCCGAGGACACGACCGTGTGGCTTCGGCAGGCCCAGACCACGTCCACCGACGGACAAGGAAAGGAAGGACGATGAAGTCCAAGCGTTTGGCCATGACCGTCGCGGTCGCCGGCCTGGTGGCGGTCTGCGTTGCTGCCACGGCTATCGGCTCCTCGACGAAGACCGTGACGATCAGCGTCGCTTCGCTGATCCCCGGAAGCACGGCTGCAGCGACTGCGCAATTCAACGCGCAGGTCACCGAGTTCGAGAAGGCGAATCCGTCGATCAAGGTGAAGCCCGTCGAGTATCAGTGGACGGGCCCGACATTCGCCGCGAAGCTTGCGGCCGGCACGTTGCCCACCGTGTTCGAGGTTCCGTTCACCGACGCACGCTCGCTCGGCGACGCCGGGCAGCTCGCTGACATCACCTCGCTTGCGAAGGCACTGCCGTACTTCTCGGAATACAACAAAGCGGTGCTGGCAGAAGGCATCGACTCCAAGGGGCAGGTCATCGCGTTGCCGAAGGGCGCGTACGCGCAGGCTCTCCACTACAACCGCGCGCTCTTCACGCAGGCGGGGCTCGACCCGAACAAGCCACCGACGACGTGGGCGCAGGTGCGCGCCGACGCACGCCAGATCTCGCAGAAGACCGGCAAGCCCGGCTACGTCGAGATGGCGAAGGACGACAACACCGCCGGCTGGATCCTGACGACGGTTGTCTACTCGCTGGGCGGGCGGATGGAGACGGGCACCGGGACCAAGGCCGTGGCGACCCTGAACAACCCGCAGACGGTGACCGCGCTCAACCTGCTCAAGCAGATGCGGTGGACCGACAACTCGATGGGATCGAACTTCGACTACGGCTGGAGCGACATCAACCAGGCGTTCGCGGCCGGCAACGTCGGCATGTACGTCAGCGGTTCCGACGTCTATACGAATCTCGTCCAGGCGTCGAACATCAACCCGTCGATCTACGGGCTCGCACCGATCCCGCTGGCGAAGAACAAGAACGCCGGCGTGCTCGGCGGCGGTACCGAGGTCGCTGTCAAGCCGAGCGCCAACGCCGCCGAGAAGGCCGCAGCGGTGAAGTGGATCGACTTCTTCTACGAGCGCCCGCTCGTGACGAAGTCGCGCGCGATCCAGAACGCGAAGACTCTCGTCGCCAGCAAGCAGCCCGTCGGTGTGCCGGCGCTGCCGCTGTTCAACAAGGCGCAGTACAACCTTGCGAACACCTGGATCAAGCCGTACATCAACGTGCCGCTCGCACAGATGAAGCCGTTCCTCACGGGCATCTTCGGGCAGACGCTTGTCCCAGAGCCTGAGGCCTCGACGCAGAGCGTCTACCACGCGCTCGACGCAGCCGTGGAAGCGGTGCTCACGGACAAGAACGCGAACATCACGTCTCTGCTCCAGCAGGCCAACTCGACCGCCCAGCAGGCGATCTCGAGCGGGAGCTAGCTAGTTTCGGGGGCAGCACCGGGGGCGGCGGCACGGAGCCGCCGCCCCCGACAAACTGATTCCAGTGGGAGCGATCGGCGACATCGAGGTCGAGGGAGTTGTGGTCGCGCGGCGCCACAAGGTGCGACGCACGCCGGCGACCTGGGTGCGTGGCGGCGGCCTCTCGACGCTGCTCTTCATGCTCCCGCTCCTGCTCGTCTTCGGCGCGTTCTCCTGGTACCCCATCGTTCGCACGGCGGTAATGGCGTTTCAGCACACGAACCTCGTGCAGGCGCCGACGTGGGTGGGGCTTCAGAACTTCGGCGCAGTGATCCACGACCCGCAGACGCCGATCGCGCTGAAGAACACCGCCTACTTCGCGTTGCTCGCGCTCGTGTTCGGCTACCCGATTCCCCTTGCGGCGGCGGTGCTGATGAGCGAGGTGCGAAACCGGCGCGGCCTGTTCAGCGCCCTCGCATATCTGCCGGTCGTGATTCCACCGGTCGTGGCGGTGCTGCTGTGGAAGTTCTTCTACGACGCGAGCTCGACGGGCGTGTTCAACACGCTCCTCGGCTGGGTCCGGCTTGGGCCGTACCCGTGGCTGCAGTCGCCGCACTGGGCGATGCCCTCGCTCGTTCTCGAGTCGACGTGGGCGAACGCGGGCGGGACGGTGATCATCTATCTCGCCGCGCTCACAGGTGTGAACGTCGAGCTGTACGAAGCGGCATCCGTCGACGGCGCCGGGGTCTGGCGGAAGGTCTGGCACGTGACACTTCCGCAGCTGCGCGGTGTGCTCCTCGTGACGATGATCCTGCAGATCATCGGGACCGCCCAGGTCTTCCTCGAGCCGTACCTCTTCACCTCCGGCGGCCCGGCGAACGCAACGTTGACGATCCTGCTGCAGATCTACAACTACGCGTTCGGGAACTCCCTCGGTGGTGACTACGGCAAGGCGACCGCGCTCAGCTTGATGCTCGCCGGGTTCCTCACGCTCTTCTCGTTGATCTACCTCCGCGCAACGCGCTCCTGGAGCCAAGAGTGAGTGACGAGCGCCCACCCGCGCTGGTCACTCCCGCCGACTGGCGGCGTCCGGTCGTGCGGTTCGGCGTCGGCGGTGCACATGTTCTCTTGTTCGTGCTGCTCGTCGTCGTCGGCCTCGGCCCGCTCCTGTGGCTCGCCAAGTCCGCGATCACGCCGACGAACGACACGATCACGCACCCGATGGGCCTCTTCACGAACGGCGCCGCGTGGAGCAACCTGCGGGAGGCGTGGGTGAATGTCGATGTCGGTCGCTACTTCTGGAACACGATCGTCGTCGCGTTCGGCTCGTGGCTCACGCAGCTCATCGTCGCGACCACAGGCGGCTACGCACTGTCGGTGCTGCGGCCGCGCTACGCGAAGCTGATCACGGGGCTTCTGCTCGGAACGCTGTTCGTGCCTGCGATCGTGCTGCTCGTGCCGCTGTACATCGAGATCGTGCGGCCGCCGATCATCCATCACACGTTCATCGACACGTATTGGGCCGTGTGGCTCCCGGCCGGCGCGAGCGCATTCAACGTCGTGCTCGTCAAGCGGTTCTTCGACAACCTCCCGCGCGAGATCTTCGAAGCGGCGCGCATCGACGGCGCCGGGCCGTTCATGCTGTTCTGGCGGATCGTGCTGCCGATGTCGAAGCCGATCCTCGGCGTCGTCTCGGTCTTCGCAGTCCTGGCGTCGTGGAAGGACTTCCTCTGGCCGTACCTCGTGCTCACCGACCCGAACAAACAGCCGCTGTCGGTGCGGCTCCCGTCGATCGAGTCCCAGACGTCGCTCGGCGTCTTCCTCGCGGCGATGTTCATCGCCTGTCTCATCCCGATCGCGGGATTCTTGTTCTTCCAGCGCTCGTTCCTGCGCGGCACCGGCATCGGCGGCGCGATCAAGGGGTAGCTGGGCTGGGAGGGGATCCTCTAGGGTCAGGCGCGTGCGCGGACAGCTCCTCGCGACGCTCGCCGACGAGATCGGCGTGCGGCGGTGCGGTACGGACGGCGCGGCCCGCGCGGCGATCGCGGTCGCCGAGGCATTCCGTGAGCTGGGGCTCGAGCCGCGATTTCAGGAGTTTCCGTTCCTCCGCTTCGATCCCGAGGAACCGGAGCTGTGGGTCGACGGAGAACGCTGGACGGTGGGCCCGTGCATGTATGCGCATCCGGGCACCTGTGAAGGGCCCGTCGAGCGGCTCGCAGACGGACGCTGGGCGGTCGGCGACGGACGCCTCGCTCTTTCGATCTTCGGCAGGGGCCCGATCCCGTTCACCGCCGGTCCGTCGACCGGCGGTCACATCGCGACCCGTCCGACAGCGTTTCTTTCTCGCGACGACAACGCCCGGCTGCGCGAGGGGATGCACGCTCGCCTCGTCGTCCGCGGCGCGTGGGTCGGGGGCATCACCGAGCGCAACGTGGTTGCGCGCATCGAAGGCGCGTCTTCGGAAAAGGTCGTCGTCGGTGCGCACTACGACTCGGTCTGGCACGGTCCCGGCGCCGTCGATAACGCAACGGGTGTCGAGGGGCTCTGGCGCGTTGCCGAGCGCCTCGCTGACCGCGAGCTTCCTCGCTGCGTGGAGCTCGTCGCGTTCGCCGCCGAGGAGGTGGGACTGATCGGGTCGCGCCAGTACGTCATCGACGCGCGGGAACGCGGAACGCTCGGGGACGTCGTCGGGATGGTCAACATGGACTGCATCGGCCGCGGCGAGAAGCTGGAGCTGCTCTGCGCGCCCGCCGAGCTGCTCGAACGAGCGCGCGTCGAGGTCGAGCGTCTCGAGCTGCATTCGCGCTACGAGGTCGTCACCGAGATCGGCGAGGCGGCCGGCACGGATCATCTGCCGTTCGCCGAAGCGGGCGTCCCGGCCATGAGCATCCTGCATTTCCCGTACGCCGAGTATCACCTGCCCGAGGACACGACAGCGCTCGTCGACGAGCAGCGGCTTGCCGACGCTGTCGATCTCGCTGTTGCACTCGTCGAGTCGCAGCTTGCGACGCCGGTCGCGCGAGCCTGAGTCGCTGAAGCTCAGTCGCGCGGGACGTAGCGTGCGTCGCGCGCACCCGCGACGCGCTGGAGAAGATCGCGTAGCTGGGCGCGCTCGGCTTCCCCGAGCGGGGTGAGGATGTCGTCTTCGAGCGTCCGGGCGAGCCGGCGGTACGCCGTCAACTGGTGCTTTCCCTCGCGCGTGAGGCTGACGAGATGGCGGCGGCGGTCGTTCGGGTCCCGCTTCCGCTCTATGAAGTTGTGCTCCTCGAGCTCGTCCAGCACTCCGACGAGCTGCCCGCGGTCGATCTTCAGGGTGTCGGCGATCGTCCCCTGCGTCTCGCGATCGCCTTCGTCGAGCACAGCGAGCACGCTGTAGCAATAGGCGCTGAAGCCTGCCGTCTCGAACGCCTCCATCACCTCGGTCTTCACCTCATAGCCGAGCCGGCCGAGCAGGAAGAGCGGGCTCTCCAGCAGCTCACGCGGCACGCATTGGGTCACGGCCTGGGGCAGCGGAAGGACTGGGTTCACCATTTCGAGAGAAGTGTAGCGCGACCAACGGTGGTTGTGATATACCGTTGAACCAGTCAATGATCTAAGGAGACAGCGAATGGCCGTATCAATCGTTGGGCCGGCTCGGGAGTCGGCCGGAACAGACAGAAAGCGCTGGTGGGCGCTGGCCGTCCTCGTTGCGACCCAGTTCATGGTTGTCCTGGACGTCGCGATCGTGAACGTGGCGCTTCCCACCATCAAGACCGACCTGCACTTCAGCCAGGAGAGCCTGCAGTGGGTGATCACGGCCTACGCGATCCTCTTCGGCGGTGTGCTTCTGCTGGGCGGCCGAGCGGCCGACCTGCTGGGCCGACGCCGTGTCTTCGTCGCCGGCCTCGTCCTCTTCACTGCGAGCTCGTCCTCGACGGCGTCGCGTGGTCGTCTGCGTCGCTGATCGGCTTCCGTGCGCTGCAGGGTCTCGGCGCGGCGATGCTCGCACCGGCGGCGCTGTCCATCCTGATGACGACGTTCCGGGAAGGCCGTGAGCGAAACCTTGCGCTCGGTGTGTGGGGCGCGGTCTCGGGCTCAGGCGCAGCCGCGGGCGTGCTGCTCGGCGGCGTGCTCGTAGGCTCGCTCGGCTGGTCGTGGATCTTCTTCATCAACGTCCCCGTGGGTGCGCTCGTGTTGCTTGCGACGCCTTGGCTTCTCCGTGAGAGCCGCGGTGGCCTGGCCCACCGGCACTTCGACGCAGCAGGTGCGTTCTCGATCACTTCCGGCCTGATGCTGCTCGTCTACGCGCTCACGTACGCAAGCCAGCACGGCTGGAGCTCGACGCGCACGATCGTGTCGCTTGCCGCATCCGGCGTGCTCCTCGCCGGGTTCATCGGCATCGAGTTGCGGTCGCCGGCTCCGTTGCTACCGCTGCGGATCTTCCGGCTGCGGACACTCGCAGGCTCGAACCTCGCGTCGCTTCTGACGAGCGCCTCGCTGTTCTCGCAGTTCTTCCTGTTGACGCTCTACATGCAGCAGGTCCTGCACTACTCGGCGATGCAGACCGGTGCCGCGTATCTGGCGTTCGCGCTCTCCGTCGTTGTGTTCTCCGGCTTCGCACAGGCACTCGTCACGCGCGTCGGGATCAGAGCAGTCATGCCGATTGGTCTCGCGTTCTCGGCGCTGTCGCTCGTCGCGTACACGCGGGTGCCGGTGCATGGGTTTATGAGACTTTCTGGGATCTGTTCCCGGCACTGCTCGTCGGCGGCATCAGCCTCGCGTTCGTGTTCGTGCCGATGTCCATCGGTGCGCTCGAGGGCGTGGGAGAGTGACGCAGGAGTCGCGTCCGGCCTCTTCAACACCGGGCAGCAGATCGGCGGTGCGATCGGCGTCGCGGTGGCGACCACGGTGGCCACCACGGCGACGAGCCACTACGTCTCGTCGCACGTTGGTGCGACGGCGTTCGGCCCGGAATGCCCTGACGCACGGCTTCCAGGTCGCGTTCTACGTGCTCGCGGCGTTCGCCATCGCCTCCGCGGTCGCGGCCTACACGCTGCTCGAACCGCGTCGGCGCGAGGAGCGCGAGAGCTGGACGCCGTCCTTCGAGGAGGCGGCATGAGCCGTAGGCTCGACGGAGGATCACAGGAGCGAAGGTGGCGGCTCTGCCGGCGCCGGAGCGATTCATGGCCGACCGGAGACGGCGACGAGCTGCTCGAGCAGGAAGACCATCGCGCTGCTTCGCACGCGCGCCGGAGCTCCGCTTCTCGGGAGCTTGCGGCGTCGGCGGGCTCGCGTTGACCGGCTGCGGCGTGACGTTGCAACGTTGCGTGCAGCTCGAGGCGGTTGGGGAGCTCTCCTGGCGTTAGGTGTGTTCCGAGCCGCGACCGGTCGCGTTCGCGCGCGACGCGGTCGTCTGGCTTCGACGCCGACAGTTCGACCTTGCGCAGCCTGATCGAGCGCGGCGTGACTTCGACCGCTTCGTCCTCGCGGATGAACTCGAGCGCCTGCTCGAGCGAGAGGATGCGCGGGGATCAGGCGCACGTAGACCTCGGCAGACGCAGCGCGCACGTTCGTCAGTCGGCTTCGACGCGTTGACGTCGAGGTCGTCGGAGCGTGATAGTTTTCCCGACGTACGATCCCTTCGTAGAGATCGCTCCCGGCTCGACGAAGAGCGTCCGCGTTCCTGAAGGGCCTGGATCGGCGTAGTCGGTTGCCTGGCCCCGGCGGTCGGCCACGAGGCTGCCCGTCGGCCGCGTGCGCAGCTCGCCGTATCACGGCTCCCAGCCGTCGAAGACGTGATGGAGGATGCCGGTGGCGGCGTTCGGCGAGGAACTCGGTGCGGAAGCCGATCAGTCCTCGCGCGGGCGCGAGGTACTCGAATGCGGCGCCCAACCGGTGCCGTGGTTGACCATCTGCTGGAGCCGCCCTCGCGAGAGCGAGGAGCTGCGCGACGCACGCCTACGTACTCCTCGGGCACGTCGATCGCGACGTCGGCTCGCAGCGCGTGCCGTCGAGCCGCGAGTCGTAGCACCTCCTGGTTGCCGACGGTCGCAGCTCGAAGCCTTCGCGACGCATCAGCTCGACGAGTACCGCGAGCTGGCAGCCGCGGCGCTGAACCTCCGAGGCGTCCGGCGACGTCGAGAACGCGCAGCGAGACGTTGCCGACAGCTTCGGTCGAGCCGGTCTTGATCTGGCTCGCCGTCAGCTTGTCCTCGGTGTGGCGAGCACGCTGGCGTCGATGCCGATCGTGACCGACAGGTCGGCTCGTCGACGTCACCGGTAGCGGCGAGGGCGTCCGGATCGGTGATCGTCTCCCTGATCGTCACGTCGGCAGCCCTGCCAGCGCGACGATCTCGCCGGGCCCCGCCTCGAGTGCAGTTCCGCTCCAGTGCCTCGGTGAAGTACAGGTAGCTTGGTCACGCGGGCGTACTGGTCGTGCCGTCGGCGCGACACCAGGCGATCCGTTCACCCTTGCGCAGCGTGCCGTGTCGGACGCGCAGCAGCGCGAGCCGTCCGACGAGGGTCACGGCGTTCGTGACCAGCGCCTGCAGTGGGTGGTTCGGGTCGTAATCCTCGGCGGCGGGATGGCGGCGAGCAGCGTGTCGAGGCCGAGGTCGCCGAAGTGCATCCGGCTGGAGGTGGCGGTGCCCGGCGCGCGCGTCGCGTACACGATCGGGAACTCATCTGGTACTCGCGCGCGTCGAGGTCGAACAGTCGCAGACCTCGTCGACGACTTCTTCGATGCGCGCGTCGGGACGATCGACCTTGTCGACGACGAGGACGACGGGCAGCGCTGCTCGAGCGCCTTGCGCAGCACGCAACCGTGTCTGCGGCAGTGGTTCCTCGGAGGCGTCGACGAACAGCAGCACGCCGTCGACCATGGTCAGCGCGCTTCCACTTCGCCGCGCCGAAGTCGGCGTGGCCGGGCGTCGATGATGTTGATCTTGGTGGCGCCGAGGCGCGCGGTGTCGGCGAGAATCGCTCATGCCCTTGTGCTTGATCCGTGGAGTCCATGATGCGTTCACCGACGTCCTGGTTCTCGCGAACGAAGCCGATCTGCCAGAGCATCGCGTCGACGAGCGTCGTCTCGCCGTGGTCGACGTGCGCCACGATCGCGACGTTACGCAGATCCTCACGGCGGGCTGAATGGGTCGTCGGCACGGGTCGGGAGGGTAGCCGCGCGTGCGCGGGCTGCGCGCCTGCGGAATCGAAGCGAGCGTTCAGCGTTGAAAGAAGTCAGGAATTATCCGCCGAGAAAGGCCCAGAAGAAGGAGGCGGAGGTCATGTTCACAAGATCTCGTTGATGTACTGCTCACCGTCGAGCAGCGCTGGGAGTGCAGCAGGCGTTCGCGTTGGCGCAGACAGAGAGCGGCCGCGTGACGGTGTCCACCGTTGCCCCTTCGGTCGCGCCGCTCGTCGCGTTTGGAGGCGTGAGTGTCTGATTCAGCTGAGCGCGGAGCTCGGGCAGCATCGGACGGCTGAGGAGGCCACAGCAACGGCTCCGGCAGGGTCGACTGTCCGCAAGGTCGAGCGAAGCGGACAGATCGCGAAGAGATCGTCGCCGAAATCGAGAGCGGTGGATACGCACTGGTCGTGTCGGGCTCGCGCGGTCATGCCGGTGGAGTCAGAGCTCCTCGGAGCGCTGATGCCTGGACGTCCACTTCCGACCGAGGGTTCCGTTGCTCTCGATCAGCGCCCCGATCCGTCTCTCGATGCAAACGCCGGCCCGGCGTTGGTCTGTAGCTACAGCCTGAGCCCGGGAGGCACGCCGAGGCACGCGCAATACAAGAGGTACGAGCACTGACTGCGAAGACCGACTACCTGGAGTTCCCGGGCCTACTGTACTTCCAGATCAACCGTTTGGATTGGCGTGAAGGTCGCCGCTGCGGTGGACGGCTGGCTCGCTCAGGTCTACTTCGTAGCGTTGTCCCGAGCGTCCATGGAGCAATGCTCGAACACGAGGGATCACTTCCGTGTGCAGTCCATCCACGATCAGGCGTTCGTGCGGCAGTGCGCCGTTCCAGTACTGAGGTCGAAACGATCGAGCTGAAGGGCGCGGCTGCGGCGGCGCCATCTTTGCGGCGATGGTTTCGGCCGAACCAGCGAAGACGGCGCCTGACTCGACCTCGGCGTCGTACTGCGCGTCGTCGGCGGCCACCCACGTTCGGCGCCGATGCGGTCCCGCTGTGCCTTGAAGTACGGGAAGAGCAGCTCGACCGCCTCATCGTCGGTGTCCGCGACGAAGCCCGGCGAGTGCATGCTGATCGGAACGGTGCTGCGCCGAGCTCGGAAAGCGAACGCCGGTAGAGCTTGGGCATATGTGCAAAGCGTCGGTCTCTGCGACGATCGCGAGCATCAATCCGAACCGGTAGCGCGCCGCGCCGGGTCACCGACTCCGGTGAGCCTCGAACCGATCCAGACCGGAGCGAGCCGAGGCGGTTCGGAAGATGTCTGCGTTCTCGAGCGGGTGCATGAACGGCCTCCATGAGAACGGCTGTCCGTCCAGCTTGCCGCGGAACAGGGCCAGCTTCTCCGAACAGTCGCTCGTAGTCGGCGAGGTTGTAGCCGAAGAGCGGAACGACTCGGTGAAGGACCCGGCGGCCGAGCGTCATTCCGCGCGACCGTTGGAGAGGCGCATCGAGCGTCGCGAAGCGCTCGTAGACCCGGATCGGATCGTCGAGCCGAGCACCGTGACCGCGTGCCGAGCTTGATCCTCTGCGCGCGCGCAGCGACCGCCGCGAGCACGACCTCCGGTGCAGTGATCGCGAAGTCGTCGCGGGCGTGCTCTCCGAGGCCGATCGCATCGATGCCCAGGCGGTCGGCGAGTCTTGCCTGCTCGACGACGTTGCGGATCACCTCGGCGTCCGTCAGGCGCCGGCCCGTCGCATCGACCGTGACGTCGCCGAACGTGTCGAGCCCAGTCGAGCCGCTGTGCCATGTCGCGCATTCCAGCAGGTGCGGAGGTGGTCCTGATCGTTGCTGGGGTGGGAACTCAGCGATGAGCTCGTCAGTCTCCGGCACGCGCTCGTGGAGGCCTTGAGAGATTCACGACGATGCCTCTGCGTGGTCCTGCGGCAATTAGGACGAATATGCGTCTTCGTCGCGCGACGGGATTCTCGCGGTGCGGAACGAATGGTGCACATAAACATAGTCCGCCCGGGCACCGGCGGGTTCCTTGATCTTCGTTCTTCGCTGTTCTCGAGGAAGACGAAAGCGGGGCGCCCGAGAGACGTAGACGCCGGTTTCCTGCCCTCCTCATGGCGGTGGTCTGGCCGACACGAGACCAGGGCCGACGACGGTCTTCCCCATCCAGATCTTCGCGAACCGCTGGCGTTTCCCGGAGATCGCCATAACGGCGCATCCCCGGTGTCTGCGCGCGTCCTCGCTCAGGCCGTCGTGCCTCGTGTGATGCAGCGAGGCATGCCATGCTGCCGTTCCGGCGTCAGGATGTTCTTGGTCACCCGTGGTCACGGACGACAGAGGTGCACCGTGAGAGTCTTGGTCGTTCACGCGCA